>CAKTZR010000001.1 GCA_934636105.1 uncultured Clostridia bacterium
TCACGCGAACGCGCTGGGTGTTCGGCAGCCAAACGCGGTTGCTCTTGCGGTTGGAGTGGCTGACATTGTGGCCGCTCATCGCGCCCTTCTGGCAGACCTCACAAATCTTTCCCATAATCACACCTCCTTCTGGTGCGTAAACAGTCATAACGTGATTATTGTAGCACCTCATCCGCGATTTGACAAGGGTTTTTTTTGATTTTCGTCCCTCAAATTTTCAAAAAATTCCGCGGCAGCTTGTCTTTTTTCACGGAAATCACATTTACGGCGCATGTTTTTTCCCGGAATCCTTGTAAAAATGGACGTTTTCCTGTATACTGTACCTTGATCGCTTGATATTTCGGGTCGGATGACCCTGCGCGAGGAGGGTTTCTTTATGGAATACAAAATCAGCAACGATCTCGGTCTGATCACCATCAGCGAAGATGTTCTGCTCAAAGTAGCAGGTTATGCGGCGCTTGAGTGCTACGGCATCGTGGCCATGTCCAGCAAGCGCGCCAAGGACGGCTTTGTGGAGTGGCTCGGCAAGGAAAATTTGACCAAGGGCGTGCAGGTCAACATCACGGAGGCCGGTATTGACATCGATCTGTTCATCATTGTCGAGTACGGCATTTCCATCGTGGAGGTCTGCAACATCATCAAATCCCAGGTGTGCTACAAGATTGAGAACATGACGGGCGCGAAAGTGCGCAAAGTAAATATTTCGGTCGAGGGTATCCGCGTCTGATCCCCTTACGGAAACTGGAGGCGAGATTTTTTGTCACAGCAATCGATAGACGGATTGCTCCTCAAGGAAATGATTATTGCGGGAGCGAATCTGCTTGAACAAAACCGCGAGGCGATCGATGCGCTGAACGTTTTCCCCGTGCCGGATGGCGACACGGGCACCAACATGTCCCTGACGATGAAATCTACGGTCAAGGAAATCACGTCCGTGGACGAGCATAGCGCGAGCAAGCTGCTGAGTATGGCCGCCCGCGGCGCGCTCAAGGGCGCGCGCGGCAACTCCGGCGTGATCCTTTCCCAGATTCTGCGCGGCTTTGCCCGCGGCATCGACGGGGTGGAAACCATCGACGCGGAGACTTTCGCCAAGGGCCTGGAAGCCGGCGCGAAGACCGCGTACAAGGC
This sequence comes from uncultured Clostridia bacterium, assembly GCA_934636105.1. Taxonomy (GTDB): domain Bacteria; phylum Bacillota; class Clostridia; order Christensenellales; family Aristaeellaceae; genus Ventricola. The sequence continues at coordinate 1,129 of CAKTZR010000001.1, forward strand.
GGTTATGAAGCCGAAGGAAGGCACGATCCTGACCGTGATCCGCGTGATTGCAGAGGATTCCAGCCGCTATGTGGTCAAGCATCCGGGCGATCTGCCCAAGCTGCTCGACAAGGTCATCCGCAGCGGCGAGACCATTCTGGAGAAGACCCCGGACATGCTCCCCGCGCTCAAGCAGGCGGGCGTGGTTGATTCCGGCGGACAGGGCCTGCTGACCGTGCTCAAAGGCTGGCGCGCGGCTTTCAACGGCGAAAAGATTGAGGATACCTCCGCCAACATCGGCAGCGCGGCGACCTTCGAATTTGAAGACGACCACGAGTCGATGGAGGAGGTCAAGTTCAAGTATTGCACTGAATTCATCATTCAGTATATGAACCCCGGCGTAACCGAGGACGACATCAACAAGTTCCGCACCCGCCTGACCCGCATCGGCGACTGCGTGGTGGTCGTCGGCGATTTCTCGCTGGTGAAGGTGCATGTGCACACCAACGACCCCGGCAAGGCGATTCAGTATGCCTGTGAGCTGGGCGAGCTGGTGAACCTGAAGATCGACAACATGGCCGAGGAGCGCCGCGAGCGGCTCAAGAAGGCCGAAGCTGACCAGAAGGCCGCCGAGGAGAAGAAGCAGCAGGAGGAAGCCGCGAAGGAAGAAAAGCCGCTCAAGGAATACGGCATGGTGGCCGTGTCGCTGGGCGAAGGATTCTCCGGCATCTTCGGCGATTTGGGCGTGGATCATATCGTCGAGGGCGGCCAGACCATGAACCCGAGCATCGAGGATATTCTGGATGCGGTGGAGAAGGTCGGCGCGAAGAACGTCTTTGTGCTGCCGAATAACTCCAACGTCATTCTCGCCGCGTCGCAGGCGGCCGAACTTTCCGAGAGGAACGTTATCGTTCTGCCGACGAAGAACGTCGCGATGGGCATCGGCGCGGTTGTCGCGTTCAACCCGGAAGCGAGCGTGGAGGAAAACCGCGAGGCCATGACCGCCGCCGCCGAGCAGGTGAAGACCGGCCAGATCACCTTCGCCGTCCGCGATACGGTGTTCGAGGATAAGGAAATCAAGGAAGGCGACATCATCGGCATTCACAACGGCCGCATTGAGGTTGTCGGCCAGGATATTCACGATATCGCGCTTGATCTGGTCAAGCACGTCGTGGAGGATGGCGATTCGCTCATCACCATCTATTACGGTCAGGACACCAAGCAGGAGGACGCCGATGCGCTGGGCGCGGAGGTGGCCGAAATGTTCAGCAATCTGGACGTTGAGGTGCAGTATGGCGGACAGCCGCTGTATTATTACCTGATTTCTGCGGAATAATCCCGGAACTTTTACATGCCGCGCTCTGCCGTTCATCGGCGGCGCGGTATTTTATTTAGGAGAAGCATCATGCGCACACTTGCCGAAATCAAGGGCTTCGGCCCGGTCCGTCTCAAGGCGCTTGCAGCCAGAGGGATTGAAACCGCGCTCGATCTGGTTGAAACCCTGCCGACAGGCTATAAGGATACGACCCATCCGCTCTCCCCGGCCCAGATGGCCGAGGGGCGGCAGGCGTGCTTCGCGGGCTTCGTGAAGGGCAAACCTGCCCTGCACCGGGTGCGCGGTATGCAGTGGGTCAGCGCGACGATTGCGGATGAATGCGGCTCGGTGAGCTGCATGTGGTTCAACCAGCCGTGGATGAAAGATAAGCTGTTTGATACCTGCGAGGTGACGCTCTATGGGCGATGCGTCCGCAAAAAGAGCGGCTTGTTTGTCATCAATCCGTCGCTGGAGGAACCGGGGAGCATCATTCCCGTGTATGCCGCCGTGCCGGGCGTGGGGCAGAAGCCGCTTCGCGACGCGGTGAAGCTGCTGCTGGACGAATATGACGCGCCCGATCCGCTTCCGCCGACGCTGGTGACGCGGTGCGGCCTGATGAATCGGCTCGACGCGCTGCGCGAAGCGCATTTTCCGACGGATTTCGACCGATTGGCGCAGGCCAAGGAGCGGCTGGCTTTTGAAGAACTGCTGCTCTTTCAGGCGGGCGTGGCCGGTTCGGCAGGCGAACGAAAGCGCGCACAGCCGCTGGCAATTCGCGATGAATGGATTGAGGAATTTTTTGCCAGACTACCCTTTGCGCCGACAAACGCTCAGCGGCGCGTGGCTTACGAGGTCGCGGCGGATATGCGCAGGGATCGCGCGATGGCGCGGATGGTGCAGGGCGACGTGGGCTGCGGCAAGACGCTGATTGCGTTTTGCGCACTGTATCTGTGCGTTCGCGCAGGAGGACAGGCCGCGTTGATGGCCCCGACAGAGATTCTTGCGGCTCAGCATCTGCAAAGCGCGGTGGAGACGCTCGCGCCGATGGGCGTGACCTGCGGTCTGCTGACGGGACATATGACGGCGGCGGAGAAGCGGCGCGCCAGAGAAGCGATTGCCACGGGCGCATGGCAGGTGGTTATCGGCACGCACGCGCTGATCTCCGAGGGCGTTGAATTTGCCAGCCTGCGGCTGACCATCACCGACGAACAGCATCGCTTCGGCGTTCGCCAGCGCACGACGCTGGAAAACAAGGGCGAAGCGCCGCATGTCATGGTGATGAGCGCCACGCCGATTCCGCGCACGCTGTCGCTGGTGCTTTACGGCGACCTTGACCTGTCCGCCGTGGATGAAATGCCGCCGGGACGCACGCCCGTCCGCACGCGCATCGTGCCCGAGGAGAAGCGCGAGGGATTGTATGCGTTTATCCGCGCGCAGGCGGCACAGGGGCGGCAGACGTACGTCGTCTGTCCGCTGGTCGGCGAGGAGGATGTGGACGACGCCGATCTGCGCAGCGCCGCGCAGGAGCAGAAGGAGCTGGAACGGGCGCTGGCCCCGCTCAAGGTCGGGCTGGTTCACGGCAGGATGAACAAAGCACAGAAGGAAGACACGCTTTCCGCGTTTTACGCCGGGGCGCTGGATGTGCTTGTGGCCACGACGGTGATCGAAGTCGGCGTGAACGTGCCCAACGCGACCGTGATGGTCATCGAAGGGGCGGAGCGTTTCGGACTGGCGCAGCTGCATCAGCTTCGCGGCCGTGTCGGACGCGGCGCGCAGGAAAGCTGGTGCTTCCTGATGGCCGAACCGAACGAGCGGCTCAAGACGCTGGTTTCTACGAACGACGGCTTTGTTGTCGCTCAAAAGGATTTGGAACTGCGCGGCGCAGGCGAGTTTTTCGGCACGCGCCAGCACGGTGAGCCGCAGATGCCCGCGCTGATGCTGACCGGAGACGTTCGACTGCTGGAACGCACGCGCGAAACCTTCCTGCAAATCAGCCGGGAGGATGCGTATCGGGACGAATACCGCGTTGTTTTGGAAGCGGCGCAGCGGCAGTTTGCGCGCAACGGACAATATCTGGCGAGAAACTGACGGAACGCGCGCGTTTGGGCGCGCAGGCAAATTCATCAAAACCGGGAAAAACCCTGCGGCATTCTTGTCAAACCCGTCAAATGGTCTGATGTATCTGGAAAAAAGACGCGAAAAACCGTTTAAAAATTACAAAAAACGATTGCCAAATGTCGGAAGAAGCCGTATAATATTTTGTGTGCGACCAGATTTGGTCTGTTATTCGCGCGACAATCATGAGCCATTTTCATGAAGAAAGTTGCAATGATTATGAATCTTTCAAGGAGGAACAAACAGCATGACGAAGTATGTGTACCTGTTTAAGGAAGGCAACGCCAGCATGCGCAACCTGCTGGGCGGCAAGGGCGCGAACCTTGCCGAGATGACCAAGATCGGTCTTCCGGTGCCGCAGGGCTTCACCGTCACCACCGAGGCTTGCACCCGCTACTACGAGGATGGCAAGACCATCGGCGAGGATATCGTCGAGCAGATTTACGCCGCTCTGGCCGAGACCGAGAAGGTCTGCGGCAAGAAGTTCGGCGACCTGGAGAATCCGTTCCTGGTTTCCGTGCGCTCCGGCGCGCGCGCGTCCATGCCTGGCATGATGGATACCATCCTGAACCTGGGCCTGAACGACGTGGCCGTCAAGGGTCTGGCCAATCTGACCCAGAACGAGCGCTTCGCGTATGACTCCTACCGCCGTTTCATCCAGATGTTCTCCGACGTTGTCATGGAGATCCCGAAGAGCTTCTTCGAGCGCGTTCTGGACGAGATCAAGGAGAGCAAGGGCGCGAAGTATGACACCGACCTGAATGCCGACGACATGAAGGAAATCGTCGTCCGCTTCAAGGAAATCTACAAGGAGAAGATGGGCGTCGAGTTCCCGCAGGACCCGAAGGTTCAGCTGATGGAGGCCATCAAGGCCGTGTTCCGCTCCTGGGATAACCCGCGCGCCATCTACTATCGCCGCATGAACGACATCCCGTCCGACTGGGGCACGGCTGTCAACGTTCAGAGCATGGTCTTCGGCAACATGGGCAACACCTCCGGCACCGGCGTTGCGTTCACCCGCGACCCGTCCACCGGCGAGAAGAAGCTCTACGGCGAGTACCTCATCAATGCGCAGGGCGAGGACGTCGTCGCCGGCATCCGCACCCCGCAGAAGATCGAGACCCTCCAGCAGGTCATGCCGGAGGTTTACGAGCAGTTTGTGAACATCGCTCACACCCTTGAGAATCACTACCGCGACATGCAGGACATGGAGTACACCATCGAGCGCGGCAAGCTCTACATGCTCCAGACCCGTAACGGCAAGCGCACCGCGGCCGCCGCGCTGAAGATCGCTGTCGATCTGGTCAACGAGGGCATGATTACCACCGACGAGGCCATCCTCAAGGTGGAGCCGAAGCAGCTTGACTCCCTGCTGCATCCGCAGTTTGACGCCGTTGCCCTGAAGAAGGCGAAGGAAATCGCCATGGGTCTGGCCGCTTCTCCGGGCGCTGCCTGCGGCATGGTGTATTTCACCGCCGAGGAAGCGACCGCTGCCGCCAAGACCGGCAAGAAGGTCGTTCTGGTTCGTCTGGAGACCTCTCCGGAGGACATCGAGGGCATGGCTCATGCGCAGGGCATCCTGACCGCCCGCGGCGGCATGACCTCTCACGCGGCTGTCGTTGCCCGCGGCATGGGCACCTGCTGCGTCGCCGGCTGCGGCGCGCTGCGCGTTGACGAGGAGAGCAAGACCGCGACCATCGGCGACGTCGTCTTCCACGAGGGCGACTGGATGAGCATCGACGGCTCCACCGGCAAGGTGTACGCCGAGGCGATCCCGACCGTTGACGCTTCTGTTTCCGGCGATTTCGCGACCCTGATGGGCTGGGCTGACGCGGCTCGTAAGCTGGGCGTCCGCACCAACGCGGATAACCCGCACGACGCGGCTGTGGCCGTGAAGTACGGCGCCGAGGGCATCGGCCTGTGCCGTACCGAGCACATGTTCTTCGAGGCGACCCGTATCGCCGACATGCGCCAGATGATCCTCTCCGAGACCGAGGAGCAGCGCCGCGAAGCGCTCGCCAAGCTGCTGCCGTATCAGAAGGCTGACTTCAAGGGCATGTACAAGGCTCTGGAAGGCCGTCCGATGACCGTCCGCTACCTCGATCCGCCTCTGCATGAGTTCCTCCCGGCCAAGAACATGACCGAGGAAATCGAAGCGCTGGCCAAGGAGCTGGGCACCACCACCGATAAGATCATCGCCAAGATCGACGAGCTCCACGAGTTCAACCCGATGATGGGCTTCCGTGGCTGCCGTCTGGCGGTTCGCTATCCGGAAATCGCCGAGATGCAGACCCGCGCTGTCATCGAAGCGGCGATCGAGGTCAAGCAGGAGGATGGCTATGACATCCATCCGGAAATCATGATCCCGCTGGTTGGCGAGGTCAAGGAGCTGGCCTACGTGAAGAAGGTCGTGCTCGACACCGCCAAGAAGGTTATGGAAGAAAAGGGCGTCGAGCTGGATGTGAAGGTCGGCACCATGATCGAAATCCCGCGCGCGGCTGTCACCGCCGACGAGATTGCCAAGGAAGCGCAGTTCTTCTCCTTCGGCACCAACGACCTGACCCAGATGACCTTCGGCTTCTCCCGTGACGACGCAGGCAAGTTCCTCGGCGCATACTACGACAAGAAGATCTACGAGTCCGATCCGTTCGCTCGTCTCGACCAGAACGGCGTTGGCAAGCTCGTGCAGATGGCCGTTAAGCTCGGCAAGCAGACCCGCCCGGACATCAAGCTCGGCATCTGCGGCGAGCACGGCGGCGATCCGTCTTCCGTCATGTTCTGCCACAAGGTTGGCCTGAACTATGTTTCCTGCTCTCCGTTCCGCGTGCCGATCGCCCGTCTGGCGGCCGCTCACGCTGCGATTCTGGAAAAGCAGGGCCAGCTGTAAGCGCATAAATTCCCACAGAGATGCGGCAATTTCGCCGCATCTCTTTTCTATTTGCGGTTTTTATGATATAATCAAACTTACGCGATAAACAGACGGGCATAAAAACAGGCTTTTTGCATGAAAATGCAAGATTCGGGCATGCTGATTCGTCTTTTTAACGTGAGAAAAACGCAGTTTGGCCGCAGATATGGAAAGTACGCGGCCTAAGCCCGCTTACAGGAGGCGATGTCATGAGATCCAACAGGCCGAATTATGCTTCAACGCCTGCCGGTTCTGCTAAGGCGCTCGATCAGAAGCCGAAGCCGAAACGCTCTAAACGTGAAATCAATCAGCTGATGCTGATGCTGTTTTTTATTGTTCTGCCGGTGCTGGGCCTGCTGGCCATCTTTTTCCAGCCGATGCGCTGGGTGTTTATGCTGGCGGTCGTCGCCGCCGTGGCCGTGATGTGGGTCATTCACGCGTTCCTGTTTCCGGGACGCATGATTTTGACCGCGATTTACGGCCTGCTGACGGTTTTTACGCTGATTAACGCCTTGAGTGCGAATCACGCGTCTTCCATCCGTCCGGCGCAGACGATGCTTCTGCCTACGCCTGTTCCGACAGCGACGGATGCGCCGTTCGCGTCGTACAGCACGATGGGCACCTCCGTCCCGGACGGTTATTATGACAGCATGACCGCAAGCGACAACAGCGTGGATGATCTGGCCGAAACCGGCTTCTCCGGCGGCAGCGACGATGGCAGTCTGGACGAGAACAGCGTGGATGCCAATTCGTATGATGACAGCGGTTCGGATGGCGTTACACCGTATGTAGCGACGGTGAAATCCGACGCAGAAATTGCGCTGGAAAACTTTATGGAAAAGTGGCGCAAGGGCATTGTGGCCGACATGGTGGATTATACCGCCAAGAGCTGGCAGGATTCCCTGAGCGACCAGCCCAGCCAGCAGCTTTTCTGGAAATTTGCGCAGAAGCCGCTGCTCGATTGGCGGCAGATGGCCGCGCCGACGGGCACGGACGAGAGCAACGCGCGCACGATCACCATTCAGGCCGACGTGAACTACGGCGGCAAGACGCGCACCTATGAATATGATGCGCTGGTGCTCTGCGAGGAAGGAAAGTGGGCGGTCGATCCGGATTCGCTTTCGACTGGCGTGTTGGTTGAAGCGGCCACGCCGACCCCTGACCCGAATGTGACGCCGACCCCGACGCCCGAACCCACGCCGACCCCGACGCCCGGACCGAAGACCAAGCTCTATTATAACAAGAGCGGCGGCAAGTATTATCATGCGGATCAGAACTGCTCGAAGGTTGCGAGCCAGTATCTGCCGCTGTCGGGCAGCTTCACGTATAAGGATATCAACAAGAGTCCATATAACAAGCTGGAGCCGTGCGACAAGTGCGACGCGCCCGCAAGGCCGAGCAATTAACCATTAAAATGGGATAACAAAAACCGACGTTCATGTTGAGCGTCGGTTTTTATGTAGGGGCGCGCATTGCGCGTCCGCAAAAGAAACTGCTGTTACAGCGACAGCAGAAACATTTCATACGAATCGTCAAAGCAATCGTAGGGCATGGGATTGCCGCCGTTGGTGGACTTTGTCTGGTTGCAGGAAAATTCCTCGCCGTCGGAAATGATATCTGCCAGCGTCAGGTTAAAGCCGTTGGCCTGCGCCAGATTGCACAGTGCCGTCAGCGGATCGTCTGCATTTCGAGTCGCCAAAATCGCCTGACGGAACGCCGGGTCGATGAGCGCGCGTTCGCGCATGGCGCGTAAAATATCGTTCATGCTCATACCTCCGGGCGAAGCGTGCCGCCCGCGACAAAGTGCTTTTCGCCCGCGTCGGATGCAATCTGGAAGGAGAACGCGTTTTCCTGACGGGCGAGGGTGACGCGCAGCGGATCGTGGCCGCGGATTTCCTTTTCATATCCGGCAACCAGATCGCCGATGTATGCGCCGTGCAGCGCGTCAAAGCCGAGCGCGTCGCAGAGCCAGGCGATGTATTTCGTATTGTTTACGTGGCCGTTCACGTCGAAATCGGAATACTGCGGCGCGCGGGTGAACATCTGAGGCGCTTCGCCCTTGAGCGCGGGTATGCGCGTGGGCAGGGCAATCGGCGTGGGCAGATCGCTGTTATCCGGAAAACCGAGATCGACCTTCTGCGGGCTGACGATGCGGCGCTGCTTGGTATCCAGCATCACCCAGAGCGCGCCGGCGGCGGCCAGCGGCGTGCCATCCTCCAGCGAAAAGACGTGATAGCGCGGGCAGAAGAAGCGGTTCATTTCACCCGGCCACGTCGTATGCACGACGGTTTCGCCCTGACGCGGCGCGCGAAGCGTGCTGACATGGATGCGCGCCAGTGCGAAAAACAGCCCGCGCGCCATCATCTGATCATATCCGGCACCGAGGGAGAGCGCATGGCGTTCGCCGCCCTCCTGCATGGCGATAAAAAGTGCGTCCAGCCGCATGCGGCGCTCAAAGTCGCAGTCCGTTGCGCGCACCTGAAAGGATTCCGTGTAGGTTTTATTCATGATGTGCCTCCAATTTTGTTACCTGAAAGTATAGCGCAATTCGCTTTTCTTGACAAGACCCGCAGGATGGATTAAAATGAATCAATTGGATGAATTTGTTCATGCCGACGCTTCCCACGCGACGCGCAGCGGAAGCGGATTGAAATGGATGAGAGAGCTTTTTCCCGAAAGCGGAGGAATATTGTTTTGAATCAAATCATCAAAGCGGGCGCACTGATGTGCGCGTTGGCGATGCTTGAATGGAATGCTTCGGCAGTCGCGGAGGAAAAACGCCTTGGCGACTATATTTATGTGCCCGCCATGAGCGCGCCGGGCAGCGTGGGCACGATCAGCCTGCGCGTGGAGGGCGTGAAATGCGGCGAAAACGGCGAGACGGAAACGGTTCAGTCGCTTTCCGGCGCGGAATTTGGCGTGTATGTCTATTCCAGCGAAGGACAGCTCACGCCGTGGGCGAATCCACTGCTGCCCAGCGAGCCGATGCGCATTCGCACGGGCGAGAGCGAGACGCGCTTCAGCCTGCCGCAGGGGACGGAATTCTATTTGAAGCAGGAGAGCGCGCCGGAGGGCTATGTCTTCGACGATCAGGCGCTGATTCCGGTGACGGGCGGCGAGATTGTCGTTCGCAACGAAGCGCAGGGGCGGCTGCTGATCACGGTGCGCAACGCGGCGGGCGAAGCGATTGCGGGCGTGCGGCTGCTGGCGGCGGACGAAGCGGGGCAGACACACGAGCTGATCACCGATGAAAAGGGACAGGCTGTGCTGTTCTGCGATCATGCGGGATTGTATACGGTGACGGAGAGCGATCTGCCGGAAGGTGTTCTTCCGGCGGAAAACACGAGCATGCAGGTGCAGGTCGCGCTTGCGTCCGAAACGGATGCGGTGTTTGAGCATCCCGCTCCGGGCGTTGTGCAGGTGACGGCAGCGCTGGTTTCCGTCAACGCGCTGGGCGATCAGGAGGAAAAGCCGCTTTCCGGCGTGACGCTGCATATTTCCGGCCAGCAGGATGTGACGACGGATGACGACGGCTTGGCGCAGATGGCTTTGCTGGAGGGCACGTATGACGCTTCGCTTACCTATGCGGGGAACGAGGATGCGTCGCTTCCTTTCACGCAGGGACAGCTGATTGTGCGCAGCGGCGAAATCACGCAGGTGGAATTGAAGGCGACGAGCCGCGAGGGAAGAATTGTTGTGCAGGCCGAAAGCGGGCGCGCGGTTTCCGACGGCGAGGTGAGCTTCGTTTCCGATGCGACGGGCGAAATCTACGGCCCGTATGCGATGGATGCGGACGGCTTTGCGGTCTCCGATGCGATGCCTGCGGGCAGCTACCATCTGGAGGCGCTGACCCTGCCGGCCAATACGCAGTTGGGCGCGCTGACCGTGAACGGGGTCGAAACCGCTCGTCAGGATGCGTCGATCGCCGTTCAAGCCGGGCAGGCGGCGCAGATGACCGTTCAGCTGCTTACGCTGGAAACGCAGAGCTTTGCGCTGGAACGTGCGGATCTTGATGAAGACGGCACGCGTGTGGAAATGGCCATGCAGGAAAACGGCGCGGTCGATCTGCTGACGGCAGAAGGAACACTGATCAAGGAAGATATTCAGCCGGCAGATGGGCGCGTGCAGCTGGAAGCGTTGAGCGGCACGTATGTGCTTCGCCTGGCCGACAGCGATGCGGCGAAGCTTGGCATTCAGCCGGAATCCGAACCGTTTGAACTGCCCAGCCGCGAGGAAGCGATTTGCTTCGAAGCGGCGCAGACAAGGCTTGTCCTTCACAGCGTGGATGAAAACGGCAATGCGCTGGCTGATGCGACGTATACCGTGACAGATTCGACCGGGCACAGCTATACCGTGACGACGGATGAGACGGGCCGCGTGGTTACGCCGCTGATGGCGGATGGCCCGGCGAAGATTAGCACGCAGAGCGCGCCGAAGGATCACGACGACGCGCCGCAGACGACGGCGGAAGCCGTGACGGGCGAAGCGGCGGACGTGATCCTTGCGCACGAAAGCTACGGCGAAGCGCAGTTCACCGTGCGCGTTGAGGGCTTGGATGCGAATGGAAACAGTGCCGTTCAGCCGCTTTCCGGCGCGACGGTGCGCCTGTACAGCGTGCAGGACGGCGGCCAGCGGATGAACGATATCGGCGTGGCGCTGGAAACCGATGAAAACGGCGCTTGCGCCATGCGCCTTGCGGCGGGCGAGTATACCGCGCAGGTGCAGGGGCTTTCGCAGGGCATGACTGCGCCGCAGGCCGTCCGCTTTACTGTGCGCAACATGGAGCAGACCGACGTGACACTGACGTGCATGGACGCGCTCGGCGGCGTGCGCGTGGCGCTGACGGGCGGCACGCTCTCGGAGGAGCAGCTGGCGCAGGTGCGCTTTGAGCTGCTCGGCGCGAACGATCAATCCTATGATTTGACGCTGACGGATGGCACGTTCTACGTGGGCGGCCTGCCCGCCGGAACCTATGTGCTTCGTCAGAAGCAGATGCCGGAAGGCTACACGCTCGCCAGCGAGCAGACCGTGACGGTCAGCGGCGGCGAGGTTCAGCAGACGGTTGTGCCGCTGGAGGAATACGCGCTGCTGACCGTCTCCAAGACAGGCCTGACATTCAACGATCAGCTGCAAACCTACGTCGTGCCGCTGACCGGGGAATACGGCGTATATACGATGGAAAACGGCGCGCTCACGCCGTATCCCTCCGCATCGGAACAGCTCACCGTGTGGGCCAATGCCGCGCCGGACGGTCAAAAGGCCGTCAGCGTCAAACTTCCCGCCACGGTAGAGGGCACGACGTATTATCTGCGCGAGTTGAGCGGTGCGCCCGGCTTTGCCAGGGATGAAACGGCGTATGAAGTGACGCTGGCCGCGGGCGAAACGCGCGTGCTGGATTGCGCGGTTTCCAGCGACAGGGGCTTTATCAGCCTGGATGTGCTGGACGCGACCACGGGCGGCCACGTTTCCGGCGGCTCGTTTGAATTGGTGGACAGCGATGGCGAAACGGTGCTGGATTTCACGATGGGCGACACGGCCTATCGCAACCCGATGGCCGTTCCGGTCGGCACCTATACGCTGCGCCAGACCGAGGCGGCGGAGGGCTATGCGCTGTGCGAAAACGACGCCGTCATGGTGGAGATTCCGCCGTATTTGACGCAGGGCGGCAGTGTGGCCGATGTACAGCTTACCTGTCTGTCCCTGCCGGAGACGGAGGAGCTGGACGGGCTGCTGGAGGATGTCTATGCGGCCGAAGCGCAGGGACTGACTTTGCTGACGGTGGATATGGGCGCGGTGCGCAGCGGCGAAACGCTGATTCAGCCGCGCGTGCAGGTTGACGTGGCTGAGCAGAGCGGCGCGCGCGTGAAGATCGAAAGCGTTGTGCTGACTGCGCCGACGGATGAAAACGGCGGCAGCTACCGCGCGCGGGTGGAATACAGCCTGGCGGGCGGCGGCTGGCGGCCTTCCGAAGCGAAGACGACGGATGTGCTCACCGGGCCGACGGCGGTCAGTTTTGCGGATGTGCCCAACGATATCGACGCGGTGCGCGTGACGTATCTGAACGCGCAGACGGGCGAAGAATGCGCCGCGGGCGGCTTTGCGCCGGGACAGATCACGCTGAACGTGAAAACAGGCGTGAGCGGTGCGGCGACGCTGAACGCGCAGACGAGCTTTGAAGGCACGCTGCTGGTCAAAACCCAGCCGGACGGCGGAAAACAGGCGATTTCGCGCCATGCAGACCGGCAGGACAGCTTCGACGTGACGGGAAGCGGCGCGTTTGCGACGGCTTCCGCAGGCGTGGACGGCACCATCAGCGGCGTGGCGTTTTTGGACAGCGACGCGGACGGCGTCATGGATGCGGACGAAACCGCGCGCTATGCGGGGCTGAACGTGACGCTGCTCACGCAATCCGGCGAGGTGGTCGGCAGCTGCCGCACCGATTCGGATGGTCGATATGAATTTGCGCCCGTTTCCGGCGGCAGTTATACCGTGCAGTTCGACGCGGGCAGCGGCGTGGTGTTTTCCAGCGGCGCGCTGTATTCCGAACATGTGCAGAGCGCGGTGCGCGACACGCATTACGGCTTGAGCGACACGCTCGTCATCGACGGCGGCCACAGCGATTATATCGTCAACGCGGGCTGCATCTATGCGGGCGAGGTCTACGGCGAGGTGTTTGAGCAGCTGGAGGACGACCAGACGGTTGGCTTCGGCGGATTGAACCTTGAAATGGAAAAGCCGGGCGACGACGAGCCTTCCGTCGTGATGACGAGCGACGACGGCCGGTTTGATTTCTCCGGCGTTCTGCCGGGACAATACGACGTTGTGCTGACGCTTCCGAAGGGCTATCTTTCCCCGGATGCGGAGGATGGCGAAATCCGCCGCATGGTGGATTTGTCGCAGGGCGATGTGGTCGATTTTGGCACGGTGACGCTCTGCCAGAGCGCGTCGATTTCCGGCGCGGTTCGCGTGGATGACGACGGCGACGGCGTGATCGAAGCGGGCGCGCAGACGGTTTCCGGCATCCGCGTCGTGCTGCTCAAGGCGAAGGACGGCCATACCGAGGGCGTGGCCGAAACCGTCACCGACGAAAACGGACAATATGCCTTTGACGATCTCTATCCCGGCGATTACAGCGTACTCTTTGAGCTGGGCGGCGAATGGACGTTCACGCAGTATGGAGAGGATTCCGCCGTCTACGGCGCGCTTTCGGGAAGCGGAAGCACGCAGACCCTCACGCTCAATGTCGGCGACGAGGCGCAGCATATCGACGCGGGCGTGACCATCCCGGCCCAGCTGACCGTCAACGTGTTTAAGGATACGCAGGCGGACGGCGTGAAGGGCGCATATGAAGAAAACTTCGAAGGGGTCAGCGTGACGCTGATCCACATCGAAAACGGCGAGGATGCGGAATCCGTGACCTATAAGACGGATGCGGAGGGCAACGTGACCTTTGCCGGCGTGAGTCCGGGACAATATGCGATTGCCTATCAGCTTCCAGGACAGTGGCGCGCCACCAAGCAGGTGGAAGCGGCCAATTCTCCGGTCAGCTGTGTGCCGCAGACGACGGTTTCCAGCGGCAGAAGCGAGCTGTTCACCCTGTCGATGGGGCAGACCGGCGTAAAGCTGTATATCGGCGCGATTCTCTCCGGCTCGATTTCCGGCGTGGCCTATTATGACGACGACGCGGACGCGAAACTCGGCGCGAACGAAATCTATTGCAAGGGCGCGGCGGTCGAGCTGATGAATAGTGCGGGCGAGGTCGTCGCTTCGGCGCAGACGGCGGAGGATGGCAGTTACGCCTTTGAGGGCATCGCGCCGGGCCGCTATCGCGTGCGCTTCACGGCGAAGGAAGCCGACAGCGGCTTCTCGGCGACGGAACGCAGCATGACCAAGGGCGGCGTGCAGGCGAGCGACGAGCCGATTTCCACCACGCGCGTGCTGACCGTTTCCGGCGGCGACGCGCTCAGCGAGGTTAATGCGGGCGTTGTGCGCATGGGCACGCTGACGGGCACGGTCTGGATCGATCAAAACGGCGACGGCGTGCAGGATGAAGGCGAAAACGTGCTTTCCGGCGTGGAGGTTCATCTGATGAACGGCGCGGGACGCGTCATTACCGCCAGCGCGACGACCGACGAAAACGGACAGTTCACCTTCGAAAAAATTGCGCCCGGCGATTATAAGCTCCGTGTGGATGCGCCGGAGGGCTATGTCTTCTCCGGCACGGCGCAGAGCAGCGCGCTCCCGCTGGAAAGCACGAAGGACGGGCGCGGCTATTCCGCCTCGTTCACGATGCTGGGCGGCGCGCGGGTCGAGGGCGTGACGTTCGGTCTGCTGACGCAGGGACAGATTGCGGGCCGCATCTGGCTGGATGACGATTATGACGGCCGGATGGGCGAAAACGCGGAAGGCCTGCGCGGCGCGGCCGTGACGCTGCTGGATGGCGACGGCGCGGAAATTGCGCAGACGCAGTCCACCCGAAGCGGCGAATTTACCTTTGATCGGCTGATGCCCGGCGCATACAGCGTGCGGATCACCCTGCCGGAGGGCTATGTCTATACTGCGGGCGGGGCGGATTCGTTGGTCGAACGCACGGACGAGGCGACGGTTACGCTTGATTTGGGCGAACTGCACATGGGCGAAACGCTTTCCGGTGTGACGGTTGGCGCGCTGACGCCTGCTTCCGTCGGCGGCGTGGTCTGGCTGGATGCGGACGACGACGGACGCAGACAGACCGGAGACGCGGGCGTGCAGGGCGCGACGGTTCAGCTGACCATGACGGACGGCGTGGACGCGGGCCAAACCTTCACGACGACGACCGATGAAACGGGCAGCTATCGCTTTGACGGCGTGATGCCCGGTCAGGCGGAAATTGCCGTCACGCTGGCGGATGGCTATGCCTTCGCGAAAAATGCGAACGGCACGCGCCGCGTGAGCGTCGTTCCCATGCAGGACAGCGCGAGCGGACAGACGGGCGCGCTTGATATCGTCAGCGGTGAAAACAATCTGGATTTGGATATCGGCGCGGTTCAGGTCGGCACGGTGGCCGGTACGGTCTGGCAGGACAGCCAGTATGACGGCGTTTATAACAAAAAGGAAAACGGCCTTTCTGGCGCGACGGTTGAACTGGTCAGCGCGGAGGATGGGCGGACGGTGCGCACAGCGACGACCGATGAAAACGGCCAGTATGCGCTTGATTTTGTGCGCATGGGCGAATATACGCTGCGCGTGACGCTCCCGGAGGGCATGATGTTCACCTGCGACGGTGAAAGCGTTGTGGCCATGACGGAAGCCAGCAGCGCGCAGAGCGAACAGTTTGCCCTTGCGATGGGCGAAAGCCGCGCAAATATGAACGTCGGCGCGATTTCTGCCGCCAGCCTGACCGGCAGTGTGACGACGGCGAACGCCGTGGTGACGCTGACCCAGGGCGGCACGGTGGTAGCGACGACGCAGACGGACGCGGACGGCAGTTTTGCGCTGACCATGCTGCGGCCCGGCACATATCGCGTGCGCATTGCGCTGCCGGAGGATACGCTCTTTGCGCTGGGAACGGCGCTTGAAATGACCGATGCGGACGCGCAGGAAGGACAGACAGATGAAATCCATCTCGCTATGGGTGAGCATCTTGCGCTGGACGCCATCACGGCGGTGCGGACGGCGACGGTCGGCGGCCGTGCGTGGCAGGATCAGAACGCGGACGGCGTGATGAACGCCGACGAAGCGGCGCTGCCCGGCGTGACCGTGGCGCTGATCGACGAGGACGGAAACGTTGCGGCGCAGCAGATCGTCAGCGAGGACGGCCGATACAGCTTCAGCCTGATTCGAAGCGGCACGTATGCCCTGCGCTTCACCCTGCCCGGCGGCGAACTCTTTGCCGACCAGAGCGGCGCGGAGGGCGGCTCCTGCGTGGCCCCCGCGGAGGGCGGCACGGCGGAAACCGCGACGATGCAGCTGGAAGCCGGGCAGAAGCTCGACAGCCTGAACGTCGGCGCGATTGAAGCCTGCGAAATCGGCGACACTGTTTGGCTGGACAGCAATGGAAACGGCTTGCAGGATTACGGCGAAGCGAACCTCGCGGGCGTTGAACTGACGCTGCTGCACGCGGACACGATGACTGTGGCCGCGCAGACGACCAGCGACGAATACGGCTATTATCATTTCAAAAACCTGCGGCCGGGCAGCTATGTGCTGCGTGTGGAGACGAAGGCGGGCGATACGCTGACCTTCCGATTCGGCGCGCCGCTGGATGAAATCGACAGCGATATCGACCCGGAAACGGGCTTGAGCGACGTGATTCGCCTGCAATCCGGCGAACGAAAGCTCAATGTGGATATCGGCCTGACCGAGCATGCAAAGGACTAAAAGGAAGAAGGAAAAACCATGATTCAGGAACCGCTGACCATCAGCCGCGCCGAAAAGGCGGACTGCGATGAAATTTATACGCTCTATCACTCCCTGATCGACGATCCCTACGGCACATGGAACGACGAATATCCGTCCAGGGAATGTGTGGAAAACGATCTGGCGGAAAACATCGTCTACGTCATGCGCGACGCGACGGGACGCATCGTCTCCTCGATCGTTGATGAGCAGGATATTCATGAGTTTGACAACCTCGCGCCGTGGTATGTTGATGTGACGCGCTGGGCGCAGCTCGGCCGTCTCGGTGTGGCGCATGACGCGCAGGGACACGGCATCGCCCGCAAGATGCTGGCGCATGCGATGGAGCAGGCCAAAGCGCGCGGCTGCGAAGCCGTTCGTTTCCTGGTGGCGACGTGCAACATTCCGGCGCAGCGCTCCTATGCGAAGCTGAATTACGAAGTATGCGGCGAGTGCGCGGAGTGGGAAGGACACTGGCTCTGCTACGAGAAGCGCCTGACCGACTAAAGAATTTGAAGACTGCGCGCTTTTGAGCGTAAAAGGAAAGAGGAGAACACCACCCATGCACATGCGCACCAAAAAATGGGCGAAGCCGGAGTTGGCCGTCTGCCCGTATTTCACCGACGAGGCCGAAATCAAGCGCGGCCATTGGCGGGAGCAGTTTGAGCAGGATCAGCCGCTGTATCTGGAGCTGGGCTGCGGCAAAGGCGTTTCTACCGCCGCGATGGTGAAGGATAATCCGGAAATCAATTATGTGGTGATGGATATCACCTGCAACGTGCTGGGCGACACGCGCCGCAACATCGAAAAGGCGTTTGGCGGCGAGCCGGTTAAGAATGTGATGATTGCGCGCTATGACATCAGCTACATCGAGAAGGTGTTTGCGCCGGAAGACCGGGTGGAGCGCATCTACATCAATTTCTGCAACCCGTGGACGAAACGGCCGAAATACGCTAAGCGCCGCCTGACGCATCCGCGCCAGCTGATGCAGTATCGCGACTTTCTGGTGGACGGCGGCGAAATCTGGTTTAAGACGGACGATACCGCGCTGTTCACCGAATCCATGCCGTATTTTGACGCATGCGGGTTTGAACTGCGCTATCTGACCAGCGACTTGCACGCGGCGGGCGTTACGCCCAACTACATCAGCGAACACGAAATGAAATTCACCGCGCTGGGCGTGCCGATTAAATTCGCGCGCTTTGCGAAAAAGCCGGGCAGGGTAGACCTCGATCCCGTGCGCTGGGTGATGCCGGGCGCGTTTGCCCGCCTGCGCGAAGACGCGGAAGACGAAGAAGAATAACGCAAAATCAGCCAAAGATAAACGGAGGAATGCGCCATGTTTGCCGTGATCGTCAACCCGGTATCCGGCGGTGGAGAAGCCGCAAAGCTGGCCATCCGCGTTTCCGAACGGATTACCGCGCTGGGGCAGGAAAGCCGCCTGTTTGAAACCGCAGGCGACGGCGATGCGGCCAGACAGACCCGCGCCGCGCTGGAGGCCGGGTGCGAGAACGTTGTCTGCATCGGCGGGGACGGCACGATCTGCGAAGCGACCGGGGAGCTTTGTTATAAGGATGCGACGTTTTATGTTGTGCCGGGCGGAACGGGCAACGACTTTGCCCGCGCGTTCCGTCTGCCCAAAGACCCGATGGCGGCGTTTGAGAGCCAGCTTGCGGGCGAGCCGGTTCAAATCGACTGCGGCCGGATGAACGGAAAGAGCTTTCTCAATGTCTCCGGATCGGGCTTTGACGTGGCGGTGCTGGAAAAAACCGAGGAATTGAAGGCGATTTATCCGGGCGAAAAGGCATACCGCAAGGCGGTGCTTTCCGTGCTGGGGCGCTATAAGGCGTTTGAAGCGGAACTGATCATCGACGGTGGGGAAGCGACGCACGAGGCCTGCACCATCGTGGAAATCGCGAACGGCCAATGTATCGGCGGCGGCATGCGCGTTGCGCCGGACGCAAGGCTGGACGACGGTTATTTTGATGTGGTGGTGGTCAAAAAAGTGCCGCGGGCGCTGATTCCACTGCTTCTGCCGATGTTTATGCTGGGCTGGCACACGAAAATCGGCTTGGCGCGCGTGGTGCGGGCGAAAAATGTGACGATGCGCGCGGCCAACATGACCGTCAATCTGGATGGCAAGCTGCTCCGCGTGGATGAAGCGCGTTACGAGCTTCTGCCCGGCGCGATCCGCATGAAAAAACCGAAGCTGTAAAATTTTGTCAAAGCGGGATTAAAAAGGCGTGTTCCTTCGTCTTATAGACAAAGAGAACACAAAAGGAGTGAGCATGATGAAAAAACTCTTGTGCGCACTGGTCGCCCTTGCGCTGCTGCTGTGCGCGGCGTGCGGCGTTGGCGAAAGCCTGTTCGTGGATAATCGGGAGACGGACAAGGTGTATCCCGAACGGCTGAATCTGCGCGATCAGCCGACTAAGAACGGCGCGATTCTCGGTCTGTATTACACGGGCACGGAGGTCAATGTGCTCGCGGTGGAGAACGAGGAATATGACAAGGTCGAGGTTGGCGGCATGACCGGCTACATGGCTTCCGCCTATCTGATTCCGCAGGAGGAGATCACCGCGCGTTACGGCGAGGATTCCGGCTTCGGCGACGGACGCGCGGCGGAAATCGACCTGAACGGCATGTGGATGACGAGCGTTCCGCTTCGCGAGACGATGGATAATGCGAGCGCATCGCTGGCGACGCTTAACGAAAGCAGCAAGGTCGGCCTGCTGGGCATTCTGGATAACTGGGCCTATATCTGGGCGGAGACGGATGACGGGCGCAAGCTGGGCTATGTGCCGCTGGACGTGCTGACGGATGTGGGTGAGCTGAAGGTGAGCATCATCTCCAGCGGCAAGACGGATAAAAAGACCATCCTGTACGATGCGCCGACGGCCAAGGCGAACGAAATCATGCGCCTGAGCAACGGCACGGCCTGTTTCAGCCTGTTCGGGCGCAAGGAGGGCGAGTGGCGGCGCGTGCGCGTGGGCGGCGTTTCCGGCTGGATCAAGTACACGCAGACGGCGAACCTGTACGCGCTGGGCAGCCAGATGCGCAGCGTTGTGCCGTATTATCCGCTGCTGATGCAGACCAAGAGCGACACGCTGCTTTATCAGGAGAAGGACGACGCGTCCAGCCGCTATATGACGCTGGGGCAGGGCATGTATGTCGAGCTGCTGGCCGAAAGCGACAATTACGCTTATGTCCGCACGAGCGAGGGCGGCGCGGGCGCGTATGACTGCGGCGACTACGGTTTCCTGCCGATTGCCAACCTGTCTTTGGCACAGGCGAGCCAGAGCATCGGCGTGGCGCAGGCGGATGACGAGGATCTGCCCGTCGTCGTGCTGGGCGACCCGGATAACGAAAAAGAGATCATCGGCGCGCTGTGCAGCGGCGCGCAGGCGCGGATTACATCCTATACGCAGACGGATTATATTCAGATTTCGCTGGGCACGCTGGTCGGCTATGTCAAAAAGAGCCAGATCCGCGTGCTGACCACGCCGGATGAGCCGCTCTCCGACCGCATTCCGCAGCGCGCGACGGCCAAGACGGATGTGGATATCCGCGTCAGGCCGGAGGTCAAGGCGGATACGGTGGAATCCATCGCGTCGGGCACGCGCATGTATATGCTCGGCAAATTCGGCGATTGGGCCTATGTGCTGGCGGGCGATTCGCCTTCGCTGGATGTGACAGCCCAGACGGCGGATCGTGCGGGCTTTGTGCCGCTGGCGGCGCTGAATGCTCCGGCCAGCACGACGCACCTGACGGCTTCCGTCATCAAGGATAAGGTGAACGTGCGCAGCGAGGCGGACAGCCAGAACGGCGCAATCATCGATAAGGCGCGCACAGGCGAGCTTCTGCTGGTCACCGATTACGGCAACAAGTGGACGGGCGTCGTTCTGCCGGATGGCAAGCGCGGCTACATTATGACGGAATACCTGCAATTTGATTGAGCACAGACAGAAATGAGAAATGCGGGCGCGGGATTCAAACCGCGTCCGCGTTTTGCTTTTATGAGTAGAGCGTTTGCATGAAATAACAGATTCAATCGGCATATATGCAAAAAACGGTATCTTGAGCGAAAAAAGAGGCTGTTTTTCGTCGATTTATGGAAGTTTGCGTTTTGTCGCGTCATGGTGTGCAAAAGAATGCACAGGCTTGCACAAATGCGGGGCGGGGAATTCAGCGGAATACCGAAATGCAGGAGAAAGCCTGAAAAGCACGGACTTGCAAGGCGGCGGCCATTCGGGTATAATACCCTCTCGCGGCGGAAAAGCCGCAGAGAAGGAGATGTGCTCATGAAACAGTTCAGCTATGTTTTGACCAATCAGGACGGGCTGCATACTCGGCCCATGAGCAGCCTGATGCGGGAAGCAGCCCGTTTCAGCAGCAGGGTTCGCTTGAAAAACGGCGCAAAAACGGCTCTGCTTGCGCAGATGCGCGACGTGATGGGGCTTGATATGCGGTGCGGAAGCAAAGTGACCGTCACCGTGGAGGGGAAAGACGAAGAAGCGGCCGTCGCGGCGATTCAGAATTACTTCGTGGATCACCTGTAAGCGGCGCTTATGATTTGAAAAACTAGAACTGCATAAGAAACGCGGACGCGCGATGCGCGCCCCTACAACGCTTTTCGCCGATTGTAGGAGCGGACATTGCGTGTCCGCGATCTGTTTAGGGATGTTTTATCGTTTCGGTTTAGACAGGCCGAAGGTCATGAATTCGCATTCCAGGCGGCCGTTGTAGAAGCGGCGCTTCTTATCGGCGCGGCGGCCGAAGCAGCGCTCAAACCCGGGATGAGACGTGATGGCGGAAAGCGACCAGCCGGGGTTGGCGCGGAGCATCTGCCCCATGTCGCGATACAGCGTCTCGCAGGCTCTGCGGTCGCTCAGGCGCTCGCCATAAGGCGGGTTGCAGAGGAACACACCCTGCGGCTCGCTGCGCCTGCAATCGCGCATATCGGCGACCTCGAAGCGGACGCGCCCGGCTAAGCCGGCCTGTTTCAAATGGCGGTTCGCCAGCTCGACGGCTTCGGGATCGATGTCTGAACCGGAAATGCCTTCGATTCGCGACGGGTTAAATTCCGCGCGCGCCTGTTCGCGGATGTCGCCGAACGCCTCCGTCGGCATGCCGCGCCAGGACTCGATGGCAAATTCGCGGTTCAGCCCCGGCGCGCGGTGCGCCATGCGCATGGCGGCTTCGATCATCAGCGTGCCCGTGCCGCACATGGGGTCGTGCAGAGGCATGCCGGGCCGCCAAGGGCTGAGCGTGACTAGCGCGGCGGCGAGAGTTTCGCGCAGCGGCGCTTCGCCGTTCCACGTGCGGTAGCCGCGGCGGTTGAGCGCCGTTCCGCTTGCATCGAGCGTGAGCTGGGCGATATCGCCGTGCAGCGCAACGTCGATGGAGACGGTCTCCGCATCCTCCGCAAACCAATCCGTGTGATAGCGGCCGCGCAGGCGCTCGACAATCGCCTTTTTCGTGATGGACTGGCAGTCGCGCACGCTCATCAGTTGACTGCGGGCGCACTTGCCGTTCACCGGGAAACGGGTGTGTTCGCCGATGAAATCCTCCCACGGCAGGGCGCGGACGCCCTCGAAAAGCTCCTCAAAACTGCGCGCTTCAAACCGGCCCATAACCAGCAGAATGCGGTCGGCACAACGGGCGTGCAGGTTGGCGCGGAAAGCATCCTCAAACGTACCGAAAAAACGCGCGCCACCGTTTTCGGCCTTCGCGTCGAGGCCGAGCCGCGCCAGCTCGCGGGCAACGACGCCCTCCAGACCGAAGGCGGCGGTGGCTATCCATTCAAAACGATCCATCTTTTTCCTCCGAAAGCAATCGACAGGGTATTTCGGATATAGTATAGCAGGCGGCGGGAGAAGCCGTCAATGAAAACATCAGACGTTCAGACAAAAACAGACGAAAACGCGCGGAAAAACGGCCGATAAACATAAAAAAATGCACAAAGTCAATGGCGGGGGCTGTTCAAAACCGGAAATTGTTGCTATACTAACGAAGGAAGATATCCGTAAAGGCCGCGCGCGAAACGCGGCGACATGATAGAAGGAGTGATTCTCAATGGGTCTTGTTACCTCTACCGAGATGTTTAAGAAGGCGTATGAGGGCCATTATGCCATCGGCGCGTTCAACGTCAACAACATGGAAATCATTCAGGGCATCACCGAGGCGGCCACGATGGAAAAGGCGCCGGTGATTCTTCAGGTGTCCAAGGGCGCGCGCGCCTATGCCAAGCATGTGTATCTGGTGAAGCTGGTCGAGGCCGCGCTGCTGGATGCGCAGGAGAGCGGCGTGGATCTGCCGATCGTGCTGCACCTGGATCACGGTCCGGACTTTGAAACCTGCAAGGCCTGCATCGACGGCGGTTTTACTTCCGTTATGATCGACGGCTCTCACCTGCCGTTTGAGGAGAACATCAAGCTGACCCGCCAGGTTGTGGAATATGCGCACGACCACGGCGTTGTGGTCGAGGGCGAGTTGGGCCGTCTGGCCGGCGTCGAGGACGACGTGAAGGTTGGCGACGACGACGCGCTCTACACCGATCCCAACGAGGTCGAGGAGTTTGTGAAGGCGACCGGCGTTGATTCGCTGGCCATCGCCATCGGCACGAGCCACGGCGCGTTCAAGTTCAAGGGCGAGCCGCATCTGCGCTTTGACATTCTGGAGAAGGTTTCCGAAAAGCTGCCGGGCTTCCCGATCGTGCTCCACGGCGCTTCCTCCGTCATGCCGGAGTATGTGCAGATGATTAACCAGTACGGCGGCAACATTCCGGGCGCGCAGGGCGTGCCGGAGGAGATGCTCCGTCAGGCCGCGTCCATGGCCGTCTGCAAGATCAACGTGGACTCCGACCTGCGTCTGGCGATGACCGGCGTGATCCGCAAGCAGTTTGCGGAGCATCCGGATCAGTTCGATCCGCGCCAGTACCTCAAGCCCGCGCGCATCGCGCTTCGCGACATGGTTCGCCATAAGATCGTGAACGTCATGGGCTGCAACGGCAAGGCGTAAAATCGGCTTCAAGGGGCTGTCCGCTTCGGCGGGCGGCTCTTTTTTGATGGATTGGCGCAGAAATTGCCCGCTTCTTTACGGAAACTGAACGGTCGGGTCAGTGCGTTTGGCTTGACATGAAACGTCCTTTTCCGATATACTTATATAAACAGATTGAACGTATCGGCCATGCGGCCGGTTCAAATTTGGAATCGGAAAGGACAGCGATTCAATGAACCCCAAACTCAAGGAAAAGCTGATGGAATCCCTGACGGCGGTGCTGCCCATCACGCTCGTCGTGCTGGCGCTGAGCGTCGTGATCGTGCCGATGGACATCGGCACGGCAGTGATGTTTACGGTGGGCGCGGTGCTGCTCGTGTTCGGCATGGGCCTGTTTCAGCTGGGCGCTGAAATGGCGATGTCGCCGCTGGGCGAGGGTCTCGGCGTGCAGATGGAGCGCGTGAAGAAAATTCCCGTCATTGTAGCCATTGCGTTTGTGATGGGCGTGATTATCACCATCGCCGAGCCGGATCTGCAGGTGCTCGCCCAGCAGGTGCCGTCCATTCCGAATAAGGTATTGATTTACTCGGTTGCCGTCGGCGTGGGCGCGTTTCTGGCGCTGGCGGTTGTGCGCATTTTGAAGCGCATCAGCCTGTCCAAACTGCTGCTGACGCTGTACGGCCTGCTGGCGGTGGTTTCGATTTTTGTGCCCGAAAGCTTTCTGGCCGTGGCCTATGACTCCGGCGGCGTGACGACCGGGCCGATTACCGTGCCGTTCATCATGGCGATGGGCGTAGGCATGGCGGCGGTGCGCGGCGACAAGGACGCGGCGAGCGACAGCTTCGGTCTGGTGGCGCTTTCCAGCGTCGGGCCGATTCTGGCGGTGCTGTTGCTGGGCTGTTTTTTCAACCCGCAGGACGCGGCCTATACGCCGACGGTTGTGCCGAAAGTGGCGACGACGAAGGATGTTGCGCTGACCTTTGCGGACGACCTGCCGCACTACATGGCGGAAGTCGCGATGTCCATCCTGCCGATTATCGCGGTGTTTTTTATCTTCCAGATCATGACGCATCGCTATCAGAAGCGCCAACGGCGGCGCGTGCTGGTTGGCTTTGCGTATACGTTTGCCGGTCTGGTGCTGTTCCTGTGCGGCGTGAACGTGGGCTTCGGCCCGGTCGGCACGGTGCTTGGACGCTCGCTGGCGCAGCCGGGGTATAAGTGGCTGCTTGTGCCCATCGGCATGCTGATCGGCTTCTTTATCGTCAAGGCCGAGCCTGCGATTCAGGTGCTCAATCGACAGATTCAGAGCGTGACCAGCGGCGCAATTTCCGCGCGGGCGATGAACCGCTGTCTGTCCGTCGGCGTATCCGTCAGCGTCGGTCTGGCGATGCTGCGCGTGGTGACGGGCATTCCGATTGCGTATATCCTGATTCCCGGCTATGCGCTGGCGCTGGGGCTTTCGTTTGTCGTACCGCCGATTTTCGTCGGCATTGCGTTCGACTCCGGCGGCGTGGCCAGCGGCCCGATGACGACGACCTTTTTGCTGCCGCTGAGCATCGGCGCATGCGAAACGCTGGGCGGCAACGTGATGACGGACGCTTTCGGCGTGGTTGCGCTGGTTGCGCTGACGCCGCTGATTGCGGTGCAGCTGATGGGCGTCGCTTACCGAATCAAGACGAGCCGCGTCGAGAAGCGGGCTGTGCCTGCGTTTGACGGGCGGGATGAAATTGTCGAGCTGGAGGAGGAATGGGCATGAGCACGGAAAAAATGCGCGCTTCGTTTCGGCTGCTGATGCTGATTACCACGCCGAAGCTCGCGGAAAAAGCGCTTTTGCTGTTTGAAAAAGGCAGGCTGCCGATGCAGATTCAGGCTTATGCGCACGGCACGGCTTCGCGCGAAATGATGGATATGCTGGGGCTGGACAGCGGCGAAAAGAGCCTGCTGCTGACGATGATGCCCAAGGCGGACGCGGATGATCTGCTGGTTCGACTGCGCCGGGAGCTGCGGCTGGGGCTGTCGGGCAGCGGCATTGCGTTCACCGTGCCGATGTCCGGCGCGAATAAGCGCGTTTTGCAGATGGTGCAGCAGATTTGTGAGGAAAAGCCGAAGCCGGAAATCAGGAGGGCGTTTATGCAGGAAAACGATTATCAGATTATCGTCGCGCTGGTCAATCAGGGATACAGCGAGGAAGTCATGGCTGCGGCGCGTCCCGCGGGCGCAGCGGGCGGAACGGTGCTGCACAGCCGACGTGTCGGCGCGGAGGAAGCGTTGAGCCAGTGGGGCTTTAGTTTGCAGGAGGAGAAGGAAGCCGTGATGATTCTCGCCAAGGCGGAAAGCAAGCTGGCGATCATGCAGGCGATCTGCGACAGCTGCGGCCTGCAAAGCGACGCGCAGGGCATTGTGCTCTCCCTGCCGGTGGACAACGTGGTGGGGCTGGAATAAGGCCGAAATTAAAGTCAGGGACGGATGCGTCAAAAGGCGTATTCGTCTTTTTTCATGGAGCGTTGCCCCAAACCCCACAAGGGAACTGAGTTCCCTTGACCTTCCGTTTCGCTTCGCGCTTATAGCTCGAAACAGTCAGCGATTAAGACTTGCAACATTTTTGAAAATCTGATATGATACCTTTATGAAGTTGTGCGCTGATTGATGCGGCGCAAGAGACGGCCTGCGAAAGGAAGAAGAAAAATGAGCAAGTATGTCGTTTTGACAGACTCCACCTGCGATTTGCCGGAGGAAGCGGCCAAGCAGCATCATATTGATATCGTTTGTTTTAAAATTGCGCTGGACGGCGAAGGCTACACCGAGCGCGTCGATTTCACGCCGGAACAGTTCTGCGAAATGCTGAGAAACGCGTCCGGCCTGCCGACGACGGCGCAGATTACGCAGTTTGAGTTTTTTGACAAGTTTGAGGAATACGACCGCCAGGGCGTGGAGCAGGTGCTCTATATTTCCATCAATGCGGGCGGAAGCGGCACGAATGCGGCGGCGCACGCGGCAGCGGCGCAGTTCCACGAGGAGCATCCCGACAGCAAGATGGAAATCTTCATCGTGGACAGCCATGCGTATTCGATGGCCGAGGGTGCGGGCGTGCTCGAAGCGAAACAGAAACTCGACGCGGGCGAGACGATGGAGAGCGTCGTCGCATACCTGAACGACAAATACGCGAGGATGGAAATCCTGCTGACGGCGTACACGCTCAAGGTGATTCGCAAATCCGGCCGAATCAGCGCGGCAGCGGCGATTGCGGGCGATCTGCTTGGCATTCATCCGATTTTCACGCTCAACGACGGCGTGAGCCAGGTGGTCAAGAAGGTGCGCGGCGACAAGGCGGTTGTCAGCGGCATGGCAACGACGATGGCCAGCCGCATGGCGCAGGGCGTGCCGTATTACATCGGCGTATCGAATCACAAATACGACGCGGAATATGTGGAAGCCTGCACGAAGAAGATCGGCTATGCGCCGGCAGGCATTTTCCACCTCGGCTGTGCGGTGCTTTCCAACACCGGCGCGGAAGCGGTCGGCCTTGTCTTTGAGGGCGCAAAGCGCGAGCGTTGATCTTGATATAAAAAAGATTTCGATATAAAAATGAGACGGTTTTTCGCACCGTCTCATTTTTTATGAGGGAGGTACAGGAACCTCAGGTTCCTGTCGGGGGTATGGGGCGGCGCCCCATTAAACCTTATGCGTCAGAATGACGTCGCCCGTCAGCGTTTTGATGGTGAATACGCCGTTTTCGTAGATCATGTAGCTCTTGGGATGATTTTCCTTCGGCAGGGCGGCGGAACCGGGGTTGATGTAGGTCATGCCGTCCTTTTCCTGCACGGTCAGCACATGCGTGTGGCCGTGAATCAGCAGGTCGCCGGGCTTGTGCGGCGGCAGGTTGTCGAGGTTGAACAGATGGCCGTGGGTGATGAACGCGGTGCGGCCGTCCAGATCAAACAGCGCGTAATCCGCCATGATCGGGAACTGGAGCACCATCTGATCCACCTCCGCGTCGCAGTTGCCGCGCACGCAGAAAAGTTCATTCTTCACGCCGTTGAGCAGCGCAATCACGCCCTTCGGATCATATTCATCCGGCAGATTGTTGCGCGGGCCGTGGTAAAGCAGATCGCCCAGCAGAACCAGACGCTCCGCGCCCTCGGCCTTGTAAGCGTTTAGTACCGCTTCGCACGCGCTGCGGGAACCGTGAATATCGGAAGCAAACATCAGTTTCATTTGAATCTTCTCCTTTATAAATCAATTTCAAGCACGACCGGACAATGGTCGCTGCCCAGAATGGCGTCGTCAATCCGCGCATCGACAATCTTATTTTTAATGCGGTCGGAAACGAGAAAATAGTCGATGCGCCACCCCGCGTTGTTGGCGCGGGCATTGAACATGTAGCTCCACCAGCTGTATCGGCCGACTGCGTCGGGATAGAGATAGCGGAACGTATCCACAAACCCGCTTTCCAGCAGCTTGGTCATCGCGCCGCGCTCCTGCGGGGTGAAGCCTGCGTTATTGACGTTGGTCTTCGGATTCTTGAGGTCGATTTCCTTGTGGGCCACGTTCATGTCGCCGCAGATGATGACGGGTTTCTGCTCGTCGAGCTGCTTGACATACAGGCGGAAATCTTCCTCCCAGCACATGCGATACATCAGCCGCGTCAGACCGCGCTGGCTGTTAGGCGTATACACCGTGACGAGATAGAAGTTGGCATATTCAAGCGTAATCAGCCGCCCCTCATGGTCGTGCAGATCGCTGCCCATGCCCATTTTAACCGAAAGCGGAGGCTGCTTGGCGAGAATCGCCGTGCCGGAATAGCCCTTTTTCTCGGCAGAGTTGAAAAATTCCATGTAATCCGGCGCGGGAATCTGCGCCTGACCGGGCTGCATCTTGGTTTCCTGCAAACAGAAAAAATCTGCGTTCTGCTGCGCAAAATAATCGGCAAAGCCCTTGCCCAGACAGGCGCGAAGGCCGTTGACATTCCACGAAATCAACTTCATGATGGTCCTCCTGTCGATGGCCGCGCATAAATTTCAGCGGCTGATGTTATTATACAGGAAGAATGTGTGAAAAGCAACGCCGATGTGGGGAAAATGGGGGGGAATGCCGGGTGGCGCTGGTGCTTGCGCTGTATCTGCTCCTGTGCGTTCGGGTGACGGCGGATATCTGCGCGGGTGCGGCCAAAGGGCAGATTGTCTTTTCTGCCGACCTGGGTGCGCTGGCGTTTCATGCGCAGGTGAGCGGCTGGGTGAAGGGGCGGCGAATCCAAATGCGGTTTCCGCTGCCGAAATTCAAAACAAAGTCAGACAAGAAAGAATTTCGCAGGCGTTGGCTGATAGCGCGCGCCGTGCTGCATGCGGCGGATTGGGAGCTGATCGCGCTGCATGTGCGCACGGGTTTGGAGGACGCGGGTGCGACGGCGATGCTCGCAGGCGGCATTCGCGCGCTGGCGGACGGCCTGCTGGCAGGCGCGGGACGGACGGACTGCGGCGATATCCGCATTATGGCGGATTTTGCATCGCAGGACGCGGCGGCAACGGCGCGGTGCATAGTTTCCATGCGCGCGGGCGATATTATGCTTGCGGCGGCGAGGGCGGCCGTCAAAAAGAAGCGAAAAGAGGGACAGCCATGGAGAAGCATCCCATCGAAAGCCTGATGGGCGTTTCAATGGATAATATTAAAGACATGGTGGACGTGAACACGGTCATCGGCGACGCAGTGCAGACGCAGGACGGCTCGACCATCATTCCGATTTCGCGCGTGGCGTTCGGCTTTGTGGCGGGCGGCGGAGAATATGCCGTCAGCGGCGCGCAGACGGGGGCTTATGGCCTGCCGTTCGCCGGCGGGGCCGGCGCGGGCGTGTCGATTCATCCGATGGGTTTTCTGGTGTGCGGCAAGAATGGCGTGCGCCTGCTCAGCGCGGGATGTGCTTCGCCGATGGAGCGCGTGGCGGAGCTGATTCCGCAGGCCATCGAAAGCCTGAAGCAGCTTGGCGATGAGGACGATCAGGAGAAGCCGCCGCAGGTTCGGGCGGCCTATCGCGAATAAGGCGGGCGCAGGCCCGTCTTTTTTCAGCTCACGCGCACGTTAGCGGGCGCATAGGATGCGGTAGGCGGAAAGACCGCCATGAAACGCGCTGCACAAAGAAAAATGCGCGGCATCTTGTATAAAACTGCATTTTTCGCGCGGAGGGGCGAATAACTCTTGACTTTGCGCGGCACATTCTTTAGAATGATATCTGCTTCATCTTTTGATAAGCGATTGCGAAATTCTCCGGCCATGCGGCGGAGGATGAAAAAGAAGAAAATCGGAGGGCTTCCGAATGGGTATGAAGGTAGCAAAATTTGGCGGAAGTTCGCTGGCCGACGCGGCGCAGTTCAAGAAGGTCAGAGAGATTCTGCTTTCCGACGCAGACAGGCGCATCGTGGTGCCCAGCGCGCCGGGCAAGCGCGGCAGCACCGATATCAAGGTGACCGATCTGTTTTATCAATGCAACCGTCTTGCGGCGTCCGGCAAGGATTTCGCAGAGGCTTTCGATACGATTCGCGCGCGGTATCACGGCATTGCGCAGGAGCTGGGGCTGACCGTCGATCTGGACGGCTATCTGGACGAGGTGAGCCGCAATATTCAGCTTGGCGCGGGCGCGGATTACGCCGCCAGCCGGGGCGAATACCTCAACGGCATTCTGCTGGCGGATTATCTCGGCTGGGATTTCATCGATCCCCAGCAGGGCATTTTCTTCGACGAGGAAGGCAAGCTGGACGGCGACAAAACGCAGGAAGCGCTCGGCAAACTGCTCTCCGGGCACGAGCACGCGGTCGTTCCCGGCTTTTACGGCTGCGACACGCACGGCAATGTGAAGACTTTTTCCCGCGGCGGCAGCGATATCACGGGCGCGATCGTGGCGCGCGCGGTCAACGCAGATATGTATGAAAACTGGACGGATGTTTCCGGCTGCCTGATGGCCGATCCGCGCATCGTCCGCAATCCCGAACCGATTCGCTATGTCACCTATCGCGAACTGCGCGAGCTTTCGTATATGGGCGCAAGCGTGCTGCACGAGGACGCGATTTTCCCGGTGCGCATCGCGGGCATTCCGACCAACATCCGCAACACGAACCATCCCGAAGAACCGGGCACGGTCATCTGCTACGAGGCGGAGGATTACGAGAGCGAGTATCCCATCACCGGCATCGCGGGGCACAAGGATTTTGCCATCATCAACGTGGAAAAGGCGATGATGAACTCCGAAATCGGCTTTGGCCGCCGGCTGCTTCAGGCGTTGGAGGAGCAGGATATTTCCTTTGAACACATGCCCAGCGGCATTGACACGATGTGCGTCGTTGTGCACGAAAGCACGCTGGAGGGCAAAAAGGAAAAGCTGGTGCAGCGCATTCACGAACTTTGTGCGCCGGATACGGTGGAGATTCACTCCGGATTGGCGCTGATCGCGACGGTGGGCCGCGGCATGGTGCGCTCCAAGGGCATTTCCGCGCGGCTGTTCAACGCGCTGATGAAGGCGGGCGTCAATGTGCGCCTGATCGACCAGGGCTCCAGCGAGCTGAACATCATCGTCGGCGTAGATAATCTGGATTTTGAAGTCGCCACGCGCGCGATTTATCGGGCGTTTGTGACGAAGGACAATCGGTGGTAAAAAGATGGTTCGGCGGGCAGTTCCCGAAAGGGGCGGCCCGCATTTTTGTGCGTTTTTTTCATTTTTGTTGAAATAAAAGTATGCGTGTGCTATAATGCAAGACAGTTTATGTATCAGAAGATGCGTAAAAGAGGAAAGTAGGAAGAAAATGAAAAACAACTGGAAGAAAGCGGCGACTGTGCTGGGTCTCGGCGCGCTGCTGCTGGGTTTGACGGGCTGCGGCCAGAAGAAGGAACCTGTCGAACTGACGGTCTGGACATATTACAACGGCGAGCAGCTGGGCGCGTTCAACGAGGCGGTTGAGGCCTTCAACGCGACGGAGGGCAAGGATCACAACATCACGGTGAGCGCGTCGAGCCTTGGCTCGGTCAACGATTTGGAGCAGAACGTGATGGACGCGCTGCAGGGCAAGGTGGGCGCGCAGGAAGTGCCGGATATTTTTTCGGCCTATGCGGACACGGCCTACGCGGTGGACAGCATGGGGCGCGCCGCCGATCTCAGCTCGTATCTGAGCGACAAGGACAAGAAGGAATACATCGAGAGCTACCTCACCGAGGGCGATTTCAAGGGCGACGGCAGCGTGAAGGTTTTCCCGGTGGCGAAGGCGACGGAGCTGCTGGTAGTCAACGACACGGACTGGCAGAAGTTCGCCGCGGCGACGGGAACGAGCGCGGACGAATTTGCGACCATCGAGGGGCTGACCGCGATGGCGCAGCGCTATTATGAGTGGACGGACAGCCTGACCGATGAGCCGAACGACGGCAAGGCGCTCTTTGGCCGCGACGCGATGGCCAATTATATGATTATCGGCGCAAAGCAGCTGGGCTATGACGTTTTTGAGACGGAGAACGGCAAAACGACCGTCAATCTGCCGCGCGAGGTGGCCAAGCGGCTGTGGGATAACTACTACGTGCCGTATGTGAAGGGCTACTTTGCCGCCTCCGGTCGTTTCCGCAGCGACGACATGAAGACGGGCAACGTGCTTGCGTTCGTCGGTTCTTCGGCGGGCTGCACGTTCTTCCCGGATCACGTGACCAGCGGCGACGACGAAAACTACGATATCGAGGTCAAGACTTATCCGGCGCCGAAGTTTGAAGACGGCGCGGATTACGCCGTTCAGCAGGGCGCAGGCATGGTGGTCATCAACAAGAGCGACGCGCAGGTGGAAGCCGCCGCGCGCTTCCTCAAGTGGTTTACGCAGAGCGACTGGGCGATCGAGTTTTCCGTCAGCTCCGGCTACCTGCCGGTGACGGTGGCGAACAACGACATGGCGAAAATCGAAAAGGGCAGCCCGAACATGAAGCCGGGCGTTCGCGAGAGCCTGAACACGGCGGTGCAGACCGTCAAGAGCAACACGCTCTACACGACGCGCGCGTTTGAAACCGGCACGCAGGCCAGAAAGAAGCTGGAATACGCCATGAGCGACGCGGCGCAGGCCGACCGCGAGGCGGTTGAGGAAGCGCTGGCGGGCGGCGCGACGCTGGAAGAAGCGACGGCCGAGTTCGTGAGCGAGGAGCGCTTTGACGCGTGGTATACGCAGCTGATGAGCGATTTGAGCGAGATTGTTGGGCAGTGACGCGTTGAGCGTCGAACGGAGGAGCAGCGTGAAACAGAAGCAGAAGAAAACGGGCAAGACTGTTTTTTACACAGTCATGCAGCCGCTGGTGATTTTGATTCTTTTGCAGACGGCAATTCTTCTGGTCTCTCTGTACCTGAGCGGCGTTTTCGACCAGGTGAACAGCAACGAACGCTCCATTCTCAGCAAACAGGTCGCCAACCGGGCCAACTATCTGGAAATTCAGATGACCCAGCAGTGGTCGGATATCGACGAGCTGGCGCAATCCATCAACGAAAAGACGCAGGCCGCGGTTGACGCGGGATCGATCCGGCTTGACCTGCTGGACAGCGATTCCAAAGAAGCGAGCAAGCTCATCGGCATGATCTGCACGGACATGATCGAGACGATGTACCGCAACAAGGATTCGGGCATTTACGTGATTTTCAACACGGCGGGCCTGGACGGCAACGTGACGGCGAAGACGGGCTTCCACGTGCGCGATCTTGATCCGACGGTCAGCGCGACGACGCAATACAATGATCTGCTTCTGGAATGCGCGCCGATTTCCACCGTGAAGGCGATGAACATTTCCACCGACACGGGCTGGGATACGCGCTATGACTTCGGCACATCCTACGGCGATTATTTCTTCAAGCCGTTCATGGAAGCCTATCGGGCGACGCGCAAACTCAACGCGGAGGATTACGGCTGCTGGAGCGCCAGCGCGCAGTCCAGCCTGCCGTCGGGGCTGACGTATTCCATGCCGCTGATGCTGGAGGACGGCACGGTTTACGGCGTGCTGGGCATCGAGCTGCTGGATGATTATGTGAGCGCCAGCCTGCCGTATGGCGAATTGGGCTTTGATGCGGACGGCTCCTATGCGCTGGCGCTGTTTGACAAAGCGACGAATCGCGCGACGGTGAAAATGGTCAGCGGCAAAACGCGTCTGCGCCGGGGCGAGACGATGATGCTCACGCCGGGGAAGGACGGCAGCTATGTCTTTGAGCGCGACGGCAAGAAGCTCGTCACGCAGATGCGGCGGCTGACGATTTACGACATGTATGCGCCGTTTGACAATGAAATCTGGGTGCTGATGGGCGCTGTTTCGTCCCAAAGCCTGTACGCGTTTCCCGACCGGGTATTGCGGATGATTCTGCTGGCGATTGCGCTGATGCTGCTGTTTGACGTGGCGGGCAGTGTGCTTATCGCGCGGCGGCTTTCCAAACCGATTGAAAAGCTATCCAAAGAGGTCGATATTGCGCGGACGAATGAAAACGGCATTCCGCGGCTGTCCACGACGGGCATTCGCGAACTGGACTGCTTTGCGGATGCTTTTGCCGGATTGAGCCGCGACGCAATCAACACTTCGACACGCTTTCTGCGCATGCTGGACATGGCCAGCGTGGATATTGCGGGCTGCGAATTTGACACATCGAAGGATGCGGACGTGACGCCTGCGTTTGCGACGGAGAACTTCTTTCCGCTGCTCGGCGTGCAGGGCGGCGACGCGCGGCGCGTGACGCTGGGGCAGATTAAAACGCTGCACAACCGGATGGCGCAAAATGTGCTGGCCGTGGAGAAAAAGGGAGACGGCACGCTGGTGCATGTGCGCTCGCTGGATGGCCGGGAGCGCTACGTCCGCCTGAAGGAAACCCAGATCGAAACCCGCGTGATTGTGCTCGCCGAGGATGTGACCACCGCCACGCTGGAACGCCTGCGCATCGAGCGGGAGCGCGACTACGACCTGCTGACGGGTTTGTACAATCGGCGCGCATTCTATCGCTTCGCGGGGCGGATGTTCGATCAGCCGGAGAAGATGAAGCATGCGGCGGTCGTGATGATGGACCTTGACAACCTCAAGCGCACCAACGACACGTTCGGCCACGAGTGGGGCGACCGCTACATCCACGAAGCGGCGGTGTGTTTCCTGCGCAACATCCCGGATGGCACGCTCTGCGCGCGCGTATCCGGCGACGAATTCAACATTCTGTTCTGCGGATACGACAGCCGCGAAGCCGTGCAGCGCGCGATTGACCGCCTGATTTCCGGCATTGAAAACAGCCACTTCAACCTGCCGAACGGACAGGCGACGCGCATTCACGTTTCCGGCGGCATTGCGTGGTATCCCGAAGACGGCACGGAAATGATGAATTTGATTAAGTGTGCCGACTTTGCCATGTACCGCATTAAAAAGAGCGAGAAAGGCCGATTCGGTGTGTTTGACCGCACGGAATATGAGCAGGCCGAAGAAAATCTGAATCGGCAGGACGATAATCCGTTTTATTGATAACATTTCGGATCTTTGTTTGAAAAGATATGGAATCCGCCTTGACAGAATCTTCAAAATGGAATAAAATATCGACATACATGGGGAGGAAAAACGCAAGGGCTCTGCCCCATGTGCGGGAGAGTGGAAAATGGCTCACAGCAGGCGTGAAAAGCGGGATGATCGAACCTTCGTCATCAAGGCGGCGCTGATAGCCGTCGCGGTGATACTGGCTTTGGCCGCGGCTTATATCGGCGGGCGCTATCTGGAGGAAAAGCAATATCCGGAGACGCGCGGCGAAATGAGCGCAGGCTTTGGCGAAGTGCCGAAGGTGGAAATCGACGGCGTGACCTATGAGCAGAAGATGGATCTCACCTCGCTGCTGATGATCGGCATTGACAAGAAATCCACGGACGAGGTCAAGGGCTACCGCGACGGCGGCCAATCGGATTTCCTGCTGCTGCTGGTGATTGACCATCAGAACAAGACGATCCGCCAGCTGCAAATTGATCGCGACACGATGACGACGGTCAACGTGCTGGGGCTGTTTGGCAACAAAGCGGGTTCGCGTGTGATGCAGGTCTGCCTTTCCCACGGATACGGCATGGATCGGCAGGAACGCTGCAAGAACTCCATCAAGGCGGTGGAGGATTTGCTGAACTGCCCGGAAATCGATCTCTATATGGAGATTCCGCTCGATGCGATTGCCTCGCTGAACGACCTGCTCGGCGGCGTGACCGTAACGCTGATGGATGACTTCACAATGGCCGATTCGGCGATGAAGGAGGGCGCGACGCTGACCCTGACCGGGGAACAGGCGATGACGCTCGTGCGTCGGCGTATCGACGTGGCGGACGGCACCAACGAGGCGCGCATGACCCGCCAGCGTATCTTCATGGATGCGGCGATCCCCAAGATCCGCCAAAAGATCGA
The DNA here is from genome assembly GCA_934636105.1 of uncultured Clostridia bacterium. Lineage (GTDB taxonomy): Bacteria > Bacillota > Clostridia > Christensenellales > Aristaeellaceae > Ventricola. The sequence goes on from CAKTZR010000001.1 coordinate 37,218, forward strand.
CGAATCCAGCGGTTTTGTCACGACGATGATCGACACGCTGTCGCCGTATCTGACCACGAACATGGCCCGCGGGCGGATGATTAACGAAATCAACCGGGCCTATCATTATGAAGTGGAGCCTGTTCAATACCTGACCGGTGAACACAGCATCGGCGAGGATGGCTTTATGGAGTTCCACGCGGACGAGCAGTCAATCGTCGATTTTGTTCTGGATGCGTTCTATACGAAGCAGGAATGAAAGCGGCATTACTGATACATGGCAATTCAAAAACTTAGGAGGATGGTTTTTATGAAGAAGTTTGCTCTGACGCTCGCAAGCGCGCTGCTCGTGATGAGCGCGGCTGGTGCGATGGCTGCCGGCGTGCCCAGCAAGACGACGACCGACGTGACCCAGGTGAAGGCGGTTGAAGTCGTGAAGGAAGACGGTACGACCGAAGAAGCAACTTGGTCCATCGATGTGACTGAGGATGCGGCCCCGGTTGCCGAGGAAATCAGCAAGATCTATCAGGAAGTCGCCGTGAGCGGCAAGGCTGCTGTGACGTATTTCCCGACCGAGACGCAGGAAGAAATCGCCGCGATTCTGCCGGAGACCGTGAAGGCCGACTCGATGACGCTGAACGAGTTCATCTCCGTTGAAATCGGCGGTCAGATGGATGCTACGACGGCTGCAAAGGCGACTTTCACCTTCACGACGAAGTATGAAAAGAGCCAGAAGGTTGTTGTCGTCGTCGGTATCTATGATGGCACCCGCGACGCGAACGGTCAGTACATCGTCAAGTGGATTCCGCTCGACGCCGAAGTGCTGGACAACGGTGATATCGCCGTCGAGTTCCCGGCTGACGTTGTGGCGCAGATGAACGACGCTGTGGCGACGGCTATGGCGGTGCTCAACGACTAAGCACATTGGGCGGGGCGCATCGGAAGCGAAGATGCGCCCCGCTTTTTGGCGTATAAGGAAAAGATCGATAAGAGGATAGGAGATTGACCATGCAGCAGCCGGAAGCGCAGGAGCTTGGCAGGAAGCATTCGGGGGGCGGGCAGCCCTATGAGGACGGGGAAGACGAAATCGACCTCGTTGAATTGATGTATCGTTTACTTGAAAAATGGAAGATTATCGTGTTGGCCTGCATTCTCGGCGCGCTGATTGCCGGTGTCTATACGATCTTTTTTGTGACGCCCAAGTATGAGGCCACGTCGAAGCTGTATGTCGTCAACGCGAAGGATTCCGCAATCAACCTGTCGGATTTGCAGATCGGCAACTATCTGGCCAGCGACTACACGGAGGTATTCTCCAACTGGCACGTGCATGAAATGGTGCTTCAGCGTCTCGGTCTGGATTACACTTATACCGAGCTGAGCAGCATGGTTTCCGTCAGCAACCCGAAGGATACGCGCATTCTGTATATCACCGTCACCTCCACCGATCCGCAGGAAGCCAAGGATATGGCGGATACGTATGCGCAGGTTGCGCGTGAATTTATTGCGGCCAAGATGGATACCAAACAGCCGAACATTTTCGAAGAAGCGCTCCTGCCCAGCAGACCGGCTTCGCCGAACAAGACGAAGAACGTGTTGATGGGCTTTGTGCTCGGCTTCGTGCTCTGCTGCGGCGTGATTGTGGTGCAGTTCCTGACGGACGACCGCCTGCGCAGTGCGGACGACATTGAAAAATATGTGCAGCTGCCGACGCTGGGCGTGATGCCGAAGCAGACGAAAACCGCAGCCCAGAGCCGCCGCGCCACGAGCAAGGAGAGAAAGGGGGAGAAGCAGCCATGAGACAGGCCAAGATTAAGCGTTTCAATGCGCTGGATTATACCGGAACAGAGGCCATCAACACCATCTGCACCAATCTCTCCTTTTCCGGCCGCAACTGCAAGCGTATTGCTGTCACGAGCTACATGCCGGGCGCGGGAAAGTCGTATATGTGCCTGAATATTCTGCACAACATGGCCAAGCGCGGCAAGCATGTGCTGCTGATCGATGCGGATTTGCGCCGCTCAACCATGGTTTCCCGCTTGCGTTTGGAGACGGAGGGCGAGATGTACGGCCTTGCGCATTATCTGGCCGGGCATTGCGAACTGGACGACTGCATTTACGAAACCAATATGTATGGCGCGTGCATCATGCCCGCAGGGCGCGATATCTCCTCGCCGATGACGTTGATCGACACGCCGTATTTTGGCGAAATGCTGGATCACCTGGCGACGCAGTTTGACATGATTCTCGTGGATACGCCGCCGATTGGCGCGGTCGTCGATGCGGCGGAGATTGCGAAGCGCTGCGACGGTTCGGTGCTCGTCGTCAATTACAACAACACGCGCCGCCGCGAACTGCTGGAATCCAAGCGCCAGATGGAGCAGTCCGGCTGCCCGATTCTCGGCTGCATCCTCAACAAAGTGACTTTCGACACGCTCAGCGCCAAAAAGTATTATAATAAAACTTATTATAATCACTACTATAAATCGGGTTATTACACCGCTGATGAAAAGAAGAAAGACGAAGACGAATGAGCAAGTCGGCGTATCCATTTGTTGATATTCATCATCACATCATCTATGGCCTGGATGACGGCGCGCAGACATGGGAACAAACCCAGCAGATGCTTGAAAAAGCATGGGAAAACCGCATCCATCGCATCATCGCCACGCCGCATGCGGAACCGGGGCTGAAGCCGTTTCCCATGCGGGAGCTGATGGAGCGCATGGCGCGGGCGCAGGCCTGGTGCGATGAACAGGGCATGCAGCTGGAAATCCTCCCCGGCTGCGAAATCCTCTACACGCCGCAGGCGGTTCGCATGCTTCGCGACGGCCTGATTCCGACGCTGGCGGAAACGGAATATGTGCTCGTCGAGTTTGTGCCGACCGCGCCGTACAGCGTGTTGCTGAGCGCGGCGAAAGCGCTGACGAGGGCGGGTTACAAACCGGTTTTTGCGCATATTGAGCGTTACAGATGCCTGCGCTGGCCGGGGCGCGTTTGGAAGCTCAAGCAGGCGTATCACATCACCATGCAGATGAACGCAGACACGATCTGCCGCAAGCATTCGTTTTTCAATCAACTGTGGGTCAACCGGGTGATTCGAAAGGGCTGCATCGATATCGCGGCGACGGATTCGCACAATGTGACCAGCCGCCCATGCCAAATGCGCGCCTGCTATCGGGAATTGAAGCAGCGTTTCGGGGTGGAGACGGCGAATCGGCTCTGCATCGAGAATCCTTCGAAAATCGTATAAAAAAAACCAGCCATCGCATTCAATCGCGATGGCTGGTTTTTTAGAAGCGGAAATAGCCGCTCAACAATCAATCGAGCTGGGCAATGGCGGCAATGGTCTCGTTATGGACGGCCTCCACGGCGGCGAAAAGGGAAGGATCGGTCAACGGTTTCGCACCGCGAAGCGCTTCGGTCAACGGGAAGCTGACGGCATACAGACGGTCGAAGCCGAGGTTCTGCGCAACGCCCTTGAGCGTATGCACGGCGCGGAAAGCGGTTTCCCAATCCTGCTGGCCGATGGCGGCGCGCAATTCATCCATGGAGGGGTTGGCCGGATATTTTTTGACGAACCGCAGCACAAGCGACTCGTTGCACAGCCGACGAACGGTATCGGCGTAATTGCCGCCGATTTGAGCATAAAATTCCTGCAAAGTCATGTTGTTACTTCCTTTCCGTCATAAACGCAAAACGCCTTTATGGGCTTTTTCGTGATACATCAGTTGGTCAGCCTGCCGAATGGCTTCCATCAGCGGCCTGACACGGTATACGCCGCCGATGCTGATGGAAAGCTGAATATCCGGATAGCCATCTACCGCGGCGCGGCTGACCGCATCCTGCATATAACGCATTTTCAGCGCAAAAGCTTCTTTCTGAATCTGGGGAAAGATGACCAGAAACTCGTCCCCGCCATAGCGAATCAGCATATCCGAGCTTCGGATGCAGGAGAGAATGGCGGTGGCGACCTTTTTGAGCGCAATGTCACCGACCGGATGACCATAGGTATCGTTAATCTGCTTGAAGCGATCCACGTCGATCATCACCACGCCGTCCAAATCCTCCAGCGTGGCGTGAAGGTCTTCAAAATACTGACGGCAATACGCGCCGGTCAGGCTGTCCGAGTAAAAATCCCGACCGTATTTTTCGAGCATCAGCTCTCTGCCGTGCGAATTGAACCAAACGCCCGTATCCGAACGTGAAATCAATTCGAGCACGCAGGGCTTTCCTTCCACTACAACCGCTTTGGCGATGACCTGATAGATGCCGGTTTGAGTTGGTTCGAGTTTGACTACGCGGCTCTTGGAAGACGCAGCTTTGCAGCCAGCCCTGCGCCAGCGGCATGTTTTTGAGCATCGACGCGCCGACGGTGGTGTGCGTCTTCATGATCTCAAATTCTTCGCGGGTCAGCTTGCCGGGCTTGTTCAAAATGGCGTCCGGAATGCTGATTTTGCCGATGTCATGCAGCGCGGAAGCCGTGCTGATGAGCGAAATATCGTCCTCCGAGAGGTTATATCGGTCGGTTTTGGTGACTAGCCTGTGCAGCAGCAGCTCCACGGCCACCTGAATATGCTGCACGTGCATGCCGCTTTCGCCGTTTCGAAATTCGACGATGTGGCTGAATACGTTCGTCATCAGGCTGTTGCTTTTTTCACGCTTGTAAACCTGTTCAGTGACCATGCGCATCAGGTGCTTCTGTTTGCCATAGAGCATCAGCGTGTTGATGACGCGCTGGCGAACGACCGCTTTATCAAACGGGCGGCCGATGTAATCCGTTACGCCCAGCTGATAGGCGCGTTCCACCAGAACAGAATCGCTCTCCGAGGAAATCATGATGACCGGGCTGCTGTCGAGCCATCCTTCTTCATTCATGATGGAAAGCACGCCGAAGCCGTCCAGTTCGGGCATAACGATATCCAGCAGAACGAGGTTGATATCCCGGTTTGCGCGCAGAAGCTCAACGGCTTGCAGGCCGTTTTCCGCTTCCAGAAAATCATATCCGTCATCCAGAATGCTGGTTAAAATGGCGCGATTCATTTCGGAATCGTCCACAATCAAAATCCTCTGTTTTTCAGATGTCATGAAGGAGAGATTACCTCCGCTCGTAGACCCCATCAAAACCGAAGAAAATGAATCATGAAACCATAGCTTGGATGGGATGAACAGAATAAAAACGCGTGTGTTACGTTCTTATTATAGAATAGGCCCCCTGCAAATGCAAGAAAAAATTGGCTATCGCGCGAATCTTTTTCAGAAAGGAACGGATGAAGTCATGCCTTGTCGAATCATGTCGGAATTTAGCGAGGTTACGAACAGAAAAAGCAGAAAACAAAAAGGATGTAACCCTGCGTCGCACAATAAAATCGTCCGAAACGACGTGCTTCGGGCGATTCTGCGATCAATTTTGATGATAAATCGAAGCCTTTTCAATCAGAGGGTAGCGGATCAGCGCGCCGCCGTCCAGATTTTCCCTGTGCATATCCACTGCGGTGATTTGGCGGTTGTCATATGTCGTATAGTAGTAAATTCCGCGCGTGGCGTTGCAGCAGCTGGTGTACAGCGTGATTTCATATTTGCCGTTATCCAACGCGCAGCATCCGCGCTGCTGTTCAACGGAGGTCAGAATGTGGAAGAACTGGCTGACGCGGCTTTCCTCCGTCGGTTCGCAGAGAGAATGCGCGCGGACAAACGCGGCGCGCACGAAGCGGGACTGACTGGACAGGTCGCCGGGCAGGCCGATTGCGCCCATGCCGCGGCTGTACACGCCTAGCGGCGCATCCGGCGCGAAGGTGTTCTTCGGCGATTGCGGGGAGAGCGCCATGTAGTTGTTCAGTGAAAAGAGCTGCATGGGGAACGGCGGGTTGTTGGTCAGTACGCCGACGGGATTATCGTAGATGTGCAGGCCGTCGCTCGTGGCTTCCACCGTGATGGCGCCGGTCTTGTCCGCGATGAGCCAATGCAGCTGTGCCAGCGGAAGCTGGGGGCTGAACGGCTCGTTCAGCAGGCTCATGCGCTCAAGCAGCGTGCGCGCTTCCGCCAGCGTGGCGCATTGCCCCAGCAGCCACGGTATCAATTCGAATTGGGTCACGTTGTCGCGGCCGGCCTGAAACGGCTGATAGACCGCATTGCCGACAAAATTCAGCCCCGCAACGCCCAAGCCCTTTTCATTGATCGCGTCATAATAAAGCGGGTAATCGCCCTGCACGTAGGCCATGCCGATGATGGCATAGCGGGTGCGGAACGGCGCAAGGCCGCGCATGGGAAAAGCGTAGCCGCGCGGAGTGATGGTCACCTCGTCGCCGTAAGAAAATTCATAATCCAGATTGCGGCCGAAATAAAAATCTTCATTCAAAAACGCTGCTGCCGTACACATAAAAGAGCCTCCTTCAAAAAATTTATATCCATTATATCATATCATGCCCGGTCAGAACATAGAATAGACCATCAAGAATGGGTCAGTCCACAAAAGGCGTGGGCGGCAGGGGCAAAAGGAGTGCTTACGGATTATGAAAAACAGAAGAAAAATCGGACGGTTGATGGGCGCGGCGACGGCGGTCTGCGCGATGTTTTTTCTGTGCATTGGCGGCTGCCTCGTCTATGGCCTGCACGCTGCAAAGGCGTATATTGATGCAAGCTGCAAGCGTGACCTGGCCGTGGTGATGGAGCAGCTCGAAAGGCCGTATATCACGCGGCTGAACACCTCGTTTTTTCTGACGCAGGCGATGGAACGCTATCTGTTTGCGCAGGGCGAACGCGTTATCGATTTGAAGAAGGAAGCGCGCTTTCTGTCGGCGCTGGACGGGCGGAGCGTTCGAGACGTTCTGTTTGTGAATCTGGACGGACGATACGTCTGCCTGAGCGGTCATTCAGGGCGGCAGACGATCGAAGCGGACGCGCTGGAAAGGCTGGACGCGGGCAAAACGGTTTCGGGCTATCGCCTGTGGAACGGCGAGGAAGCCTTTTTCGTCGTGCGTCCGATTCTGCCGTTCATCGTTCAAAACGAAAGCTATGACGCGATTGCGGTGGCTTACAGGCCGGAAACGATCAACGGCCAATCGGCTTTCTATGCCTATAACGGGCGGGCCAACGTCTGCATGGTGGATGAAAGCGGGCGCGTTGTCTATGCCGCGGACGACGTGTGGAACAGGGAAAACCTGCTTTTGCGCTACGATACGCCGGATGAAGCAAAAAGTCAGGCGGCTGCGGATATCGAAGCCGGGCACGCCGGATGCGTGACGCTCAAAACCGGGGACAAGCGCGTATATTTAGCCTATCGACCGATTCAAAATACGCAGTATCTGATTGTGTGCGAGGTGGCCTGCGCGCTGGTGCAGAATGTGCTGATGGATTACACGGCGCTGATTGCGCGGATCGTCGCGATTGTGGTGCTGATGCTGGGCGCGCTGACGACGCTGCTCGACGTGAGCATCATTCGGATGCTGAATGCGATTCATAAAGCGGAATATGCGCGCGAAAACGAACAGGCACAGGAAAAGGCCAACCGCGAGCTGGCCAGCATCAATCAGGCGCTTCGGGACTCGATTACCCGGACGGAAGCGCTGCGCGGGCAGTTCGAACGCGAACAGGCGGAGAAGGAACGCCTGCTTCGCAGCGTCAGCCGGGGCATTCGCACGCCGCTGAACGCGGTGCTGGGGCTGACGCATCTGATGAACAGGACGCAGAACATGGATGGACTGAAAAAGTACGCGTCGCAGATTCAGGGGCAGGTAGAAAAGATGATTGCGGTGCTCAACGACGAGAAAACGCCGATGGATTTGACGGCGTATGCCGATCAGGCGCAGGAGGACGCGGAAAAGCGGCTGGAGGGCATCCGCGTGCTGCTGGCGGAGGACGGCGAGATGAACGCGGAGATCATCATGTGGCTGTTGACCGATGCGGGCGCGCAGTGCGACCGGGCCGCGGATGGCCTGCAAGCGCTTCGGCTGTTTGAAGCGGCGCAGGCGGGCACGTATGACATGATTTTGATGGATATGCAGATGCCGATCTTGGATGGCTGCGACGCGACCCGCGCGATTCGCCGGAGCGCGAAGGAGGACGCGGCGGCCATTCCGATTGTCGCGATGACGGCCAACGCGTTTGACGATGTGCGTGAGCGCATCTTCGACGCGGGCATGGACGGCTATCTGGGCAAGCCGGTCGAACTGGGGAAGCTGGCCTGTGCCGTGCTCGCCGCCGTTCGAGGGCGCAAAAACGATTGACTGCCTGAAAAAACAAGTCTTGACAGAAAAAGCGGATAGGCGTATAATACGCTTGTTTGAAAAGGGTAGGGGCAGACTGTCCGTCCGCCCTTTTGGTCCGTCATTATATCCTAATATCCCGCTGGGAATTGCGGGGTTTCAGCTGATTGAATTTAAAGGGGTGTCAATTCATGGAAAAGGAGCTTCTGTCCGTCAAGGGCTTGAGCGTAAGCGTTGAAGATAAGCCGATTCTGGATCGCGTCAATCTGGAAATCGGCACGGGCGAAACCCATGTGCTCATGGGGCCGAACGGCACGGGCAAATCCACGCTGGGTTACACGCTGATGGGCAGCCCGCGTTATCACGTGACCGAGGGTCAGATCATGTTCAAGGGGCAGGATATCACGCATATGGCCGCCAACGAGCGCGCCAAGCTGGGCATGTTTCTGTCCTTCCAGGCGCCGCTGGAGGTGCCTGGCGTGACGCTGGGCGCGTTCATCCGCAACGCGGTGGAACTGCAAACGGGCAGCCGTCTGCGCCTGTGGAGCTTTAAAAAGGAACTTGAGCGCGCTATGGAGCTGCTGGATATGGATCCCTCCTACGCGGAGCGCGATCTGAACGTCGGCTTCTCCGGCGGCGAAAAGAAGAAGGCGGAAATTCTTCAGCTGCTGATGCTCAAGCCCGCGCTGGCCATTCTCGATGAGACGGACAGCGGCCTGGATGTGGACGCGGTGCGCACCGTTTCCGCCGGCATCCGCAAGTATCAGGAAGACTGCAAGGGCAGCCTGCTGATTATCACCCACAGCACCAAGATTCTCGAATCGCTGCATGTGGACACAACCCACGTGATGGTGGAAGGCAGCATCATCAAGAACGGCGACGCTTCGCTGGTCGATGAAATCAACGAGAGCGGCTTCGCCGAGTACGAGCAGCGCTGAGAAAAGGGGAGAACCCATGAACGAAGAAAAAACCTATGTCGAAGATGTTGACCGCAGCATCTACGATTTTAAAGACGACGAGAAGGATGCGTTCAAGCTCAGCGCGGGCCTGACCCCGGCTATCGTCGAGCAGATTTCAAAGGAAAAGCACGATCCCGCGTGGATGCAGCTTTTCCGTCTGCAATCCCTGCAAATTTATCAGAACATGCGCGTGCCGGACTGGGGCCCTTCCATCGAAGGGCTGAACATGGATAACATCGTCACCTATGTCCGCCCGAACACGAACATGAAGGCCAAGTGGAGCGACGTGCCGGAGGATATCAAGAACACGTTTGAGCGGCTGGGCATTCCGCAGGCCGAACGCAAGTCGCTGGCCGGCGTGGGCGCGCAGTATGACTCCGAGCTGGTCTATCACAACGTGCGCGAGGAAGTCGCCGCGCAGGGCGTCGTTTATACCGATATGGAAAGCGCGCTGACTGGGCCGTATGCCGACATGGTGAAGAAGCACTTCATGAAGCTGGTCAAGCCCACGGATCACAAGTTTGCCGCGCTGCACGGCGCCGTCTGGTCGGGCGGCTCGTTTGTGTATGTGCCCAAGGGCGTGAAGGTGGAAATCCCGCTGCAAAGCTATTTCCGTCTAAATGCGCCGGGCGCGGGTCAGTTTGAACACACGCTGATTATCGTGGACGAGGGCGCGGATCTGCACTTCATCGAGGGCTGCTCCGCCCCGAAGTACAACGTCGCCAATCTGCACGCGGGCTGCGTGGAACTGTTCGTCGGCAAGAACGCGCGCCTGCGCTATTCGACCATCGAAAACTGGTCGAAGAACATGTATAACCTCAACACCAAGCGCGCCGTCGTCGATGAGGGCGGCGTGATCGAGTGGGTTTCCGGCTCGTTCGGTTCGCATGTTTCCTATCTGTATCCGATGAGCATTCTCAACGGCCGCGGCTCCCGCATGGAGTTCACGGGCATCACCTTTGCGGGCAAGGGGCAGAACCTCGATACCGGCGCGAAGGTCGTACACAATGCGCCGGATACCAGCTCGTATATCAATACGCGTTCCATCTCTAAGGACGGCGGCATCAGCACGTTCCGTTCCAGCGTGGTGGTCGGCAAAAACGCGGCGAACGCCAAGTCCTCCGTCTCCTGCCAGTCCCTGATGCTCGACTCCATCTCCCGCTCGGACACGATTCCGGCGATGGATATCCGCACGAAGGATGCGAATGTGGGCCACGAGGCGCAGATCGGCTCGATCAGCGACGAGGCCGTGTTCTATCTGATGAGCCGCGGCATGAGCGAGGAAGACGCGCGCGCGTATATCGTCAGCGGCTTTGCGGATAATGTATCCAAGGAGCTGCCGCTTGAGTACGCCGTGGAAATGAACAACCTGATCCGCCTTGAGATGAAGGGCAGCATCGGCTGAGGAGGGAACGGAAGATGAGCGATAATCAATTCATGGCCATCAACCAGCTGCCGAGCAAGACGTGGTATTGGCTCAAACTCAATGAAACGCATATCCGCTGGCAGGACGAAACCAGTCCCTGCGTGATGCTGGCCGAAAACGTGCAGGCCGGGCAGACGGACGAAGCGAAATTTGCCGCGATCCGCACCGGCGCGGGTCAGCAGCTTGAAGACGCAATGGCGGGTCTGCCCGTGACGACGATTGCGGGCGCGCAGAGCGAACCGATTCGTCTGCGCGTGGCTGCGTGCGAGGGCGCGCATCAGTCCGGCGGCGTGGTGCATGTGCAGGCCGACGAGGGACAAACTGTGACCGTCGTTGAGCAGATTGTTCCGGCGGGCGACGGCGCAACGGCGCTGCAAACCAAGCTCTACGCGGGAAAAAATGCAAAAATCTGTCTTGTGCAGCTGCTCTTTGAGGGCGAAGGACACACGCTGCTCAACGACGTCGGCGGCCTGTGTGAGGAAAACGCTTCCATCGAACTGGTGCAGCTGATCGTCGGCGAACATATTGCTGTGGACGGCGCGCGCGTCGATCTGGTCGGCGACGGCTCGAAGTTTGAAAGCGCGATCGGCTATCTGGCGGCGAAAGATCAGAAAGTGGATATCAACCTGATCGTCAACCACATCGGCAAGAAGACGAACTGTGTCATCGAAGCCGACGGCAGCCTGAACGACCGCGCGGAGAAGATCTTCCGAGGCACGATCGATTTCAAAAACGGTTCTGCCGGCTCGAAGGGGCAGGAGAGCGAACAGGTGCTGCTGCTGGGCGACGATGTGGTGAACAAGACCATTCCGCTGATCCTCTGCGCGGAGGAGAACGTCGAGGGCAACCACGGCGCGACCATCGGCGCGCTGGATGACGATACGCTGTTCTACTTTGCTTCCCGCGGCATGGATGAAAAGACGGCTGAGCACGTGATGACGCGCGCCAAGCTGGAGCGAATCTGCCGCCGAATTCCAGATGCGCAGTCCCGCGAGGAGACCGAAAACCTGTTGAAGACGGTGATGAACGATGGACAAGACGACTAATCCGTGGCGCAAAGATTTTCCACTGCTGCAAAGCGATCCGGTGATGTATCTGGACAACGCGGCGACAGCCCAGCGCCCGGCCTGCGTGATTGAAGCGGTGAAGGCATTTTATGAGCAGGCCAACGCGAACCCGCTCCGCGGCTTTTATCCGCTCAGCCTGAAAGCAACGCAGATGTATGAAGACGCGCGCAAGACGGTGCAGCGCTTCATCCATGCGCCAAGTGAGCGCTGCGTGATTTTCACGCGCAACACGACCGAGAGCCTGAACCTCGTGGCTTACAGCTATGCGATGCACCATTTGAAGGCGGGCGACGAAATCGCCGTCTCCATTCTGGAGCATCACAGCAATATACTCCCGTGGCAGATGGTCGCCAGCCAGACGGGCGCGACCCTGCGCTATATGGATTGCGAGCCGGACGGCACGCTGACCGACGAGACGATTGAGCAGACCATCGGCGAGAAGACGAAGCTGGTCGCTATCGGCCATGTCTCCAACGTGCTCGGCTGCGTCAATCCGGTGAAAAAGATCATCGATCGGGCGCATGCCGTCGGCGCGGTCGCCGTGCTGGATGCGGCGCAGAGCGCGCCCCACATGCCGCTGGATGTGCAGGCGTTGGATGCGGATTTCGTCGCATTCTCCGGCCACAAGCTGATGGGGCCGATGGGCATCGGCGTGCTCTATGGCAAGGAAGATCTGCTCGAAAAAATGCCGCCTTTCCTGACCGGCGGCGAGATGATCGAGTCCGTCACGCGCGAGAGCGCGGTGTTTGCCGAACTGCCGCACAAGTTTGAGGCGGGCACGGTCAACGCTGCTGGTGCGGTCGGTTTGGCTGCGGCCATCGAATATATTCAGGGCATCGGCTTTGACGCGATGCAGCAGCAGGAAAACCTGCTTGTTCGCCGCGTGATGGACGGGCTGAAAGACGTAGAGCATGTCCGCGTGCTGGGCAGCGACGATCCCGAAAACCACACGGGCATTGTGTCCTTCATCATCGACGGTGTGCATCCGCACGACGTGAGCGAGATTCTGGCGGCGGACGGTATTGCGGTTCGCGCAGGACATCACTGCGCCCAGCCGCTCATCATGCACCTGGGTTTGCCCGCGACGACGCGCGCGAGCTTCATGTTTTACAATACGCCGGAGGAAGCGGACGCACTGGTTGCTTCGATTGCCGACGTGAGGAGGAAAATGGGCTATGGAGCGTAGAAGCTTTTACAACGAAATTCTGACGGAGCACAATCTGCGCCCGGAGTTCAAGCATGACCTGCCCGATGCGAACATTACGATGGAGGGCGTGAACCCCAGCTGCGGCGACCACATCTGGCTCAAGCTTAAGGTGAAGGACGGCGTGATTGAGGATGGCGCGTTTGTCGGCGACGGATGCGCGATTTCGCAGGCTTCGGCGGATATCATGCTCGGCATGATTATCGGCCGCAAGGAGGAGGAGGCGCGCAAACTTGGCGACCTTTTCCTGCGGATGATTAAGGGCGAAGCGACAGATGATGAAATCGACGAGCTGGAAGAAGCCTCCGCACTGCGCGACGTGGCGCACATGCCCGCGCGCGTGAAATGCGCCGTGCTCGGCTGGCACACGCTGGATGAAGCGCTCAAGAAGGAAAAACAGGGCGCGTAAATCAAAAAAGACTTGACAAGTGAACGATCGTTTACTATAATGCAGATGTAAACGATCGTTTATTTTTATGGAGAAAAAGATGAAAGACACGCGAGAGCATATTTTACTGGTTTCGCTTCGCCTATTCGCCAAAGATGGCTATGAAGCGGTTTCCGTCAGCCAGATTGCGGGCGAGCTGGGACTGACGAAGGGAGCGCTCTATCGCCATTATGCCAATAAGCAGGCGATTTTTGAAAGCATTCTTCAAAAAATGGAGCAGCTGGACGCCGAGCGCGCGCAGGCGTTCGAGCTGCCGGAGGGCCCGGCGGAGGAAATGCCGCAAAGCTATGAAATTGCAACGCCACAGGCGCTTTGCGCGTTTTCCAAGGCGCAGTTTCGCTATTGGACGCAGGATGAATTTGCCGCGTCGTTTCGCCGGATGCTGACCATCGAACAATATCGAAATGAGCAGATGGCCGCGCTGTATCAGCAGTATTTGGCGGGCGGTCCGCTTGGTTATGTGCGGGATTTGCTGGCTGCGATGGGTTTTGAACATGCGGAGCAGGAAGCCGTGGCCTGTTATGCGCCGCTGCTGGCGATGCTTGCCGTTTACGACGGCGCGGCGGAGAAACAGACGGTCTTGCAGGCGGTCGATGCGTTTTACGACACATGGCTTGACCGGGTAAGAAAAGAGGGACGAACATGAAATATATCAAAAGCATGAAATACGATATGCCGGAGTTGAACTCGAAAATCATGGGACCGAATCCCGTGAAGCTGGAGGAGGAGCTGCTGCAAAACCATCAAATCCCGGCGCATGGCACGGTGTGCGATTTGGGTAGCGGACAGGGCTTGACCTCTGTTTTTCTGGCGAAGGAATATGGATTTACGGTGTATGCGGCGGATTTATGGAGCAATCCCGACGAAAACCGTGCGTTTTTCCGTCAAATGGGGCTTTCGGATGAGCAGATTATCCCCGTGAAAGCGGACGCGCAGGCGCTTCCGTTTGAGCCGAACTTTTTTGACGCGGTGGTTAGCACGGATTCCTACAATTATTTCGGCCGCGATCCGCGATATCTGGATGAAAAGCTGCTGCCGTTTGTGATGCCGGGCGGATGGGTGTACATCGCGATTCCGGGCATGAAGAAGGATTGCCACGCTTGCCTGCCGCCCGAGCTGCTGCTCTCGTGGACGCCCGAACAGATGGATTACATGCACGACACGGCGTATTGGCGGAACATCGTCGGCCAAAGCCGAGACTGCGAGGTGATTGAGGTCAGCGAGATGGAGTCTAACGATGAGGTTTGGGCAGACTGGCTGAAACAGGAGAATGAGTATGCCGTCGGCGACCGTAAATCAATGGAAGCGGGCGCGGGAAAATATTTGAATTTCATCAAGATTGTGCTCAGAAAAAAAGCAGCTTAACGAAAAAGCAGACGCCCGAAGGAACGAGCGCCTGCTTTTTTGCGATGATGAAATTATTCCGTGCGGAACGCGTAAATCGTCGTCGTGTCATATTTTTCGCCGGGACGGAGAACCGTCGTGCCGATGAACTGCGGGTTGTTCGGCGAATCCGGAAAGTGCTGGGTTTCCAGGCAGACGGCGCAGAATTTGCCGTAGTGCGTGCCGCCTTTGCCGCCCGGGATATTCGTTCCGCAGGCGGTGTAGACCTGTACGCCGGGCTGATCGGTCAGCGTTTCCATCACGCGGCCGCTCTTGGGGTCGTGCAGGCGCGCGGCAAGGCCCATCGCTTCACCCTTGCGGAGGACGAAGTTGTGGTCGTAACCGCCCGCATAGGTCATCTGGCGGCAGGAAGCCGCCGCGTCAAGGCCGTCGCCCAGACGCAGGCCGTGACGCATATCAAACGGTGTTCCGGAAACGGGCATGTAGCCGCCGGTCGGAATAAGCGTGCGATCATAAACGGGCGTGATCGCGTCGGCTTCAATCGTCAGCACGTGGTCGTGAATCGTGCCGCTGGTGCAGCCTGCGAGATTGAAATAGCTGTGGTTGGTCATGTTGCAGAGCGTCGGCTTGTCGGTCGTCGCCTCGTAACGAATGGACAGGTTGCAATCATCATCCCAGCCATAAGTCACGGTCACGTCCAGCGTGCCCGGAAATTTATCTTCGCCGTCGGGACTGACATAGTGCAGATGCAGAAGATCGCCGTTAGCGGTTTCAACCGGTTCGACTGCCCAGAGCTGCTTGCTCAAAACGCCGTGCAGGTGGTTTTCGTTGTTGTTGCGGTCAAGCTGATACGTCTTGCCGTCGATGGTGAAGCGCGCCTGCCCGATGCGGTTGCCATAACGGCCGACCGTGTCGCCCATGCTGCCATGTTCGGCCAGATAGCTGGCCAGATTGTCAAAACCGAGCACCACATCGTCCAGCCTGCCGCTGCGATCCGGCACAAAGACGTTGGTCAAAATCGCGCCGTAATCAATCACGCTCACGGATGCGCCGCGCGCGTTGGTCAGGGTATATTGCGTCACGTTACGACCGTCCGACAGCGCGCCGAAGGGCTTTTTTGAAATTGCCATCGCTTTCGTCTCCTTTTTATACGTGAAAAAGTGAACGTTTTTTGTTGAAATCAGTATATCAGCAATTTAAAGAAGCGTCAAGCGTCGGTAGGTTATTAAGACGTTTCATGGATGAGAAAACGAAATTGTGCGCCAGAAACTTTATGAGTTTGCCCAAGGCTTTTGGGCATTTTTTTGTTCCCTCTTTTATTTGGAACTTGCCTTGGTTAAAATGACGACGACGGGATTGACGAAACCCGGCGGCATGCTCCAACAATGGGTTGCCCTCGGAAAATGCATAAAAAATATGGGAGGAACGAAAAATGAAAGAAAGATACCTGACGGAAAAGTTGATTTGTGCCTTTCGTGAACATTTGGTTATGGATGAAAAAAGCGGACACACCGTAGAAAAATACGTCCGGGATATCCGTGCTTTTTCTGCATTCTTGAATGGGAAGACAGTGACCAAAGAGCAGGTTATCGCCTATAAA
Organism: uncultured Clostridia bacterium; assembly: GCA_934636105.1. Lineage (GTDB taxonomy): Bacteria > Bacillota > Clostridia > Christensenellales > Aristaeellaceae > Ventricola. Next base: position 53,446 of record CAKTZR010000001.1, read on the forward strand.
CGGCAGATTTCGGAAGATGGATATGCAGTGCGATCCGTGAACTCTATGCTGGCCAGTATCCATAGCTTCCTGGATTTTCAGGGATGGCGGGACTGCCGGGTGAAGAATTTGAAAATGCAGCATGCGGTTTACTGTGCGGAGGAAAAAGAACTGACCAAGGCGGAGTATCTGCGTTTGCTGGAGGCGGCGAAGGGACGACCAAGGCTGCGGCTGATCTTGGAGACGATTTGCGGCACAGGGATTCGGGTCAGCGAGTTGAGCTACTTTACGGTTGAAAGCGTGCGTGACGGGGAAATTTCTGTGCGGTGCAAGGGGAAAATTCGAACCATCTTGATTCCGGGAAAGCTGCGGGGGCTTCTGCTATCCTACGTAAAGAAAAAAGGCATCCATTCCGGCGTGATTTTTACAACCAGGAATGGAAAGCCGTTGAATCGAAGCAGTATTTGGGCACAGATGAAGGCGCTCTGCGAAAAGGCACATGTAAAGGCAAGCAAGGTGTTTCCTCATAATCTTCGCAAGCTGTTTGCCCGAACCTTTTATGGTGTTGAAAAGGACATTGCCAAGCTGGCGGATATTCTGGGCCACAGCAGCATCAACACCACCAGAATCTATATTATGACAACCGGCACGGAACACCGGAGAAAAATAGAAAGTCTGGGACTTGTCGTTTAGGAGATACATAATCAACATTATGTTCTGAGTTATTTGCATCTTCACACAACACCCTTATTTTATCACACCTTGAAAATCAATTCAACTACTCACTGCAACGAATATTTCGTAAAATACGCAAACCGACATATAAAAGACAGCACAATAAAGCCCTTCCAAGATCATTTTGAAAAAAATTGCGGAAGGGCTTTGCCGTTGTGCTTTCACGGGTGCCGCTTTGGCGCCCTTTTTCTTTTTCTGCAACATAATGTTGATTATGTTGTTAAAGAGAAAGGAGCGTCAGGGGTGGAGCTTTACGCACACAATCGAGCAGCCTATGAGGCCGTGCTTCCTATGTTAGAGACGTATTGCCGTGCGGCCGTGATCCATCCAACCGGCACAGGAAAGAGCTTTCTGGCTTTTCAACTTATTGAAGATCATCCGAGAGACGCTTTTCTCTGGCTGTCGCCCAATGATTACATTTTTGAAAACCAGCGGCAGAATGCACGACGGGAGTTCTCCAATGTGACATTCATGACTTATACCCGGCTCCTCCGCCTATCGGAAAGAGACTTGGCTGAGCTGTGGCCGCAATACATCATTCTGGATGAATTTCACCGCTGCGGGGCTTATTGCTGGAGCGTCGGTGTGGAACGGCTGTTAAAGCAGTATCCGCAGGCCAAAATTCTGGGCTTATCAGCAACGCCTATCCGGTATCTGGATAACTGCCGAAACATGGCGGAGGAGCTGTTTACCGTAGACGGGAAGCTCTGCGTGGCCAGCGAAATGACCTTGGGTGAGGCTATTGTGCGGGGAATCCTGCCAACACCCCGATATGTGACGACACTTTTTCAGTATCAGCAGGAACTGCGTCGATATCAGAAACGGATCGATACGCTGGTTCCTAAGGGAATGAAGGAACCCAGCCAGCGATATCTGGATGAGCTGCGCCGGACGCTAAGTCAGGCAAACGGTTTGAAGCAGGTTTTTACTCAATATCTGAAAAAGGGAGAAAAATATCTTCTTTTTTGCTCGGACTGGACTCATCTGCAAAAAATCAAGACACAGGTTCCAGCATGGTTCCGAGAAGTGGACGACCAGCCGCGATGTTACAGCCTTTATGCCGGAGCGTCGGAAACAGAGACGGAGTATGCGGCATTCCTGGCGGATGAAAGCGACCATTTGAAATTGCTGCTGTGTATCAATCGGCTGAATGAGGGAGTTCACGTGGAAGGAGTCAGCGGTGTGATTCTGTTCCGGCCTACCGCTTCTCCTATTTTGTACAAGCAGCAGATCGGCAGAGCCTTGACAGCCGGAGCGGCGGCGGAACCGTTGATTCTGGATGTGGTCAACAATTTTGACAGTTTGACCAGCATCGGCACCATCCGGGAAGAAATGTCCGATGCTGTTTGTAAGCTGCGGCAAAAGGGACAGGAAGATGAGATTCGGTCAGAACAGTTTCAGATTGAAGGACGGACAGAGGACAGCGTCCGTCTGGTGCAGGAATTGGAAGAAACGCTCAATCAAACCTGGGATCTGTGGTATGAGGCTGCCCGCGTCTATTATCTAGAGAATGGCAATTTAAAGGTGCCAAAGCGTTACGTCACGGAAACCGGATTGCAGCTGGGTGTCTGGATTCAGACTCAGCGAGCAATTTACAGCGGCAGCGGCAAGGGAGAGCTGTCCTCGGAACGGGTGGAGGCCCTGAATGCCATTGGAATGGTGTGGGGCGACTTGCTGGAGACTGCATGGAACGACGCGTGGGAATTGGCTCGTGAGTATGCCGAAGCTAACGGTAATCTTCTGATACCGGAGGGATGCGTAGTCAATGGCATCGATCTGGGAAAATGGGTCAGCTATCAGCGCAAACGCCGGAAAGAAGGCAAGCTTTCCCAGAATCGGGTGGCAAAGCTGGAAGAAATCGGCATGAGCTGGGATGTAACGGATACGAAATGGGATGCCCACTATTGGCAGGCAAAAGTCTTTTTTGAGAAACATGGAAATTTGAATGTCCCAAGCACTTATCGGACAGAGGACGGTTTCCTGCTGGGCATGTGGATTGCCGGGCAGAGAAAGGCCCAGACAGCAAAAAAGCTGACAGAGGAGCAGATTCAGCAGCTGGAAGCCATTGGCATGACTTGGCACAAGACCTTTGACAGCCAGTGGCAAAGTGCATATGTTCTGGCGCAAGCTTATTATCGGCAAAACGGGAATTTGAATATTCCCTATGCCTACCGCACCTCCAACGGCTACAAACTGGGCCGATGGCTGGCCCGTCAGAAAAGCGCGAAAAGAGCACCGGGGAAGAACAGCAACTGCGTCATGACCCCGGAGCGGATCGCAAAATTAGAAAAGATTGGAGTTAGGTGGGATGCCGCAGAATGAACAGAAAAACAGCGTTGCGGCAGTTGTCGTTACATATAATCGATTGGATCTGCTGAAGCAATGTGTGAAGGCCCTGCTCGGCCAGACGGTCCCCTGCGATATTCTGATCGTCAATAATGCCAGTACGGATGGGACGGAAGAATGGCTGACAGCGCAGACGAACCTTCTATCGCGAAATACCGGCAGCAACTTGGGCGGCGCTGGGGGCTTCAATTACGGAATACGCTGGGCGGCGGAAGCAGGGTATGACGATGTGTGGATTATGGATGACGACACGCTGCCTAAACCGGATGCGTTGGAAAGACTTCTGGAAGCAGACAGGCTCCTAAAGGGGGATTACGGCTGGTTGTCCAGCGTCGCTCTGTGGATCGACGGCAGTGAATGCAAAATGAATCGACAGAAGCTGAAAAAAAGCCGCAGTCCATCCCCCCAACTGATTCCGGCGGTACAGGCCACTTTTGTGTCCCTGTTTTTGCCGTTAGAAAGGGTATACAGCTTTGGATTGCCGATAAAAGATTTTTTCTTATGGGGGGATGATATTGAGTTTACACGCCGGATTGCAGTACGCGGGGGAAAAAGAAGCTATGTAGTTCAGACGAGTCAGGTCATCCATGCAATGAAAAATAACAACGGGAGCAATATTGCGACGGATAAAGAGGAAAGACTTTCGCGCTATCAATATGCTTTCAGAAATGAGAATTATTTGTACCGCAAAGAAGGCGTTGGCGGCTTCATTTATTATACTGCAAAGTGTCTTTTTAATATGCTGAAGACCTTGATTTTAGCAGAAGATCACCGCTTTAAGAGATTATTTGTTATTTTAAGAGCGTATTTTTCCGGCTTCTCTTTTGAACCGCAGGTGGAACGCATTGAAACCTCAACAGAAAAGATAGGAGTTAAGTAAGACCAATGTTTTTTCGACAGATTCAAAAATACAGCCCGCTGATCCGAGAATTGGTATCGCGGGATTTAAAAGTAAAATACAGGCGCAGCGTTTTGGGATATCTTTGGAGTTTGCTGAATCCGCTTCTGATGATGGGTATTATGACGGTTGTGTTTTCCTACATGTTTCGATTTGACATACCCAATTATCCTTTGTACCTCATTTGCGGACAAACACTGTGGGCGTTCTTCAATGAATCTACGAATATGGCAATGTACTCCATTGTTCAAAATGCCAGCTTGATAAAAAAGGTATACATACCCAAATATATTTTCCCGATAAGCCGGGTATTTTCAAGTTTCGTGACAATGAGTTTTTCACTGGCAGCCATTCTGCTTGTAATGCTTTTTACGGGAGCACAGTTTCATTGGACGATTTTGCTGTTTTTTGTTCCCTTGGTGTTGCTGTTCATTTTTTCCGGAGGCGTAAGTTTAATCTTATCCGCCTTGTCTGTGCAGTTTCGGGACGTAACACATCTGTATAGCGTTCTCACTTTAGGCTGGATGTATTTGACGCCGATCTTTTACCCGGTGAGCGCGATTCCCAGCGACGTTGGGGCATATATTCTGGCCAATCCGATGACTGGGTATATCACATTTTTCCGCTCTCTGGTGCTGTATGGCACATTCCCAGAGCCGGCAGTTTGGGCCCAATGTATCCTGTGGAGCATGGGCGCACTTTTGGTTGGACTCTTTACTTTCAAAAAAGCTCAAAACAATTTCATCCTTTATATCTGAGGTGCCGAAATGTTAGAGAAGAAATGCATGATTGATGTGAAGAATGTGTCCATGCGCTTCAATTTGGCTCAGGAAAAAACGGATACGATCAAAGAGTATTTTGTAAAACTTCTGAAGGGAAAGCTCCTGTTTAACGAGTTTTACGCTTTGAATGACGTGAGTTTTACGGTGAATCAAGGGGAAGCGGTAGCGCTGATCGGTCGGAACGGAAGCGGCAAGAGCACAATGCTGAAAAATATTGCCGGAGTCATGAGACCGACAAAGGGAAGCGTTCAGGTAAATGGAACGGTCGCCCCAATGATTGAATTGGGTGCAGGCTTCGACTTGGATCTTACGGCGCGTGAAAACATTTTTCTGAATGGTGCAGTACTGGGGTATGATCGAAAATTTATGCGGCAGCATTTTGATAGCATTGTAGAGTTTGCAGAATTGCAAGAATTTGTCGATGTTCCTGTTAAAAACTTTTCATCCGGTATGATAGCACGTTTGGGTTTTGCGATTGCTACCGAAGTAAAGGCGGACATTTTGATCGTGGACGAGGTCCTGGCTGTTGGCGATTATGCTTTTCAGCAAAAGTGCATGATGCGGATGAATGAGCTTTTGAGTGGAAACACGACGCTCCTTTTCGTATCTCACGATATCAGCAACGTTAGAAAACTCTGCAGGCGTGCCATTTGGATTGATGGAGGCCGAGTCGTTATGGATGGAGACAGCAACACGGTATGCGACGCATATCAGCCGAACAATCAATGACTTTGGAAAAAGGGAGGATGTCAAGATGAAAGTTGTCATTTTAGCCGGCGGTTTCGGAACAAGAATCAGTGAAGAAAGCCAGTTTAAGCCTAAGCCGATGGTTGAAATCGGAGGGAAACCGATTCTGTGGCATATTATGAAGGAATATGCCGCTTACGGCTATACCGATTTTATTATTTGCGCCGGGTACAAGCAGTATGTGATCAAAGAATGGTTCGCGGATTACTTCCTGCATAACAGTGATATCACGTTTGATTTTACGCATGGGGAGAATGAAATGATTGTTCACAGTCAGCACTGTGAACCTTGGCGGGTTACGGTGGTCGATACGGGGCTGAACACAATGACCGGAGGCCGCATTAAGAGAATTCAGAAGTATGTAGGCGATGAGACTTTCATGATGACTTATGGCGATGGAGTCTGTGATGTAGATATTGCCAAGCTGGTGAAATTCCATAAGGGGCATGGAAAGCTGGCCACGTTGACCTCTGTGATGCAGAAACAGGATAAAGGCATTTTGGATATTGATGAAAATAATTCCGTAAAAGCATTCCGTGAAAAGAATGTATCGGATGGTTCGATGATCAATGCGGGCTACATGGTACTGGAACCGGAGATTTTCGACTATCTGGAGGATGACAGCACAATTTTCGAAAGGAAGCCTTTGGAACAGGTGGCCGCAAAAGGCGAACTCATGAGTTACTGCCATAACGGTTTCTGGCAGTGCATGGATACTGCGAGAGAAAAGGAAATGCTGGAAAAAATGTGGAGTACGGGAAATGCGCCATGGAAAGTGTGGAATGATTGATGGATATGTCTTTTTATCGCGGTAAGCGTGTATTTGTAACCGGACATACCGGCTTTAAGGGTACGTGGCTGTGTCGAATGCTGGTGAAGGCCGGCGCGATTGTAACGGGATACAGCCTGCCAGCGCCGACTACGCCGAATCTATTTGAATTGGCGGATTTAGAAGGGAAAATGACGTCCGTAATCGGAGATATCCGAGATTTCGATGCGCTGCGAACTGCGTTTGAAGCAGCTCAGCCGGAAATTGTTCTGCATTTGGCAGCCCAGCCGATTGTGCGGGATAGTTATAAAGAACCTCGTTACACATATGAAACCAACGTGATGGGTACTGTGAATATTCTGGAATGTGTTCGCAGAAGTAAATGCGTAAAAAGCGTGCTGAATGTGACCACTGATAAGGTCTATAAGAACAACGAATGGTGTTGGGGCTATCGGGAAGATGAACCGCTGGACGGGTTTGACCCTTACTCCAATTCCAAATCATGCTCTGAACTGGTGACACACAGCTATATATGCAGTTTTTTCAATAAAACAGATTCTCCTGCGGTATCTACGGCTCGAGCTGGGAACGTGATTGGCGGCGGCGATTTTGCCAATGACCGGATTATTCCGGATTGCGTGCGGGCTATGGAGAGCGGCAGGGTGATTGGCGTGCGGAATCCGTATTCCACCCGTCCATACCAGCATGTTCTGGAACCGCTGGCCGTGTATCTCACCATTGCGCAGAAGCAATATGAGGACAAGCGTTATGCGGGGTTCTACAATGTTGGGCCGGATGACTGTGACTGCGTAACAACCGGGGAACTGGTGAGTTTGTTCTGCTCCTGCTGGGGCGAAAATGCGGTATGGGAAAGCCAGGCAGAGGCCAACGCACCTCATGAAGCAAACTTCTTGAAGCTGGATTGCAGCAAAATCAAGGCAACCTTTGGATGGCGGCCTCGCTGGCATATCAAAGCGTGCATGGATATGGTTTGCCGGTTCAGCAAGGTGTGGCTCGCAGGCGGCGACATTCCTAATGAAATGGATTGTGAAATCGGCCTGTTCTTGGAGGAACACAATGCCTGAATTGACGCAGGAGCAGTCAAACGCGATTCAAACTTTGCGAAAGGCAAAGTTTAATACGGATCATGGTATGCCTCAGGAACTTTTTCTGCTGATATCCGGGCTGATTCCTTTACCGAATGTAGATTTGCTGGTCACCAATGCCAAAGGAAAAGTCTTATTGACGCGTCGGAAGGATCCTTGGTATCAGGATAGTTGGCATATTCCGGGCGGGTGTATGCACTACGGGGAGTCCTTCGAGCATTGTGTGCGGAATACAGCCAGGCGAGAGTTGGGCGCGGAAGTAACGATATCTCCAGAACCCATTGCCGTTCGGAATGTGATTCGCGGGGTGGATGCTTCTAAAGAGTTTCCCAGAGAACGGGGACATAATGTGGCGATTCTCTTTGCATGCCGAACGCCGGAGGGATGGGAGATCGATAATGGAACGAAGACGGAAGCAGATGACGGTTTTGCCGCATGGTTTGACGAAATCCCGAATGATTTTATGAAAATTCAGCATGTTTATTTGGATGTGTTAAAACCTTTTTTGAGAAAGGAGCATCAACCGAAAATTGAGAGCTGATGATTGGATTGTTGACTTTCTGATAAAAAAAGGGGTTACAGATGTATTCGGCATCCCAGGCGTGGTTGTGATGGACTTCCTTTATGCCATGGATCGCCGTAAGCCGGAACTTACCCCTCATTTGAGCTACCATGAGCAGGGCGGCGCCTTTGCTGCCTGCGGTTATGCGCAGGCCACCGGAAAACTGGGCGTTGCATACGGCACCAGAGGTCCCGGAATGACCAATATGATTACGGCGATTGCCGACGCATATTACGATTCCACTCCTGTGATGTTCTTTACGGCTCATTCCAGCACGGAACTGAAACCGGATATGCGTGTGCTGAACAACCAGGAAATCGATACGGTTTCCCTGGTAAAGAATGTGACCAAGAAGGCAGTGCGCATTGACAGGCTGGAGGAGCTTCAACGAGAGATTATGGAAGCTTATCGTCAGGCTACTACCGGCCGTAAAGGTCCGGTGTTTCTGGATATTTTCTCCGGACTGTTTGGCAAAGAGGTTGAGGATGCAGAGGATCTGGCTGCAGATCAGATGACCGACAAGACTGCCGCAGCAGCTGCGGCAGCAGAAATTGAAGCGCGGATAAAGAACGCGAAGCGTCCGGTACTGCTGGTGGGCAGCGGCACCCGTTATGGCGCGGCCCCTGCACGGATTCGCCAAGCAGCGGCAAAATATGGGATTCCGATTCTTTCCAGCCGAGCAGCCCAGGATGTGGTTCCGGATTCCAGCGAGTACTTCGGATTCGTCGGAAGCCGCGCGACCCGATACAGCAACTTTATTTTGAGCAAAGCGGATCTGATTATCGCGCTGGGCAACCGAATGGCATTTCCTGCACAGTCTAAGAGTTTTCGTCCTATTGTGGAAAATGCCTTTACCATCCGCGTGGATGTGGACAGCTCCGAATTCACCCGTTTGGTGCCAAACAGTGTGAGCTTCACCGCGGATGCTTCAGATGTTCTTTATGAGATGATGAACCGTGACCTGCATTATGCGGGAGCGCCGGCTTGGCTGGACGTCTGCAAGAAGCTGAAACAGACGCTGAACCGCTGGGATGAGATTCCGGTAATCAGCAGAATCATGAAGATCATAGAAGACGCTGACCCCGGCAGTGCTCTGGTTTGCGATGTGGGCAATCACAGTTTCTGGGTGACTTCTGCCTATGCTTACAGCGGGAGGCCGAACCGAATTATGTATTCCGGTTCTTTCGGCACGCTGGGCTGCGCCCTTCCTAAGGCCATTGGCGCATGCTATTCCACTGGGCATCCTTCCGTTTGCTTTGTAGGAGATCAGGGGTTGCAGATGAATATTCAGGAATTACAGTTTATTTCTGCGAACCGCCTGCCGATGACCATTGTAGTGTTGAATAATGATTCTTCCGGTATGATTATGGAGCGGGAAAAGGCGAAGTATGGAGATTATTTGGTTCATACGACGATTGACAGCGGCTATAGTTATCCCGATTATGAGGCGATTGCGAAGGCCTACAAGATTGAGTACCGCCGTATAGACGCTATGAATATGGATGAGCCTTTGAATGTCGCATTGGGCAGGGAACCTCTGATGCTGGAATTGATGGTAGATGAGGACACTGAATTGAATCCCAATCTGCCGCGGGGCAACGCCTGTCAAGATTTGGCGCCGGCTCTGCCGAAAGAACTATATGAACAACTAAACAATCTTTGACATTTAAAAAAAGAAATGAGGAAAAACATATGAGTAATTGGGGCAGCGAGGCAGAGGCTAGAGAACAAATCAAGGCCATGGTTGCCGAGTATTATCACGATTTTAAAGAAAAAAAGGATGCCTATCATGAAGGAGATCGCATTACTTATGCGGCCAGAATGTTCGATGAAAAAGAAATGTGCGCGTTGACAGATGCAATGCTGGATTTTTGGCTGACAACCGGACGCTTTGCGGATCAGTTTGAAAAGAAATTTGCGGACTGGATCGGTGTGAAGTATGCGCATCTGGTGAACAGCGGTTCTTCTGCCAATCTGATTGCGTTTTCGGCCTTGACTGCGCCTGAACTGGGAGAACGGCAGATTAAGCCCGGTGACGAAATCATCACCGTGGCCTGCGGCTTCCCGACCACAGTAACTCCAGCCATCCAGTATGGTGCGGTTCCTGTTTTCGTGGATGTGACCGTTCCACAGTACAATATCGATGTAACGAAATTGGAAGAAGCCCTCAGCGAAAAGACAAAAGCCGTTATGATTGCCCATACGCTTGGCAATCCCTTTGATCTGTCCGCAGTAAAAACCTTCTGTGACAAACACAACCTGTGGCTGGTGGAAGATAACTGCGACGCTCTGGGCAGTCAGTATACCATTGATGGTGAGACGCGCTTTACCGGTACCTGGGGCGATATCGGCACGTCTAGTTTTTATCCGCCTCATCATATGACGATGGGTGAGGGCGGCTGCGTTTATACAAATAATCCCAAACTGCACCGCCTGATTCTGTCCTTCCGAGATTGGGGACGTGACTGCATCTGTCCCTCCGGCAAAGATAATTTCTGCGGCCATCGCTTTGACGGCCAGTATGGCCAGCTGCCGAAGGGTTATGACCATAAGTATGTGTACAGTCATTTTGGCTACAATCTGAAGGTTACGGATATGCAGGCAGCTATTGGCTGTGAACAGTTGAAGAAGTTTCCTTCTTTTATTGAGCGCCGCCGCCATAATTGGGATCGTCTGCGCGCTGCTTTGGAGCCGCTGGCGGACAAACTGATTCTGCCCGAACCCGCCGAAAACAGTCGCCCGTCCTGGTTTGGCTTCTTGATATCCGTAAAGCCGGAGACTGGTTTGAATCGGAATGAAATCACCCGCTATGTTGAGAATCACAATATTCAGACTCGTTTGCTGTTCAGCGGCAATTTGATTAAGCATCCCTGCTTTGACCAGATTCGGAACACCAATGCGTATCGTGTGGTTGGCGAACTGAACAATACAGATTTTATTATGAACAACACTTTCTGGATTGGCGTATATCCGGGAATGACGGATGAAATGATCGATTATATGGCAAAGACTATTGCAGATGCGGTTGGAGGAAAATAACGATGGAATTAACGGATACAAAGCAGCTCGAAAAAACAGCTTTGGAGCTGCGGCTGCGGATGGTTCGTGAGTTTGCCGGGAATCACGGCGGACATGTGGGCGGCTCTATGGATCTGGCAGAACTCATGGCTGTGCTGTATTCCGATTTTATGAGGGTGCGGCCGGAAAACCCCGCTTGGGCAGAACGTGATTTTTTGATCCTGTCCAAAGGTCATGCGGGCCCTGCACTGTATGCGGCGCTGTGCTGGAGAGGCTTTTTCCCGGAAGAACGTCTGGATCATCTAAATAACGCCGACTCCCTGCTGCCGGGCCACTGCGACCGGACGAAGGTTCCCGGCGCTGATGCGACTGCGGGCAGCTTGGGGCAGGGATTGTCCATCGCCGCGGGCGCAGCGCTGGCGGCGAAGAAAGCAGGGAGAGATCAGCGGGTGTTCTGCATTACCGGTGACGGAGAATCGGCAGAAGGCCAAATCTGGGAAGCGGCTCAGGCGGCGGCTCATTTCCATCTGGATAATCTGGTTGCTTTTCTGGATTGGAACGGTATGCAGATTGATGGCACCAACGATCAGGTGATGACGTTGGGCGATCCGCTTGCAAAATATAGCGCCTTTGGGTGGAACGTTCGAAAGGTAAAGGGATCTGATGTGGCGGCAATCCAGGCGGCTGTCTCGGAGGCGATCGAACGGCCCAACGGAAAACCGACGATGATTGTATTGAAGACACTGAAGGGGCAGGGAGCAAAATGTATTGAAGAAATGGCAAACAACCATTGTATAGCTTTCTCGGATCAGCTTCGCGACCAGGTCTTGGAGGAACTGGCACAACAAGGTGAAAAGTTGGGCGTGGAGGTAAAAAGAAGATGAGTGTTCGCTACACCGGTGCAGCGCCGGAAAAAGAAGTTCTTCAGGTGTTTGGGCAGACCATGGCCGACCTGATCCGGGAAGATTCCAGGGTTGTTTATCTGGATGCGGATCTTATGGGCTCTTTGAAGACCCAGAATCTTTGGCATGAATTTCCTCAAAATGTATTTAATATTGGAATTCAAGAGGCAAACATGGTGGGTATGGCCTGCGGCATGTATCTGAATGGCTGTAAGCCTTATGTACACAGCTTTGCGCCCTTTGCTTCCCGCCGGGTGTTTGACCAGCTGTTTATCAGTGGCGCGTATGGAAAAAAGAGCATCCGTGTGATTGGCTCCGATGCCGGCATTATGGCGACCCATAACGGCGGAACGCATATGTGCTTTGAGGATGTTGCGATGATGCGTACCATCCCCGGTGCGTGTGTTGTAGATATCACGGATGCGGCCATGATGGGAGCCATGCTGCGGCTTACGAAAGATCGGCCGGGCGTGACCTATCTGCGCACGCCGCGCCGCGGCGCTCCGGATGTATATACCATGGATGAGCCTTTTGAAATCGGAAAGGGAAAGATTCTGCGGGAAGGCAGCGATGTGACCTTGATTGGCTGCGGCATTATGGTTGCTACCTGCCTGAAGGCGGCCTCTTTGTTAGAAAAAGAGGGAATCCAGGCTCGTGTGGTGGATGTTGTTACAATTAAACCTTTGGATGAAGCGTTGATCTTGGACAGCGCTGAAAAGACCGGATGCATTGTTACGGCGGAGAATGCCAATGTGATTGGCGGACTTGGCAGCGCCGTATCCGAATACCTGTCTGAAAATGCTCCTGCACCCGTCCTGCGTGTGGGCGTTGAGGATCAGTTTGGTTGTGTTGGAAACGAACTTTTCCTGCGGGAACATTACGGCCTGACGGAAGAACGAATTGCGCAGAAGGCCAGGCAGGCGATAAAACTGAAGGAAAGCGAGAAAGCATAACAGAATGGAAAAAATCAATTTGCTGGATTGTACCCTTCGGGACGGAGGATACATCAACGATTGGAAATTCGGGGAAAAGGCCATTGAGAATATGACCCGGAAGCTGGAATCCACCCATGTGGAGATTCTGGAGCTGGGTTTCCTGAAAGATGAGCCTTATCAAAAAGACCGGACGGTGTTCAATGATATGGCGCAGGTGACCAGACTCATTGGAAACAAGCAGCCCGGTGTGCAATACGCAGTCATGTGCGAGGTAGTCAATCCGCTCCCGTTGGAGAAGTTGGCCCCCGCTTCGGAGGATACCGCGGACATTATTCGGGTCATTGTCTGGAAAACCAAGCATGACAAGAACGGTAATGTAGTAGACGCGCTGGAAGAAGGCTACCAGTATTGCAAGGGCATTGCGGAAAAGGGATATAAGCTCTGCGTTCAGCCTGCCCGTGTGGATCAATACAGCGACGAAGAATTTGTATCCATGGTGCGAAAATTCTCGGAGTTGAACCCGCTGGCAATCTATGTAGTGGATAGCTGGGGCACCCAGAACCCGGAGAACCTTCTGCATTATATGCATTTGGCCGATGAAAACATGGCTTCTTCCATATCCTTGGGTTATCATGGCCATAATAACCTCATGCAGGCCCTTCCGGCCGCACAGGCTATGCTCCGTGAAGGATTTGACCGGAACATCATCATTGATGCCAGCGTTTATGGAATTGGACGCGGTGCGGGTAATCTGAATTTGGAGATTATCGCAAAGTACATGAATGAGAGATGCGGGAAGGACTATGACATTAGTCCCATGCTGGATGTAAACGATGCTTATATCCAGGATATTTATAAGACTGAGCAGTGGGGATATTCTGTACCGTATTATCTCACGGCGAAATACAATTGTAACCCCAATTATGCCCCGTTTTTTACGCGAGAAGTATCGTTGCCTAGTAGTAAATTGCAAATTGTTCTCGAAAACATGAACGAGGATGAACGAGTAATCTTCAATAAAAAGCATGCCATGTCTGCATATGACAGGGTGTCAAAAAAAAAATTAGCGGTTGGAATTGCAACGAATGGTAATTGGGGCAATGTTGAGACGATGCTCAATACTTCGCGACATGGATGGACATATTCGGGAGCAAATGCGATTGTTTTAGATTATGGAAATACAAAACGAGCAGCAGTAGCCGTCAAAAACTATCTATTGGAGGATTGTCAAGGAATTTCATATCAAAAGGTTTCAGCAGACTTTGGCACAGATATGGGAAAAATGATACGTAAGTTCTATGAGGAAAATGACGATGCAGAATATCTGTGGTTTATGAAAGATTGCAATTGCATTAACTTCGCAGAGTTGGATAATGTGTTGGGAAAAATTGAAAAAGAAAATATTCCATGCGTACTGTTTAACCCGTATCCTGCGGAGTATGACGGACAGAAAATAGATGAAGTTCTTTCCTTAGAGAAGATTGATTTCAGAAAATATTTCATGCGGCTAATTGCATGCGGCGCAATGATTATTAGACGAGATTTAGCAAAAAAAATGCTTGAACTTCCGATGGAGAATGATGTTGGCGGATTTTGGCAGTTGTGGGCCCTGCTTTCTGTTGCTGCAAAGGAGCCCATTCAGGTGTATTTGAGCCCACACAGTCTTTTCACATGTAATTGGACAGCAAAAAGCTGGTGCGCATGTTTGGAGAAGGGCGATCAGATTGAACTCTGGGGCGTGCAATGGAATCGTGTTTTACATGCGATTCCAGGCCCTTTCTGCAAACAAATCGAAAGTATCGGAAGTTTAAAAAAACTCGGAATGCCAATTTATGGATTTTACGATATCTTTATGATGCGTAAGAATGGAACATTAAATAATGATGTACTTGAGCGGTTTGGGAAAAATATTGAGTATGTATCGCCGGGGGCAAGAAAAAGAATGAAACTTGCGGTGATGCTTCCAATGCCCCTTTGTACATTCCTTTTGAAACATAAAGACTCCAAAGTAATTTCAAAGATTAAACGTTTAGTCAGATAACAGAAAAGGTAAAAGAGAGCAAAGAGGCAGAGTTGATAGTGAAATATCATGGAATAAATTACGAAGGAAAAGCTAATTCTCTCAGCCGAATCGAGAATGTAAAAACTACCTTACGGTTTGGAAATCCGGAAAATATTCCTAATCCATGGATAACTGTTTTGATTCCAACATACAAACGTAGAGATCTTTTGGAACATGCAATTAGGAGTGTGCTGTCACAATGGCACTGCGATTTTATGTGGGATATTGTTATCTTAGATAACGAAGCGGATGATGGAAAGGTTAATGAAACCGAACGGTATATACGGAAGCTGAATAATGCAAGAATTTTGTATTACCGAAATAGTAGAAATGTACGGCCGGCGGATAATTTCAATCGAGGACTTCAAATTGCCAGGGGCGAATGGGTATGTTTTCTACACGACGATGACTTACTCATAGCAAATGCATTACAGAGAATGGGACGTTTGATTAAAGCGTATGAATTTCTTGATAAAAAGCCGTTAGGTGCAATCAGCGCGCAGTATTATCAATTCTTCTATGACAACGATCAGGATATTTGTTATGCAGATATCCCAGGTCTGAATACATATTTTTGCAATTTGCCGTTTT
This sequence comes from uncultured Clostridia bacterium, assembly GCA_934636105.1. Lineage (GTDB taxonomy): Bacteria > Bacillota > Clostridia > Christensenellales > Aristaeellaceae > Ventricola. The sequence goes on from CAKTZR010000001.1 coordinate 68,878, forward strand.
CATATCGTTTGTTTCAACTGACACATGCTAATTTATGGATGACGGCGAATATTGGTGGGGATGTCCCTTCAAATGGAACGACATTTAACCGAAAGGCCGCGTTGGAATGCGAAGGTTTTGTTGATGAATTTGGTATTTCCGGTGACTTAATACTGTTCTATCGCATGGAAAATCATTATTCGGTTTATTCCACATTACAACCTTTTGGTTTCTATCGTTGGGGCGGCAATTCCATGTCAAAACCGGAGTCTACGAGAGCTGTAATCAAAGATGGATATGATTTCAGAGAGTATGTGTATTCAAAGAATGTTCTAAGCCGAATTGCGGGCAAGATCATGCGCAGAAGCCATTATAAGCTGTTTTCAGATGCGGTAATTGATGCAAAAAATCTTGGAATGCCTGTTGAAAAATATATTAAAAAGGAAAATTTTTATCTAGATGGTGTGGGAAAACCTTCTAAACTATGGTATTTTATATATGTTCACGTGATTAAACTTGTTTATATCAGATATAGAATGTGGCAGGCGGCGAGAAAGGCCAAACTCGCATGGAAGTATGAACAAAAAAATACGGAGGAATTGAAATGACGGTAAAGGATGCTGTTTGCGACAGCCTATACGATGATCTGCTTGGTATAGCCCGATTGGAGATTTTTGAGAATATAAAGGAATCTTCCTTCTTAATTACAGGAGGAAGCGGTTTTATTGCATACTATATTGTTATGGCATTGCTCTGCTTAAATGACGAACGAGAGAACAATAATAGAGTTGCTATTTTAATTAGAAGCGAAGATAAGGCCCGTAAAAAGTATGGCAAATTACTGGAACGTGATGATTTTAAAGTTATAGTCCAAGATGTGTGCAGTCCGATGAATGATGTTGAGAGCTTTGATTACGTGATTCATGCAGCCAGCGCGGCTAGTGCGGAGCAATTTGAAAAGAATCCGATCGGTGTTTTCAATTCTAATGTAATCGGAACGGAAAATGTGATTGACTTTGTACGGGCAAAATTATGTAAGAGCATGGTGTATGTTAGCAGCTTTACTGTGTATGGCAATGGAACAGATCAGGTAAGCACAGTAGATGAATCTTTCCGGGGACCGGATGACTGGTCAACAAATCGATCCTGCTATTCTTTAGGAAAGCGTAGCGGCGAGTTCCTTTGCATGGCAGCTGTCAGAAAATATGGTTGTCCTATTCGAATTGTCCGACCTGGTTTTGTATATGGTGCTAGTACGCCGGAAGATAATCGTGTTTATTCGCAGATCATACGCAATGTTGCGGAATGTGAGCCAATTGTATTACAGTCCGCTGGGCTCTTGTTCCGCTCTATGGCTTATGTAACAGATGTAGTTCGCGGCATTTTCTATGCGCTACTGAGAGGAAAAGAGGGGGAGGCTTACAACATTGCGAATGAGTTTGCTTCCATACGCGGTTTTGCAGAAGCCGGTGTTATTGCCGCAAATTGCGAAAATGTTAAATTATGTTTCATAAATGAAACGGATCGCGACGCAGCTGCATCGGTGCGTTCTGGTGGAGCAATGTCTATTGAAAAATTGAAATCTTGCGGCTGGAAACCTGCTGTTGAATTAGAAAAAGGAATTAAAATGGCTGCTGAAATTTATGCTTCCCTTTATGGCCGAAAGTAAAAATTGGGATAATAAAAAGTCAATGATACAAAACAGTAAGATAATTTCTGATCCATTGGAAAGTAATCAGAAATTTAACCACGATGCCCTGAAAGCAGAAGCGTATTCTCAGCTGGATGTGTTTTTCGATTCCTTTGCAGAGATTGCCGATGTGCAAACAGATCTTATGTTCGGAGATCCGGCGGCTGTACCTGAACCTATGATTTCTGTTGTGCTGCCCACGTTTCAACGTGGGCAGTTTCTAAGAGAAGCGCTGGAGAGCGTCTGCAATCAGCAGAAAACAGATTTTGCTTGGGAATGCCTGGTGATGGATAATACCCCGCTGGATAATTTGGGTATGACGACTGCGCTTGAGATAGTACGGCAGTTGGGAGATTCTCGTGTGCTCTATTATCATAACCGGGTGAATATCGGTCCCGGCTATAATTGGAACCGGGGCGTGGAATTGGCCAGGGGGAAATGGATATGCTTTCTTCATGATGACGATGTCCTTTTCCCGGATGCACTGCGGAACATCGAAAGAATCATTCAATGTCAGGCTAAGGGAAGAAAGCCTCTTGGCTGCATTCAAGCAAGGCGCGTGCTGTTTACTGAGATTTCCGAGCTGCAAAACCTGATTCCCCGCGGGGTTCCGTATTTTGAACCGTTGACGAGAACCCGCGCGTTGATTCGTGGAGAATCTGGGACAGGCGCTCCCTCTTGCGGTACGGTTTTCTTGAAACAGGCTTATCTGGAGTGCGGCGGTGTCAATTATGATTTTGGACTGACTGCGGATGCGGTGTTGGGCTATCAGATAATGAAACACTACCGTGTGATTCGCTCGGATTGTGTTCTGGGCGGTTACCGATGGGCGGAAAATGAGACGTTGAAAAAGACGACTTTGCAGAAACTGGTTTACTCGGATTATTTGTTTGCACGTTATCGTTATCGCCAGTCATGGTTTTCAAGGCTCTGGGGCAAGCTCTTTTGGCGTGCAGAGTATAACGAGAATGTGCGCTACAAGATCAAAGACGGAAAAAAGGGAAATATTGTACTGACGCCAACAGACTTTAATGAAATCGTACCGTATCGCAAAACAAATCCCGTTGTGTATCTTCTTTATAAGATTCTTCAAAGGGTTTATTCACTGCTTGCGGTAATGTGCGGTTATCGCAGTGGTGATGGAGGCAGCAGCAAAACAAATTCAAAAGTTACGTAATCCGAGGAGAAAAACATGGAAACAGAGGTCAAACTGGTTGTGGCCTGCCATAAGCCTTATTGGCATTGCGCAGATCCAGTCTATTGTTATGTAGAGGCAGGGGCTGCCCTGCATAATATGCTCATGCCGAATATGCTTCATGACAATACAGGAGACCAAATTTCCGAAAAGAACGAAACGTTTTGCGAGCTGACGGTTCTGTATTGGGCTTGGAAAAACCTGAAAGAACCCTATCTGGGCTTGTGTCATTACCGTCGTTTTTTCGCGAAGCGGCGGCCTGGCAGCAGGTGGAAGCGGATTCTCACAGGGGATGAGTTAAAGAAATCCTTGAAAAATACGGATGTGGTTCTTCCGAAAAAGCGTCATTACTGGATTGAGACAAACTACTCGCAATATATCCACGCCCACCATCGGGAGGATCTGGATACGACCCGCCGTATTCTGGAAAGGGTTTGTCCGGAGTATTTGCCGGCCTATGATCGAAGTATGGCGCGAACTTCGGGCCATCGGTTCAATATGCTGCTCATGAAACGAGAACTGCTGAACAGCTACTGCACATGGTTGTTTGACATCCTTTTCAGGCTGGAAGCAGAGCTGGATATTTCTCAATACAGCCCAAAGGATCGGAGGGTATTCGGCTATGTGTCCGAGCGTCTGCTGGATGTCTGGCTGGAAACTAATCGGATTTCCTACCGGGAATTGCCGGTGGTCAATCTGGAGCGGCAGAATTGGCTGAAAAAAGGCGGGATGTTTTTGTTTCGAAAACTACGTGGGAGCGGAACGCGATAAAAGAAAATCGGGGGAATTTGGGGTTGGCTGAGGCTTGATTCACCACGGCTTCTTCAAGTCCTGTTTCCTGATTTGTATAAAAAAAGCTCAACATTTCTGTTGAGCCTTTTTCTTGGTGCGGGAAACAGGACTTGAACCTGCATGAAATTGCTTTCACTAGAACCTGAATCTAGCGCGTCTGCCAATTCCGCCATTCCCGCAAGCCGTTTGTCTTGCGACAAAACATATTATACGATAGCTCGCGAAAAATGTCAACCCTTTTTTACAGAAAAAGGGCAGGTTGGACGGAAAACGACAATTTGCATACAAAAACTTGCAAAATCAGCCGTTTTTTGATACAATGAACGCGATTCTGGCTGCCGCTGTATGCAGGGCAGACCGAGAAGGTTGTTTTCTTTTCGACGCCGCTTTGCGGCAAAGACTTGTCGGGTATCCTGTGCGAACCCGAACGGAGGATTAAAATGAATACTCAGCCTAAACAGAAGATCAGCGTGCTGACGCTGACGCAGCTCGCGATTCTTGTCGCGATTGAAGTGGTGATGAAGCTCATCGGCTTGGGCAGCGTGCCTGTCGGGCCGCTGTATATGTCGTTTTTGACCGTGCCGATTGCCATTGGCGCAATCGTTATCGGGCCGATGGCCAGCATGCTGCTCGGCGGCGTTTTCGGCTTTGTGAGCTTTATGGACGCGATCAAGGGCGCATCCATTATGACTTCGACGCTGCTGGGCGTGTCTGCGATTCACACGTTTATTTTGTGCTTCGGCATGCGGGTGCTGATGGGCCTGTGCGTGGGTCTGGTCTACCGCGGCATGAGCAAGGCCTGCAAATCCGCCACGGCGAATTGCTTTGTGGCGTCTCTGTCCGCGCCGCTGCTCAACACGCTCTTCTTCATGGGCTATATCGTGCTTGCGTTTTATCATACGGATTACGTCCAGAGCCTTGTTTTGGCGAAGGGCGCGAGCAATCCGCTGATGTTCGTTGTTCTGCTGACAGGCGTGCAGGGGCTGGTGGAGGCGATTGTGTGCTCCGTTGCGGGCACGGCGATCGGCAGCGCGCTGCTCAAGGCCGTGGGCAGGATGAACGGACATCGCTAAAAAACCGTTAGGGGATAGAAGATTATGATCGTTGCAATGGATATTGGCAACACCAATATCAAAGCCGCCGTTTTTGAAGGCAGCCGTCTGGTTAAGCGCTGGCGCTGCGCGACCGACCCGGTGATGACTTCCGATCAGTATGGGATCATCATGGCGGATTTGTTCCGTTATCACAACTTGAACATGCAGGCGGTGGAAGGCATCATGATTTCCTCCGTCGTGCCGACCATCAACTATACCATCGAGCACATGTGCCGGGATTACTTCCATCTGGAGCCGCGTCTGCTCGTGCCCGGCATGAAGACGGGGCTGAACATTCGCTATGAAAATCCGCGCGAGCTGGGCAGCGACCGTATTGCCAACGCGGTGGCGGTTTCGACGCTGTACGGCGGGCCGGCGATCTTCATCGATTTCGGCACGGCGACGACATACGGCGTGATTTCTGCCAAATCGGAGTTTCTCGGCGGCGCGATCGGCCCCGGCCTGCGCATGATGAACCGCGCGCTTTCCACAGGCACGGCGAAGCTGCCCTCCATTGAGTTGGTGCTTCCGCCGCAGGTTATTGGCAAAACGACGGTATCCAACATTCAGGCGGGCATTTTGTACGGCTATATCGGCTCGGTGGAGAAGATCGTCGGGCAGATGAAGCGCGAGCTGGACGGGGAGAATATCCGCGTGATTGCTACCGGCGGCATGGCGCATCTGGTTAAAAGCAATTCCGACGTGATTGATGAAATCAATCCGGATTTGACGCTCACCGGCCTGCGCCTGATTTACGAGCGCAATCTGTAACATTCATCGATATTTGGAAAGGATGCACGGAAGCATGGAAAAGATCGTCGTGGGATTTCTCGGCTGCGGCAACATTGGCTGCGGCGTGTATAAACTGCTGGAAACCTATGGAGCGCAGATCGAGAAAAACGAGGGCGTCAGCTTTGACGTGCGAAAGATTCTCGTGCGTTCGCTGAATAAAACGCGTGCGTGGGAAATCCCTTCGGCGCTGCTGACGGATCGCCCGGAGGATGTGCTGGATCATCCGGAAATCGACATCGTGATGGAATTCATGGGCGGCGAGCAGCCTGCGGCTTCCTATATGATGCGCACGCTGGCGAACGGCAAATGCGTGATTACGGCCAACAAAATGGCGTTGGCGACGCATTGGACGGAGATTGTCCGCACCGCGAAGGAACATGCCGCCGGATTGTATTATGAGGCGAGCGTCTGTGGCGCGGTGCCGATTATCCGCGCGATGAATGATTCGCTTCAGGCAAACCGAATCAGCTCGGTGATGGGTATTATCAACGGCACGACGAATTACATCTTAACGCGCATGGCGCGCGAGGGCGCGGCTTATGCCGACGTACTGGCCGATGCGCAGCGGCTGGGCCTGGCTGAGCCGGATCCGACGGCGGATGTGGAGGGATACGACGCGGCATATAAGCTGAGCATCCTGTCCACGCTGGCGTTCCATCGCCATGTGCCGGTAGAATGTGTCTATCGCGAGGGCATCACGGGCGTTACGCCGCTGGATGTGCAGTGCGGCAGGGAGTTCGGCCTGACGCTCAAGCTGCTGGCGATTGCCAAGGAGGAAAGCGGCGAGATTCAGGCGCGCGTGCATCCGACGTTTGTGCCCGATACGCACCCGCTGGCCAGCGTGAACGACGCATTCAACGCGGTCTTTGTCCATGGCCATGCCTGCGGTGAGATGATGTTCTATGGACGCGGCGCGGGCGATCTGCCTACGGCCAGCGCGCTTGTTTCCGATTTGATTCATGCGGCGAAGACGAAGCGGCACGAGCAGCCCGCCGTCAGTGACGAGCCTTGCAGCATGGCGGCGGATTGGAGCTGTGTGCATTTCGTCCGTTTGCGCGCCAAGGATGAACCGGGCGTGCTGTCCCTGATTACCGGCCGATTTGCCGACGAGGGCGTGAGCATTTCGTCGATGGTGCAAAAGGGCGAACGGGATGCAGACGGATTTGTTCAACTGATTTTCCTGACGCATCGAGCGAGCGAACACGCCGTTCACCGTGCGCTGGCCCGGATGGATGCGGGCAAAGTGAGCGCCGAAAGCATCATCCGCGTGGAAGAATAAGAATCGAACATAGAAAAATACCGATAACACTATGCTACTGCATAGTGTTTTTTCTATGGAAAAGTGTGATGATTTTGAAGAAGTCTGTGAAAATGTCAATATGTGCAAGATGCACAAGAACGATTCGGAATGCGATTAATAAGGAAAAACGAATGATATTCCTGCACGCGCGAAAGAGAAAATAAATTGCAGGAAACCGTCTAAAGCCGTTCAGAAAAGTTGTCGAATCCATTCAGATTTGCAAAGAAATGAATGAAAATGACGAATGGACAGGAAAATGAATCGCACAAATAAATGGCGGGTCAAATTGTCAATGTGGCGGGAATGACTAAAACCTGCAAAAAAGAGGGTTGATTTGCAGGAGGAAAACCGCACTGTAACTGACTATTTTTTGTGAAGTTATTCGATTGCAAAATGTTCGGTTACATCGTATAATAAGCCCAGTTGTTGAAGCCGATGAACGAAAGATTCGGCTCAAGCTGGTTGCTGTTGTTGCTGTTATTTCACGCATGGACTAAACAAGGGGGACTTTCATTATGGCAAGCTTGAAGCTTAACCACATCTACAAAATTTATTCCGGCAATGTGACCGCTGTTTCCGATTTCTGCCTGGATATCGAGGATAAGGAATTCATCGTTCTGGTCGGCCCGTCCGGCTGCGGCAAGTCCACGACGCTTCGTATGGTCGCTGGTCTTGAAGAAATCTCCGAAGGCGAGCTGTACATCGGCGACCGTCTGGTGAACGACGTGGCCCCGAAGGACCGCGACATCGCGATGGTGTTCCAGAACTACGCGCTGTATCCGCACATGACCGTGTATGATAACATGGCGTTCGGCCTGAAGCTGCGCAAGAAGCCGAAGGACGAGATCGACAAGCTCGTTCGCGAGGCGGCGAAGATTCTGTCCATCGAGCAGCTGCTCAACCGTAAGCCGAAGGCGCTCTCCGGCGGCCAGCGTCAGCGCGTTGCGCTGGGTCGTGCCATCGTTCGTGACCCGAAGGTCTTCCTGATGGACGAACCGCTCTCCAACCTCGACGCGAAGCTCCGCGTGCAGATGCGTACCGAGATCACCAAGCTGCATCAGCGTCTCCAGACGACCTTCATCTACGTTACCCATGACCAGACCGAGGCCATGACCATGGGCACGCGCATCGTCGTCATGAAGGACGGCTTCATCCAGCAGGTTGATACCCCGCAGAACCTGTACGATTATCCGGCTAACCTGTTCGTCGGTTCCTTCATCGGCAGCCCGCAGATGAACTTCTTCGACGCGAAGCTGGTCAAGCGTGACGACGGTGTGTGGGCCGAGTTCGGCAAGAACGCCATCAAGGTGCCGGATTCCAAGATCCGCAAGCTGGTGGATGAGTCCTACATCGGCAAGGAAGTTGTCATGGGCATCCGTCCGGAGAACATCCACGATGAGGAGCGCTTCCTGTCCGTGGCTGACAACAACCTCGTTGAAGCGAAGGTCGAAGTCGTCGAGCTGATGGGTTCTGAAACCTACCTCTACCTCAAGGTGGACGGCAAGGACAGCAACGTCGTCGCCCGCGTCGATCCGCGCAGCACGTCCCGCACCGGCGATACTGTCAAGGTCGCTTTCGAGACGAACCGCCTGCACTTCTTCGACAAGGATACCGAGCTGAGCATCCTGAACCGCTAATTTGCTATTATACAACGCCTGCATCGTTTCGATGTGGGCGTTTTTTGTAAACTTTCCACAAAAATACGGCATATTTTACCAAATTAGAGGAGATAATTTTGAAAAGATATAGATTTTTGCCCGATTATACGCTATAATGAACCATATTGTTTTACTTTTTTTTGCGCTGATGAGAGGAGATAGAATAAATGATTCCTGAGAAGCGTTTTTTAAATCAGATTCAGCAGGTTCTCGCCCGTTTGATGCAGCCGCTCTGGCTGCTGGATACCGAGGGTACCGTGCTTCTGCCGGAGGAAAACCGCAGCAAGATCAATCTGCCGGAATTCATGGAGCCGGGCATGCCGGTGGCCTTTGAGGGCAAAACCTTTTTGATGATCGGCATCACGCCGGAGCTGATTCTCTGCGCGGACGCGCAGGGCGCGGCGACGCATGACTGCATTGTGCTTGCAGGCGCGATGGTGCAGTCCATGGGCCGCGGCGAAGCCCCGATTCAGAGCCGTTATGACGTGTATCGCCGCGTGCTTCGTGAGGAGCTGGCCGGTTCTGAGCTGGAAGCGCTGGCGCACGAACATCAGATTGAGATGAATCGTGAGCGCTGTGTGCTCACCTTCCAGATTCTCCAGACGGAGACCGAAACCGCGTTCAACATGCTGGAAGAACTTGTGCCGCGCGCTGGCGGAGACCTGCTGGTGGAGATGGATCGTCACACCGTCGTCTTCCTCAAGAGCATGGAGAATGTCGAATCCTTCGACGAGCTGTATCAGCTGGCCGAAGCCATCGAGCAGACCCTGCTGGATGAGGCGGGCAAGAGCTGCGTGGTGGGCATCGGCGAGCCGAAGAAGACCTTCCCGGAGATTGGCGAGAGCTATCGCGAGTCCCGCCGCGCCGTCGAGGTGGGCCGCATCTTCCTGACCGAACAGCATATCTACGTGTATCGCAGCCTGGTGTTGGAGCGCTTCCTGATGGATATTCCGCGCGAAATGGGCACGCGTTACCACGGCATTCTGTTCAACCGCAAGACCGCGCGCCTGTTCAACGACGAGATGCTGCATACCATCGAGATGTTCTTTGCGAAGGACCTCAACCTGTCGGATACTGCGCGCCAGCTGTATATCCACCGCAACACGCTGGTGTATCGCCTGGATAAGGTGCAGCGCCAGACGGGGCTGGATCTGCGCAAGTTTGACGACGCCGTAACCTTCAAAATGATGATGCTTTTGGGCAAGAGCGGCAAGGATAAGCCGCGTCCCGTGTATTAAGGCCTCGGCTTTTCCGCAGGCTGTGCCGGCCAGAGATGGTCGGCTCTTTTTGAATAGAAAGGAATTGTGAACGCAATGAAACGAAAAATTGTCTTGATGATGCTCGTCGGCGCGATGCTGCTGTCCGCCGTACCCGCACAGGCGGCCACGCTTCCGATGTTCAAGCCGCAGGAATCGGATACCGTCACCATCAGCCGCGAAGAATATGAAAGCTACCAGCGGTACCAGAAGCTGGAAATGCTGCGTCAGCTCGTGGAAACCTACTATTATGAAGATGTAGATGAAGACGCGATGCTGGAAAACGCCGCAGTCGGCTTGATGGCGGGCATCGGCGATATTTACAGCGTGTATTATACCAAGGAGGAAATGGAGAAATTCAACGAGGAGACCGAGGGGCAGTACGCCGGTATCGGCTGCCAGCTCCTTGCCGATCCTTCGGATTTGCTTATCACGGTGACGCGCGTGTTCAAGGGCAGTCCGGCCGAGACGGCAGGCATTCGCGCGGGCGATAAGATTGTTTATGTCAACGACGAATACTATACCGCCTATGAGATGCAGGAAGCTGTCAACGTCATGCGCGGCACGCCGGGCGAGAGCGTCAAGGTGACGGTCATGCGCGGACTGGAAACGCTGGATTTCGACGTGGTGCGCGAGAACGTCAACATCAACTATGTCGAGTATGAAATCTTGGATGACAACATCGGCTATGTGATGGTGTTTGATTTCCTCGGCGACGCATACGAGGGCTTCGCCGAAGCGATTGATGCGTTCAAGGCCGCGAATGTGTCCGGCATGATTATCGACCTGCGCAACAACGGCGGCGGGCTGGTGGATACCTGTGTGGATATGGCCGACCTGATTCTGCCGGAGGGCGTCGTCGTGTCCATGAAGGATAAGAACGGCAACGTGACCGAAGAAAAGATCGACAACGAATATTACGACGTGCCGATGGTCGTGCTAGTCAACGGATACAGCGCCAGCGCATCGGAGATTCTGGCAGGCGCGATTCGCGATTATAAGGCGGGCACGCTTGTCGGCACCAAGACCTTCGGCAAGGGCATTGTGCAAAGTTCGCTGGAATTTGCCGATGGCAGCGGCATGAAGGTGACGACCGCGCGTTATTACACGCCCAGCGGCGAGTGCATCCACGGGATTGGCATTGAGCCGGATGTGGAAATCGAGCTGGACGAAAACGCAGTGACGCGTTACGGCATCAACAACCTGCCGCACGACCATGACGCGCAGCTCCAAAAGGCGATTGAGCTTCTCGGCGGCACGCCCGTGCTGGCGACGGCCGCGCCGGAGGAAGCGACGGCTTCGGAGGCGGAGTAAATGCTGCATATTGGATGCCATTTGTCCTGTTCCAAGGGGTATTTGGCGATGGGCGAACAGGCGCTTGCGCTTGGCGCGGATACGTTTCAGTTTTTCACCCGCAATCCGCGCGGCGGCAGCGTCAAGCCGTTTGATCGGCAGGATGCGGATGCGCTGAACGCTTTTCTTAACGTGCATCATTTTGCGCCGATTCTGGCCCATGCGCCATATACGCTCAACGCCTGCGCGGCGGATGCGTCCATTCGTGATTTTGCCGTGCGCACCATGCGGGAGGATTTGGAACGATTGGCTTATATCCCCAGCGCGATGTTCAATTTTCATCCGGGCAGCCATGTGAAACAGGGCGTGGAGGTCGGCGTTCGGTATATTGCGGATATGCTCGACGCGGTGATGACGGACGGTATGACCACGCCGATTCTGCTGGAAACGATGGCGGGCAAGGGCAGCGAGGTTGGCCGAAGCTTTGAGGAACTTCGGCAGATCATCGATATGGCGCGCGACGGGGATCAAATCGGCGTGTGTCTGGATACCTGCCATGTGTACGACGCGGGTTATGACGTGGTGGGGCGGCTTGACGATGTGCTGAGCGAATTTGACCGCGTGCTCGGCCTGCCGCGACTGAAGGCAATTCACCTCAACGACAGCAAAAACCCGATGGGCAGTCATAAGGATCGCCACGAGCGGATCGGTCAGGGAAGCCTCGGCGTGGAAGCCATCGCGGCCATCATCAACCATCCGGCGCTGCAAGGGCTTCCGTTCTATCTGGAAACGCCGAATGAATTAGACGGCTATGCGCGGGAGATTGCGCTTTTGCGCGGATTATACAAAGGAGAATGAACATGCAGACGGTTGGAATCATCGGTCTTGGCGCGCTGGGCGTGCTGTTTGGCCAAAGACTGCTTGAAAACGGCGCGGATGTGCGCATCATTGCGGATCAGAGCCGCGCGGAGAAATATCAAAAGCAGGGCGTCACCTGCAACGGCGCGCCCGTGAATTTTCGCTATGTGACGCCGGAAAAGGCGGAGAAAGTCGATTTGATGATCTTCGCGACTAAGGAAGGCGGCCTGCGCAGCGCGATGGAGACCGCTTCCGGTTTCATTGGAGAGGATACGTTGATTTTGTCCGTGCTCAACGGCGTGAGCAGCGAGGAGACGATTGCCGCGCGCTTTGGCGAAAAGAATGTGCTGTATTGCACGGCGCAGGGCATGGATGCGGTGAAAGTCGGCAGCGCGCTGACCTATGCGCACGCGGGTATGATTGTGCTGGGCGAAAAGGAGCCGGGCGAAATTTCCCCGCGCGTGCAGGCTGTGGCGGACTTTTTGAATGTGCACGGCGTGACGGCGCAGCCGGTCGGCGACATGGTGCGCCGCCAGTGGGGCAAGCTGATGCTCAACGTCGGCCTTAACCAGACCGTGATGGTCTTTGAGGGCGACTACGGCACGGTGCAGAAACCGGGCAAGCCGCGCGACATCATGATTGCCGCGATGCGCGAGGTGCAGAAGCTGGCGAACCTCGAAGGATACCCTATCGACGACGAAGAGTTTGACGAGTGGGTGAAGCTGGCGGATTCGCTGTCGCCTGCGGGCAAGCCGAGCATGCGGCAGGATGGCGAAGCGCACAGAAAGAGCGAGGTGGAACTGTTCGCGGGCACGATCATCCGTCGTGCGGAAAAGTATCAGCTGGATGTGCCGATCAACCGCTGGCTCTACGATACCGTGAAGAAGATGGAAGCGGCGTATTAAAAGAAAAGCGGCGGGCCGAAAACCCGTCGCTTTTTTAAACTCAGGAATCTTTAAAAGCAGGAAGAAAATGTCAATGTGATTCGTCTATTTCCTGACCGCATTCTTCAAAGCGCAGCAAATCGCGGGCAATCGGCGTGTAAAACAGCCGCTTGATTTGCGCCAGATCGCGCGTCTGCGGCAGAATCCACATCAGCTTGGTGACGACGGCTTCGGCGGTCATCGTGTAGGCCTGCAAAATGCCGGGCTGGGCGGCGACACGCGCGCCGACCTGATAGACGGCCAAATCGCTGCCTTCGTGCGGCACCTGCGTGGTGATGACGATGGGCTTGCCCGCGTCGCTCCATGCGGAGGCGGCGGAAAGGAAATCCGCCTGTTCATAGCAGGGCAGGCCGCCCACGCCGAAGCTCTCGATCACCAGCGCGTCAAAGCGGCTGGCCAGCAGACGCAGCACGTCCGGGTTCATGCCGGGAATCAGACGCAGAACGAACACGTTCGCATCCAGCCTGTCATAAAAAACGGGCGGCGTTTCCGGCTTGGCTTCGCGGATATAATGCAGAATGCGCCCGTCGCGAATGAGCGCCACATCGGGATAATCGATGCTGGAAAACGCGTTCATCGACTTGGTGCGGGTCTTGCGGGCGCGCGTGCCGAGAATCACCCGTCCGTCGAAGACGATGTAAACCCCGGCGAGGCTGTCGTCCTGCGCGGCAACGAACGCATCGTAAAGGTTGCGCCGCGCGTCCGTATCCTGCATATAGATGGATTTCTGCGCGCCGGTCAGCACAATTGGCTTGCCGCTGTTCTGCGCGAGATAGGAAAGCGCACAGGCGGTGTAGGCCATTGTATCCGTGCCATGCGCAATTACGAAACCGTCGTATCGGTCGTAATGCGCGCGCAGGCACTCGGCCAGCGACAGCCAGCAATCCGGCGACATGTTGGTGGAATCGATGTTCATCGGCTGTACCGCGTCAATGCGGCACAGCGAGCCGAGCGCGGGCACGCAGCGCAGAATATCGTCCGCCAAAAGCTGCGGCGCAAGGCCGTTTTCCGTGGGGCGGCTGGCGATTGTGCCGCCGGTGGCGATCAGCAGAATTTGCTTCATCCAAGACACTCCCTGTGAGGTGGTAAAAGAGATTATAGCACAGGCGGCGAAAAAAGAAAAGCGGTTTGACGAACGGCAATCTTCATGCTATAATATGGCGCGAATCCCGTGCGGGAGCAAGGAGGACATCATGAAAAAGATTTTGATTGGGCTGCTGACGCTGGCGCTGCTGCTGGTCGGCGCGGCTTTTGCAGATCAGGAGGACGCGCCGGTGCTGCTTGTGCAGCTGCCGGAGGACGCGCAGATGGTAGAGAACGTCGCCTTTGACGACGGCGATTTTGTGCAGACGTATCAGCTCAGCGGCGGCGCTTATGTGCAGCTGCTGCGCTATGTGCAGTCGGATGTGACGATGGATGGGCTGGTTGCAGGCGATTGGCCGGGCGCGACGAATGTGCAGGATATGACGCTGGAAACCGTCGGCGGCTGCAAGGCGCAGGGCATTTTGATGAATGTCTCGCCGGAGGATGACGAAGCGCTTCGCGTGGCGCTGGTGCTTGTCTCGGCGGATTCGTGTACGCTGATCTATCAGGCGGTCTATCCGCAGCGACTGGGGACGGATCAGATTGACGACGCGGTGCAGCAGATGGTCAATTCGATGGATATTCTCGGCGGCGCGTCCGCGCAGGACGTCGGCTGACGGATGATGAAAACGAGCCGTTTCTTTCCAATATGGAAGGAAGCGGCTTTTTCTGTGCGCTGGGGATAGCAACCCCATGGCTTTTATGGTATAATGACCGTATACTCTGTACGGTTGGGGGAAAGAAACATGTGCCGCGTCAGCGTGATTGTGCCCGTTTATCAGGTGGAAGCGTATTTGGCCAAGTGTCTGGACAGCATTCTGTCGCAGACGTTTGCGGATTTCGAATTGATTCTCGTGGATGACGGCACAAAGGACAACTGCCCGCGCATCATGTCACAGTATGCGGCGAGGGATGCGCGTATCCGATGCATTCACAAGGAAAACGGCGGCCTTTCCTCGGCGCGCAACGCTGGATTGGATATCGCGCGGGGCGAGTATATCGCATTTGTCGATTCGGATGATACCGTGGAGCCGACGATGCTTGCCGATGCCGTGGACGCGGCGGAGCAGACGGATGCGGAATTGGTGATCTATAATTATCGGCCTGTGACGGAAGCAGGCGTGCAGGGCGCATGCCTGCCGATGAAGGACGAGGTGCTTGACCTTGACCAAATGGGGCTGGCAAATTATTTTTATCGCTACTGGATGCCCTATGTGCATGGTCAGGAAGCGTGGTGCAGGCTGTATCGGCGCGATATCATCGAGCAGAATCATCTGCGTTATGCGCCGAACGACGAGATTTTTGCCGAAGATACGTTGTTTTCGGCCATGTATCTGATGCACGTACACAAGCTGGCGGCGCTTGCCAAGCCGTATGTGCATTATTTGCAGCGCGGCAATTCGCTGATGGGCATGTGCAAGCCGAGGCTCTGCCGTCGGCTTATCAATTTGAGCGTGCGGCTGGCCGACTATGTGAAGGCGTGCGGCCGGGACAAAGAGCTGGCGGATGTGTTGCCGGTGCTTTGCTATGATAAGCTGATCTGCAAGGGCATTCGGCTTGACCCCAGCCTGGAGGATGTGTATGCCGCGATGGAGCAGATGGGGCAGAACGCGACGCTTCGCGGCCTGCTGCATGCGCTGCTGGGCGTGAAACCGCTGGCGATGTACACCCTCAAGACGGGCAAGGGCTTTCGCACGCAGGTGCGCGCGCGGATGTTTGCCGCCCGGTGGCTGCGCGGCGATGTGCGCGGCGCGGCGGCGCTCGTTCAGGGGCGGGAGGAATGGACGTGAAAATCAGCGTCATTTTGCCGTGCTATAATGTGGAAAAATATCTGAGCGCGTGTCTGGATTCGCTCATGGCGCAGAGCATGCGCGATTTTGAAGTGATTCTTGTGGATGACGGTTCGCGGGATCATTCGCTGGCCATGGCCCGACGCTATGCCGAACGGGACGACCGCATTCAGGTGTTTTCGCAGGCCAATCAGGGCGTCAGCGCGGCGCGCAACCTCGGCCTTTCGCATGCGACGGGCGAGTGGGTCACATTTGTGGATGGCGACGACGAATTGCCGCCGGACGCGTTTGAAACCCTGCTTTCCGGTGCGGCGGAGAAGGTAGATATGGTCGTCTGTCCGCATGAGACGTTTGACGAGCAGGAGCATGTGCGGCCTGTCTGGCCGGATACGCATTGGCCTCGAAAGCAAGGCGAGCGGAAAAAGCATGCGGCGGCGCTTCGGCTGATCGAGGGCGACTGCGTGCTCAACATCATGTGCGGCAAGCTGATCCGCCGGGCCTTGATCGAGCGGGAGCGGCTTCGGCTGGTTTCCGGCTTGAAGATGGCGGAGGATGCGTTGTTTAATCTGGAAGCGGTGCTGTGCGCGCGGGAGATCGCCTATGTGCATCGTATCGCGTATCGATACCGTCTTCATGCCGCTTCCGCAACGGGAAGCCGACAGGGCGGCGAATGGGAGGCTCATCAGCCATGGCTGATCGCCGTGCGGGATATGCTGGCGCGGCGCGGTGAATTGGAGCGGTATTATGCGCCGCTGCTGAACAGCTTCGTCCTTCGGCTTTATAAGGACGGCGGCATCGGCGGTGTGATGCGTCAATTCAATGAAAAAGCTCGGCCGTATCTGGCGCTTGAGGGGCTGAATCCCGCGCGCATGACGGCTTATGGCCGCGTGGTGTGGCGGCTTTGCAAAACGGGACGCTATCCAATGGCGTATCCGGTGCTTGCGGCTGGCCAAATCATCAGGCGAAAATGCGGCGAAGCAGCGTTCGCTCTGCGCGCGGAAAAGGAGAGACCGCAATGATATCGATTGTGATGCCCTGCTATAACTGTGCGGAATCTCTTTTGCGCACGGTGCAGGATGTGCAGGCGCAGACGTTTTCGGATTGGGAATTGATCGTGGTGGACGACGGCTCGACGGATGGCACGGGCGCGACGCTGGATCGTTTGGCGCAGGCGGATGAGCAAATCCGGGTGATCCACCAGCCGAACGGCGGCGTGTCTCGGGCGCGAAACGCGGGCATGGCGGCGGCGAAGGGCGAATGGCTGGCCTTTGTGGATGCGGACGATCGTCTGGAGCACGACATGCTGGAGGTGCTGCTTGCGCTGGACGATGGGACAGCGGATATTCTCTGCGGCGCGTATACCATTCGGTATATCGACGAAGGCGGACGGGAAGAACAACTCGCCTGCGCCGAGGGCGACAGGCAGACGATTCTGGAAAGCCTTGTCCGCACGGACAGCACGCTCAATTCCATGTGCGCCAAGCTCTATCGCGCGGCGATGCTTTGCGAAAAGGGGCTTTGCGTGCAGCCGGACGTTAAGGTCGGTGAGGACGTGTTATTCAATCTCGACGCGTTTTACGCCGCGCGGGGCTGGAACATGACGCGTCAATCGGTCTACGGCTATGATTTGGGCGGCGATTCTGCAATGACACGTGCGCAGCACAGCGTCTACGAAAGTGCCAAGCCGATGCTTCGCGGAATCACGGCGTTTATTCAAAAGAACGGCCTGCAGACGGCGCTTTTCCGCGCGCATATCGATATCTATCTTCGAACGCTCCGCAAGGACTGCGGCCGCAAGCGGGCGGCAGCGATGTTTGATCGCGAAATCGTCTCCCGCATCACGGAAGGCGTTTGTTTTTCCAAGCTGTGCGCCAGGCAGAAGGCGTACTATGCCGCGCTGCGGGTCTGCCCGCGCGCATCTTATTTTTTGCCGTAACGGGAGGGGTTTTTGTGTCCGAGGTTTGCGATATCAGCGTCATTGTGCCGTGCTATAATGCCAATCGCTATTTGAATATCTGTCTGGAGAGCCTGAAAGCCCAGCGCACGCCGAATATCGAGATGATTTTCATCGACGACGGCTCGACGGATTCCACCGGGGCGATTCTTGACGCATTTGCCCGCACGGAAAGCCGCGCGAAGGTGGTGCATGTGCGAAACGAGGGCGTTTCCGCCGCCCGCAACCGGGGTATTTCGATGGCGTCCGGGCGCTATATTGCGTTTATGGATGCGGATGACGTGCTGGAGGAAAACGCGCTTTCGATTTTGTATCAGGCGGCGATGCGCACGGGCGCGCAGATCACCTCCGCCAACCATACGCTTTTTGATGTAGAAAGGGGCTGCCGCGTTCCGGTGGAAATTGAGCCGTTCGTGCCGCAGCCCTCGGAAATCGTCCGCGAAATCATCCACATGCACCGTATTTATAACAACCTGTGGAACAAGCTCTATGTGCGCGAACTGTTTGCGGATGGGCTTCGGCTGGATGAAAGCGTCCGCATCGGCGAGGATGCGCTGCTCAATCTGCAGCTCTATCTGCGCGCCAAGAGCATTGCGCATATCCCGGATCATACCTATGTTTACCGCGTCCACGGCAGCTCGGCCATGGCGAACATGGGGCTTTACAGCGAAGCCCATCAGCCGATGCTGCAAAGCATGAGCGCCATTTTGCTGCGCGAGGGCGTGAAGGAATTGTATTTCCGCGATTTTTTGCAGAGCTGCATCTGGGTGGATGAAAAGGAAACCGGCGTCATGGCCTGCATGAAGCGCTTCAATGCGCATATCCGGCCGCTGGTGCTCGACGGCGTGCAGCCGGAACGCATTCCTCAGTGGGATCTGCGCATTTATCGCGCCGTGGTCAAGGGGTATTTCCCACAGATCTACGTACTGCTCCGTGTGCGGGAAAAAATCACGAGAAAGAAATGGGGGGTTCGGCGATGAGGGTGCTTCTGTATAATCATTCCGGCTGTGAAAACCGAGGCTGTGAAGCGATTGTGCGCTCGACGTCCGCATTGTTTGCGCAAAAGGGCGCGCAGGTGACGCTTACATCCGGCCAGGCCGAATGGGATCGCACGCTGAAACTGCCGAATATCGCTAAGCTGGTGGATGAGCAGATTTCCCCGTACAGCGTGAGCCGTTTCGTCAATTCCGTCGGTTTCCGCCTGGGCATGCCCCGTGAGCACGAGGTGGCGCGCAAGTATCTGCCCGTCATCCGCGAGGGGAAGCGGGCGGACGTATGCCTTTCCGTCGGTGGCGATACGTACTGCTATGCGCCGCAGGAGCATATCCGGGTCATCAACGGCAGGCTCAAGCGAGCGGGCAGGCCGCTCGTGCTCTGGGGCTGTTCGGTCAATCCTGAACTGCTCGAAGGCGAATGCCTGAACGATTTGAAAGCGTATGATTTGGTGATCGCGCGCGAATCCATCACGGCGCAGGCAATGCGCGATGCGGGGATGAACGTGCGCACGTGGTGCGACCCGGCCTTTACCATGCCCGCCGAAGAACTACCGCTTCCGGCGGGATGGAAAGAAGAACAGACCGTCGGTCTGAATGTCAGCCCGCTGGTGCTGGATCACGCGAAGAATAGGGACGCGGCGCTCGACGCGTTTACGGCGCTGGTTCACCATATTCTGAAGACGAGCGAGAATGTCGTCGCGCTGATTCCGCATGTGACGTGGGCACATGATAACGATATGGACGCCCTTTCGGCGATCAAGGCGCGTTTTGCGGATGAGCCGCGCGTCTTTCTGCTGCCGGATAACCTGAATGCGATGCAGTATAAGGGATATGTGAAGCGGCTTTCCGGATTGGTGACGGCGAGAACGCATGTATCCGTTGCGGCGTATTCGACCTTTGTGCCGACGCTGGTCATCGGTTATTCGGTCAAGGCGCGGGGCATTGCGCGGGATTTGTTCGGCTCGGAGGCGGGACATTTGATCCCTGCGCAGGAGCTTTCCGGCGAAGCGGAGCTGATTGCGGCCTATGACGCGATGATGCAGCGCGGCGACGCGGAACGCAGACAGCTTCAGGAACGAATGCCGTCGTATACGGCGGGACAGGATGAGACGCTGGACGCGGTGCTGGCTCTGGCGGGAGGAAAAGACGCATGAGGCAGACTGTACGAAAGAACCCGGCGGAATGCACAGGCTGCGGCGCATGCGTGAGCATCTGTCCGAAGCAGGCGATCACCATGCAGCCGGACGCGGAAGGGTTTCTTTATCCGAGGGTGGACGGCGAAAAATGCGTTTCCTGCGATCTTTGCGAAAAGCGCTGTCCCGCTGGGCACGTCCAGCCGGAGCATCACGCAAGGCTGCTCGGCGCGCAGGCCAAGGACGAAGCGCTGCGCAGGCAGTCGTCCTCCGGCGGCGTGTTTACGCTGCTGGCGCGCGAGGTGATCCGGCAGGGCGGCGTGGCGTTCGGCGCGGCGTTTGATGAAACGCTGCATGTCGAGCATGTCGGCGCGTTTGATGAAAGCGAGCTTTCCGGCATGCGCGGCTCGAAATATGTTCAGAGCGACGCGGCGGAGGCCATCGGCAACGCGGTTTCGCTGCTCAAACGGGAAATTCCGGTGCTGTTTTCCGGTACGCCCTGCCAGATCAACGGCCTGCTGGCGGCGCTGGGCAATGTAAAAACCGACAAGCTGCTGACGGTGGATTTCGTCTGCCACGGCGTGCCGTCGCCCGGCGTTTTTGCGTCGTATCTTGCAGAACTGGAGCAAAAACAGGGGAGCCGCGTCGTCGGATACGCGTTTCGGGATAAGCGGCTTGGCTGGAAAAATTTTTCCGCCGTCGCGACGTTTGAAAACGGGCCGGAACACACCGGCACCCAGACGACGGATCCCTATCTGTATGGCTTTTTGCAGAATTTGTATCTGCGTCCATCCTGTCACGCGTGCAATCAGCTGCGCGGGGAACGGCATGCGGCAGATATCACGCTGGCCGATCTGTGGGGTGCGGAAACGATCTGTCCGGAGCGAGACGATGATACCGGGCTTTCCTTTGTGATGGCAAATACGCAGAAAGGGCGGCAGGCGCTTGAAGCCTGCGGCGCACAGATGACGAGTTTTGCTATGAAAGATTTCCAGCAGATGACGCGCGCCAATCCGAGCCTGGTGCATCCGGTGAAGCCGCATGAAAAGCGCGCGGCCTTCTTCAAGCGGTATCAGCTGCATGGCTTTGAGAGCGAACGCGTGATGAAGCTACTTCGCGGGCCGGGCCGGGCGGAACGCGCGGCCAGACGGATTGCGCACCTGCCCATCGGCGCAATGAGACGCATTCGAAACCTGTTTTCAAAACAAACCGACCGACGGTCTTGAAATGAAATAAACAGTTCTCCATTCTAAAACGCAAGAAACGAATCCATGTTGCGAGGAACATATGGCAAGCAAAAAGAAAGTCATGCAAAACGCCATCACCGAGGGCGTGATTTGGAAACAGCTTCTGCTGTTCTTCTTCCCGATTGTGCTGGGCACATTTTTCCAGCAGCTGTATAACACGGCGGATGCGATTATCGTCGGCAAGTTTGTCGGCAAGGAAGCCCTTGCGGCGGTCGGCGGCACGACGGGCACGCTGATTAACCTGCTGGTCGGTTTCTTTGTCGGCCTGTCCTCCGGCGCGTCGGTCATCATTTCGCAGTTTTACGGCGCGCGCCGTTCGGAGGATGTCTCCCGCGCGGTGCATACCACCATGGCGCTGGCGCTCGTCAGCGGTGCGGCGCTGACCGTGCTGGGCATTGCCTTCAGCAAAAGCGTGCTGGTCATGATGGGCACGCCTGCGGATGTGCTGGATTACGCGGTGACGTACATCAACATCTATTTCCTCGGCATGATTCCGTCGCTGATTTACAACATCGGCTCCGGCATTCTGCGCGCGGTCGGCGATTCCAGAAGACCGCTGGTCTTCTTAATCAGCGCGACGATGACGAATATCGTGCTGGACGTCGTGCTGGTCATCGGCCTTGATTTGGGCGTTGCGGGCGCGGCGGCAGCGACGGTGCTCAGCCAGGTGGTCAGCGCTGTGCTGGTGCTGGTGACGCTCTGCCGTTCGCCGCAGGTTTACCGGGTGCAGTTCAAAAAGATCCGTTTCTATGGCGATATGCTTGTTCGCATTGTGCGCATCGGCCTTCCGGCCGGTTTGCAGTCTGTGATGTATTCGCTTTCCAATATTATCATTCAGGCGAGCGTCAACGGCTTCGGCACGGATGCGATGGCGGCGTATACCGCATACGGCAAGCTCGACGGCATGTATTGGATGGTTATCAACGCGTTCGGCGTGGCCATTACGACGTTTGTCGGCCAGAATTTCGGCGCGCGGCTGTATGACCGCATGAAAAAGAGCATCAATGTTTGTCTCGGCATTTCGGCCGCGGTGACGATTGCGCTCAGCGCTGTGCTGCTGGTGGTTGCCGAGCCGCTGCTGGGGCTGTTCAGCGACGACGCGCAGGTGATTGAAATCGGCCTGTCCTTCGTGCGGTTGATTGTGCCGACCTATATCACGTATATCTTCATCGAAATTCTCTCCGGCGCTATGCGCGGTGCGGGCGATTCGCTGATTCCGACCATCATGACGCTGACGGGCGTGTGCCTGCTTCGCGTGTTCTGGGTGCTGGTTGTCGTTTCGGCGCATCACGAGCTGAACGTACTGCTGCTCAGCTATCCGATCACGTGGACGGTCACTTCGACCATGTTCCTCGTGTATTATCTGCGCGGCAAGTGGCTCAAACGCTGCATTGCCCTGCAGAACGCAGATCAATAATCCATGCTTTTACGCCTGAACGGATGAAACAGGCCGAAAGGGATATGTTCATCTACACCCGCGTTGGATTACAATGAGAACGCGGGCGTTTTTGTATGGATACACTGAAGAAAAGCGGGGGCGAGAATGATGGATGGGCATCGGCGTGTGATTCTGTTTCCGATTCGCCGTCGGCTGGCGGTGCTGGCCTGCGCGGATTTGATCGGCATCTATCTGGCACAGCTTGCGGTTTTTCCCGTGGGGCTTATGCTTTTGATGGGCGTCTGCGCCGCTGCTTTCGGCGTTTGGCGGATGAAAAAGCGGAAAAGTGCGCTTCTTTGCGGCGCGTTGGTGATGCTGCTGCTGGGCAATCGAATGGCGGGCGGCGTACTCCTTTTGCGCGACGAGCCGAGCCAACCCGGCGTTTCGATTGTCGGCGAGATCGACGAAATCAAGAATGAAAAGCGCGTGTGGCTGAAAAATGCGGCCTGCGACGGCCAAGCTTGTTCACGACGCGTTCTGGTCACCTTGATGATCGAGAAGGATGAAGCAATGCCGTCCGTGGCCGTCGGGCAGACTGTGACAGGAACGGGGCGTTTGCTTGCGCCGAGCGAGCCGCGCAATCCGGGCGAGAGCAATGGGCGCATTCGTGCGCTGGCGCAGGAGTATGAACTGTCCGGTTACATTTTGCCCGGATGGGAAGCGACGGGCGAATCGCGCTTTTCCATTCGGGAGACGATTCGCCGTATTCGGGAAGCGTGGATGCGCCATCTGGATACGGTGTTTGGTGAACATGCACCGCTGTTTCAGGCCATTTTGCTGGGCAGTCGGGAAAATCTGGATGACGAAGTGGTCAACGCCATGCGCCTGACGGGCATTGTGCATCTGCTCACGGTTTCGGGCATGCACTTGACGCTGATTGCGCTTGCACTGGAAAAACTGGTGAGCCGCCTGCCGTTTGGCAGATGGCCGCGCTTTGCCATACAGACCGTTGGTCTGCTTTTCTATACGATGCTGACGGGCGCGGCGGCTGGTACAGTCCGTGCGCTGGTGATGGCAACGCTTCACGGCTTGGCCAGGTGCCGGGGCAGACGGTATGAACCGCTGACGGCGTTGGCCTTTGCGGCGATGCTGATGAGCTTCATCCGTCCGGTTTGGCCGCTGGATGCGTCGTTCCAGTTTTCGTTCTTCGTGCTGCTGGGGATTTTGCTGCTCAGCGGAACGATTTCCGCGCGGTTTTCGCGGCGCTGTGCTTGGGCGCGCCGTCATCCCAGAGCCGCGGAGGCTTTGACCGTCAGCGTGAGCGCGCAAGCGGCTTCGGTGCCGATTCAGCTGCTCTTTTACGGTTATATTCCGCTGCTTGCGGTGCCGGTCAATGTTGTGGCCGGCTTGTTGATGCCCATCGTGATGTTTGGCGGCATATCCTGCGCTATGATCGGCGGTTTTCTGCCGACTGTCGGTCGGTTCTTTGACGGAATCATCGGCGAAGGTGTGGATTTCGTCGGGCGTCTGCTTCTGGCGATTGCCGGGTGGGAGATCAACGTCTTCCGCCTGCCTGCGCCATATGTCTGGGCAATCCCCGTGACGATTGTGGCGATGATGCTGTTCAGCCGTCAAATTCGCTTTGGGCCGGGCAGAAAGCGGGCGCTTGCGGCGGCAGTCTGCGTTTTTGCGGTCGGGTATCTGCCGCGGTTTGCGCCGGATGCGCGGTATGTTCAGCTCGATGTCGGGCAGGGCGACGCGGCGGTGCTTCGGCATGGACGGCGCGCGACTCTCGTGGACGTCGGCCCGGAAAACGCATATGCCGTGCTGCGCTATCTGCGCCACGAAGGACTTTATGTGGACACAGTGATGCTTTCTCATCTCGATGAGGATCATGCCGGAGCGCTTGGCTCGCTGCTTACGTCCGAAGTGAAGGTGAAACGGATTGTCATGCCGTCGGAAGCGCAGGCGGCGGATGCTTCCGAAGCCGTGCAGGAAGCGCTTCATTTGGCTGACGAGAAGCATATTCCGATTGAAACCGTGTCGGCCGGCGCTCAAATCCATTCGAGCGACTTTGTATTCGACGTGCTTTCGCCCACGAAAGCGCTTGCCGGCGACAACGAGCGTTCGCTTGTGCTGTACACGGAAACGATGGGCACGCGCATTTTGATGACGGGCGATCTGCCGGCCAAGAGCGAAATGGATGCGCCGCCGGACTGCGACGTGCTCAAGGTGGCGCATCACGGCAGCAAATACGCGACCAGCGACGAATTTCTGGCTCAAACAACGCCGGAAATCGCCATCATCAGCGTCGGAGAAAACAACCGTTACGGCCACCCGACCGAGCGTGTGCTGGAGTCGCTTAATCAAATCGGCGCGAAAATCTATCGAACGGATGAGAGCGGCTGCATCACGCTTTGGCTTTCGGAGGGGCGGACGACCGCGCAAACCTATCTGAATCCGCCATCATCAAACGAAGCCCACCCGGCATATACTCCTTGACAGAGGACATCAAGGGGGAAGGGCTTTTGAAGCGCAGACAAGCCGTTCGTGCGCAGGAAAAAGCATTGCGGGCCATGCGCCTGCAAATGAACGAAATCTACGGCGGCATGATTCCGTCGCGCCTTCGGGAGGATGCGGCTCTGCCGATGCTGGCGCAATCTATCGCCAGACACGGCCTGCTTCAGCCTGTCGTCGTGCAGGAAAACGAACAGAACGGGCGCTACATGCTCGTGTGCGGGGCACGGCGGCTGGCGGCCTGCCGAATGCTCGGTATGCGTGAAATCGACGCGGTGCAGCTTCCGGGCGAAAAGCCGGATGCGATCGCCTGCTTTCTGGAGGAGCATTTTACCCGTCAGACCGCGCCCTTTTTGAAAGAAGCGCTGCTGCTCAATCGGGCGGAGGTCGCATCCAGATGCTGTCTGCCGGAGGGGGAGATTCGTCGGCGGCTTGCGATGCTCGAACTCGACGAAGCGGCGCAGAGCGCCGTTTTGCGCCATCATCTGACTCTGGAGCAGGCCGAAACGCTGCTGCATGTGCCTGTGGAGCGGAGAGCCGAAGCGGCGGAAATCATCGGCACGCGGAAGCTGCCGCCAGAGCAGGCGCAAAGGCTGATGGACAGGCCGGAGGGCGCGCGGGAGACTGGAAAAAGACGCGCCGTTCGCCATGCGGCGCAGGAGGTCGGGCGGCTCTGCGACGATTTGAACGCGCAGGGGCTTCACGCGGCGATGAGCGTATCCGCACAGGGGCAGGGCCTGTGCATTCAGATTTTGATAAGAAACGAAAGTCTTTCGTGAGTCGGCAGGAAAACGAATGTGCCGAATCGAAAAAAAGAAAGAAAGAAATTTCATCGGTCAATTCAAGCCGGGAAAGGATTGCCATGTATACCATTCTGACAGATTCGTGCTCGGATTTAAACGCGGAAGTCGCCGCCCGATTCGATCACTTTGAGGTACTCCCGCTTTCTTATACCATCGGCGGAATCACCAGCACCCAGCCGTTTGATAACGCGGAGCGCTGTTCGGCGTTTTATGACAGACTGCGCGCAGGGGAAACCTGCACCACATCGCAGGTTTCGCCGGGCGATTTTGCCGAGGCCTTTAAGGCGCACGCGCAAAAAGGCGAAGCGGTGCTTGGCCTGCTGTTTTCTTCCGCTTTGTCAGGCACGTATGCTTCCGCGTGCATGGCGCGCGACATGGTGCTTGAGGAATACCCAGACGCGGTGATCGAGCTGGTGGATACGCTGGCGGCCAGCGCGGGCGAGGGCATGATGGTCTATGATGCGGTGCGCCGTCGGGATGCGGGTATGTCCATTGAGGAAAACGCCGCTTATGCGAAGGCGCATGCGCAGGAATACGCCCACTGGTTTACGGTAGATGACCTGCATTTCCTCAAGCGGGGCGGGCGCTGTTCGCCGTCTGCGGCTTTTTTCGGCACGCTGCTGAAAATCAAGCCTGTGCTGCATGTGGACAGCGAAGGCCGCCTGATTGCCCGAAGCAAGGTGCGTGGGCGCGTACAGGCGCTTCGGGCTGTCGCGATGAAGTTCGGCGAGCTGCAGGCTGATCGGGATCAGCTGATCTTCATCACACACGGCGACTGTGAAAAGGACGCGCTGCTGGTGAAAGATACGCTGGTGAAGGAGTTTGGCTGCGCGCCCGAAAAGATCGTTTTGAGCGCGGTCGGCCCGGTCATCGGCAGCCATTCCGGTCCCGGCACGGTTGCACTATTTTTCCGGGGAAAGGATCGCGGATGATGCACGAAACATGGATGCGCGAAGCGCTGCTGCTGGCGCAGGAAGCGCAGCTGGCGGGCGAGGTGCCTGTCGGGGCGGTCGTCGTCTGCGGCGGAAGGATTGTCGCGCGCGCCCGAAATGAGCGGGAGACCAGCGGAGACCCGACGGCCCACGCCGAGGTGTTGGCGCTTCGGCGGGCGGCGGAAGCGCTTCACAGACGACGGCTCGACGGCTGCACGCTTTATGTGACGCTGGAGCCGTGCCCGATGTGTGCAGGCGCGATTGTGATGGCCGGGGTGGACGCAGTTTTCTTCGGGGCGTATGATCCCCGGTGCGGCTGTGCGGGCAGTCTCTACGACCTGCCGGAGGACGCCGCATTCGGCCGGGCGATTCCCTGTTCGGGCGGTCTGATGGAAGCAGAATGCCAGGCGGTGCTGGACTCGTTTTTTGATTCAAAGCGAACATAATCCTGCAAAGAAGGGGATGTGCATGAACGCATATCCTCTTTTTGACATTTTTGCAAAGGCGAATCCATCATTTTCGCAAATTTCTCCTTGACAACGCGCGGTCTTCCCATGTATAGTAAACGCATATTGACCGAAGACCGCCGAGGGCGGGGAAAAGAGGAACGTATGACCAGCAAAAAGCCGTTTCTGACGCTGAATCAGGCGCGGGAGATTGTGAAGCAGTATCCCACGCCTTTCCATATTTATGACGAGGCGGGCATCCGCCGCACCGCGCGCGCGCTGAAAGCGGCGTTCGCGTGGAATCCCGGCTTCAGGGAATATTTCGCGGTAAAGGCCACACCGAACCCGTTTATTTTGAAAATTTTGCATGAGGAAGGCTGCGGCGTGGATTGCTCCTCGGAGACGGAGCTGATGCTCAGCGGCGCATCCGGCTTTGCGGGCCACGAAATCATGTTCTCCTCCAACGAGACGCAGGGGCGCGAATTTGCTCGCGCCTATCGGCAGGGGGCGATCATCAATCTGGATGATTTCACGCTGATTGATACGCTGGAGCAGGCCTGCGGCGTGCCGGAGACGGTTTGCTGCCGGTTTAATCCCGGCGGAGAATTTTCCATCGGCAATCATATCATGGATCAGCCGAAGGACGCGAAATACGGCATGACCCGCGAGCAGTTGACGCAGGCCTACCGCGCGCTGATGCAGAAGGGCGCGAAGCGCTTCGGCCTGCATGCGTTCCTCGCATCCAACACGTTGACCAACGCCTATTATCCGACGCTGGCAAAGATTCTGTTTACGACGGCCGTGGAGCTGCATCGGGAAACGGGCGCGAAAATCACGTTCATCAACCTGTCCGGCGGCGTGGGCATTCCATATCGACCGGATGAACCCGCAAACGATATTGCGGCCATCGGCGAGGGCGTGCGCAAGGCCTATGAAGAAGTGCTCGTGCCTGCCGGAATGGGCGACGTGGCGATTTTCACAGAGCTGGGGCGCTTTATGCTCGGCCCGAACGGCGCGCTGGTGACGACCGCCTGCCACGAAAAGCATACTTATAAGGAATATATCGGTGTGGACGCATGCGCCTGCAACCTGATGCGCCCGGCGATGTATGGCGCGTATCACCACATCACGGTGCTGGGCAAGGAGGACGCGCCCTGCGACCATGTGTATGATGTGGTGGGCAGTCTGTGCGAAAACAACGACAAATTTGCCATTGACCGCCATTTGCCGAAGATCGACATGGGCGACCTGCTCTATATCCATGATACGGGCGCGCATGGTTTTTCGATGGGCTACAATTACAACGGCAAGCTGCGCAGCGCCGAATTGCTTCTGCGCGAGGATGGCAGCGTGCAGATGATCCGCCGCGCCGAAACGCCCGCCGATTATTTCGCGACGCTCGACTTCGCGGGGCTGAATCTCAAAGACTGAATGGAATCAACAAACCGCCGCTTTCTCAAAAAGGGAAAAGCGGCGGTTTGTTTATAGCCATCCCAGCGCGTGCATGCGGGTTTCAATCGGCGTGTGCAGCATTTCATCCTTAAAATAGACGTATTTCGCGGAAGAAGGCACCATGCGTCCGTCCGGCCACGGAACCAGCCCGACGCCGCGTTCATTCAGGCCGTAAGCGGTCAAATCCATGCCCTCCGGCGGCACAATATGCGAGACGCGCCCATGACAGCGGTTGCCGAGAAACAGAACGAAACGCTCCACATCCGGATCGATGGAAAGGTGATTGCCCGTGAAACCGCTCAAGCCGATGGAGCGCGCGCCCATCCAGTGCGGCACTTCGCTGAGCCGTTGCAGCGGGTGTTTGGCAAAGCACAGATAGCCCAGATATTGGCGGTATGTGCCGTCCCCATGGGAAAAACCCGTGCGGTTTACGCCGATTTCGCAGAGCGTCTCCCGGCGAAGCAGTTCGCCGGAGAGCAGCGCCTGCGCAAAGCGAACCATGTCCTTCCGGGTGGAAAACAGCCCGGCGTGGCCGCAGAGGTCGCGCCCACCGTCGCCGAGCAGCAGGGCTTTCGGATCATGCGGCAAGCCGCAGGGCGTATCGGTGCGCAGGATTCGGCGTTCGCCCTCGATGCGATGCTCGTAATTGTAGCAGACGCAGCGGCCGCGAAGCGTTTCCGGCACGGCGGCGAAGGTCTCCGGCATGCCGGCAGGCGAGAGAATCCACGTCTGAATCGCGTCGAACAGACCCAATCCCGTTTTCGCTTCGATGACGTATTTGACGACCATCGCGTTCATGTCGGAATAGACGCGAATCGCGGGCGTGGGGCAGACGGCTACGCCGAAAAGCCGCCGGAGCCCCTCCTCGCGGGTCGGCGCGGTATCGATGCGCCCCGGCGTTTGCAGGCTGACGCGGAAGCCAAGCACATCGCCCACGCTCACATTTTGCAGATGCACAAAGCGCGGATCGATCTGCCCGACGGATTCATCCAGAGAAAGCCGTCCGATTTCGACGAGCGCCAGCGCGACGACGGCCGTAAACAGCTTGGTCAGCGACGCAAGATCGTAAATCGTATCGGGATCCAGCGGGCGGACGGCCGGAACAAAGCCGTTTTCCGTCAAGGCGATTTCCTGCGCGCGGCCATACTGCGTCCATTCGCTGTATGTCGGCGTGCCGTAAGCGACGGTGATGCCCGTGAGCATGCGGCTTTCGTCGCAGAGAAAGCGCATGTTGGTTTCAAGCTGTTTATCCATCGAGAAGAACCTCCGAAAAACCGCGCGGCGGCAGGAAAAACGCGCTGCGCGGGCTAATAATCATATAGATGAAAACGCACAAAAGGGGGAAAAACCATGGGAACTGGGCTGAATGCGGCGCTGGAACGCGAAATTGAAGCGGCGCAGAGCGAAACCGTTTCGCTGCTCAAGGCGCTGTGCGCCATTCCCGCGCCGAGTCATCACGAGCAGCGGCGCGCCGTGTGGATCAAAGCATGGCTGGATGCGCGCGGGCTTTCCACCGAAATCGACGACGCGCAAAACGTTCGCTGCGGCTTTGACCTTGACCGGCATGAAGAAATGGTCGTCGTCATGGCGCATATCGATACGGTGTTCCCCGACTTGGAACCCATGCCGATGCGCGAGGAAGCCGGGCGGCTGTATTGCCCGGGCGTGGGCGACGACACGGCGAACGTGGCGGGAATGTTGATGCTGATGGATATGTTCCATCGGCTGAACATCCGCCCGGCCTGCGGCGTGCTGTTCGTCTGCAACAGCTGCGAGGAGGGCCTGGGCAATCTGAAAGGATGCAAGGCCATTATGCGCGATTTTGCGCCGCGCGTCAAGGCGTTTCTTTCGCTGGACGACCAATCCACGCATGTATGCGCCCGCGCTGTCGGCTCCGCGCGCTACCAAATCACCGCCGAAACGCGCGGCGGCCACAGCTTTGCGGATTTCGGTACGCGCAGCGCCATCGAGGTGCTGGCCCGCCTGGCCTGTGCGCTGTATCGCCAGCATGTGCCGCGCGCCACGGACAGCGTGACGACATACAACGTAGGCATGATTTCCGGCGGCACGTCGGTCAACGCTATCGCCCAGCATGCGGAAATGCTGTATGAATACCGCTCCAGCGACGCGCGGTGCATGGCCGTCATGAAAGAAAAGCTCGGAACGATTCTCCGTGAAAATGCGCTGCCGGATGCCAAAGTCACGTTAAAGCTGCTCGGCGAGCGGCCCTGCGGCGCGGCAGGCGATCCGGCGGCTCAGCGCGCGCTGGAAACGGCGTGCATTGCCGCGCTGGAACGGTATGTCGGCGGCAGAAAGCCCATCAGCATGGGCTCGACGGATTGCAATATCCCGCTTTCGCTGGGGATCCCGTCCGCGTGCTTCGGCATGTATCGCGGCGGCGGCGCGCATACGCGAGAGGAATGGATGGAACCTGCTTCGCTGTGCGCGGGCATGAAAGCGGCGGCCTGCGTGCTGATGAACTGGTTTAAGTGACAAAAGAAATCCTCCCCGGCGGCTGTCAGGGAGGATTTGCGTTTATTCAACGAGGTAGGTGTATCGCACGGTCAGGCGCGGCATGGTGTCGTACAGACCGTAGGCTTCGCCATAGATGCGGTATTTCGTGCCGACCGTCCACGTCGTCTTGGAGCTGTTTTCCAGCATGACCAGCTTTTCAAAGCTGTCCGTGCCGATGTTCATGATGGCCATCTGCGGGGTGGTGCTGACGATTCGGGTGATCGTGCCCGTGCCCATGTAGATGGTTCCCTTGCGCATGGTGATGTAGTTCACCAAATCGGTGTATTGCGCGTCCAGATCCCACGCGCGGCGGGTGTAGATATCGGCGTTGGGCATGTAATACACCGTGTGGGTGATGACGGAATCCGGCTTGCCCTCATAAGAAGCGCGAATCACCACGTCGTTGTTGCCCAGCTGGGAGAACAGCGGGATGAAGCTGAACCGGCCCGTGTCGGGATCGACCTCCAAATCGCGGTGCGGGAAATCGACGGTAATCGTCGCGCCGGGGAGCGTCGTGCCGCTGATGGAGGGAATGTGCATTTCCGCCTTTTCCTCGGCGGTGGCGGCGGCGTATTTCTCGGCGGAAATCGGTTCGTAGTTCCATTCGACGAGCACGGTTGCATCCAGCTCCAGCGGGATATCCTGCTCGGCGCGATAGAGGGTGACTTCCATCTTGTTTTCGCGGCAGTATTTACTCTTGACGGAGATGGAGATCGTGTTGTCGCCGACCGGGAGCACCTGCACGTTCTTGGAAACGTTGCCCGTTTCGCGGATCAGTGTGGAAACGTTGGTGCCGTCGATGACAACGGTCGAGCCCTTTTCCACGTTGATCTGCACTTCGTAGATGGAAACGCCGACGTCCGCGCGCACCGTCGAGGGCTTGACCAGCCGAATGGGCGAGAGCGGCACGTCGATGGTGTATTCAATCGGGTCGAGCTGATACTGGTCGCCCTCCTGCGAATAGCGGATGAAAGGCGTGATGGAAATATCCATCGTGTCCGTTTCCACCGCCGTCGCGTAGGTGGAGGACTCGGTGTCATACCACATGTAATCCGGGACGGTGACGGAAACCTTGCCATCCGCGATGACGTAGGAGGTCTGCATTTCCCGCAGATAGACCGTGGCGTTTTCGCGCCCGTAGATGGTGATGGTGTGCGCCGGGTGATCGTCCACGGTGGTGGCGATCAGCTCGACGCGGGTTTCGTTGTCGTTGCGCACCTGCATGCCTTGCGAAAGCACGAAGTGGCGCGCAATCAGCACGCCGCCCACGCCCATTGCGCCGCAGCCGAGCAGCAGAATCAGCAGCATGACGAGGATCCGAAGCGGGCTTTTTTTGCGCTTGCCCGGCCCGCGGGTATCCTGTTCGGTATACGCGGGCCGGGTCTGCACGCGGCGGGGCATGTATTCATCGTCCGTCAGCGCGCCCTGATCGCCGGGGTCGGGTGTGTAGCCGTCGTAATAAATCGGCGCATGCGGATCGTCGTCGTCATAAGCCAGCGGATGTTCGTAGGCCGGGTCGCCGAAGTAGCCGTAATCATCCTCAGGCGGCGCGTCTTCACGCTCTGATTGGGTATAAGCAGCCTGCTTTTGCTGCTGACGGCGGCGAATGGCGGCGCTGTCCCCGCTGTATCCGGCGGAAAGATCGTCCGATTCCGGAATGGGGCGGACGATTTGCGCTTCCTGAATGGAGCGGCGGACGCGGTCGGCCTGCTGCTGCATCTGACGGATGCGCTTCTTGCCTTGCTCGCGGCGCTTTTTCAGGTCTTCCAGCTCGTCGGTCAAGTCCGCACGGTCGAGCTTTTCCGGGTCAAAACCGGCCGTCTCCTCGTCCTGCGGCTTTTGCTCGGTGGCGGAAAGCTCGTCTTTTTCGTCAAACGTCGTCACTTCCAGCGACGGTTTTTTCTGATGCAGGGATTCTTCCCACGCGGCGGGGCCTTCTTCGGCCTTCGGCAAAGGCGCGCCGCACTGGGTGCATTTGGGCAGATAGGCTGCGTTCCATGCGCCGCATTTGGGACATTTCATCGATTTAAAACCTCCGAAAATGGGTATCAAAAAGGGTGGAAAAAGTCGTCAAACAATATTTTATTCGCGGCGCAGGCACAAAATTCCTCTTTTTTCTTTGACTGCAGCGATGAATCCTTTGTAGGGGTTGAAGTGTGGGTCGGTTTGGTGTTATAATAAAAAACAAAGGATTCGGAGGTTTTGCGTCTATGATGGATAATTTTAAAGAGGACATCGTCAGTCCTCGTTCAAACGCGCTGGGCAATGTGCTCTATGCGGTCTGCTGGGTGTTCATCGTGCTGTTCGGCGCGTATGCGCTGATGATGCTTCAGGTGGTGATGGTGCAGTTCAGCGTGGCGACGCTCATCACGGTGCTGATGGCGGCGGCCTGCGCGGTGCTGCTGTTCTTCATCAAGGATCAGCTTAAGGTTGAATATGAATACACCTTCACCAACGGCTCGCTGGATTTTGCGAAGGTTTTTCGTCAGGCCAAACGCAAGGAGCTGGGCAGCATGAACGTCAAAAACGTTTCCGCCTGCGGCCACGTGGCCGGCGACAGCTTCCGCCGCTATCTGTCGATGAAGGACATCGAGAAAAAGAACTGGTTCTGCAACCGGGACGGCAATCTGTTCTATTTCTATTATGTCAAGGAAAACAAGAAGCACATGATTATCATCGAGCCGAGCGAGGAAATGGTGGACATGATCTGCCGCTATCTGCCCGCCGGCGTGTATCAGGGCTAAAAAGGTCTCCGGCGCGCAGATGCGGTCGGAGCTTTCTTTCCGAGGGGAGAAAACATGATTTATCTGGATAACAGCGCGACGACGCGCCCGTTTGACAGCGTGATCGATGCGATGGATTGCTGCATGCGCGAAAACTATTTCAACGCATCGGCGGCGTATAAGCCCGCCGTCGATGTGGACAGAGCCATGCGCGAATGCCGCAAAACGATTGCCGCACAGCTGGGCATTCAGGAGAGCGGCGTGATTTTCACCGGCGGCGGCACGGAGAGCGATAACCTTGCGATTCTCGGCGTGGCGGCGGCGCTTCACCAGAGCGCGAACTTTGTTTGCAGCGCCATCGAGCATCCGGCCGTGGCAGAGACGATTCACCGCGTGGAGCAGATGGGACACACGGTTCGCGTGCTGCCGATCGATGCGCGCGGCGTGATTGATCTGGCGGCCTGCGAGACGGTGATTGACGAGCACACGGCACTGGTGAGCTGCATGCAGGTGAGCAACGAAACCGGCGCGATTCAGCCGGTGGAGGAGCTGGCGAAGCTGGCACGCCGGAAGAATCCGAATGTGCGCGTGCATGTGGACGGCGTGCAGGGCTTTATGCGTGTGCCGATGCACATGGAGCGCATGGGCGTAGACCTGTATGCGCTCAGCGGACACAAGATTCACGGCCCGAAGGGCATCGGCGTGCTGGCCGTTCGGCCGGGCGTTCGGCTGATTCCACAAATTACGGGCGGCGGGCAGGAAAAAGGCCTGCGTTCCGGCACGTATAATTCTCCGGCGATTCTGGGCCTGGGCGAAGCGGTGAAGACCTTTGCGGCGGATGGGGAAGCCGTGGAACGGATGCGCGCGATGAAAGCGCATTTGTGGACGGTGCTTTCGCAGGAAGACGGCATTCGGCTCAACGGGCCGAAACCGGGCGAAGCGGACAGCGCGCCGCACATCCTCAGCCTGTCCTTTGACGGCGTGCGCGGCGAGGTGATGCGCAACGCTTTGGAGGGCGAAGGCGTGCTGGTTTCCACCGGATCGGCCTGCGCATCCCACAAGCAGAAGGTCAGCCCGACGCTTCGGGCGATGGGGCTTTCGCAGGCGCAGGCGGATGGAACGGTTCGCGTGAGCCTGGGCGCGATGAACACGATGGACGAAATGGACGAGGCGGCGCGCCATATGCTGGCGCTCTATCGCATGCTTCGGCAATTCAAAAGGAGATAACGCAGTGAGAGAAATCCTGTTGGTTCGCTTCGGCGAGGTGTTTTTGAAGGGGCAGAACCGCCCGTTCTTCATGAAAAAGCTGATGGATCACATCCGCCAGGCGGTACGCCCGGTAAATGGCCGCGTATGGATGAGCGAGGGCCGCTTTTATGTGTCCGATTTCACGGATATGGACGAGTGCATCCGCCGCGTGACGCGCGTGTTCGGCGTGCATTCCGTCAGCCCGGCCATCGAAATGGACAAGGATAACTTCGAAGCCATCTGCGAGCAGGCGGCCAGGATGATGGAGCCGCTTTCCGGCACGTTCAAGGTGCTGGCGCGCCGCTCGGATAAGCGTTATCCGCTGGATTCTCCGGCGATCATGCGCGAAGCGGGCGGCTATATTCTCGATCATGTGCCGCAGCTGACCGTGGACGTCAACAACCCGGATCACACGATGATGATCGAGATTCGCGACCATGCCTATCTGTCCGTGAAGCGCATTCCCGCCGTGGAGGGCATGCCGATGGGCACGAACGGCAAAGCGTGCCTGCTGCTTTCCGGCGGCATTGACAGCCCGGTGGCGGGCTTTATGATCGCCAAGCGCGGCGTGGAGCTTTGCTGCGTCCACTATCATTCCTTCCCGTATACCAGTGAGCGTGCGAGGGAAAAGGTGCTGGAACTGGCGCGTCTGCTCAGCGAATACTGCGGAAAGATGCGCGTCCACGTCGTGCCGTTCACCGAGATTCAAATGCAGATTCACGCCAAATGCCCGGAGAATTACACGACGCTCATCATGCGCCGCTATATGATGCGCATTGCGGAAATCATCGCCCGTCAGGACGGTGCGCAGGCGCTGATTACCGGCGAATCCATCGGTCAGGTGGCCAGCCAGACGATGGAGGCGCTCGGCTGCACGGATGCGGTGGTGGATATGCCTGTTTTCCGTCCGGCCATCGGCATGGACAAGAGCGAAATCATCGAGCGCGCGCAGAAGATCGGCACGTTTGAAACGTCCTCCCTGCCGTATGAGGATTGCTGCACGGTCTTCACGCCCAAACACCCGGCGACGCATCCGCGCATTGCGCTGATTGAAAAGGCGGAGGAAGCGCTGGACAGCGAAGCCCTGATTGCCGCCGCGATTGAAGGCACGGAAGTTGTTGAAGTGGGCTAAAACCCGTATACTCGACATAAGATGAACGCAGAGGAACGAACCTCTGCGTTTTTTTAATTGGTTTTGATATTGAAAGAAACGGGAAGGACGGGGAGGTGGATGCGCTGGAGGATGAGCGGCGGGCGCTTGCCGCGCACATGACCCCGAAGGCCACTGGGCTGCTGCTGGATGTACCGGTGCTTCGGGCGCGGCGGCTGGAAGAAATGCGGTTTTATGCCGGACAAAACGCTTGTTTTGTCTTTGACGGAAGAAGTGAAGTGCAAAACGCGCTTTTTTCCGAACGGGATGTGGACGAGCTGGTGACGGCGCTTTGCGGCTATTCGCGCTATGCGTATGAAACCCAGCTCGCGCATGGTTTTATCCCGCTTGAAGGCGGTCATCGTGCGGGTGTTTGCGGACGCGTGACGCGCGATGCAGACGGCGTGCCGCACCTGTCAGCGCCGACCTCCGTCTGCATTCGCATTGCCAGAGCGATTCCGGGCGCAAGCCGCGAGGTTTTGCCGTATATGGTGGATGCGGACGGGCGGATGCGCCGCGTGCTGCTGCTTGGTCCGCCGGGATGCGGCAAGACGACGGTTTTGCGCGATGCGGCGGAGAAGCTGGCGGAACGGGGGCTTCGCGCGGCGGTCTGCGACGAGCGGGAGGAGCTTTTTCCGAAAGGGGCGGCGCAGCCGGGAATCGACGTGATGCGCGGCGCGGACAAGGCGGCGGCCGTCCAGATGCTGCTGCGCACAATGTCGCCGCAGGTAATTCTCTGCGATGAAATCGGCGATATGCGCGATGTTCAGGCGTTGGAGGACGCGGCGCGGTGCGGCGTGGGGCTGATAGCGACGGCGCATGCCGGAACGCTTGACGACGTGCTTCGCCGTCCGGCGCTTCGAAAGCTGCACGACGCGGCGGCGTTTGAATCTTATTTGCTGCTGGGGCGGCACGGAAAATTGGAAGCGGCGGCGGACGCGCGGCTTTTGAAGGAGGAAAAAGCGGATGTGGGATGCGGCGGTGATGGCGATGATCTCCTTGAGCGCCATCGGTTTTGCGGTGGCGGACGGCGAAATGCGGCGGGTGCGCTGGGTGCAGGCGATGCGCCGCTGCATGATGCGGATGAACGATGTGATTCGCTATGAGCATGCGCCGCTGGTCAAGCTGCTTCGAACCATCGATCTGCGCACGACGCGCGAACAGCGGGAGCTGACCCGGCTTCTGCATGCGTGCGGCGCAAGGCTGGAAAACAGCGTCAATCCGCAGCTGATCGAAATTTTCGCAGGCGAAGCGGGCAAAATGCCGGGCTATGGCGTGCTTTCTGAAATGGACAGGAGCGCGTTTGAACAGGTGATCGCCGAGCTGGGGCGGACGGGGCTTGACGAACAGCTTCGTATTCTCTCCGACGCGGACGAGCGCCTGCGCCAGCGGGAGGAAAGCCTTCGCAGGGATGCGGCCAGGCGCGCGCAGATGATCCGAACGCTGGGCGTGACGGGCGGCGCGGCAATGTTTTTGCTGCTGATTTAAAGGAGGCCGGACAATGAACATCGATCTGCTGTTTCAAATTGCGGGCGTGGGCATTTTGATTTTTGCGGTGAATCAGGTGCTTCAAAAGGCCGGGCGGGAGGATATCGCGGTGCTGGCTTCCGTGGCCGGGCTGGTCGTGGTGATGTTTCTGGTGGTGGATTTGGTGGCGCAGCTGCTCAACAATGTAAAAAGCATTTTCGGCCTGTATTAAGGGGGGATTCGCTTGCTTCGGCTGATCGGTTTCTGCCTGCTTGCGGCGGTGATGACGATGCTTCTGCGGCAGATGAATCCCGGCGCGGCGGCGCTGCTGTGCGTGGCCTTTGGCGCGATGACGCTTTCGATGCTGCTGCCCGCTGTGGGGGACTATGTGGCGCAGATTCGCGAATTTTTATCTTCGCTTGCCCTCGATGCAGGCTATGGGCAGACCATGCTTCGCGCGATGGGCATTGTGCTGATGACGCAGTTTGCCGCGCAGGTCTGCCGGGACATGGATGCGCCGTCGATTGCCTGCCGGGCGGAGCTTTGCGGGCGGCTGCTCCTGCTGGGCGTGGCGCTGCCGATTTTTCTGGAATTGACGCAGATGGCGGTCGGTGCGCTGCAATGAGGCGGTGGGCGGCACTGCTTTTTCTGATAATGGCGATGATTCCGGCAGTCGGCAGGGTGGAAGATGCGGACGAGCAGGTTGCATCGGGCATTGAGCGCGTCATCGACGGCATGGATTTTGCGGCCGCGTCGGAAATTGTGCTGGATGTGCCGGGCTGGCCGGAACACCAGAGCCTTGAACAGGTGGTGCGGCAGCTGGCGGGCGGCGCAAACTTTTCGGCGGACGACGCATTGACGGCGGTGCTCGGCGTGTTCACTCGGGAGGTTGGCGCGTTGTTTCAAATGATGCTTTCCATCATGCTTCCGGTTGTGCTGGCCAGCCTGCTGATTCATACGCTCACCCCGCAGTCGGATTCGCTGACCGCGATGAGCAGAAGCGCCTGCTTTGTGCTGGTGCTGATGCCGGTGATCGTCGTAACGCTGGGCGAATTGACCCATACGAAACAGACCATCGTCACCATGACGCATCATATGGAAAGGCTTCTGCCGATGCTGCTGACGCTGTTGACGGCGCTGGGCGGAAGCGCATCGTCCGCGTTTCTGCATCCGATGGTTGCGGCGGCTTCAGGCAGCATGGTGTTTCTGGCGCGGGAGGTGATTCTGCGGCTGGTGATGTGTACATGCGCGGTGACGGCCGTCAACCATCTTTCGGATCGAACGCACCTCACCCGGATGGCGCAGCTGCTGCGCGGCGCGGTCTGCTGGCTGCTGGGCGTGAGCTTTACGGTGTTTCTGGGCGCCATGTCGCTGCAAGGCGTGACCAGCGCGAGCATCGACGGCGTAGCGATCCGCGCGGCGAAATACGCGGTGGATAATTTTGTGCCGGTGGTCGGCGGCATGTTTTCCGATACGATGGATACGCTGGTCGGCTGCACGCTGATCGTCAAAAACGCGCTGGGGGTGGCGGCCGTGCTGGTGCTCATCGGCGTGCTGCTGGGGCCGCTTCTGCGCACGCTGGCGGTGGTCTTCATGCTGCGGTTGAGTGCGGCGCTGCTCGAACCGATTGCGGATGGCGAGATTATCTGTGCCATCGGCGATTTTTCAAGGACGGTCGTGTTGTTTTTTATCACGATGCTGTGCGTCGGCACGATGTACTTTCTGCTGATTGTTCAGGTGCTGCTCGTGGGCAACCTGACGGTGCTGCTGCGGTGACGGGAGGGCAGGCGGATGATGACCCTGATGGCGCGGCTCTGCGCGCTGTGCGCCCTGACTGCGATGATCCAGATGGCGCTTGGCGAAAGCGACGCAAAGGGAAGCCTGCGGATGATCGGCGGCCTGCTGATGCTGCATCTGACGCTGTGCGGCGCGCTTGAGCTGCTGACCGCGTTGAAGCAGGCGGCCAGCGTGGAAGCCATTTTGGATTGCCTAATGAAATGAAAGGAGCGTGCGGCGTGGCGGATTGGGTCAAGCGGATCAAAGCGGCGCTTACGCCGCAGATGCTTCTGCTGCTGCTCCTTGCGGTGATCTTGATTGGATATACGGCGCTGAAAAACGAGGCGAGCGGCGTGACAAGAATTGAGAAGCAGGCTTCGGAGGTGCTGTCCCATGTGGAAGGCGCGGGCCGCGTCGAGGTGACGGTGATGACGCGAAAAGCGCAGACGAGCGGAACGGGACTGCTGATAAACCAAAGCGAAACGGGCGGAGAAGTGCCCTGCGGCGCGGTGGCTGTGGCGCAGGGCGCGGACGACCCTTTTGTGCGGATGGAACTGGAACAGGCGCTCTGCGCGCTGCTGGGCCTGCCGGGATCGGCGGTAAGCGTGATGGCTGGAGGAAAATGAGCATGAAAAAACAGGTCAAAGACATGGTCTATCGTCATCCGATGGGCGTGCTGCGCGTGTTTTGCGGCGTGCTGCTGCTGGCTCTGCTCGGCGTTTGCGGGTATATGGGCGCAAGCAGGCGGGAAAACGTGCAATCCGTCGTCAGCCTGCCCGTCACAAGGACGGAATTGGAAGGCGATGCAATCGGCGGCGGCTCCATGGCGCAGATTCGGGAAAAGATGAATCGGCAGAGGACGGAAGAACTGGCGCTGCTGGACAGCGTGATTGCCGACGCGGGCGCGGCTTCCGCAGCGAAGGAAGATGCGCTCGCCCAGAAAGCGCAGATTGCCGACAGAATGGAGCTGGAAACGCAGGCAACGGCGATTTTAGAGGGGATGGGCGCGGAAAATGCGCTCGTTGTCAGCGGCACGCAGGGGCTGACGATGCTGCTGCCGCAGGAATTCGGTCTGGATGAAACGACGCGAAACCGGCTTTTGAATGCGGTCAGCGGCTTATCCGGACTGGAAAATCGGCAACTAAAAATCATTCTGATCAAAAAATAAGCAAATTGGAATTGTACACGGACGAAAAATCTGCTATACTAATGAGTATCCATAGGGAGGTGTTTTTGAAATGAACGAAAATCAGAACGTCGATATCGACCGCGATCAGGACAACGGTCAGATCACATACGCGAATGAAGTCATTTCCACCATCGTGAGCGTGGCCACCACGGAAGTGGACGGCATCTCCGCGATTGCAGGCAACAACGGCCTGCTGGGCAAGGGCAAGGTGCCGCGCGGCGTGCGCGTGGACATGAACGGCGAAGACGTCAGCGTGGACGTCAGTGTGACGGTGGATTACGGCATGCCGATTCAGAAGGTCGGCCGCAGCGCGCAGGAGAATGTGCGCAAGTCCATCGAATCCATGACGGGCCTGCACGTGGAAAAGGTCGATCTGCATGTGGTCGGCGTGAGCTTCGAAAAGGAAAACGAGGAGCTTCAGCAGAGCCAGAAGATTGCGCTGAGCCTTGAGGAAGAAGAAGAACAGCACGCGCTGGAGGACGGCGCCGCCAAGGAAGCGTCGGCCTCGGAGAGCGAGCAGGAGAAGCCGGGCGACGAAGCGCCTGCCGAGCAGACCGAAGAAGCTGTGCAGGAGGAAGAATCCTCCGAACAGGCGTAAACGAACAAGTGCATAAAGGAGGAAACACAGTTTGAAACATCCTGTATGGGATCGAATTCTGATTCTGCTGTGCGCGCTGGTCGCGCTGGGCTGCGCCGCCGGTGTGGTTGCGCTGCTTGTCGGACAAATCTCCTTTGATATGATTACTGGGTGGATCGCGTCGGTGGATATGAGCCGGTTTGTCGTCAAGGCGGCGATGGCGGGCATTGCGGCGCTGTTTGTGCTGCTGTTCCTGCTGCTGTTTGCGATGATTCTGCCTTCCAGGAAGAAGCGGTCGAGCAACTACGCCATCCAGCGCAACGAAAACGGCATGGTGCGCATTTCGCTCAAGGCGCTTGAAACGCTGGTGAACAAGTGTCTCAATCAGCATGCAGAGCTGAAGGTTGTGACTTCGTCGCTGTACAGCGATGAGGAGAGCATCCGCGTGGATGTACACATTTCCCTGCAATCGGATATCAGCATGCCGCTGGCCATTTCCGCGCTGCAAAAACAGATCAAGAAATATCTGGAAGCCTGCTCCGGCGTGATGGTGCAGGAAGTGCGCGTCTTCGTGGACAGCACGATTCCGGCCGATGAAAAGACGGAGGCTTCGCCGTATGCCATTCCGACCGCGCTGTTGGGATTGGATGCGGATCCGCTGCCCAGCGCAGAGCCGGAAGCGGCCATGAGCGAAGAATCTTCCGACAAGACGGCGCAGAGCGTAGAAGAAGACGCGTCCGTTCAAACGGAAGAAGCGCCGGAAACCGAGAACAATGAACAGGAGCAGGGTGAACAGGCATGATGGATTTGAAGACCTTTGTCAACCAGATGCTGACGCCGGGCACGGTGCCCTGTACGCTTTTCGGTATGGCGCTGGGGCTGATTTTTGCGGTGCTCTGCCTGACTCTCGGCGTCGGGCCTGCGCTGCTGATCGCCCTGTTCTGCTTGATCGGCGCGTTCATCGGCGGCGTGAAGGACAAGAAAAAATTTGTGGAAAACATGTATCTGTTTTTCCAGCATGACGAAAACGGCCGCTATTGAGAGCGGCGCAACTTCAATCAATAAAACGGATCGGAGCAAATGAAGAATGGCACGTCCAATAGCGCGTGAAGCTGCGATGCAGCTTGTATTTGAACAACTCTTTGGCGGGGATGCGACGGCACAGACCCTCGTTGACCTGATCGATTATACCCCCAGCGAGAAGGACAGCACCTATATCGACACCGTTGTCGGCGGCGTCAAGGAACATGCCGAAGAGCTGGACGGCGAAATTGCCGCCTGCCTGCGCGGCTGGACGCTTGCACGCCTGTCCCGCGTAGATTTGGCGATCATGCGCCTTGCCGTGTATGAAATGCAGTATACGGGTCTGCCTGCGGCGGTGGCGATCAACGAAGCGGTCGAGCTGACGCGCAAGTATTCCGGCGAGGAATCCTGCCCGTTCGTCAACGGCGTGTTGGGCACCATCAGCAGAAAGCTGGCGGCGCAGGCATGAGAGCTGTTCTGGGCATTGATACAAGCTGCTACACGACATCCTGCGCGTTGGTAACGCCGGAGGGGGAGATTCTGTCTTCTTCCAGACGGCTGTTGACGGTGGAGGATGGCGCGCGCGGGCTCATGCAGTCGCAGGGCCTGTTTCAGCATGTCAAAAACCTGCCGCAGATGGTTCAAAATGTGATGGCCGATGTGCCGGACGCCGAAATCTGCGCGGTGTGTGCAAGCACCCGCCCGCGTCCGGCAGAGGATTCGTATATGCCCGTGTTTCGCGCGGGTGAAAGTCAGGCACGCGCAGCAGCTGCATTGCTGCGCGTGCCTTTTTATCCTGCCAGCCATCAGGAAGGTCATGTGCGTGCGGCGACGGTCGATTCCGGCCTTGACGAGACAAAACCGTTTCTGGCGCTGCATTTGTCCGGCGGCACGACGGAAATTCTGCTCTGCGAAAACGGAAAACTGACGTTGCTGGGCGGCAGTTTGGATCTGCACGCAGGTCAGCTTGTGGATCGAACGGGCGTGCGGCTGCATATGCCGTTTCCGGCGGGGCCTTCGCTGGAAAAGCTGGCGATGCAGGGCAAGCCGCAGGGACTTATCGGCGTATCCATTAAAGGCGTGAGCTGCAACATGGCAGGTGCGGAAAACAAAGTGACGCAGTGGATTGAGCGCGGCGAAATGCCCAAGGAACAGATTGCCGCCGAGGTTTTCGATTTTCTTTGCAGA
Source organism: uncultured Clostridia bacterium (assembly GCA_934636105.1). Lineage (GTDB taxonomy): Bacteria > Bacillota > Clostridia > Christensenellales > Aristaeellaceae > Ventricola. The sequence continues at coordinate 112,314 of CAKTZR010000001.1, forward strand.
AGCATTCTCCGAATGATCGCTGCTGCGGGCGAACAGACGGGGGCCAAGCAGGCGCTTCTTGCGGGCGGCGTTGCGTCTTCAACCCTGCTGAAAGGCATGCTGCTCAAACGGGCCGAGAAAACGAGGCTCGGATGTCGGCTTTGCTTTGCCAGACCGGAGCTTTCCGGCGACAACGCGGTGGGCGTTGCGCTGCTGGGCGCGAGCGCCTATCAGGCGGAGCATCGGGCATAAGCGATTGAGAGAAAGAGAAATCCCGTTTCATTCAAAAGGAGGGATTTTCATGTCGGTAACTTGGATTGACGGCCGCGAGGTCGCAAAAAAATGGAAAGAAAACGCTGCGCAGCGTGCGCAGGCGCTGATTCAAAAGGGGATTACGCCGCATTTGGCGGTTATCGTCGCGGGCGAAAATCCGGCGAGCCAGGTCTATGTGCGCAACAAGGAAAACGCATGCAATCGTGCGGGTATTCGCTCAACGGTTCTGCGTCTGCCGGAAAATTGCACGCAGGAAGAACTGGAAAACGCGGTGCTTGCGCTGAATGCGGACGATCAGGTGCATGGCATTCTGGTGCAGCTGCCGCTGCCGAAGGGACTTGATGAGGCGCGCGTGCTGGCGCTGATCGATCCGAAAAAGGACGTGGACGGTTTTCACGCAATGAATGCGGGCAAACTGATGAGCGGTCGGCCCGGCTTTGTGCCCTGCACGCCGCTGGGTGTGATGAAGCTGCTTGAAGCCTATGATATTCCGACACGCGGCAGGCATGCGGTGGTCATCGGACGGAGCAACATCGTGGGCAAGCCGATGGCGATGCTGCTGCTTGCGGCGGATGCGACAGTGACGATCTGCCATTCCAAGACAGAAAATCTGGCGGAAATTGCGCGGCAGGCGGATATTCTGGTCGCGGCGGTCGGCAAGCCGAACTTTGTGACGGGCGACATGATTAAACCGGGCGCGACGGTCATCGATGTGGGCATCAACCGCGTGGATGGGACGCTGATCGGCGATGTGAACGCGGAGGAGGCCGCTCAAAAGGCGGCATATCTTACGCCCGTTCCCGGCGGCGTGGGACAGATGACGATTGCCATGCTGCTTTCCAACACGCTGGATGCGGCGGAACGTTATGGCCGCTAAGCTGGAACTGACGGTTTCCCAGCTCAACGAATATGTGCACAGAATGCTCCAAATGGATCCCATGCTGCGTGCGATTGAGTTGAAGGGTGAAATCAGCAATCTGAAATTTCATCAGTCCGGCGCGCTGTTTTTTACGATGAAGGACGAGAACGCCGCGATTTCCTGCGTGATGTATGCAAGCGACGTGGACGGTTTGCAGGCCATGCCGTTTGAGGGGATGCGCGCCGTGGCCGACGGAAGCGTGGCGCTCTATGCGCGCGGCGGGCAATATCAGTTTGTCGTTAAGCAGATGCACGCGCAGGGCGTGGGCGTGCTTTATGAGCGGCTGCAAAGGCTCAAGGAGAAATTGGGGCGCGAGGGCTTGTTTGAGCCGGAGCGAAAGCGCGCCCTTCCGCCGTATCCCGATACCATCGGCGTGGTGTCTTCCCCGACAGGCGCGGTGATTCATGATATTTTGAATGTATCGCTGCGGCGCAGCCCGGATGCGCACATTCTGCTCTGCCCGGTTCGGGTGCAGGGAATCGGCGCGGACGAGGAGGTTTCATCGGCAATCCGAATGCTGGAAAAGCTGGATCACGTCAGCGTCATCATCGTGGCGCGCGGCGGCGGCTCGATGGAAGATTTATGGACATTCAATGAAGAAAGCGTCGTCCGCGCGGTGGCGATGTGCAGCAAGCCGATTGTCTCCGCTGTCGGGCATGAAACCGACGTGACGCTTTGCGATTTGGCAGCGGATCTGCGCGCGCCGACGCCGTCCGCGGCGGCTGAATGCGTTGTTCCGATTCGGGATGATGTGTTGGCTTCGATTGAAACGATGCGTCGAAGCATTCGGGAGAGCATGGAGGACATGCTCGAAGATAAGCAAAACGGTTTGAAGCTGGCGCAGACGCGGCTGAATGCAAACCGCCCCGAACTTCAGATTAAGCGGCAGGCGGAACAGCTGGAGCAGCGGACAAAGCTGTTGATGCAGGCTATGTTCAACAGCATGCAGAAACGCCAAAATGCGCTGGATGCGCAAACGGCGGCGCTGGAACTGCTCAGCCCGTATGCCGCGCTCAAGCGGGGTTACGCTATCGTGCAGAGAAAGGGACAGACGATTGCGGAAGCGGCACAGCTGCACGCGGGTGACGTGATATCCATTCGGCTTGCGGACGGCGTGGTTTCCGCAAGCGTGCTGGATGAGGAGGAAGGTCATGGCTAGAAAACAGACGTTTGAAGCGGGCGTGGGCGAGCTTGAGACGCTGACCGAGCGCCTTGCGCAGGGCGACATGACGCTGGATGAGACGATGAAAACCTACGAAAAGGGCATGGCGCTTGCCGCGCAGCTCAAGCAGCAGCTGGCGGATTGCCGGAAACGCATTGAACAAATCGACTTGGACACGGCGGAAATCACGCCGTTTGAGGAGAAAAATCATGGATTATCGTGAGCAGTATCAGCGCTATGTTGCGATGATTGAAGAAACGATTGAGCAGATTTTGCCGCAGACCGATGAAGACTGTCCGGAAGGCATGCAGATTCCCAAGCGTTTGTGCGAAGCGATGCGTTACAGCCTGCTGGCGGGCGGCAAGCGCGTGCGCCCGGTGCTGCTGCTGGCGACTTGCGATATGCTGGGCGGCGATGTGGAGCAGGCGCGCGTGCCCGCAGCGGCGCTGGAAATGATTCATACCTATTCGCTGATTCACGACGATCTGCCCGGCATGGATAATGACGATTATCGCCGGGGAAGACTGACAAATCACAAAGTTTTTGGCGAAGGTTTTGCGATTTTGGCCGGAGACGGATTGCTTAATTATGCGTATGAGTGTATACTAAAGAATGCGCTGACGCATGGCGCGAATTTGGAAGGGCATATTCGTGCGGCGCAGGAGATTGCGCGGCGCGCGGGTGTGGGCGGTATGGTGGCCGGGCAGAGTATCGACCTGCTCAGCGAGCATCATGAGCCGAACGAGACGACGCTGCATTACATCCACATGCACAAGACGGCGGATTTGCTGACCGCGCCGCTGCTGGCTGCGGCTTATATCGCGGGCGCGGATGAAAAAGCGATTTCCGCTTTGACGACGTTCGGCGCATGCGTCGGGCTGGCGTTCCAGATCGATGACGATCTGCTGGATGTGCTTGGCGACGCGAAGAATTTGGGCAAGCAGACCGGCATGGACGAGCAGCGCGGCAAGATGACGTGGCCTTCGCTGGTCGGCGTGGAAGCGGCGCAGCGGAAGTCGCGCGAACTGTGGGCGCAGGCGGAGAACGCGCTTTCCGGCTTTGGAGAGTCGGCGTGGTTCCTGCGTGCATTTGCTGAGGCGCTGGCCAAGAGAAAAAAGTAAGAAACAGGGGGAGCCAACTGTGTGGGCTATTTTACTGGAGATCATCAACAACCGCGTCATTCAGGCGGCGGCGCTGGCGTGGGCCATTGCGCAGGCCATCAAAGTGCTTTTGACGCTTGCTATCAGCAGAAGGTTTGACCACACGCGGGTGCTTGGTTCCGGCGGTATGCCCTCCTCGCATTCGTCGATGGCCTGCGCGATGCTGATGGTGATCGGCTTTCACGAGGGCTTCTCCTCATCTGCCTTTGCGCTGGCTTTCTGCTTTGCGGGCGTGACGATGTATGACGCGGCGGGCGTTCGCCGCTCGACGGGCCGAAACGCGGCGGTGATTAACCATATCGTAGAAGGGCTTTCCGGCAAGGGCTTCAATTTTGATGACGAGCACCTCAAGGAACTGGTCGGCCATACGCCTATTCAGGTGCTGGCCGGCGCGCTGCTGGGCATTCTCGTCGGCGTTTTGATGGCATAAAGAAGTTGACTCCTGTTTTCTTGAGATTGAAAAAGAAACGAAACTGTGCTATAATAAAAATCAGGTGGTGCAGTATTCTAGTCAGCAAAGTTCTCTCTGAAGACGGGGCTAAAAATCCGTTAAAGGGCATATCGATGAAGTTTCTGGCGCTGGCTGCTGACGCCCAGTCGGGGGTTGGCGCTGGGAGTAAGAACTATGGGCGGCCGTCAATGGCATGGCGGAGCTCGACCCATTTTTCGTGGAGGCATGACGGCTTTGCGTCATGAAAACCTGCATGGTGGTACAAAAGCTGCCTGCAGTGTAGCCTGCCTTGAGCGGCTGTGGTGGATCATGGAACAACGCACGGTGACCAAAGGCTCACGGAAGCCGCCGCGATCGCTGTGTGAAACCACGACTGCAAAAGAGGCTAGGAAAGAACCGAGGCTGCCGAGGAAAGCTCCTAGACTGTCGATCAGGATATGACAGAGATTACAGTGTGGTCTCAGTGGTAATTCGGTCCCGCGCACGGAAACGACGCGGCGCACGCTTTAAAGGGAAACCGCTTCTATGGCGACAGGAAGTAACGGGCGGGGAAATCCTACCGAACCTAAGCCGCAAGGTCTATTTGTTGTATCACCACCTTTCTTTTGCAGATCAGCCCACGGTTTTCGTGGGCTTTTTTCAAATTTTTGATGGAGTGAAACCTTGTGAGTAAAAAGGAAAAGACGAAACAGGAAAAACGACAATGGGTGATGACGGTTGTTATTCTGTCTTTTGCACTTTCCGTTGTCATGTCCGTTCTGACGAGCCTGTTTGTGGATTCGGCCGGGTTGCTGGTCGCGCTGCTGGTGCTGATTGTGCTGATTTCCATCGGTGTGATTACCGACGTCATCGGCACGGCGGTCACATCGGCGGACGAACAGCCGTTTATTGCGATGGCTTCCAAGAGAATTTGGGGCGCAAAGCAGGCACTTCAGCTGATTCGTAAAGCGGAACGCGTTTCGAGCCTGCTCAACGACGTTGTGGGCGATATCGTCGGCGTTGTCAGCGGCTCGGCCGGTTCGGTCATTGCGCTGCATCTGGCGTCGATGGGGCTGCCAACGGCGGTGGCTTCCGTATTGATTGCAGCGTTTACGTCGTCCTTTATGATCGGCGGCAAGGCTGCAGGCAAATCTGTCGCGATTGAAAACAGCGCGTCGATCGTTCTTTTTGTCGGCAAGGTGATGGCTTTGTTTGAAACGAAAAAGCCGAAACGAAAGAAAAAGAAGAAAAACTAAGGGGAGGTGCGGTCGATGGCGATTCTGCCTGAAATTAACGGGCCGCAGGACGTCAAGCGGCTGGATGCAAAGCAACTGGACGAACTGGCCGCTGAGCTGCGTCAAACGATTATCGATACGGTTTCGCGGCAGGGCGGTCATTTGGCGTCGAATCTGGGCGATGTGGAGCTGACGATTGCGCTGCACAGGGCGTTCAACAGCCCGACGGATAAGCTGGTTTTTGACGTCGGCCATCAAATCTATGCGCATAAGCTGCTGACGGGCAGGCAGGAGCAATTTAAAACCCTGCGATCCTATCACGGCCTGAGCGGCTTTCCGTGCCACGCGGAAAGTGAACACGATTTATTTGACACGGGGCATTCGTCCACATCCATTTCGATGGCGCTCGGTTTGGCACGCGCCAGAGACCTGAATCATGAGGATTATCATGTGGTGGCGATCGTTGGCGACGGCGCGCTGACGGGCGGCATGTGCTATGAAGCGATGAACGACGCGGGCAACGGGCATACGCGCCTGATCGTTGTGCTTAATGACAACGAAATGTCCATCTCAAAAAACGTGGGCGCGCTGTCGGAATATTTCAAGCATCTTCGCGCAAGCGCATCGTGGTATGGCAGCAAAAAGCGCATCCGCAATAAGCTGACGCATATTCCGCTGATCGGCAAGCCGCTGGCGCATGTGATTGAAAACGCGAAAAACATGGTCAAATCCGTGACGACGGGCGGCGAGATGTTTGAAGCGCTGGGCTTCCGCTATCTCGGCCCGTTCGACGGCCATAATATTGAAGAAATGACCCATGTGTTTGAAGAAGCGAAGAAAGTTCAGGATACGCCGCTGCTGATTCACGTGATTACCCAGAAGGGACACGGCTATGATCTGGCCGAGCGGCAGCCGGAAAAATTCCACGGCGTTGCACCGTTCCGTGTGGAAAACGGCATGAAGCGCAGCCAGAGCAGCAAGGAGAGCGCCGCGCAGGCCGCAGGCAAAGAATTGGTGAGCATGGCGGCGGAGGACGCACGCGTGGTGGCCGTGACGGCGGCCATGGCAGGCGGCACGGGGCTTTCGGAATTTTCGAAATATTATCCCAGCCGATTCTTTGATGTGGGCATTGCCGAACAGCATGCCGTGAGCATGGCGGCGGGCATGGCGCGGGGCGGCTATCGGCCGTATTTTGCGGTCTATTCCACGTTTTTACAGCGCGCTTATGATCAAATCGTGCATGACGTTTGCCTGCAGAACCTGCCGGTGTGCATTCTGTCGGATCATGTGGGGCTGGTTGGCGACGACGGCAAGACGCATCACGGCGTGCTCAGCGTACCGATGCTGATGAGCATTCCAAACCTGACGCTGCTTGCGCCGAGAGATACGCAGCAAATCCGTCAGGCGGTGCGCGCAACGCTCAAGCTGGATGGGCCATGCGTCGTGCAGTATCCCAAGGACGGCATTGAACCTTATGCGCAGAACGTGACGGGCGAAGCGTTTGCCGTCGGGAAATGGCAGACGCTCATCCCCGGCGGGCAGGACGCGGTCATTCTGGCTTACGGCAGAATGACGCAGAGCGCCATCAAGGCTTCCGAATTGCTGGCCAAGCGCGGGCTGTCGATCGGCGTGATCGACTGCTGCTCGCTTAAACCGATGGACATGGACAGCCTGCGCGCGCTGTTTAAGCGAAAAGCAAGAATCATCACGATCGAGGAAGGCGAAATGATCGGCGGCTTCGGTTCGGAAATTGCGCGCGTGTGCGTGGAGGAACAGGCGGATGCGCCGATTCAGATTATTGGGCTTGAAAATCGGTTCATTACGCATGGTTCCGTGCCGGAATTGCTGCGTGAATGCGGCCTGATGCCGGATCAGCTGGCAGATCGAATTGAAAAAATCGTGAGAGACAAGGAGAACAAGCATGTCGGATAAAAAACGCGTTGACGTTGCGCTGGTGGAGCGCGGGCTGGCGCAGAGCCGGGAAAAGGCGCAGGCGCTGGTGATGTCCGGCGTGGTTTATATCGGCGAAAACAAGGTGGACAAGGCTTCCGCGCAGGTCACGTCGGAAGATGAACTGATTGTGCGGCAGACGGGCACAGGCTATGTGAGCCGCGGCGCGTTGAAGCTGGAAAAGGGACTGGCGGTGTTCGGCGTTCAGGCAAAGGATCGCGTGGCGATGGATTTGGGCGCATCCACGGGTGGATTTACGGATGTGTTGCTGCAAAACGGCGCGGCGCATGTGTACGCCATCGACGTGGGTTATGGCCAGCTGGATTGGAAACTGCGCAACGATCCGCGTGTCACCGTGATGGAGCGCACCAATGCGCGCTATTTGACGGCGGACGACCTGTCGCTACACCCGACGCTGGGCGTGATGGATGTGTCGTTCATCTCGATCACCAAGATTCTCCCCGCAGCGGCGGCCATCATGGGCGAAGACGGCGAGTTTATTTCGCTGATTAAGCCGCAGTTTGAAGCGGGGCGCGACCGCGTCGGTAAAAAAGGCGTTGTTCGCGATGCGCAGGTGCATCTGGATGTGGTGAAGGAAATCCTGCATTTTATCGACACGGATATGGGCTGGACGGCGCAGAGTCTTTCGTTTTCGCCGATCAAGGGGCCGGAAGGCAACATTGAGTTTCTGGTGCACATTCTGCCCAAGAGCCGCGCGACGCACAGTGTGACCGAGCAGGAGGCCGCCGAAATTGTGCGGCAGGCGCACGAATCGCTGGGCAACGCTTGATTGCAGAAACCGAAGGAGGCTGTCGGCGTATGATTCACAACGCAATGTTTTATCTGAACCAGAATAAGCCATCGGTTTATGACACGGCGAGGGTCTGCGCCGAGCTTTGCCGTGCGCGGGGCATTGAACCGATTTTCTTTGAGGATGACCGGGAAGAACTGACCCGAAATCTGGGCGGTGAAGCTGAAAACGCGCGCTATCTGCCAGAACCGGATGCGCAGACGGTCGATATGCTTTTTGTATTCGGCGGCGACGGCACCGTGCTTCGCGCGCTGGACATGTATGTGGACAGGGATATCCCGATTCTGGGCATTAACCTCGGTCGGCTGGGCTTTTTGCTGGAAACGCAGACGCAGGAGCTGCCGGAAGCGCTGGATATGCTGGTGCGCGGCGAATATGCCATCGAGCGGCGGATGATGCTGCAGGCTCAGGGACTGTGCAACGGCAAGCCCGTTTCCGCTTATGCGACCAACGAAATCAGCATTTCGCGCGGCTTGTCCCAGCGGATGATCGCGCTGGATGCGCTTGTCGGCGGCACGCTGGTGGATCATTATATCGCAGACGGCGTGGTGCTGGCCAGCCCGACCGGATCGACGGCTTATTCGCTTTCGGCGGGCGGCCCGATTGTCAGCCCGGATGTGCCGTGTTTTGTGCTCAACCCGATTTGTCCGCATTCGCTGCAATCGCGGCCCATCGTGCTTTCGGCGGCGGAGCAGGTGACGCTGCTGCTGAATATGAAGGAAATGCGGGACGGGATTCAGCTTTCCATCGACGGTCAGGCGGTCAGCCGCATGCGCAACGGCGAACGGCTGACCGTAACCCGCTCGGCGCACGACGCGCAGCTCGTGCGATTCCCCAGAGAACGCAACTTTTTCTCGCTGCTGAAAGATAAGCTCTCCCAATGGAGCTTGTAAAAAAGAGCAGAACATGAACCGATTCTGAAGGATGGACAGGAAATAATCAGTTCAAGGAGGACGTTTATGAAGGCAAAACGGCAGGCTTTGATCCGCGAGATTGTGGAAAGCCAAAGCATTCAGACGCAGGAGGAGCTTGCCGAAGCCCTGCGTGCGCACGGCATGGTGGTGACGCAGGCGACTGTTTCGCGCGACATCAAGGAAATGCACCTGCTTAAGGTGCTGGCCGAGGATGGAAGCTATCGTTATGCGACGATCGACAAAAACGATCAGGGCGTGGGCGACAGACTGATCCGCATGCTCTCCGATTCGGTGGTGGATATCAATTCTGCCAACAATCTGGTTGTCATCAAGACGCTTTCCGGCAGCGCGCATGTCGCGGCGGAAGCTGTGGACAGCCTTCGCTGGCCGGAGGTGCTCGGCACGATTGCGGGCGACAACACGATTCTGGTGATTGTGCGATCCAACGAAGAAGTGGAAGCGGTCATTCGCCGGTTCAAGAACATCGTCAAGTAAGAGGGGGAAATTGCGGTGCTTTTGCAGCTTAGCATTCATCATCTTGCGCTGATTGACGATATGACCATCGATTTCGAACCGGGCATGAACGTGATGACCGGCGAAACCGGCGCGGGCAAATCCATCGTGGTGGACGCGGTGAATCTGGTGCTCGGCGAACGCGCGGACAGGGATTTGATTACAAACGGCGAGATGAAGGCGCGCGTGGAAGCCGTGTTTGATATCGCGGATAACGAAAAGGTGAAATCCGTGCTCAACGAGCTGACGCTGACTGGGGACGAGGATACGGCGTCCATCTCCCGCGAATTGACGAGCACGGGGCGGAACATCTGCCGCATTAACGGAACGATTGTGCCGCTGCAAACGCTTCGGCAGGTTTCCGCGCAGCTGCTGGATATTCATGGTCAGCATGAGCATCAGCTTCTGCTGGACAGCAAAAACCATATCGGTTATCTGGATGAATATGCGGCTGACGAGATTCGCCCGTTGCTGGCCGAAAACGAAAAAGCGTATGCTTCGTGGCGGCAGACGGCGCAGAAGCTGTCCAAACTGCGCAAAAGCGTGGCCGAACGGGAACAGCGCATCGATATGCTTCGGTTTCAGCTGGAAGAATTGCGCGGCGCGGATTTGACGGCGGGCGAGGAAGAAGAACTGGAAAGACAGAAGGTCTTTTATCGCAATGCCGGAAAGATCATGACGGCGTTTGACGAATCCTGCGCGCTGCTCAGCGATGGCGTGGAGGGCGGTTCCTCGGCAGTGGAGCTGCTGCGCGAGGGCGTGAACGCGCTGGAGCCGGTCGCTTCGCTGGACGCACGGTATGAGACGGTTTATGCGCGGCTGGACGGCCTTTGCTATGAGGTGGAGGACGCGGCGCGGGATTTGCGCGATCTGCGCGAAGACATGGACTATGATGCGGAGGAAGCGGAACGCGTTGAAAGCAGGCTCGATCTGCTCCGCCGCTTAAACCGCAAATACGGCGCGACGACGCAGGACATGATTCGCTATCGGGATAAAATCGAAGCCGAATTGAGCGAACTGGAGGATTCCGACGAAGCGGCCGAACGGCTCGAAAAGGATTACCGCCAGATGACGCGCAGGTTGGAGGAAATTTCCGTGAAGCTGACGCATGCGCGCGAGGAAGCTGCCAGTCGATTTGAACACGCGATTGTCGAACAGCTTCATGACCTCGGCATGAAAAATGCGCGGCTGTCGATGGCGTTCGCTCCCTTGGAGGAGGGCGAAAAACTTCGCGACCGGTTCAGCGCGCAGGGCGTTGACCGAATCGAAATGATGTTCTGCGCGAATCTTGGTCAGCCGCTCAAACCGCTGGCGCGCGTGGCTTCCGGCGGCGAACTGTCCCGCATCATGCTGGCGCTCAAAAATCTTTCAGCGCAGAAGCCGGGCATTCCGCGAAGCATGGTCTTCGATGAAATCGATACGGGCATCAGCGGACGGATGGCACAGGTTGTGGCGGAAAAAATGAGCCAAATCGGCGATCATCATCAGGTGATCTGCGTCACGCATCTGCCGCAGATTGCCGCCATGGCGGATACACAGTATCTGGTGCGCAAATATGACGAAAACGGCACGACGCGTACCGAGGTAACGCGGCTCGACGAAGACCAGTGTGCGCAGGAGATTGCCCGCATGGTCGGCGGCGCGACCTGCGAAAGCGAGAGCAGCATTCGCCACGCGGCGGTGATGCTCGAAGAAGCAAGGACCCGCAAGCAAGTGCTCCGCGCAGAAATTGAAGCAAAAGCACAGAAAGAATAAGAAAAACCTCGACATCTCTTTCGAAAGAAATTCGAAGGAAGTGTCGAGGTTTCACTTTATGCGCCTTTGCGGATAGCGATGCACAGCGCGCCGTTTTGCACCGTGCAGTCGATGACAATCGGGAAATCGAAGGTATTCTGAAATTCGAGGTTGAGCTTAATCATGCCTTTGGAGACGTTGCTTCGACCGACGGCGGCATCTACGCCATGCGGGGCATATGTCGCGCCGCTTGGACCGTGCGCATGGCGGTATATAATCGAAATACCCTCCGGAATCTGGAGCAGGGCGTTATACAGCGTGGTGGAAACCTGACAGGTGCCGCCGCCGGAACCCGCGACGGATTCGCCGTTAATCAGAACGGGGGAATCCTTGTAACCGCGGCTCTTGCGATAAGGCCCGGCGACTGCGTCAAAATCGAAGACATAGCCCGCGTCATATTGGCCGTTGATGTAGGCGCAGCCCACGCGGATGTTTTCCATGCGTCCCTGGTTTAGCTCGGTGTTGCGCAGCGAATAAAACGTGGTGAAAACGGAAATGATGTCGCCCTCCTGCGCATAATCCGGGTTGGGTGCGACAGGCTCCAGCTGCTTGATATCGCCTACATAGAGATAGCCGACCACGCGTTTATACGGCACAACCGCCCAGCCGTCCTGAATCTGCCAGATGCTCAGCCGGGAATCGGCTGCAATCGTGACCAACTTTTCGGAATTTTCATCGGCGGAAGCGTAAAGCGCGGTATCCACGCCCGTGACGGCCACATAGTCGTTGCGAATCACACCGTAGGGCGCGATATCGTCGGAAATCGGCGTGATGTCGTCCACATTATGACGACCGATGAAATAGACGCCGACGTCGCTGCGCCAGCAGAAAAGCCATTCCTGATCGAAGCCGAAAATTTGAACGGTTTCGCCTTCTTTCAGCCCGCCGAGCGAATCGCTGTCCTTATCTGCCTGACTGCGCATATTTAGCGCGATTTTTGTTACGCCCGTATAGAGAATGCGGGGCGTTCCATCTGCATTGGCGTTTTGCATGAACCGTTCCATGCAGATTTCCGTTCCGGTATCCGCCAGCGCGCCGAAGGAAAAGAGCAGGCAAAGAAAAAAGAGGAGCAAGAAATGATTTCGCACTGAATGCCTCCGTAAGATGTCAAAATTACTCTTTTCATTATAACGCCAAATGCCGGGCAAGGCAAGCGGCAAAAGCGCATAGTTTAGCCGGGAGGCGTTTGGGATGAATGAAAGCTATGTGCTGAAAACGAAAAGCGGCGCGGCCTGCGGTTATATCATGGCCAGAGACGAAAAACTGCGCATTCGCCTGAATGCAGACGGGACAGACATGCAGCTGACCGTTTTATATGAAGACGAAGAACAGACGTTCAGCTGCAACGCCGATGGACTGGAAATCGAAAAGCCGGGCAGAAGAAAAAAACTGCTGGGCGCGTATGGCACAGCGGGGGAACAGCTGGCGGCGGATACCGGAGAGGCGGCGAGAAAAGCGTTTGAAATCCGAAAAACGGAAGCAAAACGCGAACAAAAAATACAGCGTTTGCATACGGCCCAGCCGGTTCAGGAAAACCCTGAACAAGAGACGCAAAAAACTAAAACGGCGGAGCGCAGATGGCCGCCGCCGCCATGTATGCCCGGTGCAAAATACGCAAAAGGATCATGGAGGATCACGGAGAAGGGGGCGCGCTGAAAACTGTGCGGCGGGCTGCGCTGCTGTGGCGAAGACCGATGTCGCGGATGTAATGCGTCCGCGGCCCTTGAAGACGCGGCAAGGGCGCAGGCGCGGGCGGTTCGGATGGGAAAGCCTGCGCAGGCGGCTCTGCGCTGTTTTGAACCGCGCTGTACAGATCATACGGCGTGACGATGGACGCGGCAGGCTTGGGACGGCTGGCGCTCAGCAAAGCATAGGGAGAAATCATATTCTTCAGCTCCTTTCAGGGCTTCCATCCTTACAATATGGTGGAAAAGGACGGCATGACCGTGAAAAAATGGCGGCATTTCCACCTTTTCTATAAAATGGGATTGAGAAAACAGGAAATTTCATGTATAATGGAAACAACCGAAGATTGCCTGAAATGAGGTGTATGAATTGGACGAACAGAAGAACGGAACGCCTGCGCCGAGAAGACGCAGACGCGCCGACGTACAAAGACCGGTTATGACGGAAGATAACGAGGCAAGCACCTTCCGGCCTGCGCAGCCGGAATTGGAGGAAGCTCCCCGTCCGCGCAGCGAAGTGCGCAAGCCTGTTCAAAGCAGCGTGCAGCGTCAGGTTTGGGAAGAAGAATACGACGATTTTGACGACGATGTGCCCCGCAAAAAGGGCGGAAAGAAGCGCGGCAACGGCACGGGCTGCCTGATTGGCATCATTGTCGTGCTGCTGCTGGTGATCGTCGTATTTGCACTGGGGTGGATTGTTTTCCCGAACGAGAAGGATGCCATCCTTTCGCAGATCGGCCTTGGCCCGACAGCGACGCCGACGCTTGAGCCGACGGCGACCCCAACCATCGAGCCGACGGCCACGCCGACGCTTGAACCGACGGCTACGCCTACGGCGACTCCGACAGCTACACCCACGGCGACGCCTACTGCAACGCCGACGGCCACGCCTACCGCGACGCCCACAGCTACCCCGACAGCGACGCCGACGGCCACTCCTACCGCAACGCCGACGGCTACCCCGACGGCCACGCCTACTGCAACGCCGTCTCCGACGCCGACGGCCACCCCGACGCCCACGCCGGTTCCGACTCCGACGCCTACGCCGACTCCGGTTCCGTATCAGGCGCAGAGCGCTTCCGCATCGGAAGATACGCAGCCTGAAAAGGTGCTCAAGAGCAGTTTTGTTGTTTCCGACGGCCAGACCGTTGAAAACTATGCCAGCAGCGAATCCATCAGCATGGGCGATCCGGAAAAGTATACCAGTCAGGGCGGCGTGCTGACCTTCCGCGGCGGCCCGCTGCGCCAGAACGCGGCGTATGGCACGGTGGAGGTGCAGGATGAGCAGCTTGCCGTGGTTCGCGGCATGCGCACCACCAAGCTGGATAACACCTACACCGGCTTTGGCTTTGGCAGCCAGCCACTGATCGTCAAGTGGTATAAGAACATCCGCGAGATGATGAATATCGTGGATGAATCCAAGAACACGACGGCCATGAAGGAAGTGATCGTGCCTTCGAATGACGGCAAGATTTACTTCTATGATCTGGACACGATGGCGTATTCCCGTCAGCCGATTGAAATCGGCCTGCCGATGAACGTGACCGCAAGCGTCAATCCGTATGGCTATCCGCTGCTGTATGTGGGCCAGACGGAGGAAAAAACATCGGCTTATACGGGCGTGATCGGTATGCGTACCTATAACCTGATCGATCAAACCCTGCTTGATTTTGAAACCAGCAAGGATGAGGCGGCAAAGGGCAAGGATAACGCTGTCGCATCTTCTTCCATTGTGGAATCGGATTCGGATACGCTGATTTACACGTCGAAGAACGGCCTGCTCTACACGGTCAATATGAACACGGATTTCGATTTGGATAATGCCCAAATTTCCGTGAATCCGACCAAGACGGCGTATGGCTATGTCAGCAGCGTCAAGGGCGCGGTGCAGGGCATTACCGGCGGCGTGGCCAGCTATGGCGACTACGTGTATTATGGCGATGATTCCGGCGTGCTTCAGTGCGTGGATATGAACACGATGCAGGCCGTCTGGGCGATTGATCTGGGCGAAAGCATGATGTGTACGCCTGCGCTTGAGGAAGACGGCGATGGCAATGTGTATCTCTACACCGGCACGACGCTCAGCAAGACGCAGCGCAGCGGTCAGGTTCGCCTGCTGAAAATCGATGCGCTGACGGGCGAAATCGTCTGGGAGTGCCAGAGCAGCATCAAGGGCAAATATGCCAGCAAGAGCGCGAAGGCGGGTTCCTATGCCGGTTTGATGGCATCTCCGCTGGTGGGCGAGGGCGAAATCAGCGATCTGGTCGTCTTCAATGTCAACCGCGTGGAGATGGACGATAAGAGCGTCTGCGCGGTGGTCTATGCGCTGGATAAGGAGACGGGCGAGGAAGTTTGGAATCAGCCGCTGGATGTGGAATCCATGTCTTCCCCGATTGCCCTGTACCAGAAGGACGGAAAGAGCTATATCGTCATGGGCGACGATGGCGGCACGCTGCGCCTGATGGATGGTTTCAGCGGAATGACCCTCAGCACGCTCAGCCTGGGCAGCGCGATTCAGGCTTCCCCGGCGGCTTACGGCAACGATATTGTTGTCGGCACAACGGGCGGCATGCTGTATTTCGTGGAACTCAAATAATCGGATGATATGCGCCGCCGCGGGGACGACCTGCGGCGGCGTATTGCATATTCAGAAAAAACAGGAGGCTTTGCGCCATGCACACGTATGTGATCGCGCTCGATCAGGGCACGACAAGCTCCCGCGCGGTTTTATTTGATGAAAATGCCCGCATTGTCGCGATGAAAAGCTATGAATTTGAGCAGATTTATCCGCAGCCCGGCTGGGTGGAACACGATCCCGCTGCGATTTTGAACACACAGGTCGATGCGCTTCGCGAGGTGGTGCGCATTTCGGGCGTTCCGCTGGACAGCATTGCGGCTATCGGCATCACCAATCAACGCGAAACCACATTGCTGTGGGATCGAAAAACGGGCAGGCCGCTGCATAACGCGATTGTTTGGCAATGCCGCCGAACCGCACCGATTGTCGCCAGACTGTGCGAAGACGGACTTGAAGGCCATATCCGGCAGGTGACGGGGTTGGTGCCGGATGCGTATTTCTCCGGAAGCAAGCTGAGCTGGCTGCTCGATCATCTGAATTTGCATGAACGCGCCGAGCGCGGAGAAGTCTGCTTCGGCACGGTGGACAGCTATCTGGCGTGGAATCTCATCAGCGGGCGGCCGCATGTGACGGATGCGACGAACGCAAGCCGGACGATGCTCTTTGATATCCATAAAAACGAATGGGACGATACGCTGCTCAAAGCGCTGAATATTCCGCACGCCGTTTTGCCGCAGGTGGTGGATACTTCCGGCGTGATCGGCATGCTCGATCCGTCGATCCTCGGACGCGCGATTCCCGTTGCCGCGCTTTGCGGCGATCAGCACAGCGCGCTGTTCGGGCAGGGCTGCTTTGAACCGGGCATGATGAAAAATACATACGGAACCGGCTGCTTTCTTCTGATGAACACGGGCGAAAAGCCGGCGGTCAGCCGAAACGGGTTGGTTTCCACGATTGCGTGGCGGCTGAATGGAACCTGTACGTATGCGCTGGAGGGCAGCGTCTTTGTGGCCGGCGCGGCGATTCAATGGCTTCGTGACGAGATGAAGATCATCGAACGCGCGTCTGAAACGGAGACGATTGCCCGTTCTCTGCCGGATAATGGCGGTGTTTACATGGTGCCGACGTTCACCGGACTCGGTGCGCCTTATTGGGATATGTACAGCCGGGGCATGATTATTGGGCTGACGCGCGGAACGGGACGGGCGCATGTCGTCCGCGCGGCGTTGGAATCCATCGCCTATCAATCGGCGGATTTGGTCAGCGCGATGGCGTCGGACTGCGGGCGGGAACCTTCCGAACTGCGCGTGGATGGCGGCGCAAGCGCGAATCAATTTTTAATGCAGTTTCAGGCGGACGTGCTGGGCTGCAAGGTGATCCGTCCTGCCGTCATCGAAACGACGGCGCTTGGCGCGGCGCTGCTGGCGGGTCTGGCCGTCGGCGTTTGGAAGGATATGGATGAAATCCGCCGTGTTTGGCAGATGGATTTGAGCCTTACGCCGCAAATGAGCGGGCAGGAGCGCGAAAAGGTGATGCAGGGCTGGCATCGCGCCGTGAAACGCAGCATGCGCTGGACGGCGGAAGACGATTGACACGAAAATAAACAGGCAAAGAGCGGACGAATTTGCATGCGTCCGTTCTTTTCATTCATTTTTTTATGGGAATTTTCACTGGGGCGATAGGTTTTCACGAGTTCGTGTCGAATAATGTTTTATGTCGTTTTATTCGATCAAGCGGCAAAAGGAAAGGGGCGCGCACATTGACCATTAAAGAACGATTGGAGCAGCAGGAGAAGGATGTTCTGGGGCCGTATGCCATGCTTTCCAGCCGGACAAAGGGTCGTGAAAAGCCTGTTTCGGACGACGATATGCGCACCGAATTTCAACGGGACAGAGATCGAATCCTGCATTGCAAATCCTTCCGACGGCTCAAGGGCAAAACGCAGGTGTTTATTGCACCGCAGGGCGATCACTATCGCACGCGGCTGACCCATACGCTGGAAGTGACGCAGGTTGCGAGAACGATTGCGCGTGCGCTTCGGCTGAATGAGGATTTGACCGAAGCCATTGCGCTTGGACACGATTTGGGGCACACGCCGTTTGGCCACACGGGCGAAGAAGCCTTGAATGGGCTGATTGAAGGCGGTTTTGAGCATCGTGTGCAGAGCCGCCGTGTCGTTGAAGTACTTGAAAATGACGGCGCAGGGCTGAATCTGACGTGGGAAGTGCGCGACGGAATTGAGCATCATTCCGGAAAAATCAAGCCGCAGACGCTGGAAGGTCAGTGCGTGCATCTGGCGGATCGCATTGCATACATCAACCATGACATTGACGATGCGATTCGCGGCGGCGTGCTGAAGCAGGAAGAATTGCCCGCGCATGCGCTTAAAAAGCTGGGTATGACGCACGGAGAACGTGTTGGAAACATGGTTGCGAGCGTTGTTCGCGCGTCGGACGCGTGCGGCGAAATCATGATGGAGCCGGACGTCTGGGATGCGCTCATGGAACTGCGTGCTTTCATGTTTGCGCATGTCTATGCAAGGGACTGGGCGGCAGATGAATCGCAGAAAGCGATGCACATTGTGACCGAGCTTGTGCGCTATTACACCGAGCATCCGTCGCAGCTGCCCAACGAATATCTGGAAATTACATACCGCGAGGGAACGCAGCGCGGCGTATGCGATTTTGTGGCCTGCATGACGGATGCTTATGCGGTGAAAACGTATCAAAAATTGTTTATTCCACCGTTTTTTGACGGAATCGGATGAATGTTCGCATAAAACAGTGAAAAAAATGCATGAAGGATGCAGGAATGAGCAAAAAAACGGCGAAAAAGAGTAGGACGGTGAAGGACGATGGCCGGAAGGCTGCCTCAAGCATGGCTTGATGAGCTTCGCGACCGAGCGGATATCGTGCAGGTTGTCTCTCGATATGTGCAGTTGAATCCGAAAGGCGGTCGCTATTGGGGGCTGTGTCCCTTCCATGGTGAAAAGACGCCGTCCTTTTCCGTCAACCCGCAGCGGCAGATGTATTATTGCTTCGGCTGCCATGCGGGCGGAAGCGCCATCACGTTTGTGATGGAAATGGAACATCTTGATTTTATGGATGCCGTCAAGCTGCTGGCCGAACAGGTGCATATGGAGGTGCCGGAGCTGACGCACAGCAGGGAGGATGCGGAAAGCAAATCCCGCAAGGAGCGGCTTTACGAAGCGAACCGTCAGTGCGCGCGCTTTTTTCACGCACAGCTTTGGAAAAAGGAGAGCGCGGAAATTCTGGCGTATCTGCATGGGCGAGAATTAAGCGACAGCACGATCCGCATTTTCGGTCTCGGCGCAACGCCGCCGCACAGCGACGGCGCGACAAAGGCCATGCGGGAATTGGGTTTTACGGATGACGAACTGATGAGTGCGGGCATTTCCGTGCGGCGGGATGGCCGCGTGTATGATATGTTCCGCCAGCGCGCCATCTTTCCCATCATCGACGCGCAGGGACGGGTGCTGGGATTCGGCGGCCGTGCGCTGGGCGATGTGAAGCCGAAATATCTGAATACGGGTGACACGTCGATTTTCAATAAAAGGCTGGGCGTATTCGCAGCCAATCTGCTGAAAAAGCAGCGCGGATTGAAACGGGTTATCCTGACAGAAGGGTATATGGATGTCATCGCGATGGTGCAGGCCGGTGTGCCCGGCGTCTGCGCGACGCTCGGCACGGCCTTGACGCTCGAACAGGCGAGACTGCTCAAGCGATATGCTCCGGAAATCTGGGTTTCCTATGACGGCGACGCGGCCGGGCAGCACGCCATTCTGCGCGCGCTGGATATCTTTGAGGAAGAAGGCGTTCCGGCCAGGGTGCTGGATTTTCCCGGCGGCATGGATCCGGATGAATACATCAAGGCCTACGGCCCGCAGAGCGTCGAGCAGCTCAAGCCGGTGGATGCGACGGCTTACCGTATGAAGCAGGAAGCGGCGAATCACGATTTATCCACAGAGGAAGGGCGAACCGCTTATGCGATCGCCTGCGCTAAATATCTGGCCAAGGTGAAAGAGCCTGTCGAGCTTGAAAATTATGTCAAACAGCTGATGGTTTCCACAGGATTCACGCGGGAGGTTCTGCTGGCTCAAATCGGCCGAACAGAATTGATCGAGGAGAAAAAAAGGCCGATGTTCCGACATGCAGCGCGTCCGCTGGAGGAAAAGAACGACGGCGTGGATACCGAAACAGCCGCGGCGGAAAGGGGTTTGCTCGTTCTGTTGGCGGAAGGCGGCGTGGAACCGGGAACCATCACGGCCGATGATTTCATTTCGCCGCAGAGACGCGCATTGGCGCAGAAACTGCTTGACGGCATGACGCCCGCTTCGATTCTGGAAGAAATCGACGACGAGGACGAGAGAAGCCGAACGGCTAAACTGTTGACAAGCGAAAGCGGCGCGGGCGAGCAGGAATTGCGCATGGTTGCGGATTATCTGCGGGTGCTCGAAAAGAAACGGAAGGAAAACGAAATCAATGCGCTGAAAGAAAAAATGAGTACGCAGCAGGGCGAAGAAAAGCGCAGTACGCTTATGAGAATACAGGAATTACTGGCTCAGGAAAAAAGACCGGCAGAAGGGAATGATCGTTAGTGGCATTGAACAAGGAACAGGCACAGCAAAAGGTGAAGGAAATCCTCGACCTTGCGCGCAACGAAAAAAAGACGCTGACTTATCAGGATGTGATGAACAAGCTCAGCGATTTGGATATTGACGCGGATGCGATTGACGCGGTCTTTGAAACGCTGGAATCCGAGGGCATCAACGTAATCAACGCGACGGAGGATGAGACCGCCGTGATGCCGGCCGATGTGACCGGCACGGATATGGATCTTTCCGTTCCGGAAGGCATCAGCATCGATGATCCGGTGCGCATGTACCTCAAGGAAATCGGCAAAGTGCCGCTGCTTACGGCGGAAGAAGAAATTGAAATCGCCAAGCAGATGGAAATGGGCGGCGAGGTGGCCGAAGCGGCGAAAAAGAAGCTGGCCGAAGCAAACCTTCGCCTGGTGGTTTCCATCGCCAAGCGCTATGTCGGCCGCGGCATGCTTTTCCTTGATCTGATTCAGGAAGGCAACCTGGGCTTGATTAAAGCGGTTGAAAAGTTCAATTATACCAAGGGCTTCAAGTTCTCGACCTATGCGACGTGGTGGATTCGTCAGGCGATCACCCGTGCGATTGCCGATCAGGCGCGCACCATCCGCATTCCGGTGCATATGGTGGAGACGATCAACAAACTGATTCGCGTCAGCCGCCAGCTGCTCCAGGAAAAGGGCCGTGAGCCGCAGCCGGAGGAAATTGCGGAGGCGATGGGCATCAGCGTCGAGAAGGTGCGCGAGATCATCAAGATCGCGCAGGAGCCGGTGTCGCTGGAAACGCCGATTGGCGAGGAGGAGGATTCCCACCTCGGCGACTTTATTCAGGACGACGACGCGCCGCCGCCCGCGGAGGCCGCTTCCTTTACATTGATGAAGGAACAGCTGATGGGCGTGCTCGATACGCTTACGCCGCGCGAAAAGAAGGTGCTTTCTCTGCGCTTCGGTCTGGAAGACGGCCGTCAGCGCACGCTTGAGGAAGTTGGACAGGAATTCAACGTTACGCGCGAGCGTATCCGCCAGATTGAAGCCAAGGCGCTGCGCAAGCTCCGTCATCCGAGCCGCAGCAAGAAGCTCAAGGATTATCTGGAATAAAAGGCCATCATAAAGGAAGGGGCGTGTTTGCGTCCCTTCCTTTAACTTTGCAGCGAAAAAGGAATCGGGGTTGGCGAAACGTGGCTGTTTTGCATGATTATAGGGGAAAAGATGAAAACAATTCGTGGTATTCCTGCAAAAAACACATCTTTCCGCGGCTTTCGACGCTTTGAACCCTTGACATTCTGTCCATGTGGCGATACAATAGAACCACTACGATATCGAGGCATTTTTGCCCCAGAGTTCGCGGAAAACCGAACTTTGATGGAGGATAAAACCATGTACGACATTCCTGTGACACTGACGACGAATCCCAAGAAAAAGCCGGAGGACGAGTCCAAGCTTGGTTTCGGCAAAATCTTTACCGATCATATGTTCATCATGGATTATGAAAAGGGCCGCGGTTGGCATGACGCGCGCGTGGTGCCGTATGGCCCGTTCGTGATGGATCCGGCCTGCACGGTTTTCCATTATGCGCAGGAAATTTTTGAAGGCATGAAGTGCTATCGCCGCAAGGACGGCGGCTTGAATCTGTTCCGCCCGCGCGATAACTTTGCCCGCATGAATCGCTCTGCCGAGCGTTTGGGCATGCCGCAGCTCGACGTGGAGGAAGCGCTGGCCGGTTTGCTCGCGCTGCTCAAGGTTGACGCCGATTGGGTGCCGAGCGCACCGGGTACTTCGCTGTATATCCGTCCGACGATGATTTCCACCGATGTGATGCTGGGTGTGCATGCGTCCAGCACCTATCGTTTCTTCATCATCTGCTCCCCGTCCGGCGCGTATTACGCCAAGGGACTGGCGCCGGTCGGCATTTATGTTGAGCCGGATCTGGTTCGTGCCGTGAAGGGCGGTGTCGGTTTCACCAAGACGGGCGGCAACTACGCAGCTTCTATCCTCGCGGGCGACATCGCGGAGAAGAAAGGCTATGAGCAGGTGCTCTGGCTGGATGGCAAGGAGAACAAGTACATCGAGGAGGTCGGCTCGATGAACATGTTCTTCAAGTTCAAGGATGCGCTGGTTACGCCGCCGCTGCTCGGCTCGATTCTCGGCGGTATTACGCGCGATTCCATCATCAAATTGGCGAAGTACAAGGGCGTTCCGGTTGACGAGCGCCGCATCACGGTGCAGGATGTCTTTGACGCGGCGGATAACGGCACGCTGGAAGAGGCGTTCGGTTCCGGCACGGCGGCTGTTGTGTCTCCGGTCGGTCGTTTGGCTTGGAAGGATCGCGAGATCACCATTTCCGGCGGCCAGATCGGCTCGCTGACGCAGGATTTCTATGATACGCTGACCGGCATTCAGTACGGCGAGCGTGAAGACCCGTTCGGCTGGGTGCTCAAGCTCTCCTGATACAGGTGATAAGTTGGACGAACATTGTCCGATTCCGAAAGATAAACGTAAGACAAATGGCACCCATGCAAGCCACGGGTGCCATTGTCATGCAAAGAAGCAAATCACATCATTTATCGCGGAGGGATCGACAGGTGTTCAGACAAAAGGAAGTATTCTGGGGCGGCTGGCCGGATAAGACGCTGGAAGCCATGCAAAAAAGACGCTTCGAGCAAAGCGTCAAGGGGATGGAACCGCTTGCGGCTAACCGATTGGCTGCGATGCCGCAGGACAAGCTTCAACGCAGGTTGGAGCAAAGCTGGCAAAACGTGAAGCGGAAGCCGATGTATCACCAGCAGCTGACGCAGGTGTGGAAGTGCGTATTGGAGAATATCGAAGCGCAGGCGGACTGCCTCTCCAATGAAGAACATGATCTGGTGGAGCGTGCGATCATCTTGGGCGGAACAGCCCGAATTGAAGACGCAGCAGAGCTGGAAGCGGCGCACGCGCTTGCGCTTCGGTTGTGGGCCAATGTCGGCCTGATTTCCGGTCAGCCCTGCATGGAACTGGAATTGGCGGTTCGTCAACCCGTTGCGCGTGCTTTTGCAAGGGAAGAACATGACCGCATTCGAGCGCGGCTGAATGGCTTTCACGATTATTTAACGGCTACGCTTTACCGCGTCGGCGCGATGGATGATCGTCAGCCGCAGCGGATGATACTGCGCGAAGTCCTGAATGGAAATGAACAGGATGAAACGCTTAATCAGCTGGCGCGCCGATACCTGTGGGCGAGTTATGACTGCATGGATTACAGCGATGGCGTGATGCTGATTCACCCGGCGCTGGCCGATCCGCAGTCCGTCATTCATGGGAAGCAGAGAAGCGGCATTTTGATGAATCCTACGGGAAATGTAAGTTATACGGATATTCTGCCGGAGGAAATTCCACTTCAGCGAGAGGTGGAGCAGGCCATTTTCGGCGCGCTTCGTGACGGAAGACGCGCAGAAGACGTGGCCAGGTCGCTTCGGCTTCTATGCAAGCAGGGCGCGCCGCTTGCGGCTTTGGAAGAAGTCTTGCAGGCGTCGCTCATTGTCTACCTGTCTGAGCCGATGCGCGCGGCGCTTTCAGATATGTTTATTCAAATGCCAAAATGGATTATGCCTGAACAACATAGTCTGCTGCAATAAAACAAAAGAGGAGAAACGATATGCAATTCACCGTGACGCCTGATAAGGATGGAATGATGCTTTCCCGCCTGCTGCTTCAAGTCGCCGACGTGCCGCAGTGGGCTGTCAAACAGGCGATGAAAAACCGGGATGTTCGAGTGGATGGCGTGCGGATATCGGGCGATACGCGCGTGCAGGAAGGACAGCAGATTCGCGTGTATTGGCCCAAAGAAGTCGTTTCGGGGCAGGGCCAAAGCAGGGCAACTCTGCCGATTGTCTTTGAGGATGAACATATTCTGCTGGTGAACAAGCCGCAAGGGCTTCAGGCCCAGAATGAAGATAACCCGCTTTCCGGCGATAGCGTGCTGACGCGCATAATTGCGATGAAACAATCGGCAGGTGAAAAAACAGACCGGATTCGGCTTTGCCATCGTTTGGATGTGCAGACCGGCGGTCTGCTTTTGCTGACGAAAGACGACGCAGCTTATGATGCGGCGCGGGAAGCATTTGAAAAGCGAACGATGGAGAAGTTTTATACCTGCCGCGTCAAAGGCTGCCCGGCCCAGCGTGAAGCGGTCATGCACGCCTATCTGCGCAAGGATGCGCAGATATCACGCGTTTCGGTGACGGATTATCCGGCGCGAGGAGCACTGGAAATTGTGACCGGTTACCGGGTGATCGAACCGGGCACGTATGCTCGGCTTGAAGTGGAATTGATGACGGGACGAACCCATCAGATTCGTGCGCATCTGGCGCATATCGGCCATCCGATTCTGGGGGACGACAAATACGGCGACCGTGCGCTGAATCGTCAGCTGGGACTTCGTCGTCAACAGCTTTGGGCTATAAAGCTGATTTTCCATGCGGGCGGTGCGCTGACGTATCTGGAAGGGCGGACGTTTACTGTCGATTGCCCGTTTTAATGCAAAGGAGGAAAAGCGATGAAACATGTGCGCTTGATTGCGCTGGATATGGATGGAACGCTGCTGCTCAGCGATCATCAAACCGTGCCGCAGCAGAATATTGATGCGATTCGCCGTGCGGATGCGGCGGGCATTCACGTGTGTATCTGCACGGGACGCATGCTTGAGGATGCAAGCGATTTTGCGCGTCGGCTGGATTTGCCCTGCATGCTGATTGCGTGCAACGGAACGCGCATCAGCGACGCGCCGCTTCCGGAAGGAAAGATTATTTACAGGCGTTCGCTTGAGCCGGAGGACGCCAAACGGGCGATTGATATTCTGCTTCCGTATCGCATTATGATGAACGGTTTTGAAGATGGCCGCGTAACGACGGTAGCCTTTGCACCGGGGCAGCATTACCATATTACAGATCGGGCGTTGGTTGATGTCTGCTATGGTGAAGAAGCGATGTATGCGGCAGCCCGGCGGGGCTTGATGAAGCTCTATCTGGCCGAGGACGGTTACGCGGGCTCGGTTGATACAGATAATATCAAAGCGGCGAGAGCGGCCGTTCGAAAGGCGCTTCCGCATTTGCAGCTCACCCAATCTTCGCCAGGCAACATCGAAATCATGCCGGAAAATGCGGGAAAGGGAACAGCACTTGCGTTTCTGGCGAAGCACCTTGGTCTTGAAAGAGAGCAGGTGATGGCTATGGGCGACGCGGAAAACGATTTGAGCATGCTGGAATATGCGGTTCACAGCGTTGCTATGGCCAATGCCAGCCCGGCCGTCAAAACGGCATGCCGCTATCAAACGCTCAGCAATGACGAATGCGGCGTTGCGGCGATGATCGACCGCGTGCTGGAAGCACAACAGGAATAAGAAAACCGACGAGCGGTTTGCAGACCAATCGCCGGTTTTTCTTTATAAAGAATAGGCGGTGCATTCAAACCGACAAGCAGCTTGAATCTGCTCAACCAATCGAACCAGATATAGCTCGTCCAGTTCGTCGAAACGAGCCGGAACAGGACTGTCGATATCAAGCACGCCAATGACGCGTCCCTGATGGTGGATGGGGATGACAATTTCGCTTCGGGATGCACTGTCGCAGGCAATGTGGCCGGGAAATTGGTGAACGTCGGCGATTCGCTGAATTTCATCCTTCTGGGCTGCCGTGCCGCATACGCCGCGCCCAAGCGGAATCCTTGTGCAGGCAGGCAGACCGCAGAAGGGGCCGAGGATCAACAGACCATTGTCCATCAAATAGAAGCCGCACCAGTTGATTTGCGGCAGTGCATCGGACATCAGCGCAGCGATGTTTGCCAAATTCGCAATCGGATTGAGCGTTTCATCCAGCAGAGACGCTGTTTGTGCGAGGAAAACCTCATAGCGTTCCGCTTTATTTTCGGGATAATCGGGATGAGAAAAAGCCACCCTGCATGTCTCCTTTTTGCGTGAAATTCAAAAAGAGACGTGTCCGTTCGAACGCGTCCCTTTGTTGTCAATGGCCGGTGGTTGAGCCGAGACCGCCGTTGCGAACGCCCTGTGCGTCGTCATCTACCGTGATGCCAAACGGCAGAAAAATACCCTGCGCAAACGCCGTGCCGGAGGGTACGATCAGGCTCTTGCCCTCGCGGTTGTCATTGGTCATCCGCATAAAGATGTGCCCTTCGTTGTCGGAACGGGCGTAATCGCTGTCGATCACGCCGACGGAATTATCCAGCTGAAAACGGTATTTGAAGCCCAGTCCGCTGCGCGGGTAAATCGTCAGCACCCAGCCTTCTTCAATCAGCACGCGCAGGCCCGTCGGAATTTTAATGCCTTCGCCTGCACCCAGTTCAAATCCGACCGGGGCAAAGAGATCATAACCTGCGGAGCCGCTGGTTGCGCGCTCCGGCAGGCGAATGCGCTCATACGCGGCGACCGCCTGCTCGACGGTTTGCTGGGGGAATGTTGCGATCCAATCCGCGACAAATCGGCGCAGGGAAACCTTTTCAAAGCGAGCGACACGAACCATATTTCCTTGTCTCCTTTGTGTGTAAAAATCAGTTTTTAGCCCACAGAACAACCTGACCCGTGGCCAGCGTCTGCTTGACGTCGATGACGCGTTGGTTTTTGCTGCCCTTCCAGCGCAGATTGACGTCGCGCAGCGCTTCGACATACGGTCCATCCACGATAACGTCAATCAGCGGCAGAAAAGGAAGCTCGTCGCGGAAGGTTTCAAATAAATCGCCTGTATACAGCCAGATTGTTTTTTCGGGAAAGCGCTCGCGGATTTCCGCAATCAGCCGACCGATCGTCTCGCGGTTGGAAGGGCAGAGCGGGTCGCCGCCGGAAAAGGTCACGCCATCCATATAATCCCGCGAAAGATCGGCGAAAAGCTCTTTCTTTGCGGCTTCGTCGAACGGAATGCCGCTCTTGTCGTCCCATGTCTGCGGATTTTGGCAGCCGCGGCAGTGATGCGCACAGCCGGAAACCCAGAGGACCGTGCGCAGGCCGTCGCCGTTGAGCATGTCATCTACAGTGATGTTATGATAGTTCATGTTACATACTCTTTCTTTCCGCAATTTCAGCCATTTTCGCGTCGTTCAGTCGGCTTTCGCCATGGACGCGGGAATAGGAAAGATAGCCGTTCATGCGGTCGATTTTCGTCAGATTTTTGCTGCCGCATTTCGGGCAGACGTCCATTTCAAGCTGCTGATAGCCGCAGTCGTCGCAATAGGCCAGCGAGAGGTTCACGCCCTCATACAATCCCAGCTTCATGGCGCGGCGCACCAGTGTGCGAATGGCTTCCTTGTTGTAGCTGACCGGATAGCGCACGTATTGAATCTTGCCGCCGTTGGAGAGATTCCAGAACCGCGCTTCGCTGTTTTGCTTCTCAATCGGGGTGATGTCCTCGGTCACGTGGCAGTGGAAGGAGTTGGAGACATACGGCCGATCCGAAACGTTCTCCACAATGCCGTACAGGTTGCGGAACTGCTCGATCTGCAAACCGCAAAGACTCTCGGCAGGCGTGCCGTAAATGGCGTACAAATAGCCGTCTTCCTTCTTAAACTGATTGACCTTCTCGTTGATGTGCTGCATCACTTCAAGGGCAAACTGACCGTCCTCATAGATGCTCTTGCCGTTGTAAAGCTCCTGAAGCTCGTTGAGCGCGGTATAACCGAAGGACGCGGTGGCCGTCTTGAGCAGCGGTTTGATCTTGTCATACAGCCCCAGATGGCCGCCGTAGAAGCCGCCCTCGCAATAGGCGAGCGGGTTGGTGCTTGCGCGCATTTCGCCCAGATAGGCATAGGTGCGGATGTGCAGGCGGCGGATCAGTTCGAGGTAGTAATCCAACACCTCGTAAAAGTCGCGGCTTTCCTTGCGCGCCTTGGCCAGAATGAGCGGCAGATGCAGCGAAACGGCGCCGATGTTGAAGCGGCCGACAAACACAGGGTTGTCGTTTTCGTCCGCCGGCTCCATGCCGCCGCGTTCAAACCACGGGGAGAGGAACGCACGGCAGCCCATCGGGCTGATGACCGCGCCATATTTTTTGTACATCGAAGCGACGTAGCCTTCGCCGGTCAGGCTCAGCCAGTCGGGATACATCGTCTTGGAGGAGCACTCGATGCCCGCTTCAAACACATCTTCAAGCGGCTTACCCGGCCCGTGCAGATTTTCGTCATACAGGAAGACAAGCTTCGGGAAAAGCACCGGCTTTTTGTTGTTCTTCTTGCCCTGACCGCCCGCATGCACCTTGAGGAACAGCTTGCTGGCCAGCTTGGCCATGCGCGTCTGCCCCAGACCCAGCGTCATGGTGATGAACGGATAATCGCCGCGGCTGGAAGCGACCGTGTTGAACTTGTATTCCCAGCCTTGGAAGCCCTGCTCAAAGTCATTGGTGATATCCTTCATGGCTTCTTCCTGCGCGCGCTCGTCGGACAGGCCGAGCGAGCGATAGCGGTCATAGAACATCACATAGCTGGCTTCGGCATACTTGTCCAACAGCTGATCGACGCAGGAAACCGTGAACCCGCCATATTGCTGGCTCGCGGCGGAAAGCACGATATCACCGATTACGTCGAAAGCCACATTCAGCGTCTTCGGTTCGTTATACCACAGATTGCCCATCTCAAAGCCGCCGCGCAGCACCGCGCCAACGTCGAACAGACAGCAATTCATCGTGTCGCGGCGGGCGGACATGTCGTGAATATAAATATATCCGTCGCGCTGCGCCTGCAATTCCTCAACCGTCAAAAAGAACTTCTGATAAAGCTGCTTGTTGAGCTGATTGAAAATCAGGCTGCGGCGGGTGGAAACCAGCGCGCTGTCCGCGTTGGAATTTTCCTTGTCGCCAATGTACATGATGGATTGGGATTTCTTGTAGACTGTGTCGAGCATCTGCACGAAATCCGTCTTATAGTTGCGATAATCGCGGTAGGATTTGGCAACGGCCGGATTGATCGCGTCCAACGCGCCTTCGACGATGTTGTGCATCTGCGCAATCATGATACCTTCGGTGCCGAGCGCTTCGCATTTCTCGGTAACGAAGCGGCAGATGAAGTCCAGCTCCTCCGGCTTAAAGGTATAGAGTACGCGCTCGGCGCTTTTGTTCACCGCGGCGACTACCTTTTGAACATTAAACGGCTCTTTGGTGCCGTCCTTTTTAATGATGTACATCCCCACACACGTTCCTCTCTTTGGTTTCTTTCAGCCTGCAACCACAATATATAGTTGATATGACGCTTGTCAGACACAATATTTAGTTCTTGATGTTCGAGTTCCATCTTATCACGAATACAGGGGCAACGTCAAGGGAGATTGCGCTTAAAAAAAGAAAATATCGCGTGCGCGAACGTTAGGCGTTTTGAGACGGATAAAGGAATCGTGCAGAAGTATCCGAAAAAAAGGACGGCGTCGACCTGGAGTAAGGCTGAATCTAAGCCCAAACAGTGAAAGCGGGACGAAAGATCAAATATGCAGATTGGTTGTCTGTTTGAAGAAACAGGCGAAACGGCCCAAAACAGATTGACGAACTTTTTTGCAAACATAGATGTAGAAGGTTCGATTTTTTGCCCTGCCGAACCGACAAAAAGTTGTTTTTGTTTCGTTTTTACACAAAAAAGCAAAATTGTGGCATAAAAACAGAAAAAAGGACAAGCGCATTTATTGACGAAAAAAGCGAATCAGCGTATAATGAAAACGATGATTATTGCCGCAGCTTTCAGACGGCAAGAAAGAAGGTTCGACCTCATGAATACGCATTATCATATGACGATCGCCGGATGCGAGCGTGATTTGCCCATTTGCCCGCTGAACGATAAGCTGTCGATTGGCGCGTTTGTCATCTTTGGCGACTGCGAGCTGACCCAGGCGTGCGCGACCGAGCTGCTCAAAAAAGCGCCGGAATTTGATTATCTCATCACGGCGGAAAGCAAGGGCATTCCGCTGGCTTATGAAATGGCGCGCCAGCTGGGCTGCAAGAAGTGGATGCTTGCGCGCAAGGGCGTGAAGCTCTATATGAAGGACGTGATCGGCGTGGAGGTGCGCTCCATCACCACCGACCATGTGCAGAAGCTCTATATTGACGGCGAAGATGCGGCACTCATGAAGGGCAAGCGCATCCTGATCGTGGACGACGTGATTTCTACCGGCGAATCCCTGACCGCGCTGGAAAAGCTGGTCGAGAAGGCGGGTGGCAACATCTGCGGCCGCATGGCGATTCTGGCGGAAGGCGATGCGCAGGATCGTGAGGACATCGTTTATTTGGAGAAGTTGCCGCTCTTCCATCCGGACGGCACCGTTCTTGAATGATTTCATAGGCACAAACAGCCCCTCGACGCATAGGCTTTTAGCAGAACGTCGAAAGGGGCTGTTCTTTTATGGAGCAAATCAATGCAACCCAAATGGAAAATGAGCTGATTAACCAGACTGCGATTGAACCGGAATCCGGCGCATGCCCGGCGGGCAGCGAAACCTACCGCGTTCAGCGGGGCGACAGCTTTTACCTGATTGCCCGCAAGTTCGGCATCAGCGTGCGCGCCCTAATGAATGCCAACCCGAACATTGCGGCGGGGCATCTGCTGGTGGGCGATATTCTGTGCGTGCCGGTGGGCGAGGGGCGTTCATGCCCGGTCGGTTCGTCGGCGTACACGGTGCAGCAGGGGCAGAGCGTTGTGGATGTCATGCTGTCCTCCAACGTGTCCCTCCGGGCGCTTCGGGAGTATAACGAGGATATCCGGCTGACGGCGCTTCGGCCGGGCGATGTGCTCTGCGTACCGCCCAGCGGGGATAGAGGACTTTGCGAAAACGGCGGCCCGGTCTATCGCTTGCAGGAAGGAGATACGCTCGATGAAATCGCCGAACGCAACGGCACGAATGTCGAGCAGCTTCTGCGGCTCAATCCGAACCTGCTGCCCAGCGATTTTGTCAGCGGGCAGGTCATTTGTTTGCCAACGAGGCGGCGTGTTGCTGAGGAGAATACCGAGGAACAGGAAACTTGATTTACATAAAAAGGAGCGGGCCGCGCGGCCCCGCTCCTTTTGCTGTTTCATGAAATTCAGATTTAGACTGTTTTCTTGCCCTTGCCCAGGTTGATTTTGCTCTCTGTGTGATTCATCAGCCGCTTGATGTTCGGCGCATGCCGCCAGATGGCCAACAGACAGATGGCAATCACCGAACCCCAGATCACCGGATCGCACGGCGTGGTGAACATGATGAAAAACGGCAGCGTGACCGCCGCACCCAGCGAACCGGCGGAAACATAGCGCGTCGTTGCCACGAGAAGCAGGAATACGCCAAATGCGCACAGCGTTTGCACCGGGAACACAACCAGCAGACAGCCGAAGCTCGTCGCAATGCCTTTGCCGCCCTTAAAACCGAAGTAGAGCGGGAAATTGTGTCCCAGAATCGCACCGAACGCACCGACAATCTCGCCTGCCTGCGTGCCCAGCCATGCTTTGCCAATCAGCACGGCGACAATGCCTTTGAGCAGGTCGCCTGCGAACGTCAGCAGGGCGTATTTTTTGCCCATCACGCGCAGCATGTTCGTCGTGCCGGAATTGCCGCTTCCCTCGCTGCGAATATCCTTATGGCCAAATACGCGGGAGACAATCACCCCCGTGGAGATGCTGCCCAGCAGGTAGCCGATGACAAGCGTCAAAATCAGTTTGACGTTCTCGCTCATTTCACGTCATCTCCCTTTTGATTTTTGTTGCGGAGGATAAAGCGGATCGGCGTGCCCTCAAAACCGAAGGACTTGCGGAACTGGTTTTCCAGATAGCGCTGATAAGCGAAGTGCATCAGTTTTTCGTCGTTGACAAAGAGCACGAAAGTCGGCGGGCAGACGCTCTGCTGCGTTGCATAATAAATCTTGAGCCGACGGCCGCTGATATACGGCGGCTGGAGTGCGGTGGTCGCGTCGGCCAGAATATCGTTGAGCAGGCCGGTTGTGATGCGGCGGGAGGTCTGGCCGTAGACCTCGCGAACGCTTTCCAGCACCTTCGGCACACGCTGACCCGTCAGCGCAGAGATAAAGAGCACCGGGGCGTAATCCATGAACTTGAGATCCTCGATGACCTTCTTGCGGAAGGTTTCCATCGTGTTGGTATCTTTTTCCAGCGCGTCCCATTTGTTGACGACGATGATCGCGGCCTTGCCCTCCTCGTGGACATAGCCGGCGACCTTCGTATCCTGTTCGGTCACGCCGTCTTCCGCGTTGATGACGATGAGCGCCACATCGCAGCGGCGCACGGCGGCCAGCGCGCGCACGATGCTGTAACGTTCGATGGATTCCTCCTCGATGGCGCGCTTGCGGCGGATGCCCGCGGTATCGATGATGTTGTAGCGCTGACCATCGCGCACAAAAGCCGTGTCAATCGCGTCGCGCGTCGTGCCCGCAATGCCGGAAACCATCGAGCGCTCCTGGCCGAGAATGCGGTTGACGAGACTGGATTTGCCGACGTTCGGGCGGCCGACCACGGCGATCTGAATGGTGTGTTCTTCCTCGTCCTCAATTTGTTCGTCCTGGGGAAAATGCTTGACCATTTCATCCAGCAGATCGCCCAGACCGAGCATGTTTGTCGCGGAGATGGGGAAGGGGTCGCCCAGCCCCAGCGCATAGAAATCGTAGATGTTGTCGTTCATGCCCTGATGATCGACCTTGTTGACCACCAGAATGACGGGTTTGCGGCTCTTGCGCAGCATCGTGGCTACATCCTCGTCGTCGGCGGTCATACCGGTGCGGCCATCCGTGAAGAAAAGGATCACGTCGCAGGTGTCAATGGCGATTTCGGCCTGACGACGCATCTGCTTGAGCAGAATATCGTCTGTTTTTGGCTCGATGCCGCCGGTATCGATCAGCGTAAACTTGTAATTCAGCCATTCGCAGTCCGCGTAAATGCGGTCGCGGGTCACGCCAGGCGTATCTTCCACAATGGAAATGCGGCGGCCCGCAATTTTGTTAAAGAAGGTCGATTTGCCCACATTCGGGCGGCCGACGACCGCGACAAGGGGTTTGGCCATGTTTATTCCTCCGTTCCGCGCAGGGCATAGAGCAAATCCGCGCCGTCGTCCGGGACGGGAGTGATGCGGATGCCGAGCTGCTGCTGCGCCTGTTCAAGCGTCATGTCGTCCAGAAAGATTTCTTCTCCCTGGCGAAGCATGCTTTCGGTGATGAGTATTTCATCTGCTTTTTCGCCCTTGAGCTGCGCCACCAAATCCTGCCCGGTAATCAGGCCGGAAACGGTGACCGTTTCGCCGAAAAAGTAGTTGATAATGGGTTTGATCTGGATTTCTACGCCGCTGACGGGGTGCTTGGTGACAAGGTCCTGCAAAAACGGCGCGACCGATGTGCCGCAGGCCATGATGACCTTCCGCTTTTCCGCCTGTCCCTCGTCGGGATCAAGGCGAACCGCCGTTTCGTATTCATCCTTCAGGCGGCAGAGCAGGCCCACGCCGTTTTCAAACTGCGGAAAATCTTCATAGCTGTCCACGTCCGGCAGCGGATGCTTGGCAATCTGATAAAACTCGTCAGAAGGGAAGACGAACCGCGTGCCGTGCTTGGCCAGCATCTCTTTTTGAAACGCTTCTGCCTGCTGGATGACCTGTTCCGCTTCCTCCTGTGTGTAGGGCCGAAGAGGATACAGATGTTCGCGGTATTTGGTCAGCCCAACCGGAACCAACGCCACGGTCAGCGCATGCGGCGCGAGCGAAGCAAGGTCGTGCATGGTTCGCTCCAACTCCGGCCCGTCGTTGATGCCGGGGCAGAGCACGACCTGACAGTGGAAGCTCATGTCGTGGTCGGCAAAGCGGCGGAGATGCTCCATGATGCGGTCTGCATGGATATGATGCAGCATCTTTTTGCGCAGCTTGCCGTTGGTCGTCTGCACCGAAATATACAGCGGGCTGGCGTGGCGCTCGATCATGCGGTCCATTTCCTGCGGCGGCAGGTTGGTCAGCGTCACAAAGTTGCCCGCCATCAGGGAAAGCCGCCAGTCATCGTCGCGCACATAAAGGCTGGGACGCATGCCCGGCGGCATCTGCTCGATGAAGCAGAACATGCAGTGGTTTGCGCAGGTTTTCGGACAGCTCATCAGAGAGGATTCGAGCGTCAGCCCAAGCGGTTCTTCGATGAGCTTGTGGATATGCACCGTGCGCGATTGTCCGTCGTCATCCTCCAGCAGCATTTCCAGCGATGGACGCGCGGTGAGGTATTGATAATCGACCAGATCGAGCACCGGCGTTCGATTGATGGAAACGAGCGTTTCTCCCTCTCGAATGCCGCTGCGCGCGGCAAGCGAACCGGGATGAACGCGAACAATACGCTGGGGCATGGAAACGAAACACCTTCTTTTTCAAAATAACCCAACATATTATGAAGGATTTCAGCGGCAAAGTCAAGCGTTTGGCTATAAAAAACGCACGGCGTGCCGAAAAGCCGCCGTGCCAGAGAATAAAAGCAAAAGTTATCCGTTTCCGTCCTTTGGCTTTTTGCCGAAAAGACCGCCGGTCATTTCGCTGACGTTTCGCCCAATTTTTTCGCCCATCGCCTTGCCGCCGCCCGTCTGGGCCAGCGCGAAGATGAGCACGCCCGCCACAACGGCTATAATCAGAAAGATTACGCCGCCCGAAACGCCTTTGTCATCCTTCGCGGCGGATTTTTGCTTTTCAGAGGAGCCTGCTGCGTTTTTTTCGGCATTTGCGCTTCCCGTTTGCGGGCCGTACAGCGTATTGGAAACGACCTTCGCCATCATGTCCGTCGAATTGAGCACACGTTCCTTGCTGATGGTGTGCGTGCCGAATTCAAGCAGAATGGCATGTGGTGCAAGGTCTTGATTATACGTACCCTTGCCGATGAAAATATCCTTGACCAGACCGGGATACTGCTTGTCCGCAACGGCCTTCATCTGTTTGGCAAATTCTCGGTTGACCGCGCTGTTTTGATTGGCACGCCCTACCAGCAGGCGGACCCGCGACGCGTTTTCGCCGTTGATGCTGCATGTGTATTCGCTCTGATCCGGAATGCCGTCGCGATGGATATCGATGATCGCGTCCGGCCCTTTCTGCAAAAGGCGTTCGGCAGTCTGCCTGCTTCGCCGATACGCGCCGGAATCGTGGGGCAGATGTGTCGATTCATCGAGAATCACGTCGATCCCCTGCTGCTGCAAAGCGTCGCGAAATTCGCGGGCCACGTCGTATATACCGCCCTGTCCGTTGATGCTCTGCGTTCCGTCGGAGGGCACATAGCTTTCGTCGCTGTGGGTGACATACATCGCGATCAGCTTGCGCGAATCGTCGGATTTTGTGCTTGCGGCAGGCAGAGCGCTTTCCGGCGCGAAAACGGGCTGCGCTTCGCCGACCTCCAGCCAGGATACATCCGGCATGGCTTCCTCGCCGATTTTTTCAGCGATGGCGTTGCCGTTCTGCACGGTTGCAACGCGATAAAGGATGTTGTCGGCGCTGATGTATTCGTCGCCTTCGTTGATTTCGCCGCTGATGGAGAACAGATATGCGCCCGTTCCATCCACCGCGACATGCAGCGATTCAGTCAGATCGTCTGCGGAGGCGGTCGGCAGAAATGCGGCATACAGCGCGAGCGCCAGCGTCAGCGACAGAGCAAAGCGAGAGAGTTTTTCTTTCATGCGTGCTGACCTCCCTGCAGCGTGCTGCCGTTTGTTTTGCCGCGCGCCATGCGCTCCATGATTTCGCCGACCAATTCACAGAGCATGACCGCCGTCATGCCGGAAAGCACAACTGCATCTAGCGCGCCTGCGCCGCCCAGATAGAGCACTTGCTGAATGCCGCGCGTCCAGTTGACCACGCCTGTCGCCGCGTCGGCCAGAATCACGCCGAGCACGCCTGCGATAAACGCACTGCGCCGCGAACGGCCCATCAGCCACGCGATGATTCCGCCGCACAGGCCGTAAAGAGTCATCGGATCAAACGGCATGGCAACCGGATCGGCAGGAAAAAACAGACCGATGACATAAATGACGGCTGCCGTCAAGACGGAAGCGACCAGACAGCGGATGCGTTCTTTGCCTGTGCCTGCATGAAAAAACAGATACACGCAAACGCCAAAGGGGACAAGCGCGCCGCCGATATTGATTGAAACCATGCCCAGACGAAGGTCCGGCAGCCAGCCGCCCACAAAAATCAGCGCAACAAGAAAGAGCGCCTGTCTGTCGGTGAGCGCCATGCGATCCAGCACGCGCTGCAAAACGCCAAAGAGAATCAGCAGCGCCAGCACCACCAAGAGAATCATGCCCAAAGACACGGAGTATCCCTCCTTATACGGTTTTCATGGAATCAGGTTGCGCCCAAACGGGCGAAAATATGCTCAAAGACGTGTAGAAACCTGTGCGAGCGTGCGCAAGTTTCAAACGGGGCATTGCAAAAACTGGAAAAATCAGATATAATATAGACTTGTACGATTGTAAGGAGGGCTTTATTCATGGCGAAAACCTACTCGGCCAGCATGCTCAAGGTGCTTGAAGGGCTGGATGCAGTTCGGATGCGTCCGGGTATGTACATCGGCTCCACAGGCGCCCGCGGTCTGCACCACCTGCTTTGGGAAATCGTGGATAACGCGATTGACGAGGTGGCCAACGGTTACGCCAGGAGCATCTCCGTTGAGCTGCACAAGGACGGCAGCGCCTCCGTGGAGGACGACGGCCGCGGCGTGCCGGTGGATATTCACCCGGAACTGGGCATCACGGGCGTGGAGGTGATCTATACCAAGCTGCATGCAGGCGGCAAGTTCGATCATCAGAATTACGCCTATTCCGGCGGCCTGCACGGCGTGGGCGCGTCGGTCGTCAATGCGCTCAGCAAGTGGCTTGTGGTGGATAGCTGCACCGGCGGCGGGCATTACCGCATGCGGTTTGAGAGCAATTATGACCCGGCGGAAAAGAAAATCGCTTCCGGCCGCGCCGTTACGCCGCTGGAACGCATCAGCGCGACGCGCAAGCATGGCACGCGCGTGACCTTCCTGCCGGATGACACGGTCTTTGAGGAAACGAAGTTCAACGCGGAGACCGTCCGCCGCCATCTGCGTGAGCTGGCCTATCTGAACAAGGGACTTTGCATCACGTTCGTGGACGAGCGGGAAAAGGACCCGGAGAAGCAGAAAACTGTTTTCATGTATGAGGGCGGTCTGGCGGACTATGTACGCTATATCAACCGCGATAAGACGCCGCTGTATGAAAACGTGCTGATGCTCGAAGGCGTGCAGGACGATGTTCGGGTATGTCTGGCGATTCAGCATACCGACGATTACGCGGAGAACATCTTTTCCTATGTCAACAACATTCCGACGGCCGAGGGCGGCACGCATGAAATGGGCTTCAAGGCGGGCTTCACGCGCGCGCTGAATGACTATGCCCGCAAGATCGGCGCGCTTAAGGAAAAAGATAACAATCTGATGGGCGAGGATTTCCGCGAGGGCATCACGGCCGTGCTGGCGACCTTTGTGCGCAACCCGCAGTTTGAGGGACAGACGAAGGGCAAGCTGGGCAACACGGAGGTTCGCCCTGCGGTAGAGTCTTTTGTCTATGCCCGCATGACGGAATACCTCGAAAACCTCAAAAATCAGGACGTAGCGCAGGCTATTGTCGAAAAAGCGCTTCGCGCCTGCAAGGTGCGCGAAGCCGCGCGTAAGGCGAAAGAGGTCGCCCGCGCGAAAAACCAGCTGGATGCAGCGCCGCTGGTGGGCAAACTTTCCAGCTGCACGGGCAGAAAAGTCGAAGAAAACGAAATGTTCATCGTTGAGGGTGATTCCGCAGGCGGCAGCGCCAAACAGGGACGCGACCGCCGCTTTCAGGCCATTCTGCCGATTCGCGGCAAGCCGCTTAACGTGGAAAAAAAGCGCATCGATCAGGTGCTCGCCAACGAGGAGTTCCGCTCCATCATCACGGCGCTGGGCACGGGCATCGGCGAGGATTTTGATATCAAGAGTCTCAAATATTACAAAGTCATTATCCTTTCCGATGCGGATCAGGACGGCGCGCATATTCGTGCGATTCTGCTGACGTTCTTTTATCGTTATATGCGCGAGCTGATTACGGATGGTCATGTGTATATCGGCATGCCGCCGCTGTACCGCGTCGCGAAGGGCGACAAGATCATCTATGCGTATGACGACAAGGAGCTGGCTTCCATCACGGCGAAGGTGGGCAAGGGCTACACCATTCAGCGCTATAAAGGTCTTGGCGAAATGGACCCGGCCCAGCTGTGGGAAACGACCATGAACCCGGAAAACCGCCAGCTCATGCAGGTGACGCTGGAGGATGTGGCCGAAGCCGAACGGCTCGTTACGCTGCTGATGGGCGACAAGGTAGAACCGCGCCGCGACTATATCACGACCTATGCCGATTTCAATAAGGTGGATACGTTCCTGGCACGAGAAGGGAAGGCAAAGTAATGGCACGTAAAAAGGAAGGCGGACAGCCGCCGAAGGAGACTGCGCCGCGCCACGAGATCATTCAGCGTCCGATGGACGAGGTGATGCACATCTCAATGATTCCGTATGCGGAGCATGTCATTCTGGAACGTGCGCTCCCGCGTGTGGAGGATGGTCTCAAGCCAGTTCAGCGCCGTATTCTGTTCACCCTCAACGAGCTGGGCGTTACGCCGGATAAGCCGCATAAAAAATGCGCGCGCATTGTCGGCGATTGCCTGGGCAAATATCATCCGCATGGCGACAGCTCGGTGTATGATGCGATGGTGCGCATGGCGCAGCCGTACAGCATGCGCGCGCTGCTGGTCGATGGACACGGCAACTTCGGCTCGATTGACGGCGACAGCGCGGCGGCGATGCGTTATACCGAAGCCCGCATGGCGCCGCTTGCGCTGGAAATGCTGCGGGATATCGACAAGGATACCGTGCCATTCAGCTTTAACTTTGACGATACGCTCAAAGAGCCGGACATGCTGCCTGCGCGCTATCCGAATTTGCTGGTGAACGGCGCGTCGGGCATCGCAGTCGGTCTGGCGACGAATATTCCGCCACATAACCTCCGGGAAGCCATTGACGCGGCGATTCTGGTCATGGATAAGCCGGAAGCAACGCTGGATGAAATTATGAGCGTTCTGCCCGCGCCGGATTTCCCGACGGGCGGCCGGCTGATCCGCAACGCGGAAATCCGAAATGCTTATGAAACCGGGCGCGGCAAGCTGACTCTGCGCGCTAAGGTGCATATTGAGGATGGTTCGGCGGGACGCAAGCTGATCGTCATCACCGAGGTGCCGTACCAGGTGCCTAAGGCGGCGATGCTCGAAAAGATTTTGAAGCTCAGCGAGGAACGCAAGGTTCAGCTCGGCGGCATTTACGATATCCGCGATGAATCGGACCGCATGGGTCTGCGCGCGGTCATCGAGCTCAA
The DNA here is from genome assembly GCA_934636105.1 of uncultured Clostridia bacterium. GTDB lineage: Bacteria > Bacillota > Clostridia > Christensenellales > Aristaeellaceae > Ventricola. Next base: position 151,693 of record CAKTZR010000001.1, read on the forward strand.
GCGCGACGTTGACCCGATGGCGATTCTTTCGGTGCTCTATAAATATTCCGATTTGCAGATCACCTTCGGCGTGAACATGGTAGCCATTGCAGAAGGACGCCCGGTGCAGATGGGCGTCAAGGCGATGCTTACCTATTATATTGAACATCAGAAACGCGTGGTCACCCGCCGCACGAAATACGAGCTGGAACAGGCACAGGCGAGAGAGCATATTCTCGCGGGCCTGATGGTTGCGGTCAATCATCTGGATGAAGTGATTGCGCTGATTCGTAAAAGCAAGAGCCCCAAGGAAGCGAAGGAACAGCTGATTGCGCGGTTCGGCCTGACGGAGATTCAGGCGCAGGCCATTCTGGATATGCGTTTGCAGCGGCTCACGGGATTGGAAATCGACGCGCTTCGCAAGGAATATGCCGCAATTCTCAAGACCATTGCGCGGCTTGAAGGCATTCTGAAAAGCGAAAAGAAGCTCGATGACGTGATTCGCAGGGAAATGACTGAAATTCGGGATCAGTACGGCGACGACCGCCGCACCGAGTTGATTGAAGACGACAGCGCGACGCTTCCGGTGGTGGAAAACAAGCCTGTTGCGGAAGATACGGCCATTCTGCGTCTGCGCGACGGCCAGCTTCGCCGCATGAGCCCGCGCATGGTGGATAAATACCTCGCACAGTCCGGCGCAAAGGACGAGGTGGTGGAAACCATTCAGACCGCGACGGACGAAACACTCTATTTCTTCACCAACAAGGGCAGCTGCTTCATGCTGGATGTTTCGAAGATTCCGGAAACGATGAAGCTCAAGGACCGCGGCAGTCTGCTGACCGGCCTGATTGCAGGCTTGGCCGACCATGAGCACGCGGTGGCGATGGTCTGTGTCAAGACGGACGAAATGGCGAAAAAGGGCGATTTCCTCTTTATCACCAAGAACGGACAGGTGAAGCGTACGTCCGCCGCGGAATATGGTATCCGTCGCGCACGCTTTGCAGCAATCAACCTCAAGGGCGACGACGAGCTGATCGGCATGGTGCAGGTGGATCCGGCTGATAAGGACGACATCATTCTCATCACCAAACAGGGACTTGCATTGCGCTTCAAGCTCGATACGGTCTCCTGCACGGGGCGCGCAACGGCCGGCGTTCGCGGCATCGACGTGGGCCAGGGCGATGAGGTGCGCTGGTTTGAAATTCCGAAGGCGGGCGATATGCTGCTCGTCATCAGTGACCGCGGCTTCGGCAAGCGGATGCTCAGCGACGACGTGGAGCGGCAGGGACGCGCAGGCAAGGGACAAAAGCTGCTGCCCATGAACAAGACTGGTGAAACGGGTACGCAGCTTGCCGTCTGTTTAAATGTGACGGGTGCGCAGAGTGTTCGCGTGGAGCAGAAACATGGTCACGCCACAACGCTGAATATGGATGAGGTGACGGTGGAGCGCCGTTCCAGCAAGGGCCAGCTGCTCATCAATGTGCTGCTGGACGATATTGTGCAGTATGGCGCATTGACCGCCGAAACAAAAGACGAAAAATAAACAGGATTCTGAGCTGCTTCTTTCTAAAAAGAAAGAGGCAGTTCTTTTTGCATGCGGCAGAAGATCGACAGCAGATCAAAAAGAAACTGAATTGGATAGAAATGATTTTTGAAAGACGGCGAAATAAGGCGGAAATGTGAAATCTCGTTTTTCAGGAAAAAACAGGGAAGAAATGGGCGGCGTGTTCCGTCTAATGAGTGAAGTTCTAAAAGCGGAGCGCTCCACATATACAATTTGCGAGGTCAAAAGTGGAGGCGATGCGGATGAACAAAAAGCGCCTCGGTTCGCTTTCCATGAGGCATTGGGCGATGCTCTTTGCGTTGGCGGTTTTGACAGCCGCTTATGCAACCTTGAGCGAAAGCCCAAGCCTGATGGCGGCGGTGACGACGCGCGAGCTGCCGGTGTATAACGTAGACACACAGGAAAAAGTGCTCTCCATCAGCTTTGACGCCGCATGGGGGCGCGCGAACACAGAGGGAATCCTCGATATTCTGGATCAATATGGAGTCAAGGCAAACTTTTTTCTCGTCGGATTCTGGGCGGAAAAGTATCCCGAACTGGTCGAGGAATTGCAGGCCAGAGGGCACGAGGTTGGCAACCACTCCGCAACCCATCCGCATATGTCAAAGCTCTCCGGCGCGCAGATTCGCGAGGAGCTGAAGCGATGCAGCGATTTGGTGCAGTCCGTCACAGGCAAGCCGACGACGCTTTTCAGGCCGCCGTATGGCGAATACAATGACGAGGTGGTGCGCATCAGCCGCGAGGAAGGTTATGAGTGCATCCAATGGAATGTGGATTCGCTGGATTGGAAAAACATCAGCGCCGAGGATATGATTCGGCGATGCACCAAGGCCGTGAATCCGGGCGATATCGTGCTTTTCCATAACGATTCCAAGTATATCCTGCAAGCTCTGCCGCAGATTCTTGAATACTATCAGCAGGCGGGTTACAGGATCATTCCGATTTCCGAGCTGCTGCTTGAGGGCGACACATGGATCGACCATGCAGGCACGCAGCATTTGGCCACACCGGCGCCTTCGGCGGCGGAAAAGGAAACAGACATCGAATCAAGAAAGATTGAGCAATAAGGAGGACGTACAATGGAAAACGTCATTAACACACTGCATTTGAGCGGTAAGGTTGTGGGCACCCCGGTAGTAGGCCATGAGGCCTTCGGCGAAAAATTTTATTATCTGACGCTGGGCGTGCCGCGTCTGTCCGGCGCACAGGATTTGCTGCCGGTGACGCTTTCCGAGCGTCTGCTGGATGGCGCGATGCTCGCCGACGGCGACACGCTCTCCATCGACGGACAGGTGCGCTCCTACAACAAAATCATCGAAGGCGCGGGGAGACTGCTGATTACGGCGTTTGCCCAGAAGATCGTGGAAAACGACGAACACGAGAATCCCAATCAGATTCAGCTGACGGGCACGCTCTGCAAAGCCCCGGCCTATCGCACGACGCCGTTCGGCCGTGAAATTGCCGATATGATGCTGGCCGTCAACCGGGCTTACGGCAAGAGCGACTATATCCCGTGCATCACGTGGGGGCGCAGCGCGCGCTTTGCCGCCAAGTTGAGCGTCGGCGACAAAATCATGCTGACGGGCCGCCTGCAATCGCGCGCCTATCAGAAGCAGATGCCCGACGGCAATGTGATCGAAAAGACGGCGTATGAGGTCTCTGTCGGCCATCTGGAATTGATCGACGGCGCGCATAACGCAGACATGGTGCAGCCGCATCCGACACATGATTATCATGTGGATGTGGCGCAGCCGCAGTAAACGGGCGGTTTAGCAAAACAGAGAAGAAAAGCGGCGAAAGGGGCTTTCGCCGCTTTTTTTTGTGCGCCATTTGTGTTATAATGAAATTAACGATTATCGACAGACCCCATGAGGAGGACGGCGGAATGCAGGATCACATCATTAACGATCAGATTGCCGATTTAGCCCGTGCCATGCTTGAACTGGATAACATGGATGAGGCGTATCGCTTTTTTGAAGATATTTTCACCATTCACGAGCTGCAGGCGGTGGCCCAGCGGCTGGCGGTCGCGCGCCTTCTGCAAAAAAAGGTGACTTATCAGGAAATTGCCGAGCGCACCGGCGCGAGCACGGCGACGATCAGCCGCGTGAACCGCTGTCTGACCTACGGCGCAGGCGGATACCAGCTGATTTTGAGCAAAACCAAGTTTGGGGACGAAACAAGCGAGGAAAATCCATGAATTTGAACGACTTAAACAGAGAACAGCGGCTCGCGGCGGAAACGCTTGAAGGGCCGCTTTTGGTGCTTGCAGGCGCAGGATCGGGCAAAACGCGCGCGCTGACCTATCGCGTGGCGAACCTGTTGGAACACGGCGTTCCGCCTTGGGCAATCATGGCGATTACGTTCACCAACAAGGCGGCCAAGGAGATGCGCGAGCGCATTGAAAAGTTGGCGGGCGAAGGCGCGAGCGAAATCTGGGTTTCCACGTTTCACTCCGGCTGCGCTAAAATTTTGCGCCGCGATATTGAAAAGCTGGGATACACGCGTTCATTTACCATCTATGATGACGACGACCAGATGAGCGCGCTCAAGGAAATTTTGAAAAAGCTGAATATCGATGATAAGTTTCTGCCGCCCAGAGAGATCAAAAGCAAAATTTCGGACGCTAAAAACAAGCTGCTCGGCCCGCAGGATTGGTTCGCCCAGAGCGAACGGGATTATCGCAGTCAGCTCGTTTATGACGTTTACAACGCCTATGAGGAAAAGCTGAAAAGCTCGAACTCGCTTGATTTTGACGATTTGATCGTCAAAACGCTGGAGCTTTTTGCCCAGCATCCACCGGTCCTGGAGGCCTATCAGCGCAAAATCCGTTATATTCACGTTGACGAGTATCAGGACACAAACTATGCGCAGTATATGCTTGTGCGCCTGTTGGCGGCACAAAGCCGGAACCTCTGCGTTGTCGGCGATGACGATCAGTCCATTTACGGATGGCGCGGCGCGGATATCCGAAATATTCTGGATTTTGAAAAGGATTTTCCGGATGCAAAGGTCATCAAATTGGAACAGAACTATCGTTCCACCGCCAACATTCTGGATGCGGCGAATCAGGTCATCGCCCTTAACGCAAATCGAAAGGATAAGGCGCTCTGGACGCAGCAGGGGCCGGGTGAGCTGATTCGGCTGTATCGCGCAGGCGACGAGCGCGAGGAAGCGGCGTGGGTCTGTCAGCAGATTCGCGATCTAAAATCGCGGGGAGAAGACCTCGGACGGTTCGCGGTGCTCTATCGAACCAACGCGCAGTCCCGTGTCATCGAAGAATCCTTCGTGCAGGCGGGCATTCGCTATCGGATGTATGGCGGTCTCAAATTCTACGACCGTAAAGAGGTCAAGGATATTCTGGCCTATCTGCGCGTGCTGGTCAACCCGGCGGATGATATTTCCGTGCGGCGAATCATCAACGTGCCCAAGCGCGCCATTGGCGATACGACGGTCAATGAGCTTGCACGTCATGCCGCGCAGGAGGAGATGCCGCTGCTCACCGCATGCATGGATATGCCGGAGAGCCTGAACGCCCGTGCGCGCAAGAGCGTGGAAAAATTCAGCGAATTGATGATGAACCTGACCATGATGCAGGAGACGATGAAGCTGACCGAGCTGGTGCAGTATGTCATCGACACGGTTGGACTTGAAAGCCAATATACCAAGGAAGACAACGATGAGAACCGTTCCCGCGTGGAGAATATTCGAGAATTTGTCGGCGCAGTCAAGGAATTTGAGGAAAAATCAGATAATCCGACGCTGACGGATTATCTGGAAAACGTGTCGCTTGTTTCGGATTTGGACGAGATGGGCGAAGATGGAGGCGCAGTGACGATGATGACGCTGCACAGCGCCAAGGGCCTTGAGTTTCCGAATGTGTTCATGGTTGGCATGGAGGAAAACCTGTTTCCGTCGGCCAGAAGCCGAGACGACGAAGCGCGCATGGAGGAAGAACGCCGCTTGTGCTATGTCGGCATTACCCGCGCACGGGAAAGGTTGTTCCTGTCCCATGCGTCGCGGCGCATGCTGTACAACCAGATTCAATTCAACGATCGCTCTCGATTTATCGACGACATCCCGGCACGGCTGATCGAAGACGTATCGGACGCAGGCAGCCGCGGCGGCTTTGCGGGCAGCCGAAAGCCCGGCGGGGATTGGCAAAGCGGCGGCTGGCAGCAGCCGGCGTGGAGCAGGAGCAGCGGTTTTGCGCCCATGCAGGCGGGACAATCGAATTGGAAGCCGAAAACGAGCTATAATATGTCGAAGCCGACGGGACAGGCGCAGAGCTTTTCAAGCTGGAATGCGAAAAGCGCGACAGTCGGCGGCGTGACGGTGCAGGATATGCAGCGCGGCCTGGGTCAGCAGCCGAAGGTGGTTGCTTCGCAGGCACACGAGGTCGAAAAGCCGTCGATTTATGCGCCCGGAGACCACGTGATGCACAAAAAATTTGGGCGCGGTGCAGTTGTGCGCGTCAGCGGAAGCGGATCGGATGCGCGCATCATGATTCGCTTTGACGATGTGCGCGTGGGCGTAAAAGAATTGGCGCTGGCGATTGCGCCGATTATCAGGCTGGAGGAGTGAACGAAGACGTGAGCGAGACAAACGATTTGCAGCGCATGCGCGAATTGATCGACAAGCTGAACGAAGCCTCGCGCAGATACTACGACCAGAACGAATCCGATATCTCCGACGACGAATGGGACGCGATGTACGCTGAACTGCGCAGGCTGGAAGAAAAAACGGGTGAGCGCATGGCAGATTCGCCGACCCGGCGCGTCGGCGGTGCAGTGATGGAGGGCTTTGAGCAGCATCGCCATATTGCGCGGCTCTGGAGCATGGATAAAGCGCAGAGCGAGGAAGAAATTTTCGCATGGGCGCAGCGCTGTGAAAAGCAGACGACGGAGGCCGGCGGCCTGCCGAAAAACAGCTATTGCGTCGAATATAAGCTCGACGGCCTGACGGTCAACCTGACTTATGACGGGGGCAAGCTGGTTCAGGCGGCGACGCGCGGCAACGGCGAGGTCGGTGAAGCGATTTTGCCGCAGGCGATGACCATTCGCACCATCCCGCTCACGATTCCGTTTATGGGCAGGATGGAGGTGCAGGGCGAAGGCATTATGCGTCTGTCCGAACTGAAAAAATACAACGAGACGGCCGCCGAACCGCTGAAAAATGCGCGCAACGCGGCGGCCGGCGCGCTTCGCAATCTCGATCCGCAGGTGACGGCCAGCCGCCATCTGGACGCGTTTTTCTATCAAATCGGTTATATTGAGGGCAAGAGCTTTGAAACCCAGCAGAATATGCTGGATTTTATGAAGGAAAACGGATTAAACATCAGCCCGTTCGTTCGTCCGGCGCAAACGATTGAAGAAGCGATGGAAGCCGTACATGAGATTGAAGAAAAGCGCGAAACGCTTGATTTTCTCATCGATGGCGCGACCATCAAGATTACGGATATGCGCACGCGCGAGGTGCTCGGCACGACGGACAAATTTCCGCGCTGGTCGATTGCGTTCAAATTTCCGGCGCAGGAGACTGTCACCAAGCTGCTCAAGATCACATGGGAGGTTGGCCGAACAGGAAAACTCACGCCGCTGGCCCATTTGACCCCGGTGGATATTTGCGGCGTGACGGTCAAGCGGGCGACGCTCAACAATTACGACGATATCTGCCGCAAGCGCGTGCGTATCGGGAGCGAGGTTTGGGTGCGCCGCTCCAACGACGTGATTCCGGAAATTATGGGCGTTGTCTGGAATGGCGACGGCGAGGCGCCGGAAACGGATATCCAGCCCCCGACCGTATGTCCGGCCTGCGGCGGGCCGCTGGTCAAGCTGAGAGAGGACGGCGTACATCTGTTTTGTCTCAATCGAACGAGCTGCCGTCCGCAGGCGATTGCGCGCATGGCGCATTTTGCATCGCGGCAGGGCATGGACATTGAAACATTCAGCACACGCACGGCGGGTTTGTTTTATGACGAGCTGGGTGTGCGTTCGGCGGCGGATTTATACAGCCTTGACCGGGAAAAGCTGGTCGCGCTCAAGGGATTTGGCGAGAAAAAGGCGGACAAGCTCTTTGCCGAGCTGGAAAAAAGCAAAGATTGCGAGCTGGATGCGTTCCTGTTTGCCATCGGCATTCCCAATATCGGCAAAAAGACGGCTTATGACCTGATGGCGCACTTTGGCACGCTGGAAGCACTGATGCAGGCGACCGAGCAGGAGCTGGTGGATATCGAGGATGTAGGCGGAATCGTCGCGTCGTCAATCACGGAGTATTTTGCAGATGAAGAAAACCGCCGCTTTGTCAATCGTCTGCTGGAAGCCGGCGTGCGTCCGCAGATGCACGCGCAGGAGGATGCGGGCACGCTGTTCGAGGGACTGACCTTTGTACTGACCGGCACGCTGCCGACGCTTTCCCGCGCGCAGGCACAGGAAATGATCCGCAAAAACGGCGGCAAAGCGACGGGAAGCGTATCCAAGAAGACGAGCGTTGTTCTGGCTGGAGAAAGCGCGGGCAGTAAACTCGATAAGGCGCGCGAACTGGGCGTGCAGATCATCGATGAAGCGCAGTTCCTGCAAATGATCGAGCAGCAGAAGCGCCCGGAGACGTTCAGCAATTAAAAACGTGTAGGAGAAATGAAAAATTCTGTTCAAGTAGGCCATTTTCTTTTATAACTCTCTGTGGTATAATCTGTAAACAAACCTGCGTGGAAAGAAGGAGTGATTCTTCGTGCAGAGCATGACCGGCTATGGCCGCGGGCTGATCTGCGAGGACGGACGGGAAATGACCGTGGAGGTCAAGAGCGTCAACCATCGTTTTCTGGATGTGTCCTTTCGCTTGGCGCGGCCGATTGCTTTTCTGGATGACGCGGTGCGCACAGGCGTTGCGGCGCGGCTGGCGCGCGGGCATGTCGATGTGTTTGTCAATTATGTGAATCATCGCGAGGATGCGCATCAGGTTCACGTGGACACGCAGCTGGCCAAGGCCTATCAGCAGGCGGCAGGAGAATTGAGCGATGTGCTCGGCGTGCGAAACGATCTGCCGCTGGCGGAATATATGCGCATGCCGGATGTGCTGACGGTGGAAGCCTCCGAGGAGGATCAGGATGCGGTGCGCGATTTGTTTTCGCGCGCGCTGAATTTGGCGCTTGACGGCCTGATTGCAATGCGCATGCGCGAAGGAAACAGCCTGCGCGGCGACATGCTGGCTAAAATTGACGCGATCGATACGCTGCGCGGGCAGATGGCCCTGCGTGCGCCGTTGGTTGTGGAGGAATATCGCGCGAAACTCAATCAGAGACTGGCCGCGCTGCTCAGCGGCGATATCGATGAAGCCCGTTTTGCGACGGAAGTGGCGATTTTTGCCGACCGTGCGGCGATTGATGAAGAACTGGTTCGTTTGAGCAGCCACATTGCCCAGCTTCGCGCAACGACGGAGCTGCAGGAGCCCGTCGGCAGAAAACTCGATTTTCTGGTGCAGGAGCTGAACCGCGAGGTCAACACCATTGGTTCGAAGGCGTCTGACGCGCAAATCGCCGGATGCGTGGTTGCGGCCAAGGGCGAAATCGAAAAGCTGCGCGAGCAGGTTCAAAATATCGAATAACGACGACAGCCGGAGGTATCCGTGGACATTAAGCTCATCAATGTCGGCTATGGCAACTTCATTTCTTCCAGCCGCATTATCGCGATCATCGGGCCGGAATCCGCACCGGTCAAGCGTATCATTCAGGAGGCGCGCGAGGAGCGACGCCTGATCGATGCGACATATGGCAGAAGGACGCGCGCCGTCATCATTTCTGACAGCGATCACGTCATTTTATCCGCCGTGCAGCCGGAAACGATTGCTCACCGCTTTGATATTAAGGATAACACAACCATCGTTGAGGAGGAAGAACCGTAATGCACGAAGGGAAAAGGGGCGTTTTATTCGTCTTTTCCGGCCCGTCCGGCGTGGGAAAGGGAACGCTCAAGGCCAAGCTCTTTGAGGAATTTGCCGATCAAATTGCCTATTCCGTTTCCGCAACCACGCGCGGCCCGCGAGAGGGCGAGGTGGACGGAAAGGATTACTTTTTCATTACCAGGCAGGAGTTTGAACGGCGCGTGCAGAATAATGAATTTCTGGAACATGCCGAATTTGCGGGCAACTGCTATGGAACGCCGCGCGCCTATGTGGAAAAACTACTGGACAGCGGCATGAACGTCGTGCTGGAGATCGACGTTCAGGGTGCGCTTCAGGTGATGAAAAGCATGCCGGACTGCGTGAGTGTGTTTATTCTGCCGCCCAGCTTTGAGGAGCTGGAACACCGTCTGCGCGGGCGCGGCACGGAAACCGAGGAAAAGATTGAAGCCCGGCTTGAAACCGCCAAGCATGAACTGCCGTATGCGACGCAGTATGATTATCAGATTGTCAACGGCGGCGACATCGACGCGGCCTATCAGGAACTTCGCAGCGTGTTTCTCAAACACACAGGCATGGCCTAAAAAGATGACGAACCCGTTTCACGGCGATATTTTAGAGGAGGAAAACCCGATATGTCTATGACTGATCCTACGATTTTGCAGCTTCTTGAAAAAGCGGATTGCCGCTATACGCTGGTTGTTGAGACGAGCAAGCGCGCCCGCCAGCTGATTGACGGCGTTCCGCCGCTCATTGATGCCAAGGACAAGGAGAACATGCCTCTCTCCATTGCGATTGACGAAGTAAATCGCGGGCTGATTACCTACGAGCGTTCCTCGGAAATCGATGTCAAGTGAGATGAAGAAACCCTGCGTTGTCCTCGGCGTGACCGGGGGCATTGCGGTTTATAAGGCATGCGAACTGCTGCGCCTGCTGCAAAAGCGGGGCATCGACGTTTTTGTTGTGATGACGCAGAACGCATGCCGTTTTGTTGCACCGCTCACGTTTGAGACGCTCTCCGGCCATCCCGTCGCGGTGGATACGTTTGACCGCCCGCAGACGTGGGAGGTTGAGCACATCGCGTTGGCTAAGCGTGCCGATTTATTTTTGATTGCGCCCGCGACGGCGAACATCATCGGCAAGATGGCCTGCGGCATTGCGGATGATATGCTTTCCACCACTGTGATGGCCACGCGAGCGCCCGTTCTGGTTGCGCCCGCGATGAACACTGGCATGTGGGAAAATGCAGCCACGCAGCAAAACGTGAAAACTTTGCAGGCGCGCGGCGTTGAATTTGTCATGCCCGTTTCTGGCCATTTGGCCTGCGGGGACAGCGGCGCGGGCAAGATGGAAGACGTTGAAATCATTGCCGAGCATGCGTGCAAACTGCTTTTTGCAAAAAAAGACATGGAGGGTTTGCGCGTGATGGTGACGGCGGGCCCGTCCCGAGAGGCGCTCGATCCGGTTCGCTATATTTCGAATCGTTCCTCCGGCAAGATGGGATATGCCATTGCGCAGGCGGCGCAGAGACGGGGCGCGGAGGTCACGCTGCTCAGCGGTCCGGTTTCCATTGTGCCGCCGCAGGGCGTGACACTTGTTCCGTTTACAACGACTCAGGAATTGCTGGATAAAGCTAGTGCGCTGGCCAAGGAGCAGGACGTGCTGATTCAGGCGGCCGCACCCGCCGATTATCGCGCAAAGGAAATTGCACCGCAGAAGATCAAGAAACAGGGCGGCGAACCGATGACTTTTACGCTGGTTGAAAACCCGGATGTAGCAGCGACGCTTGGCCGCGAGAAGCGGGAAGGACAATTTTTCGTCGGTTTTGCAGCGGAGACCAACGACGTGCTTGCGCATGCGCAGGACAAGCTGGTGCGCAAAAATCTGGATATGATCGTTGCCAACGATGTGACGCGTCCCGGCGCGGGGTTTGATGTGGATACGAATATCGTGACGCTCATCACCCGGAAAGGTCAGGAAGCGCTGCCGATGATGACCAAGGCGGAGGTCGCAGACCGGATTCTCGACCACGTGCTCAACCTCAAATCTGTTTGAAAATGAACTGCCGTTTAAATTAAAAGCGGCAGTTTTTCTTTTGGCATTCATGTTCGGGAGACTTTTTTGACGTTTCAGGTGCAGAAAACTTGACGGAAACCTCATTTGTGCATATAATTTAAAGCATGCTTATATACGGCTGAATAGGTTTATTCGGCGGGGAAAGTCGGCAAAGAAAAGGAGGGCGATGCCATGAAATCGATAAGGTCGCGAACGTACAGCGGCATATTGATTCTTTTCGCATTCGCCTGCCTGCTGCTGGCCGGGTCTCAAAGGTTGATTGCGTCAAGCGACGAACCGAGGGAACTTTCCGATTTGAGCGGCAGAGAAGCGTGGTTTTGCGCCGCGCCGACGGCCGTGCAGGAGCCGCAGCCCGGTCAGCAAAGCGATTCGCGTGTAGGCGGGGAAAAGAGCGTGGCTGTTGTTTCTGAACAATGGAAACAGCAGGCGGAAGCACTTTCCACGCGATGCGACTCGAACGGCAACGTTCTGCCGGGCAATGGGCGCTATATGAAAGCTGTGTATCAGGCGTTTCCCTTGGGTGATGGGTTCGCATAGCACGAAAAGAAATATGCAAACCTTTCAACAATATCAAAAGCGAGGAAAAACGTTATGGCTAACAAGCATGCTAAGGCGAAAAATCCGCGTGTTCGCGCGCTGATTTCGCTCGTCGCAATCGTTGTTGTCGTCGCTGTCTGCGCCTTCTTGGGCCTGAATGGCTTCGGCAAGGGCACGATGATTAATTACCTGAAGCCGTGGGGCGATGCAATCAGCCTCGGTCTTGACCTGCGTGGCGGCGTTTATACCGTGTATCAGGCGGAAGATAACGGCGATCCGGATTTTGACACCAAGATGGAATCTACGGTGAGCATCCTCACCAGCCGTCTGACCCGTCAGGGCTTCACCGAGGCGACCGTCACCCGTCAGGGCAGCGACCGCATCCGCGTTGAAATTCCGAATGTGTCTGACCCGAATCAGATTTTGACTATCATCGGCACTCCGGCTCAGCTGTATTTCGTCGATGAAGACGGCAACAACCTGATGGAAGGCGCGATGGTGAAGAACGCGCAGGCGGCACAGGATCAGGACGGCAAGCCCTGCATCGCCTTTGAACTGACCGACGAAGGCGCGAAGATTTTCGCGGAGGCCACGGCGGCCAACCTGGGCAAGACCATCTCCATCACGCTGGATGGCGAGACCATTTCCCGCGCGACGGTCAACACCGTGATTGCGGGCGGCAAGGGCGAAATCACCGGCAACTTCACCGCGGATGAAGCAAAGAACCTTGCGACCCTGATTCTTTCCGGCGCGCTGCCGCTGAACCTGACGCAGCTCGAAGTGAGCGCGATTTCTGCGACGCTGGGCGTTGAAGCGCTCGACCGCGCGATTCAGGCGGGCATCATCGGCGTGATTCTGGTTATGCTGTTCATGCTGTTCCGCTATCGTCTCTGTGGCCTTGTGGCCGATATCGCGCTGACGATTTACATCATGATCGTCGTGCTGCTGCTGGCGCTGACAGGCGCACAGCTGACCCTGCCGGGCGTTGCGGGCATCATCCTGGGCATCGGCATGGCTGTTGACGCGAACGTCGTCATCTTTGAGCGCATTCGCGAGGAAGTCAAGGTCGGCCGCCCGATTGGTTCGGCTGTCCGCAAGGGCTTCTCCAACGCGCTGTCCGCCATCATTGACTCGAACGTGACCACCATCATCGCCGCCGTTGTGCTGTATGCCTTCGGTACCGGCTCTGTGCGCGGCTTCGCGCTGACACTGGGCATCGGTGTGGCGACCTCTCTGTTTACGGCCGTGTTCGTCACCCATAAGCTGCTGGATATCTTCGCCGATCTGGGCGTGAAGAACCAGAAGCTCTACGTGTGATAAGGCGAGGAGGAAAGAAACATGGATATTAAAGTGAAAAGCCACCTCAAGCCCTGCGCGGCGCTCTCCATCGCCATCATGATTGTGGCGCTTGTGATGACGCTGACCGGCCACGGCATGAATCTGGGCGTCGATTTCACCGGCGGCACCATCATGACCTATAACATGGGCGAACAGTTTGAAACTGCGGATGTTGAAGCGGTTCTGGCCGATAACGGCATCACCGACGCGCAGATCGCCAAGACCGGCGATGACGACACGCAGGTGCAGATTCGCATCAGCGACAAGGAAAACACCGACGATCTCCGTGCATCGCTGGAGAGCACGCTCGGCGAGAAATACACCGGCATGGAATATGTCGATATCTCCCGCGTGGGCGCGATTGCCGGCCGTGATCTCATCAACAACGCCATCAAGAGCGTGAGCCTTGCGGCGGTGCTGATGCTGATTTACATTGCGATTCGTTTCGATTTCTATTCCGGTTTGGCCGCAATCATCGGCCTGCTGCACGACGTGGCGATCATGCTCTCCGCAGTGGTGCTGCTGCACAGCTTCATCCGCGTGGAAACGACGTTTATCGCTGCGCTGCTGACCATCGTGGGCTATTCCATCAACAATACGATCATCATCTTTGACCGTATCCGCGAGAATTCCCACAAGAGCACGCTGCGCCAGCTCAGCCGTGAGAACATCGTCAATCTTTCCGTGCAGGAGTCTCTTTCCCGCACGCTGAATACGACGATCACCACGCTGCTGACCATCGTGACCCTGTACATCATGGGCGTGGATTCCATCAAGCAGTTTGCGCTGCCGCTGATTATCGGCATTGTCGCGGGCACGTATTCCGCGAACCTGATTAACGGCTATGTGTGGGCAGCGCTGATGGATAAGCGCGATGCCAGCAAGCGCGCGAAAGCCAACGCATAATCAAATTGGGCATTCAGCCCGCCAAATCAGAGGACAACCCCTCTGGTTTGGCGATGAACGCGGGTTCGCGTTTATCGCCAAGCCATGAGGGAAAGGGAGGCTTCGGCATGCTTCGATTGATACCCAAAAATCAGGAAAAAAGGCAGATTCCGCCGGAGCTGACCTCTCTTGGATTGCCGGACAGGCTGCTTGAATTGCTGCTGGATCGTGAAATCGATACGCCGCAGAAAATCGAGCGTTACCTGCATCCCAAACGCGAGGATTTGTACGATCCCATGTTGATGCAGGACATGGATAAGGCGGTTGCCGTCATTCGCGACGCCCTCGAAAAACATGAGGAAATCACCGTATTTGGCGATTATGATGTGGACGGCGTAACGGCGACGGCCATTTTGCTGACCTATCTGCGCAAGCAGGGTGCACAGGTCGATTTTTATATTCCGGATCGCCACGGCGAGGGATATGGTCTGAACATCGCAGCAGTGGAGCAGATTGCAACGCATTCCAAACTGCTCATTACCGTGGACTGCGGGATTACCTGTGCAGCCGAAGTTGCACGCGCAAAGGAATTGGGCATGCGCGTGATTGTCACCGACCATCATCAGCTTGGACCGCAGCTGCCGCAGTGTGAAGCGGTGCTCAACCCGCTGCTGGGCAGCTATCCGTTCCGTCGGCTTTGCGGGGCAGGCGTGGCTTTTAAGCTGGTGCAGGCGATGGGCGGCACGGAAGCGATCGAGCCGCTTTGGGAGCTGGCCGCGTTGGCTACGATTGCCGACATTGTACCGCTGATGGACGAGAACCGCGTGATTGTTTATTACGGTTTGGCCGCGATGGCTGCGACACAGAGACCGGGGCTGATTGCGCTGATGGAGTCGGCCGGGGTCGATCCGCAGAAGGTGACCTCCTCAGACGTTGCGTTTCGCATGGCTCCGCGCATCAATGCGGGCGGCCGCCTTGCGCTGGCTTCGCGCGGCGTGCAGCTGCTGACCACTAGGCGAATGGACACGGCGCGGGAAATTGCCGAGGAACTGAATCAGGATAACATTCGCCGCCGTGAATTGGAAATTGAAATTTTTCATCAGGCCGACGAAATGACTCGTCAGCAGATTGACTTTCTGAACGAGCGCGCTATCGTCATTTGCGGCGAGGGATGGAATCCCGGCGTAATCGGTCTGGCTGCATCCCGGTTGGTGGAAAAATATAAATGGCCGACGATTCTGCTCTCAAAAGACGGCGACGTGTGCGTTGGCTCGGCGCGTTCCATTCCCGGCGTGAATATCCACGATGCGATGAGCACATGCCGTGATTTGTTCGTTCGCTTCGGCGGGCATGCGCAGGCGGCGGGGCTGACGATTGAAGCAAAAAATGTGCCGGAATTCAGACGGCGTTTGAGTGAAGCAATCCGCGAGCAGGCCGCGCCGGAAGTATTTATTCCAACCGAAGAATACGATCTTGAGCTGGAGCTTTCGGAAATGACGGAAGAATTTGTGGACGCTTTTTCCGCCATGCAGCCGACGGGCTTCGGCAATCCCGCTCCGGTTTTCTGCGTGCGCGGCGTACACACGACGGATGTGAGAACCATCGGCAAGGATGGCGCGCATTTGAGACTTCGTCTTGCACAGGGCAGTGAGATGCGTCCGGCAATCGGCTTCCGCATGGGCGAACGCGCGGACGATCTGCCGGAGGTAATCGAAGCGATCGTCACGCTGTCCATCAACGTTTGGCAGGATAAGCGCAACGTGCAGTGCGAGCTTCGTCAGATGCAGGCGTATATGCCGGGCAAGGCGTTTATTGCCGAATGTCAGCGGCAAAGCGATTGCCTGAACGACGCTTTTCTGGATGCGCTGTGTCTGGCTGATGACAAAACATCTGCTGTTGAGCAAATGACGCTTGAACAGGCAAAAGCCGTGCTGGCGGATGAATTTGCCAAAGGCTATCAGGGTATTCTGATCGGTGTGCATACGCTGGCAGCCATGAAACTGCTCAACGTCCATCTGGCCGTGATGCATGCACAGCTGGATTATGCCATGCAAAAGACGGGCGATATTCGCGGCTTCAATACGCTGGTGATGGCTCCGGATTGGGCTAACATCGCGTTCTTGCCGAGAATGATTGTCGCGATGGATGGCTTTCTCTGCGACGGAGAAAGAGCGCTGGTCAGCAGACAGTTCCCGAAAGCGCGTATCATTGAAGTCACCAATATGCGCATGCAGAGCGCGTCCGCCGCTGAAAAACTGCTGCCGGATGACGGCATGCTTCGACAACTGTACAAAGCGCTTCGCCAGCGGGAAAAAACGGATTGCACCATGAATGTGCTTTCCGCCGTGACGGTGCTGGATGAGGGAATGATCCGCTGCGGCCTGCGCATCATGCAGCAGCTCGGATTGATTGAATACACCTTGAAGCCGCTGCGTTTCAAAGTCCTGCCCAGCGGCAAGGTATCTTTGGAAAACAGCACACTTCGCGCAAAACTGATTCAGATGAAGGACGAAGGGGGGAAACCGTTTTGACGCCGGATGAATGTAAAAATCTCGATGAATTGATTGCAACGCTGGTGAAGTATCACCCGGAAGCCAACGTTGAGCTGGTGGAAAAGGCTTATCATTTTGCCGAAAAAGCTCACGCCGGACAGCTGCGCAAATCTGGTGAACCCTATTTTGTCCATCCGCTGACGGTCGCGGGCATTTTGGCTAAGCTCATGCTGGATGCGCCGACCATTGCGGCGGGTCTTCTGCATGATACGGTCGAAGACTGTGAGGATGTGACGCTCGAAGTCATCGAAAAGGAGTTTGGACAGGAGGTTGCGCTGCTGGTAGACGGCGTGACCAAACTTAAACGATTGGATTTTACCTCCCGCGTCGAGCAGCAGGCCGAATCCATCCGTAAGATGATTTTGGCGATGAGCAAGGATATCCGCGTCGTGCTCATCAAGCTGGCAGATCGAACGCATAACATGCGCACCTTGAAGTCGCAGCCGCCGGAAAGTCAGAAGCGCATTGCGCAGGAAACGCTTGACATTTACGCGCCGCTGGCGCATCGACTGGGCGTTTACAAAATCAAGCAGGAGCTTGAAGACTTGTGCCTGCGCTATCTCGACCCGGAAGGCTATCAAAACCTGATCGTCAAGGTTGGAATGAAGCGCGCCGAGCGGGAAGAAAATATTCGCGCCGTCATCGATACTCTGAGCGATAAGCTCAAGGAAATGAACATTCATTACGAAATCGACGGGCGGCCCAAGCATTTTTACAGCATTTACCGCAAAATGGTGCTCCAGCATAAGCCGTTTGAGCAGATTTTCGATTTGATTGCCATCCGTGTGCTGGTGGATACGGTGCAGGATTGTTACGCCGTGCTGGGCGTGGTGCATACCCTCTGGAAGCAGGTGCCCAATCGCTTCAAGGATTACATCTCCATGCCGAAGCCGAACATGTATCAGTCTCTGCATACGACGGTTGTCGGTGAAAACGGCATGCCCTTTGAGGTGCAGATCCGCACCTATGAGATGCACCGCATTGCAGAATACGGCATTGCGGCGCATTGGCGCTATAAAGAGGGCAAACAGGTTGCGGACTCGCTGGATAACAAGCTTTATTGGCTGCGGCAGATTCTGGATTGGCAGAACGACACGCGGGATTCCGAGGAATTCATTAAGTCGCTGAAGGTCGATCTATTCAGCGATGAAATCTTTGTCTTTACGCCGAAAGGCGAAATCATCGATTTGCCGAAAGGCGCAACGCCGATTGACTTTGCTTATCGCATCCACAGCGCGGTTGGCAACAAATGCGTCGGCGCGAAGGTCAACGGCCGCATTGTGACGCTGGATACGCCGCTCAACACGGGCGACTTCGTGGAGATCATCACCCAGCAGAACAGCAAGGGGCCGAGCCGCGACTGGCTCAAAATCGTCAAAACGGCGCAGGCCAAGGCGAAAATCCGCCAGTTCTACAAAAAGGAACTCAAGGATGAAAACGTCGCCAACGGCAAACAGATGCTCGATTACGAGGCCAAGCGTCAGGCGGTCAGCCTGCCGTCGCTGCTCAAAAACGAATATGTCGATCCGATTTTGAGAAAATTCTCGTTTGCGGATTTGGATGATCTCTATGCGGCTGTCGGCTGCGGCGGCATTGCGGCGCAGCAGGTCGTTACGCGCCTGCGCGAGGAACAGCGTGCGCATGACAAGCCGCTTGTGCCGGTTCTGCCGCGCGTGGCTGAGCCGACGCCTTCCCACGGCGGTAAGAGTACCTCGAAAGAGGACATGGGCATCAAAATCGCCGGGCTTCCGGGCTGTCAGGTTCACTTTGCCAAGTGCTGCACGCCGCTTCCGGGCGACGAAATCATCGGCTATATTACCCGCGGCCGCGGCGTAACCATCCATTCCAAAGAATGCGTCAACGTCAACGCTTCGCATGATCCGGCGCGCTGGGTGGAAGCTGAATGGAGCGATACGGTCAATTCTTCGTATAACGGTTCGATACAGATTCTGGCACAGGATCGTCATAATCTGCTGGCCGATTTGATGAGCTATTTGTCTGCGCAAAAGGTAACGGTCTGCGCGCTGAATGCAAAGGTCAACAGCAATCAGACATGCAGCATCGAATTGACGCTTCAGGTGGCCAATAAGCAGGAGCTGGACTGGGTGATTAAGCAAATTGCCAAGCGTCAGGATACGATTGAGATTTTCCGCGTGTAACGGGAACGAAAGGAACACATTTCATGAGATTGGTCATACAGAGGGTGCTCGAATCAAGTGTTAAGGTGGACGGCAGAGAAGTCGGCCGCATTGGCAAGGGATTTATGGTACTTTGCGGCGTGGAAGACGGAGATACCGCAGAGGATGTCCGTTATTGTGTGGATAAGACTGTCAATCTGCGCGTCTTTGAAGATGAAAACGACAAAATGAACCGTTCGATTCTGGATGCAGGCGGCGAAATTCTGGCCGTTTCACAGTTCACGCTGCACGGTGATGTGCGCCACGGACGGCGGCCGAGTTTTATCCGCGCCGCGAGACCGGAGCTGGCTGTGCCGATGTATGACGCATATTGCCAGGGCTTGCGAGACGCGGGCATTCATGTGGAGACCGGCATTTTCCAAACGGATATGAAAGTTTCGTTGATTAACGATGGCCCGGTTACGCTGCTGATCGATTCAAGGAGGACGTTCTGATGGAGCTGGATATCAAGACGGTGACGGGCGGTCCGCTTGACGTAAATACCTATGTTGTTGGTGCAGACGGTTCAAATCAGTGCGTGCTGATTGATCCGGGCGCAGAATATGCGGCGGTTTCCGGCGCGGTTTGCGGCAGACAGGTCACAGCGGTGCTGCTTACGCATGCACATTTTGACCATATGCTGTATGCGAGGCCCTGGCTTCAGGATGGCGTAAAGCTTTACGTACATCAGCTGGATGCGCCGGCGCTTGCCGATCCTTCGCTGAATCTTTCAGGTGTGATCGGCGCACAGTTGACCCTGCCGAAAGCGGATGTGCTGCTTGCGGATGGCGATGTGGTGGAAGAAGCGGGCATTCGCTTTGAGGTATTGCACACGCCGGGACATACGCCGGGTTCGGTCTGCTATCAGCATGAAAAAGTGCTTTTCTGCGGCGACACGCTGTTTTATCAGGGATATGGCCGCGTGGATTTGACGGGCGGCAATTCGCTTCAAATGGCGCTTTCGCTCAAACGGCTGATGAAGCTGCCGGGCGATGTGGTCTGCTATCCGGGACACGGCATGAAGACGAAGATTGCATGGGAGCAGGAGGCAAACGCGTGAAAATCGCCGTAAAAACCCCGCTTTCAGCTTTTCAAAACGACATCGGCGACGTGGTGCGCCTGTTTTATGGCGAAGGCGCGGCGGTGGAATCTGGACAGGAAGCCGACGCGCATCTTGTTCATCGGCATGACGAACGCGAAGGACAGTGGCATGAGCGCTTTATCCTGACGGATGCAAACGGCCGGGAAGAACAGAATGCGCTCAGCGCGCCGGTAGTTTCCGGCGGTCTGGAAGAAAAGCGCCAGCTCAAACGGCTGGTGAAACGCTGCTGCTACATGCTGCTCAAGCGCGTATCCGGCAGGCAGCCCGCGTGGGGATCGCTGACGGGTATTCGACCGACGCGGCTGTATTATCAGCAGCTCGAACAGGGGAAAACGCGCGACGAAGCCAGACAGACGCTTGCCGAATTGTTTGATTTATCGCAGGAAAAAATTGATCTGCTTGATGAGATTCTCGATGCCCAGTATAGGCTGATTGACCGCCGCCCGCAGGCGTGCGATTTGTATGTCGGCATTCCGTTTTGCACGACGCGTTGTGCGTATTGCTCGTTTTCATCCGGTGAAATCGGCGACGGTCATCTGGTTGAGCCCTATTTGAAAGCACTTTTTCATGAAATTGAAGCCTGTGCCCGAATGGCGAAGGAGATGGGGCTGCATATCCGCGTGGGTTATATCGGCGGCGGAACACCGAGCAGCCTGACTACGCCTCAGCTTGAGCGTCTGCTTGAGCAAATCGAAAAGCGCTTTGATCCGTTTGAAGAATTTACGGTCGAAGCCGGACGGCCTGATACGCTGGATGCGCAGAAGCTCCGCATGCTGCGCAATCATCCGGTGACGAGGATCAGCATCAATCCCCAGACGATGAATGACAAAACGCTGGCACGCATCGGACGTGCTCATACGGCCAAGCAGACCGTGGAAGCCTATGAACTGGCCAGAAGCATTGGATTCGATGACATCAATATGGATGTGATTGCCGCGCTTCCGGGCGAGGATTATGCGATGTTTGCCCATACGCTTGAAGAAATTCAGCAGCTTCGACCGGAGAGTCTGACGGTGCATACCCTGGCAATCAAACGTTCGAGCAGGCTGCATGAGGAAAAATATGCGCAGCGCGAGCAGGACGTCGCCCGAATGGTTGCTCTCGGCCGACAAATGGCGCACGAAATGGGCATGCGCGCCTATTATTTGTATCGGCAAAAGTACATGGCGGAGAATCTGGAAAACGTGGGCTATGCGCTTCCCGGTCGATTCTGCCGTTATAACATTGATAATATGGAAGAAACCACAAGCGTTCTGGCACTTGGCGCAGGCGGAATTTCAAAATGCGTCATGCGGAAAGAGGAGAAAATCCTCCGCGCACCGAATATAGCCAATATTGAACAGTACATCGAGCGCGTAGATGAAATGATTGAGCGTAAACGAGCTGTTTTTGCCGAAAAGGCAAGGATACAGAGTGCGGAGTAATCGTGGAAAGGAGGGCGTTTTGAGCATGGAAATCAGCGATAAGCAGACGCTTCGCCGATGCGTGAAGCAGGCGGTTCGGCGGGCGGATGTGGTGGAAACCTTGCTGAATTTTGACGTTTGCAAAGGCGAAATGGGCGTTAAAACGCTGGCCGAAACGCTTCCGAAGGGGCAGGAGGGCACGCCGTTTCAGGCGGACACTGTTGCCGCATATGCCGCGATGGATGCGCTTGAAATGCCTTCCGGCGATTGGCGGAGAGCGGCGTTGATTCAAAGCGGGTATACGCGCGAAGCGTATCTGCGCGAAATCCTCGATGCGATGCACGCGAATCGCGTGCTGGCTCGCGTTTCGATTCAGGATGCTCACGACACAGCGTTTGAAGACGACCGAATGATGCCGCTGCTTGCACTGCCAGATGATTTTTTTGCGCCGGGACGCTATGGCGTGGATTATGCCAAACGCGCTGAAGAAATCGGTTCCGCAGCGAACGCATGCGGGGCAAAGGATATTCTGCTGGAGCGATTTGACGAAAGCGCGCTTCGTTTCTGCCTGATTCCGATTTGCGAGGATGCACAGCTTCGGCTGCATATTCATCTGACAGATCAGAAGATGTTGGATATTTTCTTGAAGCTGCTGGATGCGTCTGATTCGCTTCGAGCGGTAGCCTTTGCCAGCGAAGGCGTTGAACCGCTGCTGATTGAAGCGGCTGTGTCGCGAAGACGGCTGCTCGTCCGAACAAGCAGGCATATTCCGCTGGCCATTCGGAAATTGGGAATGCGCTTTGTGCCATATGCCAGCGAGGCCGCGCTGCCGGAACAAATGCTTGGACGTTGGATCATGGCGAGGGAAACGATTTGGCCCATACTCTGTGATGCGTATCTGCCGCTGGCCAGATGCGGGTATCGCTTAACCAGCGAACAGGTGGCAAGCGATGTGCAGATGCTTCTGGGCGGACATTTTTTGACAGACGATATCACGCGGGATGCGTGTGAATGAGGAGGAAAATATCATGAATCCGACTTTTGTGATTGAAATGGAAAATGGGCAGACGATGAAGGGCGAGCTTTATCCGGAAACCGCGCCTAACAGCGTTGCGAACTTTGTGGAGCTGGCGAACAGCGGTTTTTATGACGGTGTGATTTTCCATCGCGTGATTCCGGGCTTCATGATTCAAGGCGGCGATCCGCTTGGCCGCGGCACGGGCGGCCCCGGTTACAGCATTCGCGGTGAGTTTGCGCGCAACGGTTTCAATAACCCGCTTAAGCACACACGCGGCGTGTTGTCTATGGCGCGCAGCATGATGCCCAATTCTGCAGGGTCGCAGTTCTTCATCATGGTGGATGATGCGCCGTATTTGGATGGGCAGTACGCAGCGTTCGGCAAGGTGACCGAAGGCATGGAGACGGCGGATGCGATCGTCAGTGTACCGCGTGATCCGATGGATAAGCCGTATGAGGATCAGAAAATGAAGTCTGTCCGCGTGGATACGCATGGCGAAACCTATACGGTGGAAAAGCTGAAAGGACGCGGCTGATCGGAGGCACGGGGTGAACAAGAATAAGGTTGTCGTTCATCTGATGGGACGCGATTATACCATGGTGACGGATCAGCCGACGGAAAAGGTTCAGAGGCTCTCCCGATATGTGGATCGAAGAATGCGCGAATTGGCCATTTTGACGCGGGCGAGCGACAGCATGCTGCCCGTGCTGACGGCGATGACGTTGGCGGATGAATTGTTTACGGCGCAGGACGAGGCAAATCGTCTTCGCCGTGAGCTGGACGAAGCGAAGGCTGAAATGAAGCCGGAGCAGAACGCATAAATATAAGCGGCGGCGCCGGGGATGTTGCCCTGCGCCGCTTTTTTCGGAGGAAAAAGATGGAATTGCTTTCACCGGCAGGCAATCGCGAAGCCCTTGTCGCTGCGATTGCCTGCGGCGCGGACGCCGTTTATTTGGGATATACGGCCTTTGGCGCGCGCAGTTATGCAGGCAATTTTGATGCGGACGGCCTTCGCGGTGCGCTGGCTTATGCGCATGAACGCGGCAAAAAGATATATGTGACGGTCAATACGCTGGTTAAGCAATGCGAAATCGATGACCTTTGCGATGTGCTGGATTTGCTCAGCGAAGTCGGTGTGGACGCGGTGCTTGTGCAGGATATGGGCGTTGCACGCATGATTCAGCAGCGTTATCCCCAATTGGTGCTTCACGCCAGCACGCAGATGACCATCAACAACGCGCAGGGCGCTCAACTGATGAAGAATATGGGCTTTTCACGCGTTGTTCCGGCGCGCGAATGCTCACTTGAAGAATTGAGGAAGATGGCAGATGTCGGCGTGGAGGTGGAAGCCTTTGCACATGGCGCGCTCTGTGTAGCCGTATCGGGACAATGCCTGTTTTCCAGCATGATTGGCGGGCGGAGCGGCAATCGCGGGCGGTGCGCCCAGCCGTGCCGACTGCCATATACGCTCGAAGACGGCACAAGCGGCTACTTGCTTTCGACAAAAGACCTGATGCTGATTGACCGCATTCCCGAACTTCGGGATGCCGGGGTATATTCCTTTAAGCTCGAAGGCCGCATGAAACGGCCGGAATATGTCGGCGTTATCACCAGAGCTTATCGCGAAGCGCTTGACGCAGCGGAAGCACACGTGGACTATCATCCGAGCAAATCCGTTATCGAAGGATTGCGGCAGGTGTTCAACCGCGGCGGATTCACGGAAGGTTACGTGATGGGCAAGAGCAACGCGGCCTTGATGAGTTGGGAAAGACCCAATCATTGGGGCATTCCGGTCGGAAAAATCATGGCCATGCGCGGGCCGCTTGCACAGGTTCATCTGACACGATCGTTAAACGATGGCGACGGGCTGCAATCCCGCGGACGGGAAGAAACAGAATTCACCTATTCCGGCAATGACATGGCCGCCGGAAGCGAAGCAACTGTTCGCATTGCGTCGAAGCAGGCGCGGGTAGGCGACGAGGTTTTCCGCCTGACGGATGCAGCGCAGATGAAGGAAATCCGCGAAATCATGGCGCATGAGCAGGTACACATTCCGCTGGATATGTACCTGTATGCCATGCCGGGCAAGCCGCCCGTATTGACGGTTTCGGACGACGATAGACATTGTGTCGAATCAACGGCAGAACAGACGGTTGCCGAAGCCCAGCAGAGAGCGCTGAATCAGGATATGGCCGCGAAGCAGC
This sequence comes from uncultured Clostridia bacterium, assembly GCA_934636105.1. Classification (GTDB taxonomy): domain Bacteria; phylum Bacillota; class Clostridia; order Christensenellales; family Aristaeellaceae; genus Ventricola. The sequence goes on from CAKTZR010000001.1 coordinate 176,424, forward strand.
TCAGCAAGCTCGGCGGCACGCCTTACACGCTCCGTACCCTGACGCTTGAAAGCGAAAATGCGTTTATGACGGCTTCCATGCTAAATGGTCTGCGCAGAGATGCGCTGGAAAAAATCCGCGAAGCTCGAATTGAAATAAAACAAACCGACCGTCGGTTTGTATCAAAACCTTGCCAAATGGCAAAGCAGGAGCATCTGCTGATTGTGCAGGGAGAGGATTTGGCAAACGCCAAGGCTTTACTCGATTGCGGCGCGGATGTTTTTGAATGGCAGCCTCAGGTGTATCGTTTGGATGCACTCAATCATGCATTGGAACACGCAGACGGCGTAAAACCGACGCTTGTTCTGCCCGCCGTCATGCACAGCGACGAGCTGAAGCATCTACACACATGGGTGGAGCAAAATGCCGACAAATTGAGCGGCGTTGTAGCGAACAATCCCGGTCAACTGGCGCTTGCATGGCCTGTTCGTGTTTCCGGTGGACAGGGTTTAAATGTTATGAACCATGCGTGCGCTGAATTTTATGCGGCGCTTCATGTTGACCGACTGACAGTCTCCTGCGAACTCAATCAGAAAGAACTGCGTGATCTTTTTGCGGTCGGCGGCAATTACGTGATGGAGGCCTATGGACGGACACAGTTGATGCTGCTCAATCATTGTCCGAGACGAACGCGAAACGGGGATGAAAAGCAGGATAACCGCTGCGATGCCTGCGCCAAGCTGGGCGGATGCCCGGAAATCTATACGGATCGCAAGGGGTATCGATTCCCGCTCCGCAGGCTGCAAATGGAGCATGGCTGCGTGCTTCGGCTTTATAACAGCGTGGAAACGGACATGGCGAAATACGCGGATAAGCTGGCCGGATTTTCCGTCAGTCTCAGGCTTGCGTTCACGGATGAGCCGCTGGAAAGACAGAAAGAGATCACTGCTTCTTATCGCAGTGTGTTGGACAATGGCCGCGCGCTGCACACGCCTGCCGCTCATGCAACGGCCGGGCAGCTGCTGCGCGGCGTCCAATAAAAGGAGAATACCATGAATGAAAGATCCTTGCGCGTGCTTGAATTTACCAAGATTCGCGCACAGCTTGCGCAATACTGTGTCTCTGAAATGGGGCAGGCACTCTGCGACGCGTTGACGCCTTCCAGCCGGATTGAAGACGTTTTGCGCATGCAGCAGGAAACAGAGGAAGCGCACAGCTTGCTGGCCTATTTGGGCGGCACGCCGATGATTCCGTTTTCGGATGTACATGCTTCGCTGCATCTGGCGCAGATTGGGTCGTCGCTTTCGCCGCGCGCGCTGATGGAAATCGGCGCCTGCTTGCGGGCTTCCCGCGCTGCGCGTGATGCGATTGTGACGGACAGACAGGATACGCCGCTGCTCAGTGCGAACGCTTCGCGGCTTTCCACGTTCAAATCAATCGAGCAGGCGATTGCGGATGCAATCATCAGTGAAGATGAAATTGCGGATCGCGCCAGCAACGAGCTTTTTCAGATTCGCCGCAAGATGCGCGCCTGTAATGAACGGGTTCGCGAACGCCTGAACGGAATGATTCACAATCCGAATTTTCAGAAGTATTTGCAGGATGCGATCATCACCATGCGTGCCGATCGATATGTTCTGCCGGTTCGGCAGGAATACCGCTCGATGGTGCCGGGCATTGTTCACGATCAATCCTCTACGGGTGCGACGGTTTTCATCGAGCCGATGTCCGTTGTGGAGATCGGCAACGAATTGAAGCAGTTGATTTCCGCTGAAAAGGCAGAAATCGAGAAAATTCTCCGAACGCTATCGGCACAGATTGCCCCGGAAGCGGATGCAATCGCGGATAACCTTGCGATTCTGGCGCAGTTGGATTTCGCGTTTGCGAAAGCGTCACTGGCTAAACAGATGGACGGCTGCATGCCGAAGATGAATCAGGAGGGGCGGCTGAACATTGTGCGCGGCCGTCATCCGCTGATCGATCCGCAGAAGGTTGTGCCGCTGGACATCCGTCTGGGCAGCGATTTCACGACGCTGATTATCACTGGCCCGAACACGGGCGGCAAAACGGTAACGCTCAAGACCACCGGTCTGTTTACGCTGATGGCGCAGTCCGGTTTGCAGGTGCCTGCGGAATATGGCACGGAGCTTGCCGTGTTTGACGATGTGTTTGCGGACATCGGCGACGAGCAGTCCATCGAGCAGTCGCTTTCGACATTCTCCGGCCACATGACGAATATCGTTTCAATTTTGCAAAACGTCACGCCCGAATCGCTGGTCCTCTTTGATGAGCTGGGCGCCGGAACCGATCCGACGGAGGGCGCGGCGCTGGCTCAAGCGGTGCTTTCCACCTTGTTGGATATGCACACACGCACGGTTGCGACGACGCATTACAGCGAATTGAAGGAATATGCCTTGACAACGCCCAATGTGGAAAACGCATCCGTTGAGTTCGACGTTGCGACGCTTCGACCGACTTATCGTTTGTCCATTGGCATTCCGGGTAAATCCAACGCATTTGAGATTTCCAGAAAGCTCGGCTTGCCGGAATTTATCATCGGCAAGGCGAAGGAGCTTCTTTCCAAAGAGCAGGTTCGATTTGAAGACGTCATTGCCAACGCGGAATATCATCGGCAGGTCGCCAAGAAAGAGCGCGAACTGGCCGAACAGGCACGCAATGAAATGATTTCGATTCGCGATCAGGCAGAAGCGGAAAAAAAGAAACTCGAAGACCAGCGGGAAAAATCGATCCGCAAGGCAAAGGACGAGGCCAAGCGCATTGTTGAAAACGCCAGGCGTGAGTCGGAAGCCATGATCGCCGAATTGCGGGCCATGAAGAAGGCTGGCGGCGCGCAGGAGCACGAGATTCAAAAAGTCAAAAAGCAGATGGAGAAAGCGCAGGACGAGCTGGCAGATAAAAAAGAAGTCGGCGGCGAAATTCCAAAGTCTGTGAAACCGGGCGACATGGTGCATATTGCTTCGATGGATGTGGATGCGACAATCGTCGCCCCGGCGGACAGCAAGGGCTATGTGCAGCTCAAAGTCGGCATGATGAAGATGCGCGCGCCGCTTTCTGATCTGCGGACATTGACGGCCACGCAGCAGCTCGTGAAGAAAGAACAGAAAAAGCTGGAACGGAAAAAAACCATGCGGGAAGCACGTGTGGATATCACCACCCGCGCCGTGCGGCAGGAGCTGGATGTGCGCGGCATGGCGCTTGACGAGGCCATTCCGGAGGTGGAAAAATTTATTGACGACGCCATGCTTTCTTCGCTCGGCGAAGTCAGTATCATCCACGGAAACGGAACGGGCGTTCTGCGCGCAGGCATTCAGGATTGTCTGCGGCGGCATCCCTGCGTGAGCAGCTTCCGTCTGGGCCGATATGGCGAGGGCGAAACCGGCGTAACGATCGTTTCTCTCAAATAAGATCAAGACGCTTCATCTAACATGGATGGGGCGTTTTTTCATGCCGCGGAAAACAACTTCGCTTGCCGCAACGTTCATCCGTGTGAAAAACAGCGAATTCGGAAAGCCTATAATTCGAGGTGAAAGCATGGATAAGAAGGAGTTCTTTCGAAAAGCGGCATGGATCGCGCTGGGACTCGTGCTGGCGATTGAGGTTGCGGCGATTGCCGGGGAATCCACACAGAAAACAGAAACCACCTATGCGCAGGGACAATACGTGCAGACACTCGGCGGTATTGAAAGTCCATTTGCCGATGTTGTGCAGGCCGTCATGCCGTGCGTTGTGGGCGTAAGCAATCGAGCCAATTCCTTTAATATCATCAACGGGCAAACGGAATTGGTGGAGCAGGCGACGGGTTCAGGCGTTGTCGTCACAACACAGGGACATGTGGTGACGAATTATCACGTCATCGAGGGCGCAAGCGACGTGCAGGTGCTCAGCCAGGGGCGATATCTCAAAACGGAGATCATCGGCTATGATGAGCTGACGGATTTAGCGGTGCTGCGCGTGATGGAGGATGTTGAACTGCCCGCCGTTCAAATGGGAGATATGTCCGCTGTCCGCACAGGGGATTGGGCGATTGTAATCGGCAACCCATTGGGCAAACAGTTTGCGGATACAGTGACGGTAGGCGTTGTTTCGGCCCTCAACCGTGAGTTGGAGGGTTCGTCCATTGTCAAAATGCTGCAAACCGACGCAGCTATCAATTCGGGCAACAGCGGCGGCGGGTTGTTCAATACGCGCGGAGAATTGATCGGCATTCCGTCGCTCAAATTCAGTTCAAACGGGAAAAGTGATGTTGCTTCCATTGAAGGCATTGCCATGGCGATTCCGGTTGACGTGGTTCAGCCGGTTGTGAACAGCATCATCCAATATGGAAAAGTCACGCGTCCCAAACTCGGTATTTCTGTTATGACGATTCGCGGAAGCGAAGAACCGACGGTCGGTTTGATTCCGGCAGGCGTGTATGTGAGTGCGGTCGTTTCTGGAAGCACGGCGGAAAGAGCGGGCATTCAGCCGCATGATATCATCATTCAGATGGATGGAGAACGGGTTACGCTGCATACCGACTTGACGAATCGATTGGCCGCACATGCGGCGGGCGACGAGATTACTTTGACAATTTACCGCATTCCCGGCCTTGAGGAGCTGACTGTTCAGGATCAGATACCCGCCGGAGAAAAGATAGATATCCAGATAACACTCGAATTGCCTGCGCAGGACGCGTAATAACAGGCGGGGAGCGCGCATACGTTGGCATGACGGCAGGGAGGGATGTTATGCAAGCGTATGACCTGTATCAGGATATCGCCGAACGCACGCAGGGCGACGTTTATGTAGGCGTTGTCGGCCCGGTGCGGACAGGCAAATCCACGTTCATTCGGCGGTTGATGGAAAAAATGATTATTCCGGCGATCGAGAACGCCCATATTCGCGCGCGAGCGCAGGATGATTTGCCGCAGAGTGGTTCCGGGCGCACCGTCATGACGACAAAACCGGCGTTTGTTCCGTCCGAAGCGGTCGATATTGCGCTTCCAGGGGATAACCATGTGCGGCTTCGCTTTGTGGACAGCGTGGGTTATATGGTGGAAGGCGCGCTGGGGACAACGGAGGGCGAAGCGCTGCGAATGGTGCGCACGCCATGGTCAGATGAAGAAATGCCATTTGAGCGGGCAGCCGAAGTGGGCACACAGAAGGTCATCAGCGAGCATTCGACCATCGGTCTGGTTATCACAACAGATGGCAGCGTGACGGATTTGCCGCGCGCCGCTTACGTTCCGGCGGAAGCACGCGTTGTTGCAGAGCTGAAAAGTCTGGGCAAGCCTTTCGCGGTGGTGCTCAATACGCAGAATGCCGCCTCGGCCAAGACGCAGAGTCTTCGAAAGATGCTTGAGGAGGACTATGCCGTTCCTGTGGCGGCTATGAATGTGGAAGAAATGGAAGAAAACGACATTCGCGGGCTGCTGGAGCAGGTGCTCGGACAGTTCCCGGTTGTCCAGATGTCTATTCAAACGCCGGAATGGCTCAGCGCGCTGGATGAGGAACATTGGCTGATTCAAAGCCTGATGGAGAGCCTGAAGCAATCGGTTTCCGGCAATCTGCGAATCGGCGAAGCAACGGTGTTTTCAAATGTGCTGGAACAGAATCCTTATCTGGAGAATGTGGCTATCCGAAACATCGATCACGGCAGCGGATGGATCAGCATGCAGATGGTTCTGAAAGAAGGGCTGTTCAATCAGGTCCTTGCCGAGCAGTGCGGCACCGAAATCCGAAGCGACGCGCATCTGTTGTCGTTGCTTCGGGAACTGGTCGCAGCCAAGAAAGAATACGATCATGTTGCGCAGGCGCTTCAATCCGTCCGCGAAACAGGTTATGGTCTTGTGCCGCCGCAGCTTGACGAGCTGACCCTTCAGGAACCAGAAATCATTGGAAAGGGCGGAAAGTTCGGCGTCCGCCTGCGCGCGAGCGCGCCGAGTCTGCATATGATCCGCGTGGATATCCAAACGGAGGTTTCGCCTGTCGTCGGAACAGAGCAGCAATCCGAAGAAATGCTTCGCTATTTTATGGAAGGCTTCGAGCAGGATCCGCAAAAGCTGTGGCAGAGCAATCTTTTTGGCAAGCCGCTTTCCGATTTGGTTCGGGAAGGATTATCCAACAAACTGATGCACATGCCGGAAGATACTCAGCTCAAGGTGCAGCAAACGCTTGAGAAAATCATCAACGAAGGAAACGGCGGCATGGTCTGCATTCTGCTGTGAACGATAAAAAGCATATTCATGACCGTTTGTCGAGCAGACCGACCGACGGTCTTTTCTTTGCTTGTGAAGAAAAACGCCGCGAGAAGGGAAAAATTACATCCGATCGCATGTCAGACCGCGACGAAAAACGAGCGAATCATAGGGAAACATGGGTTAGAGAAAAAACTAACGAGAAAGAAAAACAGAAACTCTGTTTTCAATTTAGCATTTCTATGCTATAATGACTCGTGACATTTCATTCAAGTCCATGACAGGTCTTAGACACGTCATCTTGAAAAGCGAAGGGAGGAACTTGTCTGTGGCTACTACCCAGACATTTGGCGGAGGCGTCCATCCCCGCGAGATTGGCAACGGCAAAAATGCAACCCAATCCCAGCAGATCGTGAATGCGGCCGCCCCGGCTCGTGTGACGATTGCAATGGCTCAGCACGGCGGCGCACCTGCGGTGTGCTGCGTGAAGGTGGGCCAGATTGTGAACATGGGCCAAATCATCGGAGAGGCTCAGGGATTCATTTCCGCGCCGGTACATGCGTCTGTTTCCGGCAAGGTTGTGGCGATTACCACCTGCACCGTGGCGAGCGGAAAGAGCGTTCCCGCTGTCGTGATCGACAACGATTTTGAGGATCGCTGGGATGAGTCTGTGAAGCCGTGCGAGAATGTTGACGCGCTGACCGCGCAGGATATCGCATCCATCGCGGCGCGCTGCGGCATTGTCGGCATGGGCGGCGCGGCTTTCCCGACCAACGTGAAGCTCGACACGTCTAAATTGGAAGAAAAGCCTGACACACTGATCGTTAACGGCAGCGAATGCGAGCCGTATCTGACCAGCGACCACCGCATCATGGTGGAAAATGCCGAGCAGATTGTGGACGGCATCATGCTGGCGATGAAGGCCAGCGGCGTTTCCTGCGCGAAGGTTGGCATCGAGGATAACAAGCCTGACGCGGTTGCGGCGATGCGCGAAGCGGCTTCCGGCAAGCAGAATATTGAAGTTGTTTCTTTGCCCGCGCGTTATCCGCAGGGATTTGAAAAGACGCTGATCTATTCGCTGACCGGTCGCATTGTGCCCAACGGCAAGCTGCCGTCTGCGGCAAAGTGCGTCGTGATGAACGTCGGCACCTGCGCGGCACTGTCCGCGGCGGTGCGCAAAGGGCAGCCGCTGATCGATCGTGTCGTGACCGTGACCGGCCGCGTGGCCAAGCCGACCAATTTCCGCGTCCGCATTGGCACGCCGCTGCTGGATCTGATTGATCAGGTCGGCGGTTTGACCGACGGTGTGCGCAAGCTGATTGTCGGCGGCGCGATGATGGGCAATGCGGTTCCGACGCTGAATCTGCCGATCACCAAGAACTTCGGCGGTTTCCTGGCGCTGGGTGAGGAAGCGGTTTCCGCGCAGGAATCTTCCTGCATTCGCTGCGGCCGCTGCATGCGCGCCTGCCCGATGAAGCTCGCGCCCGCGAAGATTGACGCTCTTGTTCGCCATGGCAATTATGACGGCGCGATTGCCGCCGGTGCGATGAACTGCATGGAATGCGGCAGCTGCACCTACGCCTGCCCAGCCAAACGTGAGCTTACGCAGAGCTGCCGCGTGGCCAAGGCGATTGCCAGAACGAAAGCCAAAAAGTCCTAATTGAGTACGGAGGAACGTGAAAATGTCCAAGTATGTGATTTCGTCTTCTCCGCATCTGCGCGATAATGTCTCGACCACGAGCATCATGCGGGATGTCTGCATTGCGCTGCTGCCCGCTGCCGTCGCCGGCGTGCTGTTTTTCGGCTATCGTTCGGCGATCATCCTCGCATTGTCTGTCGCGGCTGCGGTTTTGAGCGAGTGGCTGTATTGCAAGGCCACCCATTCCCGCAACACGGTCGGCGATTTCAGCGCTGTCGTGACCGGCATGCTGCTGGCGATGAATCTGCCGTCCACCGTGCCGTACTGGATGCCGGTGATCGGCTCGGTGATCGCTATTCTGCTGTGCAAGATGATTTTCGGCGGCATCGGCCAGAATTTCATCAACCCGGCGCTTGCCGCCCGTGCGATTCTGGCGCTCTCCTGGGCGAGCCTGATGAACACGTTCGTCACCCCGGCATTCGGCAATCTGGCGGGCGTTGACGCTGTGGCTTCCGCAACCCCGATTGGTGCGGCGGCTGGCACATATACGCTGGGTCAGCTGTTCCTGGGCAACATTCCGGGCACCATCGGCGAGACCTGCAAGTTGGCGCTGCTGATCGGCGCGGCCTATCTGTTCTATAAAAAGGTTATCACGTGGCACATCCCGGTTGCTTTTATCGGCACGTTTGCGGTGTGCTACCTGCTGAAGACTGGTTTCGACGTGAATGCGACGCTGATGCAGCTGCTTTCCGGCGGCCTGATCCTCGGCGCGTTCTTCATGGCGACCGATTATTCGTCTTCTCCTGCGACGGCAAAGGGCAAGATCGTGTTCGGCATTGGCTGCGGCCTGCTGCTGTTCATCTTCCGCGCCTGCAAGAAGACCCCGGCGGAGTGGTGCTCTTATGCCATCCTGCTGATGAATGTCTGCTCGCCGCTGATTGAGCGCGTGACGGGCAACAAGAGCTTTGGGGAGGTCAAGAAGTAATGGGTGATATTGTGAAGCTTGCGCTCCGTCTGTTCATCTTTGCGCTTGTTGCCTCCGTGCTGCTGGCCATCACCAACGAAGTCACCAAGGGCCCGATCGAGGCTCAAAAGCTGGCTTCCAAGATGACCGCTTTGAACACGGTTCTTCCGGGCTGCGAATACGAGCAGATTGAGTATGAAGGCATTTCTGACGACAGCGTGCTGGATGAAATCTTCATCGGCAAGAACGCTGACGGCAGCATCAAGGGCTATGCGCTGACCGCGAATCCGCAGGGCTACGGCGGAGAGATTCCGATTACGCTCGGCGTGAGTGTGGATGGTTATGCGACTCAGGTTTACGTCGGTTCCCTTCAGGAGACGCAGGGCCTGGGCAGCCGCGTGGGCGATGACGCTTTCAAGGAGCAGTTCATCGGGATTGCGGCCGATCCGGATACACTGCGCGACGATGTGGATACGCTTGCAGGCGCAACTATTTCTTCCAGCGCGTTTGTGAACGCGGTGCAGGAAATGCTGACCTATACGAAGAACACGCTCGGCATTGAGCCGCATGCGGGTGATAAGGACGCGATTCTTGCCGAAGCGGCTGCTATCAACGGCGGCGACGAGGGCGAGAATGCGGCTGTTGAAACGACCACCAACAGCTACGATGTGACCGGTTTTGCGCCGTTCAAGGTCGAGGTGACGGTGGACAGCAACGGCAAGATTGTTTCCGTTTCTGTGCCGGAAAACAATGAGACTGCGGGCTTCGGCGCGGATCTGATTGCTGACCAGAGCGTGTTTGATGCGCTGGTGGGCCAGGACATCGCAACTGCGCAGATCGATGTGAAGGCCGGCGCTACGCTGACCAGCAACGCCATCAACGATGCGCTCAAGCAGGCTGCGTCCGCTGGGGAGTCCGGCGAGGGCGGCGTGAAGACCTATGATGTGACCGGTTTCGGCCCGTTCAAGGTTGCGATTGAGCTGGACCACGCGGGCAAGATTGTTTCCGTCTCTGTACCGGAGAACAGCGAAACGCCGGGTCTGGGTGCGGATCTTCTCGCCGACCAGAGCGTGTTTGATGCGCTGGTGGGTCAGGATATCGCGACGGCTCAGATCGACATCAAGAGCGGCGTGACGCTGACCAGCAATGCGGTGAACGACGCGTTGAAGCAGGCTGCGGCTGACTTTGGCGGCAACGCAGAAGCAGCCCCGACGGTTGCGGGCGATCCGTACACCGTGAAGGGTATGAACAAGTTCACGCTGTATGTTGAGGTTGAGGATGGCGGCAAGATTGCTTCCGTCAGTGCCCCGAACAACAACGAAACGCCTGGCCTTGGCGCGGATATGCTGACCGACGAAGCGCTTTCTGTGCTGGTTGGTGAGGATCTGGCGACGGCTCAGGTGGATGTTAAGAGCGGTGTGACGTTGACCAGCAATGCCATCAATGACGCGCTCAAGCAGGCTGCCGCGGCAAATGGTGTCGCTGTTAAAGCAGTCGAGGCTGAACCCACGACCGAACCGGCTGCTGAAGCTGCGGCTCCTGCGGTTGAAACGGCTGAATCCGAAAGTGCGACGGCTGTCGAATACGATGTGACAGGTATCGCTCCGTTCAAGGTTGCGATTGCTTTGGACGAAAATGGTAAGATTGTGTCTGTTTCTGTTCCGGAAAACAACGAAACTGCGGGCTTCGGCGCTGACCTGATTGCCGACCAGAGCATCTTCGACGCGCTGGTGGGTCAGGATATCGCGACCGCACAGATCGACGTCAAGAGCGGCGTGACACTGACCAGCAACGCCATCAACGACGCACTGAAGCAGGCCGCCGCAACTGTCGGTGAAGCGACGCTCGACGAAAGCGCAACCAGCGACTTGACCGTCGGCACGTATGATGTGACGGGTTTTGCACCGTTTAAAGTGGAAATCACGCTGGACGGCAACGGTAAAATTGTATCTGTAACCGTGCCTGAAAACAGTGAAACGCCGGGCCTTGGTGCTGACCTGATTGCCGACCAGAGCATCTTTGACGCGCTGGTGGGTCAGGATATCGCGACTGCGCAGATTGATGTCAAGAGCGGCGTGACGCTGACCAGCAACGCCATCAACGATGCGCTGGGGCAGGCTGCTAAGGAGGTGCAGTAAATGAAGAAATATGGAAAAATCTTCATGAACGGCATCATTGACGAGAACCCGACGTTCCGCATGGTGCTGGGCATGTGCCCGACGCTGGCCATTACGACCGCGGCGAGCAACGGCATTGGCATGGGCTTGGCCGTGACCTTCGTTCTGATTTTCTCGAACCTGGTTATCTCCCTGCTGCGCAAGGCGATTCCGGATCAAATTCGTATTCCGGCGTTTATCGTGGTTATTGCTACGTTTGTTACGATTGTTCAGTTGATTATCAAGGCGTTCCTGCCGGCGTTGGATGCGTCCCTCGGCGTATTTATTCCGCTGATCGTCGTCAACTGCATCATCTTCGGCCGTGCGGAAGCGTTCGCTTTCAAGAACAAGCCGCTGGCTTCTGCGGTTGACGGCTTGGGCATGGGCCTTGGCTTCACGCTGGCTATCACGCTGATTTCTTCCATCCGCGAGCTGTTCGGCGCGGGCACGCTGTTTGGCGTGCAGGTCATGCCGGAAAGCTATCTGCCGATGGGCATTCTGGTTAAGCCGGCTGGCGGCTTCATTGTGCTGGGTCTGACTCTAGCGCTGGTGAACAAGCTGCTGCCCAAGAAGGCGTAAGGAGGAAAGAACATGAATGCAATTCTTACGATCCTGATTGGGTCTATCTTCGTCAACAACTTTGCAATGTCCCGCTTCTACGGCATCTGCCCGTTCCTGGGCGTTTCTAAGAAGCTGGAGACGGCGTTTGGCATGGGCATGGCGGTTACATTCGTTATGGCTGTGGCTTCGCTGGTGGCGTATCTGGTCAATGCGTTCCTGCTTGTCCCGCTGGGACTTGAGTATCTCCAGACCATCGCGTTCATTCTGGTCATCGCTGTGCTGGTGCAGATCGTTGAAATGGCGATCAAGAAAATGTCCCCGGGTCTGTATCAGGCGCTGGGCGTTTACCTGCCGCTGATTACGACCAACTGCGCCGTGCTTGGCGTTGCGCAGCTGAATGTAACTGAAGGTTATAACCTGATTCTCTCCGTCGTCAACGGCGTGGCTTCCGCGCTGGGTTATACGTTGTCCATCTGCCTGTTCGCTGGCATTCGCGAGCGTCTGGCGCTGAACAACATGCCCAAGTGGATGGAGGGTTTCACCGGCGCGATGATCACTGCTGGCCTGATGGCCGTTGCTTTCAACGGCTTCAGCGGCCTGATCTGATCGCAGAGCGAGGGAGGAAACCAACGTGAGTGTGAGTGCAATTCTAATCGCCACGCTTGTGATGAGCGTTCTGGGCTTGCTCTTTGGCGCGCTGCTGGGCGTCACCGGCCGTGTGTTCAAAGTGCCTGTCAATGAAAAGGCCGAAGCGCTGCGCGCGTGCTTGCCGGGTGCGAACTGCGGCGCCTGCGGCTTCCCCGGCTGCGACGGCTATGCAGCCGCTGTTGCCGACGGCAAGGCCGAAGTTGGCGCGTGCGCGGTGGGCGGTCCCGCCTGTGCCGCGAAAATGGGCGAAATCATGGGCGTTTCTGTCAGCGCTTCCGTTCGCATGGTGGCTTCCGTGGCCTGTCAGGGCTATGGCGACCACTGCAAGCCGAAGGCTGATTATCAGGGCATGACCGACTGTGTTGCGGCTTCTCTGGTCAACAATGGCACCAAGGCCTGCCAGTATGCCTGCCTTGGCCTGGGCACCTGCGAACGTGCGTGCCCGTTTGGCGCGATCCACATCGATCCGATCAAGCAGATCGCTGTCGTCGATGAGGAAAAGTGCCAGAGCTGTAAGAAGTGCGTTGCGGCTTGTCCGCAGCACGTTCTGTCCATGCGTCCGGCTGGCCGCACGGTGAATGTGGGCTGCCATAATCCTGAAAAGGGCATTGCTTTGAAGGAAAAGTGCGACCGTGCGTGCATCGGCTGCGAAGCCTGTGTGAAGGCCTGCAACTTTGGTGCAATCGAGATGGAGAACGGCGTTCCCAAGATCGATTACGAAAAGTGCGTGGGCTGCATGGCTTGTGCAGACGCCTGCCCGACTGGCGCGATGCAGGCCAAATTTGAAACCCGCAAGGAAGCCTATATCGACTCGAGTAAGTGTGTGGGCTGCACCATGTGCGCCAGACAGTGTAAGTTCGACGCGATTGAGGGCGCGCTCAAGCAGCCGCACAAGGTGCTTGGCGCGTGCACGGGTTGCGGTCTGTGTGCGGCGAAGTGCCCGAAGAAGGCGATCACTATGCGCGACCGTCGCGCGCCGCGCAACAAGCTGGATAAGGTGAAGAAAGCCCCGGCTGCGCCGGCTAAGCCTGCTGCCCCGGCGGTTGCTAAGCCCGCCGCTCCGGTTGCTGCGAAAGCCCCGGCCGAGAACAAGTAATCCGCATCAGGACATCCATAAAGAGAAGAAGTTGATTCGTTCAGCTTCTTCTCTTTCTTTTCTTCGTTTTTTTAATCGCTATTCCGTGGATAATTTGAATCGGGAATACTTGCTTTTGTCAAAAACTGCGCGTATAATAAACTTATCTTATCAAAAAGGCAGGTACAGACCATGATTGATTTCAAATCCATTGAAGCTGTCGATCCCGAACTTTGCAGCGCGATGCGCGGTGAGCTGACCCGCCAGCGCGAGCATCTCGAACTGATTGCATCTGAGAACTTTGTCAGCGATGCTGTGCTGGCAGCAATGGGGTCTCATCTGACCAATAAATATGCCGAGGGCTATCCCGGAAAGCGTTACTACGGCGGCTGTCAGTACGTCGATATCGTGGAAGACTTAGCGCGTGAACGGGCGAAAACGCTTTTTGGCGCTGAGCATGCCAATGTGCAGCCTCATTCCGGCGCGCAAGCCAACATGGCTGTTTATTTTGCCATGCTCGAACCGGGCGACACGGTCATGGGTATGAATCTTTCGCATGGCGGACACCTGACGCATGGCAGCCCGGTCAACATGTCTGGCAAGTATTTTCATTTTGTGCCTTACGGTGTAACGGAAAAGGAAGAAATTATCGATTATGATGAGCTGGAAAAGGCGGCGCTTGAGGTCAGGCCGAAGCTGATTGTGGCGGGCGCGTCGGCTTATCCGCGAATCATTGATTTCGCTCGCCTGCGTGAGATCGCGGACAAGGCTGGATGCCTGTTGATGGTGGATATGGCGCATATTGCAGGTCTGGTGGCCGCAGGCGAACATCCGAGCCCCGTGCCATATGCTGATTTTGTGACGACGACGACGCATAAGACGCTTCGCGGCCCGCGCGGCGGCATGATCCTATGCAAAGAAAAATACGCCAAGGCGATTGACAAGGCGATTTTCCCCGGTACGCAGGGCGGCCCGCTGGAGCATGTGATTGCAGGCAAAGCAGTCTGCTTGAAGGAAGCAATGACCCCTGAATTCAAGGCATATCAGCATCAAATTATCCTCAACGCGCGCGCAATGGCCGATGAATTCACGAAAGAAGGCATTCGCCTTGTTTCCGGCGGCACGGACAACCACCTGATGCTGCTGGATTTGACCAGCACGGGCGTGACGGGAAAAGCACTTGAAAGCCTGCTTGGGCAAGCCAATATCACGGTCAATAAAAACACGATTCCGAAGGAAACGCTTAGCCCGTTTGTGACCAGCGGCGTTCGTATCGGAACGCCTGCCGTGACAACCCGCGGCATGAAGGAAGCGGAAATGAAACAGATTGCCGCGCTCATTACACGCGTCATTCGGGAGGGTGAAAGCTGCCTGCCGGAGGTCAAGCAAGAGGTGCTGGGCATCTGCGCTAAGCATCCGCTGTATGCCGACTGTGTTCGCGACTAACTGAACAGATTCAAAAGACGACGTATCTGCCGCAAGGCATGCGCCGTCTTTTTTGACGTATTGACAGTGCAGGGGGTTGAGGGGTAAAATATATTAGATAAGGTTTCATCTCAAAGAGGCGAAGGAACATGATATATCTGGATCACGCAGCGACCACGCCGCTTCGGAAGGAAGCGTTTGAAGCCATGCTTCCGTATTTTATGGAGCATGCCGCCAATGCGAACGCCTTATATGACGAGGGACGACGCGCGAGAGCCGCGATTGACTATGCCCGCCAGCAGATTGCAGACGCGATTCATGCCCAAACGGGAGAAATCTATTTCACCGGAGGCGGTTCCGAATCCGACAACTGGGCCTTATTCGGTGTCATGCGTGCCATGAAAGAAAAAAACCATATTGTCACGACGCAAATCGAGCATCACGCCGTTTTAAACGCCTGTTCCGCCCTTGAAAACCTCGGGTATAAGGTGACGTATGTGCCGGTCGATTCGTTTGGTTGTGTTTCTCCGCGCGATGTCGAACGCGTCATGCGTCCGGAAACGGGCATGGTTTCCGTCATGCTGGCTAACAATGAGGTTGGGACTCTTCAGCCGATTTCTGAAATTGCAGAAATTGCGCATGCTCATGGTGCGCTGATGCACACGGATGCTGTTCAGGCCGTCGGTCATATTCCGGTTGATGTGCATGCGCTCGGCGTGGATTTACTTTCGATGGCCGCGCATAAGTTTTACGGGCCGAAGGGGATCGGCGCGCTGTATATCAAAGATAAAATAAAAATCACCAATTTGATCTATGGCGGCGAGCAGGAACGCGGTTTGCGGGCTGGAACGGAAAATACGCCATCGATTGTCGGCATGGGCGAAGCGCTGACACTGGCCTGCGCGGAAATGGAGGAAGCGTCTCTGCGGGTTGCCCGGCTTCGTGACCTGTTGGAGCATGAAATTCTGAAACAGATTCCCGGCGCACGCATCAACGGCACCCCAGCAAACCGCCTGCCCGGCACGCTGCATGTGACCTTCCCCGGCGCGGATACCAATATGCTGCTCATGCGGCTGGATATGGAAGGGATTGCTGTTTCGGCGGGCAGCGCATGTGCGGCGGGCGCGCGAGAGCGCTCCCATGTGCTTAAAGCGATGCACGTGCCGGAGGGGGCGGATGTTCGCTTTTCACTGGGCATGGAGAATGACGAAACACAGATTCGGCAGACGGTTGAAGCGCTTTGCCGAATTTTGAACGGATAAAAGGAGTTTTTGTATCCGATGATTTATGGCAACAAGGAGGGAATCCGAGATTCGCTGCTGGCGAAGCTGGAAACGCTCTATGAGATCGAAATCCCGGCGGAGGTTTTTGCTCCGGCAGAGCTGTTAGAAGTGCTTGCCGTGTTTACATGCGCCATCAACCGCGAAATCAGCATGTATATTTCGCGCAGCGGCGAGGTGCTGGATATCACCATCGGCGGCATCAGCAGCGTTGAGCTGAAGGATATGCACCTGCGCCGCAACACAAAACGGTTGAGCATGGTGCGCTGCATTCACACACATCCGGGTGGAAACCCGCAGCTTTCCGATGTGGATATCAGCTCTTTGCGTGCCATGCGGTTTGATGCGATGGCGGCCGTCGGCGCGAAGGACGGCCACGCGACGGGTATTCAATCCGCATTTCTGGGCGAGTATGTCGGCGGCATGAACCGGGTGCATTTGACGGATATCGTTTCGATTCACAAGCTTCCGCAGCGAGCCTGGATGGACGCGATTGAGCGCGCGGACAGCGAAGTGCTGATCGGCGCGCCGAACAGCACACAGGAAGATCAGGAGCGTGCGTTTCTGGTCGGCCTGGATAGCGACGAATCTCTGCTTGAGCTTGCGCGTTTGGCTGAAACGGCGGGCGCACAGGTTGTCGGCACCATGCTTCAGCGAAAGACGCGGCCGGATACCGCTACTTATATCGGAAGCGGCAAGGCGGATGAGCTTTCGCTGGCCTGCCAGGCACGTGACGCAGACGTTGTGGTTTTCGATGACGAATTGAGCGGCGTGCAGACGCGAAATCTGGAGGAAATTCTGCGCGGGGCTAAGGTAATCGATCGCACGACACTGATTCTGGATATTTTTGCTCAGAGAGCGCAGTCCCGCGAGGGGCGTTTGCAGGTTGAATTGGCGCAGATGGCCTATCAACTGCCACGCCTGCTCGGTCACGGCGTGGCCATGTCCCGTTTGGGCGGTGGCATTGGTACGAGAGGCCCTGGCGAAACCCGGCTGGAGATGGACAGGCGACGTATTCGCAGGCGAATGAGCGACCTGCGCCGCGAAATTGACGAATTGAGCGGTCAGCGTAGTCTGCGTCGCGCAAAGCGGGAAAAGAACAAGGTTCCGGTTGTCGCGCTGGTTGGCTATACCAACGCAGGCAAATCGACGCTACTCAATACCTTGAGCGGCGCGGATGTGCTGGCGGAAGATAAGCTGTTTGCGACGCTCGATCCGGTTGTGCGCACAGTCAAAATGCCAAGCGGCGGCGAGTTTTTGCTGGTCGATACGGTCGGTTTCATCAGCAAACTGCCGCATGCGCTGGTGGACGCTTTTCATTCAACGTTGGAGGAAGCGCTGCTGGCCGATGTGCTTTTGATTATCTCGGACGGCGCATCTGGCGAAATGATTCATCAGCATGACGTTGTGCTCGAAGTGCTTGCGTCGCTCGGCGCGGCAGATAAACCGAAGATTGACGTCATCAACAAAGCGGATCTGCCCGGCGTCAATACCAACGAATGGCCCGGTGCGATTGCCATCAGCGCAAAGACGGGCAAAGGGTTGGATGAATTGCTTGAAGCCATCCGCTTGAAGCTGCGCGGCGCGGCCAGACCCATGCGCGCCATGATTCCCTATGCACAGGGCGGGCTGTTGGCCAAGCTGCATGAGGATGGCCAGGTTATCAGTGAAGAATACACGGCTGACGGAATTGAGATTGCGGCGTTAGCAGACGAGCAGCTTTTCGGTCGTTTGTCCGCCCAGCTGGGCAAACAGGCCGTTTCGTGGCAGGATGAATAAAAAAACAGCCGAATTAGACCATTTCTTATTCTATAAAAAGAGGCGAAAACATGTTTTCTTTACAAGCTCTGGCTTCCGTTGCGCTCGGTGCAGCAATGATGTTTGAATCATGGGGGTATATGATGCCGCAGCAGGACCCGACGGATACGCTGATTCTGGTGAACAAAACCAACAAAGCGCCCACTGTGCCCGTAACGCTGATAAAGCCGAACGTGCAGCCCACCAGAGAAGGTTTATCCGATAACATTTACATGCGTCCGGAAGCGGCAGCGGCTCTCGAAGAACTCTTTGCGGGTGCTGCGCAGGATGGACTGACGCTGTACGCAACCAGCGGATACCGCAGTTATTCCACGCAGAAGGCGATTTTTGAGCGCAAACTGGATCGAATGAGCGATGAACAGGCCAACGCCAGCGTTGCCAAGCCGGGTTATTCAGAGCATCAAACCGGGCTTGCGATGGATATCGAGGGCGAAACGACAAAAGGAACAGGCTTGACGGAAGCTTTCGGCGAATCGCCGGAGGGAATATGGGCGGCAGAGCATTGTGCAGAATACGGATTCATCATCCGCTATCCAAAGGGAAAGACGAAGATTACTGGATATATTTATGAGCCGTGGCATCTGCGCTATGTCGGCAAGGAAGCCGCGCAGGAAATCACCGAGCTGGGCGTGACATTTGAAGAATACATCGCGATGGTACGCAGCGACCGCATTCAATGGCTTCAGGAGGAAACGCAATACGATGAACAGAATCCATAACGTGTTACTGGCGGCAGCGCTCGCTTCGGCTTTCGCGTGGCCGTGCGCGGCGGAATCGCTCAGTCTTTCCGATTTGGAAAATGCGCAGGATGCGCAGATGGTTGAGATGGATCCTCAGAGCGTGTGGAATTACCCAATTCCATACGATTTGCTGATGACCAGCGATTACATTGTGCTGGCGAACAAGGAAAACCTGCTGGATGAAAGCTATGTGCCGGAAGATCTGGTCAAATTGACCTGCCGCAAGATCAGTTCCGATCCGATTCAGATGCGCGAAGTTGCTGCACAGGCGCTTTCGGATATGTTTGATGCAGCCAAGGCGGATGGGATTACGCTGTATGCGCATTCCGGCTATCGCAGCTATCGCACGCAGAATACCATGTATTCCAACCGCCTGAAAAAGAACAACGGCAAGGATGACGGCGTGGTGGCCTATCCCGGTTCATCCGACCATCAAACGGGATTAGGCATTGACGTTATCAATAAAGCGGGCATTGGCAAAAAGTTTACTTCTGCTTTTGCGGATACCAAAGAAGGAAAGTGGATCGCCGAGCATTGCTGGGATTACGGCTTTGTCATCCGCTATCAGAAAGATAAAGAAGATATCACCCAAATCGTTTATGAACCGTGGCATTTGCGCTATGTCGGCGTTCAGATTGCGCAATATATGCGCGACAGCAATTTGTGTCTGGAAGAATTCACAAACGAGTGGAAGGAGGCCGCGGCAGCATATCAGGCCGCGGGAAATTGATATGAAAATTATCGACATTTCTCAGGAAATCTATCAGGGCATGCCCGTATATCCGGGCGATCCCACGTTCCAGAGCCGCCGAGTGAACAGCTTCAAACAGGGCGATATGTGCGAGGTTAGCGAGGTGACGATGGGTACGCACTGCGGAACGCATGTCGATGCGCCGCTGCACATGCTGCCGGACGGCCAGCCGCTGGAGTGCTTCCCGCTGGATTGCTTCATTGGCCCGTGCCGCGTGCTGACGGTGCCGTATCCCGTCATCAGTGAAAAGACGCTGGAAGAACTGAACGTTCAGCCGGGCGAGCGCATTCTGCTTCGCACCGATCCGACCGGCAAGTACAATAAGCATGCGCGCTTTAATCCGGCGGTGCTCAGCATGCGGGCGGCGCAGTATTTGGCGCAGCTGCCTGTCAAATTGGTGGGGATTGACGCGCCGACAGTGGAAAATATGGAGCTTTGCGACGGTGAAGTGCATACGACGCTGCTGAAAGCCGGCATTCCGCTGCTGGAAGGGCTTCGTCTGGAAGATGCGGAGAAGGAGAATTACTATCTGAGCGCCCTTCCGATTCGTTTGACTGGGGAAAACGGCGCGCCGTGCCGCGCGGTTCTGGTGGAAGAAGAATAAGATGCGTTGTCATCCGGTATGAATCATGCTATAATGATAGAAGTCCAAGAAAAGGAAGGAGAATGATTCCATGAACATTCTTTTGACCGGCGGCGCCGGTTTCATCGGTTCTCATACGGCGGTCGAGCTGCTGAATGCAGGCCATGATGTCATCGTGGTGGATAATCTGTATAATAGCAGCGAAAAGGTGATTGAGCGTGTGGAAGAACTGACCGGCAAAAAGGTGAAGTTCTATAACGCAGACGCCTGTGACGTTTCGGCGATGGATCGGGTTTTTGCCGAAAATGCAATCGATGCGGTGATTCATTTTGCCGCCTATAAGGCGGTCGGCGAGTCGGTCGTCAAGCCGCTGGAATACTATCGCAACAATCTGGATTGCACGCTGACCGTGTGCGAGGTCATGAAGAAGCATGGAGTGAAGCGCTTTATTTTCAGCTCCTCCGCGACTGTGTACGGCATCCCGGATCATATGCCGCTGGACGAGACCATGCCTACCAGCTGCACCAATCCCTATGGCTGGACGAAGTACATGATCGAGCGCATTCTGACCGACGTGGCCAAGGCCAATCCGGATTGGTCGGTCGTGCTCCTGCGCTATTTCAACCCGATTGGCGCACACGAAAGCGGCCGTATCGGCGAAATGCCCAACGGCATTCCGAACAACCTGCTGCCATATGTTTCGCAGGTTGCGGCGGGCAAGCTGGCCTATCTGCATGTGTTTGGCGACGACTATCCCACGCCGGATGGAACGGGCGTTCGCGACTACATTCATGTTGTCGATCTGGCGCGCGGCCATGTTGCGGCGGCTGATTTTGCCATGAAGCATACCGGAACGGAAATCATCAACCTTGGCACTGGCCATGGCTACAGTGTGCTGGATATTGTCAAGGCATTTGAAAAGGTCAATGGCGTGAAAGTCCCGTATAAGATCGAAGCGCGCCGTCCGGGTGATATCGCCGAATGCTGGGCTGATCCGACCAAGGCCAAGGAGTTGCTGGGCTGGACAGCGCAGAAGAACCTTGAAGATATGTGCCGCGATGCGTGGCGCTGGCAGACGCAGAATCCGAATGGATACGCAGATTGATTTTCTTTTCTAAAATTTCGGAAGGCGGGGAAAAACTCCGCCTTTTTTCTTTTTCGTCCAACTTTTAGCGCGGCCCAAACGTCTAATGGATGAGAGCGCTCAAAACGAAGGAGGAATGACGGATGATGAACGATGCGGATTTTGTCCGCGAAGTACGAGCCTGCGAAAAAACGCTTTACCGTGTTAGCAGAACGATTTTAAACAGCGAAGCGGACTGCTGCGATGCAGTTCAGGAAGCATTAACGCGCGCATGGAAGCACAGACACAATGTGAACCCGCGTTTTTTCAAAACCTGGCTGACGCGTATTCTTATCAACGAATGCCACAATATCGGCAGACGCTTAAAGCGTGTAACACCCATTGACGAAATCCCCGAGCAGCCTGCCCTGCAGGAAGAAGAAACAGGTGTGATGGAAGCGCTTCAAAGCATCAAAGAACCTTGGCGCATTGTTTTAATCATGCACGAGCTGGAGGGCTTCACCTATTCGGAAATTGCCGCCGTGACACGCGTACCGGAAAGCACAGTCAAGTATCGCGCCGTTCAGGCCAAGCGTGCTCTTCGGAATGAAATTGAAAAACAGGAAAAGGAACTGAAAGGAGGCGCAGAACAATGAAAGAGGAAAAAAACCGGTTGGAGACAGCCTTCGGCGAAACACCGGATATGTTCCATCTGCGCGTTGAACAAACCTTATCCACTCTTCAAGCGGAAAAGCCGGAGAAGCACGCCATGAAAAGGAAGGTCAACTGGGGTCTTGCGCTGCTGGCCGCACTGCTCCTTGTGTCGGCTGTCGGCGTGGCAGTTAAATTTGCAGGCGTACTGGATTTCCTTACGAATACAGCGGCCAAGAATAGGGTGCTGGATGACGCAAAATCTATGGTGCATACTGGAGGCGAAAGCGTTTCAATCGGAACTTGCACCGCCGGAGTCAAGGAATGGGTCTGCGATGGGCAGCGATTGTTTGCAACCATCAGTGTGATTGATCCGGCCCTGCGAACAGAGGGTTATTATGTTCCCCAAAAGGAAGATGAGGATTATCTTGCTGGGCTTGAGCGTTACGGACTTACGCATGACTTAATGGAGGCATTCTCTGATCAAGGCACTGTACAGGTTCGAAGTGCGGATTTTAGGTGGGGCGATGAGCAAAAATGTGAAATTCTCTATACCTATGAAATTGAGCTGGAAACTATGCCCAATGCGTATACCATAATGATTCCAGTTTCCTGTTCAGAGGGTGAAAACACCTTGACGATTGATGTGACAAGCGCAGATTATGGAAGAATGCAGAATTTTGAGCCCTCCGAAATCTTCGCTTTTGAAGGATACACAGCGCAAATTACGCAGCTTCAGGCATCATCTCTGCGTACCTACGGAGAATTAAAGCTGACCTTTGACGCATCGATAGATGAACAGCTGCGGGAAAATATTGCAGGAGATTATATGGAAGGTCTGCTTGCACCGGAGGGTAGATTGGATATCATCGCTGGAGAAGGTGAGGAAATTGCTTATCCAACAGGCGCAGTGTGGACGGAAGATGGATGGGTCTGCACGATTTCCCTAGAGGGCAATCCGAGAGAAGCCTATCCTGAAAGGATCGCGTTTTATCCTCGAAAGGGCGCAAGCATATTTGACGGAGAAGGAGAATGGCCATCGCTCAATGAAAACGGTGCAATCCAAATGAAGCTATAACAAAAAAGCGTCTGTTTCCTCCCCACAAAAAGGAGGAGCAGACGCTTTTTCATAGCTGATTGTGTTCGAGCGATTGATTAGTGAATACGTTCAATCTTTTTCGGCACGATGAACGTCAAGATGACCCCGCCGAGAATGAACATGCTCAAAACCGGGAGAATGCCATATCGGGAAACGCCCGTCGCCTGCGCCACAAGGCCGAAAAGCGCCGGGCCGATGACGGCGGAAAATTTGCCGAACACATCAAAGAAACCAAAGTATTCGCTGGCCGATTCTTCCGGGACGAGCTTGCCAAAGAACGAACGCGAGAGCGCTTGAATGCCGCCCTGCGCTGTACCGACGAGCACCGCAAGAATCAGAAAGTCGCGCAACGTGCTCAACCGGAATGCAACAAAGCAGACCACGACATACGTCGCAATGCCGACCAGAATCATCGTTCGAGAACCAAATTTTTCCGCCAGCTTGCCATAAAAAATCGCAAACGGGAATGCAACAATCTGCACCACCAGCAGCACGACCATCATATCCATGCTGCCAAGGCCGCAGGAATCGCCGAAAACCGTCGCCATGTGAATGATGGTACCCACGCCGTCGATATAGAAAAAGTAGGCGATGATGAACGCGACAACACTTTTGTTTTTGATAATCATGCCGCAGGTGTTTTTCACATTGCGAAGCGTATGCAAAATGATATTTCGTTCCGGATCAATGCCGTGCTTCTGCTGGACATGGCGCAGCATAGGGAGCGTGAACACAAGCCACCAACCGGCCGTCAACAAGAAGGAGATGCGCGTAGCCAGCATTGTACCGACACCGATTTGATCACCGAATTGAATCAGCAGCAGCGAAAGCACGAGCGGAATCGTAGACCCGCCGATATAACCCAGCCCATAGCCCAGCGTAGAGACACGATCCATGCGTTCTTCCGTCGTCACATCGAGCAGAAAGCTGTCATAATAGACACACGAACCGTTAAAGCCCAGCGTGCCAAGCACATAGAGCGCCAGCAGCGCTTTCCAGTTTCCCGTGAAGGCCAGCAGCGCGCTGCTGACGACGCCGAGCAGCATAAACGCGGTAAAGAGCTTCTTTTTCATGCCTTTGAAGTCGCCCAGCGTACCCATAAAAGGCGCGAGCACCGCACAAATCAGCGTGCCGCAGGACGTTGCATAGCCCCAGAAGGCCGTCGCATCCACGTCGCTCACGCCGTTCTGGTGCGCGATTTCCTTAAAAAAGATGGGGAGGATGATCGCTGCGATGATGGTCGCAAAAGCTGAATTAGCCCAGTCATAGAGCATCCAGCTCTTTTCTGCCTTTGTATAACTCTTAAGCATTTTTCTTTTCCCTTCTGCGGTTCAGACCGCGATAGAGGTGAAGATCATTGTTGATGTAGCCGGCGAGGATTTCTGTAATCTTTGCATCCTTGCCGCCGCCGGCAACAATCACGTCGGCATATTGCTCGTAATTGCGGATATACTGGTCAAACATCGGCTTAACAGTGGTGATATACTGCGAGGAAATATTGTCGATCTGGCGGCCGCGCTCGTTGATATCGCGTTGAATGCGGCGAAGCAGACAGATGTCGGATTCAACGTGCATATAGAGCTTGAGATCCATCATCGCACGCAGGCGGGCATCATAGAAAGCGTGAATACCTTCGACAATGATGACGTCGTGCGGCTCAAGGTATTCGCCCGGCACATCCGCGCGGCAGTGGTGCGAATAATCATAGCGCTTTTTCGAAACGCGTCGGCCGTCAAGCAGCTCGCGAACATCCGCCAGCAGTTGATCGTGGTCAAAAATAGACGGCTCGTCATAGTTGAGCAGGCAGCGCTCCTCAAAGCTTAAATCGGGATGATCCTTATAGTAGGCGTCCTGATTGATGATGAGAATGCTCTTGTTGACCATGGTGGCAAGCTCCTCGGCCAGCGTGGATTTGCCGCTGCCGCTTGCACCGCAGATTCCGATAAACAGCATGGATGTTCGCTCTCCTTTTTTCTGTAGCAAAATCAGGCGTCTTCCTGGGATAGCGCCGCTTCGGCGGCTTCCCATTGTTCGTAAAGCGTTTGCAGCTCCTGCTGCGCCTTTTGATAGGCGCGCTGCACATCGGCCGCCTTTTGCGCATCGCTGTACAGGGCCGGGTCGGCCATCTGTGCTTCAAGCTCGGCGATTTCCGCTTCCTTTGCGCCGACAGCCTTTTCTGCTTCTTGCGCGCGGGTTTTGAGCTGGCGAAGGGCCTGACGGCTCATCTTTTCGCGGCGCTTTTCTTTTTCCAGCTCCGTCTTGGTCTTTCCGGTTTCGGCTTCCACGGCGACAGGGCGATTTTTGCGTTCAATATAATCGTCATAGTTGCCGATGTATTCCGTTACGCCGTCCGACCTCATTTCAATGATGCGGTTGGCGATGCGGTTGATGAAATATCGGTCGTGCGAAACGGTGAGGATGGTGCCGCCGAAGTCGGCCAGCGCATCTTCCAAAACTTCGCGGGAATCCATGTCCAGGTGGTTGGTCGGTTCATCCAGCAGAAGCAGGTTGTCTTTGCGCAGCATCAATGCGGTCAGTGCCACGCGCCCCTTTTCGCCGCCGGAGAGGGTATGAATCGGCTTGAAAACGTCGTCGCCCGTAAACAGGAACATGCCCAGCGCGCCGCGCACGTTGGATTGTTCCATCTGCGGGAAGCGATCCCAGACTTCATCCAGAACGGTTTTATCCGGGTGCAGCGTGCTCTGATGCTGATCGTAGTAGCCAATATCCACGTTCGCGCCGTAGCGAATGAAACCGGTATCCGGCTTTTCTTCGCCGACGATGATTTTAATCAGGGTAGATTTACCGACGCCATTCGGACCGATCAGCGCTACGCGGTCTCCGGCGCGCACATGCACGGTTAAATCGTGGAAAAGATGCTTTTCGCCAAACGATTTGCTCAGCTCACTCATTTGGAGCACGTCTTCGCCCGTACGCCTGCGCGCTTCAAAAGAAAAACGAATGGCGCGCTCATCCACAGGCTTTTCCAGCTTTTCCATGCGGTCAAGCGCCTTTTCACGGCTTTCAGCCGCACGAATAGATTTTTCGCGGTTAAACATGCGATAGCGGGCGATGATCGCCTGCTGACGCTCGATTTCCTTCTGCTGGATTTCGTAAGCGCGCATGCGGGATTCAAAGCGTTCCTGCCTCTGGGCGACATAGCGGGTGTAGTTGCCGTTATACTGCTCGGAAGAACCCATCAGGATTTCCACAATGCCTGTACAGACATGATCAAGGAAATAGCGGTCATGCGAAATCACCAGCACACTGCCCTTATAGGCGGCCAGATAGTTTTCCAGCCATTGCAGCGTTTCCATGTCCAGATGGTTGGTCGGTTCATCCAGCAGCAGCAAATCCGGCTTTTGCAGCAGCAGACGCGCCAGACACAGCCGCGTCTGTTCGCCGCCGCTGAGGGAATCGACGCATTGATCGTACTGCGCAGGCTTAAAGCCTAAGCCGTTAAGCACGCCTGAAACCATGCTTTTCCATGAGTAACCATCGGATTCCTCAAAGCGGCGGGTCAGGCGGTCATAATCGGCGGAAAGACGGGCGAAGCGCTGCTCGTCTGTGTGCGCATGCGCCATTTCGTCTTCAAGCTCCCGCAGCTTGGCTTCCATCGCAAAGACCGGCTCATACACCTTTTGCAGCTCGTTCCAAACAGTTTCGCCGCTCGTCACCATGTTCTGCTGGGCTAGATAGCCGATGCGTGTGCCGCGAACAAGCGAAATTTCGCCGCCGTCCTGCGCGTCCAGCCCGGCCAGAATGCGCATGAGCGTCGATTTGCCGCAGCCGTTCACGCCGACAAGCCCAATGCGGTCGCCCTGCTGCACGGTCAGCGAAACATCCCGCAGCACGGCGTTCACGCCGAAGGACTTCGCTATATTCTGGGCGGATAAGATAATCATAAAGGCAAACTCCTGTTTCTTTGACATTCACAGCCGCTCAATCGGCTCAAGTCTGCATACTTTTTTATTATACGACAGTTGAGACGGCAAGGCAAGGTGATTTTTGTTTTCTGGCTGCATGTGCGAAAAAAATCAGGGTCAAGGGTTGCAAAAGTGATCGAATTTGAGTATAATATTGAAAGGTCAAAGATAGTTAAATAGAGGTGTTACGCATGAGGTTACTCAGCGATTCGATTGAAGATTTTATCAAAGCGCTTATGGAAGATGAGCAGGATCAGCAGCAGGCGATTGAGCTTCGCCGAAACGAGCTGGCCGAGCATTTCCAATGCGCGCCGTCCCAGATCAATTATGTCCTCGCGACGCGCTTCACGCCCGATCACGGTTATGTGATCGAGTCTCGTCGCGGCGGCGGCGGCTACATCCGCATTATGCGGCTGGCTTCCACCAGCAGAGCGGAACTGCTTCAGTCTCTCTATCAGCGCATCGGCATGTCCATCAGTTCGGCAGACGCGATGAAAATCGTCGATCATCTGGAAAGCGAGAAAATCGTTTCATCAGATGAAGCCAAGCTGATGAAAGCGGCGCTTTCGCCGCAGGCGGTTCCACTGCCGCTGACCATGAAGGATGCGCTGTGCGCCGGCACATTGCGCAGTATGATTCTTGCTTTGGCCAAGCGTCGCCCGAGCGCCTAATCCGTTCGGGCGGGCAAGGAGGTATACCATTTTGTTGAATGTTCCCAATGTTTTTACACAGGGCGCCATGAAGGCCCTGGTTCAGGCGCAGATCAGCGCCGCATCGATGGGACATGAGAAGATGGGCACAGGCCATCTTCTTTGCGGTCTCTGCCGGGGCGGCGACGAATTGACCCGCTGTATTCTTGGCGATTTGACGGCCAGTGAAATTGAAGAAGAAGTTTTGCATCATGTCGGCCGCGGCGAAGTCGGCTTTTCCCGTGTGACAGGCTTGACGGCGCATGCCCAGCGCGCGCTCCTGCGCGCGGTTTCCTATGCGAATCCCGACAAAAAAATTCTGGCGGGTATCGCACATATCTGGCAGGAACTCTTGTATGAAGACGGCTGCACGGCGCTGAATGTGCTCGCTTCGCTTGGCTATACCGTTGACGCTATGCGCACGGCACTGCTGAACGCCGTCGGCGAAATTGAGCGGCCGCTTCAAGCCAAGCGCATTGCTGCCTCGTCCGAGCCGATTTCTCAACAGGAGGCAGCTTCTGCGCAGCAGAGTGCGAAGAATGCGCAAAATGGCGAAAGCAAGCCGGAGGAAGAACCGCTGGAGGCTTATGCGCGCAATCTGACACAGGCGGCGGCTCGACACGAGCTGGAGCCGCTGATTGGCCGGGAAGACGAATTGGAGGCCATGGTTCAAATTCTCGGCAAGAAGATGAAGAATAACCCGTTGCTGCTGGGCGAGCCCGGCGTGGGCAAGTCGGCGCTGGCAGAAGGTTTGGCCATGCGCATTGCTAACCGCGATGTGCCGCCGTCTCTGCTCGGTACGCAGATTTACGCATTGGATTTGGCGCTGCTCGTTGCCGGAACCAAGTACCGCGGCGAGTTTGAGGAACGAATCAAAGGTGTCGTTTCATCCGCTCAGGAGCGTGGCAACGTCATTTTGTTCATCGATGAACTGCATACGCTGATTGGCGCGGGCAGCAGCTCAGAAGGCACGCTGGACGCTGCGAATATTTTGAAACCCGCTTTGGCGCGCGGCACGCTGCGCGTCATCGGTGCGACGACCTATAAGGAATATCGTAAATATATTGAAAAAGACGCTGCGCTTGCCCGTCGTTTCCAGCGCATTGATGTGCATGAGCCGAGCAAGGCGCAGACGCTCGAAATCCTTAGCGGTCTGCGTGAGCGATATGAAAATTTCCATCATGTCGAAATTTCCGATGAAGCACTGATTTCTGCGGTGGAGCTTTCTTCGCGTTACGTAACGGATCGTTTCATGCCGGATAAGGCCATCGATTTGATCGATGAAGCTGCATCCATGGCTAACGTGGAGCTTTGGAAGCGCAGCGAAACAGAGGAAACGCTTGAAAATGAAGCTATCAGTCTTCCGAGCGCTGTCATTAAAGAAGACGAAATCGCGAAAGTCATCGCCCAATGGACGGGCGTTCCGGTTGAGCGCATCGGTGTGGATAATCAACAGGATATTCTCACCTTGGAGGAGCGGCTTTCCAAACGCGTCATCGGCCAAGGCGAAGCCATTTCCGCGATTGCAAAATCGCTTCGCCGCGCGCGCGCCGGGCTTAATGATCCGACCAGGCCGCTGGGCGTGTTTATGCTCCTTGGGCCGTCCGGCGTAGGCAAAACCGAACTTTG
Organism: uncultured Clostridia bacterium; assembly: GCA_934636105.1. GTDB lineage: Bacteria > Bacillota > Clostridia > Christensenellales > Aristaeellaceae > Ventricola. The sequence continues at coordinate 205,294 of CAKTZR010000001.1, forward strand.
CAAAGCGTTGAGTGAAACGTTGTTTGGCAGCGAAGATGCGCTGATTCGTGTGGATATGTCCGAATACAGCGAAGAAGCGACTGCTTCCCGGCTCATCGGTTCGCCGCCCGGATATGTGGGATATGGCGACGGCGGGCAGTTGACCGACGCTGTGCTCAAGCGTCCATACAGCGTAGTGCTGTTTGATGAAATCGAAAAAGCGCATCCGAAGATTTTCAGCCTGCTTTTGCAGCTTCTAGATGACGGACAGCTGACCGACAGCGTAGGCCGGAAGGTCAATTTCAAAAACACGATTGTCGTCATGACTTCCAATACGGGCGTATCGTTTGAAATGGATAAGAGGCTCGGTTTTACAGGTTCGAAGACGGATGATACGCCGACATTGAGCCATCGCCGTGCCATTATGGCGCAAGTCAAGCAGACTTTTCGTCCGGAATTTCTCGGTCGAATCGACGAAATGATCGTGATGAACAGCCTGACGCAGGAGGACGGCGCAAAGATTGCAGCGCTGATGCTCGAAAAGATCAAAGAACGGATGCAGCTTCGTGGAATTACGCTGCTTTATGACGAACAGGTGGCCATGCTGCTGGCTCAGCGCGGCGTCAGCGAAATGAGCGGCGCGCGGAATCTGCGGCGCGTCATTGCCGAGCAGGTGGAAGACCCGCTCAGCGAATGGATTCTGCGCGGAAAAGCGGATGGCGAAGTGCATTTGCGCGTTGAGCGCGGCGAAATCATCGTTGTCGGCGCGCATGAAGCGCTTGCGCCAGCCTGATTGTTTGAATTGAAAGAAGGGTTTTTCCCAGTGAGGGGAGGAAATCCCTTCTTTTATTGTATCGCGTAAAAAATGCCTTGCGCGCAGCATGAATCTGCTATAAAATAGAAGTGGAATTGCATTTTCTGTAAAAAAGGAGTCCCTGTTGTGGATATGAATCAGAAACAAACAGCTTTACATAAAACATGGATGCGTCTGCCGGAGATTGTCGCATTTTGCTGTGCGGTGCTTATGCTCTGCGTCGTTCCGCTTTACTTCGACAACGCTTTTTTTAATATCAACCGATGCAAGGTGAATCTGATTCGGACGGTTGTGCCGTGGCTTTGCGCGCTTATGGCGTTGTTTTTGCTCGAAAAGCGCATGCTTTTCAAAACAGCCATCTTCGAAAAGCCGCTTGCTTCGGATGCCGCCATGGGGCTTTTTTTGTTCGCCTGCATCATTTCCTGCGCCATGCAGGGGTTTGGTGAAAGCGTCATGGAGGGAACGAATGGGCGGAGTCTTGGTCTATGGCTGATGCTGTGTCTGGGCGGCGCATATTACGTGATTGCGCTGGGGCAGTTAGATGGACGATTTGTGACGGGTCTCATGCTGATCTGCGCGACGCTCTGCGCAGGCCTGGGCATTCTCAATGGCGCAGGCCTGGATCCACTCGGCTTTTATCAGGGCATCAAAAAGGGACAAGAGATCATGTTCTTTTCGACCATCGGCAATTTCGATTTTTTCGGCACTTATCTGGTGATGATGTTCGGCGTTGCGTTGGGCATTCTGCTTTTTGCGAACAGCACAGTTAAGCGGATTCTCGCCGCTATCAGCGCTATTGTGCTGGCGCTGGGCATGATTGTTTCCAGAACGGACAGCGCGCTGGTCGGCATGCTTTTGATTTGTTTGACGCTTTTTGCGCTTTCCGGCGGTCAATTTATGCGCATGGCCTGCGCTTCAGCCCTGTCGGCGGTATGTTTTGCGCTGCTCCCCGTCGGTCGCCTTTTGCTGAGCATCAGTCCGTATCAGCCGGAAATGGACGGCCTTTCGCGTATGCTGCTTGAAACGCATGCGGCGCAGGTGTTTTCTGCCGTCTTTCTACTAATCACCGTTCTTTTCGCCGTGCTGAATCAACGCGGCGTTCGCGCACCGAGCCGCCGTTTCATGGCGCGTATGATCCTGATTTTTTTACTTGCGGCGGTTGCAGTATTCCTCGCGGTAGTTGTCTGGTTTACCGTGTATGCCCCGGAAGCCGATTTGGGCAGTTTGGCTTCGCTGCTTCGTTTTGACGATATGTGGGGCAGTGTGCGCGGTTTTGTGTATAAGCGTTCACTGCGAGCATTCAACGATTACACGCTGACCGAAAAGCTCTTTGGTCGCGGTTTAGGGCAGACACTCACCATTTTGACGCCCTATTGCGACAATCAGGCCGCCATCGACGCTGCAGGCGGAGTGTTTACCGACGCACATTGCCAGCCACTGCAATTTCTTTTGACATGCGGTCTTGTCGGCACGGTGGCGTTTCTCGCGTTTTATCTATTCATGATGTTCGCATTGATCAAACGGATGAAAAATGATCCGCTGCTTTGCGGCTGTTTCGCCGCGCTGGTGGGCTATTGGGTTGTGATGCTGCTCAACGTCGCGCAGCCGATTCTGCTTTCAACCTACTTTCCTTTGTGCGCTCTCGCCTTGTCTCGCATGCGCCGATTGACGAAAGGAGCGACCTATGAATCTTGAACAACTGATTGGCCGCTTGAAGCAAACGCCGGATTTTATGGAAAACGTGACCCATTGGGAAACCATTCCGGCGAAAGAGGCTGTTTTCGCGCCTTTTCCCGAAACGCTGGATAGCCGACTGCCCCCGGTTCTGGCCGCAAGAGGCGTTTATCAGCTATACAGCCATCAGCGTGCAGCGTTTGACCATGTCGAAGCGGGGAAGGATATCTGCGTGGTTACGCCTACGGCATCGGGAAAAACCATGTGTTATAATCTTCCGGTGCTCAACGCCATTCTCAAAAACAGCGACGCGCGGGCGCTTTATCTGTTTCCGACCAAAGCGCTTTCGGCGGATCAAGTTTCCGAATTATATGAGCTGATCGAAGCGATGGACGTGGATGTAAAGACGTTCACCTACGACGGCGATACGCCCGCCGCGGCGCGCAGGCAGGTGCGTCAGGCAGGACACATCGTCGTCACCAATCCCGATATGCTGCATTCCGGCATTCTGCCGCATCATACGAAGTGGGTAAAGCTGTTTGAAAACCTGAAATATGTCGTCATCGATGAGATTCACGCGTATCGCGGCGTGTTCGGTTCCAATCTGGCAAACGTCATTCGCAGATTGACGCGGCTCTGCAAATTTTACGGCTCGAATCCGCAATTCATCTGCTGCTCGGCTACTATTGCCAATCCGGGTGAATTGGCTTCCACGTTAATCGGCCGTCCTGTGGACGTAATCGACAAAAGCGGTGCAGCCAGCGGCGAAAAGCACATTGTTTTTTATAATCCACCCGTCGTCAACAAGCAGCTGGGCATTCGCAAATCCGTCCTGCAGGAAACGCTGCATATCGCTTCCGTGCTGGTGGATAATGACATTTCTACGATTGTTTTCGGCAAATCGCGCCTGACGGTCGAAGTATTAACGAGGCATTTGAAGGAGCGGGTTAAAGACCCCTTCGGCAATGCAGGACGTGTGCGCGGCTATCGCGGCGGTTATCTGCCCACGCTCAGACGCGAAATTGAGCGCGGTCTGCGCAAAGGCGAAATTCGGGCGGTGGTTTCCACGAACGCGCTGGAGCTGGGCATCGATATCGGTCAGCTGGACGCCTGCGTGCTGTGCGGCTATCCCGGATCGATTGCCAGCACATGGCAGGAAGCCGGACGGGCAGGGCGGCGCAAAAATACTGCGTTGACCATTTTAGTGGCTTCGTCGTCGGCGCTGGATCAATACATCGTCAATCATCCGGAGTATTTCTTTACGCGTTCGCCGGAGAATGCGCTGGTGCATCCCGATAACCTCTATGTGCTGCTCGGCCATGTCAAGTGTGCGGCTTATGAGCTGCCGTTTGAAGAAGGTGAAAGTTATGCGCAGGGCGTATCCACCAAGGAATTGCTGGATTATCTCTGCGAGGAGCATATTCTGAATTTGACGGGCGGTCGTTATTACTGGATGGCAGAAGAATTTCCGGCGGCCGACCTGTCGCTTCGCTCTGTGACCAGCGAAAATTTCCTGATTATCGACATCACAAGGCCGGAGCATCGCGTGGTGATCGGCGAAATGGATCGCTATACCGTGCCGATGCTGCTGCACGAGCACGCAATTTATATGCACGAGGGGCAGCAGTATCAGGTTGAAAAGCTGGATTTCACCGAAAAAAAGGCTTATGTCCGCAGTGTGGATGTGGATTATTACACCGACGCGGATTTGAACACCAGCGTCAAAGTGCTCGACGTGCTCAAGGAGCAGCCGCTTGGCAACGGTTCGCTGGCTTTCGGCGAAGTGCTTGTGACGTGGCTGGTGACGATGTTCAAAAAATTCAAACTGGATACGCAGGAAACGCTGGGCTTCGGCCCGGTTGATCTGCCGGAACTCGAAATGCCGACCAACGCCTGCTGGTGGGCGCTTGATGAAAGCATCACGTCCGGACTTTCCATGGATGATTTGCAGGGCGGCATGCTTGGCGTTGCCAATGCGCTTCGGCAGATCATTCCGCTCTATTTGATGTGTTCGCCGCGGGATATCTGCGTACAATATCGCGTGCGCGATCCATTTACAAAACTGCCGACGCTGCTGGTCTTTGACAACTACGCGGGAGGAATCGGCTTGAGCGAACGCGTTTACGGCATGCGTTCGTTGATTTTCAAAGATGTGCATGATTTGATTGCGCATTGCCCCTGCGAAGCAGGCTGCCCGTCCTGCACGGGGCCCAAAAATGAAGTGGGCGAGCACGGCAAAAAGACGGCGCTGCTGCTTACGGAAAGGCTGATGGCGCTATGAGAGATTTGCGCCAGCGGCTGATGGACATCGCGAAAAGTTCCGAAAGCAAAAAGCCGACTTCCGTACCCGACGCGAAACCGAAAACAAACGATCAATTTTTCTGCCGGGAGGGTTTTGTGCCGCGCAGCGCGCTGGGGGATATCGACAGCGTGACGCTTGACGATGTGCGCGCCTGCGATCCATACTTTGGCGGAGACAGCTGGAACACGGAACGCCTGCTTTTTCTCGATACGGAAACAACGGGGCTTAGCGGCGGCGCGGGCACGGTGGCGTTTGAAATTGGCGCGGGGTGGATCGAGCCGCGCGGTATGGTCATCCGGCAATATATCATACGGGATTACAGCCAGGAAGGGGACATGCTCCGCGATATCGCCAAGCTGATTGAGCAGGCAGATACCCTCGTCACCTTCAACGGAAAGAGCTTTGACCTGCCGCTGCTGGAATCGCGTATGGTGATGAATCGCATTCGGGTGCATGTGACGGAGCGGCCGCATTTGGATTTGCTGCATGCCGCGCGGCGCGTCTATAAACTTCGGCTGGGGCGTTGCAATCTGACCACGCTGGAAGAAGCTGTTTTGGGCAAAACGCGCTGTGACGATTTGCCGGGCGCGCAGGTGCCGGAACGCTATTTTACCTATTTGAAAACGGGAGAGTTTGCGTTGCTGGAAGACGTGCTGCGGCACAACTTTGACGATGTGCGCAGCCTGGCCGAGTTGACGGCGGTTATCTGTTCAGCTTACCGCCAGCCCGAAGAAATCCGTCACGAGCAGGATTTGCTTGGCGTCAGCAAAACGCTTTTGCGCGGCGGAAGAACCCATCAAGCGCGGACGTGCCTGAAAATTCTGGGACACAGCACCCTTGCGCCGCAGGCGCACCTGTACCTCGCTTCAAGCTATAAGCAGGGACGTGAATGGGACGAAGCCGCAGCGTTATGGAAAACCATGATCGTGCGCGGCGAAGGCGGCATATGGCCATATATCGAGCTGGCCAAATATGATGAGCATGTTCGTCGGGACTATGAAGGAGCGCTTCGCTGCGCAACGGCTGCGCTTCAATATGCGCTCAATACCGCGCCGTTAAGTGGAGAAGATGAGACGCAAACCGCGCTCATTTTAAAACGTATCGAACGATTGAAACGAAAACAAAAAGCACAACAGGGAGGCACATGACCATGAGCTTTATGGGCAATATGATCGGCAACAAAGCGCTTGCCGCGCATGGCAAAAACGAATACGAAAAGGCCGTGCAGCTATATGACGAAGCCTATGAAAAAGGCATGGATAAACCGAGACTTCTTCGTGGATACAGCGTACTGCTGATTCGAACCGGACATTTTGACAAGGCGTTGGAGGTGCTCAAAAAAATCGAAGCCCTGCCGGGACTTACGCCTGCGGAAAAGACTGATCTGCATGTCAACTATGCCATCATTCTCTGGCAAAAGGGTCATCTGGATCGCGCGATGGAAATTCTGGAAGACGAGTTCCGTCATCTGAAAAACGGCACGATGTACAGCATCATCGGCTACCTGAAAATCGAGCAGGGCGACGCGGATGCAGCGCTGGCTTTTAACAAAGAAGCTCTTGAATACGACGATACAGACGCCGTCTATCTGGATAACATGGGGCAGACATATTACCGCTTGGTCGGCGACAAAGAGACTGCAAAAACCTACTTTGATCGTGCGATTGCGCAGAAACCGACGGCTATCGATACCAACTATTTCCTTTCACTGTACGATATTGAAGCGGGCGACACGGAAAAGGCCATTGAGCGGCTGAAAACGGCGCGCGGCGGTTTCTTCTCTCCGCTGAATTACGCCACGCCGGAAATGATCGACGCAAAGCTCGTGGAACTCGGCGCAAAATAATCGAGTGCAAAGCCATAGCAAAAAGGCGGCTTCCCGTCAAGCAAAGGGAAACCGTCTTTTTGTTATGGATTTTTTAGGATACCGTGCATTCCGGCTCAGCGTCAATGACAAGCTTATCGCCATCATAATCCACCAGCAGATCCGTGCGCGGCTGCACATCCTCGGCAATCAGCTTGCGCGCAATGAGCGTTTCGACCGAGCGCTGCATAAAGCGCTTGAGCGGACGCGCGCCATAAATCGGATCGTAGCCCTGCGCCACAATGTAGCTGCGCGCGGCAGGGGTGAGACGCATGGTCAACTGCTTGTCGCTCAGGCGGCGGTTGAGGTCAGCCACCTGCAAGTCGACAATCTTATCGATTTCGTTGCGGGTCAGCGGCTTATAGAACACGATTTCATCCAGTCTGTTGAGGAACTCCGGGCGGAACTGTGTCTTGAGCATGCCTTCAACCTGCTTGCGCGCCGTTTCGGTGATATTGCCGTTTTCATCAATACCGTCGAGAATGGCAGAGGAGCCAAGGTTGCTCGTCAGAATGATGATGGTGTTCTTAAAGTCCACCGTGCGGCCCTGCGAATCCGTGATGCGTCCGTCGTCCAGCACCTGAAGCAGAACGTTGAACACATCCGGGTGTGCCTTTTCAACCTCATCGAACAGCACCACGCAGTACGGACGACGACGCACAGCTTCGGTTAGCTGACCGCCTTCGTCATAACCGACATATCCCGGAGGTGCGCCGATCAGGCGGGAGACACTGTGCTTTTCCATGTATTCGCTCATATCGATACGAACCATGTTCTTTTCATCGTCAAACAGCGCCTGCGCCAACGCCTTAGCCAGCTCGGTTTTACCTACGCCGGTCGGACCGAGGAACAGGAACGAGCCAATCGGCCTGTTCGGATTTTGAATACCGGCACGGCTGCGCAGAATGGCTTCACACACCTTTTCTACCGCTTCATCCTGACCGATGACGCGTTCATGCAGCGTGTCATCCAGATGAAGCAGCTTCTCGCGTTCGCCCTCCATCAGCTTGGAAACCGGAATGCCCGTCCAGCGGGCAACGATGCGGGCGATTTCTTCTTCCGTCACCTTGTCGCGGAGCAGCGTGCTGTCGCTCTTAGCTTCTTCGGCAATCTTTTCCTGCTCAGCCAATTCTTTTTGCAGCTGCGGCAGCTTGCCGTATTTCAATTCGGCGGCACGGTTCAGATCATAATTGCGTTCGGCTTCGGCGATTTCGCCGCCCATATGCTCAATTTCCTCACGGAGTTTCTGCACCTTGCCGATGGAATTCTTTTCGTTTTCCCAGCGCGCCTTCATCGCGTTGAATTGTTCGCGCATGTCGGCAAGCTCTTTCTGGATGACGCTTAAACGCTCGCGGGAGAGGGAATCGTCCTCTTTCTTGAGCGCGGCTTCCTCAATTTCATGCTGCATGATGCGGCGGCGCACGTCGTCCAGCTCCTGCGGCATGGAATCCATCTCGGTGCGAATCGTTGCGCATGCTTCATCTACCAGGTCGATGGCTTTATCCGGCAGGAAACGATCTGAAATATACCGATTAGAGAGCATCGCAGCGGCGATCAAAGCCTGATCGGAAATCTTCACGCCATGGAAAACCTCATAGCGCTCTTTTAAGCCGCGGAGGATAGAAATGGTATCCTCAACCGTCGGCTCGGCAACCATCACCGGTTGGAAACGGCGCTCCAACGCGGCGTCCTTTTCGATATATTTGCGATATTCGTTCAGCGTTGTCGCACCAATGCAGTGCAACTCGCCGCGCGCCAGCATCGGTTTGAGCAGGTTGCCCGCATCCATGCTGCCTTCGGTCTTGCCCGCGCCGACGATGGTATGAAGCTCATCGATGAACAGGATGATACGTCCATTGCTGGCTTTGATATCGTTCAAAACAGCTTTCAGGCGTTCCTCAAATTCGCCGCGGAACTTAGCGCCGGCGATCAACGCGCCCATATCCAGCGAGAAGATGGTGCGGTTTTTCAAGCTGTCCGGCACGTCACCGCGAACAATGCGCTGTGCAAGACCTTCAGCAATCGCCGTTTTGCCAACGCCAGGCTCGCCAATCAGCACCGGGTTATTTTTCGACTTACGGGAAAGAATGCGGATCGTATTGCGAATTTCCGTATCGCGGCCAATCACCGGGTCAAGTTTATTCTGACGAGCAAGCTCGACCAAGTCCTGACCATATTTCTTGAGCGCGTCATACGTTGACTCCGGATCCTCGCTGGTTACGCGTGCACTGCCGCGGACGGCCTGCAAGGCTTCCAGAAATTTCGGCTTGGTGATGTTCAGCGATGCAAACAGGGGACGCACCGTGCTGTCCGCCTTTTCCAGCAAACCGAGGAACAGATGTTCGACGGAAATATACTCATCCCGCATCTGCTTCATCTGGTTTTCAGCTTCGGTGAGCGCTTGAGAAAGGGAAGCGGTCACATACGGCTGCTGGTTGCTGCCGGAGATCTTCGGCAGACGATTGACCGCGCTCTCGCATGCGGTCTGCACCTGCTGCACATTCAAGCCAAGTTTGCTCATCAGCTGACCAATCAGGCCGTTTTCCTGACTGAGCAGGGCATACAGCAAATGAACCTGTTCAACCTGCGCGTTGCCATAACTCTGCGCAAGCTGCTGGGCGGCCTGCAAGGCCTCCAGGGATTTTTGGGTGAAGCGGTTGGTGTCCATCCAAATCATCCTCCTTTATATTCAGGGACAAACCGTCCTTTGAATCTTGTTCTTCTGTCTTTCGACGCCGTCATTATACCATGGTCAAAGAAAGTCAGTAAATGGTAAAAATAGGAGAATGTTTCGTTTATTTTTATGCAAAGTGTATAATTTTGGCTATGTGTTTGATTGTACAGTCAGATGCTCTAAAGGAACACGGTATTTCGCATAGCGTTTTCCGGCTCGATCCCGGTAAGCACCGCGGCGATCTTCCACCATTACGGTTGCCGTTTTTCCCACATAGGTGACAATGCCGTTCAAAACGCCGCCTTGAGCATAAAAACAGACCTTTGCACCAACGACAAGTCCTTCCATGGCGGCATCCTGCCGGCGTGTAGGAAGGCTGTGTCGGGTGTCGGTATGGCCGAAAAGGCCATGCGCAAGGGAAAGAAAGCGTGAAGAATGCCCGGTTGAACCGAAAAGCGCATTCTCCGCCGCGTGGCAAAGCTCGTGCTCAAAGACCACTAAAAAGGCCTCCTGCGGCGTGGCGACAGAGAGTCCGTTAAGCAGAAAAGGCCCTCGATTCAATCGAAAAAGAAAATCGCCCGACATGCGGATTTCGGCATGCTTTAAACGGGATGCACCGCCGCGCATGTACATAAACTTTCCGGCGGAGCTGGTCAGGCGTTGGGAGAGCGTTACGTCAATCTGTCCGTAGGCTTGGCATAAAAAGCCTGAAAAGAAAAGCTGGTCATAAAGCCGGAGCATTTGCGCAAGCGTTTGCTTTCGAATGGACGAAACAGGAATGGCGCAAAAGCCTTCATCCGCCGCACAAAGCGTCGTCAAAATCATGGCGCTCCGCTGGCGAATATCATGCTCATTTAAGGGAAAAGCAAAAGGAAGTTCATTCATGTGCATCCTCAAAAATCGAAACTGTCAAAAAGGAGCTTCGGTTTTTCCGCCGAAACTCCCTTTATTTCCAGTCTTAAAGCGCAATTTCAATTCGAACGGCGCGGCCGACCAGCTTGATCTCGCTGATGTGCATCGCCTGAGCGTCCAGTTCGCGATTCCCACTTTGCAGCAGGATTTTGGAATCGCCCAGCAGACGAATGCGGCGCAGACAGCGATGTGCGCCATATTCCACCAGCATGATCGCGCCATCGACCGGAAGCGCCTGCGGCACAACGAGCACAAGATCGCCTTTTTCAATGCGCATAGCCCGCATGGAATCATCCGGCGCTTGGAAATACACGACGCGCTCCGGCTTCGCGCCCTCAATTTTACCATCCTGAATGGGCACCATGCGGCGGGCAACCTGAATCCAACCGGCGTTCATCACCGGGACGGGCTGCAAAACGCTGCTGAGCGCATCCAGCCAGATGCCGCTCTGTTCTTCGGCACTGACCGGCTTGGATGCGGGCTTCGGCGCTTCGGCCTTGGGCTGCGGCGCAGGTTTAGCCGGGGCCAGCGTGCCCAGATCAACCGTCGCGGCGATTTCATCCAGCGAAAACTCGGCCTCGTTTTTCTGGCTCGTGCCCAGCGTTTTAAGAATGCGCCGCGCCTGATCGTCCTGAATGATGCGCCGACCTTCTTCGACATCCTTAATATATCCTTCGGAAACGCCGCATTTTCTGGCTACCTGCTTGCGGGTCAGCTTTTGACGGGTGCGTTCCAACAAAATCAAATCGCCCAAACGACTCATGGTTCTTCCTCCTTTAAAGCGTTTTTACGCAGGACTATTATACCTTAAATCCAAACAAAAGGAAAGACACTTCTCGAAACAGACTTGAAATGCCGTCAAAAATGCGCTATATTGTATGGAGGAAAGAGGACTGTATGTCCATTTACCGGAGCGTTTACGCGCATTTTACGAAAAATATTCAGTCCTTTGGCAGGAAAACAGATAGGCGAACGTGAATTATCAAATGTGGAGAATCTGTCGAGTGATGGGGGATACGGATGCAGGAGATCATCATTCATGATTGGGACGAGCTTCAACGCGCCGTATTTGACGACGTTTGGGATGAAAAAATCATGCGCTATCGCGATAATCGCATTTATCGCGGCATGGCTGACCAAAGCTGGAATCTGATTCCGTCGCTCAACCGGGTATGCGGTCATGATTTGTCGCTCGAAACACAGGTTTTTCGGAGCTTTCGAAAGTATGGATATGCCGAACTGGCGGAATATTCCGGTTTCTGGAAGTTACTGCCGGTCGCCCAACATCATGGATTGCCGACGCGTCTGCTTGACTGGACATATTCGCCGCTGGTTGCCGCACATTTCGCCACGGAGGACACGAGCTGTTATGACTGCGACGGCGTCATCTGGTGCCTGGACGTGACGGATTTCCGCAAATACATGCCTGCGCCGCTTCTGCGGAAGCTCGTGGACACGGGAAGCAACATTTTCACGGTGGGCATGCTGGAAAAGGTGATTCCGGATTTTGAAAAGATGAGGGAGATGTCCGATAGGCCCTATGCCATTTTCTTTGAACCGTCTTCCATGATCGACCGAATCGCCAATCAATACGCGCTGTTCTCGGTCGTTTCCGATCCGTCTGTTCTGCTGTCGGACATCTTGGAAGCCCAGCATATTCCTTGCCGGAAAATCATCATCCCCAAGGAAACCAAGCTGGAAATCCGCGATAAGCTGGATTATATCAACATCTCCGAACGCATGATCTATCCGGGGCTTGACGGCGTATGCCGCTGGATCACGCGCAGGTATTCCGCGCTCGGTCCAAAATATAATCAACACAGGGAGTAAGCGCAATCGGGCGCTTAACCAATAAAGACATTCTTCAGGAGGAGAAATCACAATGAGGAAACTTGTCGCATTGATGGCGGCAGCCGTCATGCTCGTCGCTTTCTGCGCGGGCGCAAGCGCTGCGACCCAGGTCACCATTTGGCACACCTTCACCGACGCGCAGCAGGTTGCGCTGGAAAAGTTCGCCGCTGACTTCAACGCCAGCCAGAGCGATTATGAAGTCGTCGTCGAATCCCAGGCGTATTCCGGCTTCCTTGACAGCGTGTATAATGCTGTGGCGAATGGCGTCGGCCCGAACATGATTATCAACTACGCGTCCACCGCGGCTGATTATGTGAAGGATGGCCTCGTTGTCGATTTGAGCCAGTATGTCTTTGACGACGAGATCGGCATGGCGGATATCTACAACAGCCTGCCGGATTCCATCAAGGCGGAGACCGTGGGCTTCTCTGACGGCGGCATGTATGCGCTTCCGGCTGTGACCACCGGCCCGATCTTCTTCATCAACAAGACCATCTATGATGAGCTTGGCCTGACCGCTCCGACCACTTGGGAAGAGCTGGCTGAAAACTCCAAGAAGATTTATGAAGCGAAGGGCATCGCGGGCTTTGCCGCCGATTCCCTGACCGACATGATGCAGGCGCTGATGATGCAGTCTGGCGCGGGCTACATTGATGTGGAGAACAAGAGTGTTCTGTTTGACACCGATGAAGCGAAGGCGTGGCTGAAGTGGTTCGGCGACAACGTCGAAGCCGGCTACTTTGCGCTCAATCCGACTGGCGATTATTGGTCTAACGACTTCAACGCGGGCCTGGTGGCTTCTTACCTCGGTTCCTGCGCGGGCGTTCCGTACATTAAGCCGGACGGCTTCGAGTACACCGTTGCGCCGATGGTTCGCGGCGACAAGACCGAGTGGTATCCGGCTTGGGATCGCGGCGCGATCGTCTTCAACAAGAGCGAAGAAGAAAACAAGGGCATGTATATGTTCGTGAAGTACTTCCTCTCTCCGGAAGTCAACGCCGAGTGGGCGCAGGCGATGAATGCGCTGTCTCCGTATGGCACGACGCAGGCGAGCGAAGCGTATTCCAAGTTTGCCGAGACCATGGATCCGTCTCTGATTGCCGTGCAGGCTGACCTCGACGTAGCCGGCGCGCTTCCGACCGTCACCGGTTCCTATGCGGTTCGCAATGCGCTGAAGGACGCTGCGATTGCGGTGGCCGGCGGCATGTCTGCCGAGGATGCGATGGCTGAGTGCGTTGCGACTTCCAACGCGGCACTCCAGGAGTAATCCACAACAGACGAAAACCTTTCGGGGCTGGCGGGCATCAGTCCGTCAGCCCTTTTTCTGCTTTTTTGCTTTGGAATGTTATGTTCTCTCCCCCCTAAGGGGGAAGAGAGCATAACCGATTGTCTCAAGGAGTTTCAAGGCAATATGAAAGGAAAGAGGTGGGACGATGAGCAAACCTAAACTTCTGGTGTTCATGATCGACGCGCTCTGCGAAAGCGACGTTGCCTACATGCGCACGCTTAAAAACTTTGGCTGGATGCTAGAAAACGGCGCGCTGGTTCGAGAAATGCTGCCGGTTTATCCGTCGTTTACGTATCCCTGCCATGTATCCATCATGACAGGGTGTTATCCGGATAAGCACGGTATTCCGCACAACGAGCAGGTGAAAGCCGGTGTGCATCCCGTGCCGTGGTACACCAGCCGAAAGCTGGTCAAGAAGAAATTCTTTGCCGAATATGCCAAAGAACATGGTTTTTCGACTTGTCTAATCAACTGGCCGGTCTCTGCCGGAGCGGATGTGGATATCAATCTGCCAATGTGCATGCCGATGAGCTATCGCGGCGACAATCCGCGGCAGTTCTTTGAGGGCGTTTCCAGCGAGGATGCGCTTGACCGCTATTTCTGGAAATACGGTTATCTGCTCTGCGGCTGCAACAAGGTACTCAACGGAAGTCTGGATGATTTCACAAACGCAGTTTCGCCGGATATCATTCGGGATTACGGTCAGCCGGACGTAATGTTCGTCAAGATGTGCGATTTGGACACGGTCCGCCATAAACTCGGTGTAAACAGCGATACGGCCAAGCTTCAACTGGAGAAGCATGATCGTGAGCTTGGCGTGCTGATGGAGAGTATCCGTCGTTACGGCGATTTTGAACACACGAATTTCGTCGTCATGGGCGATCATGGCCAGACGGATGTTGCGCAGGTGCTCAATTTCAACAGGGCTTTCCAAAATGCCGGATTGCAGCGTCTGGATGAAAACGGGAAACTCGAATCGTTTGACGCATATTGCCATTCGACGGGTGCATCCGGCTGGATTGAGCTGCGCGATCCGAATGACGCGTCTCTGCGTGAGCGGGTGCATCGTTTCTTGCTCGACGCCAAGGAGAGTGGAAAATACGGCCTTGGCTATGTCTTTACCAAAGAAGAAGCCAAGGCGCAGTTCCATTTGGATGGGCCGTTTGATTTCATTATTGAAGGCGACCAGCCGCTGTCCTTTGGTTATGACCCTGCCGCACCACTGTTTACGCCGACTGCGCCGGGCGATTACAAGACGGCCCCGGGTACGCATGGCGGCTTGCCATGGCGAGACCATCGAACGATGTTCTTCGCCTGCGGCCCTGCGTTTCAAAAAGGCGCCGTCGTTGATCGCGCCTGCATTGTGGATGAAGCGCCGACATTGGCTAAGATATTTGGTTTTGAAATGGAAGATGTCGACGGTCAATGCCTGGATAACCTGCTGAAAAAAGATTGATTCTGCGTCCGAGTCAAAAATTCGTTTTCCTTAGTTTCCATCAAACGGGAAATATCATTTATATTTGTAAGGGAGATATGACCTATGCGCGTTGTTCTCGATCATATCACGAAGCGATTTGCTGACGTTACCGCCGTCAGCGAATTTAGCGCAACTCTGGAAGACGGCGAACTGGTTTCACTGCTCGGCCCGTCCGGCTGCGGCAAAAGCACGCTGCTGAACATGCTTTCCGGTATTCTGCCCGTCAGCGGCGGCAAAATTTACTTTGACGACCAGGATGTGACTTCCATGCCGCCGGAAAAGCGCGGCATCGGTCTCGTTTTCCAGAATTATGCGCTCTATCCGCACATGACGGTAATGGGCAACATCTGTTTCCCGCTGGAAACGCAGCGCGTGCCGAAGGCCGAACGCATTGAGCGCGCCAACGAAATCGCCAAGCTCGTTCACGTGGATATGCTGATGAACCGCAAGCCCTCCGAGCTTTCCGGCGGTCAGCAGCAGCGCGTTGCGATCGCCCGTGCGCTGGTCAAAAACCCGCGTCTGCTGCTGCTCGATGAGCCGCTTTCCAACCTCGATGCACGCCTGCGTCTTGAAATGCGCGAAGAAATCCGTCGCATTCAGCAGCGCACGGGTGTGACCACGATTTTCGTTACGCACGATCAGGAGGAAGCGCTTTCCATTTCCGACCGCATCGTACTGATGAAATCCGGCGTACTCCAGCAGAACGATCTGCCGCAGCGCCTGTACAATGAGCCGGCCAACCAGTTCGTCGCGGACTTCCTCGGCAACCCGCCGATCAACAACATTCCCGGCACGATTCAGGATGGCCGCTTTGTTACGGCGGACGGCAAGGGCAACGCAGCGCTCGAATTGTGTAAGGGCGTGGAAAACGGTCGGAAGGTCAATCTTTCTGTGCGTTCGGAAAGCTTTGTGCTCGATGCAAACGGCCCGATTGCCTGCGAGGTGACGCACGTATACCAGATGGGTAAAGAGGAAATGGCCTATCTGCGCATGGGTGAATGCGATTTCCGCGCTTATATCGATTCCGAAGAAGGACTCAAGACGGGCGATCAGGTGCATCTTGCGCTTAAAAAGCGCGGCGTGTTCCTTTTTGACCGTGAAACGGGGGAGAGAATTCGATGAAAAAGCAGAAACAACCTGTTGACCGGGACTTGGTGGATCGCAGCTTTTTATCGTGCCTTGAGCCATATCTGTATCTGCTGCCGTTTCTGATTGGTATTGCCGTTTTTACGTTGTATCCGGTTATCAACGTCGTCCTGATGTCCTTTAAAGAGGGATACAGTTATCTGTCCCGCAGCTTTGACCAATGGGGACTGGCGAACTATCAGACGGTTTTGAGCGATCCGAAATTTGCGCAGGCGATTTCCAACACACTGAAATATGTCGTTCTGGTTGTGCCGATTTCTACCTGTATCGCTGTGGTTGTGGCCTATCTGCTTAACCAGAAGCTGCGTTTTTCCGCGCTTTTTCAGACGGCGTACTTCCTGCCAATGGTTACATCCATCACGGCGGTCGGCCTGGCGTGGAAGCTGATGTACAACAAAAATTTCGGCATCATCAACTATCTGCTTTCCTTCTTTGGCGTGGATCCGATTCCATGGCTTGAAAAAGCTTCTTACAGCATCCCTGCACTGGTGATTTTCGGCATTTGGAATATCCTGCCGTTCACCATCATTCTGCTCCTTTCGGGCCTGCAGAATATTGATCCGCAGTATTACACCGCAGCGCGTGTGGATGGTTCCAAGAGCCTTCGCATTTTCTTCCGCATCACCGTGCCGCTGCTTGCGCCGACGATTTTCCTCGTCTGCATTGTGAACACAATTTCCTGCTTCAAGGTATTTTCGGAACTGTATCCGTTGTTCAACGGCAAGCCCGGCCCGTTCAATAATCTGTACACCGTGGTTTACTACATCCGCTATGCGATGATGGAAAACCGCAAGTACGGCATTGCGGCCGCCGCAGCGCTGGTGCTGTTCCTGTTTATCTTTGCGTTTACCATGGTGCAGCTGCTGCTGCAAAAGAAGACCAAGAGGAGGTGAGCAGATGGACAGCCGTAAGATTTCCCGCTTTTTCGTGTATTTCTTTTTGACCGTGGGCGCGCTGATTATGCTGCTCCCGTTTTTCTGGATGTTTTCCTCTGCGTTTAAAACCACGCAGGAGATCAATCGTTTTCCGCCCCAGTGGCTTCCCAGTCATTTGAGTTTGGATAACTTCAAACGCGCATTTGAAATGGCACCGTTTGCGCGCTATTTTGTCAACTCCATCATCGTGATGGTGGTTTCCGTTTCGGTGACGACCTTCACGACGATTCTCGCCGCGTTTGCATTTTCGCGCCTGCGTTTTCCGGGCCGCAATCTGATTTTCTCACTTCTGCTGTCGCTGATGATGATTCCGTTTGAAATGCTGATTATCACCAATTACACGACGGTGGTTAACCTGAAAATCTATGACACGCTTTACGCGCTGATTCTGCCGTTCACCAGCTCGATTTTCTACACGTATATTCTGAAAAACTTCTTTGATTCGATTTCAGACAGCCTGTATTGGTCTGCTCGAATCGATGGTTCGAGCAACTGGCGCTTTTTGTGGAAAGTCATGGTGCCGATGGCGCGCCCGTCGCTGATGACGATTGTGCTGCTCAACGGTTTGGCAAGCTGGAACTCGTTCATGTGGCCGATGTATGTCATCGTCAGCAAGGAAAACCGCACATTGCCGTGGGGCTTGCAGGTCTTCACGACAGAAGCCGGCTCGTATCCCGAATTGCTGATGGCCGCCTCTTCGGTCGTTGTATTCCCGGTCGTCATTTTGTTCCTGTTTGCCCGCAAATACATTGTTCGCGGCGTGGCCCGCGGTGGTCTGAAGGGGTAAAAACGTTTATGAGGTTCTCTCCGCAGAGGGGAGGATCTTTTTTCTTTTGGGTCAACTGTTTTATATTGAAAAAGTAATCCATTGAAAAGCTCTTATTTCTCAAGAAAATCAGATGGAAGATGCGAAATGGGGCATACTATGTGCACGATTTAACGATTCGATTCTCTATTGACCAAAGATTTCCTTCATGCTATAATGCAAATAATTGTAAACGATGAACGAAGATGGGGAGGGACATTCTGTGCAGGGTGAAAAACCGCAGCAAGGGATTGTGAAGGAAACCAAACGGATCGCCATCGGCACGATCATCATGCTGATTGTGATGCTTGTGATTTACGCTGTTCTGGGTCGATTCACGATCGGTGTTCTGCTCGGCGGTCTGTTGGGCAGCACGTATGCGATTTTCAATTTCTTCATGCTGGGCATGACGCTGCAAAAAGCCGCGTCCATGACCGATCAGCAGATGGCGCACATGAAAGTTCGTTCTTCTTACAGCACGCGGATGGTGGGCATGCTGGTGCTTGCGGTTCTGGCTTTTGCGCTTCCATTTGTGGAGGGCATTCCGTGCCTGATTGCGTTGCTGTTCCCGCGCGCCACCATTTTGGCGCTTCAATTAACCGGTCAGATTAAAGACGTGTAACGACAAAGGAAAATCAAACAGAAAGCGGGAGAAAAGCTATGGATATCGATATCACAGGTGCTCGCATACTGATTTCAAAGCCCGAATGGGGCGGTTTTATGCTCACCGAAACCGTCGTTGTCACATGGATTGTCATGCTGGTGCTGGTGCTGGCCTGCCGATTCATGACCGCACACCTTGAGGTGCATCCGACGAAAAAGCGGCAGGTTATCGCCGAGTGGATCGTGACCTCCATTCGAGACATGGTTCAGACCAACATGGGCGAAAAATACGCGAACACGTGGTATGTGCCGTTTATCGGCGCGATGTTTGCGCTATCCGCCGGATGCAGTCTGTCAAGCGTCGTCGGCGCGTATGCCCCGACGAGCGATCTGTCCACCGTGCTGGGTTGGGCGCTGTTTGTCTTTGCGTTGATTACCATCACGAAGATCAAGACAAACGGTTTCGGCGGCTATCTGCTCAGCTTCACCACGCCGATTCCGGTCATGACGCCGTTCAACATCATCGGCGAAATCGCTACGCCGATTTCCATGGCATTCCGTCACTTCGGCAATATCGCCAGCGGCAGCGTCATCACGGCGCTGATTTACGGCGGTTTGTCTGCACTTTCCAGTCTTGTGCTCGGGCTTCTGCCTGGCGCATTCGGCGACGCAATTTCCCAAATCCCGATTTTTGATTTCGGCATTCCTGCGATTTTGTCGCTCTACTTCGATTTTTTCTCCAGCGTCCTTCAGGCGTTTATTTTCTGCATGCTGACGATGATGTACATCGGCGGTGCAGCGGAGACGGACGGCTGATTTGCTCTCGATGTTTGCGCACAAGTTCGCGCTGCATAATAAAGAAACCTAATAAAACGTTTTGTTTATGCTAAAGGAGGAACACACACTATGGAAACTTCGATTCTCGCGAAAGCTATCGTATGCGGCTGTTCTGCTCTGGGCGCCGGTGTCGCCATGATCGGCGGCCTTGGCCCTGGTATCGGCGAAGGTTATGCTGTCGGCAAGGCGCTTGAGTCTATCGCGCGTCAGCCTGAACTGAAAGGCACCATCACCACGACGATGTTCATGGGCTGCGCCGTTGCAGAGACCACCGGTCTGTACAGTTTAATTATTGCGCTCATTCTTCTGTTCGTCAATCCTTTCACCGGGTTGTTTTAATCAAAACAGCGCCATTGAAAGGAGGGACTTCCAATGGAAGTTCAACAGTTTATATCCATCGCGCCGTGGACGGTTATTTTTCAGATTCTCAACTTGTTGCTGCTGATGGTGCTTTTCAAAAAGTATCTGTTTAAGCCGGTGACAGAGATTCTGGAAAAACGTCAGGCCGAAATTGAAGGCCATTATCAGGAAGCTCAGCAGGCTGAAACGGATGCGAAGGTAATGAAGGCCGACTACGAAAGCAAGATGGCCAATGCGCGTCAGGAAGCGGATCGCGTGATTCAGACCGCAACCGAAAGCGCCAACGCCATGTCGGCCAGCATCGTTGAGGATGCGCGTACGCAGGCCGATCAGCTCAAACGTCGTGCACAGACCGAGATTGATCTGGAGCGCCGCAGAGCGTTTGACGAGGTGAAGGGCGAACTTTCCGGCATTGCGCTGGATATCGCTTCGCAGGTCATTGAACGCGAAGTCAACGAAAAGGATCATGAAGCGTTTATCGACGAATTCATCAAGAATGTGGGTGAGGCATCTTGACGGAGCTTGGTCGCGCATACGGCAGCGCACTTTATGTGTTAGCTGAAGAGGAGCAGCTTGAAAAAGAACTGCTCACTCAACTGGATGCAGTTTGCAATCTTCTCGCTGATAACCCGGATTATGTGCGGTTGATTCGAGATAAGGCGATCGCAAAAAACGAGCGTCTGTCGCTTCTGAATGGTGCGTTTTCCGGTCAGGTACATCCGTATCTGCTGAACTTCATGAAATTGCTTTGCGAGCGCGGCGCGTTTGGCGAAATGCCCGCCTGCCGAGCAGAGTATATATCCTGTTACAATGACAAACACGGCATTATTCCCGCCAAGGTTATTTCCGCAGAGCCTCTGAGCGACGTGCAGATTGCGCGGCTCAAAGATGCGCTTGAACGCAAATCCGGCAAGCATGTCACGCTCGATATCCATATCGACGCAACGCTTGGCGGTGGTCTGCGCGTTGAAATGGCTGGAAAATGTTACGACAATACCCTTGAAAGCCGAATGGATCATCTGCGCCGCGCGTTGGCTGCAAGATCCTAATCTTACAGAAAGAAAGCCGGTGAACCCATGGATCTGAAACCTGAGGAGATTTCAAAAATCATTAAGGCCCAGATCAAACAATATGATCAAAAGCTCAAGCAAGACGAAACCGGTACGATCATTCTGGTCGGCGACGGTATCGCGCGGGCCAGCGGCCTTGAAAGCTGCATGGCTAACGAGCTGGTCGAGTTTGAAAACGGCGAATATGGGATGGCGCTCAACCTGGAAGAAGATTCCGTTTCCATCGTTATTCTGGGCAGCGACGTAGGCCTGCATGAGGGCAGTACCGTTCGCCGCACAGGTCGCGTTGTTTCTGTTCCGGTCGGTGAAGAACTGATCGGCCGCGTTGTCAATGCGCTTGGTCAGAGCGTTGATGGAAAAGGCGAAATCAAGACCAGCCATTCTCGTCCAATCGAAAGCCCTGCGCCGGGCATCATCGAGCGCAAGAGCGTCAGCGTGCCGCTGCAAACGGGTATCAAGGCCATCGACAGCATGATTCCGATTGGCCGCGGTCAGCGCGAATTGATTATCGGCGACCGTCAGACGGGCAAAACCGCCATCGCGACGGACACCATCATCAACCAGCGCGGCAAGAATGTTATCTGCATCTATGTCGCCATCGGCCAGAAGAATTCCACCGTGGCGCAGCTTGTTGAACAGCTGACCCGCGCAGGCGCAATGGAGTACACCATTGTCGTCAGCGCGACGGCTTCCGAACTCGCGCCGATGCAGTATATCGCGCCTTATGCCGGCTGCACAATGGGTGAATATTTCATGCAGCAGGGCAAAGACGTGCTCATTATTTACGACGATCTGTCCAAACATGCCGTCGCTTACCGCGCTTTGTCGCTGTTGATTCGTCGTCCGCCGGGACGCGAGGCTTACCCGGGCGACGTCTTTTATCTGCACAGCCGTCTTCTGGAGCGTGCCGCGCGCATGGCGCCTGAATATGGCGGCGGCAGCTTGACTGCTCTGCCGATCATTGAGACGCAGGCGGGCGATGTTTCCGCTTACATCCCGACGAATGTTATTTCCATCACAGATGGTCAGATTTTCCTGGAAAGCGAGCTGTTCCATTCGGGTATTATGCCGGCTGTCAACCCGGGTATTTCGGTTTCCCGTGTCGGCGGCAACGCGCAAATTAAGGCTATGAAGAAGGTTGCCGGTTCGCTCAAGCTTATTTACAGCCAGTATCGCGAACTGCAAAGCTTTGCACAGTTTGGCAGTGATTTGGACGCAGATACCAAGGCGCGTTTGTCCCAGGGCGAGCGCGTGGTTGAAGTGCTCAAGCAGGGACGCAACCAGCCTATTGATGTGGAAAAGCAGGTCTGCATTCTGTATGCTGTTATCAACAACTATCTGGCCGATGTGCCGGTAGAGCGTGTTTCGCTTTACGAACAAGGTCTGTACGCCCGTCTTGACGCGCAGCATGCGGATATTTTGGAAACCATTCGCACAACCGGAAAATTCGAAAAAGAGACCGAGGAGAAGCTTTGCGCTGCTCTGAAACAATATACCAAGGATTTTCTTGCCCAGTGAGTAAAGGAGGGGATTTGGGATGGCTGGCGCTTCGATGAAGGACATCAAACTGCGCATCAAAAGCGTAGAAAGCACCATGCAGATCACCAAGGCGATGGAACTTGTCGCTTCCTCCAAGCTCAGGAAGGCGAAAGAACGTCAGGAAAAATGCCGCCCCTATTTCATGGGGCTCAAGCAGACGCTGGAAAGCATTGAAACGGCGACGAATGATTTTTCTTCGCCTTATCAGCAGCAGCGCGAGGTGAAAAAGCGCTGTTTGATTGTCATCGCAGGTGACAGAGGTTTGGCCGGTGGATACAACAGCAACGTGTTTAAATCCATTCAGCCCATGCTCGAAGAAGGTCCTGTCTGTGTGCTGCCAATCGGCAAACGGACTGTGGATTTTTTTGCACGCAATGGGGTTGAAATGCTGACAACCGAGTTCGCCGAAGCGGCTTCCATTTCGGTTTCAGACTGCTTTACCATCAGCAATCTGATTACGAAGGGGTATTTAAGCGGCCAATACGACGAGGTTTCAGTGGTTTATACGCGCTTTGTATCCATGCTGACACAAACGCCTGCGCGCGATGCGCTTTTGCCGCTTGAAAAATTGGAAAGGAAGGCAGAAACCGGCGTTCGCCAACTTGTGCTCTATGAGCCGAGTCCTTCCGCGGTCTATGACGCTATCGTACCCAATTACATTGCAGGTATGATTTATGGCGCCATGTGTGAATCCGTCGCCAGTGAGCTTGGCGCTCGCAGAACGGCGATGGATGCCGCCAGCAAGAATGCGTCGGAGATGATCGACGACTTGAGCCTGCGTTATAATCGTGCCCGTCAGGGTGCAATCACGCAGGAAATCACGGAAATCGTTGCCGGTGCAGAGCACTAATTTCAAAACAGAAGGAGCAACGCTATGGCTAAAGGAAGCATCGGTACCGTGGTGCAGGTCATCGGCCCGGTACTGGATATTCGATTTAAAGATGGCGAGCTGCCTCAGCTTTTGAACGCCGTTGAGGTTGAAAGCGGCGAGAAAAAACTGACGGTTGAGGTTGCGCAGCATATCGGCGACGATGTGGTGCGCTGTATCGCCATGAGCAGCACGGATGGCCTGACGCGCGGCGCAAAGGCCGTAGATACCGGCGCAGCCATCACGGTTCCGGTTGGCGAAAAGTGTCTGGGGCGCATCTTCAATCTGTTGGGCGAGCCGGTTGATAATCAGCCCGCGCCGCAGGATGTAGAGCGCTGGGCAATTCACCGCGATCCGCCGCCGTACGATGAGCAGGAAACCTCTGCCGAAATCCTTGAAACGGGCATCAAGGTCGTTGACTTGATTGCGCCGTATGCAAAGGGCGGCAAGATTGGTCTGTTCGGCGGCGCTGGCGTCGGCAAAACCGTTCTTATCATGGAATTGATTAATAACGTTGCCAAGCAGCACGGCGGTCTTTCCGTCTTCACGGGCGTTGGCGAACGCACGCGCGAAGGCAACGATCTTTACAACGAAATGAAGGAAAGCGGCGTTTTGAGCAAGACCGCATTGGTCTATGGTCAGATGAATGAGCCGCCGGGAGCCCGTATGCGCGTAGCGCTGTCCGGCTTGACGATGGCGGAGTATTTCCGCGATCGCGAAGGACAGGACGTGCTGCTGTTCATCGACAACATCTTCCGTTTTACACAGGCCGGTTCCGAGGTTTCCGCTCTGCTGGGCCGTATGCCGAGCGCGGTTGGCTATCAGCCGACGCTGGCGACGGAGATGGGCGCACTTCAGGAGCGCATTACCTCGACCAAACGCGGCTCGATCACATCTGTTCAGGCGGTTTATGTGCCTGCGGATGACTTGACCGATCCCGCTCCGGCAACGACGTTTGCGCATCTGGATGCAACGACCGTTCTTTCCCGTGCGATTTCTTCGCTGGGCATTTATCCCGCCGTTGATCCGCTGGAATCGACCAGCCGCATTCTGAATCCGGATGTTGTGGGTGAGGAGCATTATCGCGTGGCCCGCGATGTGCAGCGCATCTTGCAGCGCTACAAGGAATTGCAGGATATCATCGCCATCATGGGCATGGACGAGCTGTCCGAAGAAGACAAGTTGACCGTTTCCCGTGCGCGTAAGATTCAGCGTTTCCTTTCCCAGCCGTTCAGCGTGGCCGAGCAGTTCACCGGCATGGAAGGCAAGTACGTGCCGGTTAAGGAGACG
Organism: uncultured Clostridia bacterium; assembly: GCA_934636105.1. Classification (GTDB taxonomy): domain Bacteria; phylum Bacillota; class Clostridia; order Christensenellales; family Aristaeellaceae; genus Ventricola. Next base: position 229,582 of record CAKTZR010000001.1, read on the forward strand.
ATTCGCGGCTTCAAGGAAATCATCGAAGGCAAGCATGATGATCTGCCGGAAAGCGCTTTCCTGTTTGTCGGTACGATTGACGAAGCGGTAGCGAAAGCCAAAAAGGGTGAGCATGTATGAGTACGTTCCACCTGAAAATCAGCACGCCGGATGGCTTGCTCTTTGACGGAGAGGTTGAGCGTGTTCGCGCCCGCATGATCGATGGCGACGTGTGTCTGCTGGCGCACCATGCCGATTACGTCTCTGCCGTTGGCGCTGGCGAAGCAGCTATCGCGCTTGAGAGCGGTCAAGTACGACGCGCAGCCTGTATTGGCGGCATGCTCGCGATGATTAACGGCGAAGCCAATCTGATTGCGACGACGTTTGAATGGGCGGAAGATATTGATCTGCCGCGTGCGCAGCATGCAAAAGAAGTTGCGCAAGTTCGTATTGAAGCCGCAAAAAACGATGAGCGTGAACTGATGCTGGCCGAAGCAAAACTGCGTCGAGCGTTGGTTCGCATCGGCGTCAAGAGCTGATAAATAAAATGCGAATAAGGACGGCTTGTGCCGTCCTTATTTTTTGTATGCCATTTTTACATTCTTGTTACATTCGTTGAATTATTCTACTCGCTGTGCCCGGATAGCGCCGGAATCAGGCTTCTCAATCCGGAAAAGAATCCGCTGTTTGCCTGCACCTGAGCAAGCTGTACCGCCTGTTTCCCTTCGAGCCACACACCCTGTTGCAGCAATTCTTCGTGAATCGGTATAATTCGGTACGTATACAACACACCCGCTTGCGCAGAAGTATCCAGGAAACTGAGTGCCTGCCCGGAAGAAGCAATCATTTCCGTTAGAATCACCGATTCTCCAACCGCATCACGTTGGACACGGTATCGCGCATCCGAAGATGCCTTGAAATGCAATTCAGGATATCCGTTCGCATCGTGCGCGACATAGAAAGAGGAGGGAGCAGAAGGAGCCTGCCAAACATCCGAAACCGCATAAGGCCGATTAGACGCGGCAAAAACTTCGCTGATTCGATATTCTTTCGGCGTTTTTTCGCTGGCCAGCATGACAGAGCCGTGGCTCGTCAACGCACGTTTATCCAGCGTCAGCCAAATCAGACCGTCCGGCTGTGTAAAATCCGGCTTATCCCGATCCGTATACGCCTTTTTGAAAAAAGCAGCTGCAAGCGAAGCCGTATTGCGTCCGCCCGTTATGCCGTTTGAAATCTTGTGCTTGGCATCGGTCTGGTCAAAACCCATCCAGACCGAAACGGAGATTTCCGGATTATACGCAGCCATCCAGATATCGCGATTTCCGCCATTCATGGACACGGTTCCGGTTTTGCCCGCAATCGGCGTATTAGCCGAAAGCATTCGGGTTCCCGTTCCGTTTGAAACAACCGATTGCAAAAGCGAGGTCATCAGAAAAGCGTTTTGTGCTGAAATCACCTGTTCACCGCTGACCTTTCGCTCGTATACAATGTCGCCGTCCGTCGATTCAATTCTGCTGACGCAGTAGGGCTGATGATATACGCCGCCGTTGGCATACGGAACATAAGACGCGGCCAATTCAACCGGGGTCACGCCATAAGTCATCGATCCAAGCGCGAGGGACAGATTTCGGTCGCTGTTCTGCGTCGGAATGCCCATTTTATTGAGATAGCGAATGGATGCGTCCAGGCCGATTTCCTCCAGCAGCCGAACGGCCGTCGTGTTCAGCGAGTTTCGAACAGCCGTCCGCATGGTGACCAATCCATAATATCGATCGCCTGCGTTACGCGGGGTATAGCCGCCAAAGCTCGTCTTTTCATCCAGCAAAACGGATGCTGTTGTATAGCCCAATTCCAGAGCCGGGCCATAAACCGCCAGTGGTTTTAATGCCGATCCGGGTTGCCGACGCATCTGCGTTGCGCGATTCAATCCACGTCGAACCGAATACTCCCGTCCGCCAACCATGGCCAGCACTGCGCCGCTGTTCGTATCGACGACCGCCATTGCGCTTTGAATCGGCGTGCCATCCGAAGCTGCGGACGGGAAAAAGCTTTGATCCGTATACACTTCATCCGCAATCGCCTGAAGCCTTGCGTCATAAGCCGTATAAATTTCAAAGCCGCCCTGAATCACTTCGTCCGCCGAAAGCTCAAGAAGCTCTGCGCTTTCCCGAAGGGCTTCGTCGATATACCAGCTGTACAGCTGTTTTTCAGTTTCCTGCGCCAGCACCCAAATACTTTCATTTTGTGCCGCCTGTTCTTCCTCCGATGTAATCATTCCATTTTCCTCCATGACGGCCAGAATGTAGCGCCGACGAGCCTGATTGCTGGAAGGGCTGATATGCGGTGCATATATAGAAGGCGCTTTGATGATGGCCGCGAGACAGGCACTCTGGTTCAGCGTCAGTTCTTTGGCTTGAACGCCGAAATAGGCCTGCGCCGCAGCTTCAATGCCATACGCGCCGCGGCCGAAATACACGGTATTCAAATACATCGCCAAAATCTCATCCTTGCCGTATGTTTTTTCGATTTGGAAGGCCAGACTGATTTCTTCCAGCTTGCGGCGTATTGTCTTTTCCGAGCTGAGATGGGTGAGCTTTGCCAGCTGCTGGGTGATGGTACTTGCGCCTTCGGCCAGCGATCCGCTTCTTAGATTGCTGCGCAGTGCACCGAAAATTCGATAAATATCAATACCGCGATGCTCATAAAAACGCAAATCCTCGGCGGCGATGAAGGCTTGACGCGTATGCAGGGGAATATCATTTAAAGAAACGACTGTTCTGTTTTCCGCTCCGCGCAATTCGCTCATCAGCTCGCCCTGCGCGTCATACATCGAAGACGTTTGGGCTAAAGCCGTCAGCTTCGACGAATCCAATTTCTGCCAGCTTGGCACATCAAAAATCACATAAAACGCTGCGCAGGCCAGCAAAAGAAGCCCAACAAGTACAGCCAAAATCGTCAGCAGCACTTTTTTTGTTTTGCGCATTCCTTCAGCCTCCTCAACGTGTTTTTCTCTTTTTTGCCCCATTCGGCGAAAAATATACGTTTTTCTGCATAGAAGGGCATATACCTTCATATGATGTAACATCAAACACAAGAGGAGGGATTCCTTTGCTGCAAACCAAACAGCAGGGCGACAAATTGACGGTCTATCTAGCCGGAGAAATTGACCACTGCGCCGCAGAAGGACTTCGAAATGAAATGGAAACGCTGATCGTTCAGCATCATCCACGCACCTTGGTTCTTGATTTTTCGCAGGTCAGCTTTATGGATAGCTCCGGCGTCGGCATGATTATCGGGCGATATAAAACCATGCGCGCGCGCGGAGGAAACGTCGCCGCAAGCGGTCTTCATCCGCCGGTGGATCGGTTATTTCACTTGGCCGGTCTGCACAGAATCATTGCTGCTCAGGAAGCGGAAGGACGGGAAACATATGAATAATCAAATGGAACTCAAATTCTTGGCCGTCGCTGAAAATGAAGCTTTTGCCCGAATGGTTATCAGCGCGTTCCTCGTGCAGGCCAATCCTACGCTCAGCGTCGTATCCGAAGTTCGAACAGCCGTCAGCGAAGCCGTTACCAATGCCATTGTTCACGCGTATGAGGAGATAAGCGGACAGGTAATTCTTCGTGCCTGGATTGATGAAAACGACATCCGCATTGAAATCGAAGATATGGGGAAGGGCATTGAGGATATTGAGCAAGCCATGCAGCCGTTTTATACGTCGCATCCTGAACAGGAGCGAACCGGCATGGGGTTTGCACTCATGCAATCCTTCATGGATCATGTCCGCGTTCGATCCTCTCTTGGAAACGGAACAGTCGTTTTTATGCAGAAAAGGCTGCATGAAAGCGACGAGTGATGGAAGCGGATCGCACTACCAAAGAGGAAAACCTGCTGATTCGTGCGCAAAGCGGCGACACAGAAGCCGCCGAATTATACCTCGCAGCCTTTGTCCCGCTTCTCAATACGATTGCCCGGCGGTTTTGCAATCCCGTGCTATCCGCACAGGATCTCCGTCAGGCAGGCTATATGGGGCTTCTGCTGGCTTTGCAGCGCTATGAGCGCAATCAAAATGCGCAGTTCATGACATATGCCATGCCGTGGGTGCTTGGCGAAATGAAGAGAGCACTCCGTTGCGCGACAAATTCGCCTGTCAACGGTTCGCGCAGCCGTTTCATCACACGGTGTCTCGGTCAACTCAGCGCAATGCTCGGCCGCGAACCGCGCATTGACGAGCTGGCGAAATTCTGCAATGCTAGTCCTTCTGAAATCGTTTGGGCACTTGAGGGAAACTGCGCGCCTCAGTCGCTGGACTATTCCTGCGAGGAGAGTGGAAGAACGCTGCTGGAAACACTCGTCAGCCCAGAACGGATTGACGATCAATCCGTTGATATTCATTTAGCCCTTTCTCGCCTGTCCTTTCAAGAACGCACGTTGATTGTCCTGCGCTATTTTCGAGATCACACGCAAAAGGAGACCGCCCAAATAATGAACATGAGCCAATCCCAAATCAGTCGAATGGAACGAACCGCCTTGGAAAATCTGCGCCAGTGGCTCACATAAACTGAACCATCAATGCCATTGCAGCGCCGGAACCAAACGCTCTAAGCAGCGCAAATCCGAACAGCTGCCCTTGTGTTATGCCGCAGGTTTGGAGGAATAAGCGATTCTGGGTCAGAATTGAAAAACCACCAAATCCCGTCAGCACAGCCATGCAGACGACAGTTCGACTATCCGCTGCACCCAGCATACTCAACGCGCGCATACCGCCTGCAATTTCAAGCGCAGCCTGAAAACAGGCGTGTCCCCATGCGGATAAAAAAGGGAATACAACGGCTACGCAGGAAGCTGCAACACTGAAAAAAACAATGCACCCGCCAACACCAAGCACTGCCTGAACGCTGTCCACGACAGGATTAGCCATCCGGCCATCTTGTACGCTGGAATAAACCGTTCGATCTTCTCGTGCAGAATAAGCGTACCAAACGCAGGCGCATGCAAAACCCGCGCCCAGCCAATGTGCGGCCAGCAGCCGAACACACAAACTTTGACTGATTCCCCACGCATGCAGCGTACCCAGAAAAAACATGGGGCTGATTGTCCCCGTAAGCGCGCTGAACGCTGCACATCGCCTGCGGCTCATCCCTTCGGCAGAAGCGGATAGCATTGCGGCACCGGAAGGGGAGCCTCCCAGCAATCCCAGCGTCACTGCCAATGGAGCGGAAGGTATAGCGCTGTTTTTCAGGCGGGCCGCCAGCATTTTGCACAGCACCATATATGGAAAAAGACTCGGCACAATGTCCCGTCCCCAAACGCAAAGCGCTTCGCGCGCAGCATTCGTTGCCAGATCGGGGAAACGCAGAATCAGCGCAACCATCGCAAAAGCGGCCAGAGCAGCAGTCATCGGTTAAGCACCTCCGGGACACTCTATGCAGCCCGCGCGCTCAGCCATGTCAGCAAAAAAGCAAAGTTTTTCCGGAAAAAGGACGAAAAAATGAACGTCACCTGTTGCATGCGATGTCTGCATCGTGCTATAATAATCGATGTAGCAAAAATAACCGGGAGGTTTTTTACGTATGTCAGGCCATTCCAAGTGGGCAAATATTAAGCACAAAAAGGGCAAGGCGGACGCGGAGCGCGGCAAGGTTTTCACCAAAATCGGCCGTGAAATCGCTATCGCCGTGCGCGACGGCGGCAGCGATCCGACCGTCAACGGCAAACTTCGCGACGTGATTGCAAAAGCGAAGGCCAACAATATGCCCAACGAAAACATCAAGCGTTCCATCGCGAAGGCGGCGGGCGAGCTGGGCAACGTCAATTATGAGGAGATTCAGTACGAGGGCTATGCGCCGGGCGGCGTCGCGGTCATCGTTTCCACCGTCACCGACAACCGTAATCGCACCGCTTCCGACATTCGACACATCTTCGATAAGAACGGCGGCTCTCTGGGCACGAACGGCTGCGTTTCCTACATGTTCGACAATGTCGGCCTGATTGTGATCGAGCGCAAGCCGGGCATGGACGAGGATGAAGTGATGATGGCTGCACTCGATGCCGGTGCCAGCGATGTGGAAGTGCTCGAAGACAGCTTCGAAGTGACCACTACCGTTTCTGATTTCTCTGCCGTTCGCGACAATCTGGAAAAGGCAGGCTACACGTTCCTGAGCGCTGAACTGACCATGATTCCGCAGACGACCAACGAAATTACCGATCCGGAAACCGTTGAGAAGATTCAGAAAATGCTGGAAATGCTCGATGATCTGGACGACGTGCAGGATGTGTATCACAATGGCGATCTGCCCGAGGAAGAAGACGAGGACGACTGATCTTCGCCGCAATAGAAAAGAGGCTGCCCGGCTTGCCGAGCGGCTTTTTTCATGCCATGTCTTGACATTTGGTCTCGATTATGAAACAATAGGCTTGTATATGGCCGGTCTTCGGTATTAAAGAGAGGTTACCTATCATGAAAGGGACTGTAACGTTAATCGTACCCTGCTATAATGAGGAAGAATCTCTTCCCATTTTTTATCATGCCGTTTGCGATGTGGCCCGGAATCTTCCGGATTACGAACTGACTTTGCTGCTGGTTAACGATGGCTCTAAGGATGGCACGCTCCAGATTATGCGCGATCTGGCTGCGCAGGATGAGCATGTCAAATTCCTTTCTTTTTCCAGAAACTTCGGAAAAGAAGCTGCCATGTATGCCGGCTTCTGCAACGCAAAGGGAGATTATGTCGCCGTTATGGATGCCGACATGCAGGATCCGCCGTCTCTGCTGCCCGAAATGCTTGAAATCCTCGAAAAGGAAGACTATGACAGCGTCGCTACGCGCCGCGTAACGCGGGATGGCGAGCCGCCGATCCGTTCGTTCTTCGCGCGGATGTTCTACAAACTCATCAACCACATCTCCGAAGCCGATATTGTAGACGGCGCACGCGATTTCCGCCTGATGAAGCGCGAAATGGTCGATGCGATTGTATCCATGTGCGAATATAATCGTTTTTCCAAGGGCATCTTCGGATGGATCGGCTTTAAAACAAAATGGCTGCCTTATAAAAATGTGGAGCGCGTCGCAGGCGAAACCAAGTGGAGCTTTTTCAAGCTGTTTAAATATTCGCTGGATGGCATTGTCAATTTTTCGCAGGCGCCCCTGTCCATTGCATCGGTTTCCGGCCTTGTGCTGACCTTCATCGCCTTTTTCATGATTCTTTTTGTTGTCGTTCGTCGGCTCATCTTCGGCGATCCTGTCGCAGGTTGGGCTTCAACGGTGTGTATCATCCTGTTCATCGGCGGCGTGCAGCTGCTTTGCATGGGCATCATGGGGCAGTATTTAGCCAAGACGTATTTGGAAGTCAAGAACCGTCCGCATTACATCATCAGCGAAACCAACGAAAAAGACGCGAAACGCATCGGTTGAGCAAGGAGGCTCTTTGAATTTGAAAGCAAAAAAACACGGCTCTTTTCATCAAAAGCATAGTCTTGGGCAGAACTTCATTGAGGATGAAGCGCTGCTTGAACAGCTGGCTGACCTCTCTTTGGTCACGCCGGAGGATTGTGTGCTGGAAATCGGCCCTGGCTTCGGCGCACTAACCAAGCCTTTGGCCAATCGAGCCAAGCAGGTTGTTTCCCTTGAAATTGATCGAACGCTGATTCCGATTCTGAATGTCACACTTGAAAAGCATCCCAACGCGCGCGTCGTCTGCGGCGACGTAATGCGAACTGATCTGCCTGCATTCGTCAAAGAAGCCTTTGGTGAGGATGGGACATCGCTTCGCGTTGCGGCCAATCTGCCGTATTATATCACGACAGACGTTTTGACAAAGCTGATGCGCGAATTGCCGCAGGCAAAATCTATCGCCGTCATGATTCAAAAGGAAGTCGGCGATAAGCTGCTCAGCCGCCCGGGAGAGGATGGTTACGGCCCGCTTGCCGTGATGTGTCAATATCATTATCACGTTGCGCGCGCGCTGGACGTTCCGGCCGCCTGCTTTAATCCGCCGCCGAAAGTGGATTCCAGCTTCATGGTGCTCGAACGTCTCGATCAGCCTTGTGTAGACGCAGGAGACGAAGCCATTTTTGTTCGTCTTGTGCGCGGCGCATTTGCGATGCGTCGTAAAACCCTGCTCAACAATCTGGTATCAGGCTTCACGTTGAGCCGTGAACAGGCTTCTGCCTGTTTGGAAAACGCGGGGCTATCCCTGCAGGCCAGAGCCGAGGAACTGAGCCTTGCGGATTTTGCACGCCTTTCCAAGCAGCTTCAAACGCTGTCCCGCTAAGCGGGTCAAACCTGCCGCATTTTATGGATGCAGCAGGTCTTTTTATATCAAAAAACGCCACAAATCCATTGCTTTGTCCAAATATTACCATTATATATAGAGGTTTACATTTTTGACGAAATATGGTAAAATAGCTTTTGATTAATTCTGCTGCGGAGGAAAGACATATGAAACGGATTTGTTGGTTATCTGTATTCCTGGCGCTCCTTCTCGGATGGTCGTTCAGCGCGCTGGCCAACGAAACGCTGCACGGCTATTCAAAGGAAAATGGCTATCAGTATATCACTTTCGGCCGTTTTCCTCAAACGGCTGATGGAAAAGAAGAACCGATTCTCTGGCGCGTTTTAAGCGCGTCGGATCATGAAGCCTATCTGCTCAGCGAATACATTCTGTTCAACAACCGTGTTCATCCGGACGATAACGCTTATGCCGCATGCGGAGGAGCGTTTAACCAGACTGAAATCTACGCGCTTCTAAACGGGCCGTTTGATCGCATCGTTCTCTCCGCGGAGGAAGAAGAACGCCTGCGGCGCAGAACCTATTACGGCTATGCGTATGACGCGGAAATGAGCTTCCTTGAACAGGCTTTTTCGGAAGCAGAAAAAGCGCAGATGATTGAAGACGGCGAGCTGGGTTATGTCTTTTTAGCTTCCGCTGATGACCTGAAAAATCCTGATTACGGGTTTACGGACAGCAAATCCATGAGAGCCTATGGAACAGATTATGCCATGACCGTGGGGCTTTTCCAATATTCGAATGGTTCAAGCCCCTATTGGACGCGCACGCAGTCCAGCGATTTCCCTTACGGAACGCGCTGCACCAAAGAAAAGGGCAATCTCGGTTATATACGCTGCGTCGTCATGAACGAGGGAATCCGCCCGGCCATCCGCCTTCGGATTGATGTGCTTGAATTTGCAGATGGAGACGGCACATTCGATCATCCGTATACAATTCAATTCTAAAGCAGACGCACGGAGATAACACGTTATGAAAAAGAAGCAACTGATCCTGTTTACGTTGGTTCTCGCGCTCATGCTCTGCTTTTCCGGCGCAATCGCGCAGGAAGCAAGAGATTTGACCAGCGAATGCGTCATTTCTTCGCCGAACAAAGAAACGGATTCCGTTCACGACGGAGAATATACAAGCTTTTGGCGGAGCAGAACGAGCGAGAAGCCTTATCTGGAATTCCAAACGCCGGAAGGGGAAAAGGCGCAGTATCTTTACATCTGTTTTGCCGAAATGCCGGAAGATTGGGTCATAGAGGAAGAAATTGACGGCGAGTGGCAGACCTGCGCGAACGGAACACAGGATTATTACCACGTCGTCGTGGAGCTGAGCGGAAAAACACATTTCCGGCTTGCAGGCATTTCGGAGAAGGAAAGCTATCTGAAAATCAACGAAGTTTTCGTCTTTTCCGAAGGCGACCTGCCGGATTGGGTGCAGCGTTGGGAACCTACGCCGGAAAAGGCCGATCTGCTTCTGCTGGTCGCACACCCGGACGACGAGTTGATTTTTTTCGGCGGCACCATTCCAACCTATGCGGCAGAAAGAAACATGAACGTCATTGTGGCGTATATGAGTTATTCAAACACAACGCGCCGCAGCGAACTGCTCAATGGTCTGTGGCATATGGGCCTGCGTCAATACCCGGTTATCGGCGACTTCGTGGACGTATATATGAAGACGCTGGATGACGCATATTCCCGCTGGACAAAAAAAGCCAGCCGCGCCTATATCACGGAACTGATTCGCAAATACAAGCCGGAAGTCATGCTGACCCATGACATCAACGGCGAATACGGCCACGGCGCGCACAGACTTTGCGCCAACGCCGCTAAATACTGCACAGAGCGCTCCGGCGACGCGGACTATATGCCTGAATCCGCCGAAAAATGGGGCACTTGGACGGTGAAAAAGCTGTATCTGCATATGGGGCAGGAGAACATCATCTTCATGGATTGGCATGTTCCGCTTGAATCCATGGGCGGTAAAACCGGCCTTGAACTGGCGCAGGAGGCCTACGGCTACCACGTCACGCAGCACACAACCTCTTTTGTCGTGACGGATGAGGGCAGAACCGGCAACGCAAAATTCAGCCTGGTGTATTCAAATGTCGGCGAAGATACTGTTGGTGGCGATTTCTTTGAAAACGTCGGTCCCGATTACGAAAGCACGCCCGCTGAAGCTGTCGCTACGCCTGAACCGACGCCGATTCCGGTCTATGACAAAGTGAATGCCAACGTCGAATGGCCGATTGAAAAACCGGAAGTCGATGCGCATGGCTATCCTGTTTCCGGCGAGTATGTCTTGGCAGATGACGACGCGGGGCTCTGGTTTTATGCTTCGCCAACGCTTGTGGTTCGCGTGGATCGATTTTTCGATTCAGAACAGGTGCTGACGTGGTATGAAGCGCAGATTTTCTGCGATTTAAATGCCGAGCATGTCGGGAGCATCCTCTATAATCCAAACAATCCACAGCAAAAACATGTTCAAGCCGCGCTTATTGCCAAGCAGAATCAGGTTGTCTGGGGGATGAATACGGATTATTACACGTACCGCGTGGGGCGAAAAGCGATCACCGGTATGGTCATTCGAAATAAGCAGGTTTTCTTTGACCGCGTTCCGGAAGCGAACCGCCATCAATTTCCCAATTTGGATACCCTCGCCATGCTGGAAGACGGAAGCTGGCGCGTATTCCATTCCGACGAGCATACTGCGCAGGAATACTTGGACATGGGCGCAGTAGATGTGTTTTCGTTCGGTCCGTATCTGGTGCGCGATGGAGAAATCAACCCCTTTATCGCCGAAATGACAAATGGCATCACGCCGCAGCCGCGATGCGCCATCGGCATGGTTGAGCCGGGACATTATTATGCTGTTCTGGCCGAGGGGCGCATTCGAAATGTCAGCGTCGGCGTATCCGTCGCTCAAATGGCCGAATTCATGCAGAAAGGCGGCTGCACGGAAGCGCTGAATTTGGATGGTGGGCAGACCGCCGTCATGGCATTCATGGGGGAGCAGATTTCCCGCATCGGCAAATACGACGGCGGCAAAACAAGCGCCAGAGCAACAACGGAAATCATCGGCGTTGGGCATTCGAATTTGATTGATCCAGACGCAAAATGAATACAAAAATGCCGCGGATACGCAAGAGAGATGCGCATTCGCGGCGTTTTCTTATCGAATTAAAAAGTGCAGACGCGGCCTGAGTTTATTGACATATAAAACAGTCATCGGAACGAGAAGACGGTCATACAGGAACAGGCAGACATCCATCAGGACGACAAATGCCGCCAGCATCCATGCACCCATCTCGGTAAATTCCGCAACAACTGCATCCATATGCAGCACAAAGCCCAGCATCGCATACATCGCCACAACCGCGCCGTTGAAAAGAAGCAGCTTCAAAACAACGCGCAGCGGCTTTCGTTGAAGCTTATCAATGCTCCACTTGACGATGGGATAGTATCCAAGGAAAATATAGAAAAATACCGCTTCCTTATCTATGCCGAGAATGAGCACAATGAGCGCGGTCGCGATATAGCCCATCCATGCGGTTTTCTTTCCATATTCAAGTAGAATCGGCAGCAAAAGCACGCCGCTAATCATAGGCGCGCAGTATGTCGCAATCGGAATCAATCCGCCCGTCAGCATCAAGGCCACCGAAAGCGCAACCATCATGCCGCAAAATGCAATTTTGCTGCTCTGCCTTCTGCTTGTCGAACGATTTTGACCAGCCATGTCATCTCTCTCTTTTCCAACAAATTAATCTCATTATAGCACAGCACAGACAGATATACAACTGACCGGGCTCAAAAGGTCTGTGCGCCATGGATAATGTTTCATCCAAAAGAAAAACCCTTTCGCGGGCTAGGCGAAAGGGAAAATAGGGAGGCGTTTAATCAGTCCTGAAGCGCCAGACGCTTAGCGAGCTGACGAATCTGCGGAATCAGCGCAAGAACGATGCAGATGATCGCTTCCGGCACAAGATACAGTCCGTTGTACACAGCGGAATAGATCAACACATTCTGTCCCTCGGGCGCATACATACCGAAGAAAATCACACCGGACAGGAACGCACACACGAAGCGGCCAAAGGTTCCGAGAATAATGCCCGGAATCACGCCCCACTGATCGGAGAACTTGCTGGAAAGACCGGCCAGACCCAGCATGGCGAACGCCAGCGGATAGTCAAGCAGCAGCTCGACAGGATGAACGAAGTACAGGCCGCCCTGCAGGAACTGCACAAAGCCATATGCCGCGCCGACCAGCATGCCCGGGCCTACGCCATACGCATAAGCAAACAGGAAAATCGGCAGCATGCTCGCCAGCGTAATCGTGCCGCCCTGCGGCATTTTATACAAGGCGATAAAGGAAAGCACCGTGGAAAGTGCAATGCACAGCGCGCCGTTAGCCAGCATGCGCGCCGTCCAGCGCTTTTTGTCCTTGGAAACGGCAAAGACAACAACGCCGACCAGCAGCAGGGCGACGATCACGCCCCAAGTAGCGGAAGAAACCTCGGCAAATGCGGAAAACATAAATGGGAACCCCCTTCTCAATGTTTCCAATTCGTAAGGCCGCAAAAAAGCCGCAACCCCTACACAGGATTGCGGCTCTGATTTTTGAATCAAGCTCGTCGCTTCCCTACGGTAGGATTAACTACACAGGTTCAAAGGGACCGGCCTTGCAGCCATCTCAGCATTACGCGCCCCCAGCGGTCTTTTGAATTGTCGGATTTATTATAAAGGTACAGTGCCAAACTGTCAAGCAAAATTTACGCGTGTCCGCCTCCCATCAGCAGCGCCATGACGGCTTTCTGCGCATGCAGACGGTTTTCTGCCTCGTCAAATACGACGCTGTGGCTGCCATCGATAACCTCGGCGGTCACTTCCTCGCCGCGATGTGCCGGCAGGCAGTGCAGGAAGATGCTGTCCTCATGCGCTACCTTCAAACACTCTGTATTGATCTGATAGCCTGCAAACGCCTGCTTGCGCTTTTCAGCTTCGCCTTCCTGACCCATGCTGGCCCAAACATCCGTATACAGTACATCGGCATCCTTGCAGGCTTCCAACGGATCCGTGCAGACCGTCACCTTGCTGCCACTGGCCGCCGCATTCTCAACCGCCCAGGCCGTGTAAATGGGATTGGGCTTGTAGCCGTCCGGGCTGGCGATCGCAACATCCATGCCGAGCTTCGAGCAGCCAATCATCAGCGAATGCGTCATATTGTTGCCGTCGCCGACAAACGCCAGCTTCAAGCCCTTGAGCGTCCCCTTCTTTTCATAAATGGTCAGCAAATCCGCCAACACCTGACAGGGGTGGAATTCATCCGTCAGGCCATTGATGATCGGGATCGAGCCATATTTCGCCAGTTCCTCCAAATCGCTCTGTTTGAACGTGCGGATCATGATGCCGTCCACCATACGGGAAAGCACCTGCGCCGTATCGCTGATCGGTTCGCCGCGTCCCAGCTGAATGTCATGCGTCGAAAGGAACAGAGCGCTGCCGCCCAGCTGCGTGGTGCCCACCTCAAACGAAACACGCGTACGCGTGGACGACTTGGCAAAAATCATAGCCAGCGTCTTTCCGTTCAGACAGGTCTGCTTCTGGCTGTTCTTCTGCATGGCCTTGAGCTTAACCGCAAGCGACAGGCATTGCAGGATTTCATCCTCGCTCCAATCCTGCAACGTAAGCAAATGTTTTTGAGAAAAAGGCTTGACCGCCTCATATTGCGCCAAATCCATGGTTTAAATCCTCCTTGATGACTTATTCATGTATGATTATACGCTTTTTCTGCATATTATGCAATATCAAATTGACGATTTCCACAAAAATATTTTCGAGAAAAGAAAAAACTCTCTGTTTTTTTATAAAAACCTGTTTTTCCCTTGAAAAAAGCCTGTTTTCGGGATAAAATAAAAAGGGATTTTTTGTAGAGAGAAGGATACGATGGCGAACATTGTTTTGATTGGCATGCCGGGCTGTGGAAAAAGCACTGTCGGCGCGTTGCTGGCAGCAGCCCTTCATATGGATTTTGTGGATACGGACCTTGTTTTGCAGCAGCAGCAGGGAAAGAAGCTCCAGGAGATGATCGACGCCATCGGCAACGATGCGTTTTTGAAACTCGAAGAAGACTGCATCTGCGGCCTTGAATATGACCATACGGTGATCGCTACGGGCGGCAGCGTTGTATACGGCAAAAACGCCATGCGTCATCTGCATGAAAACGGCCTTGTCGTCTACATCCGTCTGCCTTATCAGGAAATCGCGCGTCGTCTGTCCAATTTGGCCACACGCGGCGTTACGCTCAAAAAGGGTCAAACCCTGCGCGGGCTGTATGACGAGCGCATTCCGCTGTATGAAGCGGAGGCTGATTATACATTTGAGGCCGAAAAGGGAGACGTTGAAAAGACGGTGCTTGATCTGGCTGCGCAGTTGTCCGGCCGTTTGGAGGCAAGCGATGGCCGCTGAAATCTGGGACTTGTATGATGCAAACGGCAAAAAGACGGAAAAGACTATGATTCGTGGGGAAGCGATTCCTGCCGGGTTTTACCATATCGGCGTGCATATCTGGCCGATGAACGACAGGGGAGAGCTTTTGATTCAGCGTCGTTCCATGACTGTTCAATGGAAGCCCGGCATTTGGGCCGTGACCGGCGGCTCGGCCATCAGCGGAGAAGAACCGTTGACCGCAGCACGGCGGGAACTTTGGGAAGAATTGGGTTATTCCGCTTCGGAAGCGGAGATGCTCTTTGTTGCTAAGCTCCGTCGTTCTAATTCGTACTGCTATGTTTATGCCGTCAAGACCAATCAAACCGAAAGCGACTTCGTTCTGCAAAAGGAAGAAGTCAACGCAGTTCGCTGGTGTTCGCCGCAGAGACTCATGCAGATGGTTTTGGAGGGCAGTATGTATAATTACGGCGACGCGTATTACCGAATTTTGCTTGATTTTCAGAAAAGCGCTCTGCGTGCATAAAGCAAACCGTTAACCAAAAGATATAGGGGATTATTGATGAAAAAATTGTATTTTTCCACGTTTGTTGAAGGCCTTGAGAAACCCGTCGAAGCAATGCTGCACAAGGAAGGCGGCGTTGCAGTTGAGCGTGTGCTCAGCGGCGCGGCACTTTATCGCAGCGTGCGGGAACCGTCGTTTTCTTACCTGCATCAGACGTTTCAGGTGCTGTTTCAGATGAAGCCGATGGCCAACGTCAACGACGCGGTTCGCCGCCTGCTCTCCACGGGCGGCTGGCTGGATCGCTTCCCGTATGAGGAGACGCAGGGCAAAAAATTCCGCATCGTCACCGCGCAGGACGATCATCTGGTCAGCGCAAACATGCGCTATGTGGATATGCTGGAAAAGGCCATCTGTGAGCACACCGGTATGCACACCTATCGCGAACGTCCGGATGTTGAGCTGTGGGTGCTCTGCCGTCCGGAGGCCGCTTATTTCCTATGGCGTGTCGGCAAGCGCGCGCCCAAGCAGGAAGGCCAGCTTCGTTCGGATGTCTGCGCTGTTGCGGCGTTCCTTGCACACAGCGGCGCCAAGAACGCCGCTATTCTCGGCTGCACAGGCAGCGCTCTGCCTGCGGCCGTAAAAGCCTCCGGCGTTCGCACATTAACCTGCGTCTGTCCGGATCGCGCAACGGCCAAATTAATTGAAAGCAAGGTCAGCGGTACGCGGGCCTATGAGGGCTCCAGCGGTTATACGGATTTAGCCGATTCCAGCCAAAGCGCCGTGCTGATGTATCTCCCGGTTAAGGCAGAAAAAACAGAGCGCCTGGAAAGCGATCTGCGCAATGCGCTGTTCGAAGCGCGTCGTGTGCTTGAGCCGGAAGGCCGCATTATTGTGATCGCCGCGCTTGCTCACGCGGAAAGCACGCTGCGCAAAACGCAGGGTGTTCGTGTGCTCGGCCGTTATCCGCTCACGCTGAGCGGACAGAAGAGCGCTATTTGGGTCATGGAAAATACCCCCGTGAGCGACGAAGCGTGAAAAGGGGCGAACGGATCGCAACATGAGCACCAAGAAAAGAAAAAAGAAAAAGAATAGGCGGCATTCCGTTCTTGTACCCGTTATCCTGATTTTGATTGTGGCTGTCGTTATCGGCGTGGCTGTTTGGCAGCTGCGCGGCACATTCAAATCGAATGCGACAACAGCGAAAGCTGTCGCCCGAACGATGGGCAATTCCTATTCCGGAACTGTCGTCGTGGCGCGCAACGAACGGCTTTTTGAAACCGAAAACAAAACCAGCATTGATTTTGTCGCCGCAGAGGGCAGTCATGTCAGCCGTTCCGGCGTCATCTGCAAGGTGTATTCGTCGGGCTATAATCAGACAGAAATCAATCGTTTGGAAACCTATCGTCAGGAAATTCAGTCTTACCATGTGAGTACGGTATTCAGTTCCTATGTGGATGCGGCGCTGGATAGTGAAAATAACGAGATCGCCAACCTTGCGCAGCAGGTGCGCACGTTGGTTCAGGGGCGTGGCGTCGGCAGTTTGAGCAATCTGGAAAAGCAGCTCAGCAGTTCGCTGACGGTTCGAAAGAACTATCTGAAGCAGAAATATCCGGATGATCAGACGCTTTCCGAATTGTATAAAGTTGAAAATGACCAGCTCAAGAAAATTGAAAGCTGGACGACAACGTACACGGCGTCGGAAGATTGTATCGTCAGCTTTTATACGGATGGATATGAAAACAGCGTCAATTCGACAACGTACAGCACGCTGAATCCCAGCGATGTGCGGGCTGTTATCCGCGGCGCGGCACCGGAACAATCCACAGTGTCGCGCGGCAGCGATCCGATTTTCCGCACGGTGATTGAAGATGAATGGTATGCGCTGTTCATCTGTCAGGATCGCGACTGGAATCCGGTCGTAGGCGAGACCTATCAGATGCAGCTGACGGGCTTTGACGATTACATCATCCCTGCGGAGGTCGTTTCCTTTACCCGTATCGGAAGCGATTTGCTGCTTCGCATGCACGTGGCGCAGAGCGTGGAACCGGTGCTGAACATCCGCACCTGCGGCGCTTCCGTCGGCGATTTCGTCACCGGATTCAGCGTCCCCATCAATGCGCTTTATACGATGGATAACGCAATCGGCGTTGTGGTGGCGGACGGCGGCGCGCAGACGTTTGTCGGTGTCACGGTGATTTCCTATCCGGATGCGGATACGGCTTTTGTCCGTCCCATTCTGGACGGTTCGCCTTTGACCGACGGGAAAACGATTCTGCTCTTTTGATACGAGGGGGATTTACCATGGATCAGCAACTTTGTGCGCGGGTCGCGGGTATTCGCAGACGGCTGGACGCCGCTGCGCTTGAGCGTTGGGGACGTGCACCGGAAATCATCGCGGTGAGTAAAACCGTGTCCGCGCCGCAAGTCAACGAGGTTAAAGAAACGGGTATTTCGCATCTGGGTGAAAATCGCGTGCAGGAAATTCTTGAAAAACTGCCTTATTTGGACGCGTCCTTTCAAATTGATCTCATTGGACGGTTGCAAATCAACAAGGTTAAATATATAATAGACAAGGTCGCCATGATTCAGTCGTTGGATCGGGAAAACCTGGCGCAGGAAATTGACCGTCGGGCGCAGCAGCATGGGCTTCGCATGCCGGTGCTCATTCAGGTGAATATCGGCAATGAGCCGCAGAAAGGCGGCATAGCCGTGGAGGATATGCTGTCCTTTGCGCGGTATGCCGCCGCATTGTCCGGCCTTGAGCTTCGAGGACTGATGGCGGTTATGCCGGATTTGCGCGATGAAGATGTGTTGCGTCCCTATTTCAAGCGTATGCGCGAGTTGTTTGAGCAGCTTCAAAGCGAAGCGATTGCCGGAACAAAAATCGAAGAGCTTTCCATGGGCATGTCCGGCGATTATGAATTGGCTGCGCAGGAAGGCGCAACCCATGTGCGCATCGGTTCGGCCATTTTCGGCGCACGGGTCTATCAAGAGAATGATCTCAAGGGGGAAACACGTTCATGAATTTTTTGAAAACGTTGTCTGAAAAGCTCGGCTTCATGACCGACGAGAGCGATGACGACCGCGATGAGGAAGAGCTTGACGATAGCGAAATTCAGGATGATGAAGAAGACGACGAGGAAGAAGATGCCCGTCCGTCTCGTTTTTCCCTGAATAATCCGTTTAACAAGAATAAAAAGCAGGCTGCATCGCCTCGCCGCAAGCCCGTCGTGGAAGAAGACGATGAGGACGAAGAAGAAGATGAACCGCCGGTTCGTCGTCAAGCCCGTCACAGCAACGTCATTCATGATTCGCGGATGGATCCGCGCGCGGCTGAAGAAGCGCAGTATACGCACTGCGAACGGATCGTCAATGTCCGCCAAATCGAAGAATGCCGCGAAATCATCAAGTACCTGCTTCGTGGGGAGAGCGTTCTGCTCAACTTGGAAAATATCGATCCCAAAGATTGCGGGCGTGTGGTGGATTTGCTCAGCGGCGCGGCGTTCGCCCTTCAGGGCCGGATGCTGAAAGTGGCACATCTCTCGTATCTGCTTGCGCCTGAAAACGTTGAAGTCATCGAAGAAGACGTCTATGCCGCCAGTCGTATGCGGTATCGGTAAACCGTGATGGAAGACAATCAACGCACATTCGAATTTGCAGCGCGCTTTGCCTGTGAAAAAGGCATTGTGCGCTATACGCGTTTTCTGGACCCCATGCAGGAAATGGCTGCCATGCAAATTGCGCAGGAGCGCGGCGCAGGCTTTGAAGCATGGGGCGGATATGAAACGGCTGAACGCAAAATCGGCTGTTTTCTTCCGTGGGGCGAGCACGCGGCGCATGATGATTTTCCGCTGGTCACGCTGCATTCCCGCTTTTCTTCCAAATTTTGTTCGCTTTCGCATCGCGATCTTCTTGGCGCTTTTATGGCTTTGGGCTTGACAAGAGACTCTATTGGCGATATTATCATAGTAGATTCTGAT
Organism: uncultured Clostridia bacterium; assembly: GCA_934636105.1. Taxonomy (GTDB): domain Bacteria; phylum Bacillota; class Clostridia; order Christensenellales; family Aristaeellaceae; genus Ventricola. Next base: position 248,771 of record CAKTZR010000001.1, read on the forward strand.
ATCTATCTGTTTGTCACGGCTCAAACGGCGGATTTTATTGCGCAAAGCATGAACAGTGCCGGAAAAGTACCGCTGCATTTCCAATCCGTAAACGGTGAAGTCCGGATTCCCGAACCGAAGGGCACATGCTTCCACGATACGCTCGGTTCGCTGCGTCTTGACGCGGTGATCGCGGCGGCGTATCGGCTTTCAAGAAGCGAAGCCAGCGATATGATCCGTGCCGGATTGATTAAGCTCAATCATATTCCGTGTGAGCGGGTAGATAAATCCGTTGAGGAGGGTACAATGCTCTCTGTACGGGGAAAAGGCAGAGTCAAGCTGCAAAAGGTTGAAGGATTAACGCGTAAACAACGCATCGGAGTCACTTTTTTCCGATACGAATAAAATAAGGTTGAACCGCTGAAAGGAGCTTCTCCCATGGCTATTACTCTCGATACGATCGTCAACAAGGTCTTCAAGGTTGTCAAGAATGGCTATGATAACAATGAAGTTGAAAGTTTTCTCGATGAAATTCTGGAAGAAATGGAAAATCGCGAGGCCGAGACCAACAAGCTCAAGGAGCAGGTCGCTCAGCTGACGGCCGAGCTGAATCAGGCTCGCGCCGATCTTCAGGCTGCAAAGTCCGCTCAGCCCGTTGCAGCGCCTGCGCCTGTCGCCGCGCCCGTTCAAGAGGATCGCCATTCCAGCGAGAGCTTTGAGCTGGTGCTCAGCAAAGCGAAGGGCGCATATGAGGAAATCGTCTCTGCGGCCGATACCCGCGCAGCAGAAATCATCAATAAGGCCAATCAGGACGCCGCTTCGATTCGTTCCGACGCGCAGAGCAAGATTGCCGATCTGACCAACCAGTTGACTGCGCTGCGCAAGCAGACCGGTGAATATTACAATTCCCTCAAGAAGATCACCGATGCGCAGACCGCTTCCATGGAGCAGATCAAGCGCCTGCTGTAAAATTCCGCAAGGCAGGGGAGCACCCTGCTTTTTCTATATTCAAAGGAATAGTACGTCTCGCTTTCGTCATGCTAAGCTGAAAGAGGGCGGTGTGTCCTTTGTCTGAACTTGACGATCCGCTTGAGCGTATTTCCAGGCAGCTGGATGAAATTGAAAAGCGTCTTCCGCCTCGTTCCGTATGGAAGCACCGTCTGCTGGCCGATTTGGCCAGCGGCGCGGCAAGGGGCGTAGGATTTTCCATCGGTTTCACGGTGCTTGGCGCTTTGCTTTTATATGTATTGCAAAGCATTGCGCTGGCCAATCTGCCGATTATCGGCAAATTTCTAGCCGAGCTGGTTCGCATTGTGGAAAGCAACCTGTAAATCTATAATTTAATGAAGAAAGTAGTTTTTTTTGTGATATCAGCCGTTTTAACCGGTATCGACCAAGTCATCAAGCACGCTGTGCGGCAAATGCCGGAGGGGCAGGTCTTTTTGAATCTATCTCCTCTTTTTGAGTTAGAACGCGCGACCAATACCGGCGCGGCTTTCAGCCTTTTTTCTTCCGGCCAGCTTGGTGTGACATTGATTTCCGCCCTGCTGCTGATTCTGCTGAGCATCTACCTCGTCCACCAGAAAAATCTATCGATAGCCGCTTGTTTGGCAATTTCAGGTCTTCTGGGCGGAGGACTGGGCAATCTGCTCGATCGAATTCTTTGCGGCGGCGTGACGGATTATATCAAGCTGTTGTTTATCCGTTTTCCCATTTTCAATTTTGCCGATATTTGTGTCACACTTTCCGTCACAGTGTTGATGCTTTTGCTGTTGTTTGATTGTACAACTGAAAAAGCGGAGAAGAAACATGGATGAATCTGAAAACATCGAACTGATTGTCGAACCCGCCTTTTCCGGCATGCGGCTTGACGCTTATCTGCGCGAACAAACGCTGTTTTCCCGTTCTCGAATCGCCGCGTTGATGGAAGATGGCGCTTTGTTGGTCAACGGCGGGGTTGAGCGCAAGGCCGCGCGAAAGACGGAAGCGGGCATGCGGCTTGAACTGAATGTTCCCGAAACAAAGCCTGTGGACATCGTGCCGCAGGATATCCCTCTGGACATTCTCTATCAGGACGCCGACGTTGTCCTTGTCAATAAGCCAAGCGGCATGGTTGTACATCCCGCAGCCGGAAACGAAAGCGGAACATTGGTCAACGCGCTGCTCTACCATGTGCATGATCTGTCCGGCATCGGCGGAGAAATGCGCCCTGGTATTGTTCACCGTCTGGATAAGGACACTTCCGGCCTGATTTTGATCGCCAAAAACGACGCCGCCCACGCTGCGTTGAGTGAACAGTTTAAACAGCGCACCATGGAAAAGCACTACCGCGCAGTTGCACACGGCTCTTTTTCGAAGGAAGAAGGGCTGATTGACGCGCCCATCGGTCGTCATCCGGTTGATCGAAAGAAAATGGCAGTCGTGCAAAACGGAAAACCCTCCCGCACGGAATGGCATGTTCTGGAGCATGTAAGCGGGGCAACGTATCTGGATGTGCATCTGCTGACCGGGCGAACGCATCAAATTCGCGTCCACATGCTCTCCATCGGTCATCCTCTGCTGGGCGATAAAATTTATGCGCCGAATCTGAAAACGTCCGTCCGTGTGCCGCGGCTCATGCTGCACGCATACAGCCTTGCGTTTACGCATCCGACAACGGGCGAACGCATGACTTTCCGCGCGCCGCTGCCCGCTGCCTTTGAGGAAACGCTTCAAAAACTTCGATAACCAGTCGCCTTCGGGCGGCTTTTTTCATATCTTGCCAGCATGCTTTTCGTTCCGCCGGTCAATGTTAAAGACAGGCTCATCCAAAAGGAGGACAACGCTTGATTCGCATGAGCATTCTGCGCAATCTTCCGGTCATCTGCGGCCATCGGCAAATCGGTTTGCTGCAAAACGCCAGCTTAAACGACGCGCAAAATCAGGTTCTCGCGCTGATTGTTTCCTGCGGCATACGCGGCAAACGAATCATCCTGCCGGAAAACATCGAAGCCATCGGACAAACGTTCATCATGGCGCGCAATGTGCAGCGATATAAGCGCACGCAGGAAACAACGCCGTGCCGCTTTGTTCGCGATACGTCCGGTCTGCTCTGCGGCCGCGTGACGGATTACGCCATCGATGAAAAAACGTTTGCCGTGCAGGCTGTCGAAATGATCCCAGGTTATCTGGATCAAGAGCGGCGCAGGCGGCTGTGGGTCTATGCGTATCAACGCTCTGAAAATCATGCGGAGGAGCTGGTTGTCCCGGCCTGTTTGGGCAGTGGGCTGATTTTCGCAAGGGAGGGAAACGAGGAATGCGCTTATCCACGATGAAGGGTCTGGCCGTCGGCAGTTTGATGGGTATGACCCTCGGCGCGGGGCTGATGATGACGCCCCAAGGAAAAAGGATGAAACGCGTGCTGAGCAAAAACGGTTCCCATCTGGCGCGGCAGGTTGCCGACTGCTGGATGAAATAATCCCAATGCCGCAGGGCAGACGGTGAAACGCCGAGCCTTGCGGCTTTTTGAAAGAAGGGGTGCGTTATCCGTCGGCTGTCCGGAAAATATCTAGGGGGAATCCTCTGTACGCTGATCGGGCTTTTTTATGCCTATCAAAAACGGGATACTCTTCTGCAAATTGCGCTTGTTTTTCTGGTTGCATCGGTGTTGACGCTGATTTTGTCTCCCCTTTGCACACAGCTGGAGCGGAAAGGCCTTCGTCCATCCGCTGCTTCCGCCATTTGCGTACTTGGATTGATTCTGCTGATCGTTCTGGGGCTTTCCGCCTTTATTCCGTATTTGTTTGCCAGTACAATGGATTTAACCCGACGCATTCTTCCGACGCTCACCACTTTGACTCAGCAGGCAACTATGCTTTTGGATTCATTCGGCATTCATCTAAGTACCGCATTCAATCCGGCAGAGAGCCTCGGCGCGCTGCTTTCATGGGGAACAAATACCCTCGCAAAAGGCAGCGTCGCATTCGCCGCAAGGGCCGGACAAATCGCTTTTTCCCTGGTCATCGCTTATTATCTGCTCTGCGAAAGGAAACTGATTGGGCGGCACTTACTCCTGCTGCTGCCCATCTCGTGGCGTATGGCGTTTCTATCGGCCTGTCTCGGCTGTAAAAATGCGCTGATGAGCTATCTGTCCGGCGTGCTCAAAACAAGCGTTTTTGTGTTTCTGGCCACGCTGACCGGGCTGTTCGTCTTAGGGATTCACGACGCGCTGCTGCTTTCCGTCTTCATGGGCATTTTTGAGATTTTTCCTTATATCGGCCCGATTCTGGCCAGCATTCCGATTGTGCTGACCGCGCTCGGTCAGGGCTTAGGGCAGGCGGTGCTTGCGCTGCTTGTCGTCGTGGCCGTGCAGCAGATTGAAGGCAATTTTGTCACGCCGTATTTCACAGCCTCCAGCACGTCGATCAAGCCGCTCAGCGCATTGATCGGGGTGTTCGTGCTCGGCAGTCTGATGGGGTTATGGGGAATCGTGCTGGCCATCCCGCTGATCGTCATGCTGCGAAGTCTGCTCTGGTCGATTCGGAGTGCTGCAATTATGATGAAACCATCATAAAGCGTTGAAACCTCGCCGCTTATCGTGTATAATAGGTGCGTGCCAGTTTAAGGAAGGGGTTATTGCCATGATCGATTCTGAAATGGGAACGCAGCACTTCAAGACCATCAGCGAAAATCCGCAGGACGCGCAGACAATCCTGCTTTGTGTGTATCACGCCCTGTCCGCCAAGGGATATGATCCCATCACGCAGATTGTGGGCTACCTCATCAGTGGGGATCCGACGTATATCACCGGATATCAAAACGCGCGCTCTTTGATCTGCCGGATCGACCGCGACGAGCTGCTTGAAGAACTGGTTCAGTTCTATCTTTCTAAAAACGTATAAGGGGCTTATTCATGAACGAGAGAATTGTTGCGCTTGACGTAGGCGACCGCCGTATCGGCATCGCCGTCAGCGATGCACTCGGCATCACCGCGCAGCCGATTGAAACCTATACGCGCGTTGGCTACGGGCCGGATGTCCGCCGCATCAGCCAAATCGCGCAGCAATATGAAACCAACCGCATTCTCTGCGGACTGCCGCTCAATATGGACGGCACGCGCGGTTTTCAGGCGGAAAAAGTCGCCCAGCTTGCCGAAAAGCTGGAAGAAGCCGGGCTTGTCATCTCGTATTATGATGAGCGCATGACCACTGTGCTGGCGGAAGACGCGCTGCTGGAAGCCGACATGAGCCGCGAAAATCGCAAGAAAAAAGTCGATATGGTCGCCGCAGTCATGATCCTGCAATCCTATCTGGATGCGCAGGCCATGCAAAACGCGCCGACGGACGAAGACGAGGCCAGCGAGGACAACGAGGAAGAAGACGACGGCGTGCTTGAAATGGAAGACGAGGACGGCAACGTGATCCGCTTCCTGCTCAACGCCACCATTCCTTATCGCGGAGAAGAATATGTGCTGCTGGTCAGCGAAGAAGCCTGCGGCGATATCGAACAGGATGAAAGCTTCATCATGCGCAAGACGACAGATGACGAGGGCCATCTGTGTTATCAATCGCTGGATGACGAAAAACTGATCGAACGCATTTATGAAGCCTATCTGGAGCAGAGCGAAGAACGCTAAGTTCCATCATATTCGGTTAAACATTTGAGGCATGACATGACAGATCTGTTAAACGACGAAATTGATCTGGTGGTCATCAGCGACGCAGAGGGCAAAACCGCCGAAATGCGCCATCTGGCTACCGTTGAATACAGCGGAAAGCTGTATCACATTTTAGGCTCGATTCAGGAAGACGAAGCCGACGAATTCATGGAAGACGAGCTTGTGCTTGTTCGGCAGGATTCTACGCCGGATGGAGCGGATGAATATGTGATTACAGACGATGAGCATGAAATTGAACAGGTGTTCGGCCAATATGTGATTTCGTCCATCCTGGATGAAATCGGCGAATTGAGCGAAGGGGAGGAAACCTGGCCCTGCGGTGAAAACCACAGGCCGGGCGAATTCTGTTATTGCGGTCAAAACGAGTATCTGCAATAATTTTCTCTTGCCAATCTCCGCAAAATCATGTATAATACGCAGGAAAGGCGAAGATTGAGACAAAGCCCGCCTGAAAGAAACCCTTTAGAGAGCATGAAACGCGGCTGAAATTTCATGCGGGATTCTGCGGGAAATTCACTCAGGAGCTGCTCCGTTGATATGTAGGCGGAGACGGACGACCCGTTACCGAATCAGAGGCCTTGCGTGATGGACACGCGAGGTGAATTTGGGTGGTACCACGAGGAAAACCAGCCTCGTCCCTTGGGGGACGGGGCTTTTTTCTTTTTCGAAAAGAAGGAGGATACAGACCACATGGATATGCAAGAACAACTGCGCAAAATCCAGGAAGAAGCCGCCAGTCAGCTGGAAAATGTTCGCGACAAGGCGGGCTTGGATGCGCTGCGCCTGAAAATGCTGGGCAAGAAGGGCGATTTGACACAGCTTTTGCGCTCGATGGGCCAGCTTCCCGCCGAGGAGCGCCCGAAGGCCGGTCAGATGATTAACGTCGTCCGTGAGCGCCTGACCGAGCAGATGGATGCGCTGGACAGCAAGATCAAGCAGATCGAGCAGGAAAAGAAACTGGAGCGTGAAGCGATCGACGTGACCGAGCCGCGCAAGCATGCGCCCATCGGCAGCATTCACCCGATTTCGCTGGTGCAGGATCAACTGCTCAATATCTTTACCGGCATGGGCTTCGACGTTGTAGAAGGGCCGGAGGTTGAGCTGGATCTGTTCAACTTTGAGCTGCTCAATCTGCCGAAGAACCATCCGGCGCGCGACGCGCAGGATACTTTCTACATCGAGGATAACATCGTTCTGCGCACGCACACCTCTCCGGTGCAGGCACGCACGATGCTCTCCCGCAAGCCGCCGATTCGCATCGTCTGCCCCGGCCGTGTCTATCGTGCCGACGAGGTGGATGCAACGCATTCCCCGGTTTTCCATCAGATGGAAGGTCTGGTCATCGACGAAGATGTGACGATGGCCGATTTGAAGGGCACGCTCGATACGTTTGCAAAAGCGCTGTATGGTGACGACGTGACGACACGCTTCCGTCCGAGCTTCTTCCCGTTCACCGAGCCGTCTGCTGAAGTTGACCTGACCTGTGTTAACTGCCACGGCAAGGGCTGCCGCGTCTGCAAAGGCACGGGCTGGATCGAGGTGCTCGGCGCGGGCATGGTCAATCCGAAGGTGCTGGATATGTGCGGCATTGACAGCAAAAAATACCGCGGCTTTGCGTTCGGCGTGGGCCTTGAGCGCATCGTGATGCTTCGCTATGGCATCACGGATATGCGCGCGCTCTACGAAGGCGACGTCCGTTTCCTGTCGCAGTTCCGCGAGGATTAAGGTTGGAGGAATCAAGCAATGAAAGTACCGATGCAATGGATTCGGCAATACACGGATATTCCTGTAACGCCGGAAGAATTTGAAAACGCTATGATTATGCACGGCACGGGCGTCGAAGGTCTTGAAGACCAGAACGACGCTGTGCAGAACGTTGTTGTGGGTAAGATTCTGTCCGTGCGCAAGCATGAGAACTCCGATCACATGGTCATCTGCTCGGTGGATGTCGGCGAAGCGGAGCCTGTGCAGATTGTCACCGGCGCGCCGAATGTACACGAGGGCGATCTGGTTCCGGTTGCGAAAATCGGCGCAGTGCTGCCCGGCGGCGTGAAGATCAAAAAAGGCAAGCTGCGCGGCGTTGAATCCGACGGCATGTGCTGCTCCGGCCCGGAAATCGGTGTTCCGGATTATCTTTATCCGTCTGTCGGCGACAAGGGCCTGTTGATCTTCCATGAAGATTACAAGCCCGGTGCGGATGTCCGCCCGATTCTCGGTGTGGATGATACCATCGTCGATTTTGAAATTCTGGCCAACCGTCCGGACTGCCTGAGCGTCTGGGGCGTGGCCCGCGAGGCGGCCGTCACGCTCGGCACCGAATTCCGCAAGCCGGAAATCAAGGTGGAAACTGTGCCCGGCAAAATGGAGGATTACGTCCATATCGACGTGCAGGATACCACGCTCTGCCCGCGTTACTGCGCGCGCATCATTCGCAACGTCAAAATCGGCCCGTCCCCGATGTGGATGCGCAAGGCGCTCAACGCTGCCGGTGTGCGCGCCATCAACAATATCGTGGATATCACAAACTATGTGATGCTCGAAACCGGCCATCCGATGCACGCTTTTGATCTTGCGAAGGTCAAGGACAGCCACATTATTGTGCGCCGAGCCAATGAGGGCGAAACCATCACCACGCTCGACGGTAAGGAGCGTGCGCTCACGCCGGATATGCTGATGATCGCCGATCAAACCAACGCGACCGGCATCGCGGGCGTAATGGGCGGCGAAGAATCCGAAATCACCGAAGGCACCACGACCGTGATGTTTGAAATCGCCGCGTTCGACCGCACGAATATTCGCCTGACGACCCGCGCGCTGGGTCTGCGCACGGAAGCTTCCGGCCGTTATGAGCGCGGCGTCTGCGCGGCGACCTGCCGTGAAGCAGCGGATCGCGCCTGTCAGTTGGTCAACATGCTGGGCGCGGGCGAGGTTATTGAGGATGTTTACGACTGCTATCCTGCGCCGAAGCCGGAACAGACGGTCACCGCTTCCGTATCCCGCATCAATGCCCGTGTCGGCATGGAGATTCCCGGCGAAGAAATGGTGCGCATTCTGAACGCGTTGAGCTTCAAAGCAACGCTGGATGGCGACACGCTGAATGTGGTTGTTCCGAATTTCCGCGAGGATATTGAAGGCGAAGCGGATATCTCCGAGGAAGTGCTGCGCATCTATGGTTATGAGCACATCAAGTCCACGATGCTGCGCGGCCAGACCTCCACGGGCACGCGCAACATCCACATGCAGCTTTCTGATCGCGTAGGCCGCATTCTTTCTTCGAAGGGGCTTTACGAAATCCGCAATTTCTCCTTTGTCAGCCCGAAGCTCATCGAAAAACTCGGTCTTGCGGCGGATGACCCGCGCATGAATCAGCTCAAACTGACCAATCCGCTTGGTGAAGACACCAGCGTGATGCGCAGCACCCTCGTACCCAGCGTTCTGGGCACGGTTTCGCTTAACCAAAGCCGCAACAACGAAACTGCAATGCTTTATGAAATTGCGCCCGTGTTCGACGTTACTGAGCGCAAGCCCGGCGATCTGCCGCATGAGCAGCCTTCGCTGTGTATCGGCGCGTATGGCGACGGCGTGGATTTCTACCTGATCCGTGATATCGTGATCGACATGCTGTCTCAGTTCGGCGTGGAAGTGAAGATCGTTCCAGGCGCTGAACCGTATCAGCATCCGGGCCGTGCAGCCAGACTGATTGCGGGCGACAAGTGCATTGCGACGGTGGGCGAGCTGCATCCCAATGCGATGCGTGCTTTTGAAATCACACGCCGCACGATCATCGCCGAAGTCAATCTGGAAATGCTCTGCGCGCTGCACACGAAGGTGGATCACGTACGCGCCTTGCCAAAGTTCCCGGCTGTCACCCGCGATATCGCATTGGTGATGGAAGAATCCACGACTGTCGGCAGTCTGCTGGATGTGATTCGCAAAACGGGCGGCAATCTGCTTGAAAAAGTGGAAATGTTTGACATCTACCGCGGCGCTCAGCTGCTTTCCGGCAAAAAATCCGTCGCTTTCTCCATGACCTTCCGCAACGCGGAACGCACGCTGTCCGACGACGACGTGAATCCGTTGATGCAGAAGATTCTCGCCGCCTGCGAAAAGGAATGCGGCGCAACCCTGCGTCTGTAAAAACGGAGGAAAATGTCATGCTGAACGAACGCATTGGGCCTGCAACTGCTCGGTTTGCCGTGCTGGGACAGTCTCTGCCGCACACATGGTCGCCATACATCCATAACTCGCTGTTTGACGCAGCGGGGATCGATGCGATCTACGTGCCCGTCACAGTCCCGCCGGAACGGATCGGCGCGGCAGCTGATGTTTTCCGAAGCTGTTTTTCCGGGTTTAACGTCACCATTCCGTATAAAGAGAAAATCATTCCGTTTCTGGATGAAGTGGATGATGCGGTTTCCGCCTGCGGCGCAGTCAACACCGTTGAAATTCGCAGCGGCCGCATGATCGGCCACATCACAGATGGACTTGGCCTGCTGCACGCCATTGAGGAACGGGGGATCGGCACCACGCAGGCCGATGTTCTCGTCCTCGGCGGCGGCGGCGCAGCTCGCGTGGCAGGATATGAATTTCTTTCGCGCGGCGGGCACGTCACCTTTGCCGTTCGCGATATTCAGAAAGGCAAGAAGCTCGCCTGCGAATTGGCGGATACGCAGGCAGACGGTTTTCACCGTCTGTCCGTCTGTCCTCTTCAGCAAGCAGAGGGAGCGCATGATATTCTCATCAACTGCACCCCGGTTGGCATGTATCCGCACGTTGAAACCTGTCCTGTTTCCGAAAGCACCGTTTCCCGATGCAAGGCCGTATTCGACGCGGTTTATAACCCCAGAGAAACGCGTCTGCTTGCTCTGGCGCGACAAAAAGGCATTCCGACCATAGAAGGTTTGGGCATGCTGTTTTATCAGGCCGTAGAAGCACAAAAATTCTGGTTTGGAGATCAGATTGCCTCTGCATCCGAGCAAAACCGGATTTACAGCGAATTGCAGGCCTATTTATGAGCATTTTTCCATGAATTTGGAGGTAAACATGAACATTTGGCACGATATTGATCCGGCGCTCATTACGCCAGATCGTTTTATGGCTGTCATCGAAATCAAGCGCGGCGGCAAGAATAAATATGAAATGGATAAGGCGACCGGCATGCTTCGCCTTGACCGCGTGCTGTATACCTCGACGCATTATCCGGCCAACTATGGTTTCATTCCGCGCACCTACGCCGACGACGGAGACCCGCTCGACGTGCTGGTGCTCTGTTCGGAAGCCATCGAGCCAATGACACTGGTGGAGTGCCGCCCGATCGGCATGTTCGAAATGAACGACGGCGACGCGCGCGACGAAAAGATCATTGCAGTGCCGCTGGGCGATCCGAACTATAACTACATGTTTGATATCAGCCAGCTTCCGGAACATCTGCTTGATGAAATTCGCCACTTCTTCACGGTTTACAAGGAATTGGAGGGGCGCACGACGGTTGTCAGCAAAGCGCAGAACCGCGAGGTGGCCAACCGCGTCATCATCGAGTGCATCAACAACTACAATGAATCCTTCGGCAAGAAAGATAAGGATAAAAAGAACAAGGACGAAAACAAAAAGGGGTAATCACCATGAATCGCCCGATTATTGGTATTTCCGGTTCGCATAATGTTGCGGATCGCCAGATGTTTGTCCGCGAGAATTACATGCAGTCCGTGCTGCGTGCAGGCGGTATTCCCGTGTTGCTGCCTGAAATTGAGGACGAAGAAACCGCAAAAGCCATTATCAATCATCTGGATGGTCTTTTGCTCGCGGGCGGCGGCGATGTTCTGCCTTCCCGCTATGGCGAAGAAAAGCTTCCGGCCTGCGGCGAGGACGATCCACAGCGCGATATCTTTGAGTTGCTGATTATTCCCATGGCTATTGCGCGCAACATGCCGATTTTCGGCATCTGCCGCGGTATTCAGGTGCTGAACGTAGCTATGGGCGGCACGCTGATTCAAGATATCGAATCCCAGAAGGGTATTCCGACGAAAACGCATCAGCAGGAGCCGCCTTACGGCGAGCCGGTACATACCGTTCGCTTCGAAAATGGAAGCATCTTCGAAAAAATCACAGGTGTGACGGAGATGCCGACCAACAGCATGCACCATCAGGCAATCAAAGAACCGGCCAGCGGTCTTCAGGTCGATGGCTATGCAGAGGATGGCATTATTGAAGCCGTCAGCGCCAAAGCGACTGACCGCATCTTTGCTGTTCAGTTCCATCCTGAATATCTCTCCGATCACGATGTGTATGCACAGCGTCTGTTCGATCACTTTGTAGCATTGACCCGCACCTATCAAAGCGAAAAGCACGCATAATCTCAACAGCCGTTTTTCCTCAAAGGAATGCGGCTGTTTTTGTATATGGAGAAATCATGTACCGTTTCATATTCTTTCCCCGTGGTTGAACTTATGCTTTATTTTTGTTATAATGACCGTGCATATATTTTCAAATCCGTCCGTAAAAGGAGGCCGCCCATGAAAAAGCGACCCTTGATTCTTCTGTTTTTGCTGCTTACAGTGTTTTTTGCCGTTTCCATGCCCGCATCTGCGGATATCCAATCCAACATTCGGGTCTATCTGCGCCGCTTGCAGGTTGAAGACACGCTTCGCATCACCGTGAAGGGGCAGTATGTCACGGAAGATGGCCGTCTGTCGTTTGCGGACGGCGCGAAGCTGACCATCGTGCTTCGCAATGGCCAACTCGTCCTGCACACCGGACAAACCGCCGTCGTAATGGGGGAAGGCATGAAGCTGATTCGCTGCGAAAGCGAAACGCCGGGATATCTGCTTTTAAACGACAGTACTGGCATGTATGAAGGCGATTTATCCCTTGACATCAGCAACAACGCCATTCGACCGATTCTGACGATCAACGTGGAGGATTATCTGCTGGGCGTTGTTCCGTTTGAAATGGGCGATTCTTTCCCGCTTGAAGCACTTAAAGCGCAGGCCATTACTGCGCGCACTTATGCGCTTCGCAAAAGCGGTTCCTCGGGCGCGTATGACGTAGAAGACACAACCAACGATCAGGCTTATCGCGGCAGAACGACGACCAGCCCGCTCTCCGAGCAGGCTGTAACCGAAACCCGCGGGCTGTGCGGCGTATATCGCGGTGCGCTTGCCCAATGCTTTTATTCCGCCAGCAACGGCGGCCAGACCGAATTGGGGCAGCATGTCTGGCCAACTTCCGATCCGGATGCTTACGGTTATATGGATATGCGCGACGATCCCTATGATTTGGAAAACAAAAACAGCGTCGTCAAACGCTATACGATCAATAAAAAGCCTGGCGAGCAAGGAATTGGCACAGCACTGCATCAAGCGCTTGTAAGCGCGATGAGCGATCAGCTTGCCGCACTGGGACTTGAAGCGGACAGCGAATTGATTCGTTTTGATGAAATCCAGTCTGTTGAAGCCATCACGCCGAAATATGAAGGGGATTCTCGTTTGATGACAGAGCTTCGCTTTACTGTGAAGCTGTCCGCTCGAAGCTACACATTTCGTCAAACGCCGTCGCCCGAACCCGTTTTAACTCCGACGCCGACAAATCCAGACGAAACGCCTGCGCCAACCCAGACTCCCGCGCCGACAGCTACGCCGTCCTTCTCGACTTACAAAAAAGTGAAAGATGCGATCACGGTTACGCTGCCCATTTTCACCGCAGCTGAACAGGCCATGGGGCTGAGCATTAACGTATCGCAAAACGAATTGATTACCGTGTCGGATATCGGTTCGGCCTTCATGGTTGAATCTCGTCGTTTCGGCCATGGAGTAGGTATGAGCCAGCGTGGGGCAGAGCAGATGGCGCGGCAATACGGCATGACCTATGAACAAATCCTTTCGTTTTATTATCCGGGCATGGGGATCGTCGCTTATGAAACCCAGCGTGCGCCGCTTCCGACAATCGACATGGCATTGATGGCTACGCCTGCGCCTACGCCCAGCCCAACGCCGCGCCCGACGCTGATGCCTGTGAGCATGGACCCTCTGCCGGATGGCGCTTATCTGGCTGTCGTGGCCAACATTGATGAAGATTCCACGCTTAACCTGCGTGAGCAGCCCAACACTTCCGCCGACGTGCTCCGACGGCTTTACAAAAATCAACAGCTGATTGTTCTATCCGTCAGCAAAGACGGATGGGCGCATGTTAAAACCGACGTGCTGGAAGGTTATGTGCGCAGCGAATACCTCCAAGCCGAAAAAGATTCCTGATTCTTTGACGATTGACCGCTCAAAAAAACAATTTGCGAAAGGGGAAAGTCCTTTTTCAATGCGGTTCCGCGGCATTTGGAAAGCATTTCTTTCACAAATGCCGCATTTCTTTTCAAAATCAATGGGAAAAGCCTTGAAAAAAAACAAATTTTTGGGTACAATAGAGAGGGTTTATCCCGCAAGTGAAACACTTGATAAAGTTTTAGGAGGAGATTTCCAATGGTTAGAGTTGCTATCAATGGCTTTGGCCGCATCGGCCGTCTCGCTTTCCGCCAGATGTTTGATGCCGAGGGTTATCAGGTTGTCGCTATCAACGACCTGACCAGCCCGAAAATGCTGGCCCACCTGCTCAAGTATGATACCGCTCAGGGCTCCTACAAGTACAAGGACACCGTGAGCTCCAAGGAGCCGATCTTTGAAGAAGACGGCAAGACCGTGAAGGTTCCGGGCTCCATCACCGTCAACGGCAAGGAGATCACCATCTACGCTAAGCCGAAGGCAAACGAGCTGCCGTGGGGCGAGTTGGATGTTGACGTCGTGCTCGAGTGCACCGGCTTCTACACCAGCAAGGCCAAGGCGATGGCTCACATCGAAGCCGGCGCTAAGAAGGTCGTCATTTCCGCTCCTGCCGGCAATGATCTGCCGACCATCGTGTACTCCGTCAACGAGAATGTCCTGACCAAGGAAGACAAGGTCATCTCTGCGGCGTCCTGCACCACCAACTGCCTCGCGCCGATGGCCAAGGCCCTGAACGATACCTATCCGATCGTTTCCGGCATCATGACCACCGTGCACGCCTACACCGGCGACCAGATGATTCTGGACGGTCCTCAGCGCAAGGGCGATCTGCGTCGTGCTCGTGCCGGCGCGCAGAACATCGTTCCGAACAGCACCGGCGCGGCTAAGGCTATCGGCCTGGTTATCCCGGAGCTGAACGGCAAGCTGATCGGCTCTGCTCAGCGCGTTCCGGTTCCGACCGGCTCCACCACGATTCTCGTGGCTGTCGTGAAGGGCAAGGACGTTACCGTTGATTCCATCAACGCCGCGATGAAGGCTGCTTCTTCCGCTTCCTTCGGCTATAACACCGATCTTATCGTGTCCTCTGACGTCATCGGCATGACCTATGGCTCTCTGTTCGACGCGACCCAGACCATGGTCACCAAGATCGACGAGGATACCTATCAGGTGCAGGTCGTTTCCTGGTACGACAACGAGAACAGCTATACCAGCCAGATGGTTCGCACCATTAAGTACTTCGCCGAGCTGGGCTAATTGCAAGTGCAGGGAAGAAACTTTCAGCATCAGCAATAACTGTTCAAAAGTATCAAAAGACAACGTGGTTTTGCCGCGTTGTCTTTTTCTTTTCCTTTTTTTGCATTTTTCTTTTCTTTTTGTCTTGACAGAAAAGAGAGAGTCATGCTATAATGAATATGTTCCGTTTGGAACAAAGTGAATAGCGTGGGTAGGTTCCCGAGTGGCCAAAGGGAGCAGACTGTAAATCTGCCGTCACAGACTTCGATGGTTCGAATCCATCCCTGCCCACCATTTTTTGCGGGAATGGCGGAATTGGCAGACGCGCTAGATTCAGGTTCTAGTGAAAGCAATTTCATGCAGGTTCAAGTCCTGTTTCCCGCACCAAACCAGTATAATCCGAACCCAATTTTCCAAATTGGAAATGGGTTCGGATTTTTTCTTATCTTCCAATCAAAAAGGTATAACCCACTAGACCTTGCAAGCAAGGTCAGTGTGTAAGGGGCTAAGGTTCCTTAGAAGCCTTTCGAAACAAGTATACAACAAAACAGTTACATTCTTCATATAGGTTTTTTTATTGAGAGATATGGTATACTTTGCTCAATAAATCGGAATTTGTGGAGGAAGTGCTTATGTGCAAAGATATCCAGATCAAGGAAGAGAGAATATCTTCAACGGAATATATTGAATTTCTAAAGCGCACGGATTTAGGGTCACAGTACCCGAAGGAACGGTTCGAGGCAAGGATAGAAAAACTGGTTGATCATGTATCAATCAGTCTTATTGCAAGAAACAAGGATAATCAAGTTGTCGGTGTCCTATTCGGATTGACCGACTATGCCTATTGGCTTTATGTAACTGATTTAGGTGTAGACAGAGACTATTTACACCAAGGAATTGGTACGGAATTGATGAAGACAGCACATTCTTTAGCAGGCGGCAAAAATAATATTGCCGTATATCTGGTTGCAAACGAAAATGCCATTTCATTTTACGAAAAAATAGGAATGAGAAAGGCAAATGATGTGATGGAATATAGCCATATAGAATGGACAGAGTTTACTGTAAAGTAATCAACGCAAATTCCAGTTTGTTGTACTCGCCCATAATATGGGGCTGGCAGGTATACTAGCTATTCTTCCGATGACCAGCATGTAAAATTCATCGAAGGACAAGTCACAGAAGCAGGCACTTCTGGTTCGGATTTGGTTCCATCTGCTGCACCAAAGAAAAAGCTTGACAGAAATGCTGAGCTTTTTTTACAAACCGGGAAACGGAATTGAAGAAGCCGAAGTGAATCAGGCCACAGTGTGGCCTAAGAGCAGCGCTGACCGAGCGGCGACGAGCCACGAGAATCCAGTCCTGTTTTCCGCACCAGAGTAAGACTTCCGAAAATCGGAGGTTTTTCTTTTATTTCCAATAATTATCAATATGAAAATAGGATTTAAGCATGATGACAATCCGTAAAAAGCAGTCTTATTTCGCAATAAAACATTGCAAATCTGATCATTTGCGTTTATTATAGAATTATATAACGTCGCCGACGAAAGTGCTTCAGCGAAAAAGCAATCCCCTTGTACCCTCCTTGATGTGTTGATATTCATTCTATAAACAGCATTGAGGACAATCAATCTCGTTTGGCAGTTCTAGCAGTCTTCCGCCTATACATAAAATGCTCCTTATAGAACAGACTCGTTTTTGTTATTTCGAGTATCTGCTCGATAGAGAGCATATTATTTTTTCCAATCAAGAACCAATTCTTGAAGAAAAAAATTTCCTCATATTTTCTTTCGATCCCACAGACCATACTGTTCGGCATTTTTCAGTGCTGCAAGCATGTTATCCTTCAAATGCGGATACGTCTTGCACATAGAGGCAATCAACTGCTTGATTTCTTCCCGCTTTGAATGACCATCCATTGGACATGGGTTATGGATGATGGGCAAATCCAGCTTTCTGGCCACGTGAATAATATGCTTTTCCGGTACGTAAATCATGGGACGAATGATCGTCACGTCAGCTCCCGGCAAAAACATGTTGGGGTGGAAGGTATGCAGCCGACCTTCAAAAATCATCGACATCATCAGGGTTTCAATCGCGTCCTCGCGATGATGACCCAGCGCAACTTTGTTGCAGCCCAGATTCTTAGCCGCATCGTTGAGCGCACCCCGCCGCATCTTCGCACAAAGGGAACAGGGGTTCGGCTCTTTGCGAAGATCAAAAACAACCTTCGCAATGTCTGTTTCAACAATCTCCAGCGGAATATCCTGCCGCTCACACCACCGCATAAGCGGCACAGCATCAAACGGTTCAAGACCCATTTTCAGCATAACGCCGCGCACAGAAAAATCCTTATGTTCAAACTTTCGATAGAGCGAAAGCGCATAGAGAAGCAGCAAGCTGTCTTTTCCGCCGGATACGCCGACGGCTACGCTGTCTCCTTGTGAAATCATCTCAAAATCGGCATCCGCTCTGCGGATATCGCCCAGCACTGTTTTCATAACCAGCATCCTCCTACTTAAAAAAGTATATCAGCAAGAAGAAAAAACGTCAACGCTTGGGCAGCAGAAGCGTAAATTGACTGCCTTTTCCCAACGTGCTGGAAGCGCTGAGCGTTCCGCCATGCAATGCTGCAATCTCTTTGGAAAGAGAAAGTCCCAGTCCCGTTCCGCTTCGATCTCGAACTGCATCCACACGATAAAAGCGATCAAAAATATGGGGCAGATCGTTTTCGCTGATGCCAATTCCATCGTCGCTGACCGCAACCTGCACGCTGTCCGGCAAGTCGCATACAGCCACGATAATATGTCCGCTGTCCCGCCCGTATTTGATCGCGTTTTCAATCAAATTCAACATCAACTGGGTCAACAGGCTTTGGTCTGCAAAGACGGAAACTGCCGTATCCGCATTGCAGGTGAATGTCATCTTCCGTTCTGCCATTTTTTCATTCAGCGCCGATGCAACGCCTTCGATAATCTCGCAAACAGGTACATTTTCCGGTTCAAAGGACAACCATCCTGTTTGCGCCCGTGCAATCGAAAGCATTTGCCCAATCAATTTATTCATTCGGCCGCATTCCCGAAGAATCACGAAAAGGGATTCCTGCTGTTCCTTTGTCAGGGCCGACAGCGCCAGCATATTTTCCGCATAGGACGTTACCACAGCCAACGGCGTTCGGAGCTCATGAGAAGCATCCGATGTGAAACGCCGTTCCCGCTTAAAAGCATCCTCCAGCGATTCAAGCATGTGATTCAGCGTGTGAATCAGCGCATCCAGTTCATCCCGCGTCCCGTTTTGCGGTATGCGCATGGAAAAATCGTTGCCCGCCGCCAGGCGTTCAGCCGTTTCCGAAATGGCGTGAATCGGAGCAAGAATTCGTCCTGCAACTACAAAACTGACCGCAGAGGAAAGCAGAATCAACAGTGGAAACGCAAACAAAAAGATCAGCCGGAGCATGGCAAGCACGCGTTCGTCGCTTTCGCAAGATACGGCAGCCATCGCGCAAACCGTCCCATTTCCAACAACAAACGGGCCGGAAGTCATCGCCAAATAGGCCGAATGGCTGATCTCGATACGGGTCGGCGTTTTCGGTTCAGTTTCTTTCAGCTCTGGCAAATCCCCGCCGGAAGTGGAAAGAACAGCGCCATCCTCCAGCCAAACGGCATACTTTGCATCCTCGGAAAGCGGAACTTCATCTTCATAAAACGGCGAACCATTTCTGTTTTCCACCTGTGCGACGACTTGAGAAAGCGCAAGCTCGACGCTCTGGCGTCGATAGGCCGAAATGGTGTGCGCCGTCAACAGATAAATCACCGCAAACGCTGCCGTAAAGAGCAGCGAAGCCGCCGCAGCATTGGCTAGCGTCATACGGGCGCGGATTTTCATGTGTTTCACGATCATTCCTCCCGATCGCTGATGCGATAGCCAAAGCCGCGGGCCGTGCGAATCAGTTTTCGCGAAGCATTTCGATCAATTTTTGCCCGAAGATAACCGATATAGACGTCAACAAGGTTGGTTTCAAAGCTGCTTTCATAATTCCAAACATGGTCGCAAATCTGGTCGCGCGTCAACACCTGATTGCAGTTTCGAAGCAGATATTCAAGCAAAGCGTACTCCTTGGCCGTCAGATGAATTTCGTTTTCAGCGCGGGACACGGTGTGCGTCACCGTATCCATCGTCAAATCGCCGCAGACAAGCAGGGGAGAGCGGCTTGAACCATGCCGCCGAAGCATCGCGCGAATGCGCGCCAGCAGCTCGTTAAAAGCAAACGGCTTGGTCAAATAATCGTCCGCGCCCAAGTCCAGGCCGGTCACGCGATCCTCAATCGCATCGCGTGCCGTCAGCATCAGCGCTGCTCCCGCATAGCCTTCCCGTCGAAGCGCAGAAAGCAGAGAAAAGCCGTCCATCCCAGGAAGCATCACATCCAGAATCAGCGCATCGTATTCCGTGCTTCTGGCATAAAACAAACCGTCCGCACCGTTATCGCATGCGTCAACTGCGTATCCTTCCCGCGTCAGGCGGCTGACAAGCGCATCCTTCAGTGCGGGATCATCCTCAACAACCAGCAATCTCATGGGAAACTCCTTCGTTCATTGATATACTCCGGTGAACAGCATATCATATAAACATGAAAATCAGGTGAAAGATACGTTAAATTTAAAATTGTGAACATGTCTTCATGTTCTTCTTAAAAAAAGCCGATATACTGGCCCCGTTCCCCAATGAAGGGACAGAAACGGAGGCTATATTGTATGAAATTCCATTCAATTCTTGTCGCAGGACTGCTCGCGCTTTGCGCGGTTGCACCAACTGCTTCGCTTGCTCAAGATTGGCAGACGCCCTGCGTGGCCGCGCCTTATGATTACAGCTATGCCGATGATACGCGTCAGGTTGTCATCGATCGATACCAGTCAAACGGTGTAACCTACTTTGTTGCCGATGTGCAAATCAGCGATCCGCACGATCTTCGGGCGGTTATTGCGCGCGAAAACGGCGGTGACTCTCGGCAGGCGCTTACGGATATTGTATCCGATCAAAACGCCGTGCTGGCCATCAATGGCGATGACTACGGCACACATCGATACGGAACCATCATTCGCAACGGTCAGCCCCTTCGCGCTGCGCAGACCACGCGAAACATGCTGATCGTCGATTCAAACGGAGATTTTTCAGTTCGCATTGATCGAAAAAACGAAAAGCCCAAGCAGTTGAGCGCCGACTTGATGGATGCCGGAACATGGCAGACCTTTGAATTTGGTCCGGCGTTAATTGAAAACGGACAAAAGCTGGAGTTCAGCCGCGTTTTTGATCTCATTTCTACCAAATCCTCCCGCCGTGAACCCAGAACGGCGATCGGCCAAATCGATGCGCTTCATTACGCAGTCATCGTTGCAGACGGAAGGCAGGACGGCTATTCCATCGGCATGACGCTGCCAGAGCTGCAGGATATCTTCCTTTCGCTCAGCGCGAAAACGGCCATCAATCTGGATGGCGGCGGCTCAACGGAAATGTGGTTCAACGGCCAGATTATCAATCGGCCCAGCGGCGGCGCAGAACGAAAAATCACCGATATCATTTGCTTTTGAGGTGTCGTTATGAAACGAAAACTGCTTTTTTATCTGAATGGCGCAGCTGCCGGCATTGCGATGGAATGGGCCGTCGCGCTGGCAGTTTCCATGCTGCTCAATCTGGGATATGTGATGCTTGCTCCGGCATGGCTGCCGGAATACGTCGGCGGCGAAATCAACGCGGTGCTTTTGCTGACGACCCTGTTCGCTTTTGTCGGCATTTTCATCAAGCGGATGTTAAATTCTGCAAGAAGCGATTGACGAAATCCGATCATGCTGATACAATAGCAAGGAAAATATGCCATCGGGCTTTGCCGACTTTTGAAACGAGGGGATCCTTCGAACAATCCGCAAAGCCCCTTTAAGCTGAACTGACTTTTGAGGGGAAAGAAAACATGAAAACGATTTTTGAAATTCTGCGCGGTGTGGTCATCGGTTTGGCCAACATTATTCCCGGTGTGAGCGGCGGCACGATGATGGTCTCCATGGGCATTTACGACACAATCATCGGCTGCATCAATTCGCTGTTCAAGGATTTCAAGCGCTGCGTCAAAACCCTTTGGCCGTATGCGCTGGGCATGGTGCTTGGCATTCTTGGCCTTGCAAAACTGATTACCTTCCTGCTGGGCACATATCCGCTGCCGACCAACATGGCTTTCATCGGCCTGATTCTGGGCGGACTGCCAATGATCCTCAAAAAAATGAAGGGTGAAAAGAAGGGCGTTGCGGGCGTAATCGCCTTTGTGCTGGCTTTTGCGCTGGTTGTCGGGCTGAAAATCGTCGGCGGTGGCAATGGCACAGATGCGACCATCACGCTGAACATCGGTCAAATCATCATCCTGTTTGTCATGGGCGTTATTGCTGCGGCGACAATGGTTATTCCGGGCGTGAGTGGCTCCATGATGCTGATGCTGCTTGGATATTACAACCCGGTCGTGGGCTCCGTGAGCGGCATGGTTGACGCGCTGCTTTCCGGCAATATCAGTGCGGTGCTCAACTGCTGCGGCGTGCTGATTCCGTTCGGCCTTGGCGTTGTGGTGGGTATCTTTGCTGTCGCCAAGCTCATTGAGGTACTGCTGCGCCGTTTCCCCGGCCCAACTTATTGCGCCATCATGGGCCTTGTAACGGCCTCACCGGTCGCCATTCTGATGGGGTTGAGCTATGCGGGACTCACCGCTATGACGATCATCATTTCCATCGTTGCCCTGGCACTCGGCTGTGTCGTGGCCTACAAGCTTGGCGGTGAATAAATCGGTTGACAAAATAAAGTCTGCCTGCTATAATAACATCGTTTTTGAATGACATACAAGCCTTATTGAGAGCGGCGGAGGGAATAGGCCCGATGAAGCCCGGCAACCGGTTGAATCCGGTGCCAAATCCTACGGCATTAGCCGGCAGATGAGGTATGGTTGAATCAAGCCGCCTGATTTGCGTATCGGGCGGTTTTTTTCATGACCGCAAGCAGCTCTCAATCCACGAGAGGAGAACACCGATGAAACGACTTTTTACATCCGAATCCGTAACGGAAGGACATCCCGACAAAATCTGTGACCAGATCAGCGATGCAGTGCTGGACGCCATTCTGGCTCAAGATCCGTATGCGCGCGTAGCCTGCGAAACCTGCACCACGACGGGCATTGTGATGGTGATGGGCGAAGTGACCACCACCGCCGATTACCGCGTGGATGACATCGTGCGCGAGGTTGTCTGCGACATCGGCTACGACCGCGCAAAATATGGCTTCGACGGCCACACCTGCGCCGTGCTGACCGCGCTGCATGGTCAAAGCCCGGATATCGCAATGGGCGTTGACGACGCGCTGGAGGGCCGCGGCGTGGGCGATATGGACATCGGCGCAGGCGATCAGGGCATGATGTTCGGCTTTGCCTGCGACGAAACGCCCGAAATGATGCCCATGCCCATCGCGCTGGCGCATCGCATCACCCGCCGCCTTTCCGAAGCGAGAAGAAGCGGTGAATTGACTTGGCTGCGTCCGGACGGAAAAAGCCAGGTGACCATTGAATATGATGGCGACAAGCCCGTTCGTGTGGATACGGTCGTCGTTTCCACGCAGCATGCCCCGGAAATCAGCCATGAAGAACTTTCAGCCGCGATCATCGACAGCATAATCTGCAAAGCAATCCCGGCCGAACTGGTGGACGCGAATACCCGCTTTCTCATCAATCCAACAGGACGTTTCACCATCGGCGGCCCGATGGGCGATTCCGGTTTGACCGGCCGCAAAATTATCGTGGATACTTACGGCGGATATGCCCGTCATGGCGGCGGCGCATTCAGCGGCAAGGACCCGACAAAAGTAGATCGCAGTGCCGCTTATGCCGCGCGCTACATCGCCAAGAACATTGTCGCCGCAGGCCTAGCCAAACGCTGTGAAATCGAACTGGCCTATGCGATTGGCGTAGCGCATCCGGTTTCTCTGCTCGTAGATACGCAGGGGACGGGCGTTATTTCTGACGAAGCGCTCGCTCAAATCGTTGGAGAGCTGTTTGATCTGCGTCCGGCAGGCATTATCGATATGCTGAACCTGCGCCGCCCGATCTATCGCCAGACAGCTGCATTCGGCCACTTCGGTAGAACGGACATTGAGCTGCCGTGGGAGCATGTAGACAAGGCGGAAGCGCTTCGCAAAGCCGCAGGAATTTAAAGACACAAAAAGAAGTTGACAGCCGACGTCAACTTCTTTTATATATTGTATTATTCGCGCAGGAGCTTGATTTTTTTGACTTCAATCTCGCTCGGCGTGATATACAGCGTGCGCTGATGGGTATAGGTGACGAAGCCGGCCGGCGTACCGCCCGGCTTTTTGATATAGCGGCGCAGAGTCGTGTCAATCGGCACCTGAGCGCTGCGCACACCCTTTGAATAATATGCCGCCAGCATAGCCGCCTGCACGAGCGTCGTTTCCGGCACTTCGCCTTCTGTGTGAATCAACACATGAGACCCCGGCATCTTCTGCGCATGCAGCCATGTTTCGTTGCCGCGCGCGCCCATCGTCAGCCGCTCGTTTTGCAGCGCATTTTTTCCGACTTCTATTTCAATACCGTCACAGGAAAGAAATTTCATCGGCTGAGAGGGCGCTTCCTTCCTGGGCTTTACGCGGGACGAAGCCTGCCTCACATGGCCGGAAGCGACGAGCATTTCACGAAGTTCGGACAGCCCGCACGCATCGGTGCATTTACGTAAATCGTCTTCCATCTGCTCCAGATAGGCAAGTTCCTGTTCAGCTTTGGCTTTTTGCTCCGCCGCAAGCGTTCTTGCGCCGCGCGCCTTTTGATAGAGCTTGAAATACCGTTGGGCGTTTTGTGCAGGGGAAAGCGACACATCCATCGGAATGGAAACCGGTTCGCAGTTCTCGCTGTAATAATTTTCGACAACAGCCACGGCTTCTCCCTTTTGCAGCCGATAGAGATTGGCCTGCAAAAGTTCGCCGTTCTGTCGATATTCTTCCATACGCGCCGCACTGGCCAATGCGTCGTTCTGAATCGCAATTTTCTTTTCACAGCGCTCGATATGATTCTTCAGCGCATGTGCAAGACTCGCGCTTCGCTGATTCAGGCGGTCGCGGCGATCCCTCTCATAAAAATACGCATCCAGTGCAGCGCTGGGATCATCGTATTTCGCCGCATGCTCCATCGACATGTGCATCTGCGGGAAGGGGAAAACATCCGTCGGCGCACCGTTATCATCCAGCGTCACTACACAAGGCGCAAGCTCGGGCATTTGACGCAGATAGTCATACAGCGCGTTTGCAGCCGTGTGAACGTCGATTTCGGTCACCAGCGACGCTTCCTCCATACCAATGCGTGCAGCTGCCTCACGGGCCGCTTGCGGCGAAAATCCGGCAATGCTCGCGCCAATCGCCTTTTCAAGCTTGCCGCCAGCCTGCTTAAGCGCAGTTTCAATCTCATCAACATTCGCCGTTTCCGGATTGAGCTTGCCCTGCGCCGGCGGATATTCATAGGGCAAGCCGGGCATGACCTGACGCACACGTGAAATATCCTGCCCGACATGGCGCGCCGCATCAATAATCCGTCCCTCTGCCGTGCGCAGAATGATATTGGAATGACGACCCATGATTTCCACAACCAGCGTTCGCGTTACCGGATCGCCCAGTTCGCTCAAATTGCTGATGTCGATTTCCAGAATGCGGTCGCCTGCAATCCGGCGCACCGCCAACACACGTCCGCCGCAAAGATATTTGCGAAGCAGCATGCAGAGCATTGGCGGCTCCATAGGGCCCGTTTTCGCATGCTCACTCAGATGTACGCGTGCCGCGCTGGCGGCTGCACTGAGCACAAGGCGATGGTTCGCACCTTGAGCGCGGATCATCAAATGGATTTCGTCTTTTTCTGGCTGAATGACACGATCCACGCGGCCATCCCGAAGGGTTGTATCTAATTGCCGAGCGACAAAGCCCAGCATAACGCCGTCCATTGGCATAAGCATATCCTCCTTTAACGAGGTTCAACGTCTTTAGCATGACCAGCCGCTTGAACACATAGGATGCAGCGTGAGAAAAGGCGGCGCACCAAAGCTCATCTATTATACCATCTTTTGCCCGCAAAGCAAAGGGGAGAAGCAGGCATGCGCACGCGGAACGGGTCATAAACTGGTGCGGAAATGAACCGGCAAGGAGTGATGGCTTGTGAAATGGCCGAAAATCAGAATTCGGCGCGAAACGATTGAACGCACGCTGATCGTGTGTTCGGCGGCCTTGGTGCTGCTGCTTTCAATCAAGCGAGGCGGCACGAACAGCGAACCCTACGAAGAACCGCTGGAAGACATCCCGGAAATCAGCGTTTCGGCCACGCAGGCGGAGGATACGCGCCAAACCGTCGTCTATTATGAAGATGGAGACGGCTATCTGGTGCCCGTCCAGCGGGATGTTACCCGACAAGACGGCATCGCCAAAGCCACACTGGAATTGATGGTGCAAAATCCGCGAAACGACATGGATGCCGCGCGTCTCGGGCTTGTCCCCGTCGTGCCGGAGGGAACAACCTTCGATTTGGATATTTCCGGCGGACACGCCCGCGTGGATATGAGCGCACAGGCCCTTAACGCAGACGATAAACAGCAGGAGGAAAACATGCGCACGGCAATCGTCTGGGCTTTGACGGAGTTTGACACCGTGAACGACGTGAACTTCCTGATCGACGGTAAATCGCGCGGCACGCTTACGCATGGCACAAACATCGGCGGTTCATATACGCGTGTCGGGTTGAATCTGGAAGATCAAAGCGAATCGACGTTTGCCGACAGCGATGAAATTCAGGTCTTCTTCCCGGCTCAGGATGGTCGTCTGCTCGTTCCGATTTCCAGAACGGTTTATGGTTCGGACGATGTGGCAACCGCCGTTTTCGAGTTTCTGCGCGGCCCGAAAGCGGACAGTGGGCTGGAAACGCCGCTTGAGCAAAGCGTTCAGCTTTTAGGTATTGACGTCAGCGACGGTGTGATTACCATCAATTTCAGCGGCGACTTCACAAAAATCGCCGAACAGAGCGACGGCGGCGTTCAGGCAATGCGCGCCCTGATGATGACATGCACACGCTATCCGGGCATCAAAAAGGTCAAAATTCTGGTCGATGGAAAGCCGTATCAGCTGCCCGTCACAGAGGTGCCAACCTTCGCCAATGTTGCCAGCGAAGTGGAACACAGTTATCCCGAAGTGATGATGATTGAATAAAGCCGGAGCCGGACGCATCAGGCGTTTCGGCTCTTTTCTTTGCACGCAAATTATGCTATACTGTTTTTAAGATCAACATCTAAAAAGGGAAGGCAGAAGCATATGGAAACACAGAAAATGCGTCTCATTGTCGCCAGCAATAATTCCAACAAACTGCGAGAATTTCGTGAAATTCTCGGCGGACGATTCGAAATCGTTTCCATGCAGGAAGCGGGGATTGATGCGGATATCGAAGAAAATGGTTCGACGTTTGAGGAAAACGCCTTAATCAAGGCCAATTATGTGATGAATGCCTGCCAAAGCGCTGCAATCGCAGATGACAGCGGACTTGAGGTGGATGCGCTGGATGGGGCCCCTGGCGTATACAGCGCGCGGTACTGCGGCTGTCATGGCGACGATGAAGCCAATAACAATTTGCTGCTGCACAACCTTGAATCCGTTCCCATGCCCAGAAAGGCACGCTATGTTGCCGCCATTGCGCTGGTTCGTCCCGGCCATATGCCCATTGTATGCCGCGGCACCTGCGAAGGCGAAATTCTGACCGAACGTAGGGGGAAAGGCGGCTTTGGCTATGATCCGCTGTTTTTATGTGAGACAGGGGAAACCTTCGCAGAAATTTCACCGGAACGCAAAAACGCCATCAGCCACAGAAAGCGCGGAATTGAAGCTGTTTTGCGCAAGCTGGAGGCAGAAGGATGATCCGCGTGGGCGTGTTCTCCGACAGCCACGGAGATCGTGACGCTTTGGAAGGGCTGCTTGAAAAGATGGGGCATATTGATGCGGCGTGTTTTCTGGGTGATATTGCGTCCGATGCGATGTTTTTGCGGGACAAACTGGAAAAAATGCCGCATCAGCCTGTTTTGTACGCTGTGAGGGGAAACAACGATCTGGCTTCCATGCTGCCCGATCAGCTTTTGATTGAATTGGGCGGACACAAAATCTGGATGGAGCATGGACATCTGTTTCCAAGCTTAATGACGCTTGCGTATCGCGCCAAAGACAATGGCGCTGATATCGCATTGTTCGGGCATACGCATGAACCGCATTGTGAATATGCCTATGGCGTTTTGCTGCTCAATCCGGGTTCGGCCGGGAACCGATGCAGGGGAGGAGCAGCGCGCGCCAGCCTGCTTTTGCTCGACGGAGAAAAGGTTCGCGTAGAAGATGTCCTCTAAGATAGAAAAAGTAAGCAATACATGATTTTTTCGAGTCAGGATAAAAAGTTGACCGAAAATTCAAAAAAATGTCAAAAAACCTCTTGACAAAACCCGTCCGAATCTGTATAATTAGTTCTCGTCAGCGGGAACGCCGCAGCGTCAGAGGAACAGCGAAGCCTGCGCCTGTAGCTCAGTCGGATAGAGCAACGGCCTTCTAAGCCGTGGGCCGTGGGTTCGAATCCCTCCAGGCGCGCCATCGTGGTGGGTATAGCTCAGTTGGTTAGAGTGCCAGGTTGTGGCCCTGGAGGTCGTGGGTTCGAGCCCCACTACTCACCCCACTTTTTTCTGCTGTTCATGCAGGGACGTTGGGGTGTCGCCAAGCGGCAAGGCACGGGACTTTGACTCCCGCATTCGCAAGGTTCGAATCCTGCCACCCCAGCCATTTTGATCCATTAGCTCAGCTGGTAGAGCACCTGACTTTTAATCAGGGTGCCTGGGGTTCGAATCCCCAATGGGTCACCATTTGGGGTGTGCGGGTGTGGCGGAATGGCAGACGCGGCAGATTTAGGATCTGTTGCCTAAGGCGTATGAGTTCGAGTCTCTTCACCCGCACCATTATGCGGTAGTAGCTCAGTGGTAGAGTGCCACCTTGCCAAGGTGGATGTCGCGAGTCCGAATCTCGTCTACCGCTCCACTGTGCGGGTGTAGCTCAATGGTAGAGTTCCAGCCTTCCAAGCTGGCTACGTGGGTTCGATTCCCATCACCCGCTCCAAAACGCACCTTTAGCTCAGTTGGTAGAGCACCTGACTCTTAATCAGGGTGCCCAGGGTTCGAGCCCCTGAAGGTGCACCAGTCCATTTTGCCAAACCTCGTCGATGTTCCAGCATCGGCGGGGTCTTTTTTTATCTCCGTCGCTTTGTCAGTACAGAAAATAGCCCCCGTCCTCCTTTCCGTCGGTCTCATCCTCAAAGCTGTCCATGAATCGTTCCAGCGATTCACAAACCGCCTCCGTGGTGGTGTAGCCATGTTCATGGCAGAAGCCTTTCAAGCGCTCGTAAAGCTCATTCGGCAGCCGCGCGCCAATCGAACGCGTGTTCGCAGTCTGGATTGGCCATGTGCGCGGGGTCTTGTGGCGATCGACATAGGTCATGTTCAACACTCCTTCCGTGGTAGTTCAACACCACAGCACGAGTATAGCACAAGGTTCAACACCACGCAACCCCCAAATTCGCGTTTTTTCGCCCTTCTGGGCGTTTTTTTGTATCAAGCGGCCAATCATCCCACCGCAGCGCGAAAAAATCCGTCAGACGGCCAAAGAACCGCCGTCAGGCCATCCCGAGCGCCTGCGTGAGCGGTGAGCGACCGCCCGCGCCCCCTTGCCGCCGTAAACAGCCGCCAACGCCGCGCCAGCCCTGGCGCAGATCCAGCCGCCGCCGCAAGCGCTCGGGCGCTGATCCGTTCCGTCGCTGGCTTGCACGTCTAAGCGCCCGGCGCTCGTCGCCGTCGGTGCAAGGCTTGGGGCAGGCGCGGCTCTTGTCGGCTGAGCGGCGGCAGATGGGCGCGAGCTGGTGAGCCGTCCTGATGGTGATCGGCGCTAAACAGGCTAACCGGGCGCTTTACCGCAACTCGAAAACATGCCGCGGCCTTTTAAGCCGCTCGTGTGCAGAGGGTAGCGGCCCCACCCAAACCCGTGCGGCGTTGGCGCTCGTCCGTTTCGGGCTGGCGCGCGGCCTCCAGCGCTGGCCGTCTCTCTTCGGTGTGCGCAGCTTCCCCCGGTCTACTGGCTTTTCACGCTCTGCTCCAAGCTGGCGGGGCGCGCTGCTGGCTCGTATACGGGGCTATTGCTGTTCTTTGTCTCTTTGCGCTTGTCTCCGTGCCGGTTCCCCCGCGCCTGGGTGCGTTCATGCTGCTGGGGCTGGGCGCGGGGGCATCCGTCCCGGTGTTCCCGCTGCTCTCGTGCCTTTTCCCGGCGCGTTCTCGTGCGCCGCTGCTCGGGCGCGGGGCGCTGCCGCCTTCGTTCCTCCGGGCGGCGGGGTGGGCCCCTCCTCCTCCCGAAAAGGTTTCCGGGGCAACGATGCAGTAAAAGGCGGGACGCGCCCCACAGCCCCTCCGGCGGATGCGCCCGATGATACGGCCAGCGCCCCGCCAACAGGGCTACCGGCCACAGATCGCCGCCGAGGGCGGCGATTAAGCCCGAATCCCGGCGCATAGGCCGTAGGGGGGTGGTTTCACCCGCGCCATGCCTTGCACACAAAAATTTGTGTGCAAAAAGCCCCGCTTTGATCTCCAAAGCGGGGTTATGCGCCGCGATCGGCGCGGTAAGCGTCACAGTGGCCACCGCTGGCCACGAAATAGAGATACGCCCGCCAGCAGGCCACACAGGTACCATCAAGCTCACCTTCACAGGCCATCGAGCAGCGATAAAACCGCCGATCCGGCGGGCAGGCGTCGTCTAAAATCAGCATCGAGCAGGTGAGCAGCGAAGGCAGCGGCGCGGCCTCGCCCCGATCATGTGCGGCGATTCCAGTCATCAAGCGCCCCGTGCCGGATATCGGCCACCGTCTGCCCGTGAGCCAACCCGCTGAGGTGAACCCCGGTGATGCGCAGCTTGGTGCGCAAGCCGCAGCCGTCACATACACAGTAAGCCGCCATCAAACTCTGCTCGTAGTCGCGCACGAAAAGCCGTGCATGCCCGCCGCACATGGGGCAGGGCAAAAACGCTCCCTCTGCTGCCATGTCTCCACCTCCTGCCCGGTGAGGTCTATTGACCACCACTGACCATTATAGCCCATCAAGAACCAAAAAGCAAGTCAAAGCATTCGGCGGTCAGGCCCTCCAACCAGCCAATCCAGCGCGGCCGCGGGATCCACCCGCGCCGCGTCCGCGACGGCCGCGAGCTGGGCAACGTCCGGCAGCGCGCCCCGCGCCGGATCCTCCCAGGCTTGCCACGTCGAGCGGGCTACCCCCGCGATGCGTGCCGCCTGCGCCTGACTCATGTTGGCCAGCTTTCGCCAGTGCCTCAAACGGCTCTTAATAACCTCGCGGTAGTCGCCGACCGAGCGGCGGCTGAAAAGTGGTCTTGTCGTGTACATGTGTCTCCCTCCTTGGCCAGTGGTAAAAAATCACCGCAGAAAATCCTGCCGACACCCGCGGGGGCGGGAAATCGGCCTTTCTGCCGGTTTTTCGGGCGCTTTCGGACGCTCAGACCAGCATAGCAGAAAAGCCGAACCTTGTCGATAGGGCGCGAAAAAACGCGCCTTTGTTCGCCGATCAGCGCCGCAACCCATTCCTTCACCGCTCTGTAACCCCTCAGTCCCCGCGCGTGCGCGCGCGCCCGCGTGTAGCAAGCTTGCATATATAAGCCTACCAGCGGTATAAAGAAACCTTGTAATAATGCTTATAAGAAAGCTTTATAAGTATACTAGGCGGAAAATCTTTCCGCACCGGTTCGGAAAATCTTTCCGCGCCGACCGGAAAATATTTCCGTACCGCCCGGAAAATTTTTCCGCACGGAAGATTTTTCCGTTTGTATTTCCTTAACCCTTGCGGCCTGCTAAAATAGCCTTGTATTCTTTCAACCGCTCTTCCCGCACGAAATACTCATAGACCACGGGAGGGAAGAAAAAGCGCAGCGCGCCGTTATAGCCCTCGCGCTTGGTTTCAATCACCCCGGCGCGGCGAAGATCTTCCAGACACCGCCGAACCGTGCGGTCTGTGCAGCCCATTTCGCGCGCAAGGTCGCCTTGTGTGTAGATGCAAAACACATAGGCCAGACTAATCATGCTCGTGTCGTACCTCGTGCGGAGGCGGCCAGGAAAAGCGTCGCAAACACGCACTTCACGAATCTCTGAAAATCGGGTGCTACCTTCTTCGCTCTTCTGTTCCGAGAGCTGATAGCGGTTGTACAGCAGCCCGAAGCAATACCGAGCCATTACGTCAAGGTCTTTGAAAGGCCCTTCCGCGCTGGGTATCATGTTCCATTTTGCCATAGTGGATTGGGGGAGAATCTGCAAAAACAAAGGGGAAAAGGCATGAATTTTCAAGACTGGTTCGACCTGTATCTATCCACCTACAAGCGGGATATCAAACCCCGCACCCGTGAGGAGTACGTCCGGCAGTATCGCGTCTACATCGCGCCCATCATCAGCGCGCAGCCGCTAGAGGCTGTTACGCCAGAGGACTGTCAAGCCATCATCAACGCCGCAGCGGCCAAAGGTGAGCGCATTTCTCAGGCGGTTTTCGCGCTTCTGCGCGCCACGTTCCGGCGCACCGTGCGCTCCCGTCGGCTTCTCTGGTCACCAATGGACGCGGTAGACCGCCCGAAGCACCGACCGGAAGCCGGCAGCGCTCTAAGCAAATCCGACTATCTGGCCGCCGTCCCGGAGATTTCCGACGATCTGGCTTTGTCTCTGGCTCTTTTCGCCGGTCTGCGCCGCGCCGAAATAACCGGGCTGAGGTGGGGAGACGTTGACCTCGTGGCCGATGTGCTCCATGTGCGCCGCATCCGTCACCGTGTCGGCGGTGAGCTCGTCGCAGCGTCTCCGAAGTCCGCCGCAGGTGTGCGCGATATCCCAATCGCGCCCGAGCTGCTCCCGACCTTGCGCCATTTCTACCGGCTCACGCCGTCGGCCTACTGCGTCGATGTTGCGCCCGAAGCTCTTGACCGCCGCTGGTCACGCATGCAAGACAGCCTGTCCCTGTCCCGGCGCTACCGTCTGCACGATCTCCGGCACACATACGTCACCCGCGCGATTCTGGCCGGAATCAACCCCCGCGTGGTGCAATATCTGGCGGGGCATAGCAGCCTAGAGCTGACGCTCCAAGTGTACAGCCACATCACCGTTGAAACCGCACAAGCCGAAATTCGTCGCGTCGCGTTGCTTCATTGACGGGCGCTTTTTCGGGCTTCCTGACTCTTAATCAGGGTGCCCAGGGTTCGAGCCCCTGAAGGTGCACCACGTTTTGAACCGAAGTCGTTTGGCTTCGGTTTTTTCTTTAGATTATGTAAAAACTCCGGATACTGTTTTTCTGAACTGCTCTCCGTCAAGAGGACAATGAAATAATAAAGAGATTTTTCACGGTCAGCACTTCGGCGCTGGCCGCTTTTTATGCTGCAAGGTAAAACTGCTCGTGCTTTTCCATCGGAGTGAGAACGCCTAGGCCGCGCTGCAATCGTTCGGTATTGTAGTAGGTGATGTATTCTTCAATCATCTTTACAAGACTCTCGCAGTCAGTAAACCGTTTGCCATAATACCGTTCTCGTTTGAGAATACCACAGAAGCCCTCCATAGGCCCGTTGTCAATACAATGAGCCACCCTGGACATACTCTGCGTCATACCAGCTTGCTCCAATTTCGCATGAAACGTACGGTTTGTATACTGGAACCCTCGATCACTGTGAAACAAGGGATGTGCATCTGGATTGGCAGTTACAGCCGCATCAAAGGTGTCGTATACCAACGGATTATCATTGCAGTTCAGAATCGCATAAGAGACTACTCTTCTGTCGTACAGATCAAGAATGACGCTGAAATAAACCTTATGTACTTCAGTTCCCTCGTACCATTTGAACTCCGTTACATCCGTCAACCACTTCTCGTTTGGTTTGTCGGCATGAAACGATCGGTTGAGGATATTCTCTGCCACATATTGAGGATTAGCTGCATTCCTTGTACAACCTTTGTTTGCGTATTTTATGGTAGACTTGATGTCTTTGATGCGGCAGATTCTCAGCATCCGCTTATCACTGATGCGAATATCATGATACCGTTCCAGCTCATCCCTGATCCGACGGTAGCCCTTATCCGAACTTTCAGTGTGGATTTTCTCAGCAATCTCTCCAATTCGGTCGTTTTCCTGCTGTCTGCGGGACTTTTTACCCGAAAGCCAGCGATAATAGGCGTTTCTGGATATGTGCAGGATGTCACAACACGGTTCGACGGGATATCCATATTCCTCGTGGCAATCCCGAACGGCGATGTATTCCCGAACCTGTCTTACTTCCGAAAAGCATCTCTCCTCTCCAACTCGTCCAGTTTTTTTAGCAGGTCTCGCTCCATTTTTGTCATGTATAGCTCGTGCTTCAACCGTGCGATTTCTATCTGAGCTTTTTCCAGTTCTGTTCGGGCTTCCTGATCCACGATCCGTTTCCCGCGGCGATCCTCCAAGCCAGCTTCACCCAACTCCTTGAATTTCTTTACCCATGTATACACCTGCTGGTAACTCACATTGTACTTGATAGCTGCTGCACCGAAATTACTCCCGTTCTCAAGGCAATCCCTGACGATGGCTATACGTTCTTCCTGTGTGGTTTCTCGTCCCTGTTTCATGCGGCTTCCTCCTGACATCTGGCATTCAAAGTTTCTGCCGCTATTATACACCTTTATCCAATCTCTGATTTGACTGGTTGAACGCAGTCCGTACTTTGCTGCAATTTCTCTTTGTGAAAGATTTCCCTTTACGTATTCTCTCACGGCTTGTGCCTTTAATTCACTTGAATAGACCATGTTGCGCTCTTGCTCTCGAAATGCTTCCGCTCCGTGTGCTTTGTACCTGAATACCCATTCGCGAACTTGGGATTCATCTACGTCCAATCGACGCGCTGCTTCTCCCGCGCTCATCCGGCCCTCAACGCAGGCTTTTGCTGCTTCTGTTCGTTCCTCTGGCGTAACTTTTTCTCTAGGCATAGAAATGCTCCCTTCATGATGAACAGTGTTTTTCTATTTCACTGTCTCTCATAAAGGGAGCATATCAGCAGGCCGCTGCGGGGTTTGATATTCAAGAGGAAATTACGCAATCAGATGCTCGATAAGGATTTTAAGCCCCATGGCAATGAGCACAACGCCGCCCAGAAATTCGGCACGGGACTTGTATCGATCGCCGAAAATGCTGCCGACCTTCACACCGATGACGCTGCAAACAAACGTTGTCAGGCCGATAAACAGCACGGCAGGCACGATGTTGACCTGAAGGAAAGCGAAGGATACGCCGACGGCCAGCGCGTCGATGCTCGTCGCGACAGCCAGCGGAAGCATAGAACGCCAGGAAAAATCTGGCGTCGCTTCTTCTTCCTCCTCCTTGCTGCGCGATTCGCGGATCATGTTGAAGCCGATGAGGGCGAGCAGGGCAAACGCGATATACGAGGAGATGGACGAAACCAGCGTTTCAAACTGCGCGCCGAGCAGATAGCCAATGCTCGGCATGATGGCCTGAAAAGCGCCGAAGTATAGACCGCAGATCAGCATGTGCCTGACCTTGCATTTGCCGACGGAAAGTCCCTTGCAGATGGAGACGGCGAAAGCGTCCATCGATAAGCCGACGGCGATGACAAACAATTCCCAAAGATCCATGACGTGTGTTCCTCCCTGACGTTTTGTGATGCAGCAGGGCAACAAAAAAGACCAACCTGCCGCAAGGTGGAAAAGATGCGCAGATTAGTCTCGTCATTTCATATAAAGCCAGAGGTGGACGCCCCAGTATGTTGGCCTTATCACGTCCAGACGCAGGACGCTGACTACTCCCTAATGTCCCCTCATTATAAGGGATATAGCGAAAAAAGTCAAGCAATTTGACAAAAGAAAAGCATGCCCTCTTTCGAAAGCATGCGATTCTGGTTAACGTTCTTCGCGGAAGTATGCAAGTCCCAAACTGGCCGGGGGCTGATTCTCGCGCTTTTTGCGCAGCGAGGTGACGACCAGCACGACGATGGTCACCAGATAGGGCACCATCTGGATGAGATCGGTCACATAGCCGGGCACGGAGATATGCAGCAGCGTCGGCAGAAACTGATACAGCCAGTAAAGCAGGCCGAACAGGTACGAACCCCAGATGGCGTTCAGCGGTTTCCACGTTGTGAAGATGACCAGCGCAACGGCCAGCCAACCCAGCGCCTCAATCTGCGTGGTGGTCGCCCAAATGCCCTGGTTGTAATCCAGCACGTAATACAGGCCGCCGAGACCGGAAATACCCGCGCCCAGACAGGTTGCCAGATATTTATATTTGGTGACGCTGATGCCAGCTGCATCCGCAGTCGCCGGATTTTCGCCGATGGCGCGCAGATTCAAGCCGACTCTCGTGTGATTCAAAATGTGGTGCAGAACGATGGCCAGCAGGATGGCGGCATATACCATGAAGCCATAATTGAAAAGCGTCTGTCCGATAATACCCAGATTCGGAAGAATTGGTAGCTTGGTTTGGAAGGTCTTGTAGACCATGCTCTGCGTGGCCGTGCTGCCGTTAAGAATATACACGCCGAAAAAGTTCGCAACGCCCATGCCGAACGTGGTCAACGCAAGGCCGGTCACGTTTTGATTGGCGCGCAGGCTGATGGTCAGGAAGCTGTAAATCAGGCCGCCGAGCATCGATGCGGCAAACGCACAAAGCAGCGAAATCAGCACGCAAAGCGCCATATTGGGATTGGCCGCGCTGTTTTCATACATATAGGCGCTTGCAAATCCAGCAAAGCCGCCCAGATACATGATGCCGGGTACGCCAAGGTTCAGATTGCCGCTCTTTTCGGTGATAATTTCGCCCATCGCGCCATACATGATGATGGTGCCGAAGGGGATCGCGCGCATGATCCATGCGATAAGCGTGTCCATCAGCAGACCTCCTTACCCGCGTGGCCGCGGAAAATCGCCTTGTAGTTGATGAAAAATTCGCTGCCGAGAATGAAGAACAGGATGACGCCCGCGATGATGTCGCTGGCAAAGTCATTGAGGTTATAGGCCGAAGCGATTTCCGCCGCGCCCTTTTCGAGGAAAATCAGCAGGAAGGAAATCAACGCCATGGTGAACGTGTTGAATTTGGCCAGCCATGCGACGATAATCGCGGTA
Organism: uncultured Clostridia bacterium; assembly: GCA_934636105.1. Taxonomy (GTDB): domain Bacteria; phylum Bacillota; class Clostridia; order Christensenellales; family Aristaeellaceae; genus Ventricola. The sequence goes on from CAKTZR010000001.1 coordinate 285,171, forward strand.
AAGCCGTTGCCACCCGCCGTTCCTGTGGAAATTGCCTGATCGCGGCCGCCGACGATCAGGAAGCCCGTCAAGCCGCAGAGCGCACCGGAAAGAATCATTGTGCGGATGATAACTTTGCCGACATTGATGCCGGCATAACGCGCGGTATTTTCGCTTTCGCCGACGACAGAAATTTCGTAACCCTGCTTGGAATAGCGCAGGTAGCAGTACATGGCGATAACCAGAACGACAACGACGATCAGGTTAATCGTGTAACGCTGGCCCATGATCTGGGGGAACCAACCCGCCTTGGTTTTCATGTTCAGCTTGCCCAGACTGGAGGCTTGTCCGCGCCAGATGTTGACGCAGCAGGCGACAATCTGAATGGCAACATAGTTCATCATCAGCGTGAACAGCGTTTCATTCGTGGAAAAGCGCGCTTTGAACCACGCGGGAATGAAGCCCCACAGCGCACCTGCCAGCACGCTGGCAACGAGCATCGCCGTATACAGCAGGGCGTTCGGAATTATGCCGCCATAGTAGACCATCACGGCGGCGGTGGCCAGCGCGCCCATCAGCACCTGTCCTTCCGCGCCAGTGTTCCAGAAACGCATCTTGAAAGCGGGGGCGAGCGCAATACCGATCAGTAGCAGGGAAGCAAGATCGCGCATCGCCCAGGAGAAGCGCATGGTTGTGCTGAACGTGCCCTGAATCATTGCTTTGTAAACGTCGATGGGGTTGAGTCCCGTGACGAAGAAGATGAACAACGCATCCACCACCAGCGCCAGCAGGACGGCGAACAGACGAATGGCAATCTTCTTTTTCATAGGCATTTCGCCGCGCTTGACGACGCGGACAAACGGCTCATGAATGCTTTTGCTTTGCATCAGGCAACGCCTCCTTTTTCCTGCGGATCGCGGAGCTTGGTCATCAGCAGGCCGACTTCTTCCTTGTTGGTTTTTCGGCCATCGACAATGCCGTTGTTTTTGCCGCCGCAGAGCACGAGCACACGGTCGCACAGATCGATCAGCACGTCGAGATCCTCGCCGACGTAGATGATTGAAACGCCTTTCTGTTTCTGCTCGTTGAGCAGGTGATAGATCGTGTAGCTCGTATTGATATCCAGACCACGGACGGCATAAGCGGTCATCAGTACGGAAGGACTTGCCGCAATTTCGCGGCCGACGAGCACTTTCTGCACATTGCCGCCGGAAAGACGGGAAACCGGGGTAGAGACGGACGGCGTAACCACACCGAGCGATTCCTTGATTTCTTCGGCCAGATGGCGCGGCGTGCGGCGGTCAGCGATGGGCGAATGACCCTGGCCATAGCTCTTGAGCATCATGTTGTCGATCATGCCCATTGAGCCGACCAGACCCATGCCCAATCGATCTTCGGGAACGAAGGAGAGGTGAACGCCCATGTCGCGGATGTCCTTGGGCGATTTGCCGATCAGCTGTTCGGCGGTGGAGTCGCGGTCGTCGTCGGGATAATAGACGATGCTGGAGCCATCGTCTGTTTGCTGCAAACCGGCAATAGCCTCCAGCAGTTCCTTTTGTCCGTTGCCGGAAATACCGGCGATGCCCAGAATTTCGCCGCTGAACGCTTCGAAGGAGATGTTGTCCAGCACGCGCACGTCCTCTGCGTTGGTGACGCTCAAATTATGCACGCTCAAGCGCAGATGCGGATTGACGGGCTGCGGGCGCTCGATGTTCAGCTCGACCTTTTTACCGACCATCATTTCGGTCAGCGACGCTTCGTTGGCTTCGGCGGTTTCCACTGTGCCGACGTATTCGCCCTTGCGCAGAATTGAAACCCGGTCGGAAATTTCAAGCACTTCATGCAGCTTGTGGGTGATGATGATGATGGATTTACCGTCTTCACGCATATTACGCATGACGTGGAACAGCTTTTCCGTTTCCTGCGGCGTGAGCACAGCCGTCGGCTCATCCAGAATCAGAATCTGCGCACCGCGATAGAGCATTTTGATGATTTCAAGCGTCTGCTTCTGGCTGACGCTCATTTCATAGACCTTTTGATCCAGATCAATGTCAAACGCATAACGTTCGCAGATGGCGTGCGCCTTTTGACGAATGGCTTTCAGGTCATATTTTTCATGTTGATCCATGACGAGCGCGATGTTTTCCACTGCGGTGAAGACGTCGATGAGTTTGAAATGTTGGTGAACCATGCCGATTCCAAGCGCATAAGCGTCTTTCGGACTGCGGATTTCCACAGGCTTTTCATCAATCAGAATTTCACCGCTGTCGGGGTAGTAGATACCGGCGATCATGTTCATCAGGGTGGTTTTGCCGCTTCCGTTTTCGCCAAGCAGGGAGAGAATTTCGCTGCGCCGGACGGTCAGAGAGACGTCCCTGTTGGCGACGACGTTGCCAAATGTCTTGGTGATGTGGCGCAATTCAATGGCGTTTTGCATAAGCTGCCGCTCACTCCTTCAAGTAGATAAACAGCGAAAAGGGAAGCGGATGGCTTCCCTTTTCGTTTCAGACTCAGAGAGGGGATTACTGCGCGTCCTCCACGATGCCGTCAATGCGGAGGGTGAAGTACGGAGCGCTGCGGAAGGTGGATTCTTCGAACGCGCCGTCCACAATGCCTTCGTAAGTTTCGCCCTGATAGGCGACGGTGCCGGTCGCCCAATCCATGATGGTCATGTCGCAGGGCGCAGAGGTGACGGTCTCACCGTTCACAGTGAAGGTAGCGGTGTCGAAGACTTTCAGGCTGCCGTCGCGCAGAGCGGCTTCAACCTCGGCAACCTTTTCAGCCGTGCCGGCAGCGCAGGACGGGCCAAGCGTCGTGATGGCCACAGCGCCGTCATCATAGCCCTTCGCCCAGTCGGAAGCGATTTCTTCGCCGTTCATCGCGGCCTGGAACAGCTCCTTGTAGAACACGGACCACACGTTGGTCGCGGAGGTCAGCGCCGCAGTCGGAGCGGTCGGAAGCATATCGATGTTGTAGCCGATGGAGTAGCAGATCGTGCCCGCATCCTGGAGCTTCTGCACGGCAGCCGGAGCGCCGGTGGAGTCAGCATGCTGACCGATGATGACGCAGCCCTTCGCGACGAGCGCTTCGGCGGCGGCGCCTTCCTTGTCGATATCAAACCAGGAGTTGGTGTACATGACTTCCATGGTCACGTTCGGCACGATGGAGCGAACGCCGAGGAAGAAAGCGGTGTAGCCGGAAACGACCTCGGCGTAGTTATAAGCGCCGACATAGCCGATCTTCACATTGCCGTCCGCATCGAAGGAATTCGGCTGCTTCTCGGCAGAGAGGGTGCCGTCGCCAAGCATTTCAGCCAGCTTCATGCCGGCCACAACGCCGGACACGTAGCGGGACTGATACACCTTGGTGAACGCGTTCTTGAGGTTGTCAAGGCCGGAAAGCGCGGCGAAATCGCCCGTCATGGCGACGAAGGTCACGTCCGGATATTCCTCGGCGGCCAGCGCCATGTAGGACTGATGGCCGTAGGAGTTGGAAACGATCAGGTTGCAGCCCTGGCCGACCAGGTCAAGCGCGCTGTCGTAGCAGGTTTGGTCTTCCGGCACCTTGTATTTCCAGACGATCTGATCGGAAAGACCAAGCTCGGCGGCAGCCTGCTTGATGCCTTCCATATGAGCGAGGGTGTAGCCTTCGGTTTCGTCACCGAGCATCACAGCGCCAATCTTCAGGTCGGCGGCCATCGCGACGCAGGCAGCCATGCACAGCATAGCGGCGAGCACCAGAGCAATCAGCTTCTTCATGCGTGTTTTCCTCCTTGAATTGAACCGATGAACATAAGATGAATGACGCAGATATCATACCGCGTTTTCAGAACCTTGTAAAGAGAAAAAATAAAAATAACAAAAACTATATCGAATAAAGCACTGCGCATCTTTTTTAATGTTCGTAACGATACGAACATTAAAATTGAAAAAGAGCCGTACAATGGCGGCTCCACATCAACGGGCGGGCACGATTTCCAGCCAGTATCCGTCCGGGTCTTCGATGAAATAAATACCCATCGCTTCGTTTTCAAAGCAGATGCAACCCATTTGGCTGTGTTTGGCGTGGGCTGCCGCGAAATCATCCGTGCGGAAAGCCAGGTGGAATTCGCATTCGCCGAGATCATATTTTTGCGGATGATCACGCAGCCATGTCAGTTCCAGTTCAAAGGATTCCGTGTCGTCTGCCAGATAAACAATGATGAAGGAGCCGTTGGCCGCATTTTTGCGGCGCACCTCATGCAGCCCAAGCGCCTCCTGATAAAAGGCGATAGAGGTTTCCAGATTGCTGACGTTGTAGTTTTCATGAACCATGGTAAAGGACATCGTGCTTCCTCCTTTGATGTTTTTATGGATATATGGACAGTATATCATAATTCCGGTGAAAAAGAAAAGCGTCAAATTTGTTGCGCCTTCGTTTACAAATGCAAAAGGATATGATATAGTGATTTTATCGCGATTTTTCGCGCACGGAGGGGAAAATGGCTATACAGAAAGCACGGCGCTCTAAACTGCGGGAGCGCCTGTTCGGGGATCGGGCGTTTTATGCGGAGGTTGTTTCCGTCGTCGTGCCGATCATCATTCAAAATACCGTTTCAAACGTTGTCAGCCTGCTGGATAATGTCATGGTGGGGCGTGTCGGTACGCTGCAAATGTCGGCGGTCGCTATCGTCAATCAGCTGCTTTTTGTGTTCAATCTGTGTATTTTCGGCGGTTTGGCAGGAGCAGGCATTTTTGCGACGCAGTATGCGGGCGCGCATGACGACAAAGGCGTTCGCGACTGCTTCCGCGTGAAGTGGATGATCGCGCTTTCCATGCTGGCTTGTGCGCTCGTCGTGTTGATCGCATTCCCCAGACAGCTGATCGGTATGTATCTGGCGGAGGGAACTTTGCAGACGGACGCGGCGGCGACGCTTGGCTTTGGCCTGGAGTATCTGAATGTGATGCTTTGGGGGCTTTTGCCGTTCGGCGTTGCGCAGGTTTACGCCAGCACGCTGCGCGAGGTGGGCGAAACGCGTCTGCCGATGCTGGCCAGCGTCGTGGCAATTCTGGTCAATCTGGTGTTTAACTACTTCCTGATTTTCGGCAAGTGCGGTTTTCCGGAAATGGGCGTGACGGGCGCGGCAATAGCAACCGTGCTTTCGCGATATGTGGAAACGGCGATCATTATGGCGTATACGCATGCAAAATCGCATCATTTCGGTTTTATCCGCGGCGCATACCGGAGCTTGCATGTGCCGCGTCCGCTGATGCAGAGCATCCTGCGCAGGGGTACGCCGCTGCTGGTCAATGAATTTTTGTGGTCTTCCGGCATGGCTGTTCTGCTTCAGTGCTATTCCGTGCGCGGGCTTGACGTGGTGGCCGCCTGCAACATTGCCACAACGGTGAGCAATCTGTTCAAGGTTGTCTTCCTGTCGATGGGCAACGCGGTGGCCATTATGGTGGGGCAGGCGCTTGGCGCGAACGATATCGAACGGGCGAAAAACTGCACATGGCGGCTGATGACCGTGGCTGTCGGCTCAAATCTGATTATGGCTACGCTGCTGACGGTGTTTGCACCTGCCATTCCGCATATTTATAATACGGAGCCGCATGTCCGCCAAATTGCGACCCAGCTGCTCTATGTCATTGCGGTGATGATGCCTGCGTATTCCTTCTCGCATTGCTGCTATTTCACGCTCCGTTCCGGCGGCAAGACGATCATCACGTTTTTGTTTGACAGCGTGTTCACGTGGTGCGTCAACGTTCCGGTGGCATGGCTGCTGGCTTATCGGACGGGTCTTCATATTGTACCGTTGTATTTCAGCGTGCAGGCGCTTGAGCTGGTGAAGGTTGTCGTCGGCTTTGTGCTGGTGAAGAAAGGCGTTTGGATTCACAACATTGTTGCACCCGTGGCGGCGGAAGAGAATTCCGCTCAAGTCTAAAAAAGAGAAGCAGGAGAGCGAAAGTCGTTTTCCTGCTTCTTTGCTTATTCTATTTCTTCTTTGAGCATGTCAAGCGCCTGTTTGGCTTCGGTATAACCGTATCCGCGTCTGGCGAGGGCGGCGAGGATTTTCTGCCTGTCCTTGGGATCGAAAAGATCCTTGCCGGATGCGGCTTTTCGCGCCGCTTTGAGCGCGCCGGAAAGCAGATCGTCCTCGTCGATGGCGGAAAGCGCTTCGTCAATGGCTTCGCTGCCCACACCTTTGCGGCGAAGCTCCATGCGGATACGCCGCGAGCCCATGCCTTTGTTGGTACGTGACGCGGCCCATTGCTCGGCGAAATCGCTGTCGTTGATATATCCGGCTTCATCCAGCCGCGCCATCACGCGGGCGATGGTGCGTTCCGGATAGGCGTTTTTGCGCAGAGCGTCGGCGATTTCCTGCTGGGTTCTGGGACGCATAGCCAGCAGGGCGACGGCCTTTTCCATCGCAAACGGATAAGAACGCTCTAGCAGAAAGCTGTCGAAGGCTTCCCGGTCAAACGGCGTTCCGCCGCGATAAGGGCGTTCTTTGAGCATGGCGCGCGGCATGGCGAGCGTTTCACCGCTTGAGAGTGTCAATGTGGCGCGCCCGTGATCCCGATGGACGCTGATGAGCTTTGCATCCATCATTAGGCTTTGCCGCGGCGTTCTTCCAACATGCCGCGCTTGAGTTCATAGAGGGGCTTGGACAGATCGACCTTGTAGCGGTGCGGACTGTGCAGACGCTTATATTCGTCCCAGAAGGTCTCCATTTCATGTTTGGCGTAGGCGGAAATCTCGGAAAGCGTCGGCAAGTCATAAACCAGTTCGCCGTGTTCAAAGACGGGCGCCAGCAGGGAGCGAACTTCGTAATCGCAGAGCGTCATCTTTTTCCACGTGTTTTCCGGATCAAAGATTTCAAGCGGTTCGCCGGAGGTGAAATCCTCGCCCTCCAGCGCAATCAGATCGGCCAGCGCCTTGCCGGAAAGACGGTCATAGAAACGATAGAGCCGCTTGACGCCCGGATTGGTGATCTTCGCCGGGTTTTCGGAAATCTTGATGCGCGGCTCGAACTTTCCGTTCACTTCCTCGGCAGAGAGCTTATAAACGCCGCCGAGCGCCGGATTGTCCATGCTGGTAATCATGCGCGTGCCCACGCCCCAGACGTTGATGGCCGCGCCCTGCGCCTTCAAATCCCAGATGACTTCTTCATCCAGATCGCCGGAGGCGAAGATTTTCGCATTCGGGAAACCGGCTTCATCCAGCATTTTGCGCGCCTGACGGCTCAGGAAAGCGAGATCGCCGCTGTCCAGACGAATGCCTGTCGGCTCATACCCCTTGGCGCGCAGCTCGTTGAAGACGGTGATCGCGTTCGGCACGCCGCTGGTCAGCGTGTCATAGGTGTCTACCAGCAGCAGGCAGTTGTTCGGGAAAACCTCTGCATAAGCGCGGAAAGCGCTCAACTCATCCGGGAAGGACATGACCCAGCTGTGTGCATGCGTGCCGCCGACAGGTACGCCGAAAAGCTGGCCGGTGAGCACGTTGCTCGTGGCCTGACAGCCGCCGATGATGGCCGCGCGCGCGCCGTAAATGCCCGCATCCGGCCCTTGCGCGCGGCGAAGGCCAAATTCCAGCACGCTGTCGCCGCGCGCAGCCTGCACCACGCGGGAAGCCTTCGTGGCGATCAGCGTCTGGTGATTGATGATGTTCAGCAGTGCGGTTTCAAGAAGCTGCGCTTCCATAATCGGGGCAATGACGCGGACAATCGGCTCGCCGGGGAAAATGATCGTGCCTTCCGGTACGGCCAGAATTTCGCCGGTGAAGCGGAGCGTGGACAGGCGCGCGAGGAAGGCCTCGTCAAAAATATTCAGGCTGCGCAGATAGGCGATATCCTCATTTGAGAAATGCAGATTCTTCACATAGTCAATCGCCTGCTCAAGACCGGCAGCTACGGCATAGGCGGTCATGTCGCCCTGCTTGCGATAGAAAATATCGAAGCAGGCACGGTTATTCTCCATACCGAACCGCAGGTAGCCGTTCATCATCGTCAGCTCGTACAGGTCGGTCATCATGGTCAAATTACGCATTTAATCAATCTCGCTTTCTGAAATCTGGGGACACAGGGGATAGCAGAGCAGCCAGCCGCACAGCATGAGCTGAATCATCGCGGCGCACTGGCGCAGGGTGACATAATAGGTATTGTCTTCGTTGGCGCGGGTCAATCCGGCAATGAACAGCCCGATGAGGAACACGCCGTCGGCCAGCAGCGGCGCGGCAATGCGCCAACTGAAGCGTCCGCTGTCCATCGTCCAAAGGATGATGATTGCAAGCTGGGAGACAAACAGCACGAGCAGGCTGATTTGGGAGAACGTGAACAGAAAGCTGTATGCGCCGCGCTCAAACTCGCCCAGGAATGTGACGGCGATGCACAGAACGGCGCTGACCAGCGGCGCGATGGTGACGGCGCTGATGCGGTCGCGGATGCGCACGAAGAAATAAACCGCAACGCCGAGCGCCGCAATGGCAGAGAGCACCTGCGAGATGCGGACAAATTCGCTGATGAACGTCAGGCTGTCGTTGCGCAGGCCTTCGATTACGGTTCGGCCGGAGCAATACAGCAGCAGATACCAGCAGAACACATCGCCCCTGCGGCGGCGGTGCTTGCGAATTACCATCAACAGGGCAAAGACGAGGATATCCCAGCAGAATTCATAAAAGAACGTCGCCATGTGCCAATACCACACATCGCCGACCGGGATTTCCACCGCAAAGGGGAAGAACTGGAGACTTTCCTCCGAAATGCGCAGGCCGTAGGCTTCCATATTGATATAGTTGCCCCAGCGGCCGATGCCCTGTCCAAGCACAAGAGCGGGAGCGACAACGTCCAATAGCGTCAGCGTGGAAATTTTGTGTTTTCTGCTGACCAGCTTTGCAGCAATCAGGCCGCCGATAACGCCGCCATAGATGGCCAAACCGCCCTCGCGGATGTTAAAAATGGAAAGTAAATTTTCGCTGTAATCGTTAAAGCGGAAAATCACATAGTACAGCCGCGCGCAGATGATGCCAAGTGGAATGGCATAAAGCAGAAAATCAATGGCGGTATCCTGCGGCAGACGCAGGCGGCGCGCTTCGTTTGAAGCCAGAAAATAGCCGATGACAATCGCGCTGACGATTAAAATTGCGTACCAGCTGACGCCTAAAAAGGCGACGCGGTCCAAAAGGGGCCTGCTGAGCATAAAAACCTCCCTGACAAACAGAAAATGGTCTATCCGTATCTTGATTAGTATAGCGCCGGGATATCCGCCTGTCAAGAAATGGTTGTATTTCGCATGCGACATAAACGGAAAGTTGGCTTTTGCTCTTGCCGATCGGGCTTCATGATGTTATAATGAAAAAAACGCAGGTAAAAGGCGTTCTTTCGTCGCGCCTGCTAAGGAGGAAAAAACATGTCTGTTGTTCATGTTATGGATCATCCGCTGATTCAGCATAAGCTCTCTCTGATGCGTGATCAGGAAACTGGCCCCAAGGAGTTCCGCGAGCTGCTGAACGAAATCTCCATGCTGATGGCCTACGAGGTCACCCGCGATCTGCCGCTCAAGACGGTTGAAATTGAAACGCCGATCTGCCGCGCACAGACTAAGGTCATTGCCGGCAAGAAGTTGGCCATTGTGCCGATTCTGCGCGCCGGATTGGGCATGGTGGATGGCATTATGAGCCTTGTTCCCGCCGCGAAGGTCGGTCATATCGGCCTGTATCGCGATCCGAACACCCTTGAGCCGGTGGAATACTACTGCAAGCTCCCGGCAGATGCGCAGGAGCGCGAAATTCTGCTGGTTGATCCGATGCTGGCGACCGGCGGCTCTGCTTCGGCGGCTATCGGCTTCCTCAAGAAGCGCGGCTGCAAGAATATCAAGCTCGTCAACCTGATTGCCGCGCCGGAAGGCATTGCGCGCGTGCAGGCTGATCATCCGGACGTGGATATCTATGTCGCGGGCATGGATGAAAAGCTCAACGATCATGGCTACATCATTCCGGGTCTCGGCGATGCGGGCGACCGCCTTTTCGGCACCAAGTAAGAGGAAAAAAGTACGTCGGCAGCGGCGTACTTTTCTTTTGTTTTGTTGCGGCGTGTATGGCTTTATGCTATAATGAAGGCAATTCAACGAGTTGAGGGGAATGGAACCATGAAAGATCATATCGCCGTATTGATTCCGTGCTATAACGAAAGCAAAACCATCGAAAAGGTGGTGCGGGATTTCAAACGCGTTCTGCCGGATGCAGCGGTTTATGTTTATGATAACAATTCCAGCGATGGAACGGGCGAAATTGCCGCGCGCGCGGGTGCGATTGTGCGCAGGGAACGCATGCAGGGCAAGGGCAGCGTGATTCGCCGCATGTTCCGCGAGATTGACGCGGATTGTTATCTGATGGTGGATGGCGATGATACTTATCCGGCTGAAGATGCGCCTGCGATGGTAGCGGCTGTGCTTGACGAGCAGGCGGATATGGTGGTCGGCGACCGTCTGTCCAGCACCTATTTCACCGAGAACAAGCGTCCCTTCCACAATTTGGGCAACGGATTGGTGCGCGCCAGCATCAACCACCTGTTCGGAAGCGATATCAAGGATATCATGACGGGTTATCGCGCGTTCAGCTATGCGTTTGTCAAAACCTATCCGGTGCTCTCCAAGGGCTTTGAAATTGAGACGGATATGACCATTCACGCCATCAATCGCAGAATGCAGGTCAGCAATATCGTTGTCTCTTATCGCGACAGGCCGGATGGCAGCGAATCCAAGCTCAATACCTATCAGGATGGCGCAAAGGTGCTGCTGACCATTGCGCGGCTCTACAAAAACTACAAGCCATTTGCATTTTTCGGCTTGCTGGCGCTGATTCTGGCGCTGATTTCGATTGGTTTCATGATTCCCGTATTGATGGAATTTGCAAAAACGGGGCTTGTGCCGCGTTTCCCGACGCTGATTGCCTGCTGTGTGACGATGCTTGCGGCGCTGCTGCTGTTCATTGCGGGTTTGATTCTTTCTACGCTTCAGGAAAAGGACAAGCGGGATTTTGAATTTGAGCTTCAGCAGGTCGGCGATCAATACCGTCGTCTTGCGCGGGAAGAAATCAAGAAGGACGAAAAGGTCTCCGCGTAACGAAGCATGGAACGAATGGACGAACTGACATTTGCTCGCATGGCCCGTCAGGCCGGGTTCGGCAGGACGGGCTTTTGCAGTGCAAAAGATTTTGCGGTTGAGCGGGAAGCCGTCGCGCGTGGGCCGGAGATTGCCGAACGCCGGCAGCTTCGTTTTGATCCGATGGAGGATGACGCAAGAGCACGAAGCATTGCTGTGCTGCTGTGGCCCTATCTTCCGGCAGCGCAGGAGGAAAAAGGCTGCGTTTTTGTGGACGGTTACTATTTTGCATCCAATATGGCGTATCACGCGGCGAAAAAGCTGGAGGAGCAGCTGGCACAGGCAGGGCATTTTGCCAAGGCGAATGTTCCATATCCGGCCAGAGAAGCGGCGCTTCGGGCGGGAATCGGCGTCATCGGGCAAAACGGCATGCTCATCACGCCGGAATACGGTTCTCGGTTTGTGATTATTTTGATGGCGACGGATATAGCGCGTGAAGAAGCGGATCAAACGGCAAGCGGCGGCTGTCTGCGGTGCGGACGGTGTGCGAGAGCCTGCCCGGCAGGCGCGATTGATGCAAACGGCATGAGTCATCCGGAAAGGTGCATTCGTAATTTCATGCTGGAAGGCGTCGTTGCGCCGGAACATCTGCGGGAAAAGATGGGCATGCGGCTTGTCGGCTGCGACATTTGTCAGCGTGTTTGTCCGATGCAGCCGAAATTCGAACCGGGCCGAACGCTCGGGCTTAAGTTGGATGAACTGATGACGACGGATCAGGCTGTTTTTTCTGCGTCCATTCGGAAGTTGGCGGATGAAATCGGGCGGAACACGGCCAGACCACAGCGTGTCCGCGCGCAGGCGGCGCTGCTTGCGGGAAACAGCGGAAACAAAGCGTATCTGCCCGTGCTGGAAAGTTGGGCGCAGATGCCGTTTGAAGCCGTGGCCGAACACGCGCGCTGGGCGAAGGCGCGTCTTTTGAACGCGGGGCTTGACCGAACGGATAAAACCGATTAAAATAAATCCAAATGGCTGATTGGGAGGAAATGCTTTGCTCAAAGAACAAATTGAAAGCCTGCTTGACCGCGTTCAAAAACCGGCGCGGTATATGGGCGGCGAGATGAATTGTGTACTGAAAGATCCAAACAGTGTGGATATTCGATATGCGTTTGCTTTTCCGGATGTTTACGAGGTCGGCATGAGCCATCTCGGCTCGCGCATTCTCTACGATATCATCAATAAGCGGGAAGATGCGCTCTGTGAGCGCGTCTTTATGCCTTGGGTGGATATGGCGGATTTAATGCGTCAGGAAGGCGTGCCGCTCTTTTCGCTGGAAACGCGTTCGCCTATCGGCGGTTTTGATATGTTGGGCTTTACGCTTCAATATGAAATGAGCTATACCAACATTCTGGAAATGCTTGATCTGTCCGGTATTCCGCTTCGCAGTGAAGACCGCACGTGGGAACATCCGATTGTGATTGCGGGTGGCCCGTGCGCGTTTAATCCCGAACCGCTGTATGCGTTTATCGACGCATTTTCCATCGGCGATGGCGAAATCAGCACGTTGGAAACCATCGACGTGGTGAAGCGGTGCAAACAGGAAGGCGTTTCCCGCGAGGAGTGCCTGCGCCGCTTGTCCCGCCTGCATGGCGTGTATGTGCCCAGCCTGTATCGCGCGGCGTACAATGAGGACGGAACGCTGGCTTCCTTTGAACCGACGGAAGAAGGCGTGCCGCGCACCGTGGTCAAAAACATGATCGCCAACATCGATACGGCGGCTTATCCGGAAAGCATCATCGTGCCGTTCATGGAGATTGTGCATGACCGCATCAACATCGAGGTGCTGCGCGGCTGCACGCGTGGCTGCCGATTCTGTCAGGCCGGCATGATTTATCGTCCTGTGCGCGAGCGCAGTGTGGAACATCTGCTTGATTTGGCGCAGAAGCTTGTCGATTCAACGGGCTACGAGGAAATCACGCTGTCTTCTCTGTCCACGGGCGACTATACCTGCCTGCCCGAACTGGCGCACAAGCTGATGGATAAATTCCAGGAGGAGCGCATTGCACTGTCTCTGCCGAGCCTGCGTTTGGACAGCAAGCTCAAGGAAACGCTGGAGGAGACGCAGAAAGTGCGCAAAACCAGCCTGACCTACGCCATGGAGGCCGGTACGCAGAGGCTTCGCGATGTGATTAACAAGGGCATCACCGAGGAAAATTTGATGAGCTCGGTGGGCGACGCGTTTGCAGGCGGCTGGAGCAGCGTGAAGCTGTATTTCATGTTCGGCCTGCCGACGGAGACCACGGAAGATCTCAACGGCATCGCGGATTTGGCTTCCAAGGTAGTTCGCAAGTATTTTGAAACGCCGAAGAATGTCCGTGCGCGCGGCCTGCGCGTCAACTGCTCGGCCAGCTGCTTTGTACCCAAGCCGTTTACGCCGTTTCAGTGGGAACCGCAGGATACCATTGAGCAGTTTGAAGAAAAGCAGAAGCATCTCTGCCAGATCATGCACATTAAGGGTGTGGAATTTAACTGGCATACGCCGCAGGTTTCTTTCCTTGAGGCCTGCTTTGCGCGCGGCGACCGAAAAATGGCCGATGTGCTGGAAGCTGCGTGGCGTCTGGGCTGCCGATTTGACGGCTGGACGGATCAATTCAGCTTTGAAAACTGGATGAAGGCGTTTGAACAGTGCGACGTGGATCCGGCGTTTTATGCGAACCGCCGCCGCGAGAAGGGCGAACTGCTCCCGTGGTCGTTCATTGATGCAGGTGTGACGGAAGCCTATCTCTGGCGTGAGCATGAGCGTGCCATGCGTGCGGAAACCACGCCGGACTGCCGAAAGGGCTGTCAGGGATGCGGCCTGAAGCGATTTGAAGGAGCGTGTGAAGGATGATGAGAATGCTTTTGCAGTTTCAAAAGGGCGACATCGTCCGTCATCTCGGCCTGCTGGATTTGCAGCGCACCATGCAGCGTGCGCTTCGCAGAAGCGGCCTGCCGATCGCCTATTCCAATGGCTTCAACCCGCATATTGTGATGTCGTTTGCGTCTGCGCTGTCTTCGGGTATTCCCGGCGACGCGGAGTTGCTGGATGTATCGCTCAAGGGCGAAGCCACGGCGGAGGAATGTATGGCGGCGATGAACCGTGTGCTGCCGCCTGCGTTGCAGGTGTCTCGTGTGCGCATGGTGGATGATCGCTTTCCGAAGGTCAGCGCGGCGCTTCGTCAGGCAGAATACAAAATCACGCTGACGGGCGGCAGCACGCGTGAGATTGCGGCGGTGATTCCGGCCTTTCTGGCGCAGAATGAAATTATGGCGCTTCGCAAAACCAAGCGCGCAGAGACGATGGTCAACATTCGGCCGATGATTCATCTGCTCACAGCGCAGACGGACGAAGAAAAGAACGCAGCAGTGATGACGGCGCGCGTTTCCTTTGTCGAGGCGGCGACGCTCAAGCCGGATTTGCTGGTGGAGTCGCTCTGCACCTTTGCAAACGCCCGGCCGGAACGATGCGAAATCCGCCGAACGTGTCTGCTTGGCGAAAAGGATGGCCAGAGCGTGCCGCTGATTGATCTGTAAACGATGAAAAGAGAATTGATTATCGACTGCAAGTCGGGTGGAACACGCGCAGCGGTGCTGGAAGACGGCGAGCTGGTCGAGCTTCATCTGGAAAACGGCGAGCCGGAGAGGCAGACGGAAACTCTGTATTATGGGCGCGTTCAGGCGGTTCGCCCCTCTGTTCACGCAGCGTTTGTGGAAATCGGCCAGGAACTGAACGCGTTTCTGCCGCTGGAAGACGGCGTGAAGCTCAAGAGCGGCGACATGCTTATTGTGCAGGGCGTGGCCAAACAAACAACCCAGAGCAAGGGGCTTCGGGTCAGCACGCGCGTTAACCTGACGGGACAGGGCTTGGTACTCATTCCCGGTGAAACCGGCGTGCATATCTCGAAGAAAGTCAAAAATTCGGAAATGCGTGCGCGCCTTGCTGAAATCGGGCATGAAATCTGTCCGCCGGACTGCGCGGTGATTATTCGGACGGCTTCTGAAAACGTGACGGCCGAACAACTGCATGAAGAAGCAGAAGTACTTTTGAAGGTATGGCAGGAAGCCTGTCAAAGGGCGAAGGGGATGGTTAAGCCGGGCGTTTTAATCAAGCCTGAGCCGCTGGCGGTTCGCCTGATGCGCGACTTGGCTCGAAATCTCGAACGCGTCGTGCTCAATGATAAGGCCGAATACGATGCGCTTGGCCAGATGCAGCAGGAAGGCCGTTTACCGCGGGAAACGCAAATTGAATACGCTGACGAGCAAAAAACGTTGCTCTTTGATGCGTTCAATTTGGAAACGCCGATTGACAAAGCACTCAAAAAACGCGTCTGGCTGCCGTGCGGCGGCTATCTGATCTTTGATTTTGCCGAAGCGCTGACGGTGATCGACGTCAATTCCGGAAAAATGGTGACAGGCAAAAGCATGGAAGAAACGGCGCTCCGCGTGAATCTGGAAGCCGTGAAGGAAATTGCGCAGCAAATCAGGCTGCGCGATGTCGGCGGTATCATCATCGCCGATTTGATCGATATGGAGAAAGACAAGAACAGGCAGCTTGTGCTTTCCGCTTTGAAGGATGCGGCGAAAAATGATCGTATGCCCGTCAAAATCGAGGGAATCACGCGGCTTGGTTTGCTTGAAATGACGCGGAAGCGCAAGGGAGAACAGCTTCGCCGCGCATTGCGAACGACGTGCAGCGTGTGTTCCGGTTCCGGCGAATTGCTCAGCGAGGAGGAAATCGCCCGTCGTGCGCTTCGTCAGGCGCGGCGCATGGCGCTGGCCGGTCAGCGCGGGCCGTTTGTCATCTGCCTTGCGGAGCAAGCAGCAAAGATTCTTCAAACGCTGTCCCAACCGGAAAACTGCCCGCAGGTTTATGCGGTTCCTATGGGCAGATATCGGGAAAAATTCAGTGTGATGCAGCCGGGCGAGGGCGAAATGCCGGAACAGGCCGTCGCGCTTCAAAAGAAACCATTAACCGAAGAGTGAAAAATAAAGGAAATCATTAAACATGAAAAGAACGCAGACTATCGAGCTCCCGCAAGAGGAGATTGCAAAGCAGAAAGAATGGATGGCGGAATTTGCCGCGCTGGAGGATCGCCCGCACACTTATTGTGTGGTGACCTACGGCTGTCAGATGAATGCGCATGACAGCGAAAAGCTGGAAGGCATGCTGGCCGAAATGGGTATGACGAAAGCCGCGAGCCGGGAAGAAGCAGATTTTGTCATCTTCAATACCTGCTGTGTCCGCGATAATGCGCAGCGCCGCGCGCTGGGCAATGTGGTATGGCTCAAAGAACTCAAAAAGACCCGACCGGAGCTGATGGTCGGCGTCTGCGGCTGCATGATGCAGCAGCCGGGTATGGGCGAACAGATTTTGAAGCAGTATCCGTTTGTCGATCTGGCCTTCGGCACGCATAATCTGTATCGATTTGCCCAGCTGATGCTGAAAGCGGTGCAGACCCGCCGCCGTGTGGTGGAGGTCATTCAGGATGACGAAGGCAGCATCCCGGAGAATTTGCCGGTGCATCGCAGCAGCCCGTATCATGCGTACATCACCATCATGTACGGCTGCAACAATTTCTGCTCGTATTGCATCGTGCCGTATGTCCGCGGCCGCGAACGCTCCCGCGCATCTGTGCGCATTATCGAGGAAGCGCGTATGCTGAAAGCGGACGGTGTGAAGGAAATCATGCTGCTGGGGCAAAACGTCAACTCCTATGGCCTTGACGTGGAGGGTGAATTGAGCTTCGCCCAGCTGCTGGCCGAGCTGGATAAGGTGGGCATTGAGCGTATTCGTTTCATGACCTCGCATCCGAAGGATATTTCCGACGAGCTGATTGACGTGATGGCGGCCAGCCAGCATATCTGCCACGCGCTGCATCTGCCTGTTCAGCATGGCAGCAATCGCATTTTGCAGTCGATGAACCGCCGGTATACGCGGGAAAAGTATTTGGAACGCGTGGAAGCGATTCGTGCAAAGGTGCCGGATATCAGCCTGACGACTGACCTCATCGTGGGCTATCCGGGCGAAACCGAGGAGGAATTTGAGGAGACCTGTTCGCTCGTTGAGCAGGTCGGCTATGACAGCGCGTTTACGTTTATCTATTCGCCCCGCGTGGGCACGCGCGCGGCGGATATGCCGGATCAGATTCCGGAAGAGGTTTCTTCCAGACGGATTCAGAAGCTGATTGCGCTGCAAAAGGAAATCACGCATGAGCGCTATGCGAAATATATCGGACAGGTGCATCATGTGCTGGTGGATGAAGCGTCCCGCCGGGATGAAAACCAGATGGCGGGCAAGAATGAATACAACATCACCGTCAATTTTCCCGGCGACAAGAGCTTGATTGGGCAGATTGTGAAGGTGAAAATTACCTCTGCGGGCGAAAGCACGCTGCGCGGAGAGCGCGTGGAATAAGGAAAGGAGACTCATATGAGCAAGGTTACGGACTGCGCCCGCGAATTGGGGCAGGCGATTGTTGATTCCGAGGAATATAAGACCATGCAGATCACGGAAAAGGCTGCGATGAGCGATCCGGCTGTTGCGGCTGCAATGAGCCGCTATCTGGAAGCGAAGGACAACATGCACGCTGCGATGAGCGTCGGCGACGCCGACCAGATTGCTCATTTCAGCCAGGAGATGGACGATGCGCAGCAGACGCTCAACGCCATGCCTGCCGTGGATGCGATGACGACAGCGCGACAGAATTTTTCCGAGCTGATGAATCAGGTCAACCATGTGCTTGAATTCATGATTACGGGAGAAGTGGAGCAGGGCGGTGGATGCTCGGGCAACTGCGCGTCGTGCGGCGGTTGCCACTAAGCGAAGAAAAGAGCGAAAGAAACGGCTGACGGAGGCACATAGATGGCAAATATGACCCCGATGATGCGCCAGTATCTGGAAATGAAGGATAAATATCCGGGAATGATTCTCTTTTTCCGGCTGGGCGATTTTTATGAGATGTTTTTTGACGACGCCAAGCTGGTTTCAAGAGAACTGGAATTGACGCTCACCGGGAAAAGCTGCGGCATGGAGGAACGCGCGCCCATGTGCGGTGTTCCCTTCCACAGTGCGGAAACCTATATCAATCGGCTGATTGAAAAGGGCTATAAGGTTGCAATTTGCGAACAGATGGAAGACCCGGCGACGGCCAAGGGATTGGTGAAGCGCGACGTCATCCGCGTGGTGACGCCGGGCACGGTGATTGAACAATCCATGCTGGACGAGCGCAGAAACAGCTATATTTTGTCCGTTTGCATGGAGGGAGACCGTGCGGGTCTGGCCTTTGCGGATGTATCGACGGGTGAATTCCATCTGTATGAAATTGAAAAGGCGTCGGTGCGGCTTCAGGACGAAATTGTACGCATCATGCCCAAGGAGATCATCGCTAACGCGGCGCTCCCGGAGGATGCAACGACGCTGCATGTGGATGTTCAGGATGGAACGCGCTTTCAGCTGGCGCGCGCACGTGCAGCGCTGCTGGAGCATTTCAAGGTGCAGAGCCTGGACACATTTGGCGTAGGCGGCATGCGGTTCGGCGTTCGTGCGGCGGGCGCGCTGATGAAGTATCTGGAGGAAACGCAGAAAAACGCGCTGGAACATATGACCGGTTTGGACGAGTATCACGATAAGCGGTACATGATGCTGGATCATACGGCGCGCCGGAATCTGGAATTGACGGAAACCATGCGCTCCAGACAGAAGCAGGGTTCGTTGCTGGGCATTCTGGATTATACCTGCACGGCAATGGGCGCGCGCACGCTGCGAGGATTCATTGAACAGCCGTTAGCGATCAAAAGCGAAATCGACAGTCGGCTTGAGGCAGTGCAGACGCTTTGCGACGCGGATATGACGGTGGATATGATCCGCGAAGAACTGATGCAGGTCTATGACGTGGAACGCCTGCTCAGTCGTATTGCCTATAAATCCATCAATGCAAAGGACTGCCTTGCGCTGCGGGATTCGCTTTCCCATGTTCCGGCAATTCATAATGCGCTTTTTTCTATTGCGCCGGAAGGCATGCTGGGCGGTCTGCTCGGTCAGCTGACCCCGCTTGACGACGTGGTGGACAAACTGACGCAGGCGATTGATCCTGATGCGCCGGCGCTGATGAGCGAAGGTCACTATATCAGAAGCGGCTACAATGCCGAACTGGATAAGCTGCGCGAAGCATCCCGAAACGGCCATCAGTGGATTGCTGATTTGGAAGCTAAAGAGCGCGAATTGACGGGAATCAAGAACCTCAAAATTCAGTATAACCGCGTATTTGGCTACTACATCGAAGTGACGAAGTCCAATTATGAACAGGTGCCGTATCGCTACACGAGAAAACAGACGTTGGCCAACTGCGAACGCTATATGACGCCGGAGCTGCATGAGATTCAGGAAACCGTGCTCGGCGCACAGGAAAAGGCAATTCGCCTGGAACAGGGATTATTTATTGAAATCCGAGATTTCCTTTCCGCACAGATTCCGCGTATTCAGCACACGGCGGGCGGTCTGAAAACGCTGGACGCGCTGGTTTCGTTGGCGGTGGCAGCGGTAAAAAACCGCTATGTCCGTCCGGAAATTACGGAAGACGGCGTCATCGATATCGTGGATGGTCGTCATCCGGTTGTCGAAGCGGGCATGCATGGCGATGAACAGTTTGTCCCTAACAGCACGCTGCTCGACGATGAAGACAACCGCATGCTGATTATCACAGGCCCCAACATGGCGGGCAAAAGCACGTATATGCGCCAGGTAGCGCTGATTACGCTGATGGCGCACATGGGCAGCTTTGTTCCGGCGGAGAGCGCGAAAATCGGCATCGTCGATCGTATCTTCACGCGCGTCGGCGCATCGGACGATCTGGCCAGCGGGCAATCCACATTTATGGTGGAGATGAACGAGATGGCGCATATTCTGCGAAGCGCAACGTCCAAGTCGCTGATTGTGCTGGATGAAATCGGCCGCGGAACGAGCACGTTTGACGGTTTGAGCATCGCGTGGGCGGTCGTTGAATATCTGGTGGATAAAAAGAAAATTGGCGCAAAGACGTTGTTCGCGACGCATTATCATGAGTTGAGCGAGTTGGAAGGCCGTCTTGGCGGCGTGGTCAACTACCGCATCAGCGTGAAGGAGCACGGCGAAGATATCATCTTCCTGCGCAAAATCGAACGCGGCGGTGCGGACAAGAGTTTCGGCATTCATGTTGCACATTTGGCGGGTATGCCCAGACCTGTTATCATGCGCGCCCATGAGATTCTGGCGAGGCTGGAAACCAACGACGTGAGCCAGAGCGCCATTGGGCAGAACATTCTGGGCGAAGATGAAAAGAAACCCAAGCAGGTCAATCTGTTTGAAGCGCCTGCGATGGATTTGGTTGAGGAGATTCGCGCGTTGGACGTGATGAGCATGACGCCGATTGAGGCGCTCAATACGCTTTTCACGCTGAAAGAGAAGGCGCGCAAGGCATAAACGAAGGAAAGGAAGGCTGCTGTGGAGGATAGACCCATCCTGAGGCTGAATCAGGAGTTGATTGGAAAGATTGCTGCGGGCGAAGTGGTGGAAAGCCCCGCTTCGGCCATCAAGGAACTGGTGGAAAACAGTCTGGATGCAGGCGCAACGTGCGTTACCGTGGAAATTCGCGACGGCGGCATTTCCTATCTGCGGGTGACGGACAACGGACACGGCATTCACGCAAGAGATGTGCGGATGGCGTTTGAGCGACATGCGACAAGTAAAATCACGAAGTCAGACGACCTGTTCGCGCTGCATACGCTGGGCTTCCGCGGTGAAGCGCTGGCTTCGATTGCCGCTGTATCCAAGCTGACGCTGACCACGCGGAACATTCACGAAGAAATCGGAACGCGCGCGATTAACGAGGGCGGAGAGATCAAGAGCATCACGGAAGCGGCAAGCCCGCAGGGAACGACCATCGTTGCGCGCGAACTGTTTTACAATACGCCGGTTCGACTCAAGTTCTTGAAAAAGCCGACGACCGAAGCCTCGAAAGTAGCGGAAGTGATTGCCAGGCTGATTCTGGCGCATCCGGAGGTTTCGTTCCGTTTGATCCATAATGGCAAACAAATCTACGCCAGCTCCGGAAACGGAGATTTGCGAAGCGCTGTGTTCAGTCTGTATGGACGCGAAACGGCCAGCGCAATGATTCCTGTGAAATCGGAAGGCTCGATTGCGGTCAGCGGTCTTGTCGGCGTGGGGCTTCAAGCGCGATCGAATCGCGCGCGTCAGACGTTTATTGTGAATGGACGAACCATTCGAAGCCAGTTGTTGACGCAGGCGCTGGAGGATGGATGCCGCGAACGCGTGACGATTGGTCATTATCCGATTTGCGTTTTGCGAATTGAAATGTCCCCGGCGATGGTGGACGTCAATGTGCATCCCAATAAGCTGGAAGTGCGATTCAGCGATGAACATCTGATTTATGAAAATGTCTGCGGTGCAGTGGCGGACAGCTTTTCGATTTCGCCGCTGAAAAGTGCGCCGCATATGACGCTGACCCGTGAAGTGCCGCAGACGACACTTCGACCGAGCGTCGTTCAGGTTATCGATACGCAGACGGAAGAAGGCATGGAGCAGGCACGGGAGCAGATCAAGGCGGAGACCCAGCAGCCTGTTGTCCGCACGATCAATATTAAAATCAATCCGCCGAAGCCGGAGGAGACTGTTCGGCCGCAGACGGAGACGGCCAGACCTACACCGCAGCAGCAGGCAGATTTCACTTCGTTTGTGACTCAATACTTTGGCGGTTCGGCTTTGCGCGAAAGCGTTGTTTCCGGCAGACAGGAACCGTTGGAATTTGCCAAACTGAATGATTCGCCAGCTCGTACAAAGGAAGAATCGGAAAAGGAAGAAACGCCGGAAGCGACGTCAAACCCTGCTGTACAGAAGCCGGAAATGGTTCAGCAGGAGCTTTTGCCGAAGGAAGAAGCCAACACGCTTGGCGATGAATTGAGCGGCTACTCGATGGTCGGCGTGGCGTTTGACACGTACATCATTCTGCAAAATTCAAAACAGCTTATTTTGATCGACCAGCATGCGGCACATGAGCGGATTCTTTACGAAAAGCTGATGCGCGAAATCGACGCGGGTGTGGGTTCGCAGCTGTTGATGGTGGCACAGGTTGTGCATGTTACGCCTCAGGACGCGGTGAAAATTGAAACCTATCGCGAGGACATTCGAGCGGCTGGATTTGATATCGAACCGTTTGGCGACGATGCGTATCAGATTCGCGCGGTGCCCAATGTATTGGGGGTTCCGCAGACCAAGAGCGCATTTCTGGATATGGTGGATCGGCTTGGTGAGCTTCGCGTGCTTTCAACGGCACAAAAGAGACGGGATGCGATTTTGCAGATGGCGTGCAAAAAAGCGGTCAAAGGCGGAGATAAGCTGACCCTGGAGGAAATCAAGCCGCTATTGGCGGACATGCTGCGTACCAACGCGCCGCCGACTTGTCCGCATGGCCGTCCGCTGGTTGTCGTTCTGGAACGGACGGAGATTGAAAAGCGGTTCAGGCGGATCAATGACTGAAATCAGTCGGGAGAAAACGATGAAACCGATATTAGTGGCGCTTGTCGGACCGACAGGCGTTGGCAAGACGCAGGTTTCGCTGGATGTGGCGAAGGCCCTGAATGCTGAAATCATTTCGATGGATTCCATGCAGATTTATCGCGGAATGGATATCGGCACGGCGAAATCGACGCTTGAAGAGCGCGGCGAAGTTGTGCATCACATGATCGATATTGTCAATCCGCATGAGCGTTTTACCGTGGCGGATTATCGAAATCGAGCGATACCGGTGATTGAGGATGTTCTGTCGCGGCACAAGCTGCCCATGCTGGTCGGCGGAACGGGCCTGTATTTGGATGCGATTCGCTATGAAATGAAACTGGGACAAAGCGGCGCAGATGAAGCAATTCGTGCGCGGCTTCGTGAAATCGCCGATCAGCCGAACGGACAGCTCAAACTGCACGAAATGCTTCAATGCGTCGATCCGCAGACGGCGCAGAAGCTGCATCCGAACGACGTTCGCCGCGTGATGCGCGCGCTTGAAATCTACGAAACCTCCGGCCAAACCAAGAGCGAGCAGACGGTTCAGACCAGACGAGAGGGTGATTACCATGTGTTGGTATATGGCCTGTCGCAGCCGAGAGAAGCTATGTATGCGCGAATCAATGCACGAGTGGATGAGATGATGGACGCGGGGCTGGTGGACGAGGTGAAACGCCTGCTCGATCAGGGCGTAGAGCCGAATCAGGAAGGCGGCGCCATGCAGGCAATCGGTTATAAGGAGATGGTCAGCGCACTGCGCGGCGAAATATCGATGGAGCACGCTGTCGAGCTGATTAAGCAGAATTCGCGGCGATATGCCAAACGGCAATGGACATGGTTTCGCCATGATGAGAGCACCTGCTGGTTTGATTATACAGATTATCCGAATCGGGAAGCGTTGGAAACTGCGCTTTTGAATCGGATTCATGCTGACGAACAAGCCTATTTGGAAAACGCATAAGATCAAACAGACCGCAGTCTAAGTGAACAGCGGTCTGTTTTTGAAACAAAAGCATGCACATGAAGGCAAAACCGACCATAGTATGATATCGGTTCAAATGGAACCGTAAGGAGTGGATGCTATGAATCGATTATGCTGTTCCGGAGAACCAAACGGCTGCTGTGAAACGGGAAGAACCGGATGCAACGGCGAATATATCGTTGAACGTGTGATTGGAAGATCTCGCCAGACGTGCTGCTATCAAGGCATGTTGAATGTAGAGGAAGCGCCGGGCACGTGCCCGCCTTTATATCTGAAAGCGATTGATGTTGTCGATATCGCGGCAATTTGTCCGCAGCGGTTTTGCGCGTGCGGAACGCAGGCCCTTCGGCTGACGCTGATGCTTTGGATTATAGATGGCAGAGGATGCCGCTTTCAAACCTATGCGCAAATTGATGTAGAGGTGCAGAATGAACCTAATAGACCCCAGACTGGGAATGTAAACATTCGACGCGGTGCGAGGGTCTGCATAAGGCGGGCTATGGACTGTGTAGCAGCTGGCTTCGATGTGGATTTGGCCATAGAGATTGAGACGATCGTTAGCCGAATGGAGTTTGTCGGGCATGAACCATGCAGAACGCCGGCCTGTCCACCCCTTCCGTTGTATCCGCCGCCGCCAAACTATGGCTTCCGACCCGAATGTTCGTGCGGAAAGCGATTGTAAAATGAGCGAAAAGGCTTGAATGCACATGCAAAGTGATGTAAAATAAATAAATCCATTACGAATTATAGACGAAGGGGCAAAAGACGTATGCAGATGCTGAAAGACGCGATTCTGGAGCGGGGCAAGGCGCTCAATCAGGATGTTCTGTTGGTGGATTCTTTTCTGAATCATCAGGTTGATGTTGCGCTGATGAAAGCGGTTGGCGAGGAATTTGCAAAGCACTTCGCTCATCAGGGAATTACTCGCGTTGTGACGATTGAAAGCTCCGGCATTGCGCCTGCATCGTTTACGGCGCTGGCGCTCGGTCTGCCGCTTGTGATTATGAAAAAACAGACCTCCCGCATTTTGAAGGGGGATTTGCTGCAAACGACGGTGCGCTCCTTCACCAAGGGAACGCAATACGAGTTGACGGTGAAGCGCGAATTCCTTCCGGCAGGCGAAAAGGTGTTGCTGATCGACGATTTTCTGGCGAGCGGCGAAGCAGCGTTCGGCGTGATTCGTCTGGCTGAGCAGGCGGGTGCACAGATTGGCGGCATCGGCATTGTGATCGAAAAGGCCTTTCAGAGCGGACATAAGCGTTTGGAAGAAGCAGGAATTGATGTCTATTCGCTGGCGCGGATTGCATCGATGTCGGTCGACCAGATCACGTTTGCGGATTGATTGAAATTGAATTTGCGGCGGGCGTTAGCCTGCCGCGTTTTATTTTACCAAAAATCGGGTGTGGAAAGATGAATTTTTCTGTTAAATTTGCTAAAATGGTGAATTCCTGATGCAACGAACAGCAGAATATGATATAATAAAAAGAAGATGTATGGCGATTGACGCATAAACAGGCGAAAAAGCCGTGAGAACGTCCTTTCAACGATTCGACAAGGCTGAGGAGGTTTATATATGTTGCAACCCGAACTTCCGCTGATTCTGGCTTCCGGTTCGCCGAGACGGCGTGAACTGCTGGATACAATGGGGCTGACGTATACGGTGGAAACGCCGGATGTGGATGAAAATTACGTTGCCCGCCCCGCAGAAATGGTGATGGAAATTTCCAGACGCAAGGCTGCGGCCGTCGCTGCGCGACACAACGATGCAATTATCATTGCCGCGGATACGCTTGTTTTTACGGAAGGGCCGCTTGGCAAACCGCACACGCCGGAACGTGCAAAAGAGATGCTGAAAAGCCTTGCCGGAAACTGGCACCACGTATATACGGGCGTTACGGTCATCAACACAAGGATCGGACGCGTGCTTCGCAACGTTGAGAAGACGCGCGTGCATATCGTACCGATGACGGACGAAGAAATTGACGCTTATGTGGCGACGGGTGAGCCGCTGGATAAAGCAGGCGCTTATGGCATTCAGGGCTTGGGCGGCATGTTCGTAGATCGGATTGACGGTTCGTATTCCAATGTGATGGGTTTGCCGACGGCAATGCTGCGCACAATGCTCTTGCAGATCAGCGGCACGGGCGAACGAGGAGTTATTTAATGGCAGGTTTTCAGTTTGTTTCGCCGGATATCGCGGTCGATATCGGAACGGATAACACACGCGTCTATGTCAAGGATAAGGGGATTGTCGTCAATGAACCTTCCGTCGTCATTACGCGCGGAGAAGGGCCGAGAAACATTGTGGCCGTCGGCGACAGCGCAGAGGAAATGATCGGCAGAGCGGGCGGCAATATTCGAATCATTCATCCGCTTCGGGATGGCGTGATTGTCGATTACGAAATGGCGCAGATCATGATCCACTATTTTGTCAGCAAAGCGATTGGCACACGGCGCTTTGTCCGCCCGCGCGTGGTGGTGACAATGCCGGGTGATGTCAGCAAGGTAGAGCGCCGCGCGGTGATCAACACGATGGAAAAAATCGGCGCACGGCAGATTTTCGTGGTGGAGCAGGCTTTTGCGGCGGCGCTTGGCACGGGTCTTCCGGTCTATGAGCCACAGGGCAGTTTTGTTGTGGATATTGGAGGCGGCACGACGGAGGTTGCGCTGGTTTCCATGGGCGGCGTGGTTTTGTCTCACTCGGTTCGCGTAGCGGGCAACAAGATTGACGAAGCAATTTCGGGCTTTCTGAAAAAACAGCATGCGATTTTGGTGACGGATCGCGTGGCCGAGCAGATCAAGTTTGACTTGGCGGACGTTCGCAGCGAAAAGAAGATGGAACACATCGCCGTGGTGCGCGGCCGCGATATTGCAACAGGCATGCCGCTTACGGTGGAAGTGAATATGGCCAAGGTCAGCGAAGCGATTCGCGAGCCGATTCAGGAGATTTTGAGCGCAATCAAATGGGTGCTGGGTCGTGTTCCACCGGAACTTTGCGCGGATATTCTTCAAAATGGAATTTATTTGACGGGCGGTTCCGCAGCGCTGCCGAATTTGGACACGATGATCGCGACGGAATTCGGCGTGCCTGTATCGGTGGCTCGTGATGCGGGCGAATGCACGACGCTTGGCGCGGGTTATATGGCGGATCATTTTGATATGCTGGGCGGCATAAGCGGCAAGGCCGAATAAAGCCCACTTGCAAGGGAAGGCAAGCGATGAAGAAAAAACATCCTTTTTTGTACAATGTTATTCGCAGATCGATTGTTGTTGTACTGTTGGTCATGATGGTGCTTACGGCGTATAACCAGTCTACGGGATCGCTGATCTCGCCGGAGGGGATGCTCGCGAAGATTATCACGCCGATTCAGGGATTTGTTTCGCAGGCCAGTCAAGGGCTATCCAATTATCTGTACCGCGTGAAACTTCGAAGCAACATCGAATACGAATACAATCAGCTCAAGGCGCAGAACGACGAATTGACGCTGCGCAGCATTCTTTATGAAGAACTGGAGCAGGAAAATACCCAGCTTCGTGCGCTGCTGGGCGAATACGAGTCTCGCTCGTCCATGAATCCGGTGCTGGCGCGCGTCATTGCCAGTGAAACTGGCAATTACTTTTCAACGTTTACCATCAACAAAGGAAAGAATGACGGCGTGGATACGCAAATGGCCGTCATCACTTCGGAAGGTTTGGTCGGATACACCTATGAAGTGTTCGACACAACCTCCAAGGTGATTACAATCATTGACGATCAGGCCAGTTTGGCCGCATTGATTGAAAGCAGCCGCGATCAGGGCGCAGTCAAGGGAACGCTTGGCAGCACAGGCGAACCGCTCTGCCGCATGTATTATCTGTCGGCGGACAGCGTGCCGCGTCCGGGCGACCGTGTGATTACCTCTGGCGTGGGCGTGTCCTTCCCGAAGGGATTGCTGATCGGCTATGTGCGCGAGAGCACGCGTGCCATTGAGGACAACAAACACTATATTGTTGTCGAACCAGCCGCCGACTTTGAACACATTGAAAATGTGCTTGTCCTGCGTTATTATGCTGATGTGGAAGAAATGCCGGATAATTATGACAACACGGAAATCATCATCGCGCCGGTTGCGACGGCCAGACCGCAGGCTGTGATTGAAGAAGAACGCTTGACGAATTCCACGCCTGTTCCGCTGCCGGATGCGCCGGGCAAAGCCACGCCGACCCCAGAACCGGAAGCGCTGGACATCGTCATCGACGAAGAAGCAATGGGTGATTTGGCGGATCGCATTGTTTCGGCAACACCGACGCCGGAACCGGAGACCACGGATGAACCGATTGTTTACGATGATCCCGAGGTGGATGCGCCGTTCCCGGATGATCTGTGAGCAGACGGCATGAGGTGAAAAAATGTCAAGAGCGATACGGATTGTCATCACGGTCATTCTGGCTTGCATCTGCCAAACGGACTTGGTGAAATACATCAGAATAGCGGGCATTGCGCCGGATATGCTGACGGTATTTCTGGTTTTGCTGACGGGTTATACCGGCGCATACGGAGGGTTTTGCGCCGGAAGCCTGCTGGCTATGCTGTATGACGCCAGCGTGGGTTATGTGCTGGCCATCAATCTGGTTTGCTATACGTTTATCGGCTGGGCAGCGCCTATGCTGCGCAGAGCGATGAATATCAAACTTAGAAAAGTCAAACACAAAAGCTATCTGGAATTGATGCTCATCTGTTTTTTTCTGACGCTGATGCGGGAGATTGTTTACATCGGCTATCTGTTTCTGATTGGCGCGGAGCAAAGCGTTGTGACGATTCTGCGCGCGCTGCTCTGTGCAGCCTACAGCACGGTGATGATCCTGCCTGGCTCGTTTATCACGCAGAAAATCATGAGCATTCATCCGTTTAAGAGGAAAAGGGGCGGAGATTTGGTGGAGGATTCGGACTTGATCGGGCATAATCGCTAATCATTTCGGAGGTTTTGTGTTCTGTGAATAAGAAATATTTGGGCCGATATCGGACGATTGCCTGCGTTGTGGCGCTGCTGTTCGGCGTTTTGATTGTACGTCTGTTCAATTTGCAGGTTGCCGACTATGAAGACAATCTGGCCAGCGCGGAAAGCAAAAAGACCAAGACGATCACCAGTCAGGGCTCCCGTGGCACCATCATGGACGTTAACTCGCTGACGCTTGCCTATGACAAGCAGATTTACAATGTCCAGTTTTATCGTGATCCCAATTACACGCCGACCGATATCGATGAAACGACGGGTCGAACCGTCAGCCAGTACAAAGTGTATACGGACGCCATCATCAATGTCATCGATATCATTGAAAAGAACGGCGGAACGCTCAACACGTCGTTTTCTCTGGTTCAGGATGAGATGACGGGACTCTGGGTATTTACATGGAATAACAATAAGTATACGCAATCCCAACAGGATGCGCGTGAAAAGATGTGGCGCAGCAACTTCTATGTCAGCAGCACGACGGCGTATCCGCAGCAGGAGTTGTTTGAAAAGCTCTGTACCAAATATCGGATTCCCGAAGAATTGAGCACGGAAAAGAAGATTCAGGTGCTTGGCGTTTGGGAAACCATGCAGACCAATGCGTTCCTGTCCCAGCCGATTACCATCGCTTCCAACGTCAGCTGGGAGACGGTTATCGAAATCGAGGCCAAGGCGTTAACCATGGAAGGCATCAGCGTTTCGGTGAGCACGCAGCGCGTGTATCCAAACGGCACGCTGGCCTGCCATGTGATCGGCTATATCGGCAAAATTCAGAATTACGATACATATTATGCTTCGTACAAAGACAAGGGCTACGCGCTGTCGGATTTGATCGGCCTTGACGGCGTTGAAAAGACGATGGAAGATTGGCTTTCCGCCTGTACAACGCAGCGCGTGGGCAAGCGTGTGGTGGAAATCGATCGATATGGCGCAGTCAGCCGGACGCTGTCTTCGACGGAAGCGACGGACGGCAACAACATCAAACTGACCATCGATTCCAACCTCCAGCGCGTTGCGGAAAGCGCATTGGAAGAAAACATCAACTATATCCGAGACCGCCAGGAAATTCTGCTCAACAGCGATACATGGCTGGACACCAACAAAGCGGAACTCCAGGGCACAACGCGCGACTTTGAAACCAACCCGATTGAGCTGGCGGAAAAGGGCGCTGTGGTTGTCATTGATATGGAGGGCCGCGTGCTGGCGCTGGCCAGCTATCCGCCGTATGATCCGAATGCATTCATCGTGGGCGGCGATGCGGCGGCAAACATTCTGCTTGATTCTCGAAACCCGTTGGTCAACTACGCCATCGGCTCCCGTGATACGCCGGGCTCTATTTTCAAGATGGTGACAGCCACGGCGGGACTGCTGACCGGTCAGCTGACTTTGTCGGAGCAGATCAGCGACGGAGGCAAGTTTGATAAATACGATAAAACGAATCCGCCGCGCTGCTGGCTGAACCAGAAGCGGCTGAGCCTGCACGCCAATCAGACGGTCGTAGAGGGAATTACGCATTCCTGCAACTATTTCTTCTACACGGTTGGTTCGCGTCTGTATGAAAACACGGATGACCAGCTCTATAAAACGGCGGCGCTTTATGGACTGACGACCAAGACGGGCATCGATCTGCCGGGCGAGCTGCAAGGCTATGTCGGCAGTCAGACGACGCTGTATGATAAGAATAAAGCCATCAGCGCGGCTGAACAGTCCACGTGGCGTCCTTCGATTGTTTTCAACAATATTAAAAAGCACCTCGTTGACGTCGGTGAACAATACAACATGACCTTCGACGAGGAAAAACTCAATAAGTGCGTTAAGCGTTTGATGGATATGGCCGTTGACTACAACCAGAACGACTGGCTGCCGGAAATCCGAACCATTTTGATGGAAGAACTGGATATGCCGCGCGAACTCGTTTATTTGCAGATTGTAGCCGGTGATACCTACATCATGCTGAACGAAATAAAGTGGGGCGGTTCGGAGGCGATCATGGCCGCGGTTGGTCAGTCCATCACCACCGTGACCCCGGTTGCGATGGCGCGTTATGTGGCAGCTATCGCAAACGGCGGCAAGGTGTATGACCTGCGGCTGATCGACTCCATCATCTCCCCGGATGGCGAAGTGCTCAGCGAGAGCACGCCGATTCTGGCTTCTGAAATTGAAGGCGAGGGCGTGCAGGAATATCTGGCGGCGCTCAGAAAAGGCATGAGCGACGTTACCAGCGACGAAGGTACTGCAGGTACGTTCTTCCATGGCGAATATGCAGACGTCGGTGCGAACATGGGCGCCAAGACGGGAACGGCAGAAAAGACGGCCATCGATCTTGAAAACAACGCGTGGATGGTTGCTTTTGCGCCTTTCGATGATCCGAAGATCGCTGTCTGCGTGTACATCCCGCATGGATATAGCGGCTCTTACTGCTCCATCACAATTCGTGAAGTGTTGAATTATTATTTGGAACATATGGATCTGGATGGAGAAGATATCATGCCGCCCTCCAATTCGCTGGCTTATTGATATCGGAGTGAAACGATGGCGAAGATTTTTGCTGTTTGTTCGGGATGCGGCGGCGTTGGCAAGACGATGATTGCGCTGTCGCTGGCAGTCAGCGCTGCAAAACGGGGAAAACGCACCATTTTGCTGGATGCTTCCGGCGTGAGCCGCGCATGCGATTTGGCGCTTGGCCTTGAAAACGTGGTGGTGCTCGATATGGCGGATGTGGCCAATCGGCAGGCCGGGCTTGAGGCGGCTCTGTATAAAGCGCCCAAGTATGACAATCTGCGTTTTGTCTGCGCATCGCTGTATGACGACGTGCCGACGATGGAATTGACCGGAACGCTGCTTGCGCTTCATTCACTTTGCGATGTGTTGGTGATCGATTGCCCAACCGGGCATTTTGCACTTGGCCGGGAATTGCTGGGGCAGGAGGATGTTCGCCTGATTGTAACGCGGCCGGATGATTGCTCGATTCGAGCCAGCGAGCGCATGATGATGAAGGACAGAGGCGGCATGGAGGAAAGAGGACTGATTGTTAACCGTGCTTCGGCGCAGCGAATCCGCAAAAAGATGCAATATGACGCGAAGACGGTTGAAATGACGCTGGATTGTCCGCTGATTGGGTGCATTCCGGAAGATGATTCCATTGCAGCCTGTTCACAGAAGGGGCGCATTGCGCTGGAATGCGACGGCCCTGCACGCAGAGCGCTTGTGCAGATGACGGATGCGCTTCTGGGCGACGGCAATTAACAAGGAGATCGAAGCATGTTCTTTTCGGAAAATAACAGGCTGTCCAAGCCGCACTTTGACTGGCCGCTGCTGGTTGCCAGCTACATGCTGGCGTTGTACGGCGTGCTGGCCATTACCATTGCGAACTTTGACCCGTCGCTGGGCTCGGACCGTTCACTTCAGGATCTGGTCATGGACGCGAACAACGGCCGTCTCCAGCTGATGTGGGTTGTGGTGAGCATGGTTGTCGTGGCCATCATCATGTCCATCAACTATAACATCATCGGTCGATTGTGGCCTGTCATCTATTTTGTGGATGTGCTGCTGCTTGGCCTGGTGCTTACAACCTCCAAGATCAACGGTGTCAGCGGCTGGTTCCAATTTCTGGATCGAACCTTTCAGCCGTCCGAGCTGGCCAAGCTGGCGCTGATTATTACACTATCCAAGGCTCTAACGCGATATCCGGATAAACCGATTCCCAATTTCCGATATTTCATTTATATCTGTATGCACTTCGGCATTCCGGCGCTGCTGATCGCTGCACAGCCGGATATTGGCACACTGATGGTTTTTTGCGTTATTTTCGTCGCGCTTCTGTTTGTTTCAGGCTTTGAACTGCGGTGGATGTTCCTGCTGGGCGGCATCGTTGCGGCGGGTCTCACGCCGATTATCTTTTACTTGGCTTCTACGAACAATTTCCGCTGGCTGCGGCTGGTTGCGTTCATGAATCCGGAATCCGACCCGACAGGCAGCAGTTATCAGATTGTCAATTCGAAAATCACGATAGGCTCCGGCGGCTTGTATGGCAAGGGCGCGTGGGCGGAAGGTACGCTGACGCACCTCAACTACGTGCCGGAAAACCATACGGACTTCATTTTTTCCGTGGTTGGCGAGACGCTGGGCTTTGTCGGCGCGTTGATTCTGCTTGCGCTGTATGCCTTTGTGATTTACCGTATGCTTCTGTTGGCCTTTCATACAAATGATAAATTCGGGCAGCTGATTATTGTCGGCGTGATGGCGATGCTGCTTTTCCATGTGTACGAGAATATCGGCATGTGTATCGGCGTTATGCCAATCACTGGTATTCCGCTTCCGTTTATCAGCTATGGCGGCACCAATCTGGTTGTGAATATGGCAGGCGTTGGACTGGTGCTCAACGTGACGCAGCACAAGAGTTCTGTGGACTTGAAGAATAAACGGGAATAGTTCTGATGGAATCGCCCTCCGCATAGTTTCAGGCAGAAATGTGAAGGAGGGCAGAGCGGCATGGACAACAAAAAAGTGGTCATGGCGCAAATGAAGCCGCGGGAGCGGCGTGAATGGACAAAAAAGACGCCTCATCGCAGGCGGATTAAATGGGATAAGCGGCTGCTGAGAAAGTCTGTTCCTCTGGCAGCCGCTTTTCTCTGTTTGGGCCTTGCGGCGATTGCAACTGCATGGTTTAAAGATGACGTTCAATCTGTCATGAGCCATGTGACGGCGGGGTTTGAATATGACGAAACGTTGGGACGGCTGCAATTTGTCAGTCATATTCTACCGGAAAGCGCGATGGTCTTCTTGACGGGAAATGATGAAACGGAAATCTGCTCAGCCGTATTGCCGACAGAAACGACACTTCTGCACACATGGAGCCCGGATGAGCCATGGATGGAGTACGAAGGGAACGGCGAGGTCAGCTGCTGCATGGCGGGCGAGGTGATGAATACGGTTAAAAACAGGCGGGATGAATACACCGTTCGGATTCTGCACGCGGATGGCTACGAATCGATTTACAGCGGTTTGAACACGGTTTCCGTGCAGGAGGGCGAGGCAGTTGCATCCGGCGCTCCGATTGGCACTATGGCAGGTATGACGGCGTTTGAACTTCGGAAAGACGGGCTTTCTGTGATGCCCGTATTTGGTGAGTGAAGCTGAAAATTCAGCCGCTTTGCGGCCTTTACTTTCTTTTGATTGCTGTATTTGCTTCGACATGGGCCTGCGCAGGCGCGCTGCTTGCCTTGTTTATCCATGAAGCGGCGCATCTGCTGGTTGGCTACGGTTTGGGCGAACATGCGGAAAGCGTTGAGCTTACGCCGTTTGGCGGCATCATTCGCTATCCGCCCGGTGTAAGCTCGAAGAAGGGAATAAGAGGGATGGCGGTTGCTGCCGCCGGGCCGCTGGCTAATTATGGGATGATCGGCTTATTGTCCGCGCCGTGGGTACAATCAGTGCTTCCGGACGAATTTTTGAGACAGGCCATAATTATGAATACAGGTATGCTTGCGCTGAACATACTTCCTGTTTTGCCGCTGGATGGCGGTCAGGCCGTGTTTTGTGTCGGGTATTATATGTTTCCCATCGGAATCCTGACAACGGTTTTGTCGCTGGGCGGAATGATGGTTGGCGGGCTGATGATTCTGCTTGGAGTCTACGGCGCGTTTGAAATTGGCAGGCTCAACCTGTCTTTGCTGCTTGTCGGCACCTATTTGATGGCGTATGCTTATCGAAATCGGTCGGCATTATGGATGGAAAACCTGTATGCGGTTTTACAAGAACGACAAATGAGCGAAAAAGCATGGACGAGGGTTCACATATATAGAGCGAGGGGAGAAACAAGGCTTTTCACGCTCTTGAATGCGATTGCCGACAGCAACGCCGCGATCTTTCAAATTGAAGGGGAATGGGTTGACGAGGACCGGGTCATTTCGGCCATGATGCAGAATCCGAACGCGGCCGCTGCGGAATTGCTTGAAAAAAGTCGATAACTTTCATGAAAATTTATGGAAGCGCTTGCAACCTGAACCGCAGTGAGATACAATAATATACGAGAATGTATAGAAGTGTGAGGGTTGAACCTTGAGCGATACACAGGCAGCAGTGACTCATCCGCTGGAAGCGATGGGCATCAGTCAGGAAGTGGTTCAGGCTTTTGATTGGATGGGCTTTCAAAATTTAACGGCTATTCAGCAAAAGTGCATCCCGCTGATGATGGATGGACACGATATCATTGCGATTGCGCCGACTGGCACGGGCAAGACGCTGGGCTTTGGCATCCCGATGCTTGAATATGTCAATCTGGATGACAGCCATGTGCAGGAAGTTGTGCTTGCGCCGACGAGAGAGCTGGCGCAGCAGATTGCCGACGAGCTGACTAATCTGGCGCATTTTATTAAAGGACTGAAAATTGCGGTGATTTACGGCGGACAGCCGTTTGGCAAGCAGATGAGCGCATTAGGGCGCAAGCCGCAGGTGTTGGTGGCTACGCCCGGGCGCTTGCTGGATCACATGCAGCGCGGCAACATTCATCTGAATACGGTGCATACCATGGTGCTGGATGAAGCAGATGAAATGCTGAAAATGGGCTTCGTTCAGGATGTGGAAAAGATCATCGAAAGCGCCGATCCGAATCGTCAGCTTGTGATGTTCAGCGCGACGACGAATCAGGATGTTTTGACGGTTTCATGGAAGTATCAGCATGACCCGATTGAAATTGTCGTGCAGGCGCAGGCGGAGAATAAGCCCAACATCACGCAATATATCGTGGAATCCGATCAGAAACAAAAATATGAGCATCTGCTTTATTTACTGGATTCCGATCAGTATAAGAGGGTTATGATTTTCTGCAACACGAAGGATATGACGGCTCGCCTTTGCGAACGCTTGAAAAAAGCAGGCTACAATGCGGAATGCCTTCATGGCGATGTGCGGCAGTCTCTGCGCGACAAGGTGATGTCCGGCTTCCGAAAGGGTGAGTTTGAAATTCTGGTGGCAACGGATGTTGCGGCGCGCGGCATTGATGTAGACGATGTGGAAGCCGTGTTTAACTACGATTTGCCGGACAAACAGGAATTTTATGTCCATCGAATTGGTCGAACGGGCCGGGCCAAGCGGGCGGGCGTGAGCTTCTCGTTTGTCAGCTTCCGCGACAGCATCCGAATGGATGAAATCCTCAAATATATAGACAGTCAGCCAATTTCGCTTGTTTTTGATGAATTTGGAACGCTGTGCTATAAAGAAGATGGAAAGCCTTTCCTTGAAAATGTGTAAAATGACGGCGTCAGCGACAGAAAGAAAAGCCGCTGATGCCGCTTTTTTCAAGCAGGGAAAGATAAAAGCCCTCTGAAAGCGGCGCGGTCAGCCAAAGTTGGAGCAGTACGCCGTTTTCGTCAATTCGGTGGACTTCCGGCAGGTTTTCAAACAGCGCCCGTGCCTGCTCACGCGAAGCGGCGGAACCATAGAGCCGCAGGGTTTGACAAAAAGCCATATTTTCATCTCCGGAATGCAACGAAATTTCAAAGAAACCATTGCATATTATCTTTTTCTGTGATATTCTTATAGATAGATGCAGACTTCGGTTTGTATCGTATGACGAAAGCGAGGATTTTAGCCATGGATGATATGGAAAAGATGGAAAATGATAACATCATCGTTCTGACCGATGAAGACGGCACCGATGTGGAATTTGAGTTCTGTGCGTCTATTGAGTATGAAGGCAACGAGTATGTTGTGCTTCTGCCGACCGATGACGATGACGGCGAAGTTGTGATTCTTCAGGTGATGGAGGATGAGGAATCGGACGACGAGGATGAAGTGACTTATGTCGGCGTGGACGACGAAGACGTGCTCCAGAAGGTTTTCGATATCTTCAAAGAGCAGGCGGGCGACGAGTTCGATTTCGACGAGTAAGCTTTTCGAAGCACATAAAAAGAGCGCATCCAAGCGGGTGCGCTTTTTAAAATTGTCGAATCAGGCTGATAACCTTGCCGAGAATGGTGACGTTGGGAACAATGATCGGTTCCA
This sequence comes from uncultured Clostridia bacterium, assembly GCA_934636105.1. Lineage (GTDB taxonomy): Bacteria > Bacillota > Clostridia > Christensenellales > Aristaeellaceae > Ventricola. The sequence goes on from CAKTZR010000001.1 coordinate 321,792, forward strand.
TCACGTCGTTTTCCGGCTGAAGCCGAATGTGGCCGTTCTCTTTGTAAAACCGCTTGACTGTGGCTTCATCGTCAATCATAGCGACAACGATTTCGCCGTTATGCGCATCAGGCTGTTTATGCACGACGATATAATCGTCATTCATGATGCCGGCCTGAATCATACTTTCGCCGCGGACGCGCAGAATGAACACATCCCCGCGGCCGACCAGTTCTTCCGGCAGAAATAAGTTTTCCTCGACGTTTTCTTCGGCCAGAATGGGTGTTCCAGCAGCCACACGGCCGATAACCGGGATTTTTCGAAGGGATACGTTTTCAGATGGGGATACGGCAGGGGAAAGCCCCATGGCTCTGGGTTTCATGGCGTCACGGTGAAGAAGACCTTTTTTTTCAAGCCGCATCAGGTGTCCGTGCACGGTTGAGGTGGATTTCAGACCGACGGCTTCGCCGATTTCGCGAACAGAGGGCGCATAACCGCGGGTTTTGATTTCCTGCTCAATGTAAGCCAGAATACGGGACTGCATGTCGCCGCGCGGCTTTTGAATGGTCAATTCGCCCACACTCCTTCGCTGCAAAACTTTTTCATATTATACCATAGCCGATTGATAAAAGGCAAGAAATATCAAACATATGTTCGCATTTTGACGGAAAACCGCTTGAACGCGGACGGAATCGGTGCTATAATGAGCCAACAAAAAGGCAAGGGGATAGGGTAATGGAAACAAAGCGTTGTGTTTTATATGATCGAGCATGTATTGAGTGCGGAGAATGCAACATGTGCGATCTCGATCCGACGAAAATCTGCGACAACTGCGGAAAGTGCATTGGATTGGATCATACCGATAAAAGCCCGGAATATCGGGCGATTAAGGTGGATGGCATCATCGATGAGACGATGGATCCCAATGATTATCTGTATGATGAGGAAACGCTGGACGATCCGCAGGAAGAAGATGACGACTTTTTCGGAGATGATTTATTTCCGTTTGTGCGTGGAAATCAAAAATAAAGCAAAAGCCGGATGTTTTGCGAAGTCTATAATCGCAGTCATCCGGCTTTTTGTTTTGAAGTTTTTTAAGGCTTTGGAAGGCTGGTATGTACAGGTTCTTCGCGCAAAACGGTTTTCTGTGCTGCAATTCGGCGATGATCTTCGGCGATGGCCGCATAGTGCTTGCGCGTCGTGTTGACGTCTGAGTGGCCAAGAACGTCAGCGACAAGGTAAATATCGCCGGTTTCTCGATACAAATTGGTACCAAAGGTGCTGCGGAGTTTGTGAGGACTGATTTTTTTCTTCAAAGGCGCGGCGATGGCGGCATATTTTTTGACCATATTTTCAACAGCACGCTGTGTGATGCGCCGCTTTTGAATGGACAAAAAGAAAGCGTTTTCATGACCGGGAAGCGCTTCAATTTCCTTGCGCTCGGCCAGATAGTCCTTCAGCGCATCCGAAACCTCGTCAGAAAGATACAGAATGACTTCTTTGCCGCCTTTTCGAGTCACGACAAAGGCGTTTTGCTCAAAATCAAAGTCGTCAATATTCAGCCCGACGCATTCGCTGATTCGGATGCCTGTGCCCAGAAACAGCGAAAGCATGGCAACATCACGCTTTTTTGTGATATTATGGTATTTTTGACAGCTCTTGGGCAGAGCTTGACCGCTTTCGGCAACATCCAGAATGCGGGCGACCTCGTCTACGTCGAGTCGGATAATAGCGTGCTCGTGGAGCTTGGGCAGCGGAACGAGCGAAGCCGTGTTGCTTTCGATCAATCCTTCGGCAAACAGGTACTTGTAGAAGGCGCGCAAGGAAGCGTATTTGCGCTTGATCCCGTATTCGTGATTGGTCATCTCACGGGAAGCGGTTTCGCCGTCTTCGAGCGTTTCGTTCTTGACATACAGCGTCAGATAGCGCGCATAGCGTTCCAAATCCTGTTTGGTAATCTGCTGAATATCCGCTGCGGTGAACGCCGTTGCAGGTTTACCGTCAAACTTGGGCAGTTCATCGGATAAATATTGGAAAAACAGTTTTAAATCGTAGGCATAGCTGAGCCGCGTCAATACGCTGGTTTGTTGTTCGATGGCCATAAAGTAATCGGAACAGAAATCCGGCAATTCGCGCTGAAGCTCGCGCAGGCGCTTGGTGCGGGTCAACTGAGCCTGCGTATGGTAGTCGTTTGGCATAAAACAAAATCACCTCGTCATAGACTTCGTAAAACCGGGGTTTCGCGAAGTCTTGCAGATCATTCCCTGCATCAATCCAGATCGCATTTCTGGTTTAATCGAAGCCGTTTTCAATCGTTTCGATGATCGCGAATCTGGCCTGTTGCCAATTCATCGCAGCGATTGTTCCACGGATTATCCGCATGTCCTTTGACTTTGATGATCGTCACTTGATGCGGCTGCATTACCGTCAATAGCCATTTCCACAAATCCTGATTTTCAACGGGCTTCTTTGACGCAGTTTTCCAGCCGTTGCGTTGCCAGCCGTCAATCCAGTTTTGCTTGAATGCGTTGACCAGATATGCAGAATCCGAATACAGCGTCACTACGCAAGGCTGCTTGAGCGCTGTGAAACCCTGGACAGCAGCGAATAACTCCATGCGGTTGTTAGTCGTATCTGGCATGAAGCCGGAAATTTCTTTTTTGTGCTCACCAAACATGAGCACGGTTCCCCAGCCGCCAGGCCCCGGATTGCCGGAGCAGGCGCCATCGGTATACATGATGATTTCTTTCACAAAAACCTCGTTATTTCAAAAATATAGCTTACGATTTTAATAATTATTCCTTAGCCATTCGCATGGTTTTCTCAACCGTTGCGCCGACGGCATCCATCACGGCGGCACGCATTCCGCCTTTTTCAAGCGCATACATGCCCTCAATGGTTGTGCCACCCGGTGAGCAGACAGCATCCTTCAGCTTTCCGGGGTGTTCGCCGGTTTCAAGCACCATTTTTGCAGCGCCGACCAGCGTTTGAGCAGCCAACTCATAAGCCAATGCGCGTGGCACGCCGTATCGAACGCCGCCATCCGCCATCGCTTCAATGAAAGCATAAACAAACGCAGGGCCGCATCCGCTGATGCCGTTTGCGGGCGTATAAACATGGTCTTCAACCACAGCAACCTTTCCGGCAGCGGAAAAAACCATCTTGGCAAAAGCAAATTCTTCGTCCGTACAGGTACATAAGCTGGAAATCAGGCTCATGCCCTCGCCGACGGCGAGCGGCGTGTTAGGCATGACGCGCACAAAGCGCGCACTGGCCGGAAGGGCTTCTTTCAGCATATCAAAGGTCCAGCCTGCGACAATCGAAATCACAAATTTGCCGTCCAGTGCTTCATAAACCTCGCGAATGACATCTGCCGCGTAGACGGGCTTAATGGCCAGCAAAACGCAATCCACCGCGCGCACCAGCGAAAGATTATCCGGCATCATGTGAATGCCTTTTTTAGCCAGAGAAGCGCCTTTTTCCGGGTGCTTTCGGCTGACATAGATGCTGTCAGCCGGTATGGCGGATTGATTTAAAATGCCGCTTATAATAGCCGAGCCCATGTTGCCCGCGCCTATAAAACCGAGTTTCATGTTTCATGCCTCCCGATTAAACTTTTTTCATTAACATTTTCTATTGTAGCGAAAAACATCGGCTTCGTCAATTCGCAAAACCAACGAATTGTCCCTTAAATAAGCAAAAATGCCGCTCGGTTTTATCCGAACGGCATGAGTTTATAGAGGATTAATGATTCAGATCTGTACGGATGATGTAAACCACATCGTGCGCCATATCGCCGCTGACCAAATCATAGCTGATGTCAGAAGCAAACTGATTCTTCGTGTTTTCGAACACATCAAGCGCTTTTTGCACATCGCCATTCAGCAGCGGCAGCACATCGGCGCTGAGTGTCTGCTTGAGGTCTTCCAGACCGTCAGCGAGCTGCGCCGTACCATCTGCCAGCTGAACGGCACCATCGGAAAGCTGGGTGCTTCCAGTGTGAAGCGCAGCTGCTCCCTGTGCGGCCTGGCTGACGCCCTCCGTATAGCTGCTCAGTCCGGTTACAAAAGTGTTAACGGAATCCAGTTGAGTCTTCAAAGAGTTCAACGCTTCATAGCCAGCTTTGGCAGGCGCAATGGCTTCTTCCAACTGCTTCTGAATGGATTCGTCCGCCAGATTCTGTTCCACCAGCGCGTCAATCTGTTCGGAGACAGCGGCTTCAAACTTAGCCTGTACGTCGTCGCTGGCCATCAGCTGATCGACAGCTGCGCTGATTTGCCGGGCTTGCCCATGAGTGACCTGCCCCGCTTCGACAGCCTTGCTGTAATCTTCGGCCGTCATCGTGAGACCGCTCTGCGCGAGTACGCCTTCCAGCACCTGTGCCTTGACAACCTGCGACACACCCTCGCGAATGGCCTTTTCCTGCTTCATGACTTCGGCTTTTACCTTTTCACGAGCCGCATCCTGTGCAGTCGCCAGCAGCGTTTCGGGATCAAGCTGGGCAAGCGCCGCATTCAGCACGTCGGCATAATTATCAGCCGTCAGTTCAGGAAGGGTGATTCCGGCCGCATCCAGACCAGCCGCGGCAAGCTGCTGGTTGGCGGTGGCCAGAACGGCCGTGAACAGTTGAGCAGCACCGTCGTTGAGCGCATCGTTATTGGCCGCCAGCGTTGTGAGACCCGTTTCAAGCTCGGAAGCGCCGTCGTCAAGGCTCTTTGCGCCATCGCTCAAAGACTTTGCACCATCATTCAGCGCGGAAACGCCGTCATACAGAGTGAACAAGGCGGAAAGACCGTCGTGCAGCTTGCCTTCGCCTTCCGGCAGAGTTTCGCCGTCGCAGAGCGCGCTCAGACCTGTTTTCAACTCATTGAGATTGTCGCTCAGATCGCCCACCTTTTCATCAGCGGCATCGCAGAGCCAATCGATCGGTTCAGAGGTTGCGAAGGTCATCATCCAGTTTAAATCGGCATGATCGGCGGCTGCCGTCATCGTGAAATGCGTCGGCAGTTCCGCGTCCTCATCCATACCCGGCACAGCCCAGCCAACCAGAATCTTGCGGCTGCCGTCGTTGATAATGGCGCCGTTTTCCACGCTGACATCGGTCAGCGTGTCTTCGTCGATCGGCATCAGGCTGATGGCCAGATACGGCACATTTTCCGACGTCATGAAGCTGACGCCCATGGTCACGGTGCCTTGGCCGTTTTTGATCTCCTCTGCGGAGGCTTCTTTGCCATCCAGCGTAAAGGTGACCTGCGGGAGCACATCCGGGCGCTTGTCCGACGTGCCCTGGTAAATGATGCTGTTTCCGTCAGCCTGCCAGGTCAGCGTTTCGCCATCCAGTGTGAATGTCTCATGACCGCTAACGTTTTCAATGTCGGTGAGCATCGAGCGATCCGTAAGCACATCCAGCGCGTCTTCATTTTCCAAATGAATATTATCCAGCAGCGTCTGAACCTCGCCGTCATGGTTGACGACAACGTAAACACGCTCATGCTTGGACGTTTCGGCGCTGGCCGTGCAGCCAGCCGCAACACAAAGCGCTGTCAGCAGCGCTATCGCATGCTTTTTCATAGGTTTTTCATCCTTTCTTTCCGATCGGAAAATTACGCTTTTTTCTTCATGCCAACCGTGGTGTGAACGATCAGGCTGTCGCAGAGCAGCAACATCGCCGGCAGCAGGAACAGAACAACCGCCACCGAGCACAGCGCGCCGCGGGCAATCAGGCTGCACATCGAGGAAATGATATCGATATTGGAATACAGACCGACGCCGAACGTCGAAGCGAAGAAGCTGATACCGCTGACCAGAATGGACTGTGCAGAGGCCGCAACGGCTTCTCCGACAGCTTCCTTTTTCCCCTTGCCGTTTGTTCTGCCCTGCTTATAGCGCGTGGTCATCAAAATGGCATAATCGACGGTTGCGCCAAGCTGAATGGTCGAAATCAGAATCGGGCCGACAAACGGAAGCGTTGTTCCGGTGAAATACGGGATGCACAGGTTCAGCGCGATAGCAAGCTCGATCATGGCGACGAGCAGAATCGGCAACGAGAACGACTTGAGTACCAGCGCGATGATAACAAAGATCGCTGCGATGGAAATGGCGCTGACAACCTTGAAGTCGCGGTCGGTGCAGTTGATGAGGTCCTTTGTGCAGGGCGCTTCGCCGATGAGCATGCCACCTTCATCATAGTTTTTCAGAATGGCATTCAGCTCGTCAATCTGCTGATTCACGGCATCGGAAGAAATGACGTAGGACGAGGAGATCAGCATCATCTGATAACGTTCACCCTTGAGCAGGTTCGTCACGTCGGGCGGAAGGATGCTTTCCGGAATATTGCTTCCCAGCAAGCTGTCCAGGGATAACACATCCTGCACACCATCCACCTGTTTAAATTCATCGGTCATTGCGATGACATCCTTTTGAGAGACATCGGAATCGATCAAAACCAGATGGTTGGTAGACACATCAAAGGTTTCGGAGAGCTTTTCGTTGGCCTGCGCGGAAAGAAGATCTTCTGGCAGACACGAACTCATATCATAGTAGACGTTCACGTGGTTGTAGCCGTAAAACGCGGGAATGCACAACACGACAGCCAGCACACAAAGAACTTTGTAATGCTTGACAATGAAGCGGCTGATGTTCGCAACACTCGGCAAAAGCGGCTTGTGCGAGGTCTTGGTAATCAGGTTATCCATCATGCGGATGACGCACGGGAGCAGCGTCACCGTGCCAAGTACGCCGAGGATGACGCCCTTGCTCATGACAATGCCCAGATCACGGCCCAGCGTAAAGCTCATAAAACAGATGGCGACGAAGCCGGCAACGGTTGTCAAGCTGCTGCCGATGATCGAGGAGAACGTCTGCCCGATAGCTGCGGTCATAGCCTCATCACGGTCGCTGCACAGCGCTTTCTGTTCCTTGTAGCTGTGCCACAGGAAGATCGAATAATCCAGCGTTACGGCCAGCTGGAGCACGGCAGCGACAGCCTTGGTGATGTAAGAAATTTCACCCATGAAGTAGTTGCTGCCCATGTTCCAGAGAATGGAAACACCGATGCAGCAAAGGAAAATCAGCGGAAGCAGAAATGAATCCATCGTCAGCATCAGCACGATGCAGCAGAGCGCAACGGCAATAGCAACGTAAATGCCCTCCTGCTCCTCCACCAGCTCCTTGGTGTCTGTGACCACGGCAGAAAGACCGGAAACAAAGCACTTTTCACCCGCGACCTTGCGGATATCGGAAATGGCTTCCATGGTGCCTTCCGCAGAAGACGTATCATCAAAGAAAACAGCAATGATACGGTCGTCTCCGTTTTCAAAGCGTTCACGAAGATCATCCGGCAGAATTTCGGAAGGAATTGAGCCGTTCAGTGCGGACGCATAGCCGATGACGGTATCGACATGAGGAATCTGCCGAATGGATTCTTCCAGATCGGCTTGATCCACTTCGCTGAGTCCCTCGGTGATGCAGAGCGAGAATGCACCCTTGCCGAAATCCTCCATCAAAATATTTTGGCCCTTGATGGTGTCCAAATCTTCCGGCAGATAATACAGAAGGTCGTATTTGACCCGGGTGGCCGCCATGCCGAATATGGACGGGATCATCAATGCCAGACAGACGATGACCACGATCACATGGTGCTTGACCATCCACCTTGCGAATCGGTTCACAAGAGTTCCTCCTTTTTTAAACTTCATTTGTTTATTGAACATCGTGTTGACTTTATCAACGATGGATAGTATAATAGGACAGATGATGAAAATCAATAAACAGTTTATGAAGGTCAGTTCAGCTGGCAGACAAAAAATGGAAGAACGATTAAAAATGAACATAAATTCAAAATGTGTTCATAAAAAAGAGGCGTTTACAACAATGAAGGATGTTAAAATTGAAAACGGAACGGAGAAAAAAGAGGATCGTCGAGTTCGTCGAACCAAGAAACTGCTTAGTCAGGGATTGATTGAGCTGATGCAGCAAAAACAGGTCAAGGATATCACGGTTCGCGAACTGGCTGATCTGGTGGATGTAAATCGCGGAACGTTCTATCTGTATTATCGGGATATTTTTGATATGCTTGAGCGGCTGGAAGAAGAACTTTTTGAGCAGCTCAACACGGTCATCCGTGCGCATAAAGGAGAACCGGTTTTCACCCATGCGCGACCCATGCTGACGGAGCTATTTCAAATTGTTGCCGAGAATAAAGAAATCTGCCGGGTTTTGTTGAGCGATAATGGTGATATTAAATTTTTGCAGAGACTCAGCGACGTGATTCAGGAAAAACTGCGCACCGATTGGCTCAACGGTTGTGTAGGCAATGAAACGGAATTTGAATATCGCTATGCGTTTGGCGCGCTGGGCTTTGTCGGATTGTTAAGGACCTGGCTTCATCGGGACTGCGCTGAATCGGCTGAAAACATGGCGGTGATGGCCGATTCGCTGATTCGTCAGGGGATTACGACAGGTCTTCCCCTGCCTAAATAAAATAAACTCCGGATACTGACAGAGACTGAACTGCTCTCCGTCAAGAGGACAATGAAATAATAAAGAGATTTTTCACGGTCAGCACTTCGGCGCTGGCCGCTT
>CAKTZR010000002.1 GCA_934636105.1 uncultured Clostridia bacterium
GCTTTTGAACTGCCCCAGAAATTGCGAAACTTCCGATCACAATCAAGATTCACCGCCGAAATAATAATATGTGAATGCACATGTCGGCGATCCTCGTGGGTGGCTACAACATACGCATGTTGCCCGTGCGTAAATCGCTTTGCCAGCTCGCAGCCAATTCGATTGGCTTCTTCCGGCGTAATTTCGCCCGGCACAAAGGATTGGCGCAGATGATACGCAATCACATCATCCTTTCCTCTGTGCCGTCCTGTTTGCGCAATATACTCGCGCTTCATGAGTAAAAACTCTCCGTCCGCCGTTTCGGGATTACAGCCGAAGCCCGTCACCAATTCCCCCTGATGTGTCTTTTTCGGATTAGACACATACCCGATTACGTTGCGGATTGCTTTGCCGAAATTTCGCCCTTTGCCCGTGTGCAAAGGGATAAGACGCGTGGTTGCCATGTAGACTTTACCTCCCTTTTTTCAAAAAAATAAGCGCGAAGCCCACCCAGCTCCGCGCCATTTTCGCATTCATCCCATCATCCAATCCTGCATCCGTTCACATCCCGCATACAGCACCTCAAGCAGTTTTTGCGCAGCCAGCGGCAATCCTGCCGGACTAATTAGCCATGCGCTCACAAACAGAATCAGTGCGTTTTTTATCGGAATCAGGAATATGCTCACCAGTGCTGTCATCCCCAGCAGTGAGGACACAATCGACAATAACCCGCTTGAAACCGCCGTCAGAAACAGGCACAGGAAAATCAACGCCTTCATTGCCAGCAACACCGGCAGCAAAACTACAGTCAACATGACTCTGCATATCTTCATTCTCTTTTCCCTCCCTTGTATCTTCCTTTTCTCATCCCCATTGTCGCGCACTTTTTCATTTCATGCAAGGATACGACTCAAAGCCCCAGCGCACCCAGCCTCGTCAGCAGCTCGTCTATTTTCTTCCAGATTTCCTTCTGCGACGCTCGAATTTCCTGAATATCTGTATCATAAACGCGCCCTGTTTCGTTTGCGCGTTTGGCAATCTGGTTGATGTTGCCGTTATACCGCCCCAGCATCGCCACTGCTTCCCGCAGTTCCGGCAGATCAAGTTTGACCGCATACCCATCAATCACCATCTTGCGCAGGTATGCCTGCATGTTCCGTACACCCATCAGCTCCATCTTCTGACGGATCAGTCCTCTTTCCCGCTCATCAACACGGAAAATAACCTGTATATTTCGTGTTCTTCCCGCCATGCTCATCTCTCCTTTTCCCTTTTGCATTTAGCCAATGCCGGAGTATTTTTTTCGAGGTTCGCCTCTTTTGCCCGTCTGGTTTCTCTCAGGAACAGATCTACCAAGCCCGGATGTGACCTCGCAACAAACGCCTGATTTTTCTCCTGTCCAAGTTCGTCCACGTCGGCATAAACCGGCTGCATTTTTGCCCAGTTTTTGTTGTTCTGCGAAATACGTCCATCCCAATTCTTATCCACGACTGTGACCGCCAGCACATACAGCGTCCTGTCAAATCCATATTGTCCGATCACATTCTGCACAGCCTTTCTGCTCAGAATATTGTCATGATAATGTTCGCGGATTGCCCGATCTATCGCGTCGCGGCAGGCAATATTGGCTTGTCTTGACATGCGATATTCTTCCATCTCACCATGCTTTTGCGCATATGTTCTCGGATACAGATACACCGGCACTTCACACTTTTGCATTTGTTCTTTCTGCATTTCAAGCACCTTGTCCAGCTTTGCTCGGTCATACGCATAAATATAAAAGTTGTAATTGCCCTGTGTCGGATTACAGCGAATCATATAGCTGTATGCCTTGGTATCTGCACGAAATCCGTACTCCTGTGCAGAACTCCCGTCAAACGCACAGTCCGGCATTGCATGGCAACACGCTGCCAGTGTTTTTCTGCTGCTCAAAAGGAGACCGTAACGCTCGTCCTTGCGCAGAGCATTCACAATGCTGTTGAATTCGCTTTTGAATGTTTCCGTTTTCAGCGAAGCCTCGTGATCATCCCAGCTTGTATAAAATTCCTCACCGCTTCTGCCCATATCGCCACGCAGATGCCCAATGCATCCTGTATTTTTCTGCACACTTTTCTCCTGTGTGTAGCTGTAATTCCGCTCGTCAGGTTTCATTGCTCGAATCGTCATGTCCATTTATCGTTCCTCCCTTTCTTGATTTCTGTTCCTTTTTTCCATTTCTCTTTCGCTGGATACTCGAAGCTGCTCCCGAATGGATGGCACATCCTGCGCATCCTCTATCGCCGCCTCAATCGGCGCCTTATCGTCTATGTTCAGTTCTGAATTGAGCTGCGCAAGCCGCATCCGTTTTTCTGCAAGCTCAGCTTCCTGCGCAAACGGTTTTTCCAGTTCTTCCTTCGCCGCCTTCTCCTGTTGTTTCAGACCTTGGAGTTCCATCCTTGCTTTTTCCAAATTGTCTGGTACTCGCGCCAGACGATTGTCAATTCGCGTGATATTTCCTCTTGAATCGTTGCCAAGCTCAACGCTGTACGTCATGTTGCCGTGCATATTCAGCCAGTATGTTCTGCTTCCCGCATCAAAAGCAAGACTGGCACTCATTCCGCGATATGTCACAGCATCCTGAATAACGTCACCTTTCCATTTCTTGCAGCATTCTATCAGTGCCTGACCTGCCGCTTCCTTTTCCATATACATTTTACCGCTGACTTCCATTTGGAACCCATCTTCCGGTAAGACATGCGCCTGTAAACACGCAATATCCTGTACATGACCCTCGATTCTTTCTGTTTTATTTTGAATCTCCTGCGGAAAATATCGAAGCAACCGGTCTTCAAGGCGATACTTCTTGCTTTGATAGTCCGCCTGCATCAGTTTGAGCCGCGAAACTTCGACATCCAAATCCATCTTCTCACGGATTCTTGCATCGCCCGCGCATAGCGCCTTGATTTCGGCATAGGATAGAACCGATTCATCCACATCATCGCAGACACGAACCGGCGATTTGCTGGTCATGACCTGCGAGATAAACTTCTGCTTGTTTTCGATTGTCTGCCAACTGTATGCGTCAAATGTACCATCTGTTACATATCTGTAAACGTACACATCGGCGTTCCGGTTTCCCTGACGCACAATGCGTCCTGCTCGCTGTTCAAGGTCGCCCGGACGCCATGGACAATCAAGGTCATGCGAAGCAATCAGGCGGTCCTGAACATTGGTTCCCGCCCCCATTTTTGCAGTACTGCCAAGTAAAATTCGCACCTGACCCGTGCGCACTTTCGCAAACAGCTCCTTCTTTTTTGCCTCCGTGTCTGCATTGTGTATGAATGCGATTTCGCTTTCCGGAACCCCCTGCGCCAACAGCTTTTCACGAATATCGTCATAAACGCTGAATTCCTTTTCCTGTCCGTTTTTCGGCGTTGACATATCGCTGAAGATGAGCTGCGTCAGTTTTTGCTCACTGCCTTCACGATAAATTCTCATTACGTTGCCGACGCAGGCATTGACTTTGCTTCCGGGGTCATCCGGCAGCATGGGATTTATAAGCCGCTGATCCAGCCCCAGCTTTTTCCCGTCCATCGACACCTTGAGCATATTGTCAATGTGCGGATCGACCACTCCGCCATGGATTTTGGCAGCGCGTTTTGACAGTTCCTGTACCATGCGCTTTTGAATTTCAGACGGCTGAACGACAACCGTTTCATAGTGCGCATTGGGCGTAGGCAAATGAAGCTGATCTGCCGTCTTGATATCTGCCACCTCACGGAACATATTCATCAATTCCGGCAGATTGTAAAATTTTGCAAACCGCGTCCGCGCACGGTAACCCGTTCCCTCCGGCGCAAGCTCAATCGCGGTCACGGTCTCCCCAAAAACCGAAGCCCATGCGTCAAAATTCGTCAGGTTCTGTTTTCGCAGCGTTTCATATTGCAGATAGCGCTGCATGGTAAAAAGCTCGGTCATGCTGTTGGATACCGGCGTACCTGTGGCAAATATAATGCCATGCCCGTCTGTCAGTTCGTCCATATATCGGCACTTAGCGAACATATCGCTGGATTTCTGAGCTTCACTTGTTGAAAGTCCTGCCACATTGCGCATTTTTGTATATAAAAACATATTTTTATAGGAATGTGCTTCGTCCACCACAAGCCGATCCACACCGAGCTGTTCAAAAGTGATTACATCGTCCTTCTTTTCCTCTGCTTTCAGCCTTTCAAGCCGTGCTTCCAACTGTTTTCTGGAGCGTTCCAGCTGTTTAATCGTAAAACGTTCCCCGTTAGCGTGTTTGATTTCCGCAATACCGTCTGTAATTTCGGCAATCTGATCACGGATGATTCGCTCCTGCCGTTCCCTGCTGATAGGGATGCGCTCTGCCTGACTCTGCCCGATGATAACCGCATCATAATTGCCGGTTGCAATGCGCGAGCAGAAACGCTTTCTGCGCCCCTTCTCAAAGTCGCGTTTGGTCGCCACCAGAATGTTTGCGCCGGGATACAACCGCAAAAACTCCGCTGACCATTGCTCAGTCAAATGATTCGGCACTACGATCATGCTTTTCGTACACAATCCCAATCTTTTCGACTCCATAATGCCTGCTATCATTTCAAACGTCTTCCCTGACCCGACTTCGTGTGCCAGCAATGTATTGCCGCCATACAACATACGCGCAATCGCGTTTTTTTGATGTTCCCGCAGCGTAATTTCAGGGTTCATGCCCGCAAAAACAATATGCGATCCATCATACTCACGCGGTCTGGTCGCATTAAACAGCTCATTGTATTGCTTTACCAGTCTGTATCTGCGGTTCGGTTCCTTCCATATCCATTCTCGAAAAGCATCTTTGATCGCCTGCTGCTTCTGTTGCGCCAAAGTCGTATCCTTTGAATTCAGAACACGCTTCTCCTTGCCATCCGCATCCTGTACGGTATCGTATATACGCACGTCGCGCAGGTTCAGCGTATCCTCCAGAATTTTATAGGCATTCGCCCTTGACGTACCATAGGTTTCGAATACCGCAACATCGTTGCGACTGAGCAGCGTCTTGCCCGATATGTTCCACTCGCCGGTAAACTGCGAGAAATTGACCTGAATATATCGTTTCATGTATTCCTGTGTAGAAAACAATTCATACATGAACGCATCGATGTCCTTCGGCGAAATCCATGTTGCGCCAAGGCGAACGTCGATCTCCGAAGCGTCAAGATCTTTGGGCTGCACGGCTTGCAGCGCATCGACGTTCGGCATAAAAACCATATTCTCTTTTGCCGCAGCCTGCGCTGTCCTGAGTTTTTCCCGCACATTGCCGGAAAGATATTCGTCTGCCGTCTGCCATGTTTGGGATTCAGGATCAAGGTAGATCACGCCGGTCAGTTCTTTTGTTATCGCATCTTCGTTTTTTCCGGTCAACTCCGCCATATACAGCAAATCCACCCGCGCCTTTTCTCCTATGGATACTGCCAGTGCTTCTGCCGCGGTGTCCGTATGCGTAATGGCTTGCGGTCGCCGAATGGTACGCTTGGTGAACATATCCGCTTTGCGTTCGAGTTTTCGATCTTCATCCAGCACTTCAAGCGAACTGAGCAGATAATACGAAGAATCATCCGAAAATGCGAGTCGGTTCGCCCGATCGTTAATCAGCCCGAATTTAGCGCTGAACGCATCATACTGCCTGTTCAGCTCCCGCTGTTCGTTTTCAATCGTTTCATCATCAGCATCTTCCAACTGAGCGTTCATTAAGCGATATACCGTATCCCGAAGCGCCACCATGCTCTTGACGCGCTCCTGTGCTGTGCGATTCAGCTTTGGGCGCATCATCACCGAATTTTCGCGAAAATACACCTCGCCATCTACAATCGTGTAGCTGTAATTCTTTACATCCGGATCAGCAGGTAATGTTTCAGTAATTTCCTCCCCTTCCGCCAGTTCCATGACCTCTGCCGCATGGTATTCGCCGCCAATCTTCTGAATCGCCTGCTCCAGCTGTACCTTTAAGTCTGCGCCCGGAATGGGTCTGCATGTCGTTTCCTTCTCATCGCCGTACATGCTCTTATCCCATGCCATGCTGCCCAGCATCATATCGGGATGGCTGACAAAGTAGCTGTTGATGGGAATTCCGTCCTCTGTCTGCCCCAGATGCACCCAATCCGGCTCTATGTCGATGGGGCTTTCCCGTTTCTGCAAAAAAAGAATATCCGTCGTTACGCTCGTTCCGGCATTCGCCGCAAATGCCGTATTCGGCAGACGGATGGCTCCGAGCAATTCAGCTTTCTGCGCGATATATCTGCGCACGTCGGGAGATGCCTTGTCCATTGTGCCCTTGGATGTGATATAAGCAATAACACCGCCCGGACGAACCTGCTCCAGCGTTTTAGCGAAAAAATAATCATGAATCAAAAAATTATACTTGTCAAACTGCTTGTCGGAAACCTTGTAACCACCGAAGGGAACATTGCCTATTGCCAGGTCGAAGAAATCCCTGCGCTGCGTTTTTTCAAAGCCGCTGATTGTGATCCGCGCATCGGGATAAAGTTGCCGCGCAATGCGCCCTGTAATGCTGTCCAGTTCCACGCCATAAAGCCGACTGCTGCTCATGTCATCCGGCAGCATGCCGAAAAAATTGCCTACGCCGCAGGACGGTTCCAGAACATTACCCGTGCGAAACCCCATTTTTTCAATCGCGTCATACATAGCGCGAATAACCGTTGGCGATGTGTAATGCGCGTTGAGCGTCGAGCTGCGTGCCGCGTCGTATTCCTTCTCTGTCAGCAATTCTTTGAGCTGCCGATATTCTTCTGACCATTGCGTGTTTTCCTCGTCGAAGGCTTGTGGAATACCGCCCCATCCGACATATCGGGAGAGAATTTCCTGCTCATCGGGACGTGCCTGCCTGCCCTCCGCTTCAATCTGCTTGAGCGTCTGAATTGCCGCGATGTTATACCCAAATTTTGTTTTTGCGCTTCCCTCGCCCAAATGTTCATCTGTAATGCGAAAGTTCTGCGCTTTGAACTGTTCATTTTCTCTCTGCCGGGGTTCTTGCCCCGTCAGGTCTATGACGACACTGTGCAGCTTCGTCTCCTCCTGCGGCTGTTGCGGTTCCGGAGTATTCGGCAATTCCTCCGTCAGTACGAAATTCTCAGGTTCCGCAGGCATCGCTTCTCTCTGTCTGTAAAACAGCTCGTCGTTTCGCATGTTTTCGGCAAGCATCTGTTCAAAAATTTCCCGCCGTTCCGTCCTAATGACAGGATAACGCAGCGTAGGATCGCGCAGCTGGACATGGATATTCGTAATCTGTTCAATCAAAAAAGCCTTATCATCCAGATAGACCGTATCGCCCACCTGATAATGCGGCGTATCCCGCCTTCCGTTCAGCTCCTTGACGACTTCATAGCCGCCCTGTTCGGCAGGCTCGGCAAAGAAAATGCTCTGTCCGTTTTCCGTCAGCGTTTTTGCCGCAACACTCCAACGTCCGAAAGGAATGCCCGTAACCGGCATCATGCCCACGCCGGGAATATCCCGTTCAAGCAGCTTGGTATCCATCAGCGGCGCAGCGACTGCCGCATCGTCCCCGTAAAAAAGCAGATTGTCGTCCACCTTCACGCCGACGAGATGATGAGGATGCTCCTCCTTGAGCGCCTGATAGGCGGCAACGTCCGGCACAAGGCGGATTTCTTCTTCCCGATCGGATTCCGTGCGCCTTGTATATCGTCCGGCTCGCATCAGTCTGTTGATGCGTTCGGCGACTTTTTCCCAGCCGAGTTTCACGTCCAGACAGTCGTTTTTCCGAAGCCGTATGCCCTTTGCGTCGTGCCATTCTTCGCTGTGCGCCGCGCCCGATACGCCGGGCATCCGTCCGCCCGTTCCGTATTCATGCTTGAGAAATTCCACCTCCCGTCAACGATACCGCGCAGCTCGTCCTGATGCCATTGCCAATAGTCCATGCTCTGCTGCATCGCGATTTCTTCAAGCTGTCCGGCAATGCCCAGTTTCGCTGCCGAGCCGTACTGCGTTTCCAGCGCATGAGCGACAGCTTCCCGATTGTTTTCATCCAGTGCCCATGTTTTAACCTCCCGCGAGCTTTTGCGTGCACCCGTATCTGCTACATCGAATACATAGCGCACTGCCCCCGCCCCGTCCGGCAGCGCGATACCCCTTGCGCCGCGCCGAACATACCGCCGCATCGTCTGATTCCAGATTTCATAGCTGGCACAGGCGGTCGCATCCGGACGCTGGGCGTAGATCAACAGCTGTTCCGGGTAACTGTACTTGTACAGCCGCGCTGCCGATTGCAGAAAGCCAGTCCATTCTTCAACGCTGCCGGTTACTGCCTTTGCCGTTTTTTCCGCCAACTGCACCGTTGTTGTTCCATTCATGGTGTCCTCCATTCTTTTTGGTCATTAAAAAAGCGGGCTGAGCCCGCCTTCACCTCCGCCGAAGTCCGCCGCGCATCAAAGTCTTGCTCACGCGGGCGATTTTGTGCAATTTCCTATATGTTAAAAAAGCGGGCTGAGCCCGCCTTCACCTCCGCCGAAGCCTGCCGCGCATCAAAGTCTTGCTCACGCGGGCGATTTTGTGCAATTTCTTATATGTTAAAAAAAGACTCATGCCGCCATGACGGAATGAGTCCTTTGTCCTTATTTGCCGAGAACCGCAGAATCCCGCGCCAGAGCTTCGTCCATCGTCTTTTGCAGCATTTCGAGGTTCTTCTCGTTGTCAATGCCGCCGAGCAGGGGTTCGCCCACGATTCTGCCATTGCGGTCAAAGACATAGGTGGTGGGGAACGCCATGATGCCCAGCGCAAACGTTCCGGCTTCGCTGCTCGCGTCAAAGTAGATGTTGCGGTAATTCGCGCCGGTCATTTCGAGCAGCTGCTTCGCGGTTTCAATGCCCTGCTTGTTGCCGTCCAGCGTTTCTACGTTGATGCCGACGACCTCGCCGCCCTGCTCCTTGATGCGCTCATTCAGTGCGCTCAGGTCATCCAGCTCCTGCACGCAGGGCTTGCAGCCGTTGAACCAGAAATTCACAACCGTGAAGGCATTGGCGGAAAACAGGCTGTTATCCACGTCGTTGCCATCCAAATCTTTTCCCGTGAACTGCGGGAAGGCGTCGCCCTGCGCCGCATCCTCCGGCTGGCTGGACGCATCGTTCGCGGAAATCTCTGCAATCTTTTCTTCAATCGTCCGAATCTGCTCCGCATCCGCCTTGAGCTTCTCATATTCCTCCTCGGAGAACTGCTCCTTCGCGCCTTCCACCGCGCTCATGAGAACATCGCCGTAGTTGCTGCTGAGAACATCGTCGGTGACGTTTTTGCTCATGGAGAGGAAGACCTTCTCCCACAGCGCGTTGTTGGCGAGCAGAATCTCGTTTTCAACTTCCAGCAGCTCGTATTCGGTCTTTCCATCCAGCTCCGGAGCTGCGCTGCTTTCAGCACAGGCGGTCAGGGAGAAGGTCAGCAGCATAGCGGTCATCAGCGCGATTACTCGATTCATTTTCATGGTTTTAATCTCCTTTTTCGTTTTTGATTTCATTGTTTGATAAGTCACCAAAGCCAAATTTGTAGCTGATTGCGTCCTTGGGGCATGCCTTCATGCACATGCCGCAGCGGATGCACTCCGTATGATTGGGCGATTTTGTGATATCCACATCCATCTTGCAGGCTCTTGCGCACGCCCCGCAGGATACGCATTTGCTCGTATCCACGCGCATCTGGAAAAGCGACACCTTATTGAGCAGCGCATAAAACGCGCCCAGCGGGCAGAGCCACTTGCAGAAGGGGCGATACATAAACACACTGCCCAGAACAACCGCCAGCAGCACACAGCTTTTCCACGTGAACAGCTTGCCCAGCGCGGCGCGGATGCCCGCGTTCGTCAGGGACAGAGGAATCGCGCCCTCCAGCACGCCCTGCGGGCAGAGATATTTGCAAAAGAACGGATCGCCCATGCCGAGCTGATTGGTCACGAGCATCGGCAGCAAAACCACCATCACCAGCAGAACGACGTATTTCAGATAGCGCAGCGGTTTTAATTTTTTCGTCGAAACCTTGGGCGAGGGAATCTTATGCAGCAGCTCCTGAAACCACCCGAAGGGGCAGAGGAACCCGCAGATGAAGCGCCCCAACAGCACGCCGATCAGAATCAGGATGCCGGTGATGTAGTAGGAAAATTTGAATTTCGACGAGCCGACGACCGCCTGAAACGCGCCGATGGGACACGCGCCCGCCGCGCCGGGACACGAATAGCAGTTCAGCCCCGGCACGCAGACATATTTCCCCGCGCCCTGATACAGCGCCCCCTTTTTGAAATTCGGCAGGTGGATATTGGTCAGCAGCGCGGCGCATCCCTGTATCCATCCGCGGAAGCGGGCGAGAATATGCGTTTTTTTCTTATCCAATGCCAACACACTCCATGCACAGGCGAATCGCCTTTGAGAAAACCGTATCCGCTTCTCCGCGCCAAGCGCCGAAGCCGATCATCAGTACCGCTGCCGCCAGCAAAACGGATTGCAGCAGCCTTTTTCTTTGAACCATCGTTTTCCTCCTGTCGCTTTGATGGCATCAGTATAGACCACGGAGGTTAAAATCTCTGCTAAGAAAAACTTTACGCAGAACTTATTTCCGTCTGCTATAATAGATGAAGCAGGGAAAGCGTTTGGAGCCGAGTCTGCGTGCATGTGCGTCAAGGTTTTAAACAGCATGCTTTTTCATGCGCGGTCAGTCGGTCTTAACGCGCTTTCCTATTAAAAAAAAGCAAAAACAAGATGGAGGAGCCTATGCGTCTTTTAGTCGTGGAAGATGAACGTTCTCTGCGAGAGGATATTGCAAAAAAACTGCGGCTATCCGGATATGAGGTAGACGCCTGCGAGGATGGCGAAGAAGCCCTTGAAATTCTGGCGTCCGAGCAATACGATTTGATTCTGCTGGATTTGAATCTGCCCAAGGTGGACGGAATGACCGTTCTGCGCACGCTTCGGGAAAGCGACCTCGAAACCCGCGTCCTGATTCTTTCCGCACGCAGTGAGATTTCGGATAAGGTGGACGGACTGGACGCCGGCGCGAACGACTATCTCTCCAAGCCTTTTCATCTTGCGGAGCTTGAGGCGCGCGTGCGCAGTCTGACCCGCCGCCAATTCATCCAGCGGGATATCTGCCTGCGCTGCGGGCGGATTTCCTTTGACACAAAGAGCCGAATCGCCTCCGTTGACGGACAGCTTCTCGCCCTGACCCGCAAAGAAAGCGGCGTATTGGAATACCTGCTTCTGCATCAGGGGCGTCCGATCAGCCAGGAGGAATTGATGGAGCATGTCTGGGACGGAAGCGTGGACAGCTTCAGCAACTCCATTCGCGTACACATGTCCGCTCTGCGGAAAAAGCTGAGGGCGGCGTTGGGATATGACCCCATCTGCAACCGCATCGGCGAAGGATATGAAATCAAAGGGGAAGCGCGATGAAACGATTATCACTTCAATGGAGAATGACGCTCCTGACCGCCCTGCTGATTGCCGGCGCCTGCATCTGTCTGAATCTGCTGCTGTACCGCTCCGGCGCAACCGGCATGGATTCCCTGAACGGCTATATCATACAGTATCAGCTGGGCGACGCGGAAGGCTTAGCCATCGAGATTCCGGATGCGCAGATGACGGATTTCATCCATCACTTTTCGCAGGAAGTCGATGACGCCAAGGTGCTTTACGGACACAACGGCTGGGTGATTACTTCCGTCGTGACGCTGCTCAGCGCGGCCATCGCCTACTTTGTCAGCGGCAGAGCTTTAAAGCCGCTGAAGCAGCTCTCCCGGCAGACGGAAAAAATCAATCAGGACAGCATCGCAAGCCTCCGCTTGGACGAGGACACCGTTCAGGAGTTTCAGCAGTTAAGCCAGTCCGTGAACCATATGCTCGACCGTCTGGCGCAGTCCTTTGACTTGCAGCGTCAGTTCGCGGGCAACGCCGCCCACGAGCTGCGCACGCCCTTAGCCATCCTGCAAACCAAGCTGGAGCTGTTTGCCGAGGAGCATCCCGATATGAATCCCGAAACAGCGGAGCTGGTCGGGACGCTGCTGGAACAAATCAACCGATTGACGGCACTCGTTCGAACCCTGCTGGAAATGAGCAATCTGGTCTCCGTTCCCCGCTCGGATCACATCGAGCTTGCGCCGCTTCTGGACGAAATCCTCGCGGATTTAACGCCGCTGGCGCAGAAAAACGGCATCTCGCTCGGCGCACAGTGCGATGATATCAGCATCGTGGGAAGCGACGCTCTGATTTACCGCCTGCTGTTTAATCTGATTGAAAACGGCATCAAATACAATCGTCCGAACGGCTCCGTTTCCGTTGCCGTTCATCAGGAAGCGAATCAGGTGAGCCTGCGCGTTTCCGATACGGGCTTCGGCATATCGCAGGAATATCGGGACAGCATTTTTCAGCCGTTCTTTCGGGTGGATAAATCCAGAAGCCGGAAAATGGGCGGCGTCGGCTTGGGGCTTGCGCTTGTTCGGGAAATCGCCGTCCTGCACGGCGGGTCGGTAACGGTGGAAGCCAGCTCCAATCAGGGGACGACCTTTCTTCTGGTTCTTCCGGTGGAGCAGGAGGGGTGACCAAACGCCTTCTTCACTTTGCAGCGGTTTGAGCAGCATTTTCCGTTAAAAAACAGCAGACAAAAAAGCGGGCTGCACCTGCCTCAGCTCGTTGACATAAGCAAACTTAACTTGAATAGCAAAATCAAGAAATTCAGCTATTCTTTCATTCGCGGAAAGGGCTATTCTCCCTCCTTCGGGGGCGAATAGCTTTTTGTCTACAGTCTGAATCGGGCTGCGCCCGCCTTCACCTCCGCCGAAGTCCGCCACGCATCAAGCTCCTGCTCATGCGGGCGATTTTACGCAATTTCCTATACGTTAAAAAATCGGCATGAACGCTCACGCCGATTAATTACATTTCAGTCTCTCATTTCACATTGCTATTGGGCAAAATAATTCTAAACGCATTTTTCGTATTCTGGATTACAAATTTGGAGGATAAACATCCACAAGTCTTTACAGCCCTTCGACTATCCATTTCATTTTTTTCAATGAATTTCAACTGATAAAGCACCTTCTTCAAATTCGGATTTCTACACGTTGACGTGCTCAGCATCCGTTCGCCAATCGCCGCGAACTCCATTCTATCCGAATATACGCGAATCAGTGCTTCGACCACGCCTTTGTTGACGCTCTGCCCGATCTGCGCAAAAAAGCGGTTGTCCTTCCAGATGCCAAATCGACAGATACGGCTTTCGCAGAAAAAGCCCTTCGCCGTTTCCGTCACGGTCGCGCCACAGCAGGGGCATGTGCCAACAGACGTTCTGTCAGACGGAAAGAGCTTCTGCGCGTCCGGCACGGGCTGAGCACTCTGCACCAGCTCCGTTACCATCCGCACAATATCGTCCATGAATCCCGCTGCTTCTTCCTGCCCATGCTCAATCCGTTTGAGCCGCTGTTCCCACTGCGCGGTCATCATCGGGGAACGCAGATTTTCCGGCAAAACCGCAATCAGAGCCGCCGCTTTTTCGGTCGGATAGAGTAACTTCGCCTTTTGTTCGCCCTTGCGCACGACAAATCCCACATCGACCAGCTTTTCCAGCGTTCCCGCGCGGGTTGCAGGCGTTCCAAGCCCTTTGCGCTCGGCATCCTCCGGCGCGTCTTTCGCGCCTGCCGTTTCCATCGCCGCCAGCAGCGTATCCTCGGTGTAGCGCTTCGGCGGGGTCGTCTGTCCCTCGCGGAGCGTCGCTACGACAGGTCCGACCATCTGTCCGATTTCAAGCGGCGGGATGGGGTATTCCTGCTCTTTCCGCTCTCTGCTGCCCAAGCTCCCGCGAAATGTTTCTTCAAACACCTTGTAGCCCATCTGCCGCACAGTGCTTCCCTTTGCCGTAAAATCATGTCCTTCGCAGTCCAGCGTCACCGTCACTTCATCCGTTTCGCATGGTTCGCCCGTCGCCGCAAGCAGACGCACCGCCAGCAGGGTTAAAATGCTGCGCTCGCCCATCGGAAGCTGTGCCAGTGCTTCCCGCGTCATGTTCTGCGTCGGTATAATCGCGTGATGGTCGCTCACCTTTTCGTCGCGGATAACCTGCTGTGTGTGAACTGCCAGCGGCAGACCGCTTGAAAACGGCAATACCTGCGCCACACACTCGATGAGTGCGGGCAGCCTGTCCCGCAGATCATGCGTCAGGAATCGGCTGTCCGTTCTCGGATACGTCGCCAGTTTCTTTTCGTAAAGCGTCTGCGCGTAATCGAGCGTCTGCTGCGCCGTATAACCGTAAATTCTGTTCGCGTCCCGCTGCAACGCGGTCAGGTCATAGAGCTTGGGCGGCTTCTCCTTCTTCTGCCTGCGCTCAATCTGCTTGACCGCAGCCTTTTGGCAATGGCAGGAGGCTCGAATCCGTTCCGCTTCTTCGCGCGTTTTTATCCTTCCGCTCTGCGCCGGAAAGCCGCAGCTGAGCTGCACCGTATAAAAACGCTCGACCTGAAACGCCGCAATCTCTTTTTCCCGCTGCACCACCATCGCCAGCGTCGGGGTCATGACGCGCCCGACATTGAGCTTTGTTCCGTAGAGCCGGGAATACAGCCGCGTTCCGTTGATGCCCACCAGCCAGTCCGCCCGCGCGCGGCACAGCGCCGCCCGATACAGCGCGTCGTAGGCGCTGCCCGGCTTGAGCGCCTGAAAGCCTGCGCGGATGGCACTTTCCTCAAGCGAAGAAATCCAGAGCCGCTTGACGGGCTTGGTGCAGCCCGTCTTTTCATACGCCATTCTGAAAATCAGCTCTCCCTCGCGCCCCGCATCCGTCGCGCACACCACTTCGTCCACATCTGTTCGATTCATCAAGTCTTTCAGCACGGCAAACTGCTTCTTTGTCCCGTCGCTGACCACGCTCTCCCATGCGCTCGGCACAATCGGCAGATCCTCCCGCCGCCACTTCGCATAGCGTGCATCATAGATTTCCGGCGGGGCAAGCTCGATCAGATGCCCGATGCACCAGCTGACAATGTCGTTCTCGCCCTGCAAATATCCGTTTTTCTTCTGGTCTGCGCCCAATACGGCGGCAATGCTCTGCGCCACGCTGGGCTTTTCTGCAAGAATCACTCGCATCCGGTTATCCTCCATTTCAGAAAAAAGCAGGCGGGCAGCTTCTCGCCGCCCGCCGCATGGTCTTATTCGTTCAAATCGTCATCCCTGGTTTCATCGTCCTCGTCATCCTCGTATTCGTCGTAGGACGGCTGGGGCTTGCTTTCTTTTTTCTTGCGCTGTTTTAAATACCAGAGCGCGCCGCCGCCCAAAATCGCCAGCATCAGTGTACCGGCGACCA
Organism: uncultured Clostridia bacterium; assembly: GCA_934636105.1. Lineage (GTDB taxonomy): Bacteria > Bacillota > Clostridia > Christensenellales > Aristaeellaceae > Ventricola. The sequence continues at coordinate 15,311 of CAKTZR010000002.1, forward strand.
CTGTGCCATTCTGTTTCGGTTCGGTTTCATCCGTCTGCACAGGTTCCTTCGTCGGGGTCGGCGTGGGCGCGGCAGTCGGCGTTGGAGTCGGCTTCTCGTCCTCGCTGAGCAGCGCCAGCAAATCCCTGTCATCAACCAGATTGAGGAAGTAGGTTTCGTAAATGTCCGCTTCTTCGTCAATCGGCTTGTCGTAGTCGATCACCAGATAATACGTCTGCCCGCTCTTGGTTTCCAGACTGATGAACTGCTTGTTCGTATGCGCAGAATACAGCACGTCGAGCATGTGCATATTGCCGCTGCCCGTAAACGCCTGACCGGGACCGGTCTGGATGTATTCCGGCATGGCGGTCGGCACGAAGGTCGGCATCAGCGTCGGTACAATCGTAGGCATAGCGGTCGGGATGAGCGTCGGCAGCGCGGTCGGCTGGCTCGTCACCTGACTGCCGCCCGATGTGCCGTTTCCAGAGCCGCTGCCGGAATTGCCCGGTTTCTGTGTCGGCTTGGCTGCCGGTCTGGGCGTGGCGGTCGGTACGGTTGTGGGCTTGCTCGTTGCCTGCCCGTAATACGGGTTTTTGAGCGTCACCGCTTCAGAAAAATTGCCCGCGCAGTCATAAGCGCGGACAACCAGCTTTTCATAGCTTTTCAGCGTTTCCACTTCATTAAAGTGGATATCCAGCTTCCCGCCGTCCAGCGTGGTAAACAGCAGTCCGTTGACCTGAATTCCCGCCACGCCGGAAAGGTCATCTTTGGCTTCGATATGCAGCGGTTCGCCGCTGATGCCCGCTGTCACGGTCGGCGCGGTGCGGTCAAAGCACATGATCTTCACCGTTCCGTCGTGGTAACCGTCCTGCCGGTCGATGACGCGCACAGTGAGCGTTCCGTTGTCGTATACGTCAAGGTCAAAACTCCCGCTTTCAGCCTGTTCGGTCACGTCCATCCAACCTGTGCCGCCTGTGCTGACCTTCACCTGCTTGAAGCCCGTTCCGTTCTCGTCCGCGATGTCCACGCACGCCTGTGCCGAAGCCGTGTTGCGCCAGCCGGTCGGCGGCGTGATCTGCACGGTAAATTTCGCGTCCGCTGCCGGTTCTGCGGTCGGTTCATGCGTTGGCTCAACTGTTGGCTGTTCGCCGGGTGCTTGCGTCGGTTCTATCGTCGGCTGCTGCGTCGGCTTCACTTCCGGCTCATCCGGCGTTGCTTCCTGAAAATAGACGGGGTCATCCAGAATCACGCTGCCTTCAAAAGCGTTCAGGTCGATGTCCGTTTCCTCTGCCAGCGTTGCGCCCGCCGGGAAACCCACGACAAACGCTCCCACAATCAGCAGCAGGATTGCCGCCAGTGCCAGCATACAGGCTTGTTTCTCAAGTTTCATCGTGCTTTTCCTCCTCATTTTCAAAAACGGGAGCCCCGCCCGCGCGACGCTCCTTCAAAAAGGCTTCCAGTTCCTCCGGCGTGAGCGAATAGCTGCGCACGGCGGCGACGATCTGCATGTTTTCCTCGTCCTGCACCATCTGCTCCAGCCTGTCCATATCCTTCTGCGCCTTTTCAAGACGCGCTTTCTTTTTATCCCGCAGCTGGCGGTATCGTTCCAGTTTCTTATTCATGCTGTTTATTCCTCATGGGTCGTATGGGATTCTTCCGAATCCGTAGAAATGCTGCTGCCAATAGCTTCTCGTCAGGTCGGCGTAGGTAATGGGGTTGCCGCAGTGGATCATCATGTTGTCGCCCACATACAGCCCGACATGCGTGATGCCGCCGACATCCTCGCCCATCGTCCCTTCAAAGAATATCAGGTCGCCGGGACGTGCTTCATCCGCCGTAATCTTCTGACAGATGCCGTACAGCCCTGTCGCGCCGAGCCTGCCCGTGTTGTATACGCCGCTGTTGGTAAATACATAGGATACAAAGCCGGAGCAGTCAAAGGACGTATCCGGCGACGAACCGCCCCATACATACGGAAAGCCCAGATATTTTTCCGCTTCCTCGATGAGCTTTCCAAACTGCGGGTCAGCCTGTTTGTATTCCTCCGGCACGTCGTATAAAAGCGGGTCTTTGAGCTGGGAAGCGTGCGGCTTTCCGGCAAACAGATCGGGCATGTTGCCCAGCGTGGACATGTACAGCGCGTAAAGCCCCATCTTCTCGCGGCTCATGGAATACACCGGCTGGTGCGACAGGTTCTTGTTTTCAAGCTTCACGTCGCAGATTCGGTAGGTGTACGGCACTTCAATCTCGTAAGTGTAGCTTTCCCACCGCTGTGCGCCGGTTTTGGGGTCGGTCACAAGCTGCTGCCCGACGCGCTGTTCGGTGCGGTATCGGGTTTCGGTCGTGATTTTCTCGGTCAGCACATACTGGAGCTTGAAATAGCGCTCCATGACAGGATACGCGCTGTCAATCGTCCATTCCTCGCCGCCCAGATACGCGGAGATGATTGCGCAGAGCACATACGGGTCATGCCAGATTTCCTGTGCCTTGACGTTGTATTCATCGCATCCGGGATGGCGGGCTTCATAGTGATCCAGCTCCACGCCCGCAAGCGGTCTGCCGGATGTATCCACCTTCTTATACGCAAGGCGCATCGGCGTATTGGTGACGGTTTCCAGCGGCTCGTTCGGGTTGATAAACGTACCGTCCACCGTCAAACGGACATGCACGGCGGCTTTGAAATAGCCGGGGAGCGGCTGGGTTTCCTCGACGGTATATCTTCCATACGGGATTTTCTCAAACGTCACCAACCCGTTTGCGTCCGAAACGGCGGTCGTCAGGCGCGTGCCTGTTTCCGTAACCAGCGCAAATTCCACGCCGGAAAGCGGCGCGCCGTTTTCGTCCTGCTTGCGGAGCTGTACGCGGGTATAGTCGTCGCGCAGCATCGTGTTGCCCGTGACATTTCCCTGCTCGTCCACCGTGAAGCGTGTTTCGGCTTCATTGAGCGCATAGCCGCTCGGCGCAAGGATTTCGCGGAAGGTGTATGTTCCCGGCGTAACGGGGATATCCGGGATTTCGCCGTTCGCATCGGTCGTGGCGCGGTAAATCATTTCGCCCTGCTCGTTTCTGACCTCGATCTGTGCGCCCGGAACGGTTTTCGCGCCGGTGATATCGGTTTTGGTCAGCGTCACGGGCGTATAAACCAGATCGTCATAGATGGGCTGCGCCAGCTCGACGCGGATTACCGCATCGCCGCCCGGCTCAAGCGTAATCGGGAAACGGTTTGGATTGAGCTTCCAGCCTGTCTTGGCTTGCAGCTCGCGCACATAGTAGTCGCCATGCGGAAATGTGCCGTCAAACGTCAGCCTGCCGTTTTCATCGGTCATGCCGACAGCCACAAGCGTATCTGCCAGCAGGGTCACGCCGTTTTCACGGATATCCCGCTCGCTGAACAGCCCGAACACAAAGCCTTCGCCCGGCTCGCTGTGCAGCGTCCGCAGCACTTCACCGTTTGCTTCCGTCGTGCGAATGACTTCGGCTTCCTTGTGCAGCGTAATAGCGGCGGGAAGATAGGTATTGCCGACCTCCACGCGGATCTTCACCAGCGGGGTCTGATCGTCCGCATACGCGAGTTCGATTTCGTGCGGCGTATTATCCGGCGCGTATCCTTCCGGCGCTTTGACCTCGGTCAGCGTATATCTGCCCAGCGGCAGAAGTTTGGACGCATCCTCGCCGCCCGTCGTCGTGATGATCGTATCGACCAGCTCTCCCTCGGCGTACCACGCCGTTCCGTCCCTGCCGACGATCTCCTCAGCGGCACGCAGTTCAAAGACCGCGCCTGCCAGATTCCGCTGTTCATACACCGGCTTCTGTACTACATAGCCGTATGCGTCCACGGTTTCAAAGCCAACGAGCGTATCGCCGGTCTTTTTCACGAGAATCTGTCCCTTGACCGGCTCATCCTGCATTTCGATGTTCAGTTCATACGTTTGCCCGGGTTCGTCGCCGTCATGCCCGATCATCACGGGCAGAAATTCCGTCTGAATCAGGTATCCTTCCGGCGCGGAAATCTCCTCGATGTAATACAAGCCCCACCTGAGCGTTTCCGGCAGGGTCACGCCGCCCGTTTCATCCGTGGTGAACGTGTCGATCTCCTTTTCGGTCGGATAATGCACCGTCTGGCGCACCGTTTCGCCGTTTGCGTCCTTGAGCTTAAACGACGTATGCGCCAGCGTGATGGTCTTGCCCGTTTCGCGATCCGTCTTGAGGATACGCAGGCGGTAGAGAATCGAACGGTCGCTGAGTGTCAGCACTATATTGCTTTGTTTTCATCATTTCAAGCGCATTCGCAAGTTTTGATTAATCGAAAATCGGTTAAATTATTCTTGACAAATCGGTGAATCTCCGTTATCATATACAGGTAGAAAGGGGGATGCAGTATGTCATATACAAGTTTTGGCGAATTTGTACGCATATTGCGAATTAAGCACCATGAAGTCATGGGTGATATGGCAAAAGTACTTGGAGTCAAAATTCCTTTTCTTTCAGCTGTTGAAAACGGGAAAAAGAATGTACCTTCCGATTGGGTAGATAAAATCGCTGTTCACTATGGATTATCTTCTTCTGAACAAAAACAGCTCCAGAAATCCGTTGATGAATCCCGTACCCAATATAAAATTATTGTTGGAAACGCAGGCATTCATCAGCGGAAAGCAGCTTTACAATTCGCTCGTTCTTTTGATGAAATGGACGATGAAACTGCAACCAAGATTTTGGAACTTCTTAGCAAAAAGGAGGATAACAAGTCTTAATGGATTACCAAACAAAGCCTACTAGTCGCAGGGATTTGCGTAACTATTCAAAACTTGTGCGCAAATTGTTTGATGTACCTCTGACCGGTCCATTTCCTGTTCTTGAGGTCTTAGACAGATTAAGTGATGTTTTTAAAGGCAGCAACTATTAATGAAGGTGGTCGTAATCTCGTTCCCCGTATCTGGAATAACTCAACCGGTCTCAATAATAACCCTATAAAACGGAGGAAAATGCTGAAATGAGTAAATATGAACTATTTTGCATGATTTTTTACGTCCTTGACGCTGAATGGGATGAAACAAAAAATAAACATCTTGGTACGTTTTTAAGTGCCGCAAATCCATTTTTATTTAAGGGAACAGGCTCAGCCGATCCTGCTGTTTATGAACACTTTTGCAAAATAATAAGTAATCCCATCACTATTGAAAACAGCTATGAATTTGCTCTCCATTATATCAACTCTCTCCATGATCATGGATTATCAAGAGCATTTAATCGTATTAATAAGGCTGAATGGACTGATTGCGTAAAAGAATATCTTTCAAGTAATCACGATAGTTAATCATAAAGCCTCGATCAAGTCCTTGTTATAGTGTATTTTCATGCTTATATCAAGGACTTTTAATAATGGCATTGCTTGATGGCTGTTCATCGTATGTTCAAGGCAATAGACCACATGCTCGTTGATGTAATGCCTTGTCGCGTAAATCGCGCCATAGTTTTTGAGCGACGCAATCTGCACATCGTCATGCACGGAATAGGCGTATACCGTCTGCCCGGCGTAAAACTCGCCCGTGTTGCCGCTGAGCGTCTGCAATCTCGGCGGGTTATTCGCCGCGTACAGCTCCACCGGCGTAAACGGGAAGGCGTAAGCCGTCACGTCATAATCTGCCGCATCGGACGGCTGGGTTTCCTCTGCCAGCACCCAGACCGTCGCCGTGTCCGTCCACGCCATCTCTCCATCGGGTTCTTCCTCGCCGTACAGATAGCGCGTCAGCATCCATGTTCGCCCCATGCCGTCCTGCCGGACTTCCTCCACTCGGACGTTTGCGGCGCGGACAAAGTTGCCGTCGTACAGCTCGCCGTCTACCTCGTCCGCCGTCTCATCCACATCCGAAAACACGCGCGTATTTTCCGTGACGAGAACGAACATGCCCGCCTGATATGCTGCTTCAGGTTCGGGCGTTGGCAGGGGTTCTTCGGTAACCTGCGGGGTCGGCTCCGCCACGCCCTCCGGCGTTTTGATTCCCGACGGCAGTTCCGTCGGCTCGCTTGGAAACTCCGGCTCTGATGTTGCTTCCGGAGATTCAACCGGCAGTTCCGGCTCGGTTGTTGCTTCCGGCTCGTTCGGAAGTTCCGCTTCCGCGCCTGTTGCTTGGGCAAACCCCGTTTCTTCCGCCCATATCGACGTAGGCAAAGCCGCCGTCAGCATCGTCAGCGACAGCAGCAAAGACAAAAGACGTTTGATTTTGTGTTTCATAAGTTCCTCCTGCTTTTTTCAAGTACAGCCACGACTGCAAGCCGTCCCGCTCTGCCGCCATAGCTTCGGTCACATGTTATCAGCGTGAGAATGGAATCCTCCGCGCCGACCGTCACGCCCGTGTCGTACAGTGCGTTCTGCCAGGCGTACCGGATAAATTCCAGAAATGCCGCGTCGCTTTCAAAATCCGCCTGTGAAGCGTCCCACTCGCTGCTGTGAAAATTCAGCACGGCGAAAATGCGGTATGATCCGCTTTCATACAGCGTATCGAGCAGCACGATTTCGTGTCCGGCATAGAAATCCGCATCCTTGTACCGCATGAGCGACGTGAACATCTTCTCGCCGGTGGATTTGAGATGATGCCCGTAAATGGCGATATTGCGGCTGGGGATGCTGTAATCCGTTTTCATCAGCGAAAACAGCGTTCCCGCCGCGCCTGGCTTTCCTGTGAACGTGTGATGCAGGTAATACTCGGCATCGTCCGTCCAGACGACGGGGTAATCCACATTCGTGCCGGGAATCCTGATCCACGCGATGAAATCGTCGTTCTGTGCCAGACACGCCGCAAGGTCTGCTCCTGTCCCGATGTCGATTTCAGGCGGGGATTCAGCCTGCGCGGGCAGTTCGAGCGGCGCTTGCGTTGCGCTTGGAAAGCCCGCCGCATCCAGCATTTGGCGCAGAGCGCTTCTGTTTTCCGACGCGTCTGTTGCCTGCGCTGGTTCCTCGCTTTTGAGCTGAACGCGCAGGTCGTCGTACTCCGCCGCGCTCCGATTCATTTCCGTGTTCTGCCCGATGAGCGGGCAGAACAGCATTGCCGCGCCCGTCACAGCCATTGCCGCTGCAAGAAAAGCTGAGGGCGAATCCGCATGTTTTTGCTTCATGATGTTCCTCCTTTCTCACAGGCAGTACAGCTTCCTGCCCTGTATGGCGTAGACCAGAATCGGGGTACAGTCCGGCGTAAACAGGTAACACCTGCCGGATTCAATCTGCGTCAACGCGCAGAGCTGGCAGGCTTTTCCGTCCACCGGCGGCACGGCGAAGAACAGCACCCGTCTGGGAAACCAGCCGCCGCTAATCTCGCACGTCCGCTGCTCGGCTTCCTGCTCCAGCTGCATCACCCGAAGCGCGGTTTCCGTCCGCTTTTCGGGCAAAAGAAAACCTGCTTGCGTATCCTGCCGCAGCAGGTTCTCAAGCAGGTTGTCTTTGCTCATGCAGCCGGGAAATCGGTCAATGGGTTCGAGTTCACAGGCGAATTGAAAATAGTTTTTCACGGACGCCACTCCCTTCTAAAGCTCATCGAGCCAGTTTTCATAATCTTCCTCCCGCTTTCGCCGGTCGTATCGCACCTGAGCGTCGTAGTAATTGCCCATCGTCGCGGGCGCGTTGAACAGCGTGGTCAGCAGATATTTCTTGATGTTGCGGACGCGGCTCGCGTTCTGCTCAAGACAGCCGAAGATGTACTCGATGTGCATGCTGTTGATCTTGCGCATCCGCTCTCTGACCAGCTCGGCGGGATACTCCGCCCCGGAAATCGTGATTGTTTCCCTGCCGGTGCAGAGGATTTCCACCATCAGCTCGACGATCTCATTCATCCGATCCCGGTTATACGGCGTGACAAGGCAGTCATACCCGATCTGCGACCGCACGCTGTCCCGAATCGCCGCAACATCTTCCTGCCTTTCCTTGAGATGGATTGATGGATAAGGATTTTCTCCCTGAGTATTTGGTGGATACGTTTTTTCTGAATTCGTGTTTGATCTATTCGTATTTAATTGTGCGGGATTTTCCTGTTCAGGTTTTTCCTGCTTTGGATTCTCCTGCACAGGCTTTTCCTGAACCGGATTCTCCAGTCTTGGATTTTCCCGTTTTGGTTTTTCCGGCTCAGGTGCGTCCTGCGCAGGCTGGCTGTTCATGTGGCAGTCCTCGTAGATCAGGTACTCCGTCCCGCTCAGCCGTCCGCGCTCGTCCCGTTTTCGATTTCGGATCACATAGCCCGAACGCTCCAACTCCTTGACGGCTTCGCTGATCGCGTCCACGCCCTCTTTGCTGATTGCCGACAGCCCCCGCAGCGTATAATCCCAGTTCTCCGGCAGGGACAGCATCACCGACATCAGCCCTTTTGCTTTAAGCGTCAGGCGTTTATCCTTCAAATGCTGATTGGACATCATCGTATAGTTTTTGGTTTTGACAACTCGAAAGACTACGGTCATTTCGTTTCACCTCCCTTCGTCAAAAACGCCGCATAGTTCATCTTGCTTCTGCTTATACTTTTATTGAAATATCCGTAATTTTTTTACGGACTCCTATTGACACTCAGATTTATCTCGTTTAGAATGTTCTTGAAAGGGTGATTATACATGCTGAAACTCTTTGAAGTATCAGGCTTTAAAAATTTTCTTTCTCCTATTCGAATTGACTTTTCCGATGTTAAGAATTATCAGTTCAACGAAAACTGTATCTGTAACAATCTTCTTCAAAAACTGATTGTATACGGAAAAAACGCTTCTGGCAAATCCAACCTTGGGCTTGCCTTATTTGACATCGTCTCCCACATGACTACAAACAATGTCACACCCGGGTTATACAGCTTTTATCTCAATTCCGAATCAAAACTCGAATTTGCTGAATTCCGATATGTTTTTGTTTTCACTCCTTATCAAATTGATTATTTATACCGTAAAAATGACAATCAAGATTTGGTATATGAACGTGTTATTCTTAATGATGATCTGCTATTTGAATACAATTATGCTGAGAAACAGGGAAATTTATCCGGACTCGAAAAGCTAATTCCTACTCTCAATCTGAACTTCAGAGGCAGCGATTCACTGCTCAAATATGCCATCACAAACTCTGCTTTGCCAGACAATCATCCTCTTTATCAGATGATGTCTTTTATTTCCCACATGCTTTGGTTTCGTTCTCTCGACGAAAATCGCTACATTGGCTATAAATCAAGAAGTTCTGATTACTATGACTTTATTTTTGAAGGAAACCGTATTAAGAAACTTGAAGATTTTCTACACGCTGCTGGTGTAGAAGAAAACCTCGTCGCAAAAACCACACCGGAAGGAAAGAAAAAACTTTATTTTGATACGCCTTCCCCTCTTCCGTTTTTTATGGTTGCATCAAGTGGAACGCGTGCTCTTTACACCTATTTCTACTTTACTGAAACTTGCCCGGATATTTCCCTTATGTTTATTGATGAATTCGATGCCTATTATCACTACGAACTATCTGAAACCATTGTCAAATTGATTGAGAAAATGCCGCACTGTCAGGCAATTCTTACTTCACACAATACCAATCTGCTTTCTAATCGCATTATGCGTCCAGACTGCTATTTCATTCTTTCAGACGGTAAACTCACATCATTTGCTAATGCAACAAAGCGTGAACTCCGTGCTGGGCACAACCTTGAAAAGCTGTATATGAGTGGTGAATTTGATGTCTAAACGAAAAATACTTCTTCTATCCTAAATCCTCTTGAAATCAAAAAAACTGCCAATCCCGGCAGCGAACTGACAAAAGTATTTTCTCTGCTCGATAAAGCTTCCACTCCTCGCGGAAAAGGGGCTATCCTTTGCATGAAGCCCGCTCTTGGTGCCATCGATAAAGAAAACTATATTATTCCAATTTGGATGATCTAAAGTTTATTTACCTTCGTAGAAACGTAAAACTGCCCGCTTTTTTCGGCGAGCAGTTTTTCATATTCACTTAATTATCATTACATTTCACGACTTGATCGTTCTGCTCAATTCTTCAACTTCCTGCTTTGTCAGCATTGTTGCGGCAATAATCAATTCCTCAGAGCAGCCCATTTCAAGCATACGACGAGCAATAGCCAGTGCCTTCTGCATTTCGCCGCGCTTTTCGCCGCGTTTTTCACCCAGCATGATTCCTTCATCAACCATCTGCCGAATTGCTTCACACATACTCGTATTTTCACCTTCAAAGCACTTGAGCATAGCCTTTACTGCTTGATTGTTTTGCTCAATTCTTCAACTTCCTGCTTTGTCAGCATCGTAAGATCAACAACCTGCTCCATAGGGTAGTTTTTCTCAAGCATACGCCGTGCAATAATCAGTTTTTCATTCATGCTTCCCTGCTTTTTACCGCGTTCTTCGCCGCGCTTTTCTCCGCGTTCTTCGCCACGCTTTTCGCCCAGCATGATTCCTTCATCAACCATCTGCCGAATTGCTTCACACATATTTACAGCCTCCTTGTTCGGGTCAATCGCAATTCCCGCGTTTGTCATAGCATTGATAACCAGAGCTGCGTTTGTTTCCAGACAACTGAACTTTGAATCCTCGTTCAGCAGTTTTTCCATCTGTGCCTTATCCCGCTGGTATTTGATATACGCCAGCACTTCACGCAGGCTGCTGTTCAGCTTCTGAAGATCGTTGTCGCTCATCTCCATCGGGTCAATCATGAAAACCCGATAGTCCTGAATAAACGGAAGGACTTTTTCGGGCTGCTCGCCGTACATCTCGCGCAGGCTGAGCGGCGCATCCCATTTCTTTCCGCCAAAGTTGATGACCAGCGTAATCACAGGGGACAGCCGATCTTCTTTCTTCATACCAGAAAGATATTCTTCCGATGTACCATTTTTTCCTTCCTTACGATGCTGGCTTGCCAGATCACGCACCTGCTTTTCGAGTTGCATGGCATCGTACAGCATGTTGCGAACCGGCATGGCATAATGCACATGGCTCTGATTCTCTATTCCCAGCACGAGATAGGTGTACCGATCATCCGTTTTAACCGCCAGCGTTTTAAGCGTATCGCGGTATTTCTGCGCCGCTTCCGGCTTGCCTTTCTCATCTTCATGATATGGAATCACATACTGCGTTGTATCCATATCGGTCAGCTGTTCCGGCTTAATCACCTGTTCGCCATCGTAAATCAGGTAGTTAAAGGCATCTGCAAACACTTCTGCTTCCGAAACATACTGTTTGGTTGCCGTATCCTGAATGGACATGTTTTTTCTCTCCTTTGAGCCATCATTTCATCTGTCCATGCTCTATTTCAATTTTATTTTATCACGTCGCTTATGATTTCGCAAGCACTTATGATTCATTACCGTTCCTGCGAAAGCTGCCGCTTTTTATACCAGCCTTCCAGCAACTTGATAATGGTATCTTCCATTTGCTTTGGCGTGTAGGATTTCGGAAAATACTTGCGCAGCGTTTCGTTTTTCAGCGTCACCCGATCAAGGTCGGTTTTCTTTTCTTCGCTCATGACCGCCCGCATCACGTCAAGGGAAAGCATCTTCTGCTGGCTGAATTTCTTTAATCGCTGTGCCTGAGAAAGCGACGGGGTTGCCTGTTCACTGTCCATTGCTTCAAGCAGAAGCGTCTGCTCCTCCTTTTTCAAATAGGACAGCTCAACGGCGGGATTAAGCGCAATTTTGCGTTCATCCACCATGTCCAGCAGGGTGGGAATTAACTCGGTCAGGCGAATAAAACGCTGTATCTGGTTTCGACTTTCCCCGACCTGTTCAGCCATAATCTGGTCAGATCTTTTTTGTGTCCCAACTTGGGACACATTTTCTCTTGATGGTCGTCCCGCCTGTCTTTTCATCGCTTCCAGCTTCATTTTATAGGCAAAAGCCCGTTCACTCGGCAGCAGCTCCTCACGCTGCAAATTGCTGTCCACCATGATGATCGTAGCGGCATCGTCGTCGAGATCACGAATGATGACCGGCATGGTTTCCTTGCCTGCCAGCTCGGATGCATGATGCCGCCTGTGTCCCGCGATCAGCTCATAGCCGCCGTCAGGATCAGGACGCGCAATCGCAGGGACAAGCACACCATGCTCGCGCACACTGTCCACTGTGTCCTGCATCGCAGCATCGTCCTTAACCTTGAAGGGATGATTCTTGAACGGATGTAACTCTCCTAATGGGATATTCTGTACTTTTTCCCGCTGAGCATCCGCTCTGCTTTCTTCCGTCGAAAAAAGGTCATCGAGCGGCTTCAAGTTGATGTTGCTTCTTTCTTTCAATGGCACACACCTCCTTTGTCAACTCTCGATAGGCTGCCGCAACTTTGCCTTTTGGATCGTGGGCAAAAATGCTCTTTCCTTCGGCGCTCATTTCCTCTGCCCTGACAGACCGCGGTATTTCCGTATTAAAGATTCTCAGTCTGTGCCCGTATGTCTCGCGAATGATGCCACTGATTTCCTTCGCATAATTCGTTCGATTATCCACCATCGTCAGCAATATACCCTCAATCGTCAGCTTGGGGTTAATCTGCCTGCGCACCTTCGCAATCGTGCCGAGCAGCTGCTCCAAACCTTTCGCAGAAAGATATTGAGCCTGTACGGGAATCAAAACGCTGTTTGCCACCGCCAACGCATTGACCGTAAGCATACTCAGCGACGGCATACAATCCAGCAGAATATGGTCTTACTTTTCTTTGAGTGGCTCAAGCGTCTGTTTGAGAATCTTTTCCCGACTCATCGCATTGACCATCGTCACCTCCACGCCGGACAATTCAATATTAGCGGGCAGAATATCCACGCCTTCACCATGATGCAGGATTGCCCGACTCACATCATACGGCGTATCCATCATCTTCGCAAGCATCGCAGTAGAAAGCGTATCTTGCAGGCTGTCAGGCTGCGCGCATCCCGTGCTGATCGTCAGGCTTCCCTGCGGGTCACAATCGACGAGCAGCACTTTCTTTCCCTCCTGCGTAAGCCCTACCCCAAGATTCAGGCAGGATGTGGTTTTACCTACGCCGCCTTTCTGGTTGCAGAGTGCAGTAATCGTTGTTTTCATTTTCTTATTCTCCTTTTAGATATGCAAAAAGCGCAGCCTTTTCAAGCCGCGCTCTCTCGTCTATACTGTTATCGTTTCAAAGCAATTCACGTTTCCGTTATCTATTTTCACTGAAACGCAGATTCTACGATTTCCAGCCCCGGTATGTCGCTTCAAGCGTCCGCGTCTTTTCCCAAATCTCCTCAGCAATCATTTTGCAGTTCTTCACGTTCATTCCCGCCGCTTTTCCAACTGCCAGCAGCTCTTTCATTCCCGGATTCCTGCCGTTTCCATCCACCGTCGTGCTATGCTCTCCGAAGTAGGTCGTGCTCCACGTCAAATCATACGCCGGCGACGGATGCCAGCAATCCATCTGTTCGTCATAGATCCAGCTGAAATTCTTCGCATGGTCATCGCGATTATGCGCAAAGACATTGAAACACATCCGTCTGTACATCTGCTCCAAATCTTCCCGATTATCCAGAGAAAGAATCTTCGTCAGTTTCATCAGCGTATGATAGTCCATCGCGGCGGTGCGCCAATCCACTTCGAGAATCGCCGCCGCAGTCAGCATGTGCTGCCGCTCGATATGCCCATCCGTCTTTCTTCGGTCAAACCGCTTTACAGCAAAGTAGCCCGCACACACATCAGACGGCATCAGCTTGGTTTCCGGCACGATGATTCCGCAGTCCTCGGCGCAATCCATATAGGCTTTTTCCATCACGCCGCTGTCCTTCATCTCATCGGAAGCCGGAAACTTGATGATCCACTCATCCGTCATAATCTTCGGTCTTGCGCCGCCGGAACTGCCGCCCATTTGGAACAGTTCATCCAGATCGCCCGCATCCTCGTGATTCAATATCGCATGACATTGAGCGGAAAGCTCGTCCAGATCGCCAATCGCCGCATCCTGCTGGATATTCCACGCCGGACGATACGCCAACGCGCCCATTCCCGAATCGCCGACGATCGCCAAACGCTCCAACTGCGTCATATCCGCAGAAAGAATTCCCCGCGCCTTTAACATCCGATCGACCAGCAGCTGCCCCCACGCATCCGGCAGACTATCGGCAAACACGCCCCACAATCCGGAAAACGCTTGGCTCGTCGGAACAAAGACCTTTTGTTCCACCGGCAGCGAAAACGGACTGATTGCAAAGCCGTTGTCCAGCCATTCTTCCGAATAAGCGAACGCTACCCGCCGATCTGCGGTCTGCGCCATCGTTCCGACAAATCGCTCGCCGAGGTAGACTTCGAGCTTACGTTCTTTCACGGATAACCTCCTCAATGCTGCCGTATTCCACATTCGTGAACAGATTTTTGATTTCATCCGCGCAGTCCAGTGCAACACACAACTTTGTCAGCGAGTTCAGCGAAATCTGCCCCGTCGTTTCAAAGCGCTTGATGCTGCCATAGCTTACGTTGCTCTTTTCGCTCAGCGCCTGCTGTGAAAGATTGCGGCGCTTGCGGATGCGGCTTAAACGCTGCGCCAACGCTTTGTCGATTTCTTCCGGCGTTTCCCAAACGAACTTCATGTCATCCTCCAACGGATCATATTTGATACAAATCTCTAATATCCACGCTTAATAGACCATATTTTGTCCGTTTCAGTATAGCACAATGCGTTTTTGTTTTCAAGACGATACTCCCTATACAAAAAGCGCAGCTTCTACAAGCCGCGCTCGATCATTCGGTTTTCCGCTTTTAGGCATATTTCTCAGTTTCATCGCTCCTCTGAACCGCTGAATGGATCGCTTTTCAAATACCGTTTCATCAGGAACGTACAAAAATACGGAAAGGTATAAACGTTATCACTGAATCCAATGTTGCCACCCGTCAGCTTGATTCCATGATGGATTTCAGGATACCTGTCATTCTCAATCAACGCCTGCATGGACTTCGCTTTTCCGCTTTTCGCCTTCACTTCAACGGGAATCAGTTCGGAAGCCGTCCTGACAAAGAAATCTTCCTCCAGCGTTGAATCCTCCCGTTTATAGTAATACAATTCATATCCGCTCTTTACGAGCGCTTCTCCAACGACATTTTCATACAGTGCGCCTTTGTAAACGCCAAGATTTTTATTCGCTCTCAAATCTTCCTGTGCTTCTTCATCCAAGAGCGCCACCAGAAGCCCACTGTCGGCAAAATACACCTTCATTTTTGTGTCATCATAGTTTCCCCTAAGCGGCAGTTCAGGGAAATGAAGGCAATAACAAATATTGATAATTCCCGCGTCATTCAGCCATTCTATACAGCCCCGATAATCCTTGAACCGCGCTCCGGACGCCACTTTAGAAATTTGGAATTTCTTGTTTTCTTTCGCAAGCTGCACCGGAATCTGATTGAAAATATTCAAAATCCGTGTCTGATCTACGCCGTCCGCATATTTGCGAATATCTTCTTTATAATCTAAAATGAGTTGCTTCTGAATCTCCTGCGTTCCTTCAAACGTTCCTTTTTCAATATATTCCTTGACGACGGCAGGCATCCCGCCCAAGATACAGTAATCCAAGAACAGATTATGGCACGTTTTCAGCAAAACCTCGTTAAACGGCTTCATCTGAGCCATGTGCCGATAAATATCTTCAACGAAATCGGCTTCATAGCCTTTCGCCCAAAGGAACTCCTCAAAATCCAAGGACTTCATTTCATAATCGCTTTTATACCCTACGCTGTTGCTTTCAATCTTTCGATAGTTGATTCCAAGCATCGAGCCGCTGCAAATCACGTCAAATCTTCCGTCTATGTGAAAAAACTTGAGCGCCGTTGCGATGTCCGGGAATTCCTGCAACTCATCGAAAAAAATCAGTGTTTCGCCCGGAATAAAGCGTTTAGCCGGATCCATTCGCGATATGTTCTTAATGATGTCGTCTGTTTTGTAGCCATCTTCGGTAATCAGCTTGTATTTGGGTTCTTCAACAAAATTGATGTATATGACGCTCGTATAATTGGCTTCGGCAAAGTGATGAACCGATTCCGTTTTTCCAATCTGTCTGGGTCCTTTAACGATCAATGGTTTTCGTTTCGGATCAGCCTTCCACTGCCTGAGCGTTTCATCTATTTTCCGCTTCAAATACGTCATCGCAACCGCTCCCCTCTGCTTTCTTTCTTCAATTATACGCCGTCTTTCCGATTTGCACAACGTAATCTGCGAAAAAATGAGCGAATATTTCTCCAAATCCAACATTTCATGAGGGAATATTCAGTCTTCGCCCACATTTCATGGGGGAATCCGCTTCGTTTCCTTTATCCTATTGAAAAAGCGCAGCTTCTGCAAGCCGCGCTCGATCATTCGGTTTTCTGCTTTCACGCATATTTCTTTCTCTGCTCGATCACGCCCGCCAGCAGCGCCAGAAGCATCTGCGCGTCCTCCTGCGCATCGCCTTCCAATGCCGTCTGTTGCGGGTCGCCCTCGCGAATTCGCAGTGTGCGCCGAATCTCTTTGGGAATCACCACGCGTCCCAACTCATCGATGCGACGGACAATTCCAGTTGCTCGCACAAGTATGGCCTCCTTCTACTCTGCTTTTGATCCGCTCTCACAGTATGGATGCAAGCCATCTGGAATATTCCATTTAGAAAGATGGCAAAGGTTGACAAGGTGCGTTTCATTTTCTCAATTTGCGAGAGTTTAAGGAGGAGAAGACATTTAGGCGACTTTCGGATATACTCGATTTCAACCAGCCACGAAAAGAACGCGCGCAGATTCCGCAAATAGTTGTTGATAGTAATATTGCTAACTTTCTTATTATAATCGCGCCGTCGTTGCGGATACTTTATATCATTCGTTGTTTTATCAGTGCAAACCGTATATTTCCCTCGCGTTTGCAAATCAGGAATGTAGCGCCGAATGGTTCTGTCTTCAATATCCTCCACTCTATCCGTCTTTTCATTTTCTTTGAGCCATACCGTAAAAAGTTTCAGCGTCTTTTCGTAAGACTGCATCGTCTTTTCTCTAAGTTGCTTGCTCGTGCATTCATCCATATAGAGGCTGATAACACGTTCCATATCCATAAAAAACCAACACCTTTCTTGACGCTTTCCCATACGTTTGATTTGTACAGAAGAAAGCCTATCAATTTCGGTGTTGGTTGGGTTTATTTTTTGAATTCATCGGTCTGACATTTGTTTATAGGGACAGCTTGATGGAGATAACTCCTCAAAAGCTCAGATATTACGCACTTTTCCCCGCCCCGAGCCGGTCTGCGACCAGCGCGATAAACTCGCCGTTGGTCGGCTTGTCATCCAGCGAACAGACGTTCTTGCCGAACGCTTCATCCAGCGCGTCAATGCGGCCGCGGTTCCACGCCACCTCAATCGCATGGCGGATGGCACGTTCAACCTTGCTGGAAGTCGTGCCGAACCGGTGAGCAATGCCGGGATAAAGCTCTTTGGTGATGCGACTCATCAAATCCGGGTTTTCCATCACCATGCGCACCGCTTCGCGCAGATATTGATAACCCTTGATGTGCGCGGGAATGCCAACCGTCAGGAACAGGTTCGCGATCCGCTCCTCCAGCGTTTCGCCGCTCGGCTTGCCGTTCTGCTTTTGAATCATCTTCGCACTGAGCGCTTCAGCGCGCAGGCTCTCGCCCGCCGCTTCATACACACGCTGCGCCAGCATCATAAAGTCGAACGGCTTCACCATGTAATAGTTCACGCCGAGATTCACCGCGCGGGAAATGAAGTCGTCGCGCCCCAGCGCCGTCAGCGCAATCACACCCGGCTGTTTGGATAGCTTCATCGCCTGAAGACGCTCAAGCACCGCGTAGCCGTCCATCTGCGGCATAATCAGGTCGCAGACCAGCACATCCGGTTCGCGTTCGGTTACCAGCCGCAGCGTCTCCACGCCGTCTCCGGCCGTGCCGACGACTTCGATACCGTTCTGCTCCTGCAAATATTCCGCAACCATGTCCCTCAGCTGTATATTGTCATCCGCAACAACCACGCGTACCGTATCCATATCTGGCAACCTCCTGTAATCTCATTTTCTTTGTCTGCCTGCCGGGGCATCGTTCATCGCCTATCATTTCAGGATATATCCGACATCTTTTGCCCTTCATTCGCATTTTATGCAGGAATATGTGAAATATAACTCAAAGCCGAAAAATTTATCTTTTTTCTTTTTCGATTTCTTTTTTGCCGTCAAATTTCAAGGATGTAAGGCTTGAGCAGCCGCATGATTCGGTCTGCCGACGCGGGCGCATAGCGCGGGGACTGCGCCATCGTCACAAAATCGTACCCGGTTTCATGAAACAGCCGATAATCGTCGATCACTTCAAAGGGAACCGTCGGTTCGCGCCCGTTCATCGCTTCCATCAGGGCGGAAATATCGCTTCGAAGCTGGATATTTCCACCCAGATCGAGCAGATGCGCCGGAATATCCTGATGCGATTTCGGATTGCGGACATACACCAGTCGGCGAATCCAGCGAAAGGCCAGCGCGAAAAGCAGATAATTGGCCTCGTCGAGCTTCTTCCCTTCGCGATACCCCGCAAGGGATGCGCGCGCTTTGGGATTGCGGGTCAGCACAGCCTTGAGCACGAAATCCGTGCCCGGCGGGCCAAAAGCGAGGTCCGAATGCGTATCCACATGCACGACGTCAAACGGCGCTTGCAGCTTTCCCGTTTCCATCTGCGCCTGCCAGAAATCCAGCGCCCTGTCATGCGTATCGAAGATGCGCCCCGGTACGGGATGCGCGCGGTTCAGCCCGCATTGATCTTCCAGAAAGGCGATCACCTGCTCGTCGCTGTACGAGCTGGCGCAGGCCTCCGGCGGCCTTTCCCCCAGCGGCGCAAGCGGGCAGGCGTCCGTCAGGAAGAAATCCATGTCAAGATCGAGCACCTTCATCATTCGCGTCCCCCAAGTATTTTCGAAATCATTATATCATCCTTTTGCCCCATAGGCAAGCACTAAGGCACCATGTTCAGTTCATCCGAGTTCAGGTCGTAGCCGACAAAACTCTCCGGCACCTTGCCGATGATGATGGATTCCGCCACGAGCATGTTGGCGCTGACGTTGGTGGTCTTTGCGCCGGTCGGAATGACGATGCGAATGCTGGCCGACAGCTGCAAATAGACCTTGTGCCGCGTCTGGTTGATGCCGCAGGACTCAAATTCCGTTTCAAAATCCGTCTGCACCGAACCGACAGGCACGATGGAAATCGGGATGCGCGGCCCGCTGCCCGCAAAGAGCGTCAGCCCCAGCGCCGCGCCGAGCGGCACATCCACCTTCTGCGTGCTAACCGCTTCCAGCTTGCGCAGAGCCGCGTCCCCCGCGCGGTCAGCCAGTGCGTTCATGCGCATGGTGTTTGCCGAAAGCAGCGAAACCTGCCCGCTGTCATCCATCCGCACGTTCATCAGATCGTCATATTCCACGCCGTCCTCCAGCGCTTCAGTCAATGCGCCGTTGAGCGCGCGCGTCGCCATCGCGGCGCTCCTCGCCTCCGCCAGAGAGAAAACCAGCGGCCGGAAATTCCGGTCGATCAGCAGAAAAACTGCCAGCACGGCCAGCGTCAGCAGCATCAGCCGCCGCAGTCTCCGCCGCCTGCGCACCCGCGCGGAATATCGCCTGAGCTGCTTTTCCGTCACGCCCATCCCCTCCCCGTGAGCATATGGCGCGGGATGGAAAGTGATTCTTCCGCAAGTTTTTCGGTTTTTGATGCGAAGATCGGGTTTTTGTGTTATAATGACATATCGCCCTTTTTTCTCTGGGCGCTTTTACCCGTATGGCAAGGAGGAAAAACATGCCCAATCGCGCCGTTCATCCGCGTGCGCGCTCCATTTTCAAAGCGCGCACCAAAAAGCCGAACTTCGTGCTCAGCGTTGCCGCGACCACCATCCGCCTGTCCTTCATCATCGCCTTGTGCGTGGGGCTGGCGCTGCTGGGCGCTGTAATCGGCATCGCCAAGGCGTTTGTCGATACCGCGCCGACGCTCGATCTCGCCGCGCTGGATGCTCAGGATAAAACTTCCTTTATATACGACAGCGAAGGGAATCTCATCACCGATTACAAGGGCACGGAAGACCGCATCATGGTCTCCATCGACGAGATTCCGGAAATGCTTCAAAACGCCTTTATCGCCGTGGAGGACGCGCGTTTTTACGAGCATAACGGCGTGGATGTCAAGCGCATCGTCGGCGCGCTGGT
Organism: uncultured Clostridia bacterium; assembly: GCA_934636105.1. GTDB lineage: Bacteria > Bacillota > Clostridia > Christensenellales > Aristaeellaceae > Ventricola. The sequence goes on from CAKTZR010000002.1 coordinate 35,433, forward strand.
CGCCAATTTCACCAGCGGCTCGACGCAGGGCGGCTCGACCATCACCCAGCAGCTCATCAAGCAGACCGTGCTTTCCAGCGAGCAATCCTACAAGCGCAAATTGCAGGAAGCGTATCTGGCGATGGAGCTGGAAACGCGCTACACGAAAAAGCAGATTCTGGAAAGCTATCTGAACACCATCTTCCTCGGCGGCAGCTATTACGGCGTGCGTGTGGCGGCTTACGGTTATTTCGGCAAGGAGCTCGATCAGCTGACGCTTCGCGAATGCGCCATGCTCGCCGGCCTGACCCGCAGCCCGAATTATTACAACCCGCGCAGCAATTTCTACACCCGCAACACCGAGGGCAGCAGCACGCCCGATATCACCAACAACCGCACGGATTACGTGCTGCGGCAGATGCGTGAAAACGGGCTGATTACCGCCCAGCAGTATACCGCCGCGCTGGATCGTTCGACGGCCAACGTGCTGGAAAAATCCCCCGCTTCGACGGATATGTACGCCTACCCGCACTATGTCGAATACGCCATCAGCGACGTGGTGGATACCTTCCTCGACCTCAACGGCCTGGAGGATACCTCCGCGAACCGCTATGCGATGGAAAACAAGCTCCGCACGGGCGGATACAGCGTCTATCTGTGTCTCGATACCGAAATTCAGGAGATCGTCGAGGATACGCTGGCAAACTGGAGCGACTATCCCCGCCTGCGCGACCCGTCCGACAAGGTGTATCAGTCCCGCAATTCGGATGGCACATACACCGAAATCGAGCAGCCGCAGGCCGCTGCGTGCGTGTTTGACTATCGCACGGGCGAACTGAAAGCCATCGTCGGCGGACGCTATAAGCCGACCACCCGCAAAACGCTCAACCGCGCCAGCGGCATGACCATGCCCGTCGGTTCTTCCATCAAGCCGCTGACGGTCTATGCCCCGGCCATCGATCTGGGCGCGTCCCCGGCTTCGATTGCCTATAACATGCCCGTTCCAATTTCCGGCTGGAAGGATTCCAGCGGCAAGGATTCGTGGCCCAAGAACTACGGCGGCGGCGGATACAAAGGCCCGCAGAGCTTCCGAAGCGCGCTGCGCAACAGCTACAACACCGCCGCGGCGCAGATTCTGATGACCTATGTCGGCGTGTCCCGCTCGGTGGAATATCTGCACCTGATGGGCATTCCCGATAAAAACATCAATGCCGACCCGTTCGGCCTGGCGCTCGGCTCCTCCGGCATCACGCCGGTGCAGATGGCCGTCGCCTTCGGCACCATTGCCAATAAGGGCGTGTATCAGCAGCCGCTCTCCTTCTCCCGCATTGTGGACAGCAACGGCAACGTCGTGGTCGATATGCACCAGCAGCAGGATCGTCATCAGGTGTTCAAGCCCTCGACAGCATACCTCGTGGTGGATATGCTCAAGGAAGCCGTGCAGAGCGGCACCGGCACCAAGGCGAAGATTTCTTCACAGGTTGTCGCAGGCAAGACCGGCACGAACTCGGACAGCAAGGGCGTGTTCTTCGCCGGCATGACGGGCTGGTATTCCGCTTCCGTCTGGATCGGCCACGACAACTATAAAGCGCTCTCCTCCAAGGCGACGGGCGGCAACGCGGCCGCGCCGCTGTGGCAATCCTTCATGGAGAAAATTCACAAGGCGAAAAACCTCGACTCCCGCGAAATCATCGACGGCACACCGAGCGACTATAACCTTGTGCGCGTGACCACGTGCGGCGTGAGCGGCCAGCTGGCCACGGACGCCTGCTATAACGATGTGAACGGCTACAAGACCATCACCGATTACTGGAGTGCGGACAGCGTGCCCACCGCCTATTGCAGCATGCACAAATCCGTCTCCATCTGCACGGAATCCGGCCTGCTGGCGACGGATTACTGCCCGTCCTACTCGGTCGAAACCCGCGGCATCGTGCTCATCCCGCGCGGCCATCCGCTCTATGATTATATCGATACCTACGGCGACACCATCCGCAAGTATCTGGGCGAGTTCGCCACGCTCAAGAGTACCAACGATATCGCGAACCACATCTGCCCGATTCATGACGCGTATACCGCCACGCAGCAGCCCTCCGAGCTGGAAAGCATCGTGAGCGACGCAAGCAGCCTGGTATATACGGCCTATCAGCTGGTCGGCTCGTCGCCGGACCTTTCCAACGACACCCGTCGGCAGATCAATACCGCCATCAGCGCGGTGCAGACGCTCCTCTCCCTCTCTCCGATTGATTATACCTCGCTGGAGGGCGCGGTCAGCAATCTGCGAAGCCAGCTTCAGGCGGCAGGCTTAATGTAAAAAACTTCATCCACATAAAATCCGGACGAACATCCAAATCGGATGAATCGTCCGGATTCTTTTATTCGTTTGAAAATTCCCGTTCGTGCTTCTTGAAAAAATCGTAATACGTCCGCACGTTTTCAAGCTGCGTCCATCGGCGCACATCCACCGGATCGCTGTCCAAATCGTAGATTTTCGCACTGCGCAGGCTGAGCAAAAACGGCGAATGCGTCGAAATTACGAACTGACAGCCGAAAAAACGCGCGGCATTTTCGATGTATTCCGTCAGCTCCAGCTGTTTCGTCGGCGACAGGCTGTTTTCCGGCTCGTCCAGCAGATACAACGCGTCCTCCTCGATGGCGTTTGTAAACATCTTGAATGCGTTTTCGCCGTTGGAATATGTCCGCACGTTCATGCCCAACTCCTCCCGCGTATAGCGGGACTGCGTTTTGCGCCGCGCGCTGTTGACAAGGCGAAGCTGCTCGTAATCCGCCATCGAGGAAAGCTGAAAATGGCTGCGCTTGTTGGCTAAATATTCCTGAAAAACCGCTTCGCGCTCTTGATCCATGCCTTCGTTAAACGCGCGCGTATCCAGCATCGTGTCAAACACATCGTCGCTGGCCAGCAGCCGGCTGTTGGCCGGAATTGCATCTGCTTCCATCCGGCAGAGCTTCACATAATCCTCAAAAAAGCTGGTCTTGTTGAAACGCGCGTCGCATTTCACGCCCGCGCGCGCCGCGATGACATGCAGCGCCGTCGATTTGCCCGATCCGTTTCCGCCGTACAGCATGGTAATCGGTTCAAAATCGATGCGCTCAAAGCGGCGGCGCGAAAGAATTTTAAACGGATAAAACGACGTATAACACGTTCGTTTAACGCCGAGCAAATAGTCAAATTCCCTGTCGTCGTCCGGAAATTCGAACAATTTCAAATAAACCATATCGCTCCTCCCGCATGCGCTTCTTTTTGTATAAAAAGCACCATTCTCCCGCATGCTATCGGCGAAAGGATGATGCTTCATGGTTCATCAGGATACTATCGAGCTGCTGCGCGAATGCGACGCAGGCATACAGATGGGCGTGTCCTCCATCGCGGACGTTCTGCCCCATGTGCAGAGCAACACGTTCCGCGCGCTGCTGGAAACCTGCCAAACCGAACACGAAAAGCTCGCCCGCGAAATCGCCAAGGCGCTCGACCGCTTTCAGGATTCCGGCAAAGCCCCGTCGATGATGGCCCGCGGCATGTCCGCGATGAAAACAGGTCTTGAGATGGCCGTCAGCCCCGCCGACACAACGATTGCGGATTTGATGACCGACGGCTGCAACATGGGCGTGAAATCGCTGAGCCGCTATCTCAATCAGTACAAAGCCGCCGACGAACACGCGAAGGACATCGCCAAGCGGCTGATTCACCTCGAAGCCCAGCTTGCCGCCGATATCCGCGGCTATCTTTAATGCGCGAAGCGGCGGACGTCCTGACCAGTAAGCTCAAGGATTGTCATTCGGCTCTCATCGCAAAGCCGTGCCGCGATACGATCTTCATATTTTTCATAAATTTGCTGCACTGAACAATTAGTAGAAAGAATCATTGAGCGCGAAGTGTTATGTCGTTCGCTGACTACATGGTAAATTGAGCCAACCGTTACGCCACGCATCATCGGCTCGCTGCCCAGATCGTCAATAGCAAGCAGGTCGCAGGTCAGGATATCCTGCACCTGCTCCGCGCCCTCGCCGTTAAACAGATAGCGCCGCAGGGTCTCCATCAGCTTATAGGCCGAGATGACCACGACCGAATACCCGCGTTCCAGCACGCGCTGGGCGACGCAGTTGAGTAGAAACGTTTTGCCCAGACCCGACGCGCCGTAAAGCAGCATGCCTTTTCCCGAAGAAGGTTCGAAGCTATCCGCGTATTGCTCGCAGATCTGCCGGATTTTTCGGATATATGCGCGCTGGGTGCTCTTTTTCCCTTCCATCGGCACATCTGGGAAAATCGATTCGTCAAAGGTCTCAAAGTTCTGCGTTTTGAGTCCATGCAAGCCGTCGTTGTCATAAAGCCGATTGAGCACGGCGCGCTTGAGACAGACGCATTGCTCGTGAACCGGTTCGCCGACATAGCCCGTGTCCTTGCAAATCGGGCAGCGATAGACAGGCTGCAAATAATCCGCACTCAATCCGCACTTTGTTAATTCGCATCGAATGTCAGCATTTATTTGCTCCATTTGCACTTTCATGGAAGCAGAAATCTTTGCCGCCTGTTCCGGCGATGCAAATGCTTGCCGCATTCCGGAAAACAATAACTTTTGTCGGCTGGCAAGCAGTCGAGCAATCGCAGGGCTGCGTTTTTCAGCCTCATCGCGCCGCTGTTTTTCTTCACTTAAATTCTTTGCTCGCTGGTTTTCAAACTCAGAAAGCACCTCGCGCATCACATTTTCACGGCTGAGCATCAACTATCCTCCTCATCGTCCAAATTGACGACCATGCGTTTATAATCATCCTGCGTATAATTGTGCTTGATAAAGCCACCCTGCCCATTCAGTGCAGCAGAATTTGTCGTTCCTATTCCAGTTCCGCGAACGTGGCTCTCGTGCTCCTGCCGGGCGGCTTCCAAGGTCGAAATACCTTTATTCTTCCAATTATTCAGAATTGTATTGATTACTGCAAACGGTTTCTGTTTTCCCCGTGCATATTCGGCTGCCTGCAAAATCAATTCCTGTGTCATACCCCATTCACCCATCCAACGGCAAAGCCAGTCTCGATCTGCGTCTATCGGTTGTTCTCTATTCATGCCAGCCGTCTCATAAATTTTATGCAGCTGTTGGTTGAGCACACGAACTCTCGCCGCTTCTGTGCGTACAGCCTCCGGCGTAGACAAACCTTTTTCGCGCCAATCCTGGAGCTTTTCGCCCACTGCCTCCATGTTTCCACCGCTGAATTTACTATGCACCGATTTCACTGCCAACAGAATCAGCTCGTCGCTTGCGCCCTGCTCATGCCACGTTTCAATCGCGGCCAAATCATCCTGCGTCGGCGTTTTGCCCGTCACGCCCAACCCGGCATATACCTCGCGAGCAAAGTTCCGTGCTTCATGTTCGGTCTGCATGCCCGTTTCCAGCGCAAGAGCTTCGTGGCGTCCCAGCTGATGCTGGCGCATCAAAATGCCGTTGAGATAAGCCATCGTCGGCGTGCCCTTCGTCGTCTCGCGGCAGGCCTCCTGCACGGCTTCCGGCGTGAATCCCCATTCGTCGATCCACGTCTTATACATGGTCTTTTCATCCTCGCTGGGTGCGCGGCGCTGACCGAGACGCGCCAGCAGCTTACGGAGCTGCTGCTCACGTTCCTTGCCCATGATAACGACCTTCTCCACGTCCTCCACCGTGCGGATACCGCTCTGCGCCCATTCTTTCGCACGCCTATCTGCAATCTTGATGGAAACACGCCCCTTGCTGTTCTCCATCTCGATTTGCAGCAGCATCAGCACGACTTCCTCCGGCAGTTCAAAGACCTGAATCCAGTCGTTAATTAGATTCATTTCCTCCGGGAAAAGTGTCCTTTTCAGGATGCGCTCGGCTTCCTCAATGAACTTTTCATTATAAAGCTTATCCCCCGGATTTTCCGCCCGTGTCAGCGTCAGCTGCTTCAAATTCGCCAGCGTGAAGCTCACGGGATTGTCGCCGACCTGACGAACCAGCCCATCCCGCGCCCAGTATTTGAACGCGCGCTCCACGTCCTCCTCCGCCATATCCAAATCCTTCGCCATGGCGGAAAGCGACATGCGCGGCGTCGGGTGATAGCACAGCATCAGCGCGTAGAGATAGACCTTCACAAAATCGCCGGGCGCGCGAAGCATATACTCGGTGATAAACATATTTTCCACGGGTGTGGAATCAAACAGCGCGGCGCTGTCATCAAACGCGCAAAACGCCATGTTTCTTCCCCCTTTGCGTTCTTTTTAACCTGTTTATTGTATCACACGACGGGTCGGCTTGGCAAGGCGGATAAAAGGAATGAGATTGTTTCATCCTTGACAAAGCGAGCCGCGTATGTTACAGTATCCCCCGTCTTTTTGATTATGTTCACATGAACAAATCATTGCATTCGTTACACACAAGGAGGTATCCCGATGAAAAAGGGAATTCTCGCCGCTCTGGCGTTCGCGCTGGCTCTGCCGGTCTGCGCGCTGGGCGAGGCAAGCTACACTGCGGGCACGTACTCTGCCGAAGCGCAGGGCATGGCCAGCGCGGTCAAGGTAACGGTCACCGTCAGCGACAGCGCCATCACCGACCTGACCATCGACGTTTCCGGCGAGACCGCGGGTCTGGGTACGGAAGTCGGCGAACCGCTCAAGGCCGCGATTCTGGAAGCCCAGAGCGCGGATGTGGACGGCGTGGCGGGCGCAACCGTGTCCAGCAACGCTGTGAAAACCGCCGTCAAGGCCTGCCTGGATGAAGCGTCCGGCGCGGCCGCATGGGACGGCAAATACACCGCCGGCACGTACACCGCCAGCGCGACGGGCAAGAACGGCCCCGTGACCGTGGAGGTCACATTCTCCGAGGACGCGATGACCGATATTAAGGTCACCGATCACACCGAGACCTACGGTCTGGGCTACGGCATCAGCACTGCCCCGATCGACCTGCTGCCGGGCGTGATTCTCACCGCGCAGAGCGTCGATGTGGACAGCGTGTCCAGCGCGACCGTGACCAGCAACGCCATCAAGACCGCCGTCGCGGACTGCATCGCGCAGGCGGGCGGCGACGCGCAGGCGCTCCAGTCCGTTGCGGAAAAGGAGCCGGTGCAGGACGCGGTTTATGACGTGGATGTGGTCGTCGTCGGCGCGGGCGCGGCGGGTCTTTCCGCCGCGAACACCGCGCTGGAAGCGGGCGCAAACGTGCTGATTCTGGAAAAGACCGGCGTGACCGGCGGCTCCACCGCGCGCAGCGGCGGCAAGATTCTCGGCGCGGGCACCGAGTGGCAGACCGCACAGGGCTTCACCGATACGTCGGATATGATGTATGACTACCTGATGAGCTTCGACCGCGACGGCATCATGGATGCGGATCTGGTCCGCGCCTTCTGCGACAACTCCGCCGAGAACATCCAGTGGCTGGTGGATCGCGGCGTGCAGATTCAGGACGTCGAGCCGATTCACAGCTCTCTGACCCCGTGGCGCGTACATAACGTCAAAGGCGGCGGCGGCCAGACCAGCGGCCACGGCGGCCAGTTCACCGCCCCGCTGACCAACCTCTATGAGGGCAACGGCGGCAAGATTCTCTATAACTGCACCGCCAATGAGCTGCTGACCGATGAAAACGGCGCGGTTGTCGGCGTGAAGGGCACGATGGCCGACGGCAGCACCGTCACCGTCAACGCCAAGGGCGTGATTCTCGCGACCGGCGGCTATGCCCACAACGAGGAAATGCTCAGCCGCTACAACGACTTCCTCCCCACCAACATCTATTCCGGCGTGCCGATGGCCAACGTCGGCGATGGTCTGGTGATGGCCGAGGCGGTCGGCGCGAAGAACTTCGATGCGCCGGGGCTCCAGCTGGTCTACGTCAGCTATGACTGCTATGTGGGCATCAACGAGGAATCCGGCCTGATCGTGACCAACAAGGGCGAGCGTGTCGTCAACGAGTGGAGCTATCAGTCCCATGTGGCGCAGGCGCTGGCCGACGCCAAAAGCCCCTGCGGCTACTACATCACCGCCGTCAAGAACGGCGCGTGCGTCGAGCCGTATCCAATGCTGGCCTGGGGCGTGACGATGGAGAATGTGCCGCATGCGGCGACCATCGCCGAGCTGGCCGAGCAGATCGGCATGGATGCTTCCGCGCTGGAAGCGACCGTGACCCGCTACAACGAGCTTTGCGAAAAGGGCGAGGATGAAGACTTCGGCAAGCCCGCCGAATACATGATCCCGGTCGAGGGCGAGACCTACTACGCCTTCTACATGACGCCGGGCTCCTCCGTCACCTTCGGCGGTCTCCAGATCGACACTGACGCGCATGTACTGGATACCAACGACCAGCCGATTTCCGGTCTGTATGCCGCGGGCGAAGTCGCCTTCACCGGCCTGTTTGACGCGGAATATCCGTGCTGCGGCATGGCAATCGGCTCTGCCGTGTATTATGGCCGCGTTGCGGCGGCAAACGCCGTTGCAGGCAAGTAATTTTCCCATTGCTTTTCGGGAGGTCTCTTTCAGAGGCCTCCTTTTTTGCCGCCTTTCTGTCCGCTTGACAGTTTTCCCCGCCGGGTTTACAATAAGAATGGTTTATTTTCATTTTCGATAAGGAGCTTTCATGAAAAAATCCACGGTTCAATATATTGCGGCGCTCATCGTCTGTTTCGCCGTCGGCTGCGGTATCGCGCTGGGGCTGAACGCTTACGACCGGAGTGCCGAGTGCATCACCCCGATTTCCGGCGGGCAGACCATCGATTTTTCGGCCTACGGCTTCACGCTGACCGTACCGGAGGACTTCGCGCTCAACGATTACACCACCAACAACGCGGCGGAGGGCGGCAATGCCCTCTTGGCCGGATGCGCTTACGGCGATATCGGCGAGCTGTATATCTTCTGCTATGCCAACGATTCTGGCGACGAGCTGAAGCAGTATGACGAGCAGGAAGTCGTCACCTATTACATGAACGCGGGCGCGACCGACGTTCGCATGCGCACGCTCGGCGGCCGCCGCTTCATCTGCTACCGCGCGACGGTCGATGGGCAGGACGGCGAGGAAACGTGGGATACCTACGAAACATGGAATGCGGATATCCAGATTACCTTTGAAACCCGCATGAGCCCGAACGACGTGCTGCCGATTCTGGCGACCATCGCGTTCACCCCCATCGCACAAGAGAATTGACAAGGAGCATCTTTCATGGCTTTCGCACATCTTCATCTGCATACCGAATACAGCCTGCTGGACGGCGCAAATCGCATCGGTCCCCTGCTCGACCGCATCAAGGAGCTGGGCATGGACGCCTGCGCCATCACCGACCACGGCGTGATGTATGGCGTGGTCGATTTTTACACCGAGGCGAAAAAGCGCGGCATTCATCCGGTCATCGGCTGTGAAATCTATGTGTGCGAAAACATGGACGACCGCAGCGCCGCCAACGGCATGCGCGCCATGAACCACCTGATTCTGCTGTGCGAAACGCAGGAAGGCTATCAAAATCTAACCAAACTGGTCAGCGAAGGCTGGACGCGCGGCTTCTACTATCGCCCGCGCGTGGATATGGCGACGCTCAAAAAATACAGCAAGGGCCTGATCGCGTCGAGCGCCTGTCTCTCCGGCAAGCTGGACAGGCTGCTGCTGGACGGCAATTTCGAATCCGCCTGCGCCCATGCCCGCGAGATGGAGAGCATCTTCGGCAAGGGCAATTATTTCGTGGAAATCATGGATCACGATCTGGAGGATGAGAAGCGCGTCGTGCCGCTGCTCGTGCAGGTCAGCCGCGAAACGGGCATTCCCCTGTTGGCGACGAACGACTGCCACTACCTCTGCCGTGAGGACGCAGATGCGCAGGAAGTCCTCATGTGCATCCAGACGGGCAAGACGCTCGACGACGCCAACCGCATGCGCATGGAGACCCGCGAGCTGTACGTCAAGAGCGAGGAGGAAATGCGCAAAGTCTTCCCCGAATATGCCGACGCGATTGAGCGCACGGAGGAGGTCGCCAAGCGCTGTCACGTTGATTTCGTCTTCGGCGAAACCAAATTGCCCCGCTTCCCCACCGAGGCGGGCGAGACCAGCGAACAGATGTTCCGCCGCCTGTGCGAAAAGGGACTGGCGGAACGCTATCAGCCCGTCACGCAGGAAGCCCGCGACCGCATGGAATACGAAATCGGCGTGATTTCCAAGATGGGTTATGTCGATTACTTCCTGATCGTCTGGGATTTCATCAACTACGCCCGCAGTCAGGGCATTGTCGTCGGCCCGGGGCGCGGTTCCGGCGCTGGCTCCATCGTCGCCTACTGCATGTATATCACCCAGCTTGATCCGCTGCGTTACAGCCTGCTGTTCGAGCGATTCCTCAACCCGGAACGCGTCTCCATGCCGGATATCGATGTGGATTTCTGCTATGAGCGCCGTCAGGAGGTCATCGATTACGTTGCCCGCCGCTATGGCGCGGATCACGTCAGCCAGATCATCACCTTCGGAACGATGAGCGCCCGTGCCGTCGTGCGCGATGTGGGCCGCGTGCTGGGCTATCCGTATGCGGAGGTGGACGCGGTTTCCAAATCCATTCCCTTTGAGCTGAACATGACGCTCGCCCGCGCGCTGGAAATTTCGCCGGAGCTGAAAAAGAACTATCAGGAGGATGCGCGCGTCAAGCGGCTGATCGACACCAGCCGCGCGCTCGAGGGCCTGCCCCGCCACGCCTCCACCCATGCGGCGGGCGTGCTCATCACCGATAAGCCCGTCACCGATTACGTGCCGCTTCAGCGCAACGACGAGGTCATCACGACGCAGTTCCCGATGGGCACGATTGAAAAGCTCGGCCTGCTCAAGATGGATTTCCTCGGTCTGCGCACGCTGACCGTCATTCGCGACGCGCTCGATCTCATGCGCGACGCGGGCGTGGATATGAAAGCCGAGGATATTCCGCTGGACGATCAGGCCGTGTACGACATGATCTCCGAGGGCGAGACGGACGGCGTGTTCCAGCTCGAATCCGGCGGCATGCGCAGCTTCCTGTCCAACATGAAGCCGCAGAATTTTGAAGATATCATCGCCGCGATTTCGCTCTATCGCCCCGGCCCGATGGATTCCATCCCCCGCTATATCGAGGGCAAAAATAATCCCAGCGCCATTCACTACCTCCATCCCAAGCTCAAGCCCATTTTGGATGTCACCTACGGCTGCATGGTCTATCAGGAGCAGGTCATGCAGATTGTGCGTGATCTGGCAGGCTATTCGTATGGCCGAAGCGACCTCGTGCGCCGCGCGATGGCGAAAAAGAAGCACGACGTGATGGCCAAGGAGCGCGAAATCTTCATCAACGGCTTGGTGGAAGACGGCAAGGTGGTCGTCCCCGGGTGTGTGCGCAACGGCGTGAGCGCCGAAATCGCCAGCCAGCTTTTCGACGAAATGACTGCTTTTGCTTCCTACGCGTTCAACAAGTCCCATGCGGCGGCTTACGGCGTGGTCGCTGTGCGCACGGGCTGGCTCAAGCGCCATTATCCCGTGCAGTTCTTCGCCGCGCTGCTCAACTCCGTCTCCTCCGACAGCGGCAAAGTCGCGGAGTATTCTCAGTATTGCCGCAAACACGGCATTCCGCTTCTCCCGCCGGATATCAACCAGAGCGTGCGCAAGTTCTCCGTCGGCCAAAATGCGGAGGGCGTAAGCGGTATCCGCTTCGGTTTGGGCGCGATTAAGTCGTGCGGCGATAAAGCGATCGATTCCATCATCGATCAACGCCGCCGGGGCGGGCCGTATAAGGATATCTTCGATTTCTGTACGCGCATGGATTCCGAGCAGGTCAACAAGCGCGTCGTCGAATCGCTGATTCTCTCCGGCGCGATGGATTGCACTGGCGCGAAACGCACGCAGCTGATGGCCGTTTATGAAAACGCACTGGACGGCGCAAATAAGAACCGCCGCAGCAACGTGGCCGGGCAGATGTCCCTGTTCGGCGACGGACTGCTCGAAGAAGTCAAGCCCGCTCTGCCGGATATCCCGGAATACAACCTTCGCACCATGCTGAGCCTTGAAAAAAACGTGACCGGCTTGTATATTTCCGGCCATCCGCTCGGCGAATACGGCAAGGCGCTTTCCGCCTTGGAGATGAACACTTCGCGATTGGCCGAGCTGCTGGAAGCGCCGGATCACGGCCTGTCCGCCGACGGCCTGCGCGTGCGCATGGGCGGCATGCTCACCGAAGTGCGGCAAAAAGCAACCAAGGCGGGCAATCTGATGGGTTTTGCCACGCTTGAAGATTTAACCGGAACCATCGAAGCGCTTGTTTTCCCGAAGGTGCTTGAGCGCGTTTCCACCGAACTGATGCCCGACAGCGCCGTGGTTCTCGGCGGCCGCCTTTCCATCCGCGAGGAAGAAGACCCGAAGCTGCTGCTCGATACCGTCGAGCAGCTCTATACCGATGCAGAACTGGATCAAATGAGCGACAAAGGCGCGCTTTCCCCCGCCGTCAAGCAGCTTCTGCCGGGCAATACGCTCTATTTGCGTCTGCCCAGCGACAGCGCCATCAGCATGATTAAGCCGATTTTGCAGCGTTTTTCCGGCGCGAAACCCGTTATCCTCTATATCGAAAGCACCGGTGCGAAACTCCGCGCCCCGCAGAACCTCTTTGTCTCCCCCACGCAGGAATTGATCGATACCCTTTCGGATATGCTCGGTGCAAAGAATGTCGTGCTGAAATAAGCAAAAAGCAGAAGCCCGCAAAGCTCCTGCTTTTTTCGTATATTTTATTTTTCGTAGGTCAGCGTCGGCGCGTTCTTATCCAGCTTGGTGACATAAACCACATAATCCCGCACAAAGCCATACGTCTTGCCGGAAGCCGTCACGACCTCGTACCACGTTTCTTCCTTCACGCCCACATATTTGGCGAGGATTTGCAGCTCCATGCCGTTGCCGAGCTGACGAACCACCTTCGCATTGGCCAGCGGTTCTTCGCGCACATTGGCGGCCCGATTGGTCGTCGCGCTGCCGATCACCTCGCGATCCTGCAGGCTCTCGGTAGACGACGATGCAGAAGCCGCCGTACTCGTGCCTGTGCTCACGCTCTTGTCCAGCGTGATGACATAATCGCGCAGATAGCCGACCTTGGTGCCGTTTTGCGCCTGCGCTTTATACCAGACATTGCCCTTCGAATCCGTCAGCTGCTCGTAAATATTGATCTTCGTCCCTTTTTTGAGCTGGACAAGCACCTTGCCGCCCATCGTCTGACGCAGGTTCGCCGCGCGGTTCGTTTTGCCGGTGGCAATCACCTCGCCGCTGTCGGCCGTTCCTGCGGAAGCTGTCGTATCCGTCGTGTCTTCGGTCTCGCTCTGGCTTGTGCCAACCGTCGCAGATGCGGAGAGCTTTGCCGTCACGACATAGTCGCGCATCCAGCCCTCGTCCTTGCTGTCATCCACGGTCACGGAATACCAGAGTTTGCCCGTGGAATCCGTCTTGGCCTCATGAATGGTGACGCTTTCGCCCTTTTTGATGGTCTTTTTCACCTTGGCGTTCGCCGACATATCGGCGCGCAGCTTCGCGTCCCGGTTGACCGTACCCGTTCCAATGTCAACGACAGGCGTCGGCGTCGGTTCGGGCGTGGGGCTCGGAGTCGGGCTGGGCGACGGCGTAGGCGTGGCCGTCGGTTCAGGCGTAGGCGTCGGCGTATTGGTCAGGATAATCGGCAGCGGCGTATCCGTCGCGCCCGGCGTGGCCGTCGGTTCTGCCGTCGCAATCACGGGTTCCGGCGTTTCGATTTCCGTATCGCCATAGCCGACGTCCGGGCTCGCATCGTCATAACCCGTGTCGATCAACCCGGCATTGTCATACCCGTTCTCGTCGCCGCCCGCGCTCCACGTGTCATCCGGCGTGTCGTCATAGCCGCTTGCGTCGGGTGCAGCCGTCGTGTCACCCACAGGGCCGAAGACAATCGGCGCGGGATTGGTCGTCTGTTCGGGAATCATATCGACCGTCTCGCTCGGCTGAACCGTGTCCGTTTGATCCTTCTGATCCTTTTTATTGGTCAGCACCGCACGGACGATGACCAGCGCAATCAGAATCACAACGAGCAGCACAATCACGCCGCCAAGCAGCTTCACCGTTCCGCCGGTGCTTCCGCCCTTGCGCGCGCCCTTCTTCACACGGGAAGTATCCTCCTCGTCATCGTCATATTCGTCATACGCGTCGTCGTACTCGTCCTCATAATCGTCATCGGAGATATTTTGATAAGGGCTGCTGCGCTTCGGCTGTTCGAAGTCGCCGTCCTCATAATCGCGGTTTCTGGCCATGGATGCCCCTCCTTAAACCCGCGGCAAACCGCCGCAGGTACAATTCGATCATTGTATACGACCATTATAAAGTTTTTGTCACAGAGTTGCAAGCTTTTTTAACTTTTTCGTCAAAAATTGGCATCCGCGGTCAACGCGGCCGATTGGCTGCAGCTTCCGATCAAGCAAAAAGCCCCGTTCCTCTCCGCGTCTGCGGAAAAGAACGGGGCTTATGCTTTACATCAATCCCTACCGGGGACTGTCAGCCGATCTTACTCGGCAGCCAGCTTCTTGTAGGTTTCGAGACGGCGCTTCGCGTCCTCCTCGTTGATCTTGTAAGCTTCCTCAGCCTTGGCCGGGAACAGCTTCGCCAGAGAAGCGTAGCGAACCTCGCCGCGGATGAAGTCCTGATAGTTTTCGGTCGGATCCTTGCTGTCCACGATCAGCGGATTCTTGCCCTGCTCGGCGAGCTCCGGATTGTAGCGGTACAGCGGCCAGTAACCGCAGGCCACAGCGCGCTTGATTTCCATCTGCGCGTGCGCCATGTTGATGCCGTGGTTGATGCACGGCGCGTAAGCGATGATGAGGGACGGGCCATGATAAGCCTCGGCCTCGTTCATGGCCTTCAGCAGCTGAGCCGGGTTCGCGCTCATGGCGACGGTCGCAACGTACACATAGCCATAAGACATCGCCATCATGCCCAGGTCCTTCTTGCGGGTCTTCTTGCCGGAGGCAGCGAACTTCGCAATGGAGCCGGTCGGGGTGGACTTGGAAGCCTGTCCGCCGGTGTTGGAGTACACCTCGGTATCCAGAACGAGCACGTTGACGTCCTCGCCCTGCGCCAGCACGTGGTCAACTCCGCCGTAGCCGATGTCGTAGGCCCAGCCGTCGCCGCCGAAGATCCACTGGCTCTTCTTCACCATCATGTCCTTCATGGACGCGATTTCCTTGCAGAGGTCGCTGTCGCAGCCCTCAACAAGCGCAGCCAGCTTCGCGGAAGCAGCCTTGCTCGCTTCGCCGTCGTTCATCGCGGCCAGCCAAGCCTCGCAGGTCTCCTTCGCTTCGCCCTCAACCTGACCAGCCAGCTCGGTGACGAGCTCAGCCAGCTTGGCGCGGCGCTGCGTGGTCGCCAGGTTCATGCCGAAGCCGAACTCGGCGTTGTCCTCGAACAGGGAGTTCGCCCAAGCCGGGCCCTGGCCCTTGTCGTTCTTGGTGTACGGAACGGTCGGAGCGCTGCCGCCATAGATGGAGGAGCAGCCCGTCGCGTTGGCCACCATCATGCGGTCGCCGAACAGCTGGGTAACGAGCTTGACGTACGGGGTCTCGCCGCAGCCGGCGCAGGCGCCGGAGAACTCAAACAGCGGCTTGAGGAACTGGCTCTCCTTGACGTTCGCCTTGTTGAGGATCGTAGAATCGACCTCCGGGATCGTCTGGGCATACTCCCAGTTCGCTTCTTCAGCCTTCTGCTCAGAGAGCGGCTCCATGGTCAGGCACTTGCCCAGACACACATCGACGCAGTTGCCGCAGCCGGTGCAGTCGAGCGGAGAAACCTGAATGCGGAACGCCTTGCCGGCGAACTGCTTGCCCAGCGCCTTCTTGGTGACAAAGGATGCCGGAGCGGTGCCCTCGTCCACGAGGTACGGACGGATCGCAGCATGCGGGCAGACCAGAGAGCACAGGTTGCACTGCACGCACTTGGTCACGTCCCAAGCCGGAACCTTCACGGCGATGCCGCGCTTCTCGTACTTGGTGGTGCCGGTCGGCACAACGCCGTCAGCCGCAATCGCGGAAACCGGCAGCTTGTCGCCTTCCTGCGCGAGGATCGGCTTGACGAAGTTCTTGTAGTACTCGTCGCCCTCGACCTGCATCGCAACAGCGCCGGTGGTGGCATTCGCCCACTCGGCCGGGACCTTCACCTCGCGCAGGCCGGAGATCGCGATATCGATCGCATCCCAGTTCTTCTGCACGACGGCGTCGCCCTTCTTGCCGTAGGTCTTCTTGGCATACGCCTTCATGTACTCGTCAGCCTGCTCGTACGGGATGACGTCGGCCAGCTTGAAGAACGCGGCCTGCATGATGGTGTTGATGCGGTTGCCCATGCCAACCTTCGCCGCCAGATCGATGGCGTCGATGGCATAGAACTTGATGTGCTTCTTGGCGAGCTGCTGCTTCATGGAAGCCGGCAGGTTCGCGTCAAGCTCCTCGTCGCTCCACTGGCAGTTGAGCAGGAACGTGCCGCCATCCTTCAGGGTGGAGAGCATGTCGTACTGCGTCACATACGCCGGGTTGTGGCAGGCGGTGAAGTCGGCCGCGTCGATCTGATACGGAGACTGGATCGGGGTCTTGCCGAAGCGCAGGTGAGAAACCGTCAGACCGCCGGACTTCTTGGAGTCGTAAGCAAAATACGCCTGAGCGTACATATCGGTGTGATCGCCGATGATCTTGATGGAGTTCTTGTTCGCGCCGACGGTGCCGTCGGAACCGAGGCCGTAGAACTTGCAGCTGATCGCGCCGGCCGGAGCGGCGTTGAAGATCTCGCCGGTCGGCAGGCTGGTGTTGGTCACATCATCCACAATGCCGACGGTGAAGTGGTTCTTCGGCGCGTCGAGCTTGAGGTTGTCGAACACAGCCTTGACGTGGGTCGGCGTGAACTCCTTGGAGCCCAGGCCGTAGCGGCCGCCGACGATCTCGATCTTGCGGCCTTCCTCGGTGAGGGCGGCGCAGACGTCGAGGTAGAGCGGCTCGCCCAGGGAGCCGGACTCCTTGGTGCGGTCGAGAACGGCGATGCGCTTGCAGGTCGCCGGGATGGCGTCCACAAAACGCTTGGTGCAGAACGGACGATACAGGTGAACGCTCACCAGACCGACCTTCTCGCCCATCTCGTTGAGCTTGTTGACAGCCTCGGTCGCCACGTCGCAGCCAGAGCCCATCGCCACGATGACATACTCCGCATCCGGAGCGCCAACGTAGTCAAACGGCTTGTGCGGACGGCCGGTGATCTTGCCAACCTCGTCCATGACTTCTTCCACAATCGCCGGAACGGCGTTGTAGTACTTGTTGCCAGCCTCGCGGCCCTGGAAGTAGATATCCGGGTTCTGCGCGGTGCCGCCGAGGGTCGGGTGATCCGGATTCAGCGCGCGGGCGCGGAACTCGGCAACCTTCTCGGTCGGGAGCAGCTTGGCCATGTCCTCATACGCAATCTCGTCGATCTTCTGAATCTCGTGAGAGGTACGGAAGCCGTCGAAGAAGTGCAGGAACGGCACAGAGCTCTTGAGCGTGGCGACATGAGCGACGAGCGCCATGTCCTCCGCCTCCTGAACGGAGTTGGAAGCCAGCATCGCAAAGCCGGTCTGGCGGCAGGCCATCACGTCGGAATGGTCGCCGAAGATGGACAGCGCATGGTAAGCCAGAGCACGAGCGCTCACGTGGAAGACGCAGGGCAGCAGCTCGCCGGCGATCTTGTACATGTTCGGGATCATCAGCAGCAGGCCCTGGGACGCGGTGAACGTCGTGGTGAGCGCGCCGGCCTTCAAAGAGCCGTGCACGGCACCGGCAGCGCCGGCTTCGGACTGCATCTCGGCGATGCGGACCGTCTGACCAAAGAGATTCTTGCGATCGTGCGCAGCCCAATCATCCGCAACTTCCGCCATCGGGGAAGACGGGGTAATCGGGTAGATCGCTGCCACTTCGCTGAACGCATAAGCGACGTGGCTGACAGCGGTATTGCCGTCAACGGTCATTTTCTTAGCCATTGGTAAAAACCTCCCTATGTGAATCAAGGTTTAACGCCTCTGTGAGAAGCCCGATCGCGCAGGGATCGTCGCAAACGGACATTTCTCGACGTTTTCTATTATAGCCTTCCTGCAATTTAATGTCAACCGCGACAGGAAAATTCGCGTCACTTTTGAGCAGATTTTGGCGCTTATGGAAGAAATCAGCCCCCGCTTATGCCCTATGCACACATCATCTGACGACGGACGACGCGCCTGCGCGCTTTTTTCTTGACAATCGCCCCGCTTCTTTGTACAATCGTTTCAGAAATGATGAACGGAATCCGTTTCCGATTTTTTATATAAAGGCGGGTGCAGCATGATGCTTCAAAACGCCTCCCGCGCCAGACGGTGCGCAGGCTGGACGTCCCTTTTTGTCTTTTTGGCCTATGGCTGCCGCGCCCTGTCCACGGGCTTCGGCGGCGACGGCGCGCTCATCAGTATGAACGGTCAGGCCGCTTATCAGGCTTCCCTCGGGCGCTTTCTGCAGCCCGTCTATTGGCTGGTTCGCGGCCGTCTGGTTGTGCCGAGCGTCGTCGTGCTGTTCACAGCGGCGTTTCTTTCGCTGACCTGCCTGATTGTCGCCAATCTGTTTGAGCTGAACGGTTCGCGCGAGATCGCTCTGCTGAGCGGTCTGCTTGTCACGCATGAAACTTTCGTCGTCACCGCCGCAACCTATCTGCCGTGGATGGATGTGTATGCCCTCGCCCTGCTTCTTTCCGCGCTGGGCACGTCGTGCTTCCTCTCCGGCGGGCGGAAAGCGTGGATCTGCCCGGTTTTCTTCATGCTGTCACTGGGGCTGTATCAAAGCTATCTGCCTGTCGCAGCCGTGCTGATGATTCTGGCGCTGATCCGCCGCACGCTGGGCGGCGAACGCCCCGGCCGCGTCTTCCAAACCGGGCTGCTGGCCTGCGCATCGCTCGTCGCAGGGCTGCTGCTCTATGCGCTCGCGTTCAAAGTCGTGCTGGCTGTTGCGGGCAGCAGCGCTTCCTTTGATTATAACGGCGTCGGCTCGCTCGGTTCCTTCGATTTTGCAAGCATTCCGCGCTATCTGCTGGATACCGTGCTCACGCCGCTCCGCTTTCTGTTCGTCCCCGGCTCAAACGCCATCCCGTCGCATGCGCCGTCGATTTCGGCAGTTCTTAACCTTGCGCTGCTCCTGCTTGTGCTGGTCATGCTGATGGTTCGCGCCAAGCCGCTTCCCACAAGCGCCAAGGCGATGCTTCTGCTGCTCGTCTTCCTGCTGATTCCGGGCTGTAACTTTGTGCAGTTCATCTGGCAGGGCACGGTCAGCGGGCTGACGATTTACGCCTATGTCTTCTTTGATGTGGTGGCGCTGCTTCTGGCCGTAGCGGCGCTTCGCATGCGGCAGCCGTTCGCCCGTCTCGCCGCAAGAATGGCTCAGCTTCTTCTCTGCGTCGTCATCCTGCAAAACACAATGCTCGCCCATCAGCTTTCCACAAAGCGCAGTCTGGAGTTCTCCTCCACGCTGTCCGCGTTCACCCGCATTCTGGACGAAGCCGAGCAAACGCCCGGCTATGTGCCCGGCGAAACGCCCGTCGTGCTCATCGGCATGCTTCCTTCGTCGAGCATATCGATGGAGCGGCCGGGCTTCGAAACGTCTGCCGCTCATCAGGGCGCTCGTTATACCTATGCCGCCGCATATGAGGGCGCAAATTCGTGGTATGTGCGCATGATTCTCGGCGAACACGTCAATCTGGTCGAGGACAGCGTCATGCGCAGCCTGTCCGCTTCGCCCGAAGCGCAGGCCATGCCGTGTTATCCGCAGGCCGGCTTCTGCCAGATGGTCGGCGATCTGCTTTACATCCGCATCAGCTGAACGATCCGTACCAAGGAGTGAATGACTATGAATCTGACTTCCATCTTTCCCGGAGCAAACCCGAAAAATCTGCGCAGAATCGCCGTCTTGGCGCTGGCAATGGTGCTCGTTGCGCATGGCTTCTGCTTTTTCAACCTCACCTATTCCGGCCAGTCCGTGATGCTCAACGCCGCTAAAGGCAGCTCGTCGCAGATTTCCTCCGGCGCGTTCCTGCTGCCGATGTATTGGCGTGTGCGCGGCGCAATCAGCGCACCGCTCTGGGTCGGGCTGCTCAGCGCGGGCTATCTGGCGCTCACCGCGATGCTCATCGGCGCGCTGCTCGGCGTATCCTCGCCGTATCTGACCGCCATGCTCGCCGGAGCCGTCACACTTTCCCCCTCCGTGCTGGCCGTCTTCGCCGGATCGATTCATACGGCGGACGCGGTCTTCCTTTCCATGCTGCTGGCCGCCTGCGCCGTGGTGCTCTGTCTGCGCATTCGCGCGGGCGCGCTGCTCGGCGCGCTGGTGCTGGCCGCCGCGCAGGCACTGGATCGTTCCGCCCTCGCTTTTTATCTGGGGCTGACCATCGTCTGCGTCGTTAAGGGGCTTCTGGATTCGGAGGAATCCACGCGCATCATCGCCCGCCGCGCTCTCCGTGCGCTGCTCTGCGTCATTCTCGGCATGGCCGTCTACGCAGGCGGCTTCCTGCTGTTTCTGCATCGCTTCGGTCTTGACCGCGAAGCCAAACTGCAAGCGCCCGCGGGCAAAAGCCTCGTCGGCGCGTGGCTCTACCCGATTCAGTTGCTTTTCAAGCCCCTGACGATTTATGCCCACGTCGGCGTTGTGCTCCATGCCCTGCTGATTGCGCTGGGCGGCTTTGCGCTGCTCAAGCGCCTGCCCCGGTGCAGGGGGCGCATCCCGGCGCTGGCGCTGCTGATTGCGGTTTTCCCTCTGGTCATCAACCTGCCTGCTTATTCCACTCTGCCTGCCGCACAGACGAGCATGCCTTATGTGCTGCTGGACGTGCTGCTGGTTGTGCTGCTGCAAGCCGCATTTGAGCATTCCGTTGATGAGCGCCACATCGCCTATCGCGCGGGCGCGGTCATGCTGGGCGTTTCGCTGCTGGGCACGTCCATCTTCGCCAATCAGGTGTATCTCAAAAAAGCGCTGGAATTTGATTCCACCCTTTCTGTGATGACCCGCGTCATTGCCCGCGCCGAAGCCGTGCCGGAATTCAACCCCGGCGAAACGCCCGTGGCTTTCGTCGGCTCGATTGAGGATTCGTCGCTTTCCGTCGTCCACGAGGGTTTTGGAAAGCTGGACGCGCTGGACGCCGCGAAGAACAATTATGCCGCCGTGGATGACGAGGGCAACACCTGGTACATGTGGGAAATCATGGGCTATCCGTTCAATCTGGTGGATGCTTTCACCCTCAGCCAACTTGCCGCGCGGGAGGATGTGCAGGCCATGCCCGCGTTCCCTGCGGCGGATTGCTGCCGCATGATCGACGGCACGCTGGTCATCAAATTGAACAACTAATTCCATTTCATAAGGAGATATCGAGATGAATCTGACCTTTGGCCGCTGCCGCGACACAAGCGGCGCAATCATGGATGCAGCCATGGCGCTGTATCGCAGCAGTTTTCCTGCTCACGAGCTTCGTCTCTGGCCGGATCAAAAGGCCGTGATGGGCGATCCGCGCTATCACTTTGACCTGGGCCTGCTGGATGGCGCGCTGGCCGGTCTGATCCTCTATTGGGATTTTGATTCGTATATCTACGTCGAGCATTTCTGCGTCGAACCGTCGCTTCGCGGCCACGGTTTGGGCACGCTGATTCTCGCCGAACTGGCCAAACGGAACAAGCCGATCATTCTGGAAATCGACCCTCTGGTGGACGACGTGGCCATCCGACGCAAGGGCTTTTACGAGCGCTGCGGCTATGTCGCCAATCCCTTTGCGCACGTCCATCCGCCGTATCAGGTTGCTAACCATGGGCACGAGTTGATTGTCATGAGCTATCCCCGCGTGATTTCGCAGGCGGAATTTGATACCTTCACCGTCGATCTGCGCGAAAAGGTTATGAAATACGCAGAAAAATAAATTAAAAAACGCGATGTGTTCATTTGCTAAATCAGCAGAATATACACATCACGTTTTTTTATAATCAACAATAGCGTAAGAACTGAGCCTCCCTCTTCGAGGGACGTTTGAAACGTCGCCGCCTGTGGCGGATTCAGACGAAAAAAACGCCGAAGGTTGGCACGACGAAGTCGTGACGGAAGGAGTTAATAGACCACCGTCTCCCCGACGCTGATTCCTTCCAGAATCTGCGTCGTGTCGTCGGTCATGACGTCAATCGTCACGCGCCGGATTTCGCCGCTTTGGAGCGTCACGAAGTATCCTTCGTCGTCCTTTTGCAGCGCGTCCGTCGGAATGAGCGTCGCATTCTCCGCCGTATTCACGACGATTTCGCCGGATACGTTCATGCCGCCCTTCACGCGCGCATCCTCGCCGGTGATGGCAACGGTCACGTCGTAGGTCGTCACGCTGGCGCTCGTGTCGCCCAGCGGCGCAATTTTCTGCACCGTGCCGCTCAATTCCGCATCGTCCAGCGCATCAACGGAGAGCTTCACGCTCTGCCCCGGCTGAACGGAGAGAATATCCAGCTCATCTACGGCCAGCGTGAGCGTCAGCCCCGCGCCATCCTCGACGATGCTCATCAGCTTCGCCCCGTCCGTCACGTCGTCGCCCTTGTCCGCGTCCAGCGTCGCCACAACGCCGTCGCAGGGCGCGGTGACGGTCAGCGCATCCCGCTTGGTATACGCCGTTTCCAGCGAAACCAGCGCCTTGTCGTAGTCGCGCAGCACGGACGCGTTATCCAGATACAGCGGGATTTCGTCCCACTCGATGCGCGCCAGCGCGTCATAACGTTCGCATCGGTCGCCGACCTTCACCAGCAGACCTTTGATCGTACCACCGTAAGCGGAAACGGCCATCGGCTTGTTGATTTCAAGCGTGCCTTCGCCGATTGTCTCCCCCGCCTGCGTATACACCGTCACCGGGATATCCATGTCATATTCGTCGCTGCCGACCTCGATCACCGCTTCCGTGCCGCGCCGGGTCAGGCTGATGACCGTGCCGGTCGTTTCAATGTCCTTGCCCTTGACGACGACCTTCTGCCCCAGCTCAAGCCCTTCGCCCGAAAGGCCGCTCAACTCCACCTTCATCTTTCCGTCGGTGGAAATCACCATCACCGCGCCATACTGCCGATAGACGGCCAGCGCGTCGTCGCCCTTTTGAATGTAAATCGCCTTAATCAGGCCGTCGGCGGGCGCGCGGATGGTGATTTCGTTGGAGAATTGTCCCAGCAGCGGTTCATCCGTGTTCACGTCAAAGCGCAGATCGCCGTCCTCATCATAGAGCTTCTTATAGACGTACTGCGTGTGTGTCTGCGTCGCGCGAACCTCTTTCTGCGCGGTCTGCAGGTCATATTCAAGCTGCTCGATCTCTGCATCCAGATCGTCGTTTTCCAGCTTGGCCACAATGTCCCCAGCCTTCACGCTGTCGCCGACCTCGACCAGATATTCCGCAATTTTTCCGTCCGTCTGCGCGTATACGCCGGGCTGGCTGGCGGGCTGCACCTCGCCCGAACCGAAGACGGTCTTTTCAATCGTGCCCAGCGTCGCCGCCGCGGTCTGCCTTTCCGCCTGCGGCGCGTTGTCCGCCGTTTGGCCGTTCATCTGCGGCAGAATGACGCACACGGCCAGCGCGCAAAACCCCGCCGCCAGCACCGCGCCGACGCCCAGCCGAACGGCCCGCTTTCGCGCCCGTTTTTTTCTCAGCGCCTGTCTTGCGGCGCTCTCTTTTTGTTCCATCGTGCCGCCCTCCGTGCGCTTAGTCATAGTGCAGCGCGTCAATCGGCTTAAGTTTGCTGGCCTTGTTGGCCGGGTACAGGCCGAAGATCACGCCGACCGCCATCGAGAACCCGATTGCCAGCTCTGCAACGCCCGCGCTCATCGTCAGCGTCATGCCCAGCGCGTCCTCCAGCACCCGCATCAACAGATAGCCAAACCCCAGGCCAAGCAGGCCGCCCATGCCGGAAATAACAATGGATTCAATCAAAAATTGCAGCAGAATGTTTCTGCGCTTCGCGCCGATGGCCTTGCGGATGCCGATTTCCCGCGTGCGCTCCGTCACCGACACGAGCATGATGTTCATGATGCCGATGCCGCCGACCAGCAGCGAAATGCCCGCAATGCCGCCCAGCATCAGGGACAGGGTGCTGGCCGTCTCGTTGGCGGTTTCCAGCATCTGCGTCTGGTTCATGACCGAATAGGTGCTGTCGTTCTGATATTTCTTGTAGAGGAAGTTTTCCACAACTTCCTGCGCCGCGTCCACGCTTGCGGAATCGACGGCGGAAATATAGATCGAAGAAATCGTCGTCGAATCGAGCATGCGCTGTGCCAGCGTGAACGGCAGAATCAGCGAATCATCCGAACTGCCGCCCATCGACGTGCCTTTGCTTTCCAGCACGCCGACGATTTTGAACTTGCGGCCGTCGATGTGCAGCGTGTTGCCCACCACGTTCGTGTTGCCGAACAGGTCTTCCGCCAAATCCGGGCCGATGACGCACACGGCGCTTCGGTTGTCCACGTCCGCGTCGATGATGTAGCGGCCGCTCTGCACACCTTGATTGACGATCTTCGCATAAGCCGGAAGCACGCCCATCACCGTTGCACTGGTGTTGGTGCTGCCCGCCTTGACCGTCAAACTGCCGCTCGTCGTCGGAGAAACATATTGAATGGATTCGTCATCCTCCAGCGCAAGAATGTCGTCAAGTTTGAGAATGACCGTGCCCTTGGAAGAACTGCCGCCGCCAAAGCCGCCGAATCCGCCCGGCATGCCCATGCCCACGCGCCGCGTCTGGATGGAGACGGTGAGCAGGTTCGTACCCATGGAAGATATCGACTCGGTGACGGAAGCCGTCGTGCCCTGACCGATGGCGATCAGCACGATGACGCTCATCACGCCGATAATCACGCCCAGCATCGTCAGAAACGAGCGGACTTTGTTGCCGGATATCGCCTTGAAAGCCATGGAGACCGTCTGCGTGAGCTGCATCAGATCACCACCTCGTTTTCATCCGCCGGTTCGAGTACGCGCCCGTCGTGAATGTGGATGGCGCGCGGGGTCTGCGCTGCGATCTTTGCGTCGTGCGTGATGAGCACGATGGTGTTGCCCGCCTCGTGCAGCTCGTGGAACAGGCGCATCACGTCCGCGCCCGTGCGGGAGTCGAGGTTGCCCGTCGGCTCATCCGCCAGCAGCAGGGAGGGATGGCCTGCCAGCGCCCGCGCAATCGCCACGCGCTGCTGCTGGCCGCCGGAAAGCTCAGTCGGCTTGTGATCCATGCGGTCGAGCAGGCCGACGCGCTCGAGCACTTCCTCACTGCGGGCGTGGCGCTTGCTGGCGCTCATGCCCTGATAAATCAGCGGAAGCTCCACGTTTTCCTGCGCCGTCAGCTTGGGCAGCAGGTTGAACTGCTGAAAGATGAACCCGATTTTGCGCCCGCGGATATCCGCCAGCTCGTCTTCGGAATAATCGTCGATCTCCTGCCCGTCGAGGTAATACGTGCCCTCGTCCGCCGTATCCAGACAGCCGATGATGTTCATCAGCGTCGATTTGCCGGAGCCGGACGGGCCGATGATGGAGACGAACTCATGCGGCTTGATGTGGATATCCACGCCGTCCAGCGCGGCCAATACGGAATCTCCCATGTGATATTCCTTGCGGATTCCCTGCATTCGAATCATCCGTATCCCCTCCTTAGAAGCCGCCCGGGCCGCCGCCCATGCCGCCGTCTCCGCCGCGGTTATTGCTGCGGCTTCCGCTGCTGCCGCCCATGTTCATCATGCCCATGCCCATCATCATGCTCGAGGACGAGCTTGAGCTGCTGCCGGTATAGAGCACAACGTCGCCCTCCGATACGCCGGAAAGGATTTCCACGTAGTCGTCGTTCTGCATGCCCGTTTCCACCTTGACCAGCGAGCCGCTGACCTGCTGGCTGTCGGTGCTCACGCCCTCATAGAGCCACGCCTTCACCGCCGCAACGGCCTTGGTGAACGCGTTGCCGCTCTCCTGCTCGGTCTGCTGCGCCGCAAGGTCGCCGCGCCCGCGCCGCTGGGTCGTTTCGCCGTCCGTGCTGTCGCCGGAATCGGGCGCATCGCCCGGCACGCCGTCCGGCGGGGTCATGCCGCTGAAATCGGCGTTGTCCGGCATGGCTGCAAAGTTCGGCATCGCCGCCGTCTGGCCGTTTCCGTCTTCCACCATGAGATAGGTATCGTTGCCGATGGTCATCAGCGCTTCGACCGGCACATACAGCGTGTCGTCCGCCGAAGCGACCGTGATTTCGCCCGTCGCGTTCATGCCCGAGCGCACGCCGCTGCCCGCCGCGTCAAACGTCAGCTCCACGTCGTAGGTCGTCACGCCGCCGGAGTTGCTGCCGACCGGCGCGATTTTGTAAACCTCGCCGTCCATCTCCGCGTCGGAGAGCGCGTCCACCGTGATCTTCACCTTCTGCCCCACGGCGACCTCCACCACGTCCAGCTCATCCACGGCGATGGTCAAATTCATGTCCTCGCCTTCCAGAATCGAGCCGATCAGCGTGCCGTCCGTGATTTCGTCGCCCTCGCTGACGTTCAGCGTCGCGATGGTGCCGTCGCACGGCGCAATCACAATCAGGTTTTCACGCTTTTCCTTGGCTTCCTCCAGCGACTTGTTGGCCGATTCGCGCTGCAAACGCAGGTTCTCAAGCGTCAGCGTAATCGGCGAATCCGTCAGCTTAAACAGCGTATCCGCGCGCTTGACGGTCTTGCCGACCTCCGTGCGCACGCTTTCAATCGTGCCGCCGTAGGAGGATACGGCCATCGGCTTGTTGACCTCCAGCGTGCCTGTGCCGAGCACCACGCCGTCCGCCGTCGCCACGGTGACGGTTTCGCCCATCGGCAGGGTGTCGTCCTGAATCGTGAGGGTCAGGGATGTCCCCTGCCGCGTGAGATCGACGACCGTGCCCTCGGCGGTGAAGTCTTCGCCCGTCACGGTCAGCTTGTCGTTGAGCGCCACGCCCACGGAAGCATCCACGTCGCTCAGCTCAACCTTCATGCGCCCGTCCGTTGAGATGATTGCCAGCGCGCCCTCGCGGCGGAACACCGCCAGCGCATCGTCGCCCACGTTCGCATAAATCGCCATCACGCGGCCCGCCGCCGGGGCTTCCACCGTCGTCACCTTCGAGCCTGTGCCCGTGTCCTGAATCGTGTCGTCCAGCTCCCAGAGATCAAATTCCAAATCGGTGATCTCATCGTCCAGATCAGCGTTGGTCAGCACGGCGAGAATATCGCCCGCCTTCACCTCGTCGCCAATGCTCACGCGCAGGTCGGTCAGCGTGCCGTCCGCACCCGCGAGCACATTGGTCTGGTTGCGCGCGGAGGTCGTGCCCGTGCCATAGACGGTTTCCTCCATCGCGCCGCGGGTCACAAGCGCGCGGGAATACGTCTCGCTGTCGCTGTTCTCCGCCTGCTTTTGAATATAGGCCTTGAGGCCGAACAGCCCCGCGCCGACGACAACCGCCAGCACGACGACTGTTTTCACCACCCTGCGAACGATTTTGCCCGCCTTGCCGCGTTTCTTCTTTTTCGGCCGCCGCGCAGGCTGATTCACGCTCTGCTCCGGTTCATGCGTATCCTTTTCGCTCATGAAATCCATCCTCCCGATTCGTATTGATTGACTACGTCGGCTATTTTACTGGGATTTCATGGCAAAATTGTGAACGGACTGAATCGTTTCGGCAAACAAAAAGGGCGCTTTTCTCCTCGCTTAGAGAAAAACGTCCCTGTTTTTTCACTTATCCGGCGCATCTGCCAGTTCCAGCGACACGTCCTTGAGCACAAATCCCAGCGCGTCGCAGGAAACCAGATCATAGCGCACCCCGCGATAGCTTCCGCTGAAACCGCGCTGCACGCTCTGCCCATGCAGATGGCCGTATACGCACCGCTTTACGCCGTATTCGCTGAGCAGCCTCGTGAATTCCGTGCCCTGCCGCAGCGTTTCCGGCAGAAGCGGCGGATAATGCATCATTGCAAAAATCGGTCGTCCGTCCGCAATCCGCGCCGCGTCTTTGAGCGACATTTCCAGCCGCATGACCTCGCGGCGGTAGAGCTTTTCATCCTGCGCCGTCGCGTTTGTCCCCAGCGGAATCGTCCAGCCCCGCGTGCCGCAGAACACACATTCCCCCGCGTCAAACGCATCGTTCTGCACGGCGTGCATGTTTTTCGGCAGGCACGCGCGCAGCTGACTGACCGACGACCACCAGAAATCGTGATTGCCGCGCAGCAGCAGGATCGTGCCCGGCAGCTTGGCAATGTCGCGCAGATCGTTCAGCGCGTCGCCCAGCTGCATGGCCCAGGAGATATCCCCCGGAATCAGCACGATATCCTCCGGCTTCACGCGGCTGCGCCAATCCGCGCAGATTCGCTCAAAATGATGCTCCCAATGCGGGCCGAAAACGTCCATCGGCTTTTTGTCGCCGCCCGGCAGATGCAAATCGCCGATTGCAAAAATGCTCACCCTTCACCTCTCGCCCGACAATCAGGAATTTTCATCCTCATCCTCGTCGTCGTCTTCCGCTTCCTTACTCTTTTCCTCCTCCAGGGAAATCTGCTCGCCGATTTCCTCCGGCATATCGTCCGGCAGGCCGTCCAGCTCGATTTCCTCCATTTCGGAAACATCCTCCATGCCGAGGCTGACCTCGCTGGGTTCCGGTTCTTCCATCGCATCGTCGCGGCGGCCGCCCTGCTGCTGGGTCATTTCCTTGTAGCACGCATAGCAGACGTCCTTGCCCGGCATCACCGGGTTTTCGTTGCAGATCGAGCAAAGCTCAAAGGGGTCGTCGTGCGCCTCGCCCTTCATTTCACGCTTGCAGACGGGGCAGTACTGCTCCTCCTCGCGGATGTAATTGAGTTCACATCTGGGACACTTGATAAAGCCCATAGGCCATCCTCCTGATACCTTGTAACGATTTTCCTTGGCAGCCGCCTGCCAGATCTCTTGCCCTGCGCCAAGCGCTTCTGTTACACTGTCCACGGCACCTCCCCCACAACACGATCCATTCAGGAGGAACATACCCATGAACTTTCATGTATGCACGCGCGTCCAAAAGACCGCCGCGCTGACGGCGTTGACCCTCGCGCTTTCGCTTCTGGCGGGCGGGGTCTTGGCGGCATCCACATTCGAGGCACATTATACAACAGCTTCTGTGACTTCGCAAGAGCAAATAGCAGGAAATCTGCTGAATTTAGATCGGTCCAATTATAATCTGCCCGAATTGACGATCGATCCCGCGCTTTCCCGCATTGCGCGGCTCAAATCCGAAGACATGCGCGACAATCAGTATTTCGCGCATACGTCGCCGACATACGGCGATGTGCGCAGCATGCTGACCCAGCTGGGCTATGCGTATGCCGCCGCGGGCGAAAATATCGCGCACCACGCGACCATCGAAAAGGCGCAGGCCGCGCTGATTTCCTCGCCCGGCCACCGGCGCAACATTTTGAGTCAAGGCTATACCAAGGCCGGCATCGGCGTGGCGCTGGATCAAAACGGCTATGTCTATCTGACCCAGATTTTTTGCCGCTGATTCTCGCTGCCGTCCAGCCGCCGCCAGACATCTTTAGCCTGATGCAGCGTGCCGCGCGGCGCGCGCTCGGCGGCGGGCAGTACGGCGGCCTCCAGCGGCTCAAGCGCCGCCTTGAAGACGACGTTTTCCATGCGTCTGTCTTCCCTTGCTTTTCGTTTCATACAAAATCCCTCCCGCTTCATCGTATGCAGGGAGGGATTTTGCGCGTGTCAACTCCTTCTGTCACGCCTACGGCGTGACAGAAGGAGTTCGTTATTTTTCGGTTAAAGCCAGCATCAGCCTGTCCAGCGCCGCTTCCTCGCGCACAGCGCCGCGCTTGATATCAAAATCTGTCTGAACGCAAAGATCAAGCTGCTTTTTGAGCTGTTCGGCGCTTCGCCGCCCCGCCCTTCGGGTCAGCTGGTTCAGCGCAAAGGGCGGCACGCCGAGGGCCTTCGCCATCTGCGGCTGGGGCGTGCGGCTGGCGAGCATATCTTTCGCATACATCATCTGGCGGTATTGCCGCGTAATCAGCGCCAGCACGCCGATTCGCTGTTCGCCGCTTTCCAATAACACATTCAGCAGCGAAAACGCGCGTTCCGCCTGTCCGTCCACCAGCGCGTCCACCATGGCAAACACGGTGCATTCGGCGGTGTGCGTCGCAATCCGCTCCACGTCCTCCGCCGTGATGGTCTCCCGCTCGCCGACATAGGCCGCCAGCTTTTGCAGCTCGCCGCTGAGCATCGTCAAATCGCGGCCGCTGGTGAAGGCAAGCCGGGCGCAGGTATTCGCGTCCATTTTCTTCTTCAGGGGGCGCAGCGTCTGGTTCATCCATTGCGCCAGCCGCGCGTCGTTGAGGGGTTCAAAGGCGACCGCGCCCGGCAGCTTCATCAGCGTCTGGCAGAGCTTTTTGCGTTTATCCGGCGTTTCGCATTCAAAAACCAGGCAGGTACTCGGCGGCACGCGGCCAATGTAGTCGCAGAGCGTCTTGCTCTCCTGCGCTTCGTCCTTGGCCTTGCCGCTTTCCAGCAGCGCAAGCCCCTGCACAATCACCAGCCGCCAATCGCCCATCATCGGCAGAGTTTCGCAGTTTTCCACAATCTGCTGCGCCGTCGGGCTTTGCATAAACGTGCAGTTCATGTCCTCCAGCCCCGGCATCAGCAGCTTTTTTTGCAGCGTCGCCAGCGCGCTTTTGCAGATGTAGGCTTCCTGCCCGTAGAACAGATACACGTTGCGCACCGTTCCGGCCTTGAATTCATCAAAGAACGCCCATTGATCCATCGCCATCCACCACCATTCCGGGATTGCGCGTCAGCCTGCCGCGCATGCACAGGCTGCCGCTCAGTTCGTCAATTTGTGCGCCGTCAAAGAAGAAGATCACGCCCTGCTGGCTTCGCCCCTGCGTCAGCGTGTTCACCATCGCATAGACCGTCTCGCGCGCCGCGTCCTCCGGGAGCGTTTGCAGCCACGCGCCAAAGCCGCTCGACAGATTGACGACCACATTTTCCGCTTCCACCGATACCGCGAGGATGTCCACCGGGGAAACTGCGTCTTCGTTCCACCGCGCAAACAGCGTTTCAAGCTGGGCGCGCGGCTGGCTCTGCTCGCTTTCGCGCATCACGCAGCGCGCGCGGGTCAGCTTGCCGCTCTGCTCCGCCCCGTCGTAGACGACGACCGGCGCGCCGACCCAGCTTAAAAAGTCGTCGTTCTGCATCAGCTCGTTCTTAAACGTCATTTCTCCGCCGTCCGGCGTCTGGTCCGCGTCAAGCGCCGTCACCGCCTGCCCGTCGATCAGCACATGTACGCCGTCCACGCCCGGCACAACGCCCATCAGCGTCCGCGTCAGCATGCCCAGATACACGCCCAGCGTCAACTTCTGCTCCGCCAGCGCCTGCGTCAGCTCGTCGGAAAAGCGGATTTCAATCGCCTGTTCGCCGGTTTCCGGCATGCGCACGATTTCCGGCATTTCCGAAATATAGCCAATCGGTTCCGGCACATGCTGCCCCATCAGCGCGTCGGCGGGCACGCTGCTCAGCGCTTCCAGCACCGTATACAGGCAGTCGATCGCCGCCGCGCCCGCGTCGTAAGCCAGCGTCCGCACCACGGGCAGCAGCATTTGGCCATCCGCCGACGGGAAAAACAGCGTCGTCAGCCGCGTATAGCCCGCGCCGGAAAGCCGCTGATCGTCCAGCCGGTTATATCGTCCCTGCACGTCGAGATCATCTATGCGGGTCAGCGTGCCGACCGGGGTCGTCGCGCCGAGGTCAAGCCCTTCTTCCCGCCCGCCAATCAGCACGTTGACATAGGCGATGCCGGAGAGGCTGCCCAGCGTGTTCGCCACGGCCTGCCGCACGGCAAAGAGCGTCTGTGGTTCCAAAGCGCGATACCTGGCGGGCAGGTTGACCGTCGCAATGCCAGAGGAAACCGACAGTGTGGGCGCTTTGCCCTCGCCGCTCATCGGCCAGAGCGCATCCGTCCGCCCCAGCGCCGCGCCGTTCAGCAGAGCGGTCAGCGCCGCCTGCGCCGGGCTTTCGCCATCCTTCAGCGTCACCTCGGCCGGAACGGGCACAAGCCGCTCCCCGTCTGCGGAGAGCAGATAGAGCGTCACCGTCTGCGTCTCCTCCGCAAAGGCGTCCTGCGTCGGCACGTCCGCCCCCGGCTCGATCACCCAGCTGGAAAGATTTTCCATCGGCCTTTCGCTCACCATGCCCTCGCAGCCGCAGAGCAGCGTCAGCGCAAGCAGAAGCAGCAGCGCAAGGCCGCGTTTTTTGTGTCTCATGGAATCTCCTTTGTCAGTCGCGAATCATCAGCGATTCCAGCGTCGCCAGCGCGATGCACCAGTTGTCGTTCTGCCGAACCAGCGGCACGGATTCGCGCACAATCTGCGCGTCGCCGCCTTCGTCGCTGTGGATGGAAGCATCCAGCACGACGGTCGCGCGCTGTCCGTCCAGGCTCACCGTGCCGCTCGTGCTTTCATACGTCATCAGCTGCACGTTGGTTTCGCGCATCTGCGATTCAAACCCGCTGAGCGTCGGCGTTTCCTCCTCGCGCAGCAAAAGCGCATAAAGCGCTTCCCAATCCTGCTTCTGCCACGCGGCCAGCATCAGTTCCAGCGCGCTTTTCGGGGTCAGCATCGCCTGCTCATCCCGCGCGCACGCCGCCAGCATCACGCCCGTGTCGCTCACGCTCTGGTCAAACCAGTAAAGCGGGATGCGCTGGGGAATTTCGTCGTCGCCCCCGGCCACATAGAGCTGCACGCGCTGATAGCGCCCGTCCTCGGTCAGCGCCAGCACGATGGATTGAAACGCCAGCCTGCGGCGCAGCGTCGCTTCCGCCTGCCATTCGCTCAAATCCTCCCAATCGGTCGGCGCGCCATCCGGAATGCCCAGAAACGCCTGATTGAGCGTGACGAACGCGGTGTCGCCCTCGCTCTGCACGGAGATGACCTCCGTTCCCTGCGGAAAAACGCCGCTCAAGCGGTCGTGCGCCGCATCCGGCCCGATCAGCAGCGCTTCCACGATGCTCTGGGCGACCGTCTCCTCCCGGCGCATATCCAGCTGCGCGCCGACCGCGCCGAGCAGGTTGGTGTCGCCATAACGAAAATAGAGCGTCACATCGATGAGATTGCTCTCCTGCTTCACGCCCAGCTGGCTTTCAAACGTCACGCCGGGCGCACTCGTCCCGCTCTCCTTCTCGTTCGTCATCAGCGCTTTGATCCGCTCCTCAAGGGGCTGCGCAAAGGCAACCAGCGCCAGTGCCGCCAGCGCGCAGACGATTGCTTTTTTCATCGCTCCGCCTCCCGATTATTTCACCGGCAGCTGCACGGTGAACGTCGTGCCCTTGCCAAACTCGCTCGCCACCGTGACCGTGCCCGCGTGCAGACGCACAATCTGCTTGACGATGGAAAGGCCGAGACCCGTTCCGCCCGTCTCGCGGGAGCGCGCCTTATCCACCCGGTAGAATCGGTCGAACACGTGCGGCAGATCCTCCGCCGGGATGCCCACGCCCGTATCCGAGATTTCCAGCACCGCGTCGCGCCCGGATTTGACCAGCGAAACCGTGATCATGCCGCCGTCCGGCGTGTATTTGATGGCGTTTTCAATAATGTTGTAGCAGACCTGCGCCAGCTTGCCGGAATCGGCGAACATCTCGCATTCGTCCTGAATCTTCACGACGATCTGCTGTCCGCGCTTTTTCGCAAGCGGATTCAGGCGCGAAACCGTCTCGCGCACCGTGTCGGCCAGCACCATCATTTCCCGGCGCAGGCGCAGCTTGTGGCTGTCGATATGCACCAGCGTCAGCAGGTCGCCGACGACGGAGGAAAGCCGGTCGATCTCCTTGTCGATGTCGCCGAGAAATTCCTTGCGCAGCTGCGGGTCCATGTCGTCCTGATACATCATCGATTCCACCAGAATCTTGATGGTCGCCAGCGGCGTTTTCAGCTCGTGGGAGGCGTTGGAGACAAACTGATTGCGCGCCTCGTCGAGGTTATGCACCTGCTCGCTCATCTGGTTGAACGCGGCGGCCAGCTGGGCCATTTCGCCCTTGCCCGGCACATGAACGCGGTATTCATAATCGCCCTTGCTCATCCGCTCAATGCCGCCGGAAAGCTCGGCAACCGGCTTGGTCACGATGCGGGAAATCAGCCCCGCCAGCACCAGCACGACCGCCAGCGCCAGCAGGAAAACCAGCACCATGCGGTCGCGCACGGAGATCAGCGAATCCACCGTCTCCTGCACGTCCGTCAGCAGCACGAGCACGCCGAGCCGCTCCCCCGCGGCCTCCAGCGGCGCGGCAAAACAGCCGACCCAGATGCGCGAAACGTCTCGCCCGGTCAGCGCGTCGAGCACGGAAGGCGCCTGCGTCTTGCCCGCGCCATCCTGCAAATGGAAGCCGTAATCCGCGTCCTTCTCTCCGCGCAGAACGGTGTGAACTTCGCCAAGTGCCAGCAGCGTGCCGCAGCGCTCACCGAACGTGTCATCCGTCACCTTGCCATCCGAATCCACAACCAAAAGGCGGCCGCCGCTCTGGCTGGCCGCCTGTACAAGCCGTTGATGGAACGCATCCGCCGTGTCGCTCTGCATGCGTTCGCCCAGCACGGCGGCGAGGTTCTGCGCCTGCGATGCGTGGGTGCGGATCGCATCGGAAAACAGCGCGTCGCCGACCAGCCGCACCGTCGAAAACGCAACCAAATAAAACGACGCGCCGATGACCAGCAGCAGCGACACCAGAATCTTGGTGCGGACGGAATGGAAAGGGTTAATCCTTGTCCGTGAAATAATAACCCACTCCCCACTTGGTCAAAATAAATTCGGGGCCGGCGTTGTCCCGCTCGATCTTCTCGCGCAGGCGGCGGATATGCACGTCCACCGTGCGCATATCGCCCATATAATCATATTTCCAAACCGTTTCCAGCAGCGCCTCACGGCTGTACACCTTGCCGCGGTGGGTAATCAGCAGCTGAAGCAGGTCAAACTCCTTGGCCGTCAGGCGGACGGGCTGGCCGCCGAGCATCACCGTGCGGTTCTGACAGTTGACCTCCAGATCATGCACGCGGATGACGCGCTTTTCCTCCTGCATTTCGCCCTGCGGCTGGCTGCGGCGGAAAATGGATTTGATGCGCGCCTTGACCTCCAGAATGTTGAAGGGCTTGGTCATGTAATCATCCGCGCCGTATTCAAGGCCGAGAATCTTATCCATATCCTCTCCCTTGGCGGTCAGCATGATGATCGGCACATTGCTCTTTTCTCGAATGCGCTGACAGACCTCGATGCCGTCCACGCCGGGCAGCATCACATCCAGCAGAATCAGGTCGTATTCCCCGGCAAAAAACTTGGTCAGTGCTTCCTCGCCGTCCATCGCGGAATCCGTCTGATAACCGTCCTGCTCCAGGCTGTATTTCAATCCCTTCAAAATCAGGGGCTCGTCGTCCACCAACAAAATCTTTCTGGCCATGCTCGTGCTCACTCCTCGTGCGAATGGCAGTCCAGCGACTGCGTCAGTTTATTTTAACGCATTTCGGCAACGAAAATCAAGGTTTTTGACACAATTTTCGGGCCATTTTGTAACAATTTCCGTTTTTAGACACAAAGACGAAACATTTATCCGCCTCCACGCAACATTTGCCCGCCGTTTATGCTGTACATTTTCAGAAAAAAGTGGTATGATGAAGGTGTATTGCTTCAAATAACGGAGGGAAAGTTCTTTGCCCCAACGCCTTTTTGCGCTGCTGCTCTGCGCGGCGCTTGTGATACCATCCTGTGTTTTGGCGGAAGACACGACGCCCGAGCCGGAGCGCTTTGTCGCGCCGACGCTCCCGCCGGACGCCATCGCATGGGACGCCGATCACCCGGATATTCTCGATGAGGACATGCTCTACGCCCGCAGCGCCATTTTGATCGAGGCGGACACGGGCGAGGTGCTCTTTGAAAAAAACGCGGACGAGATCATGTATCCCGCTTCCACGACGAAGATCATGACCGCCTACATCGCCCTGCAAATGGGCGACATGGACAACGACCTCGTCACGGTTTCGCAAAACGCCATCGACCTTGTGCCGCCGACCTATCAAACCATTCCGCTCTCCGCAGGCGAACAGGTGCCGCTGCTTGACCTGATTTCGGTGATGCTGATTCGTTCGGGCAACGAAGCGGCCAACGCCATTGCGGAATACCTGTCCGGCAGCATCGAAAATTTTGCCGATTTGATGAATCAGACGGCGCAGATGCTCGGCTGCTCGTCGAGCACCCACTTCGCCAACCCGTCCGGCGTGCACGACGAGAACCACTACACCACCGCGCGCGACCTGGCCATCATCGCGCAGGCGTGTATGAAGGACGAGCGCTTCGCTTCCATCGTCTCCCAGACCTCGTATGACATGCCCGCCACGCAGACGGAAAGCGGTTCGGCCGGCCATCCCCGGCGCACCATCGTCGGCAACACGGCGATCCTCAACCCGGAAAGCACCTCCTATTATCGTTATGCGACGGGCATCAAGACGGGCTACACGCTCCCGGCGGGTTACTGCTTCGTCGGTTCGGCGACCAAAGGCGGCATCAGCCTGATTTCCGTCGTACTCTACGACGGCGATACCCGCCGCTATGAGGATACCAAGCGCCTGTTTGAATACGGCTTCACGCAGATTGAATCCATCACGCCCGAATCGCTCTACGCCGAAGACCCGCGC
The DNA here is from genome assembly GCA_934636105.1 of uncultured Clostridia bacterium. Lineage (GTDB taxonomy): Bacteria > Bacillota > Clostridia > Christensenellales > Aristaeellaceae > Ventricola. Next base: position 72,094 of record CAKTZR010000002.1, read on the forward strand.
GTGGTCGATATCACCGGCTTTGACACCAGCGACGCCCAGCACGGCGAATTGACGCTCGGCATTCGCGCCGTGGACGACACGAAGGACATGACCATCGTCGGCCGCAAGGACAGCATCGACTTCCTCCGCGAAAACTTCGGCCAGGTTTCTTCGATCCGCTGGACGCGGGAATTCCGCGCCCCGATCAACGTCGGCGACGTGATGGGCATTCTGACCTTTTATTCCGAAAACAAAGGCACCGCCGAATATGAGCTGGTCGCCACGCGCTCCATCGCCGCCCGCGCGGACGCGCCGCTGACGCTGGAGCAGATCGAGGCCTACACCGCGCAGGATGAAAACCCGTGGCCGCGCTTCTCGTGGGATTTGCTCGTGCCGCCGGGGCTGATTCTCCTCGCTTTCATCTGGCTGATCCGCTTCATCCGCAAACACCGCAGAGAGCGCATCAAAGCGCCGAAGCTCAAGCCGACCAAGCGAAAATATCTCCGATAAACAAAAAGCCCGGACGCTGCGTCCGGGTTTTGTTTTTATATCATGCTATAAATGAACAAAAAACAGATTCTGCATAAAGAGCGGACGCGCAATGCGCGCCCCTACAACGGATTCTTGCCCTTTTTCGGATTTACTCCTTATTGCAGCGGATAAATCAGCGCATAACCGTCGCTTTCCTCATAGGCGAATGCGTCGATATCCCATCCGGCGATTTCGTCCGGCTTGACGAGATAGATTTCATCCGGTTCGGGCTGCATGTCCTCCGAAACGTAGATCACCTCATACCGCTCGCCGCGCTCCGCCTGCGCCGTGCGCATATCCGCATCTGTCACATACAGGAACATCATCTCCGCGCCTGCATCGGGCTGAATATGCGGATAAATGGCGCTGGTCACGTTGATTTTCGCGCCTGTCTCCTGCTGAACCTCCGCCGCGCGGGCGGAAAGCTGTTCAAAGCCCTTAAAATAGACATTCGCGTTTTCCTGATAGCTTCCGCCGAACAGCTGCACGGCCAGCAGCGCAAAATTCAGGCTCATCAGCGCGCCCATCGCCGCCGCGCACTTGAGGTTCTTGCGTTCCACCGTGCAAAGCCCGGCAGCCATCAGCAGCGCGTCAAAGAGAATCAGCGCGGAATGGTCGAACAGCCCGGTTGTGCCGGAATAATCCAGCACGCCGATGCTGCCAAACAGCACCAGACTCACCAGCGCGACGGCAAACGCCGCCTCGACCATCGCGCGTGCGGCAGCTTTCTCCCCACGCACGCGTCGGCCGTCCATCCAGCGGGCCAGCATCGCCAGCGCGCCGAGCGCCATCATCGGCAGGCTGAGCGTGAACAACGCGAGCATGCCGTTGGGCGTAAACATCGCCGGATCGATGTTTTCATGGCGCAGCACCTGGAAAATGCCGCCGACCACAACCGTCCAGAGCTTGTCAAGCACAATCTGCCCCAGCGTGTCGCGCGCCAGTTTTTCAGTCATATACGCCTTTTCAAAGCCTTCGAGCTTCGGAATCCGAATGAAGCCCAGCAGCGTCATTTCCGCCGCGTCCGTCAGGTTGATATACGCCGTCAGCATTGCAGGCACGCAAATCAGCAGCCCCAGCGCCGCCGCCAGCAGCGCGTGGCGCTTCCGCTTGCCGCAAACCGCCGCAATCACGCCGCACGCCGCAATCAGCGCGGGCGCAATGAAGAAATACATGTTCTGCGCATACGCCGTCAGCGCAAGGATCGCCATGCCGCCATACAGCTCGGCAGGCCGGGAAATGCCCCGAACCATCAGGCACAGTGCAATCGGCAGCAGATACAGCGCCGCGCAGGAGCCGCAGGTCAGCCGTGCTTCCAGCACGAAAATCGGGCAGATCGCGTAAATCGTCAGCATCCAGCGCGCCGCACGCTTGCCGGAAACCGCTTCGCCCAAGCCGTAGGCCGCGGGCATCGCCAGACAGGAGAGCAGCGCCAGCGGCAGGCGAACCGTCAGCTTGTTCATGCCAAACAGCCCGACAAACGGCGCGGTCAGCACCGCCAGCAGCGGCCCGGTCGTCTCCCCTTCCCACTGGGCCAGCTGGGTGGTCAGCCCCTGTCCGAACAGAAAGCCGCCCGTCTGCGCCAGCGACTTGGCCTGCACGCCGACAAGCGCTTCTTCCGCGCTGATCCCGGTCGGCAGGCTCGTCAGCTTCACCAGCCGGACAAGCCCGCCGACCGCCAGCATCGCCAGGCAGAGCCGGCGATGCGTCTTTTCGTCGATTTGCTTTTCCCCATCGCCCGCGCGCTGGATTGCCGCAAAGCCAATCGCCACGGCGAGCAGCATCCAAACCAAAGAATCGATTGTAAACATAGCTTTTCCCTCACTCCGCCCAATACCGCGGATAGACCGCCGCAAAGTTGCCGAAATCCGTAATCCGATAATCCGCCTCGTCAAACAACGCCTTTTCCTGCTGACGGATGATGTATACCGCGCATTCCGTTGGGTCAGGTTCAAAGTCGCTGAAATCCTGCAAAATGTATCGCTCCGTGAAATACCATCCGTTCGGTTCCCCATCCCGGCCGCGAAGTTCTTCATCCTCCGCCCGCATGGCATAATTGATCTGATGGGCAAACATCACCTGCGCCGTCATCACCTTTTTGCCGTCCGCGCGGCCCATCGTCGTTAGATAATATCGGTCGCAGTCCCAATCCCACGTCTCGTCCAGCGCATTCTGCAAGCCGTTCAGGAAATAGGAACCCGTCCTGTTCTGGTAATCCGCATCGCCGAAATACACCCCGCACATGCCGCCGAAGCCGACGGCGATCATCACGAGCATCGCCGCCAGCGCGACGCGGAGCCGCCTGCCCATCTGCCAGAGCGCATAAGCCGCGCAGAGAATCAGCGGATAATACAGAATATTGTTGCGGTTGACCACGCTGCCGACCATCACCGTATTCACGATGGCGGCGAACATCCAAATCAGAATCAGCATGCCGCCGTCCCGCAGCGGCGCTTCACTGCCGGAGAGCGCCAGCTTTCTTCTGTCCCGACAGAGCTTATACCAGCCAAACAGCGCCGCCGGAACGACAAACGGATACATCGTGTTCGCCCATTTGACGCCGTTGTATTCGCCCGCCGGATACAGCCCCGCCGCCATCGGCAAAAATTCCTTGAGCTTCTGCGCCATATCCATATACGGGTTCTCCGCGCCCAGCGCGATATCGTTGGAACGATTGGAATGGGCAAACCTCGGCATGGTGATCGGCCCGAAGGTCACCGTTTCCAGTTCGAAAGCGTTGACCACCATCGTCACATAATACGGCGCGGAAACCGCCGCAAAAAGAATCACGCAAACCGCCACATCCAGCGGTTTCACCTCTCTGCGCGCCGCAAGGAAGATCGCCGCAGGCAGCAGGATGCACGGCACGGAGACCGCCGCCAGCCCGTAGGCATACGGCGCAAGGCCGAAAAACACCATAGACAGATACAGCGCCCAGCGCTTTTCCCGCCCGATCATCAGCAGCTCCATCGCCAGCAGAAGCACATGCGGCAGCATGTTCGCTTCCAGCGCCCAGCGGCTCAAGGCGACATGCCACGGATTCAGCGCCAGCAGAAAGAGCGCCAGCAGCGCAAAGTCCCTGCCCGCAATCTGCCGCGCCAAATCCCACATCAGCGGCAGAGCCGCCAGGCTCATCAGCAGCATCGGCAGGCGAAGCGTGAACTTGCTGAGGCCCAACAGTTTGATAAACGGAATCAGCAGGTACGAATACAGCGTGGACATCTGCGAATAGCCCCACGCTTCGAAATACGTCGGCCAGCTTGTGCCGTATTGATCCGTTCCGCCGCTTAGCAGGCAAAACGCTTCCACGCCCGCCATCGTGCCGTCCTGATTCTGCCCCAGCGGCAATTCCACAAAGCGATAACAGCGAACCAGCACGCCAGCCGCCAGAATCAGCGCAAACGCCAGCCAATAGCCTTGATTGGAAAGCGTCAGCCGCTTTTCCAGCCGCGCCACACTCCCCCAAGTCAGCACGCGTTCCCGCAGGCGGTCGTTGAAAGCGAGCGCAAGCAGCAAAACAGCAAGCGGCAGAAACACCCAAACGCTGAGAAACTCCATCTTCCGTACTCCCCCGTTCTTTCATTATACAATGTATGATATCACATTGTATCGTTCCCTTGCAAGGGACTGCTTCTCACTCCGCCCAATACCGCGGATAAACCGCCGCAAAGTTGCCGAACCGCTCAATGATATAATCTTCCTCGTCAAACAGGGCGGTTTCCTCCGCGCTGACGATATAAGCGGCGCACTCGGTCGGGTCTGGCTCGAAATCCTCAAACAGCTGATAGATATAGCGTTCGCCGTAGTACCAGCCGTTGGGTTCGCCGTCCGGCCCGCGCAATTCTTCCTCCTCGGCGCGCATGGCGTAATCGATCCGATGGGCAAACATCACATTCGCCGTCATCGCCATCTCGTTGCTCTCGTGGCCGTCCAGCGTCACATAATATCGGTCGCAGTCCCAGCTCCAGGCCTCGTGCAGCGCTTCCTGCAAGCCATAAGCGAAGCCCTCGCCCGTCTCCTGCTGATAGCTGTCGCTGAAATAGACATTGCACATGCCGGCAAAACCGACGGCGATCATCGTCAGCATCGCCGCCAGCGCCACGCGAAGCCGCCTGCCCATCTGCCAGAGCGTATAGGCCGCACAGAGAATCAGCGGATAATACAGAATGTTGTTGCGGTTGACCACCGTACCGACCACCGCGCCGTTAATGACGCTGGCCGCCATCCAGATGAGGATGAGCATGCCGCCGTCGCGCAGCGGCGCTTCGCTTCGGGAAAGCGCCAGTTTTCTTCTGTCCCGGCAGAGTTTATACCAGCCAAACAGCGCCGCCGGAACGACGAACGGATACATCGTGTTCGCCCATTCCACCACGCAGTATTGCTCGCCCGCATATGCGCCGGTCAGCATCTTCAAAAAGCCGCGGAAATTCTGAAGCATTTGCAGATACGGATTGGCCGCGCTGAAAGCGATATCCTCCGCGCGCTTCGATTCCGCAAACAGCGGCATGGTGATTGGCCCCAGCGTCATCGTTTCCAGCCCCAGCGCGTTGATGGCCATCGTCACATAATACGGCGCGGATACGAGCGCAAACAGCGCGACGCAGACGACCACATCCAGCGGCTTCACCTTTTCGCGCCCCACGAGGAAAATCGCCGCCGGGAGCAGCAGACACGGCACCGAGATCGCCGCCAGTCCGTAGGCATACGGCGCAAGGCCGAAAACCGCCATGGACAGATACAGCGCCCATCGCTTTTCCCGGCCAATCATCAGCAGATAGACGGCCAATAGCAGCACGTGCGGCAGCATGTTTGCTTCCAGTGCCCAGCGGCTCAAGACGATGTGCCACGGGTTCAGCGCCAGCAGAAAGAGCGCCAACAGGGCAAAGGCTTTGCCCGCTATCCGCCGCGCCAAATCCCACATCAGCGGCAGGGCGATCAGGCTCATCAGCAGCATCGGCAGGCGAAGCGTGAGCTTGCTCAGACCCAGCAGCTTGACAAACGGGATCATCAGATAGGAATACAGCGTGGACATCTGCGAAAACTGCCACGCCGCGAAATACGTCGGCCAGCTCGTGCCGTATTGATCCGTTCCGCCGTCCGCCAGGCAGAGCGCTTCCACGCCCGCCATCGTGCCGTCCGGATTCTGCCCCAGCGGCAATTCCACAAAGCGGTAACAGCGAACCAGCACGCCCACCGCCAGAATCAGCGCGAATGCCAGCCAATAGCCTTTATCCGAAAGCGTCAGCCGCTTTTCCAGCCGCTCAATCTCCCGGACAGCCAGCACGCGCCTGCGCGCCGGTTCCCAGAATGCCAGAATCAGCAGCAAAACCGTCAGCGGCGGAAACACCCATTTGCCGATCAGCGCCATGCTTCATCCCCTCCTCGATTTTCTTTCGTCAAAAGAAAAGGAGAACCGGCAAAAACCGATTCTCCTGAAAGCGCAATCGCTTACGCGTTCTTGGCAACCTCGACGAGCTTGGCGAACGCAGCCGCATCGTTCACAGCCAGATCGGCCAGCACCTTGCGGTTGAGATCCACGCCAGCCTTCTTCAGGCCGCAGATGAACTTGGAATAGGACATGCCGTTGATGCGGGTCGCGGCGTTGATACGGGCAATCCACAGGGAACGGAAGTCACGCTTACGCAGCTTGCGGCCGATGTAAGCGTAACGCAGGGAGCGCATAACCTGCTCCTGCGCAGCGCGATACTGCTTGGACTTGGAGCCATAGTAGCCCTTCGCCAGCTTCATGATTTTTCTGCGCTTCTTATGGGCGTTGACAGCCCCTTTGATTCTTGCCATGATAAAACCTCCTAGCCGGCTGGGCTTACTTGTACGGGATGAGCTTCTTCATCGTGCCGGCGTAGCTCTGGGAGACATACGCGGTACGACGCAGGTTGCGCTTGGTCTTGCGGGTCTTCTTGTTGAGGATGTGACGCTTGAAGGCCTTGGCGCGCTTAACAAGACCGTTCTTGGTCAGGGCGAGGCGCTTGGCAGCGCCGCGATGAGTTTTCTGCTTAGGCATAAGGGGAATCCTCCTCTCCGGATCTTTATTCTTTCGGAGCCTGTTTGGCTTCTTTGCTGGGGTCTTTCGGAGCCAGGATCATAATCATGTGGCGGCCCTCGACGAGGGGCTTGCGTTCCACAACGGCTACGTCCTTAACCCGTGTGACGAAATCCTGCATAACCGCCAGACCGATCTCCTGATGGGTGATCTGCCTGCCGCGGAAGCGAATCGAAACCTTGACCTTGTCTCCGCCCTGCAGGAACTTGACAGCCGCCTTCGCCTTGGTCTGAATATCGTTTTCTTCGATCGTGGCGGAGAGCTGCACTTCCTTGATGGAGACGACCTTTTGATTCCTGCGGATCTCGCGCTCCTTCTTGGCCTGCTCGTAACGGTACTTATCGTAGTCCATCAGCTTGCAGACCGGCGGTTTGGCGGTGGGGACGATCTTCACCAGATCAAGCCCGGCCTCCTCGGCCAGTTCAAGCGCCTTGCGGATCGGCTGCACGCCGAGCTGTTCACCGTTCTGGTCGATGACACGCACCTCGCGGTCGCGGATTTCCTCGTTCATCATCAGATCTGCCATGTTGTTTGCGATACACCTCCATAATATCTTTGCGCATCTGCGCAAAAAAAGAGCGGGCAAGCATGCCCGCTCTTTACATAGCAAAAAGCGCCGATGTGCCGCGGCTGCTGTACGCGCCGGGCGAGAAGCGGGCAGGCTTCTACTTCGTTACTCAGCAAGTATACCCCATGTCCGCGTATCTGTCAAGCCCTTTTCCGCTTATTTTGCCTCATTTTCCCGCTTTTTTTGCAGCAGCCGCCGCGCAATCGGCCTTTCAAAGCCGTAGGTCAGCGCCGCCGCCGCCAGCAGCGACACGGCGAAGCACGCCAACGTGTATTGCTTCTGCCAGAGCAGGTCGCCCTCGTAATTCGGATTGACGTATGCGCTGGGAATCACCCGCGCATTCAGCAGCCAGACCGCAATCGTCTGATGCCAGATATAAAACTGCATCGATACGCCGGACACGAACCGCGTCACGGGATTGGAAAGGATATGACGCACCAGCCAGCCCGCGTTGGCGCTGGCCACCAGCAGCAGCGCGCCCAAAAGCCCCATCGTCAGCCGCCGATTCATCTGCCCCAGCCGGATGCCCTCCGTGCCGACGCAGCCCGCCTGCCCCTTCGCCGTCAGGTACAACAGCAAAAGCGCCGCAATCGTCACGCCGCTGCATGCCAGCCGCATGGCCGCCCCATGCCGCATTTTAGCCAGCCGCACATGCGCCCATGCCGCCGCCATGCCCAGCGCAAACGTATCCAGATATGCCGGAAGCTGGTTGAAATACAGGCTCACATCGGTATACGCCGCAGCGATATAGCCCCGCGCCGCCAGTGCCGCACCGACCATCGCAACAAACGTCGCCGCAGGCCAGCGCCGAAACGCCCTCGCCAGCAGCGGGAAAAGCAGATAGAGCTGCATTTCCAGCGCCAGCGTCCACAGCGCGCCGCCGAGGTTTGTCGCGTAATAGGTGTCATAGCTGAACATCTGCGTATAGGTCAGGTGGCTGACCAGATCGCGCAGCATGAACGCGCGGTTCGCGCCGTAGGCCCGCGTCGCCAGCGCCACGCCGAACATCACCGCAATCGTCAGCAGATAGGACGGATGCACGCGCGAGAGCCGCTTTTCATAAAACGCCAGCGGGCTTTGCCCCGTCTCGCCCTCGCTAAGCCGCGCCCACGGCAGATACAGGCAGAAACCGCTGATGAGAATCATGATATCCACCCAGATATACCCCGAACGCACCAGCGGATCAAAGCTGATATTCTTTCCGAAGATCGTCAGGTTGGGATACAGCCACGATTGCTGCCAGATGTGATACCACGCCACAATCAGAATCGCCAGCGCGCGCACGCCGTCGCAGGTGTCCACGTGCCGCGTGTCCGGGCTTTTCCGCGCGTCCGCCAGCCAGCCTTGTATCGGGTTCATCGCGTTCTCCTCACTGTATAATCACATCCAGATCGTCTTGTCCGTCCGGCGCGGCGTCGCCTGTCAGGCTGACAACCAGCTTGTGCGGCAGGCAGACGATGGTTTTCGCAGCGTTTTTCATTTTACCCTGATGAATGCACAGGCCGTCGCGGCAGTTGGCTTCTTTCATATAAACCGCGCCGTTTTCCACCGCGATCACGTTGATCGAGCCGTCGTCCTGCTTGATTTCATACGTATCCGAAACGGCCAGCGGGCGGCGGAGCACCTCCTGCCCGTCCACCGTCACCACGACGGTTGAAGCCGCCTTGCCCCCCGCCATTTGGGAAACGCCAAAGAGCGCCAGCGCCGCCAGCAGGAGCACGGCAATGATGATGATATCCTTCTTTTTCATGTTCTGCCTTTCAGTTTTCGGGATTCTCGGCGGATTCTTCCTTCGGCGTCGCTTCGCCGAGATAGCTCAGGCGGATCGTCTTGCCGCTTTGCAGGCCGCGCAGGGTCACGGCGCTTCCGCGCACGCTGACCACGCTGTATGCGCCCGTCGTCGGATACGGTTCGTCGCCCACGGTGATTTCATACCCGCTTCCGCCGAAATAGCCTTCTTCCCCCGCAATGCGGCAGCTCCCGTCCTCGCGGAAGACGTACTCCGTGCCGCGCGTGTCCTTCCAGCGGCCGATGAGCTGATAGACGTAGGCCTCCAGCCGCTTCTTCGCCGTCTTGTTGCCCTCAATGCACTTGAGAATCGGATATGCGTCGAGCGGCCTGCCCAGCGCCGTCAGTTCCTGCGCGCGCAGCAGGCATGCCGATTCATACATCTCGTGCATCTCGGCATAGCGCGCGGGCAGGCTGCTTTCGTAATACGGCTCAAGCTCGCTGATGACGGCGGCGTAATCGCCCAGTTCCGTATCCATCTTCGCGCTGTTGTAATCCGCGCTCAGCCACGCATCCTCGCTGGCCGTCACGCGCTGCTTCGCATCCTCATAGCTGCCCAGCTCGGCAAACGCCTGCGCTGCCGCTTCGTATTCCTGCGCGTCAAACAGCGCCGCCGCCTTGGCGTATCGCGCCTGCATCGCGCCGTCCTCCGCATCCAGATACGCGCCGCAGGCCTCGTAAAGCGCAATCGCTTCATCGTATTCGCCCGCGTTCATCGCCTGCTGCGCCAGCAGATAGCGGCATCTCTGCGCCTGTTCAGGCGCATCCTGCACATCGCCCAGCGCTTCAAACGCGTTCAGCGCTTCCTCCAGCTCGCCCGCGTCCATCATCGCTTTGGCGATATCGTATCGACAGGCTTCGGCCTGCGCCGCCGCGTCGCTGTAATCGCCCAGCGCTTCAAAGCGATCCAGCGCGGAATGAACGTCCTGCACCTTTTCGCTCATCGCCAGCTCATATTCCAGCGCATTGCCGCGCTCCATCGCATCCTGATAGCCGCCCAGCGAATAAAACTCGACGGCGGCCGCTTCCTTCTGTCCGTCCGCGGCCAGCTGCTCGGCGTAGGCATAGACCGCGCGGTTCAGCGCGTTCTGCGTCTCCTCCGATTCGGGCAGCTGCTCCAGCCAGCCGATGGCCGTCTGGTTGTCGCCCGCTTCCAGCGCCGCGTTGCCGAGCGTTGTCGCCACGTCCGCGAACTTCTGCGCCGCGTCCTGATAGTCGCCCGCTTCCAGCAGCTGTTCCGCCGCTTTTTCGAGTTCTCCCGCCGAAAGCGCGTTCGTGCCCGCCGTGTAGCGGCAGATCTGTCCGCGCGTCTGCGCATCCTCGTACACGCCGAGGCTCTCAAACAGCGCGGCGGCTTCCTCATACTCGCCCGCCTGCTGCTTTTCAAGGCCCAGCGCATAACGGCATTGGCGGACAAGCGCAATCGCATCCGCCGTGTCCGAAACCTGCATCAGCTGGTCGCACGCGGCCTGATACTGTCCCTCGCGCATCAGCTGCCGGCCGTAGAGATAGATGCTGTCCGTCTTCTGCGCCGCCGCATCTTCGTAATCGCCCAGCGAATCAAACCGCGCGATGGCCGTCGGATAATCCAGCCGCTCTTTCGCCGCCCTGGCGATGTCGTAGATCAGCTGGTGCAGCGTGCTTCGCGCCTCCTCGCTGTCCGCAAGCGGGGTCAAAAGGGCTTCCCCCGTATCGGTATCGCCGTTTGCGATGGCCAGTTTGGCACGCTCAACGATCGCCTTTTCCGCCCGTTCCGTATCGCCGATGGCTTCGGCGCGCTGCGCCGCCTGCTCATAGGCCGCGTCCGTGCCGACGTTCATCAGGCCGTCGATGATCTTCCGTTCCGCCGCGTCCATGCCCGCCTTCGCGCCGAACTCGCCCGGCCAATATTGATCGATAAAGGCGTACAGCTCCTTGGCGTCTGCCGCAAGGCCGCGATCCAGCTTGTCTTGGGCAAACAGGCTCACCGTATAGGGTACGCCCCAGCGCGCCGCCGCCAGCAGCAGCGCAACAAGCGCCAACAGCAGAATCACCGTGCGCAGGCGCTTTTTCTGCTTCTTCTGCTTTTTCTGCACGGCCTTCATCTGCTGCACGGTCTGTTCGCTGGATCGACGCAGCGTTTCGCGCGTCTGCTCCTCCAGCATGCGCTCTTTGCGTCCCAACGTCGAATCGATCGCCGCGAAGGAATAGGCCTTCACCGTGTGCGCCCGGTCTCTGCCGCAGCGCAGGCAGGTGTCGTCGCTGGTGCGGTTCGCCCGTCCGCAGACGCAGAGCCAAACCTTGTCGTCCTCGCGCGCATAGCCCACCGCGTCCGGTCCGGCGACCGAGCGCAGGCGATCCAGCTCGCGCCCCGGCGGCAGGGCGTTCGGCGTGTATTCGCGCACGTTGCGCTCCTCCCGCCGCCAGATCACGCCGTCCAGATACCAGACCTTTTCCACCGAGGCTTCCACCCGCACGACGTTTTCCACGTGTTCGGGCGCAAACGCGCCGGAAAAATTTTCCCTCGGTTCGCCGTGCGCGCCAGCACGCACCAGACGGCCGCCGACACGCTGATCCTGCGCATCGAAGCAGATGATATTCATCTGAATGCTGTCGATCACCTTATCCGAAAGGTTGAAAAAATCGATCAGGCAGAGAATCTGCCCGTTTTCATTCGTATCCTCGGTTTCCCGCTGGATCGTCACCCGGACGACCTCAACCGGACAGGTTAAATCGCTTTTCATCGTGTTTCCCTTTCTTCGTTTAGAGCGCCTTGAGTTTTGCAATCTCCTCGGCGTTCAGCTCGCGCCACTCGCCCCGGCGCAGGTCGCCCAAATCCAGCGGGCCGAAGCGCACGCGGCGCAGCAGCAGCACCTTGTGGCCCACGCTGTCAAACATCCGGCGAACCTGGCGGTTGCGTCCTTCGTGAATCGTCACCAGAATATCGGAAAACAGGCTTTCGTCGCGCACCACGTGCACCTGCGCGGGATACGTGCGGCGCTCGTCGCCCTCCATATACACGCCGCGGCGCAGCTTGTCGAGCGCTTCGTTGCTGGGGTTGCCCGTCACGCGCGCCAGATACACCTTGTCCACCTCGCAGGAGGGATGCGTGAGCCGCTGGGCCAGCTCGCCGTCGTTGGTGAGCAGCAGCAGTCCCTCGCTGTCGTAATCCAGCCGCCCGACCGGATACAGGCGCACGGGGAAATCGGCAAAGCGATCCATCACCGTCTCGCGTCCCTTGTCGTCGCTGACGGTCGTCACCTCGCCCGCAGGCTTATGATAGAGGATATAGCGTTTCTCCTCCTCCGGCGTGATAACCTGCCCGTCGAGCGTCACCACGTCGCCGTCCTCCACCTGCGTGCCCATCTGGGTGATGGTTTCGCCGTTGACCGCCACGCGGCCGCTGGCAATGATCTCCTCGCATTTGCGCCTTGCAGCCACGCCGCACATCGCCATGTATTTCTGTAATCTCATTTTTATAATCTCCTTTTGCTTTTCTCCCCAATCCTCCCCTTTCAAGGGGAGGGGAACCGCCCGCAGGCGGTGGAAGGGTGTTATAATATCCAGTGTGAAACGACCCGCCGCACATCCAGCGTCAGCCGTCTGCTTTCTACATATTCGCTCAATACGATTTCGCACTCGGCCAGCGTCTTGCCGCCGACGACTACCTGCGCCGTGCCGACATGCTGCCCTGCGTAGCCCGGCGCATGAAGCGACTGCGGCACGTCGAGCACAATCTGCGCGCTTTCGCCCTCTCGAAGCGGCACACGAAGTTCCTGCATGGCGCAGAGCCGCGCGCTCTCCTGCCGGCCGTCCTCCACGGCGATCTTTCCGGCGGCCATCGTCGGCCCCAGCACGCGCGCCATCGTGTAGGTTTCAAAGCACGCGTCCATCAGCCTCGCCGCCTCGTCAAACCAATCCGAGCAGTTGAGCACCACGCCGACCAGCTCCATCCCGTCCCGGCTCGCGCCGAAGACCAGACAGCGCCCCGCACGGCTGGTGAAGCCCGTTTTCACGCCCGTCGCGCCGGGATAGGTTTCCAGCAGCCTGTTCTTGTTTTTGAGCTGGCGGTTGTACGTCCGCCCTTCCCACGGGATTTCCGCCCGCTGGGTGGAGACGATTTTTCGAAACGTTTCGCTGCCCATCGCCGCGCGGGCGATGAGCGCCAAATCGTAGGCCGTCGTCGCATGCGTGTCATTCGGCAATCCGTTCGGGTTGGCAAAGTGCGTATTCGATGCGCCCAGCTGTGCCGCCCGCGTGTTCATCAGCTGCACAAACTGCGGCACGCTGCCGCCGATGTGTTCCGCAATCGCCACGGCCGCGTCGTTTCCGCTGGCCAGCATCAAGCCGTAGAGCATCTGCTCCAGCGTCAGCGTTTCGCCCTCCGCCAGATAGATCGATGTGCCCGGCACGCCGAACGCGTTGGACGAGCAGGTGACGGGTGCGGACAGCTCGCCGTTTTCAATCGCCAGCAGCGCCGTCATCACCTTCGTGGTGGAGGCCATCGGCAGCCGCGCACGGGCGTTGTATTCAAACAGCACGCGCCCGGTTTCCAGCTCCATCACGCAGGCGGCCTTTGCGCTGGTTTCGCCCTGCGCCAAAGCCCCAATATGATTATACATAAAAATCAGGGCGATGAAAAGCCCTGCCGCCCATCTTTTCGTGCCGCTCACCCCTGCTTTTCCTTTTTTTGCTCCAAAAAACGCGTTTCAAAATACCTGCGGTTGGCCAGTGCCGCCGCGTCGCCCGGATGCAGCAGCAGCGCGCGTTCGTTCATCTGCGAAGCCAGCCGATACTTGCCCATGCGGTCATAACACACGCACAGCTGCATGGCGGGTACATAATCATAAAGCTCCGGCTGCACAAAGCCGTCCTTCGGTTTCGGACACATCATCGCCGCGCGATACCAGAAGGCCGCCGCCTGCCACGCGCTTTCCTCCATCTCCAAATCGCCCAGCGCGCAGAGCGCTTCCGCACGCGGCGCATCCAGCGCCAGCGAAGCGAGCAGCGACTGCCTTGCTTCCGCACGCCGTCCCAGCCGCTGCAGGCATTCTGCGCGCTGAATATACGCATCCACGCGGTTTTGAAGCCATCCGTCCGGCATCGCCAGAAACCGCGCAAACGCCCGTTCGGCCAGACCTGCGTCGCCCCAATCCATCCATTCCCGCGCATAATAATAGCAGTCCCGTGCATTCATCCGCCGCCCGCGCGCCAGCCATTTTTCATAGATATCCAGATTGCGCCGTCCCTGCGGCGGCTTGCCGCCCCGCTCGTGACGGATGACGATATCCTCATGCAGCACGTTGCCCGATACGCGCATCGCTTCATGCACCACGCCGGAAAAGACGAAGCCCGCGTCCCGGCGGACAATCCGCTCCCGCTCATAGACCAGCGCCGGCCGCCCGTCCTGCCCGATGCCCGTGTAATAAAGCATCATCACCGCATCCACATCGGCGGTCAGGCGGGTTTTGAGCGCTATCAGCTTTTCCCGCTCGCTGCGCTCCATCACGTCGTCCGCATCCAGCCAGAGGATGAACGGCTTGGTCGCATAAGCAAAGGACGCGTTGCGCGCGGCAGAAAAATCGTCGTCCCACGCGTAATCATAAATTTTGTTTGTGAACCGCGCGGCAATCTCTTTCGTTCGATCCGTCGAGCCTGTATCCAGAATGACGATTTCATCGACCGCGCCTTCCACGCTGCTCAAGCACCGCGCAAGCCGTTCTTCCTCATTTTTGACGATCATGCAAAGCGAAAGTTCCGTCATGGCGCTCCTTTCCGCCCCCGGTCTGGCGCACGCCGGGCAGCCCTCCTTCATAGAGTATGTCGGGAGACGAAAAAACACGCTCCCTCATTTTCATGAAAGCAGGTGACTCCTCTTGCCGTATTATGTCGCTGGTTCATGTTCTCCGCAGAGCGGCCAAAGCGTCCCGAACATGCAAAGTGTTTCGGGCGACCGTTTCGGCAATTTCTGTCCGCGTCCGCCGTTCCCGCCGCCCTTCCCGCCCGTTCCGCCGAGCTGCCCCATCTGCCCGACCGGGCCGCAGGGCTCGATCGGCCCGATGGGGCCGCAGGGCGTTCAGGGGCCGACCGGCCCGCAGGGACCTCAGGGGCCGCAGGGTGCGCAAGGCCCGCAGGGCGCGGCAGGCTCAATCGGCGTGACCGGGCCGCAGGGTGCGACCGGCGCGACGGGTCCTCAGGGCGTTCAGGGTGCGCAGGGCTTGCAGGGTCCGCAAGGCCCGGCAGGTGCAACGGGCGCGACCGGTGCAACAGGCCCGACCGGCCCGGCGGGCGGCGCTGACCTTTCCGCTTACGCCTTTGGCGGCGTTGAAGGCACGCTGACCGCGGCGGCCAACACGCCGATCACCTTCCCGACCTTTGCCGCACAGCCCGCCGCTTCCGTCACGCAGAGCGCGGGCACGTTCACCCTCGTCACCCCCGGCACGTATCTGGTGACCGCCGTAATCAACCCGCCGACCGGTTCCGCCGTGAATGCGGACGCCGTTCTGCGCAGCAACGGCACGGCCATTTCTTCCACCCAGACGCACATCGACAACAACGACAACGCCGCGTCCTATATGCTGCAAACGCTGGTCACCTCCACAGGCGCAACCACCGTCAGCCTGACCGCTTCCACCGCGCTGGCGTTGACCGGCACGACCGCGGAAGATGTGCTCGCCTCGATTACGTTCCTAAGAATTGGTTAACTCCTTCAGTCCGCTTCGCTGACAGCGCCCTCTAAGATGGAGCCCTTTGGCTTTTAAGCCACGGTTGCATGCCATAGGCGTAACGGAAGGAATATACAAAACCCGCCCGGTTTTCGCCGAGCGGGTTAATTGTTTTGATACGATTAGTCGCCGAATCCCGGCAGGCCCTCGATCGCATACGCGCGAACCGGGCAGGAATCCGCGCCGAGGATGGGCAGCGGAGAGTAGCTCATGAAGAAGGTATCCTTTTCCAGATACTCCAGATTCTTGAGCACCTCCAGGAACACGCCGTCATACGCCATGATGATATCGTGGAACGGCTTCACATCCGCTTCGCAGTTTTCGATGGACACGCCGTCGCCGAAACCGACGCACTTCACCTTATGGTCGCGCATCCAGTTCGCGGTCTCCGCGTTGACAAACAGGCGCTTATCCGCCGGGCTGTTGGTTTCCGGCGTGAACGGCGGGAACTTCCAGTTGCTGTCCAGAATGACGATATCGCCCTCCTGAATGCGGTCGCCGCAGGCGCGGTCGAGGTCAGCGCCGGTGATATGGCTGTTCGGCTCAAGGAAATCGATATTGACATAGATCGCGCGGCCCATGAACGTGGTCAGCGGCAGCTCGCCGACAGACTTGCCATCCTCAAAATGATGATACGGACACTCGCAGTGCGTGCCGAGGTGGCTGGTCAAGTCCAGCGCGGTATGGAAATCCGGAATCGGTCCGCCGGTGTTATAGCGGATCAGGTGGCAGCGACGGGTTTCGGTCTTCGGATCGAGCACCTTCGTCAGATCGACAATACGCAGGTTACCCATCTGGTATACGCAATCAGGCATGATAGTTCCTCCTTTGGGAATCATTGGGGGTTCTCCTGTTTTATTATAGCAAATCCGCGGTTTTTGTCAATCATGAACCCCCATGATTTACATATCGACAAACGCGCGCGATGGGTGTATGATGGACGGACACAGGGGAACGTTTGGGACTCTGTCCCAAGCCCTGCCAGAAACCTGAGGTTTCTGGACTTCCCACTTTGTTTATCACGAAGTGATAAACAGGATAGAGCGTTTTCACATGTTTCGTCATTTGAAGGAGATTTTCATGCCTGCATCTTATGTGCATCAGTCCGTTGCGGCGCACGCCGCCGACGCGCTTACTTTATTCGATTCCGATGCCGAGCGCGCCGCTCTGCTGGCGGGCGCGGAAGGGCCCGACCCGATGTTTTTCTGTTTTCGTCCGGGCAAGCCGTTTGCGCCGCTGGTCGCTTCCACTTTGCACACGCAGAAAACGGACGACTTTCTGCTCGCCCTGTGCGACGCATGCGCAGGCGACGCGCTGCTTCGCGCCTACTGCTGCGGTTTTTTCACGCATTATGCGACGGATACCGCCTTCCATCCGTTTGTCTATGCGCATTCCATAACGGCGGAGGGCAAATATTCCGGCAACGCGCACTGCACGCTGGAGCATCAGCTTGAAACCCTGCATTACCGCCGCGAGGGCCATGCAACGGGGCTTCCTATTCAGATGGGCGGTTTCGCCGCGCTGGACGACGCGCAGCGCAAAAAAATCGCCGCCGCGCTTTCCGTTGCGCTGACTCGCATTTTCCCGGACTCCGCGCTTTCGCCGCGGCGGCTGGAAACCTGTTTTTCGGATGCAGTCGGGCTGTGCCGCTTCCTGCGTTCGGAAGATGGCAAGCGTTATCGCACATTAGGCGGCGTGCTCTCCCCCTTCAAGCTGGACGCGACGCTCCACGCGCACATGATGCCCGCCGAACCGCCGACGGAGGACATTGCCAACGATGCGCACGCCCCCTGGGCCTCCATCTGGACGCCGGATGAAATTCGCCATGACAGCTTTGACGACCTGTTTTCCGCTTCCGTCGGCCGTTCGGAGGAACTGATGCTGGCCGCCAACGCGCTGATGAACGGGCGCGGCTCATATGCCGCCCTGCGCTCGCTGCACGGCGGGTTGAGCTATGATTCCGGTCTGCCGTGGCAGAGCACCTGCCCGCCGTCGCAGGCGCCGGGAGTAAAATAATTCTTGCATTCAGCTCCATGATTGAGTATAATGCTCCTGTCACAAGCGATTCGTGAAGATGACAGGGCGCCGCTCTCCGCGGCGACGGTACGGATGCGTTAAGTGCCCGTGTATGGGAAAAGCACGGGACGAAGAAACAAGGCTTTCGCGGTATCCCTCCGGCCCAGAACTGTCTCTTTATCTGCGGTCATCTCTGCGAATCATCCCCGCCCGGTTTCCGGGTCTATGATACGCGGAGGTGTTTTTTGATGCACAGCGTTTTTTCCCGTTTGCTCCGAAAATTTCCCGATTCTGCCCGAACCCTGCGCCGCACGCAGACGCTGACCACCGTCGGTCTGTTCCTTGCGATTCAGATGGTGCTCTCCTCCTACGGCGTGATTCAGCTCAACGACAGCCTGAAAATCTCGCTGGCGCATTTGGCGCTGGCCCCGACGGCGATGCTGTTCGGCCCCGTCGCGGCGGCGATTCAGGGCGCGATGAGCGATATTCTGGGCTTTCTGCTCAAGCCGACCGGGCCGTATTTCCCCGGATTCACGATTTCGGCGGCGCTCGGCGGCGTGATTTACGGCCTGTTCCTCTTTGAAAGCGACCGGAAGCTCTGGCAGATCGTCCTTGCCCGCGCGGTCATCATGGTCTTTGTCAATATCATGCTCAATACCGTTTTCCTCACCATGCTTTATGGCCCGTCGCAGGCCGCGCTGCTTCCGGTGCGCGCGCTGAAAAACGTGATGCAGTTCCCGATTGACTGCTTGCTGCTGACGGCCGTCTGCCGTACCGTGCAAAGGATTCCCATGCCGGCCAGCGTCCGCTGAAACGCTTAAAACCGCGCGAAGCAACATTTTTTTCAAAAGCGGCTTTTCATCCCCCGTTTCAGATGAAAAGCCGCTTTTTTAGTATTCAATTCCCTCTCGCGCCGCCAGCTTCTCCGTTTCAAACGGATGCTTCTTCGCTTCGATCTCCGAAACATAATCCGCGCGTTCGCGCAGCCAGTCCGGCGCGTTGCGTCCGGTTGAAACCACGTCGCCGAAAGCCAGCGCCGCATCGATCAGCTTTTCCGCGTTTTCCCGCGTAACCATGCCGCAGGAAAGCGCAACGTTCAGCTCGTCAAGCACCGTCAGCGCGGGCTGAATAGCTTCCGCCGTCTTCTGAATATCCGCCGCCTGCGCGTTCTGCTGCCGGGCGGCTTCTTCTTTCTCCTCCGGCGACATCGCGAACACAAAGCCGGAAATCGGCTTGGCCGGATAGACCGTCGCCCGCTCAAACGTTCGAAGCGCCGCCAATTCGCCGCTTCGCCCGTCCTTCAAAAACTGCGCAATCAGCACGCGCCGATTGTGGCCGAGACTGCGCAGGGCCAGCCCCATCGCCGCCGTCGTCTTTCCCTTTCCGTTTCCGGTGTACACATGCAATTTACCCGTCATGCTTTCGCCCCCTGATACAGCTTGATAAAGAGCTTCGGCGAGAGCTTGAGCAGCGCGCCCTGAACGGCCACGGCGGCGTCTCCGCTCTCCATCGCATAGCGCGCCAGCGTCCACCGATGCGCTTTTAAGAAATCCATCGCTTCCCGCGCGACCTCCGGCGGCAGATGATACGCAGGGATGTTTTTGCCCACGCCAAGCGCGATCTGCCCCACGCGTTTGTTAAGCGCAGCTTTCGCCGCGCCGTCCGGCAGGGTCTGCGCCAGCTCATGCAGCCGCTCGCAGACCTGCGCATAGCTGTCGCACCACTTCGCGCTCTTGGCAAACGACGCCATGATGCTTCCCGCCCGCTGGCGGTAGTGCAGAATCACGTTGTCAAACGCCGCCGCTCGCCCGGCTTTCAGCAACGCAGGCGCTTGAAACAATTCATCCTCAAACAAAAGCCCCTCGGCCATCCGCAGATGGTTTTCCAGCAGAAAGTCTCGCCGATAGACGCACTGCCAAACCATCGGCTCATACGTTTCGTTCCTGCACTCCTCGGCAAACAGCGCGCCGCCCTCCAGCACCTCCGTCGGCCGAATCTTCGGCCCGTCCGACAGCCTGCCCGTTTCGTCATCCAGAAAGCAGAAGCGCGCCTTCGCCACGTCGAGCCTCTTTTCTCCCGCCGTCTGCGTTAAGCGCCACAGCTCATGCGCGCAGGGCACGTCGTCGCTGTCCAGAAAATAGACGTATTCGCCCTGTGCGGCATCCAGCCCCGTGTTGCGCGCCGCGGAAAGCCCGCCGTTCTGCGCGCGCCGAATCACCCGCGCATTCGGATGCGCCGCGCAGTAATCCGCCGCGATCGATGCGCTTGCGTCCTGCCCGCAGTCGTCAATCAGCAGGATTTCGCAGTCCGCTTCCGGCAGATTCGTCAGTTCCGCCAGACAGGGTCCAAGATATCGCTCCACTTGATAAAACGGAATTACAATGCTCAGCAGCATGGCTGCATCCCCCTCCCGGCGGCATTTCCGGCTTGTCAACCGCCCCGTTTTGTGCGATAATAGACGATGTATGTATTATAGCATATTGTTGCACGGGAGGAAAGAGCGTTGATTAGCGTCGTCGTCATCGGCAAGAACGAGGGAGAGCGGCTTGTCGCCTGTCTGAAAAGCATTCAAACCGCACTCAATGTGTTGGCTCATGAGATCATCTATGTGGATTCCTGCTCGACGGATCAGAGCCTACAAACGGCGAAATCGATGGGCGCGCGCTGTTTTCTGCTTGCTGAGCGACAGACAACCGCCGGGCTGGGGCGCTTTGTCGGCGCCAAAGAAGCGCGCGGCGAATATCTGCTGTTTCTGGATGGCGACATGCAGCTTTGTCCCGGTTTCGCGGAAAAAGCGCTGATGGCCATCGCCGCAAAAGGATACGACGGCGTATGCGGCATTCGCGAAGACGTGTATCTGCGCGGCGGCGAGATCGTCGGCCGCAACGAAAACTATTTCGGCTGCACGCAGGAGCGCATTGTTCCGGAGTTCGGCGGCGCGCTGATGATTACCCGCGAAGCGCTGGAAGCCTGCGGCGGCTGGGCCACGGACACCGTCGCCTGCGAGGAGGCCGAGCTGCACGCGCGGCTGAATGCGACAGGCTGCCGCATCGCGGAAATCCCCGTTCCGATGATCGTCCATACCGATGCGGTGCGCGACAACCGCAGTCCGCTTTCCACCGTCTTTTCCGCGCGCCGTCTGGGCGAAGGGCAGGCGCTGGCCTGCGCGATGAAAGCGCATCAGGCGCGCGCCTACATCCGCCATGAGCGGGAAAAATTCACGTTTTATGTGCTGGACTGGCTGGCGCTCCTCCTGCTGGCGCTCGTCCCCGGCTTCGGTCCTGCGCTGATGATGATGATCGAGTGCATGCAGCTGGGCTGGCTGCTGGCGAAAAAACGCCCGCGCGCGTTCGTGTCGCAGAAGCTGTTCTTCTTCGGCCTGCCGCTTGGGCTGCTGACCTATCGCGAACGCAGCCGCGCTTATGCGGCGGAATAACACCCCATTTCACAAAACGGGAGACGTTTCCCTATGACAAAAATCAGCTTTATTGTCGTCGCCTATAACGCCGGCTCGTGCCTAGATGCGCTGCTGGGCGATCTGCTGGCGCAGACCGTCCCGCCCAATCAGCTGGAAGCCCTGCTGGTGGACAGCGCCTCCACGGACGACACCGCGCAGATCATGCGCCGTTTCGCCGAGCGCGCGCCGTTTGAGGTGAAGCTGCTGGAAAACCCCAAGCGCTGGCTGGCCAGCGGCATCAACGTGGCCCTGCGCGCCGCAACGGGCGACGCAATCATCCGTCTGGACGCGCATGCGCGCATGCCGAAGGATTTTCTGCAAAAGAATCTCGATGCGCTCGCCCGCGGAGAGGACATCGTCGGCGGCAGCGTCATCGGTTCGGCTCCCGAAAACGCATGGGAGGCCGTCACGCGCGCGCTGGATACCTCGCGCTTCTGCGGCGGCGCCGCGCCCTTCCGCAACGGCGGCGAGGCGCGCTATGTCGATACGCTGGCCTACGCGCTCTATCGCCGCGAAGTTTACGACCGCGTCGGGTTTTATGACGAGCGCCTGCGCCGCACCGAGGACAACGACATGCACTACCGCATGCGCAAGGCGGGCTACCGCTTCTATTTTTCACCGGATATCGTCTCGTGGCACGCCGCGCGCAAGACGCTTCGCGGCCAGCTCAACCAGAAGTGGGGCAACGGCTATTGGATCGGCCGCACGATGCTGATTCAGCCGCACTGTTTTGCGCCGCGCCATCTCGTGCCCGCGCTGTTTGTGCTGGCGCTGATCGTTCTTTTGCTGATTGCCCCGTTGTGCCGCTGGCCGCTTTGGGCCATGCTGGCGCTTTACGGCGCGCTGGATGTGTTTTTCGCCGCCAAAGCCGCGCTGGAAGCACCGTGCGGCAGACTGTTGACCTTCGTCTGCCTGCCTTTCCTGTTCCCGGTCGTGCACATCGTCTACGGCGCAGGCACGCTCTGCGGCCTGCTGGCCGGAAAGGTCAATTCTCATGCTTGAATGGATTGACGACATCACCCGTTTCATCTTCCTAAGCGATGCGCCGCAGCCGGCGGATATCCTCTTTATCCCCGGAAACGGCCATGCCGAGCCTTCGGAATACGCCGCCAAATTGTATCATCAGGGTTATGCGCCGCTGCTTCTCCCTTCCGGGCGCTTTTCCATCACAACGGGTGAGTTTTCCGGCCAGCAGTCCGGTGCAAAGACCTATGAAGGCCGCTTTGAAACCGAATGGGCGTTTATGCGCGCCGTGCTGCTGGCCAACGGCGTGCCGGAAAGCGCAATTCTCCGCGAGGACGAGGCGACGTTCACCTATCAAAACGCAATCTATTCCCGCAGACGCACGGATGCGGAAAAGCTGACCATCCGCCGCGCGCTGCTGTGCTGCATGCCCGTACACGCCAGACGCGCCAAGATGTATTATCAGACGCTCTTTCCCGAAACCGAGCTGCTCATCTGCCCCGCCCCCGGCGCGGATATCACACGCGAAAATTGGATGCACGAGCCGGACAGCATCGACGCAGTGCTTGGCGAACTCACCCGCTGCGGCAGCCAGTTTCACGATATTCTGCGCGAAATCATGCTTTAAGACGCTTTCATGACAAATCTTGTAAAAAACGGTTGACAACGGCTGAGTTCCGTGCTATACTAAACAAGTGCTTAGGGGTATGGTGTAATGGTAACACGTGGGTCTCCAAAACCTTTGTTGAGGGTTCGAGTCCTTCTGCCCCTGCCAGTATATTAAGTGGATGTAATTTTTAGTTACATCCACTTTTTTTAGCAAACCATTGAAAAAATAGACATTTTGTTGCATATTTGAATTTGAATTTTCAAAAGGAGGATTTATATAATGTCCAAGATGCTCACTGAAGCTCAAGTCCTTGAGAAACTCAATATTCCTGATTTTCGCCATTTATCAAAAGATAACGTAATGTCATTCGCCTCAATGCTTCAAAATAGGGACCCTGAGGTCACCAAAAAGGCTTTAGAACAATTCCCAGATTTCGCAAAATCCACTTCGGATGCTCTCAAAGATTTTAAGGCTATAATGGCTAAATCATTCGATGATGATAAAGAAAGCGCAAATCAATGTTATATTCTTTATAACAAGGTGCAGACTGCTCTCGAAAAATGTTTGGATAATGAAAATCTGTCATTTGAAGAAAAAAAGTATTATATAGAACGAATGAAAGAAGTTGCACAATTAGCCTCTGCAAAAGATTCCGAAGGGAAAAAATTCAGGTGGGCTAATATCGCGGCTTTTAGCACTATTATTGTGATAGCATTAGGGTTGCTGGCTACACTCTTAGGCGGCGATATTGACTTTTCTTCCAAGAAAAGCTAATCTCTGGCTTAATACCTACGGAGCAATTTACACTTGCTCCTTTTAGGCCGTTAATAAATAAGATGTTTTTTCGCTAATACCTGTTTGCGCATATTTTCCCCGCCTCCGGCCAAACTACCGCCGGAGGTGTTTTGTTATGAGTCCGAAAGAATTGCTCTATCTGGATGACGCGCTCGGCCACGAGCAGTTTCTGATCGCCCAGTGCGGCGAAGCTGAATCCGCGCTTGATGATCCGCAGCTCAAGCAATGCGTGCGTCAGCTTCAAAATGCGCATCAGCAGATTTTCAATCGCCTGATGGCTCTGATTTAAGGGGGCGTTTTCATGAACAACGATCAGCAGATCATGGAGAACCTGCTTTTGACGACGAAGGGCGTGTGCGATTTGTATCTCCACGGCGCAATCGAATCCGCCACGCCAAACGTGCATCAGGCTTTCGACAGCGCGCTGGGCGAAAGTCTGGATATGCAGTCCGATATCTACGCCGAAATGTCCAACCGCGGCTGGTATCAAAACCAGCAGGCGGACGCTCAGCAAATCACGCAGGTTCGGCAAAAATTTCTGATGAACTGACCCCGAATATGTCAAAGCGCCGTGCGTAACCTGCCGCACGGCGCTTCGTTATGGCCTTGTCTCATCCGGCGTCGCTTCCTCGATCCTTTCGCAGATCATAAAGGGATAATCCCCCCTCGCCTGCTGAATCATCGCGGCAAAGCGATAGGTCTTTCGCAGCGTCTTTTCCTCGCTGTTGGGATCGGCCACCAGCAGTTCCCCATTCTCCGTAATGCCACGCAAAACGACATAGTGTCCGCTGCCTGTAAAATAACCCGGCCCGACGTATTCGATGATCGGTTTCCCCTTGCGCAGCACATTTTCAATCGCCCGCGCATCCAGCGCCCGCCAGCGTCCCTGAATGCCATATTCTGCCAGCAGCAGCCGAAGCGCGTCGCGCCCCAGCCCGTCCCCTCGATAAAGACCCATTTCGCCTGCCAGCCGCATGATTTCATCCGGTTCAGGCTCACGATGCGGATCGAAATAGCCAATGACCATGGAAACGCATGTCGCGCCGCAGCCCGATTCCGCAACGGTGATCTGCCGATCCTTCCACGTGAAAACCGGATCAGCGTAGTCCGTCTGATAATAGAATGGCATGGTCAGTTTTACGGGCTGAACCTTGCGCTTTTTCTTCTTTTCTGCCAGAGCCGGCGCGCAAAAAAGCAGCAGAAACGCCAGCGCCAGCGCAGCGACCCTTTTCATTACAGCACAATATCGCCGGGACGATAGCCCTGCGGCAGCGGTTCCTCCTCCGCAAAGACAATGGATTCATCTTCCAGCGTCGGGATAAACGCGGCATACGGAATGCGCGGAAATTCGCATCCATAGCTGCTTGCGCCAAACCAGCCGCCCTCATGCGCGCGCAGATTCAGATCGCGGGCAAACTTCGTCCGGTTGGAGCAGTCATGAATCAGCGGTTTCCAATGCTCGCGCGACGCGGTTTCCATCAGCGCCAGCGTCAAATCGCGGCTCCAAATCGGCGAAATATAGCCCTGACGGGACATGTACAGGCTCTCGCCCTCGTAGTTGTCGATATTATTGGGATTCAGATGCAGCTCGGCACAATTCATGAAGTCAAACCCCGTCGCCAGAATGCGCTCCTTCTTCTTCATGAACGTCTCGTACAGTTCCGGCGTAATCGGCGTTTCAATGCCCACATACGGAATGTATTTCTTCGCCGTCGCGATGTTTTCAATCACCCGATCCGAACAGCCGGATGCGCCAAGGTTGAAGCGCAGCTCGTTCAGCCCCGCCTCGCCCAGCGCACGCAGGTTTTCCTCCGTCGCCAGCGTGCCGTTGGTATACATGTGCTGATGCACGCCCGCCGCGTGGAACTTGCGGATGATGCCGTAGTATTTCTCGATTTCCATGAATGGCTCCAGATAGACATAGGCAATGCCCGTCGGCTTTTTCTGAATGGACAGCAGCAGGTCGATGTCGTCTTCATAGAACTTTGTGCCGCCGATTTCCCACAGGCCTTCGCCGATAGGCGGCTGGCAGTCCAGTTCGCCGTAATTATAGCAGAACTTGCACTGAACGTTGCATTTGTTCGTCTTGCGCACCGCGCTGAGTCCCGTGCCCAGCAGGCAGGAACAGCAGCCGCGCGGAAATTTCGCCTTGTCGCCCACAAAATATGTCCGGCCAGACAAGCTTTGCAGCCCGTCGATTTTTTCGGCCATCTTCTCGCGGCGCTGATTCACCGCGGTTTCAATCTGGGCAAACGCCGCAAGGGCAATCTCCTGCTGATGCGGCATCAGGTCTTCATCCTCCGGCAATTCGGCAAAAAAGCGAAACCACATCAACGCATCTTTTTTTGAAATTTTCATGACTGTACCTCCCTGTACGGCTTTTGACGCATATGAAGTTATTTTATCACAGATTCTAAAAAAAGTACAGCACACGATTGCGTGTGAAATTTCTTCGCAGTCTTAAGACCAGGCCGAATCCAGCGCGTCGTTCCAGTCCGCTGAAAATTCCCCGCACAGAACAAACATAACAAAAAACGAGATCATGATGTACTCACAATCTCGTTCTGGCGGAGAGTTAGGGATTTGAACCCTAGGTGGGGTATCAGCCCACACACGATTTCCAGTCGTGCGCCTTAGACCACTCAGCCAACTCTCCAACATTGGCCGCTGCTCAATCAGCGAGGTTTATTATATCGGAGATCGGCTTAGTTGTCAACCCTTTTTTTACAAAAAAATGCGGGAAATGCAATTTGTTTGCATTTCCCGCCGAAAAAGGGATTCCGTTTGGAAATTACTCGCCCTTCGCCGCGTTCGTGCCCGCGATGCGGCCGAACACGCAGAAGTCAACGATCGCGTTGCCACCAAGGCGGTTCGCGCCGTGCAGGTTGCCGGTGATCTCGCCCGCGCAGTACAGGCCTTCGATCTGCGTGCCGTCCGCACGGAGCGCATGCGTGCCGTTGTCCACGTTCACGCCGCCCATGGTGTGATGCGCGGCAGGCTTGCGCGGATAAGCGTACCACGGGCCGGTCTTCAGCTCCTTGGTGAAGGTGATGCGGCCGTAGTCGTCGGTCTTCTCGCCGCGCACGCAGGCGTTGAAATCGTCGATGGTCGCTTTGAGAGTGTCGGGGTTCATGCCGAGGGTCTCGGCCAGACCTTCAAGCGTATCCGCCTGCACATAACCGGCCAGGTGGTTTTCGAGGTAATACGCAACGGTCTTGTCGCCCAGGGTCTTGCCGGTCTTCGGGTCCGGCACCGCGTCGGCGCTGAACACCTGATACATCAGGCCGTCCGGCTGCGCGATGATGCCCAGGGACATCTCGTCGCGGCGGCCGTCCTCACGAACAAAGCGTTCGCCGTTCTCGTTAACATAGATGCTCGCGCTGTACGTCAGCGTGATATCGGAGGTCGCGCCGGTCCACGGGTTCGCATACGGCAGCAGCTGAATCTGATCCATGTTGATCAACTCGGCGCCCGCGTTCTCCGCCATATAGATACCGTCGCCGGTCACGCCCGGCATGTTGGTCGTGCCAACCTTCGCGCTCAGGTCCGGCCACTTTTCGCTCTGGCAGTACTTCATGCGCATCTCGACGTTGCCGGCAAAGCCGCCGGTCGCGAGAATCACGCCCTTGTTGGCATGCAGGGTCACCTTATGGCCGTCCTTGCCCTCGGCGTTCACGCCGACGACCTTGTCGCCATCCATAATCAGGCTCTTGCCGGTGGTATCCATCATCGCAGTGAACAGGTCGCCCTTGGTCGCGAGGTTGCCCTCGAATGCCTTGAAGTAGCCCGTGCCGTTCGGCATCACCGCGGTATGCGTGCGCATATAGAGCGAGCCGCTCGCAGAGTTGATCTTGTCGGCAAACTGCATGCCCATGCCCTCGATCCACTCCAGCGCCGGATACGCGTTCTCCGCGAAAGTCAGCAGCATATTCAGGTCGCCGACCTTGTCGCCGCCGTTCCACGTCTGGAGTGCAAACCATTCGGGGCTGTCGAAAACCTTCTTGTCGGTCTTCTTGTAGGCTTCAAACTGCTCGCGGACGGTGTCCATCACCTGCTTGTGCAGGTCGCTGACCGGTTCTTCCGCCAGCGCGTCCTCAATCAGGGAATCCAGGCTGCTGGTGATGTCCGCGTTATCCTGAAGCGCCGGATCCGGGCAGTTGAAAATGCCGCCGGAAACGATGGCGTTGCCGCCGAAGAAACCGGTCTTCTCGATCACGATGACGCTCGCACCCTCGTCGGTCGCCGCAACGGCCGCCGCCAGACCGGCTCCGCCGCCGCCCACGATAATCACGTCCGCGGTCAGCTCCTCGTCCGGAGCAACTTCCTTCTCAACCGGCTTGTTGAAGTCGTCGAGATTCGCGCCCGCTTCTTCCAGCGCCTTGGAAACGCCGGAGAGAATCGCGCGGCTGGACACGGTCACGCCGGTGACGGTATCCACATTGACGGACTGATTCTCCACAACTTCCTGCGGAATCTCGCGCATCGGCCAGTCGATCAGGCCGGGGGTTTCCACATTCTCCGTCACCTCGACGGACTCAATCTTGTCCTCGCTCACGGTCACCTGCACGGTCATCGGGCCGTGCATGCCGCTGACCGTCGCGCTGTACGTGCCCGCCGTCATCGCGGCGCTCGCGCCGCAGGCCAGGCTCATCAGCACGCACAGCGCCAGAACGAGCGCCATCAGCTTGCTTTTCATGGTTTTTCCTCCTTTATTTTCCCTTCCCGGGAACATATGTCTATGATATATCAATCACAAAGTAAATGCAAATGCCAAAAATGAATCAATCTTTGTTTTAAATGCGTCGGAATCATAAAAGGAGGCGCCGTTTTCAGCGTCTCCTCGTTATTTTCATTTGGATTTCTGCGACACAAGCTCAAAAAAGTGCTTAGCCTGCGGATTGACTGCCCGGCTGCGCATCGTCAGCGTCAGCGGATTGCGGTACTCCATCCCCTCGATGGGCACCAGATGCAGATCGTCGCTCTGCGCATAGACAAATGCTTCGGAAGCCATGCCGACCGCCTTGTGCTGATGCAGCAGTGCGGCCACGTCGCCCATCTTCTTGCCCGTGCCGACCACGCGCGGCATGAAGCCCGCCTTCATGCACTGGGCGACGTTTCGGGCGTAAATTTCCGGCAGATCCTTCGAATCAAACAGCACAAACGGCATATCCGAAAGCTGTTCCAGCCGCACCGATGTGCAGCCGAACATCGGGTTCTCCCGCGGAATCAGCACGCGCATATCCGTTTGGCAGACTGCCGCATGACAGCAGTCGCGCATGCTCATGGCAATCGTCTCCGGCAGCACCGCGCAGTCCAGCTCGCCGCTGAGCAGGCGTTCTTTGATCTCCGGCGCAGAGCCGTAAACGGGCTCGATGCGAATGCCCTCCTCCGCCGCCTGATTGAGCGCCGCCTGCGCCGCCGTCCGAAAGGATTGGAGCAGGCCATAGGCGATGTAGCCGACCGTGACCACGCTGCGCGTCTGCTCGTCAATCTGCCGCACGCGCTCCACCATCGCGTCCAGCTGACCCATCACCCGCCGCGCCTCCACGAGCATCATATCTCCGGCAGGTGTCAGCGTGACGCTCTTGCGGTTCTCGCGGTCGATCAGCGCGCAGCCGACCTCCTTTTCCAGGTTGGCAATCGCCCGGCTGAGCGCAGGCTGGCTGACGAAGCAGCGCCCCGCCGCGTCCGTAAAGCTCTGGCACTCTGCCACCGCGATAAAATATTCAAGCATATGAATGGTCATGCCGATCCCCTTCCTCTTAGAAGGAGCATAGCACGACGCTCACGCGCTGTCAAGCAATGCGCATGGGTTTACGCTTTCTTTTCCTCCGCGGATACATGCAGATGGTGCGACTGGCTCATCAGCACCCGGCGGCAGCGGAAATACGCCGGAACGAGGAAGATATCCGCCGCCACCCATGCCAGCGGGCTGCCCAGCGCAGCGCCGAAGAAGCCCATCGCAGGCACAAGGAACACGCCTGCCAGACTGCGCGCGACCATTTCCATCACGCCTGCCAGAATCGCGAACATCGAGAAGCCCATGCCCTGAATCATGAAGCGCACAACGTTCACCAGCGTCAGCAGCGGATAGGCGATCACATTTGTCACCATGTACGTCTGCGCCAGCTCAACCAGCTGCGTGCTGCTCTCGCCGGAGATGAACAGCCCGGTCAGCGCGCGGCCGAAGAACCACGCCACGGCCAGCGCCAGCACGGAATAACCAAAGCCCATCAGCGACGCGGAATAGATGCCCTTGTTCAAACGGTCATAGCGGCTTGCGCCGACGTTCTGCGCGCCGTAGGTCGCCATCGTCGATCCGAGCGCGTCAAACGGGCAGGCGAGGAAGTTGAGCACCTTGCTCGCCGCCGTCACCGCCGCAACGGCCAGCGACCCCAGCGAATTGACCGCGACCTGCAAAATGACGCTGCCAATGGCCGTAATGGAATATTGCAGCCCCATCGGCACACCGTAGGCGCAAAGCTCGGTCATGCGTTTTGACTGCGGCCGCCACTCCTGCCTGGAGATGTGCAGAATCGGCACTTTCACCGCGATGAACAGCAGGCAGAGCAGGCCGGAAATCGCCTGGCTGAGCACCGTCGCCAGCGATGCGCCGAATACGCCGAGCCTGAAAATCAGAATGAACGCCAAATCCAGAATGACGTTGAGCACCGAGGAGAGTACCAGAAAGAACAGCGGCGTTTTGCTGTCGCCCAGCGAACGCAGCCAGCCGGAAAGCAGATTATACAGGAACGTGAACGGAATGCCCGCAAAAATCACGACGATATAATTGTAAGCCTGCTGGAAACAATCCTCCGGCGTGTTCATCGCGCGCAGGATATCCGCGCAATACACCACCGTCAGCACGGTCATCACCACGGCGAAGACGATGGACAGCCATGTGCCGTTGGCGACAAACTCGCGCATGCGGCTTTCCTCGTGCGCGCCGAACTGCTGCGCCACCGGGATGGCGAAGCCGGAGCAAACGCCCATGCAGAAGCCGAGCACCAGAAAGTTGATCGATCCGGTCGCGCCCACGCCGGCCAGCGCTTCCATGCCGAGGAACCGCCCGACAATCAGCGTATCGACCAGATTATAGAGCTGCTGAAACAGCATGCCGGCCAGAAGCGGCAATGCGAAGCCGAGAATTAAGCGAACAGGCGACCCTTGCGTTAAATCCTTGGTCATTGAAATCTCCCTCATGAAAAGACCGTCGAAGCGAAGTCCGAATTGCTTTAAAAACAGCGGTATTATACACGCTTCTCATAATCTTTTCAAGACGGAAGATTCAACATCTGCACCCATTTTTATCCGCATAGAATGCACAAAAACGATGGGCTGTTCACTTGTGCTGCGCCGCGAGTTTCGCGTTCTCCTCATCCTGCATCCGGCAGGCCATCACCACAAACGCCGTGCATGCCGCCACAATCGGCACGCCGAACCCAAAGAGAATCGCCGCTTCCAACATCGTCATCTTCATCCCTGCCTTTCCTGCTTGTCCCCTGCACGTTCATTGTATGGCGCCGCTTCATGAAAGATACCGCGCGATGCTGCGCACGCTGACGCGCTTGCCGCCGCCCGCCGCTTCCACACGCCCGTCGGAAAGCATCGCATAAACCGTCGATCTCGTCACGCCCATGATCCGCGCGGCCAGCGATTTATCCACGCTCTCGCCGTATTTGGCGACAAGCGCTTCCTCCGCGCTCGTCTGCTGGAGCTGCTCCGCCTGATGCAGCATTTCTTCCAGCGCAAGGACGCGCTGTTCGAGTTGGCGGATCCGCCGTGTCATCGCCGCTTCCCGCGATTCCCTTTTGCCGGACGGATGACCCGTGTCCATCGTAAAATCTCCACATGTACGAAAATTAGTATGTTGATTTCGAATGTGATAACCACTTTGATTGTTATTTACATTGTTTATCATCATCTTCATTCCACCATCCAACGCTCGTTTAATTTCGTCATCCGTTTGGCGATGGATATAGGGTATCACGCCGTCCGAGTTTTGTCAACCATCTGGCGACAATTTTTCATCATTTTTTATTTTAGGGTTGCAATCGGCGACTTTTGCGGTATAATGAGGGTGTCAAGTTCTGTTTTAAGGAGGGCATTATGGAATTCGGTGATATTTTACGGCAGATTCGCCTGGAACGCGGCCTTTCGCAGGATGAATTGGCGGCGCTGCTGGGCACGACCAAGCAGGTCATCAGCCGCTATGAAACCAAAAAGCGCATCCCCAAGCTCTCCGTGGTCACAGCCTTCGCGCAGAAGCTGAATCTGCCCGTTTCCGCGCTTTCCGGCGAGGAAATGATAATGCCGCCGGAGCTGATGCCCGTTTCCGGCCGTCGGCGCGTGCCGATTCTGGGCAGCGCGGCCTGCGGCGAGCCGATTTATAAGCCGGGCGACGGCACCGAGTTCGTCACCGTCGAGGACGATCTGCCCTGCGATTTTGCGCTCATCGCGGAAGGCGATTCCATGATCGGCGACCGTATCCATTCGGGCGACGTGGTCTTTATCCGCAGTCAGGATCATGTGCAGGATGGCGAAATTGCCGCCGTCGCGCTGGATAACGAAGTCACGCTCAAGCATGTGCGCCGTCTCCGCGGGCCGGATGGCAACGTCGTCTTCACCCAACTGCTCCCCTCCAACCCGGCCTATTCCCCCATCGATATCGGCGGCGAGGATGAAACGCGCATGGTTCGCGTGCTGGGCAAGGCCGTTGCCGTTCGGTTTATGCTGTAAATCCTTCTGAATCCCATTCCAAGGCGGATGGGTTCTTTTTTTGCATTCAATTAGGAAAATATAGGAAAATTGAGGAAATCCCGTCTTGTTTCCGCACCTGCTTTCCGCCATAATACAGGCAGATCGATCGAATCCGGCAAAAAGGAGGTCAACCATGGCGCTTGAAAAGCTCTATTCGGTGGAGGAGGTCGCCGAAATGACAGCTGTCACCACCCGCACGATTCGCAATTATCTGCGAAACGGCGTTTTAACAGGCACAAAAATCGGAGGACAATGGCGTTTTCGTCAGGAGGATGTAATGCGCATGTTCAATCAGGAAAATTCCGCTTCGGATTTCCGTGAAAACAGCAGCCGAATCGTTCGAGATTTTCTGGACGAGCAATATACCCCGTTTTCGGAATCCGTTTCCGTCTGCACCATCGCGGATGTCGCCTGTGCCAAGGAACAGGCCAAGGCGATGGGCAAAACCCTCTGCGAGCTTTGGAAGCAGGCCAATATTCAGGGAATCACCCTTCGATATGACTATCTGGAGGATTCCCAAGCCGCCCGCTTCACCTTCGTCGCGCCCCTGTCGCTGACGGAGAAGGCGTTCGCTGTGCTGCATCAGGGCACATAATTTGAAAAAGAGCTGCTTGGATTCACCCTCCAAGCAGCTCTTTCCTTATATTCCATTTTCTTCGCAATTACAGCGTCACCAGACCGGCCTGAAACAAGCGGGGACTTTGCCCCCGCACCCCTACCAAGAACCTGAGGTTCTTGGATTTCCCACTTATGAATTGCTATGCAATCCACGTGTACATATCAGCGATTTACTTCGTCCAGCCCAGTCTGCGGTAATAATTCAGGAAGTTGTTGCCCGCGATATCGGCCAGCGCTTCCTCGCTGTATCCGCGGCGGCGCAGTTCGTCAAGAATCTTCGGCACATCAGCCGGGCTCTTGCAGTCGGTCGGGGTGGTTTCAATGCCGTCGAAATCGCTGCCGAAGCCGACGTTCTTTTCCGCGCCGAGCTGGCACATATAGTCGATATGATCGCAGATCGTGGAAACGCTGGCCGTTCCGCTTTCGGAGAGAAAGGACGGATAGAAATTCACGCCGATCCAGCCGCCGCGCTTGACCATCGCGCGAATCTGTTCGTCGGTCAGGTTGCGGAAATGCCTGCACAGCGACATCGCGCAGGAATGCGAGGCCATCGGCGGCTGGCTGTGCTTGTCGATCAAGTCCCAGAAGCCCGCTTCGTTGAGGTGGCTCGTATCCGCCGCCATTTTCAGCTCCGCCATCGCGCGCAGAATGTCCCAGCCGCGCGGCTTAATGCCCTCTTTGGAACCACTCTTGGCCGAATAACCGATTTCGTTTTCGTTGTTCCACGTCAGCGCAGCCATGCGCACACCATAGCCGTAGAACTCATGCACGCGCTCGACCTTTCCCTCGAAGATTTCGCCGCCCTCGATGCTCAGCAGAATCTTCACCTTGCCATCCTCCGCATCCAGCGGCGAGTTCACTCGCACCCAGCCCTCCGTGTCGCGCAGGTGCTCAAACGCGTGATATTCGGCCATCGCCTTGTCATACGGGTGGCCCGCCATGCCCTGATTGCCCGCGTACAGCGTGCAGGTTTGCAGGCTCATGCCGCCCTTTTTCATGGCGTCCATCGTCACGCAGGGCGTTTTACCCGGCTGGAGCGCGCGCATATAGAGGGTATCGCAATGCGTATCGCAAATGATCATAAGGCTTCATCCTCCTATTTTTGCAAGTCCATCTGATTGTTCTATCGGTTTAATTGGATTCTGGCATGAGGATATCACAATTCTGCATGAAATGCAAGATAAAAATGAAGGAGCCGACTCGTCAGCCCCTTCATGGATTCATTTATTCAATCACCGCTTCAACGCGATGCTTGCCCGGCTTCTCATCCGCCGGAATTACGCAGCCATCGAGCGGCTTTCCATCCACGGTCAGATGGATTGCGCCCTTCTCGTCGCCTGCGCGGTTGAGAATATGCACCTCGTATTCGCTGCCGCGGAACTTGCGCGTCACGGTCAGCTCGTCCAGCTCCTTGGGCAGGCACGGGTCGATCTTGAGCCCGTCGTAATCCGGCTTAATACCCAGAATCGCCTGCGACGCGGTATAGAACGTCCACGCCGCCGTGCCGGTCAGCCAGCTGTTCTTCGCTTCGCCGAAGTGCGGCGCATACGGCCCGGCGACCATCTGACTGTATACATATGGCTCGGTATGGTGCAGCTTCTGATCGGTGATATAGGCCGGGCAGGTGCGGCGGTAGATATCATAGGCGCGGCCGCCGTGGCCGAGCACCGTCTCCGCCAGCGCAATCCACGGGTTGTTGTGGCAGAAGATGCCGCCGTTCTCCTTGTATCCCGGCGGATAGGAGCTGATTTCGCCCAGCTCGACATGATAACGCGTATACGGCGGCGTGAGGATCGACACGCCGTGCTCGCTGAGCAGCTTCTCGCGGACGGAATCCAGCGCGCGCTGCGCCAGCCCCTCCTTCACGCCCACGCCCGCCATGACGAGGAAGCCCTGCGGCTCGATGTAAATCTGTCCCTCGTCGCACTCATGCGAGCCGACTTTGTGTCCGAACGCGTCATAAGCGCGCAGGAACCATTCGCCGTCCCAGCCATGCTCCAGCACGGCCTTTTCCATCGCGGCCTTGTGTCCCGCAACGGCTTCGGCTTCCTCGTTCCAGCCGAAGCGGCGGCAAAGCTCCTCATAATCCGGGCACACGCCGACAAACATACCCGCGATGAACACGGATTCCGCCACGCCGGATTCAAAATTCGCCGTCGTCTGGAAGCTCTCGCCCGGCGTTTTGGAGAAGCAGTTGAGGTTCAGGCAGTCGTTCCAGTCCGCGCGGCCGATGAGCGGCAGGCCGTGCGGGCCGAGGTGATCGAGCGTATAATGGAAGCTGCGGCGCAGATGCTCCATCAGCGATTCCGCTTTACTCTCGTCGTTGTCAAACGGCACGCGCTCACTCAGGATATCGACATCGCCCGTCTCCTTGACATAGGCCGCCACGCCGAAGATCAGCCACAGTGGATCGTCGTTGAAGCCGGAACCCACGTCGAAATTGCCGCGCTTGGTCAGCGGCTGATACTGATGATAGGCGCTGCCATCCGGGAACTGCGTCGCCGCGATATCCAGAATACGCTCGCGGGCGCGCGCCGGAATCAGATGCACAAAGCCGAGCAGATCCTGCGTCGAATCGCGGAAGCCCATGCCGCGGCCAATGCCGGATTCATAATAGCTCGCCGAGCGGGACATGTTGAAGGTCACCATGCACTGATACTGGTTCCAAAGGTTGACCATGCGGTTGAGCCGCGGCTCGCCGCTCTCCACCTGATAGATGGAAAGCAGGCCGTCCCAATACTTCGCCAGCTCGTCAAACGCCGCGTCAAACTGCGCTTCGCTCTCGAACTGCTTCATCAGCTTATACGCGGGCGCTTTGTTGATGACGTTCGGCGCGACGAATTTCTCCTCCTCCGGGTTCTCGCAGTAGCCCAGCACAAAGATGAAGCACACGCGTTCGCCGGGCTGCAGCGTGCCGCGCAGGTTGTGGCTGCCGATGGGCGCCCAGCCGCTGGCGACGCTGTTCGC
Organism: uncultured Clostridia bacterium; assembly: GCA_934636105.1. Lineage (GTDB taxonomy): Bacteria > Bacillota > Clostridia > Christensenellales > Aristaeellaceae > Ventricola. The sequence continues at coordinate 107,911 of CAKTZR010000002.1, forward strand.
GCTCTTGTTTTCAAACACGGCGCGCGGCTCGCCGAAGCCGTTGTACGCGCCGAGGAAGCTCTCGCGATCCGTGTCGAAGCCGTCGATCGGCGCGTTCACCGCATAAACGGCGAAATGGTTGCGGCGCTCACGGTATTCCGTCTTGTGATAAATCGCGCTGCCCTTGATTTCAACCTCGCCGGTGGAGAAATTGCGCTGGAAGTTGGTCGTGTCGTCCTGCGCATTCCACAGGCAGAACTCGACAAAGCTGTACAGCGAAACCTCTTTTTCCGCGTCGCTGTGGTTGGTCAGCTCGACTTTCGTCACCAGCGCGTTCACGCCGCGCGGCACCATCGCGGTTTCCACCGCCTCCAGGCCGTTCTTTTCGCCCGCAATGCGGGTATAGCCCAAGCCGTGGCGGCACTCATAGCGATCCAGCGGGGTTTTGACCGGCATGAAGCCCGGCGTCCACACCACGCCGCCGTCGTTGATGTAGAAATACTGTCCGCCCGCGTCGGTCGGCACATTGTTATAGCGGTAACGGGTGATGCGCAGCATGCGCGCATCCTTATAGAAGCTGTACCCGCCGCTGGTGTTGCTCATCAGGGTGAAAAACGCTTCGCTGCCCAGGTAGTTGATCCAGGGCGACGGCGTCTGCGGCTCGGTGATGACGTATTCACGGGCCGCGTCGTCAAAATAGCCGTACTGCATGAGGTTTCCTCCTTTTATTTGCTGCATCGGCGCGTTTGCCGCCGTCGATGCTAAATCGTTTTCGGAACAGGTTTCGGATTTCCGCTTCAATCTAATGCAACTATATCCCATTTATGCGGAAAAATCAAGGCTTTTTGTCGATTTTGCCCCGCTTATTTTTTCACCCGGTTTCGCTGCGGATCGTCCTTTTTGAAAACGAATTCGTCTTCTTCCTTTATATATCCTTGTGAAAAGCACAACGTTTTTGAGCATTTCGCACACTCCGTCCGACGAGTTTCAGAAAAATTTTCTATTTTTTGAAAAAAGCACTTGCAATTTTGGCAGTCCCGTCGTATAATGAAATCACGAAAACGGTTTAGAACATTTCGAAACCGATAAACTCCACAAATAAGGGGATGGAAACATGGCCGTAACGATCAAAGAGCTTTCCGCTCGATGCGGCCTTTCCGTCTCGACCGTCAGCAAAGCGCTCAACGATTATCCCGATGTCAGCGAGGAAACCCGCCAGCAGGTGCGCGCCGTGGCCGATGAAATGGGCTACCGGGCCAACGCCATCGCGCGGAGCCTCAAGATCGGGCGCACGTTCAACCTTGGCGTGCTCTATTCGGATGATACCGAGAGCGGCTTCACCCACAGCTATTTCTCCCCCGTGCTGCAATCCTTCAAGCAGGAAGCCGAGCGCCGGGGCTACGATATCACCTTTATCACCCACAACATGGGGCATTCCAAGATGACGTATCTGGAGCATTGCCGTTATCGCAATGTCGACGGCGTCTGCATCGTCTGTTCTCACTTTGACGACAGCGAGGTGCTCCAGCTCGTTTCCAGTCCGCTTCCGTTGGTCACCATCGACCACGTTTTCAACAACAAAGCCTGTGTGCAGTCCGAAAACAGGCAGGGCATCGAGGCGCTCACCCGCTACATCCTCTCGATGGGCCACAAGAAAGTCTCGTTCATCTACGGCGCGCAGGATACCGTCAGCGACATCCGCCTGACCAGCTTCCTGCGGACCATGAATGAAGCCGGGCTTTCCGTGCCGGATGATTACCTCGTCGCTTCGCCGTATCACGATCCCGCTTCCACACGCGAAGCGACGGCGCAGCTTTTGAGCCTGAAGGATCGCCCCACCTGCATCCTGATGCCGGATGATTACTCCGCGCTGGGCGGCATGGACGCCATCCGTGCGGCGGGTCTGAAGGTTCCGGAAGATATTTCCATCACCGGTTACGACGGCGTGGCCATGATCCAGATGTGTCAGCCGCAATTAACCACCGTCGAGCAGGATGTTTTCAGAATCGGCCGCGAGGCGGCGCGCAAGCTCGTTCATCTGATTGAGCAGCCGCGCACAACCCTCCCCGAAATCGTTTCCGTTCCCTGCCGCCTGATTACCGGCGGCACAGTCGCAAGGCTGGTTTGATGTGCGATTCTCCCTCCGCGGAATGAGGGTGAACAATAAAAAGGAGGTTATTTCTTATGAGGAAACATTTGTCTAAGGCCCTGGCGCTTGCGCTTGCGATGAGCTCTCTGGCCAGCGTCTCTCTCGCTGAAGGCAGCGTGCTGAACGTCTGGTGCTGGAACGACGAATTCCAGTCCCGCTTCAACGCCTACTATCCGGAAGTCAAGGAAGTCGCGGAAGACAAGTCCACCACGACCCTGAACGACGGCACCATCGTCAAGTGGACGATCAACCCGAACGCCGACAACAACTATCAGAACAAGCTGGATGAAGCGCTGCTCGCGCAGGAGTCCGCCGCCGATGATGACAAGATCGACATGTTCCTCATCGAAGCCGACTACGCGCTCAAGTATGTGGATTCCCCGTACACGCTGGACGTTCGCGCCGACATCGGCCTGACCGATGACGAGCTGGCCGGTCAGTACAAGTACACGCAGGATATCGCGACTGCCGACGGCGTGCTCAAGGGCGTGACTTGGCAGGCGACGCCGGGTCTGTTCGCCTATCGCCGCTCCATCGCCAAGGACGTGCTCGGCACCGACGATCCCGCCGAAGTGCAGACCTATCTGAGCGATTGGGATAAGTTCAACGAGGTCGCCGCGAAGGCCGCTGAAAAGGGCTACAAGATGCTCTCCGGCTACGACGACAGCTACCGCACCTTCTCCAACAACGTTTCCGCTCCGTGGGTGGACGGCACGACCGTCAAGGTGGACGCGAACATCATGAAGTGGGTCGAGCAGACCAAGGAATTCACCGACAAGGGCTACAACAACAAGTCCAGGCTCTGGGATAACACCTGGGCGGCCGATCAGGGTCCGGAAGGCAAGGTCTTCGGCTTCTTCTACTCCACTTGGGGCATCAACTTCACCCTGCTGGGCAACTCCCTCGCTGTCCCGACCTCTGAAGGCGGCAAGGAAGAAGTCGGCAACGGCATCTACGGCGACTACGCTGTGTGCGAAGGCCCGCAGTCCTATTACTGGGGCGGCACCTGGATTTGCGCCGCAGCTGGCACGGATAACGCCGAGACCATCAAGGACGTCATGACCAAGCTGACCTGCGACAAGGAAATCGACAAGCAGATCACCCTCGATACCCAGGATTACACCAACAACATCGAAGCCATGAACGAAATCGCGGGCAGCGATTATCAGTCCGCGTTCCTCGGCGGCCAGAACCACATCGCGCTGTTCGCCAAGTCCGCTGAAAAGATCGACATGAGCAACGCCGGTCCGTATGACCAGGGCTGCAACGAGCAGATCCAGAACGCGTTCCGCGACTACTTCGATGGCACCGTTGACCTCGACGGCGCGAAGAAGAACTTCGAAACCGCGATCATGGAGCTCTATCCGGAACTGACCGAGGTTGTCTGGCCGGAATAATTCTCTAACCCATACAAGCAATGGGGCGGGCGCTCTGCCCGTCCCATTTTCTTATTCCAAAAAGAAAGGTGATTCGCATGCAAGCGCCCGCAAAAGGAACAAAGCGCCGCTCAATCAGCTACGCGAAATGGGGCTATATTTTCATCGCGCCGTTCTTCATCGCCTTTGCGATTTTCCAGCTGATTCCGCTCGCTTCGACCATCTATTACAGCTTTTTTGAGTATTATCGCAGCGGCTTGAAGATCATCGGCCCCAACTTTACGGGCCTTAGCAATTACGTCAAACTGCTCAGTCTGGATCTGCCCAAGTATCTGGGCAACACCATGCTGCTGTGGATTCTCGGTTTCGTGCCGCAGATCATCATCTCCCTGCTGCTGGCCGTCTGGTTTACGGATAACCGCCTGCGCATCCGCTGCCAGCCGTTCTTCAAAACCGTCATCTACATGCCCAACCTGATTATGGCTTCCGCGTTCGCGATGCTGTTCTTCGCCCTGTTCTCGGATAACGGCCCGGTCAACGCCGCGCTGATTTCCGCGGGGCTCATCAGCGAACCGTTCCGCTTCCTCTCCAGCATAGCGGGCACGCGCGGGCTGATTGCGCTGATGAACTTCCTGATGTGGTTCGGCAACACGACCATCCTGCTGATGGCGGCCGTCATGGGCATCGATTTGAGCCTGTTCGAGGCGGCCGAGATCGACGGCTGCACGCCGAGCCAGATTTTCTGGAAGATCACCATGCCGCTCATCCGCCCCATTCTGGTATACGTGATGATTACGTCCCTCATCGGCGGCCTTCAGATGTTCGATGTGCCGCAGATTTTGACCAACGGCAAGGGCAATCCGGACCGCTGCGCCACGACCATGATTATGTACCTCAACAATCACATGTTCAGCAAGAACTACGGCATGGCCGGTGCGGTTTCCGTCATCCTGTTCATCATCTGCGCCGTTCTGTGCGTTATAATCTATCGCTCGACCAATGAAGGCGAAGGGAGGAAAAAGTAATGACTACGCAAGCTGTCAAGGATAAGGGCGCGGAACACAGCAAGCACGAGCTGCTCGCGCGCCGAATCGTGAGCTATGTGGTGCTCGCGCTCCTCTGCTTCCTCTGCCTGTTCTTCTTCTATGTGCTGATTATCAACGCCACGCGCAACCACTATCAAATCCAGCGCGGTTTCTCCTTCCTGCCCGGCAAATCGTTCATGACGAACCTCAAGAATGTGCTGGCGGATGCGAACATTCCGATTCTTTCGGGCATCAAGAACAGCCTGCTCGTCGCCGCCCTCTCCGCGATACTCTCCATCTATTTCTCCGCGCTGACGGCCTACGGCGTGCATGCCTATGACTTCAAGCTCAAGAAGATCGCTTCCGCGTTCATCATCCTCATCATGACGATGCCGACGCAGGTTTCCGCGCTGGGCTTCCTTCGTTTGATGACGAACATGAAGCTCACCGACACGCTGATTCCGCTGTTCCTGCCGAGCATTGCCGCGCCGACGGTGTATTATTTCATGATTTCCTACATGAAGAGCAACCTGCCGATGGAAATCGTGGAGGCCGCGCGCATCGACGGTTCCGGCGAGTTCCACACGTTCAACTATGTGGTGCTGCCGATCATGAAACCGGCGCTGGCCGTGCAGGCGATTTTCACCTTCGTCGCCTCGTGGAACAACTACTTCGTTCCGGCCCTGATTCTGACCAGCAACAAGAACAAAACCCTCCCGATTTTGATCGCCCAGCTTCGCAGCGCGGACTTCCTCAAATTCGATATGGGTCAGGTCTACATGCTGATCGCCATCGCGATTATGCCGGTCATCATCATCTATCTGTTCCTGAGCAAGTTCATCGTCGCGGGCGTGGCCCTCGGCGGCGTGAAGGGCTGATCCCCTCGCCTGCTCATCTCTCCTCCCTCCTTCGAGGGAGGTTTTTTCATTTAATACGACGATACATCCGTTTCCGTCACCTGCGAATTCACGCCAAGCACGGTCGCACGCGCCGACCAGCGCACATCGTTTTCATCCGTATATTCAAACGAAAGATCGATGTATCGCATGCGGCCCCAATGCCCGCCGGCCTGCCCGTAATCATCGAAAGCATACAGGCTCGTCAGCTTCATGCTCAGCGGGCAGCCGTATTTCTCCCGCAGTGCAAGCCGCGCATTCCGTTCCGCCGCATCGATGTTGATGCCCTCGCACTCATTCCTGATGCCGCAGAGAAACATGTCGTCAAGCAGCTCGTCGTCCGTCAGCCGCCGATACGGCGTAAAGATAAATTTGCCGTTCTGCGAGCCGAGGAACGACGCCTCGTCCAGTTCCACCGCCTTCAGCGTTTGGGGCACGTCTTCCCGCTTGAGCATGCCGCGCTCCACCTGCGCTTTCAGGCTGGCCCAGCGTTCCTCGTCCTCCGCCGTGACCGAGCGCAGATACATCTGCCCGCGCACGCAGTTTCGCTCGCAGAGCGCATCCGGGTCAAATGCTTCGCCCAGCTGATGGTACGCATCCAGAATCGCCAGCATTTCCTCATCCGTCAAGCAGTTGCCCGGCAGGAGCAGCAGCACCCGCTCCCCGTCGTATTCCGCCGGATCGAGCGCGTACACGCCGACGCGGACATTCTTCTCCGCTTCCAGCACGCTTGCGCCGTCGCCCGTCCGCTCCCCAGCCGCGTAAGCCGTCATCAGCTTGTCCATGCGTTTGCGCTCGCCCGTGGTCAGGCGGCAGTTGCTCGTCAGGGCTGCGCGGATATCAGCATACAGCATCTGTCTCGTGTCGATCTCGGTATAGGCTTCCTCCAGCATCCAGCCCGTCTCCTCCTTCTCCTGCCGGATTCTGGGCAGATAGCTGACTTCCTCGCGCAGCTCGATCATCGGCGCATCCTCAACCACGCCCTCGCGCACGGCCTGCGCCCCCATCGGCAGACAAAACATCAGCACCAGCGCGGCCAAACCCGTCTTTTTCATGTCAAAACCCTTCCTTTCGATGTCGTTTTGATGTCATTTGGGTGTCGTTTCCGTGCTTTTATGCTACCCGATTTCGCGTTTCCATGTCGTCACAGGGATGTATCCATCCTGTAACAAACGCGCGTGCCTTGGCCGATTTCGCTCTCGATGCGGATATCGCCGTGATGCAGCCGCGCGATTTTGCGGCAGAGCGGCAGCCCCAGCCCCGCGCCGCCCACGCTTCTTGTGCGCGCCTTGTCCGCCTTATAAAACGGCTCGAACGCCCGCGCGATCTGCTGTGCCGTCATGCCGCACCCATGATCGATCACGTCAAATCCGTTCGGTTGCAGCGCCACGCAGACGGGTTCTTTTCCGCCCGCGCGCTGAGCATTCACCACCAGATTGCGCAGCAGCAGAATCGTCAGCTCCCGTTCGCCGACGAACGTCGCGCCCTCTCCCTCCAACTGCACGCCGTCGAACACGCAAAGCGCCTCTTCGGCCATCGCCCGCGAGTCAAACGGCGCAAACGCGGGTTCTTCGTGGTCCAGCCGCGTCAGCAGCAGCAGACGCTCATCCATCGTCGAAAGCCGCGACGCTTCCCGCGCCATCGTATCCAGCAATTCGCCCTGCTGATTTTCACTCAATCTGGATTGCTGCAAGAGCCGCGTCCCGCCGAGAATCGCCGTCAGCGGCGTGCGCATCTCGTGCGCCAGCGCATCGATGAGCGCCTGACGCTCCTGCGTCTGCGCGCGCAGGGCCGATTCCCGCTCGCCAATCGCCGCGCTCATCTGCGAAAATGCGCAAATCAGCGCGCCGATTTCGTCGTTTCGCGCCGTCGGCAGGGATGCTGCATAATCCCCGTCCGCCAGCTTCACCGCCGCGGCGGATATCTGGTTCAGCGGCCGGGTCAGCACGCCGGAAATCCAGATGGCCAGCGCGCCGGCCAAAGCCAGTCCAGCCAGACCCAGCAGCGCCGCGCCCCGCAAAAGCTCGCGCCGAAGCGCATAGACGGGGGCAACATCCAACGCCGCCAGCAGCACAACATCCCCGCCCAGCGCGTGCGCGATGAACAGATTCTCACTCGGCCCGTCCAGCAGCGTAGCGCGCGCTTCGGTTTGCAATAGTTCGGTCAGTTTTTCTGCCGTCGGGAGCGCTTCGCCCGTGATTGGCTCGCCGTCCCGTAATAAATAGACGGTCAATTCGCGCGAACCATAACGCGCCTGCAAGGCCGAAGCATCCTGTCCGCTGATGCTCCCCGACGCGGTTTCCAGCGCCACCGCACGCGCAATCGCCGCTTCCTCGCCGAGCGCCCGCACGCGTTCCCGCTCCATCGTCAGAGCAAAACTGCGCGTCACGACCAGCGCCATGCCCGGCCCCAACAGCGCCAGCACCAGCGCCACCATGCACAGCGCGATGCGTTTTCTCATGCCCGTTCCTCCCCACCGCAGAACCGATAGCCGTATTTATACACCGTTTCGATGTATTCAGCGCCGATTTTGCCGCGCAGGCGCTGAATATGCACATCCACCGTGCGTGTCTCGCCCTGATAGGTATAGCCCCACACGCCTGAAAGCAGCGCTTCGCGGCTGAGCGCCACGTTGTTTCGCCGCACGAGCATCGCCAGCAGATCAAATTCCAGCGCGGTCAGCGCCACTTCGCGCCCACCCTTCATCACGCGTCGGGACGGCAGATCAATCTCAAGCGCGCCGAAGACAAAGCGCGTCTGTTCCTTCTTCGTGCGGCGGAGGATGTTTTCCACGCGCGCCAGCAGCTCCTCCGGCTCAAACGGCTTGAGCATGTAATCCTCCGCGCCCATGCGAAGCCCGCGCACCCGGTCGCAGACCGCCGTTTTCGCCGTCAGAAACAGCACGGGAATCGCCCGCTCGATCATCGTTTCGGCCAGCGAAAAGCCGTCTTCGCCCGGCAGCATGATATCCAGAATCGCCAAATCCGGCGTTTTTTCCTCCAGCATGCGCCGGGCCTGCCCCGCGTCCTCCGCCGCCTGCACATCATAACCGACCAGCGACAGCTGCAAGGTCACGACCTGCCGAACGGACGCGTCATCCTCGACGAGCAAAAGACTTGCCATGCCGTTTCCTCCTCCCTTCGCCTTTATCATACCATATATTTTTTCTTTCTCGTGTAACAAAGTTGTAACGATAGAAAAACGAACGTGTAAACAATAAAAGAAACGGACGCGCGATGCGCGCCCCTACAACCGATTTTCGTTCATCCTCAGCATGTAGGGGCGACCATTGGTCGTCCGTTTTCTTCCATTTTCGCGTTTACCCGAATAAAATCGCCAGCGCTTCGGCCAGCGTTTCCACGCCGTAGACCCGCATGCCCTCCGGCGCGCGGAGGTGCTTCGCGTTTTCCCGCGGAATGACGGCGGTCGTGAAGCCCAGCCGCGCGCACTCGGCCAGCCGCCTTTCCGCCTGCGAAACCGCGCGGATTTCGCCCGCCAGACCGACCTCGCCGATGACCGCCCAATCCCCCGGCACGCACGCATCGCGCACGCTGGACGCGACAGCCGCGCAGAGCGGCAGATCCGCCGCCGGTTCGGACAGCTCAAGTCCGCCTGCAACATTGATATACACATCCTGATTGAACAGCGACACGCCCGCGCGCTTTTCCAGCACGGCCAGCAGCAACGCCAGCCGCCCCGCGTCAAAGCCGTTCGTCGTTCGCCGCGGCGTGCCGTAGGCCGTCTGCAAAGCCAGAGCCTGCACATCCACCAGCATCGGGCGCGAACCCTCGATGGCGCAATGCACGCACGAGCCGGGCACGTTGCGCGCCCGTGTGGAGAGCAGCAGCTCCGACGGGTTTTCCACCGGCACCATGCCGCTCTCGTGCATCTCAAACAGACCCAGCTCGTTGACCGAGCCGAAGCGGTTTTTCACCGCGCGCAGGATGCGGTATTCATGCTGCCTGTCGCCCTCGAAATACAGCACCACGTCCACCATGTGTTCCAGCACGCGCGGGCCAGCAATCGCGCCCTCTTTGGTCACATGGCCGACGAGAAACACCGCGCAGCCCGTGGTTTTGGCCATGCGCATCAGCAGGCTGGCGCACTCGCGCACCTGCGACACGCTGCCGGGCGCGCTGGCCATATCCGGGCGATACATCGTCTGAATCGAGTCGATAATCATATAATCCGGCGATATTTCCTCCCAGCGGCGCTCGGCCGCATCCATCGCGTTTTCGCTGAGAATGAGCAGATTGTCGCTCGTCACGCCCAGCCGCCGCGCGCGCATCTTGATCTGCCGCACGGATTCCTCGCCGGAGATATACAGCACGCGCGCGCCGTTCTGCGCCAGATGCTCGGAGGCTTGCAGCAGCAGCGTCGATTTGCCGATGCCCGGATCGCCGCCGACCAGCATCAGCGAGCCTTCCACCACGCCGCCGCCGAGCACGCGGTCAAGTTCTCCGATTCCGGTCGTCGCGCGGGCGCTCGTCTCCTCCGGGATTTCGGAAAGGCGCATCGCGCTTGCCCCCGTGCCGGACCGCTGCTTGTTCGCCTTGACGGGCGCAGCCTGCTGCACGGCCTGCGGGGCCTGCTCTTCGAGCGTGTTCCACGCGTTGCAGCCGGGACACTTGCCCATCCATCGCGGGGTTTCATAGCCGCACGCGCTGCACACAAACACCGTCTTTTCCTTCGCCATGTTCAACCTCCGTCCACGTTCATATGTTGATTGTATCACACTTGGCCGCCTGTGCAAAGCCGGGGCGAAACTTTTTTCGTTTTGCGTATTTTTTCGGTTGAATCCGCCCCACAATTTCGGTATAATGGATGTGTTGGTTACATTTCCCATTTTTACGTAACCTTTCGGCTTCGCGCCGACTGAACATACACAGGTTTCCATACGAAAGAGGGTCGGCCTTCGGGCTGCTCACAGCGATTATTGGATAGATTCGAGGTTTCAGCCATGAACAGACGACCCTCTCAAAGCCGAAGCGGCTTCGACTCCTTTTCCCCGCAGCATACCGCGCATTTCAAAGCCGCGCAGCCCGGCGACGAGTTTTTCGAGCCGAAGCCGCGCGCGCCGCTGGGCCGACGCATTCTGCTGATTTTGCTGGTTCTGCTGCTCGCGGCGCTGGCCGTCAATCTGGCGGTGAATCAATTCGTGCAGGTTGCGCGCGTCACCGTGCCGATTCGGCGGATGGATTCGGCGTTCGAGGGCTATACGCTGCTGCAAATTTCCGACCTCAAGGGCGCAACGTTCGGGGCAGATCAGTCCTTCATCCGTTTTGCGCTGCAAAACGAGGATTTTGACGCGGTCGTGCTGACGGGCGACATGGTTTCCTCTCGTGGGAACGCCCAGCCGCTCTATGCGTTGATCGAAATGCTGCGCGAATTGAAGCCGGACGCGCCGATTTACATGATTCCGGGCGACAAGGACCCGCTCCCCGCATCGATGAGCTATGCCACGGGCGGCAGTCCGTTTGCGCCGTGGGTGCTGGGCGCGAAGCAGCGCGGCGGACAGCTGCTCAGTTCTCCCGTGCGGATTGAGCGCGACGGACATGTGCTCTGGCTGACGACCAGCGCGCTTTTGAGCCTGGATATGGACACGATGCAGGAGCAGTTTGAGCGGCAATACCTCGACGCGCTGGCCGAGGGCGACGAAAACGCCATCGAGCTGGCGACCTATAATCTGCAATGGCTGACGGAGACCCGCGACGCGCGCGCGCAGATGACCGACGAGGATGTATATATCGCCCTGACGCACGTGCCGCCCGCCGACGAGGAGCTTGAGGGCGCGTATGCTGGCAGCCTGCGCGGGCGGCTGCATCTCGTGGTCTGCGGCCATTATCAGGGCGGACTGGTTCGCCTGCCGTTTGTCGGCGCGCTGTTCATCCCGTCGCAGAACCTCCCGCTTTACGGGCTTCTGCCGGGGGCGGACACCTATTACGGCCTGACTAAAAAAGGAGGGACGTATCTCTACGTCTCTCCCGGTCTGGGCGACAACGACGGGCTGTATCCCCTGCCGTTCTTCCGCCTTTTCAACCCGCCGACGGTTTCGCTGCTCTCCTTAACGACATCGAGCTTATAAAAAGACGATTGGGGCTTTGCCCCAAACCCCACCGGAAACCTGAGGTTTCCGGCCTTCCCGCCTTGATTTATCGCTTCGCGATAAATCGTTAAAGTCTTAGGTGGGAGGTGCAGGAACCTCAGGTTCCTGCCAGGGTTTGGGACAGAGTCCCAATCGTTTTCTCTTAAATTTTCAGCGTGCCGCGGGTAATCAGCTTACCGTTTTCGCGGCTGAACATCAGAATCTCCGCGCCCGTGAAGGAGAGCCGCACTTTCTGACCGATCTTGTAGGTGATGCCGCCGAAGACAACGCCCGTGAACAGGAACTCGCCCACGCGCACCTTGACGGTCGTTTCCATGCCGGTGGGCATCGCGCTGAAGATTTCGCCCTCAAGCGCGCCATCCTCACAGATGCTCACGCACTCCGGGCGCACGCCCAGCACAAAATCCTCATGCGTCAGCGTGACCTCATCTTCGAACTCGTCTTCCTCCACCTTCGCGATGTGGTATTTGAACAGCGAATCGCGGTTCGCTTTCTCCACCGCGTGCGTGTCCACGCTGGCCGCGGCGGCCTTTTCCTCGCGCGCGAACCATTCGCGCAGGTTCACCGGCTCGCCCGGCGCATAGGTCGCTTTCACGCCGTCGAGCATGGTCAGCTCCACAGCGCCGTCCTGCTTCTGCGCGCCCTTGGCTTCGATGAAGTTGATCGCCGGATTGCCTACAAAGTCCGCGACAAACAGGTTGCTCGGCTTGCCGTATACCGTCAGCGGCTCGTCATACTGCTGGAGCACGCCGTTTTCCATCAGGCAGATGCGCGTCGCCAGCGTCATGGCCTCCATCTGGTCATGCGTGACATAGACGAACGTCGAGCCGGTCTGCAAATGCAGGCGCTGAAGCTCTGAACGCATCTCCAGGCGGAGCTTCGCGTCGAGGTTGGAGAGCGGCTCATCCATGAACAGCACCTTCGGGTTCGGCGCAAGCGTGCGGGCGATGGCCACGCGCTGCTGCTGGCCGCCGGAAAGCTCGCTGGGATAGCGATCCATAAACATGCCGATCTTGACGATGCGGGAGACACGGCGCACGATCAGGTCGATCTCCTCCGCCGTCATCTTGCGCACGCTGCGCACCGGCTTGCCGCCCTTCATCAGGGTGTAATCCGGGCTCAAGGTGCAGCCGTTCTTTTCGGCCTTCGCCTTGGCGGCGGCCAGCTTTTCCTCCAGCTTTTTGATCTCCTGCGCGGCGGCGGCTTTCGGATCACCCGCCTCGTTGAGCTTCATGCCCATCAGCGTCTTGGCCGTGAACAGGCTGATTTCGTAAAGATCGATCAGGCGGAGATACGCCTTATCCAGATTCAGCTTTTTCTTTTTATCGACGCATTCGTTGATCGCGCGGACAACGTCCTGCGGCTTTTGCAGAATCTCAATCAGCCGTGCCGCCGTGCGCGCGTCGAAGTCGATCTCGTCCATCTCCTCCTTGATGTTGGTCAGGCCGAAGGAAATATTCTGATAGACGGTCATGTTCGGCCAGAGCGCGTAGTTCTGGAACAGGAAGCCGACCTTGCGCTTGTTGGCGGAAACGTTGATGCCCTTCTGCGAATCGAACACCGGCACGCCGTCGATGGTGATGCGGCCGCTGGTCGGCGTTTCAAGGCCCGCGATCATGCGCAGGGTGGTCGTTTTGCCGCAGCCGGACGGGCCAAGCAGCGTGACAAACGCGTTATCCTCAATGACCATGCTGAGGTTATCCACTGCGTAAAACTGACCCCAGCGCTTGGTGACATTGGTCAATTCAATCCGAGACATTTACTCTCCTCCAATTCCTTTGTCCAGGCTTGCGCCGGTCAGCTTGTTAATCAGCGCGTTGCAGATCAGGATGAACACGATCAAAATCAGGTTAATGCCGCTGGAAAACGCGTACAGACCCATCTCGTCGAAATAATCCAGCATCGTGGTGATGATCTTCGTCTGCGAGCACAGCAGCATGAACAGCGTCAGCTCACGCACGCAGGTGATGAACGGCAGCAGATAGCCGCTCATGATGGACGTTTTCTGGATCGGAATGATGATGTTGAGCATGCGCTTGTGCCACGGGATATCCTGAATGATGGCGGCTTCCTCGATTTCGCCGGAGAGCTGCATCATGGAGCTGAGCGCGCTGCGGCTGGCGAACGGGATATATTTTACCGTGCCGGCCAGCACGAGCAGCAGATAGGTGTTGAAAATGCCCATCGAGGAGCCGAACACGAAGAACGCGACGCCCACGGCCAGCGACGGCATCAGATACGGCAGGAACGCCATGTTGTTGACGTAGGCCGCCCACTTGCTGCGGCGGTTCTTGCTGACGCAGTAGCCGACCAGCAGGCCGATGGTGCCCGCCAGCAGCGCGCAGCAGACCGCGACAATCAGCGTGCCCTTGAACGCGCCCCAGATGGCTTCGTTAAAAAGAATGCCCTTCTGGCCGTACATGCCGTTTTCGGTGATGTTTTCGCTCGTCACCCACCACTTGGTCGTCAGGTTGCCCGCCACGCCGTTGCGGATGAAGCTGTAATCGCCGGGGTTCGGCAGGAAGGTTTCGATGGCGAACAGGATGATCGGCAGAATGCCCGTGAAGAACGTGGTCACGCAGAAGATCGCCGCGACCACATTGCGGCCGACCTTGCCGAGGTTGACCAGCGAAATCTGGCCGGACTTGCCGGTGACGGTCGTGTAGCTCTGGCGGCCGGAGGTCGTCTTCTGGTTGACGATCAGAATCAGCACGCCGAAGAGAATCATGATGACCGCGAGGATGCTCGCTTCACCCGCGCGCTTCTCGCCCATCTGCACGTACTTGGTGCAAAGGGTCGTCAGGTTCAGGTAATGCGGCACAGGGTAAGAGCCCATCGCGCTGGAAAAGACCAGCAGCACCGTGCTGAGCACGGCAGGCTTGACCAGCGGCAGCGTCACGCGCGCGAAAATCTTGAGACGCGGCGTGCCCATGATGGTCGCGGCTTCTTCGAGGTTCGCATCCATGTTGCGGAAAATACCGCCGATGAGGATATACGCGAACGGCGCGTAGTGCAGCGAGAGCACCATGACGCTGGGGAACATGCCCTGGCACCACCACAGCGGCATGCGGATGCCGAAGATGGCGGCCAGCAGGCCGTCGGATGTGCCCGTCACGAGGTTGGAATCAAACAGATTCTGCCAGATGACGGCCAGCGTCCACTGGGGCATGATATACGGGAAAATGAAGATCGAGCTTAGATATTTCTTGCAGCGCATATTCGTGCGGGTGACCAGATAAGCGAACAGGCCGCCGTAGAAAATCGCGCCGAAGCAGGAAAACACCGACAGCAGAACCGAGTTGAGCAGCGGCGACCAGAGATTGACTTTCGCCAGCTTGCCGGTGAACAGGTCCTGCCAGTTATAAAGCGTGTAGCCCTCCGTCAGCCCGGTATAATGGCTATCGACCGAGCCGACGTGAACGGTTACGGTATCCAGCGCGATGGAAATCATCGGCGCAATGGTTGAGAATGTGAGCAGGATACCCAGCGCCAGCAGAATGGCGTTCTGCGGCTTGGAGAATGTGGTTTTCAGCTTATTGAGCCAAACCCGCGTCCCGCTCGCTTTGACAGTTTGCTGCATGATATTCCCCCTGTACCATGCGAGGGGCATGAAACGCTTCATGCCCCTCACACGTCAAGATTCGTCCATCTTTCTTATGTTCGAGGTCTGCGCCTGCGGGCGCACCAAAGGGCTTTCCGATCGCCCTTTGGAAACCTTCGGTCACATAGTCAAGATTCCAAAGATTCCGAAATGATTACTTGTTGCCGACGATCATATCGATCCAGTCGCCGAGGTCGAAGGAAACCTGCGCGCAGTACGCCGGATCTTCCACGACGAGGCGGCCGCCGTCAGCGGAGACCCACCACTCGTAGCCGCGGTCGTTCTTCGCGTCATAGGTGTTCACGCCGTCCACATAACCGTCCTGAGAGTGATCCTGCATGCAGACCGGGTTCGCGCTGTAACCGCCCATATCCTTGCCCCACGCGGCGAAGCCTTCGTTGGTGGTGGTCATGTAAGCGATGAACGCGCAGCTCGTCCACGGCAGCGGGGAGGTCTTGAGCACCTGGAGGTAATGCTTATAAGCATAGCCGCCGATGCCCTGATAGCCGTCCTGATACGCCGCAACAGCGATGTTGTTGACAGAGGTTTCAGCGGATTCTTCGACAGAGCGGAGCTTGGAGTACACCAGCAGACCGCACTGATCCGCCGCGGACTTGGTGACCAGGGTGTTGCAGATCGGGCCGTCGTCCGTCTGCTCGTTGTACTGCTCACAGAACAGCTTGATGTAAGCCAGCGCATACGGCGCGTTCTCGGCTTCGAGCATCAGCGCTTCGGCTTCCGGCTTCATCTCTTCGACTTCCGCCGCGATGCGATCCTTCGCCGCGCCGTCCGGCATCGCGTCAAACGCGTCCTTCAGGTAATCGGCGTAGGTATCCTTGGTCAGCATGTAGAGGAAGTTCTTGCCGACCAGCTCGGAGTTGACGCCCATGAACAGCGGCGCAACGCCTTCGGCGACGAAATCCCAGCAGTTGGTGAAGGTCTTGTCGCCCACGGTGTTGTACATAAACACCTTATTGAGCGTCTGGAGCGCCAGCGGCTTGTCGTTGCCCTCAACGATCACGCCTTCGCCTTCGGCCCACTCCTTCGGGATGAAGTTGAGCAGGTTGCCGGTATCCAGCATCTTGGTCTGAATCTGGTTGCCGTCCTGGATGAGCGTCATGGAATAAATGTGGTTGGCGCTCTTGATATCGGCGTTCAGCGTGGTGAAGATGGAGTTGTTCTTCGGCTGCGACCACTCGATCGTGCCGGTGTAGCTCGGGTCAATCTTCTGGAGCATCTCGATGAAGCTCGCGCCGGCGGTCTTGCCGCGGCTGGAGTTGCCGATGCCGTAGAGCGTCTTGCCGTTGGATTCCTCAATGGCCTTGGCGTACAGCTCGTCGTTGGTCATGGTCTGCGCCTGAGCGATCACTTCTTCCACGGTTTCAGCCATCGCCAGACATGCCGTCAGCATCATCGCGAGCGCGAGGACGGCGCATAACAGTTTCTTCATGTGCGTTTCTCCTTTTCATGGTCGGTGGGTTTTGCGGCTTGTTCTGTGCCGCTTTGTTACTTTATATAATACGCACCAATCCGTCAAAAAGAAACTGGACAATTCTGCGATTTCACCCGATAATTCTGACAACTTTGCACAAGATTACAGACAGAACATTGGATATTGATTCATCCCACCTCCGACGGCGAAAGCCCCGTCAGCTTTTTGAACGTCGCGGAGAAATATGTCACATCCTTGTATCCCACCGCCGCGGCGGCTTCGTAGACCTTCACATGGTCGCGGGCGAGCATCTGCATCGCCGCGTCGATGCGCGTCTTGGTCAAATAGTTCGTGACGGTCATGCCCGTCTGCTTTTTGAACACGTGGGAAAGATGCCCCTCGCTGACGCGCAGATGTTCGGCGATCACCGCGATGGAAATGTCCTCGTCGGCATAGTGCGCCGCGATATAATCCATCGCCTGACGCACATAGCCGCTGACCTCCGGCTCCCTGGGCTTCGGCGCGGGCGCGGCGGGCACGGGCTGCATCTTGCGGCAGACCCGCGCGACGGCATGCGTCAGCTCCTGATCGCGAAACGGCTTGAGCAGATAATCGTCTGCGCCGAAAAGCAGCGCCCCGCGCGCATACTCGAAATCGCTGTGCGCAGTCAGCACGATGCAGTGCGCCGCGCAGCCTTCCTCGCGCAAAAGGTTCATCATCGTGATGCCGTCCATCTTCGGCATGCGGATATCGGTGATAATCAATTCCGGCTTGAGCTTTCGCGCCAGCTCGAGCCCTTCTTCTCCGCTCTGCGCTTCGCCGACGACCTCGCACCCCAGCGCCGCCCAATCGACGCCCGCGACAATGCCGCGCCGAACCAGCGGCTCGTCATCCACCATCAATACGCGAATCATGTTTTTTCCCTCCTCATCGGTAAGCGCACCATCACCAGGCATCCCTCGCCCGGCCTGGAGCGCACGCTCAGACCGTATGCGTCGCCGAAATGCAGGCGCAGAATGCTGTCCACGTTGAACATGCCCAAATGTTCGCCCGGCCGGCCGGATACGCCGAAGCCCAGCGGCCCGTCCTGCGGCTTCTCCATGCCGCGCCCGTTGTCCTGCACAAAAAGCCGCAGATCCTCCGCGTCGCGCTCCGCCCAGATTTTGATGTAGCCGTCGTCCATATCGCGCACGCCGTGAATCACCGCGTTTTCCACAATCGGCTGCAGCACCAGCTTGGGCACCATGCAGCTCATCAGTTCGTCATCCACCTCGATTTCGCAGGCAAAGCGATCCTCAAAGCGGATGAGCTGAATGTCGATATAGCGTTCCAGCAGGTCAAGCTCCTGCCCAAGCGTCACAAACTCGTCGCCGGAGATGCTCGCGCGCAGAATCTTGGCCAAATCCTCTGCCAGCGTCGCTACCTGCGGCACGCCATGCGTCACGCCCATCCACTTCATCGAATCCAGCGTATTATACAGAAAATGCGGGTTGAGCTGCGACTGCATCATGCGGATGCGCGTGTCGTTCAGCTCCTTCTGCCGCTCCACCGAGCGCTTGAGGTTCAGCTCGCATTCCTCCACCATCTGATTGAAGCCGACGGCCAGCTGGCCCAGCTCGTCCCCGCCGCGCGGCACGACGCGCGCGCTCAATTCGCCCATCTGCACGCGCTTCATCGCCGCGGTCATCTCCCGAACGGGGCGCGTCACCTGACGGCTGAGCACCAGCGCGCCCCACAGGCACAGCAGCAGGCTGGCCGCGCCCAGCGCCACGCCGATGACGACCAGCAGATGCGTCATCTCCCCGGTGAACACGCGCGGCTGGCTGAGCAGCAGCGTGAAGCCGCTGACAGGCTCGGTCTGCGCCGTATAGGTCAGCACGGAATCGCTGTCACTGAGCGCTTCGCCCGCCAGCATGCGCTCCCGAAGCTCGTGCAGGCGGCTTTCCGACCCCGTCGTGCGGGAATCGTCGATCAACCGCCACTGGCCGCCCAGCAGCATCACGCCATACGCCGGGTTCAGCCCCCGGCTGAGCAGCTCGCTGAGGCTTTCCCCGCTGATTTCCGCCAGCAGATAGCCCTCGCTCACGCGTCGGACGGCCGCCACGCGCCCCGCTTCGCCGAAGAAAACGACGCTTTCATCCTCCGCCATGCGCAGAACGCCCCAGTCCGTATCCAGGACGACGTTTTCCTCCTGCCCGCGCAGGGCGCACAGACACGCGCCGCCCGAATCCATCAGCATGAGCTGGGTCATCTCCGGCACGTTCGCCGCCTGCCCGACCAGCGCGGCGTACAGCTCCCGCGGATGCGCCGTGTCGCCCTGCTCGATGGCCGCGCGAATCCATGTGTCCTGCGCCAATGCGTCAAGCGCCTGCGCCATGCCCGAAAACGCTTCCGTGAGCTGGCCGCTCAAGGCGTCAAGCTGGGTATGGGCCGCCTCGCTCTGCCGCCTTGCGCCGGTGGAAACCATCACAGGGAGCAGCAGCGCAAAGCACAGGATAATCGGCACAAGCGCCACGCAGATGACCGTCAAAAAAATGCGCGTCTGGAAATGGATGCTTTTCTTTTCGCTCATGGCGCTTCCTCCTCCATGAGCGCCTGCCAGCGCGCCAGAATCTCCTTCTGATTGGCCGCCGCCCAGTCGATGTCATAAGCGCAAAGCTCGAACATCGGCGCGCCGTCCGATTCATCCAGCGCGGTCAGCACGCTCTCGCGGGCATACTCCGTCTCCACGCGGCGCTGCACCGCTTCGCTCAAGATGAAGGAAATGAACGCCTGCGCATTTTCCTCATGCGCGCAGCCCGCAAGGATCGCCGCTCCATCCGGCACGGCGCTCGTCCCCTCTTTGGGCCAGATCACCGCAATATGCTCACCCGCCAGAATGCGCTTTTTCGCCGTCTCATACAGCGTCACGCCCACGCGCATTTCACCTGCCGCCACCGTGGAAACAACCGCACCGGAACCGGAAAGTTCATGCCCCCGCACGTTATCGGCAAAGCGAACAAGCGCGTTTTCATCGCCAAGCGCCTGTATCAGCGTCGCCAGCACAGTGAAGCTCGAACCGGATACGCCGGGATTGGCGAACGCAATCTGCCCGCGCAGATTATCCTCCAGCAGATCCGCAAAGCCCGCGGGCGGGCTGCTCACCAGCCGCGGATTATAGACGATGACCAGCGGCAGGCGCGAAAAGGCCACAAAGCGATGGTTTTCAAACCGGCAGTCCGGCAGCATGTCCGCCCGCGGCGCATCGCACGGCATGAAATACGCCTCGTATGCCAGCAGAGATTCCACACCGCCGCCGAACATCACATCCGCCACGGGCGTTTCCGCTTCCGCCGCGATGCGCTCCAGCAGCTCGGTTGTGCCGCCAGAAACCACCTGCACCCAAACGCCCGTGCGCCGCTCAAATTCCTCGACAATCGGCTGATAGACCTCCTCCTTGTGCGAGGTATAGACCACCAGCCGTTCGGCTTCGCTCGGCGCATCTGCGTGCGCAAAGACGGGCCAAAGGCAGAGCATCAGCGCGCATAAAAGCTTCTTTTTCATTCGCATTCTCCCCTCCGCAGGGTATTGGTTTGATTATAACATATCATCAACGAATCCACAATTCCCGTTTCGGTTGGATTGCAAAAAGGGCCTGTCCTCCGCCCGGTGCGGACAACAAGCCCCCGTTTTTATGCTTCCTGAACATACGCCGCGGCGCTTCGGCCCGCCAGCGCGCCGGTCGAAAACGCGATTTGCAGGTTGAACCCGCCCGTGTGCGCATCCACATCCAGCACCTCGCCCGCAAAAAACAGACCCGGCGTCTTTTTGCTCATCATCGTGCCCGGCGTAATTTCCAGCACATCGACGCCGCCGCGCGTGACAATCGCTTCCTCAATCGGCCTTGTGCCGACCACGTGCAGCGGAAGCGCCTTGAGCGCGCGGCCAATCGCCTGCCGCTGCTCGCGCGTAACCTGATTGATCGGCGTATCCGCGTCCACGCCGCAGAGCTTCGCGAAAACCGGCGCCATGCGCGCGGGCATCAGCCCCGTCAGCACGGAGGAAAGCTGCTTGCGGATGTTTTCGGCGAAATCGCGCTGAAGCCGCAGATCGACCTGTTCTTCGGTCAGGCCGGGCTTCATATCCAGCGTGACGCTGACCTGCGTGAAATCCTCCGGCATGTGGCTGCTCAATTCGATTATCAGCGGGCCGCTCACGCCGAAATGCGTAAAGAGCATTTCGCCCAGCTCGCTGTAAATTGTCTTTTTGCCCACCTTTGCGGTGATTCGCACGTTCTTGAGCGACAGCCCCTGCAAGAGCGTCGGCCACTTTTCATCCATGGTCAAGCCCACCAGCGACGCGCTCAATTTCGTGACGTTCAGGCCGTTCTCTCGGGCGAATTTGTAGCCGTCGCCCGTGCTGCCCGTCGTGGGATAGCTCACGCCGCCCGTCGCGATAATCACGCTTTTGGCGCGCAGCGTGCCGCCCTGCGTCAGCTCCACGTCAAAGCCGCCCTCCGCCGGGCGCACATGCGCGACCTCGGTGTTGAGTGAAATCACCACGCCCGCATCCCGCATGCCGCGATCCAGCGCGCGGGTCACATCGCTGGCCTTGTCGCTCTCCGGAAAGACGCGTCCGCCGCGCTCCACCTTGGTCGGCGTGCCGAGCATTTCCAGCAGCCCGGTCACATCCTCATGCGTAAACTGACGCGCCGCCGCGTTCAAAAAGCGCGGGTTGCGCGGAATCTGCTTGAAAAAATCGTCGATATCCGCAACGTTGGTCACGTTGCAGCGCCCCTTGCCCGTGATGTAGATTTTTTTGCCCAGCTTCTCATTTTTTTCCAGCAGCGCCACGCGCGCGCCTGCCCAGGCGGCTTGCAGCGCGGCCATCATGCCTGCCGCGCCGCCGCCGATCACGGCAACGTCACACGCGGTCCTTGCCGACATAGACCCTGTATTCATCCCAAATTCCTTCCATCAAGCGGAAATGCTCGCTGAGTTCGTCCTTGCGGCGCAGGCCGAGGGCGACGATCAGCGCGTTAATCACCGACAGCGGCGCGGCCATCGAGTCCACGAACGAGGCCATATCCGTCCGCGCGGTCAGGCAGACGGTGCTCGTCGCATAAACCGGGGACATCGGGCCATCGGTCAGGCCGACCACTTGCGCGCCGCGCGCCTTGGCAAAGTTCATCGCCTCGAGCGTGCGGGTCGAATAGCGCGGAAAGCTGATGCCAAAGAGCAGGTCGCTCTCGTTGATGCGGCTGATCTGCTCAAACACATCGCCGCTGGCTTCGGAAACCACGCGCACATTGTCAAAAATAAAGTTGAGGTAATACGCGAGGAACTGCGCAATCGGCGCGGCCGAACGCAGGCCCATGACATAGATATTGCGCGCGGCGATGATCTTATCGACCACCTCGTCAAACGCGGCGGTATCGATTTCCTCGGTCGTCGTGCGGATATTCTGCATATCGGCATGCAGAACCGTGCGCAGCACCTCGCTCTGGTCGATATCCGTCGCCATTTCAAAGCGCTGCACGGCGGTCAGCCAGTGGCGCACAAGCTCCTGGAGCGCCCTTTGCAGCTGCGGATAGCCCTCGTAGCCCATCGCCGAAGCGAAGCGGACAACGGTCGATTCGCTCACGCCGACCTTTTCGCCCAATTTGCTCGCCGTCATGAAAACGGCCTTGTCATAGTGCTCCACGATATATTCCGCAATTTTGCGATGACCCTTGCTCAGTCTTTTGCCGGACTGATTGAGTCTGCGCATCATGTCCTGCATATCCTGCATAACATTTGACCTCCCGCGGCAAAATGCCCGCTTATTCTTTGGCTTCATTCTACCAAAAACGCGAAAAAAATGCAAGAAGTTTTGCGCTTCCTGCATTGTTTTTATATCTGCCCTTCCAGCGCCTTTGTCGCCGCGTCGTGGGTAAGATCATAGGTCAGCACGGTCATTGTCGCATAGCCGCGGCGAAGCCACGTGTAATCATCCTCGCCGTCCGCCATGCTTTTATCCATGCCGCCGACGAGCGTGTAACGCGTCACGCCATCCGCGCCAACCGTCGGCTCATAGGTATCCAGATAGCGGAGCGCGCGCAGGGATGTCGCTTTCAGACCAAGCGCCTCGTCCGTCTCTGGATAATTCAGATTCAGCACGGAAAACGGCGGCAGCGGATGCGCCTGCAAGCCGTCAAACACCTTCACGGCCAGCGCCGCCGCCTTGTCGTAGGTATCCTCCCGCTCATGCCCCAGCGAAACCGCCATCGCGGGCTTTCCATTCAGCGCGCCTTCCATTGCCGCGCCGACCGTGCCGGAATAGAGCACATCCGAACCGGAATTATAGCCGTGGTTGACGCCCGAAATCACGAAATCCACATCCGGGCAGAGCGTTTTCACCGCCAGCTTCACGCAATCGACCGGCGTGCCGTCGATCGCCCACGCTTTTTCCGCCCCTTCAACCGCGCTTTCCTTCGCCGTCAGCGGGTGAAACAGCGTCATGCTGTGGCTGGCCGCCGAGCGCTGGCTATCCGGCGCGGCGACATAGACCGTATGCCCCGCCGCGGCAAACGCGCGCACCAGCGCAGCCAGCCCCGGCGCAAAAATGCCGTCGTCATTGGAAATCAAAATCTGCATTGTTTACTCCTCATAGTCCCTGAACATGAACGCCGTCATCACGCCGTCAAGGCTTTCGAACTCGATTCGAATGTCATACGGCAGAATGTTGCGGAAGACCATGTCCTTCGTGTCGCTGACGGTCGCGTCAAACCCGGCGGGCAGATAGCTGACCCCGCCCTGCGAATGCCAGTTCATATCCTCGATGACCGTCGGCACACGCAGGACGATGTTATAAAGCGTGCTGCACACCTGACAGACGCCGCCGCCATAGCCCATCTTGCTCTCGCCGGAAAGAATCGGCGCGGCGTGATAGCCGTTTTCCTTGGTATACGGCCCGCAGACGGCGTTGAAGGAGAACGTTTCGCCCGCCTTGACGCGAATGCCCGTCAGCCGTTCGCTGGCCAGCGCAATGTTGTAGACACGGCCGGCGTTGCCCTCCTTGCTGGTGCTCGTGGAATAAAACGTCGTGAACGCATAGAGCAGATCGCCCGGCTCGGCTTCGCTCCAGTCCACGAAGTCATAAATGCGCAGTTTATCCACGCCAAGGCTCACGTCATTCTCCAGCCGGCGATACGGAAAATAGGCGCGCCCATCCTTGATTTGATGGATGGACAGCCAGCTTCCCGCGCTCACCTGAATGGGATAGCGAAAGCCCTCCGGCGTGAACAGCGTATCCGTCAGCACATAGCCCACAGCGACATGCCTGCTCGTGCCGGGCATCGGCCCGTCAAATGGATTCTTGCGCTGCACCATCTCCACGAACTTCGTGAGCACATAGCCCTGTCCGCTTTCATAGCCGATGCGCGTCCACATCCGTCCCTTTTTGTAGACG
Organism: uncultured Clostridia bacterium; assembly: GCA_934636105.1. Lineage (GTDB taxonomy): Bacteria > Bacillota > Clostridia > Christensenellales > Aristaeellaceae > Ventricola. The sequence goes on from CAKTZR010000002.1 coordinate 131,903, forward strand.
TCCACAACCGTTCCGGCTTCAACCCTGCCCAGCTGTGCCGAATCCTCATTTGCATCCCTGTATACGGTCATCCGCTTGCCGATGGTGCCGTAATATTCCGCTTCGCCGTCCGTCGCTTCGGCCAAAGCCGCGCAGAGCGGCAAAAGCAGCATGAGCAGAAGCGCCCATGCCGCAAAACAGCTTTTCTTCATCAGCTCGCCCGATAGACCCGCACCGTCAGCACGCCGCCGACCGCCTGGAGCGCGAACCGCACGTCATAGGGCAGCGTGTTCTGCAAACGCAGATCGATATTGCCCTTGCCCACCGCCGCGTCCATATCCAGCGGCACATAACTGATGCCGTAGGAGGAATGCACCTGCGTCTTGATGACGCTGATGGGAATTTGCAGAATCGCGTTATAGAGCGTTGTGGAAACCTGGCAGATGCCGCCGCCATAGCCCAGCTTCTGGCTGGACACGTAATTGACGATCGGGCCAAGCTCATAGCCGTTGCCCTTCGTATACGGCGCGCAGTAATCATTGAAATAGAACTTCTCGCCGGAGGGCACGATCACGTTGTTCAGCCGCTCCACGCCCTGCATGATGTTATGCAGGCGGCCGATCTGGGTCTGGTTGCTCTGCTCCGGGTCATAATACGTGGAGAAAACCGCAATCAGATCGCCGACCTGGGCCTCGTCCCACGCATGTACGACCTCCAGCTCAAGGCTGCCAGTCGCGCGGATGCGCCCGGTGATGCGGTCATACGGTAGAGTGACAGAAAGATCCTCCTGCATGGCGCTGACCGCCATAATCGCGCCCTTCGGCACGGTGCGCAGGCTCGCCCCCGTTTCGCTGTTCACAATTTCGGTGTTTTCCGTTGCCACAGCCGCGTAGGGATAGAAGACCACGCCCGGCACATACGGCCCGTAGGGATCATACCGACGGAAGTAGCGCAGATGGCTGCGCAGAACATAGCCCTCCGCGTCGGCCTTCTTGACATGTGCCCACTTGTCGTCGAAATCCATCACATCGACGCTCTCGTTTTCATAAACCGTGCCGAGCAGCTTGGCGTTTTCGTCCTTCTCCCTGCGGATGGAGAGGTTCACATCCGCCGTGGCGCTGTAAACCGCCGTGAATTCCGGCATGGGCTGATAATCTTCCGGCAGCTCGATGCCCTCATGCGCCGGCTGGAGCTGCTTCACGCGGTCGGCCAGCACATAGCCGTGCACGCCCTGCTTCACCACGCTGTACCACGTGTCATCCAGCTCGGTCACATACACCGTTTCGCCCTTGGCCAATTCCTGCAATTTCAACGCGGACTTGCTTTTTTCCGCGCGGATGGTCAAATCCACCTCGGCCACGCCCAGATACAGCGCGTCAGCTTCGTCATTGTAGCCCGCCGCTGCGGCCAAATCCTCCACATTTTTGGAGAGCACGTAGCCCACCACGCCGTTCTGATCGACCTTCGTCCACGTGTCGCCAAACTCAACGATGTTAATCAATTCACCCGTTTCCACGCTGCCCAGTTTCGAAGCCGACGTGGACTTTTTCGCGCGTATGGTCATGGCCTTGGTGACCGTTCCCGTGTAGAGAATTTCTTCCGCCGAAGCCAGCGCGGAAATCGCCAGCAGCAGCGCAAGCAAAAGGAATGCAAGTTGTTTTTTCATGCGTTCATCCTCAATGTCATGGTCTTCCGCGCATGGCTTTCACATGCGGCCAAACGACGCCCATCCAAATGAAAAAGGACTGCGCGGCCAATGCGCTTTCAGCGCGCTGTCCGCATCAGCCCTTTTGTATCGCTTATCGGAAGGAATTACTCCTCGTCGTCCCCATCCTCGCCGTCTTCCTCGAAGACCTTGCGATGGCAGTTCGGGCAGAGATGCTCCTCCTCCATATCAAAGGCGTTCTCGTCAAAGAAAATGACCGTGCCGCAATGCGGGCACTCGTACTCGATCAGGCCGTCGCCGTCCTCATCGTCGTCGTCTTCATCCTCGTCATCTTCTTCGTCTTCCTCGTCGTCATCGTCATCCTCGGAGAACAATGCCTCCTCCAGATCGCTGACATCGCTGTCGATTTCCTCGACGTATTCGGAAAGCTCGTCAACGCGCTCGTCGGTTTCCTCGCTGTTTTTCGCGAGCGCCTCCAGCGTGTCGATCATCGCCAGCATGAGCTTGCCCTGCTCGGTCTCGCCGTTTACGCCAAGACCCTCGGCCAGCCCCTTGAGGTATGCAACCTTTTCGCCAACCTTGCTCATGGTTACGCCGCCTTTCTCACGCTTTGTAATCGCTTACGCGCGGGACATGTAGGAGCCGTCGCGGGTATCCACGCGGATCTTGTCGCCGATGTTGATGAACAGCGGCACCGCAATCTGATAACCGGTCTCCAGCGTCGCCGGCTTGGTGGTGTTGCTGGTGGTATCGCCCTTGAAGCCCGGCTCGGTGTCGGTGACTTCGAGCACGACGAAGTTCGGCGCTTCGACGGAGAAAGCCTTGCCCTTGAAGAAGCGCACGGTCGCCATGGTCTCTTCCTTCATGAAGCGGATCGCGTCTTCGACCTGATCCAGCGTCAGCGGGATCTGCTCAAAGGTTTCCTGATCCATGAAGTAGTAGAACTCGCCGTCATTGTAGACGTACTGCATCTCCTTGGTCTCGATGGTCGCGCGCGGCTGCTTATCGGTCGGGTTGAAGGAGCGCTCAACCACAGCGCCGGTCATCACGTTCTTGAGCTTGGTGCGAACGAAGGCCGCGCCCTTTCCCGGCTTCACGTGCTGGAAATCAACGATGGTCCAGACGCCGCCTTCCCACTCGATGGTCACGCCCTTACGGAAATCGCCTGCAGTAATCATGTGGAATCCCTCCAAATATGCTTATCTAAATAAATTCTGATGCCTGCCAAGCACCGCCGCATGAGGGCGGCGGCATCATCAGCAATATGCACTCGTGGTTAGATTTTATCACGTCTTTTTCAAAAGATCAAGTATTTTCACGCAAAACGCGCCTTTTTACCATCTTTTTTATAAATTGTTCGGCATTTTTCCCGTTTCAAAGGCTGTGCGCAGGCGTTCAAGCGCTTTCTTTTCGATGCGGGAAATATACGATCTGGAAATGCCCAGCTTTTCGGCGACCTCCTGCTGCGCGTAGGTTTTGCCGTCTATCAGGCCATAGCGCATGCGGATGACCGTCGCTTCCCGCCCTTTGAGACACCGATCCGCCAGCGCCCGGATGCTTTGCAGGCTGACGCGCCGCTCCACCTCGCCATGCACGGCTTCCGCATCCGTCCCCAGCACATCGATGAGCGTGATCTCGTTGCCCTCGCCGTCCATGCCGATGGGTTCCTGAAGGGAAACGTCGCCCTTCCGCTTCTGGCTTGCGCGAAGGCACATCAGAATTTCATTTTCGATGCAGCGGGCGCAATACGTGCTCAGCTGCGTTCCCGTCCCCGGTTTAAACGTGCCCACGCCCTTAATCAGCCCAATCGTGCCAATGGAGATCAGGTCATCCGAATCATATCCCGGAACGGTGTATTTCCGCGCGATATGCGCTGCCAGCCGCAGGTTATGTTCGATCAGCGTCTCCCGTGCGCGGTCATCCCCCTGCTGCATCCGGGCGATCATTTCGGCTTCTTCTTCTCGGCTCAACGGCTTCGGAAACGCGCTCCCCCGCGCCAGATACCCCAGCAGAAAGAGCGCATCCTTGATGAAAAACATCAGCAAGCTCTCGATCATCGCTTTCACCTCGGAGGAGTATATGCTGGAGGAAGGGGAAAAAGCGGGGATACGGATTTGCGTTCCGCCTTCTCTTATATTTTTGTAAAGTAACGTCCAATTTTAGTTTTACCAATCAGCCACGAAATTCCCGCCGAAGCAGTTAAAACAATCAGCCAAAACCATACGGCTTTTGCAAACGAATTGACTTTTATAACATGTGACATGAGCAATCTAAGAGGATAATGGACTATGTATAGGCCTAACGTCAGGCTTGCAATTTTCTGAATTGGCTTTTCTATTCGTTCATGTAATTTTACTCTTATCAGTAAAGTAAAAAGGAGCATGACCCATATCATATCCAAAATGCAGTCATAATAATACTCTGCTAAAAGAGGTTTTCCCCCCCCCAATAAGATGACGCCAGTTCCAACGATATCATGAACAACTAATACCAGACCTGTCACCACTATCGTCAAAATCAAGTGTCCCTTAAATTGCATTTTATTTTTTATCCAGAATGTTATTCTTTCAATAAAGCCACCGAGAAGAAAGTAAAAAAGCCACGTCCACAGACGAAACGTCTGTATTACATATGCTTGTAAGGGATATTGAACAAAAAACGAAAGGGTTTGAAAAATAAAACATACTGCTCCCGTTGCAAAAAGCAAGCATCTTTTGTATTTTAACGATTTTTGGCTTATCCACGGAAGCAGCAAATATAAAATGAGCAGTGCTCCTAAATACCAAAAATGCCCCATATTCCCTTTCTGAAGAAGGCATTTAACTGTATCTTTCAGCACATCCAACAGTCCAATGTACAGTTGGCCCGTCGAATATACTTTAATCATACTTCTTAGGCTGTCATAGACCAGGTTCCACAAAAAAACTATTCTTAGAATACTGCCCGCCTTTTTAAACGGATAATTCCAATCAATTTTTCCTCGATTCAGTAAAAAGAAGCCGCTTGCCATAAAGAAAAAAGGTATTGCAAATCCACAAAGATAGTACGCCAAGAGCGTTCCCGTTGAATGCTCTCTAGGGAACGAATGCAAGCCCACAACAGCCATGCAAGCTACAATCCGAATCAAGTCAATGTTAGAATTTCTCTGTCTGTCCATCAAGATTCCCCCCACTGTTATCTTTCGATTTCAATCTTCTCATCTTTCTTTTCTCTTTTTTACAATTCTTTTCCCTAATTGATCTAACACGACATCAGCATTCCCACGTCCAACAAATTCTTATTTTCTCTTGACAATCTTCCCCAGCAGCTGATTCTCTATTTCCATAACAAGTGATTCTTTTTTAACTGTCAGGATTAAGAAATACGCTCCAAAAAAGACAATCGCAGAAGCGCATAAAGTTATAAAGCTTCCCCACTGCATTTTCTTTATTAAAACCGCAAAAAGTCCTCCAGCTAAAACCGAACCGGAAATTGCAATATAATTCACCTGTCGATAGGCTTCCCTGACAACGTTTCTAAGTGCGGCATATTGAACAATAAAAACCGTCATTTCAGCCGCCAAAGTTCCAATCGCCGCGCCTGTGGACGCCATTTTAGGAATAAGAAGCGCATTCAGAATAACATCTACAATCATTCCGGCGATTTCTGAATAAAGCACCTTTTTTTCTTTTCCAAGCGGCACCAACATTTGAATGCCCATTATATTCGTTAGGCCAATAAAAAGCAAAGTTGGCATGATAACCTGCATTGGGACAATAGCACCGGCATAGGCATCGCCCGATAAGAAAAAAACGCCTTCTTTTGCAAAGAGCATGAAATAAACCATCATCGGTGTTGCAATCAAAAACACAAAATTAATCGCCTTTTTTGTAATGCGGTAAAATTCATCCATCAGATTATGCTCAACATAGTATGACGCTCTTGGCAAAAGCACTACGCCTAAAGATGTAACAATGCTCACGAGAATTGTTTTTATCTTTACCGCTGCATTATAATATCCAACATCTGCATCCGTGCGAATGAATCCCAGCATTACGGTGTCCAAATGCGTGTATATGGTTGTCGCGCAGGACATCGCAAAGAAAACAACAATTGCTTTTAAGTGCTTCTTAAAATTATAGTGACCAACAGGCTTAATGTTGATATAACGGTGTATATGAAAGAAGTTGAAAATGTTTGAAGCCGATGATGCCAAAATGGAAATTCCACCATAAATAACATAATCGCTTTGTTCATGCACCATCAAGAACATCGCAATAATTGCAATGAACTTAAAAATAATTGAACGAACTGTGATATAAGTGTACTGTTCAAGTGCTTTATACAGCCATTCCATGCCGATGGCGTTGAATAGAATTGTTGAACCAGCAATCAGGAATAACGCTTTATCTTGTTGCAGCCTTGGAACAAAAGCAATTACAGCAAGCAATGCAGCATATGCGATTAAGCCTATTGTCAAATTAATGGCAAAAAGTTCTTGAACCGTTCTTGTAAGCTTTTCCCTATCATCTCGAACCTTTGCACATGCACGAATTCCGTAAGTCGGAATACCTAATTGCGCGAACATTGCAAAATACGATACCACTGAGGTTGCAAATGAAACTTTTCCGGTTCCTTCCGGCAATAAAATACGAGACACATAAGGAAAAGTAATTAACGGAAATATAAATTGCGACATCGTAAGAATCGCGTTCATTATAAAATTTAATTTTAAAGATTTTTGTTTCATGCTTAATCCTCTCGTAAACAGTTTTTCAGCCATTTATCCTTATAAGCAGAAAATAGAACACCTATGATAAAGCTAGTACACGTTGCAACAATGAAGCTGTCCATTCCATATTTTTTCTCTCCGTAAACATATACGTAGAACAACGTCCAAACCCATAAATGTAAGAAATACATAACGGTACTGCATCTTCTGCAAACCAAGGATAATTTGTTGTGTCTAAAATTCATATCTTTTACAACAGAGAATAGCGAGGTTGAAAAGCAAACAAAGGCAAGTGATTTGGCAAATCCACTTGTAAAGGTCGTAATAATCGCTCCTAAAATCAACAATGCATATTTCTTTCCTTTGGTTTCTTTATCACGTTTGGCTAATAACATTCCGACACTTATATATCCGGCTCCCATAAAGATTCTGCCACGAGGACCAAGCATAACCCACAAAATCTTAGTTGGAATTCTAAAAAATGTAGGAAGCGAATCTTTGACTGCAACCACTTCTGTAAATACAAATCCGAAGATCATCAACGTATTACATACAATTACTATTTGAGAAAAACCAACGTGTCTTTTCAATAGGATATAAATAAATAGAAGTCCATAAATACAAGACAACAAATACCATAATGCATAAGAATTATAATGTTCTCCTACAAATAGAAGCCCTCTAATGAAATCTACCGCATTAAAAAGAATCGATGAGCCATTGCTGCAGTAATAATAAATAGCTAATGGACAATAAACCAATGTCCATATTAAATAAAGTTTTAAAAGTTTTTTCAGATGTTGTAAAATATAGTAATTATTTTGCCCCCCCCCCGAAATATTTCTTTCCTATTAGGAATCCGCTGGATAAAAAGAAAAACGGGTTTGCTGCACCAACCACTGTATTATATATATTAACAATAATCTTATTATCGCACTTATATAGGGGATTTGTATGTATCGCAACAACACATACGGCCATTATGAGCTTAAATAAATCTATCGAGTTATAATTTTTATTTGACTTTTCCATTCATTCTCCTCCAAAACATTTCATACTTGAAATTAATCATCTAACTGAATATTCACCAGTATCATTTTTACAGAAGAACAGGATGAGTAACACCATGTAACATATGTAGTTGTATGGAAATGATGTTGTTATAAAGTAATACAAAAAAATCAATAAAAATCCAACTTTTTTACTATTACGAGTAATTATTGCTTCCTGTATTGATTTGAGCATTGGCACAACATAAATAAGTGCAAGATAGATTCCACCTTGTGCGAGCACTCTAAAGATGGAATTCGAATACCCTATATCATTTAATCTAAAACTACTATAATGGGCGATTATATTAGTCATATTAAGATATCCAGAACCCAAAATGGGTTTTTCTAGCCATGCTGCAAATCCCGCTTGATAATTATCCATTCGCGTACTATAAGAAGCTGTCGATGCCTTCAGTGTAAACGTGCTCTCAAAGTATGACGCAACCTGAGTTCCAATTCCCAAAAGCACTAAAACTAGTAATGCCCTAAAGAATAGACCTCTATTTGATCCAGCCGGATATCTGACAAATAAATAAAGAATCCAAATTAACCCTATAGCATAAACTCCAGTCATCGACATTGTTGAAAGCGCGGTTATACTAAATATGATACAGCGTTTAAAGGATGTACTCCTTGCTATAAATAACTCATATGCAAGCATCAAAGATAAAAGTAAAACATATTTAGGTCCTTCATAAAAGAACCCTGTGTTTCTCCAAATTCCAGATGCTCCAAGAATCTCTTCCTTCTGCATCTCGTATTGAAGGAAGAAATACGACTGTTTCACTCTTGGAACATCGCTTACATATATAGTTAATTCCTGCGATGGATTAAACACATGTAATATACTTCCAAACAACCAGAAGAATAATGAAACCACCGCCACAAAACATAAGATTTTAGAACAGCGCTGCATCACATCTCTTATATTTTCTTTGTTATTAAAAAACAGCAGCATTAGCGCAAGTGTAAGTGTAAGTTGGAACACATCCATTACATGTGTTGAATTAATCGTTACATTATATATTACAAGAAACGACAAATAGAATCCCATAAAGATTGCTCGGTTCTTACTTCCATATCTAACTACAGCACCATCTCTAAGCAATAGAGCTATCAATGACCCCGTAAAACACAGTGTCAATGCCAAACGAAAGTAACCACTTCCATGCATCCATTTCCAAACACTTTCACAATCAAGAATAATGCAAATTGCCACTATATTTTCAAACAGGGTCTTTGTTTTTATCTTCATGAGCCTGCTTCCTCCGTATCTAATATCATGGCTTTACAGTGGGGCCGAGTTTACCAGCTACACCGTCCTTCCAGCCTTTCAATATCATTTTTATTGTCTGTACTTTTTTAGGATTGTATTTAATTGCAATGAGGATTTGCCGAACATTTTGTCTAACATATTTCATCGGTTCTCCATCTCTTTTAAACATATAGGTAAAATTTCTTGCCCGATAATATTCTTTCCAAGGGGCTTCTGTGCTTCCTTTTTTTGTTTTTCCTAATATTTTAAAGTATTTACGCTCCAAAACTGGATGATAGTAATTTGAATCAAAAACCGTTGCTACAAAAGCATTTGCTTTTAATGCTCTGTAATAATAATCCTGCTCATCGCCTTTTATAAAAAAATCCTTATTAGGATACCCTATTTTCTCCACAAGTTCTCTCGAAACAAGCGTTCCATTAAATGGATTAATTGTTCCAACAATCAAATTATCTTTTTCTCTCTCAGCCGCAATCTGCTTAGTTTTTATTCCACCATTCAGGCCAAAAGACAATACCTCATCCGGCCCGCAAACAAGCGAGTTCAAGAGTAAAAGTTTATTAGTCAAATAGACTTCTTCTGCTTTTTTGACAAGAATCTCCATCATTTTCTCATCAGCGGGACGGCCATCATCATCCATTAAACAGATAAAATCATAGCCATCTTCATAGGCCATTTTTAACCCCGTATAGAAGCCACCAGAACCGCCAATATTTTCTTTTAAATAAACATATTTAATTATCTGATTATCGAGAATACCTTCCTCTTTCAATAGTTGTTCCGTATTATCAGAGCTATGGTTGTCAATAATATAATATCTATCCACAACATAGCTTTGCGACAGTATCGCCCTAATATTCTTTACAAGCTCCTCTTTTCTATTATATGTAACAACAACGCCCGCTGTTTTCATCTCTCATTCTCCTCGTAAAGTAAAGATTCCCATTTTTCACAAATTACATTTTCATCCAAAAGCTGTTTTACTTTTTCGGCTTCAATGGATAAACGAGTTCCTAAGTCAGTGTTTTCAATCAAAGAAATTATTGCCACTGCCATAGCATTGCTATCACCAACCGGCACAAGCAAACCATTGACACCGTCCTGAATCATCATATGTGCGCCGCCGATTGGACAATCCGTACAAACACATGGTAAACCAATCGCCATAGCCTCAAGCATTGAATTGGATAACCCCTCATAGTCAGATGAAGATACGAATCCAGCGCAGTCAAGTATACCTTCGTGAACCGTACTGGAGAAGCCTTCCATTACTATATACTTATCCGCTTGTTTTTCGTTGATATAATCCCTTATTTCGTTCTCAATCAATCCTGTACCATATATTCTCAATTTGTACTCTGGATATTTAGAATGAACTTGCACAAAGGAATCAATCATCATCGGAAGATTCTTCTGTTTATCAATTCTACAAAATGTTACAAACTCTTTTCTTCTTGTGCCCTCAAATCTCTGTGGTAAATTCGGGGTAATAGGGTTTGGAATAACACAACCATTCTTTTGTGCACGCTTAGGAAAATAAGCTAATGCATCTGGCGTCTGATACACTGTTTTATACATAAATCCAAACATGTGATCTCGAATTAGCCGGAATGCAGCATTATGTGGTTCTGTGCGCGGATCAGTTCTCTCTGATCCAATCACTTTAATATTTAATCCCGTTGTATATATCCGAGCATATGTCGCCATTCTTGACATAAATGCATAAAGATAGGCACCTGGATGTTTCTTTAAAATTTTCCTTGTTTTAATACAAGGTTCAATCATATCAATCTCACTTTTCACATTGCAATGTAACCATATAAGATTGATAGCTTGATTAAGCGGATAATCAATTGGACTATCTCTCCAAACTATTATTGTCACTGGGTATCCTTTTTCCGCTAAATAGTTTGCCAAGATACAAATTACCCTATGTGCTCCTCCCCAGCCTTTTCCGCCCAAGCTTCCAATTACGAAAAAAACTTCTTTATTCATCTTCTGCTCCATCGATTTAAATAATATCTCTCCATATATTTTGCAGTTGCGTCCATATCAAAACCCGCATCGATCACAAACTGTTGCATGTTGGTATGTGCTTTCGGGTTCTGCGCCATTTCAAGTGCTGAATTTGCCCACTTTTCTGCGCCATCGCTCAGCAATAGTTTCCGGTAGATTGGTGTAATATCCGTTTCCGGCGGCAATCCTTCAGAGCAGACAATAGGAACACCCGCCGCCTGCGCTTCGATTGCAACAATACCCAGCCCTTCAAACAAAGACGGGAAAACAAACACATCCATTGCCTGATAGATTCTGTTCATATCCTTTCTATTTCCAAGAAAATGCACGCAATCTGCAAGGCAATTTTCTGCCACTTTGCTTTTTATTTTATCTTCTAATGGTCCGGTGCCAACGAGGATTAATTCAGCGTTAGGCTTTTTCCTCTTGATTTCTGCAAAAACATCAATCAGAAAATCATGATTTTTCTGAGGGTGCAGCCGTCCAACATGACCGACAACAAATTTATCCTCTAATCCCAGCTCTTTTCTGATTTCTTTTCTGACATCTGCATCTGCAATAAAGTTCTGCGAATCAATCGCGTTTTTCAGCACTTGAAACTGCTTATCCTTGAACAGATATTTTCCAGCTTCTTCAGAGCAGGCAAAAAGGTCTGTAGCGTTTTTAGTGAATATCCGTTGCATGAACAGCTTCGGCAGGTACTTTATATCGTGTACCGTCTCATTATTGTGTGAATGTGCGATTCTGACCGGGATACCTGCTTTCTTTGCTGCTTTCAAACAGAAATACCCAATCGTGTAGGCGTGGCAATGAACAATTTTGTATTCGTGATGTTGCGCAAAAAAAGTCGCCAACTCCTTTTGAAATTTCGGAAGATTCAAATCCTCCCGGAAAGACAGCTTATAAACATGCCCTCCCATTTTTTCGATCTCATCATCATAAAACTGTTTTTCCTTATAAACGACCAAAAAATCAAACTGTACTTTCGTTCTGTCAATTTTCCGGTATATATTCATCAACAAAGCCTGCGTACCGCCGGCTTCCATTCGCTGAAGGATATGCAAGACTCTGATCGGCTCTCCCATGAATTCTTCCTCCGCAAAATTTCAAAAAGACTTGAGCATTTGAATCAACTTATTGGGCAGCACAGATTTCAACCGTGCTTTTGGCTGAAAGCCAACCCTAATATGCTCTATAAAGCCTGGTTCATCAATGTCTTTATAGAAGGTATCTCTAGTCGCCGGCCTGCTGCTCGGCTGCACAAGATTATGCTGCTTCACCATGCCTTCTTCCAGCGTTGCCTCTTCCACTTCTGCAAAAGGGCGCATCATTTCAAAGAGTTTTTGACCTTTTTCTGTATTGACAAGCACACTGGATACTCCCTTTGGAGAATTAAAGTTTGGATGGCTCTTTGCAATCCCCCAGAAATCGCCCACTGTCAAATCTCCCACACGGCTCGTATTCGCATAGGCGCACTGATAACAACTCTCTCTATAACAGTCGCCATCCATAAAATGTTTCCCATAGCGATCAAGGGAGAGTGTCTTTGTCTTTGTCTTTGTCTTTGTCTTTAGCAGGTATTGTGTTCCCCAACCTCTCTTGTCTTTGGAACGGAAGTTGAAATAGATTACTCTGCCAGCCGTCTGCTTGTTCTGGTATTCCAGATACTTTTTGAAGAACTTCGGCGAAGGCACACCGTGGCAAATCAGGTCAACTGTGTATAAATTTTCTGGATTGCCGCCCAAAAAAGCATACAGACCTGCAATCTGGCAGGGAGTTCCTGTAAAAAGTACCGTTTTTCCCTCTGACAAACGCTGTTTGACCTTTGCGTAGCTATCTTTCGGGTCAGACTGAACATACTTAGAGGACTGTAGTTTCTCTCTTTCTGCTTCATCTGTCACTTCAATGTGGCTTACGACCAGCTGTTCATCATAAGCGGCACCGTAGACCACGCCGCCCATTTGCAATACAGTCTTTGCCGCACTATCCGCCGCACCGCCAGATGCAGAGCGCATAATATCCACATCATTTTTATTTCGCCACGCCCAAACTTTATGTGGCTCATTCCGATGAAATTCCGTATTTTCTACTGGACACTTTTTCAAGCACACATTGCACTCGATGCAGCTTTTTTCATCAACAGACGGATACCAGAATCCCTCTTTGTTTTCTACCATAGAGATACAGTGTTTTGGGCAGCTTTGCTCACAGCTTTTACATCCCACACATTTCTCTTTTATCCTCGATATGTTCTCCATTTTATCCCTCTAAATTTTTTCTCAGATACTCCTTCGACACTTCTCTATGTGCTTTCAACAGCTCCTCAACTTTTGCGTAATCAATCGTCTTTTCATTGATGTTTTCTGCATCTTCAATTTTCGTTGTCATCCGATTGGCCAGTCCCAGTCGCTTTAGCAAATCGCTCAATTTTTCTTCATTACCATAGCTATTACCCACGCTCTTGCGAATCAATGTCGTAAATGGCCGATGTGTGATAACTGAGAAGATGCTGCCGTGGAAAGTATCGGTAATGACTTCTTCTGCATTTCTGAAATAGGCCAGAACTTCAAAGGGTGAGCAGTCCACGAATCGGTCTGCACATTTTTGGATACCACCAATTGTATATACCTTCAAATTCTTTTTCTTTGCATAAGCAGCAATCCAATCTGCCTCATCATTGGAAATACGACCTGCATACGCGTACAGAATCAAATACTTCTCATTAGTCTGAACCCGTGGGATTTTGTCGCAGCAGTTCATGTAATCATAGGTCAGAACCGGATCCAGATTGTACACCGGTTCTTTCCCAGTAAGCTGCTCTACAATAGTTCCTGAATTAGCATCTCGTACAGAAATCGCGTCAAATTTCTTAAGCAAAGCTCCGACTTCTTCAGTCTTTTTATACTTTTTCAGCTTTTCCAATGTAGTATTGCCGAAAGACGCCGCATAAGTGATAAGTTTCTTCGCATGGTTATCTTTTCCAAATAATTCTAGCGAATAGCCCACATTGGAATTCTTTTGAATACAGTTAAAAACCTCGTCACTGCCAATCACAAGGCAATCCAATGTCGGGTTGTAGTTCATTTCGTCTGTAATTCCCAAAAGTGGCATATACTTTTGAGCAAAAGACTGTTTGTATCGGATGAACGATAATTTGTGTGCAAGAGGAGCCCGATACCGAAAAGTTTCCAGACCCTTTTCTATCTTTCGGACGCCCTTGTTTTTGCTATCTGCATTTTCTGCAATTACTGGAGCACCCACATGGTAATCCACAAACTCTACATTGCAGCCAACTTCCTCAATTAGCTGCTTCAATGCATATGCCTGCAAAAACGATCCGTAGTTTGCAATACGCTGCATCGACATGATTCCAACTTTTTTCATCCATCCATCCTCAATACAATTCATCTACCAGTTTTTCAAGTTCTTCATTAAACTTTGCGTTATTGCTACTCATGCCATGTCCCATGCCGGCAACAATCTGATCATAGTTCGTTATGATATCTCCCAGTGTATTAATGTCCTCCACCGGAATAATTGTTCCCATTCTCTGTGCTACATTTCGTGCAAATTCAACCTGATGGTCATTCACATGCTCGTTAAACTGATGCTGACGTGGCACAACAATGGGAGTTTTACCAATCTGCAGCGGCATGATGAAACTGGCCGGGCCACCGTGAGTAATCACAATGCGAGCATCGGCCACATTCTTTACCATCTGCTGATACGGAATTAATTTGCTCCACTGGCAATATTTCGGCTCGTATGTACTGAAACCAGTCTGGATAATCACATCATCCTGAATTGTGCCATCTTTCTTTAATTCATCTATTTTCTGAATCAGCCGATTAAACGGCTGCTCATGTGTTCCTACCGTCACAAAAATCATTTTCTCGTCCTCTACTTAGAATATGCTGCCAAGGTTAACCGCCTTTGGATAAACTTTTTTCTGTTCTTCCCACTGCACAACAAACTTATCTGCAATGGGATAAATCAGTTTTCCTGTCAACGTCGGTTTATCAATTCGATCAAAGACCTCGATATAGACCAGCTTGGCCCCCATCATCTTCCCCACGTAAAAGAACGGAACTGCAACCGCCGCACCACTGGAAATAATTAAATCAGGTTTTTCTTGGCGTAGCACATTCCAAGCAATCTTTGTATTTTTGATAAGCGCTTTAATACTACGATTAGTGGGAAAATAGCACGGATAGACCTTTTCACCTTCTAAAAGACTTCGGGCATCTTCTTTATCAAACGTCACCCAAAAATGATCCTTATCTTTCCAAAACGGCCTTAGCATATAAAGATGAGTTAAATGCCCCCCCGATGATCCAACTAAGCAAACTTTTATTTGTTTGTCCGTCATCTAACTCCCCCCTTTATTAGTCTCTCCTGAAAATATCCCTCGTATATACCTTTTCTTTTACGTCATCTAGGCACTTATCATAGCGGTTTGCAATAATGGCCTGACTCTGCTTCTTAAATTCGTCCAGATCATTGACCACAACGCTGCCGAAGAACTTCTCTCCATCTTTTAACGTCGGCTCATAGATGATGACCGTCGCACCCTTGGCCTTGATGCGCTTCATGACGCCCTGAATGGAGCTCTGGCGGAAGTTATCGCTGTTGCTCTTCATGGTCAGGCGGTACACGCCCACCACGACTTCTTTCTCCTTGCCCTCATCCCAGCTATCGTTTGCTTCGTAAGCGCCGGCCATTTCAAGTACGCGATCCGCAATAAAGTCTTTGCGCGTGCGGTTCGAATCAACGATCGCTTCAATCAGGTTTTCCGGCACATCGGCATAATTGGCGAGCAGCTGCTTGGTATCCTTAGGCAGGCAGTATCCGCCGTAGCCAAAGCTGGGATTGTTGTAATGCGTGCCGATGCGCGGATCAAGGCAGACGCCGTTGATGATCTGCTCGGTGTTCAGCCCCTTCATCTCAGCATAGGTATCCAGCTCATTGAAATAGCTGACACGCAGCGCCAGATAGGTATTGGCAAACAGTTTGACAGCTTCCGCCTCGGTAAAGCCCATGAACAGAGTGTCGATATTCTCCTTAATAGCGCCTTCCTGCAGGAGTTCCGCAAAGGTGTGTGCAGCCTTTACCAAACGAGCATTGTCTACATCAGTACCGACGATGATACGAGAAGGATAAAGGTTGTCGTACAATGCCTTGCTCTCTCGCAGGAACTCAGGGCTAAAAATGATATTATCGCAGTGGAACTTCTCACGCACAGAAGCCGTATAGCCAACCGGAATGGTGCTCTTAATGACCATAATTGCTTCCGGGTTGTACTCGATGACCAGCTTAATCACTGCTTCAACAGCACTGGTGTCGAAAAAATTCTTCTTGCTATCGTAATTTGTAGGAGCTGCTATCACTACAAAATCAGCATCACTGTATGCTTCCTTTGCATCCAGAGTCGCAGTCAGGTTCAGCTCTTTCTCTGCCAGATACTTTTCAATGTACTCATCCTGAATCGGAGACTTCTTGTTATTGATCAGCTCCACTTTCTCAGGAACAATATCTACTGCCATAACCTTATGGTGCTGGCTTAATAGCGTTGCGATGGACAGGCCAACGTAACCGGTTCCGGCTACGGCGATTTTCAAATCTTTAAAATCTCTCATGATTCCTTTCTCCTCTCTCTTTGTGTTTTTATTTTGAAAACACGCTTTTCACATACTCATAGCTATTAATGTCGCCAATGTCATACCGTTTTCCCGGCATCAGGAAGGCGTGCATCGGAGTCTGCTTGCTCAACCAAGCCGCAAAGCTGCCCGGTGCGTCATAGCCACAGCCATTGTCCAGTGCCTCCTGAATGCGCTTTACGTCGCAGGCACGGTAGCAATAGAACGGCGGCACGGCCAGATTTCCTTTCGGCTCTTTCGGCTTTTCCTCATAGCTGGTAATCAAATCATTGCCATCGAGCGTGATGATTGCCGTCTTCTGCTGCTTTTTCAGCTCGTTTTCCTCATGGCACATCACACAGGAGGTATTTTTCTCTTTGGCAAACTCCACAAACTTGGAAAGACTGAAATCCAGCACATTGTCACCAGCCATAACCAGCAGGTCATCCGTCAAGTTCAGCTTTTCGACTGCCAACTGGATGTCCTTGACTGCACCAAGCCGAGTCTCATTGGTGCTTGTGCCATCATCGATTACAGTGATTTCATATGGCCGAGTTCTTACTTTTTCGTTCTTCCAGTCCTCAAAGTGCTGTGCGAACTTGTGGTTGGAAATCACAATAAATTCATCAATGTCGGTTGTATCCACCAGATCATCCACCAGCCAGTCAAGGATGGACTTCTCGCCAACCTTCAGAAGCGGCTTTGGAAAATTCTCAGTCAACGGGTAGAGCCGCGTGGCATAACCGGCTGCTAAAATCAAACATTTCATCTCTATGTACTCCCCTATTTCACTCGTGAATCTCCAACGGTAAACCGTCCGGATCAAAGAAGAATGTCATCTTTTCCCCTGTGAAGCTGTCTGTCCGAATTGGCTCACACTCGATTCCTATCTCGGCCAGTTCTTTTACAGTTTCTTCTACGCTTTCCACTCGAAAGGCCAGATGTCGCAAGCCGCAGGCTTCCGGTCGGTTCACACGCTTCGGTGGATTCTTCTCAGCAAAAATCTCAAGTTCCGTGTGTTCATCCACCCGAAGATCCAATTTCCAGTCATCGCGCTCTTTCCGGTAATTCTCTCGAATCACCTCAAAGCCGAGCTTGTTAATGTAAAATTCTCTGGCTTTCTCGATGTCAGAAACTATAATTGCTATGTGATGTACGGAATTCAGTTTCATAACTCCACACCATCCGCGCTCTCACACAGGTGGAAGCTGTACTTTCCTTCCAGTGCCGGGAATGCTTTCAGATACTCAGAACCCACTTTGGCTTCAATATCTTCGGCCTTGTCCGGGTCAATCAGTGCCATGCAGCAGCCCTTGAATCCCGCGCCGGAGAAACGTCCACCGTAGATACCGTCGGTATCAGCCATGATTTCATACAGTTTTTTCAGTTCATCACAGCCACATTCATAGCTATAAATTGAAGACTTCCCGCTCTCGAAAACAAGCCGACCGTAACCTTCCAAATCACCTTTACGCCACTGCTCCGCACCTTTTTCTGCACGGGCGAACTCACTGTAGTAGTGTTCTGCTCTCCTGCGCCACAGTTCGGGCAGCCGGTCTTTATAGGCTTCAAACACCTCATACGGCACATCGCGCAACCGGGTATTTGCAAAGGTGTCATAGTCCATTCCTGCATAACCCATCAGCGCATAAGCCGCAGCTTTACACTCGTCCTGCCGCAGATTGTATTTAGAATTCTTCAAAGAACGCTCCAAGCCGGAGAAGAAAATCGCCACCTTGTAGGGCTTCATCTTCCCACTGGTAGGAATCAACTCATAGCTGTCATCTTTCGTGTCGAGGTACAGCAGGTGATTCTTCTTGGAAAGCACCTCACAGCTCTGGTCGAGTTTGCCGCAGGAAACGCCAACATACTGATTTTCCGCTGCTTTCGCAGTAAGAATCATCTCCATTGGCTCGAGATGGATACCGTTGACCTTGCACAGTGCCGACAAGAAGCAGATGATAACCGCCGCCGATGAGGACAAACCACCAATCGGCAGACTGCCCTCAATAATACCGGACAAACCAACCTTCAAACGATACTTTTCACCCAGCATCTTTGCTGCACCGCGCAGGTGATCGGCCCAGTCACCCTGCTTTTCTTTCGGCACATCACCCACAAAGAACTGGGCGCGCTTCGGGAAGTTCAGCGATTTCAATTCCACAACACCGTTCTGTTTCGGATGATAAGCCATGTGGATACCTTTATCGATTGCCAGACCGTTGATTTTTCCATACTGGTGGTCGATATGCGCACCCAGAGGGCTGATACGGTACGGGCAGAATGCGATGCCAAATGGTTCCTGATGATATAATTCCCTATAAACCTCAACACACTTCATTTGTCTTTTTCCTTATTTATAAAACTCAGCGTACCACTCAGCGAAGTTCCTCAAACCAGTCCGCAGACTCGTGCTCGGCTTGTACCCGAAGTCGCACTCCAGTGCGCTGGTGTCGGCATAGGTCACAGGCACATCGCCCGGCTGCATCGGGACCAGCTCTTTGTGCGCCTCGAAGTCATAATCCTCCGGCAACACCTTTGCTCGAACCAGCTCCTCGCTCAAAATCTGCACAAAATCCAGCAGGTTTTCCGGGTTCTGATTGCCAATGTTGTAAACTGCATATGGCGGAATCGGCAGACCATCTTCACCGTTCTTCTTGTCCGGTGCCTTCTTCATCACTCGGACAACGCCCTCGACGATGTCATCCACATACGTAAAATCGCGCTTGCAGTTGCCATAGTTGAAAATTTTGATCTTCTCACCCTTCACCAGTTTATCGGTGAAGCCAAAGTAAGCCATGTCGGGCCGCCCCGCCGGACCATAGACAGTGAAAAAGCGCAGTCCGGTGGATGGAATGTTGTACAGCTTGGCATACGCATGGGCCATCAGTTCATTTGACTTCTTTGTGGCCGCATAAAGGCTGACCGGGTTATCTACCTTGTCTTCCGTGCTGTATGGAACCTTTTTATTGCTGCCATAGACGCTGGAGGACGACGCATACACCAGATGCTCCACGCCGCGCTGACCGTTATCGTAGGAATGACGGCAGGCTTCGAGGATATTAAAGAAGCCGACCAAGTTGGATTCCACATAGGCGTCCGGGTTGGTAATGGAGTAACGCACGCCCGCCTGTGCCGCAAGATTCACAACCACATCCGGCTTGTATGTCTCAAACAACTCGGTCATCAGCGCTTTATCCGCAATATTGCCTTTGATAAACGTAAATGCAGGATACTGGGTCAGCTCGTTTAATCGAAACTCCTTCAACGCCACATCGTAATACGCATTCATGCTGTCAATGCCGATCACAGCCGCCGAAGGCACTTCCCGACAGATTCGTTTCACGAGGTTTGCCCCGATAAATCCTGCCGCGCCTGTGACCAAAATCGTTTTATGTTCTAAAGTTACTGCGCTCATCTTTTTCCTTTCCCGTGCCTAATGCTCAATTTGTTTTGTCCCTTCGAAATGAGCATAATGAAGCCCTTTTCGCGCATGGATTGCACCCATCCACCTCATCACGAAAAAAGCCGCACCATTCCGCGTCCTTCATGAATATGCGTGTTCGGTTTTAAATGATGTCTGTCATTTTTGTATATAAAAGCATTAGTTTTTCATCATAATTCCATCATTGATAACATTTGGTTTTACCTTCCTCATTATAGTCTTTTTTCTTCATTCTTGTCAAGGTATGCGCCCGCCTAATGTTCGCTTTTTTTCGACTTCTTTCGCGTTCGTCCGTTATATTCATACAATTTTCTTTGCTTCCGATTATCGTTTTCACTCATCCGTTTTTTGCTTTTCCGCATTCGCCGTGTTTTCCGCCTTTCATCCCCTGCCGGGCGCTTTTCTCCGCCTTCTTCACGGGCTGCGTTTCATATTCCGCTCAAATTTCTCCGGCGCTTCAATCAAGCCCCATTCGTAAAAAAGCGGATAGATATACGACACGCCGCGCAAATCCCCCATCGCCTTGGGTCTGACCACCAGCGGCTTTCCTCCCTCCGCCCGCCGCACGGCTTCAAACGCGTCCATCAGCGTTTTCCACGTGATGCTCTTGCTCTTTTCGCGCCTATCCACAAAAATCTCTCGGGTGTATGTCCCTCTGCGCCCGATTTTCAAATGATAGCTGAACGGCAGGCCGGACGCGGTTTGAAGCGGTTCGTTCTGAAACGCTTCCACGCAGGCCCAGAGCGTCTCCTCGCCGGGCGCTTCGTGCAGCCGCTGCACGCTCGCCATTTGGATATCCGTCATGCTTCTCCCCCCTTGCAAAAAGGCGCCGCATCCACCGACGCAGCGCCTTTATTTATTGTTTTTTGCTGATTTTACGGCGGACAATTCGTTTTCCGTTTTCAAGCAGCGCCCGGAATTCAGTCGTTCGCCCGAACACAACCAGAATCAACGCACCGTAAACCATTGTAAACCCAATTCCATTCAGAATAAATAGCCAAACTGTATCGATATGACCGGCAAAGAGCCATCGTCCCAACAAACTGCCGACAATCACCGTGACCACCCGCCAGCCGTAATCCACAAAATAGGCCTTGAGCTTCTCCTGCCAATCCGTTTTGATGCCGTATTTCATCAATATATACGGCTCAACCCAGAAGCATGTCGTCACCGTGCTGATGATCGTTCCCAGGAACACGCCCGCCACGCCGTATTTCTGCACCAGAATCAGCGACGTCACCAGATTGATGATCGCTTCCGCCACGGCCTTGTATCGATCGTTCCAGAACAACCCCATCGCTTCGCGGAACTGCAAATTGATCTGCCGCATGCCGCTGATGTAAAACTGCGCAATCAGCACCAGCACGATTTTCATCGGGAACAGATAATTTTCGCCAAACATCAGCCGCATAAACGGATTAAACAGCACCGTCAGCCCCGCCGCAAGATAGCCGTAAAACAGGAACATGAAAAAATCGAGCTGTTTATAGATTTTGTAGATGTATTCGCCGTCCTCCGTCGCGCCCAGATTGCCGATGCTCCCGGTAAACGCGGAATATACCTTGTTGAGCAAATCGTTCAAGCTCTTGATGACCAGCCGATAGTTGGAATACACGCCCACGCTGGTCAGCCCGACGAATGCGGACATAATCAGGTTATCCGTGCCGTTGACGACCACCGTGCCGAATCGGTGCATGCTCATCGCCCAGATATTTTTGACGATTTCGCCGCGCTTTTCCTTGCTCGGAAGCCGCTTTTCCGCTTTCAGATAGGGATAATCCCTGTCCACCTTGATCGACACAGCCGCGTTTGTCACAATCAGCGCACCGATCTGCACCGCCAGATACAGCAGGAAATTGCCCGTCAGCACCAGCACCGCGATTTGCAGCAGCATCTGCGCCGTGCGCACCAGCTGCTCGATCACCGTGCGGACATAGGCTTTCTGATACGCCAGCAGAATCGAATTTTTATACGAGAGCAGATACGAGCAGACCGAATTGCCCAGATACATCAGGTAAATCACGCGCAGGTTCTCGATGTCGGAATCGCCCTTAATCAGCACATCCAGAAACGGCAGCAGCGCCAGCCCGACCACCAGCACAAACGCCGCGACAACCCGGTACATCACGCGGTACAGGTTCATCAGCTGCGCAAGCTCCTCGCGGTTGTCCTCCGCCGCAGGCTTGTACATGCTGAAAATCATCGCCGTGCCAATGCCCAGTTCCGCCAGATTCAGCATGCCGAGGATATCGGAAAACAGCCCGTTTACGCCCAGATACGCCGCTGCCAGATAGCGGATGAAGATCATCCGGCTGATAAACGAGAGCACCATGTTCAGCAGATGGCCGCCGACGCCCGCAATGATGTTGATGACAGAATATTTGGTTCTCATTGCGTCCTCTCCTCCCGGTTCAGCCCCGCTTCTTTTGAGCGCGCGCCGCGCGCTGCACGTGGCGGATGAAAACCGCGTTGCCGATGACATAGCGCTTAAACAGCCGCCGAGGCTCCTGAATGAAGCGGTACAGCCATTCCAGCCCCAGCTTCTGCCAGATTTCCGGCGCGCGTTTGGTCACGCCCGCCACCACGTCAAAACTGCCGCCCACGCCCATCACAAAGGGAATGTTCAGCTGATCGAGATATTGGTGTACCCAATATTCCTTCTTCGGCGAGGAAAAGGCGACGAACATCATATCCGCGCCGGAAGCCGCCATATCCGCAACAATCTGCGGCTCGTCCTCCGGCTTGAAATAGCCGTTGCGCGTACCGACGATTTGCAGCGTCGGATACTGCGCCTTGAAGATCGCCTGAACCTTGTCCACAACCTCCTGCTTCGCGCCGAACAGATAGATTTTGTAGCCGTTCTCCGCCGCTTCCCGCACCAGCCGCATGAACAGGTCGATGCCCGTCACGCGCTGCGTCACCGGCACGCCCAGCTTCTTGGCCGCCCAGAGGATCGATGCGCCGTCCGCGTTAATCAGTGGGCAGTTGTTGACGATCTCGCGCAGTTCGGGGTCTTCCTCCATCAGGTTCACTTTCAGCGCGTTGATGACCACGTGCTGCACCGGCGGCGTGCGTCTGGTCAGCACCTGCTTGACATAATCCACCGTCTCGTCCATGGTCAGCGCGTTGACATAGGTGTTCAAAATCGGATATCGCTTCGGGGCCGTCTCCCGCTTTTCTTCCTGCACTGTGGTTTCCTCAGTCTTTCTCTAAAATATCGGCAATGCGCCTGCACGCCTGTCCATCGCCGTAGGGATTGGATGCGACGCTCATCTGATGATACGCCGCCTCGTCCGTAAGCAGCCGCTTGGCTTCGCGATAGATCGTTTCTTCATCCGTACCGACCAGTTTGAGCGTACCCGCGGCCACGCCCTCCGGTCGCTCCGTGGTATCGCGCAGCACAAGCACGGGCTTGCCCAGCGACGGCGCTTCCTCCTGAATGCCGCCGCTGTCCGTCATCACCAAATCGCTTCGGGCCAGAATGTTGTGGAAATCAAGCACGTCCAACGGCGGAATCAGCCGAATGCGCTCGTCTCCACCCAGAATCTCCCGCGCCAGCGCCCGGATGGTCGGGTTCATGTGAACCGGATAAAGCACCTTCACGTCCGGCAGCTCGTCGGCGATGCGGCGGACAGCGCGGAAAATCGCGCGCATCGGCTCGCCGAGGTTCTCCCGCCTGTGCGCCGTCAGCAGAATCAGCCTGCTGCCCTTTGCCCAATCCAGCTCCGGGTTTTGATAATCCGCCCGAACCGTCGTTTTCAGCGCGTCGATGGCCGTGTTGCCCGTCACGAAGATGGTCTCCGGCATCTTGCCCTCGCGCAGCAAATTGGCCTTGGCCTGCTCGGTCGGCGCAAAGTGATAGCGCGCCACCACGCCGACCGCCTGCCGGTTAAACTCCTCCGGATACGGCGAATCGAGCTGATAGGTGCGCAGGCCGGCTTCGACGTGTCCCACCGGAATCTGCATGTAAAAACAGGTCAGCGCGGCGGCGAACGTCGTCGTCGTGTCGCCATGCACCAGCACCAAATCGGGCTTGGCTTCCTCAAGCACTGCCTTGAGCTGCTCCATCACGCGGATGGTGATGTCAAAGAGCGTCTGCCCGTCCTTCATAATCGCCAGATCGTAATCCGGCGCAATGTAAAACGCATCGAGCACCTGATCGAGCATCTGCCGATGCTGACCCGTCACGCAGCAAAGCGTCTTAATGTTCTTTCTCGTCCGCAGCTCCTGCACGAGCGGACACATTTTAATAGCCTCCGGCCGCGTGCCGAAGACCAGCATCATCGTTTTCATAGCTTGTTCACGCCATCCAGCGGGCAGATGTTCCGGGTATCCAGAATCACCTTGCCCTTCAGCTTGTCCATGTTCTCGCGAATCTCATCGTGGCCGACCAGAATGACCACCATATCCACCGCGTCCAAAAACGCATCCAGATCGTGCATCTGGTTGGGCACAACGTCGCGCGTCACGTAAGGATCGTAGACCTTGATACGGCCGCCCGCCAGATGCTCGTCCATGTTGTGCAGCAGCTGGAGCGTCGGGCTTTCGCGCGTGTCGTCCACATTTTCCTTATAGGTCAGGCCGTAAAGGCCCACGCGGCTCACGTCCGTCAGCCCGTTTTCCTGCATGACCTTGTGGATGCGCTTCAAAACGAAGTTCGGCATGCCATCGTTCACCTTGCGCGCCGCGCGGATGACGTTGACGATATCCGGGTAGTCGCCCACGAGGAACCACGGATCGACGGAAATGCAGTGGCCGCCCACGCCCGGACCGGGCGAAAGGATGTTGACGCGCGGGTGCTTGTTCGCGATGCGGATGACCTCGTACACGTCCATCCCATCCGCGCGGCAGATCTGCGCCAACTCGTTGGCAAAGGCGATGTTGATGTCGCGGAATGTGTTTTCCACGACCTTCGTCATCTCCGCCGTGCGAATATCGGTCAGCACAATTTCGCCCTGACAGAAGCTCCCGTAGAGCGCCTTGACTTTTTCGCCGATTTCGGGTTCATCCGCGCCGATGGTTCTGGAATTGTGCGTCAGCTCATACATCATATTGCCGGGAATGATGCGTTCCGGCGCATGCGCCAGATGCACGTCCTCGCCGATTTTCTTGCCGCGCGCCTCAATCAGCGGGCGCACGCATTTGTCGATGGTCGAAGGGGAAATCGTCGATTCGATGATGATGACTGCGCCCTTCGGGCAGACGGAAAGCACCTCGTCCACCGCCGCCGTCACATAGCGCGCGTCGGTCTTCTTGGTGCGTCTGTCATAAGGGGTCGGCACGGCGATGATATACGTATCCGCTTCAGTGTTGCTCGTCTGAAACTGCACGCCCGCTTTAAGCGCCTTGGCAAACAGCTCGTCAAGCCCCTTTTCTTCAAATGTCAGTTTTCCCGCCTGAAGCGAATGCACAAGCTCCTCGTTTTTGTCCGTGCCGACGACCTGCACGCCGTGCGCGGCCATCATCAGCGCCGTGGGCAGACCAATGTAACCTAATCCCTTTACGTTAACCATCCGTAGTTCCTCCTATGTTTAAACCCTTTAAGCCTTTAGAATCGAATTTCGACCTTTGAAGCCGCCCGGCAGCTCACGCGCGTCGCCTTTTCTTTGTGGTTGTACGCGCTGGAATAGACGTATTCCGCTGCCTGCCAGCTATCGCCGTCCGCCGCCGTAAGCGTCACAGCGCCGTCCGCGTTGGCGGCCGTGCATCGATTGTCCGAAAGCTGAATCCGCAGATCCGGCGCAAGCGAAAAATTCTTGCGCGCGTCGTCGTCCGGCTCCAACCCTTCGATCGCATCCTCCACCGTCAGCGTCCGCTGCTGGTCAAAGCGCAGCGTCCGCGTGTGTCGAATGCTGCCGTATTGCGTTTGGGCGCAAACCGTCACGCCGCTCTCATCCTCGCGGATATCCAGCAGCCGGGTCTGCGCGCGCCGCCCCCAGAGGAACGGCCCCAGCATCTCCGACTGATTCCGTCCGATTACACAAACCGTGTTGTGCCACGCCGTTGAGCGAAACAAATTGCGCAGATTCTTATCCAGATGATAATTCCAAGTACCCGGATCTGTCAAGATTTTTTTACCATTCCGAAACGCCTGAATGCTCAGCGCATCGGCGTGTCCGTGCGCAGCCAGCGTGCCGAATCCGATCGGCCCGTGATCCATCGCAAGGAGCACCTTTTCATCCCGGCTGCGCAGAATCGTGTAGCCGCCCTCCCGTCTCACGCTGACCAAAGGGCTGCAATATCTGCATTTTTCGGCATTTTTCCGCCGCGTCTGAGCATCCGTGAGCCAACGAAGCGTTTCGCAGATCGGCTCGTCGGTATAGCGTTCATCCAGCACCAGTCCCATCAGCTGCAAGACAACGTGAATACCCTTCACGTTTCGGCCGCCCAAATCCAAGATTTTTCCGCTGTCGTCGTCGCCGAAAAGCACCGTCTCACCGCCCGCGCCGCAGCAGTCACATAGATACCGACTCAACTGCGTCAGCCGCAGCTTCCAGCCCTCTGTGATGTGTCCGATATTCGGCTGGAGCATCAGCAAGCCGTAGGCCTCCATGACGAACGCCTGATAATGCGTCGCCATTTCCAGATTCACGCCGTCTGCGTTGTTCTGCCGCTCCAGCTCGCGCGCCAGCTCGTCCAGCGCGAGTTTCTTCCACGCCGCATCGTCGTACAGAAGGCCCGCCATCGCAACGGCGTAAAGCTCAACAATCAGATGATTGTTGGCCGAGGAGCCGCGCGCCCTGTGCCGCACAATATATTCCGTCATGACCTGAATGCCGTTTGACAGCCCCGCCAGCAGCCTGCGCGCGTCCTGCTTCTTCCACTTGGCCAACGCGCGATCCAGAAAGCACCACGCGTAAATCCACGAATTGACGCGGATCGCCAGTTCCATGGCGCTCGTCCACTGCGGCCCATGCAAAAAGAGATTGTGCGCGTTCCAATCCTCAAACAGCGCAGCAAACTCCGTCAAATCCGCTTCATCCCCGCTGACGTAGTAGCTTTTCGCCAGCTGGGCCAGCTGGAAGTGGCGGTTCAGCTCCCAGTTGGTGCGGATATCGCCGATGTCCGCGCGCTGGCTGATGCGCATCGTCGGGGAATACGGCGTTTCCGGCCAGTCGTTTTCCGTCTGAAAGCCCGCGTTCCACCGCGTGCGGTAGTCCCGCTCCTCGTAGCAGTCAAACATCCGCATGCCCGTGTAGCGCGTGCCCTCGTTGTTCCAGTTGATGGTCAGCCGCGCGCTGTCCGGCATTCTCGCCTTCTCCGGCGCAATCCGCGTCACGGGCAGATGTTTGTCATAAAACCGCTTCTTTTCCTGCTTCGTCAACGCCTTCATCTGCACGCGCCACATCAGTTCGGCGGCGCTCATCGCCTGCATTCTGCGAAGCATCCAGTTGATATCCATGGTTTATCCTCTCATCCTCAAGCCGTATACGCCCGGCAGGGCTTGAAACAGCAGCGTCCGCGCCAACGCCTTGGCGCTCAGCTGTCCCCGCCTTTGAAGCTGCATCGCCGCGTCCCATTGTGCGCTTTTCGCCTGTTTCATTTCGTCGCTTCGGCGCGCCTCCCTCGGCAGGCGGTAATATACGCCCGTCAACTTGGCAAACATGCGCTTTTCGGCATACGGCGCTAATTTCTCCAGCCCGTGCGCGACAAAATAGCGGAAACATGCGTCAAACGCCCACATCTCGTCCAGATTGCGCAGCGTCACTTTCTCGTGCATGATGCTTTCCGTCCTCTGACGATAAAAATACAGCCTTTCGGGCACGCACACTGCCGCTTTCACCGTGTCAAACAGCTCTGCAAAAACAAAGATGTCCTCGTTTCTGCGTCCGAGCGGATAGCGCAGCGACGCGAAAACCGCTCGGCGATAGAGCTTGTTCCACGCAACGATATAGGGCATATTCATCTGCCGACGGATCGTGTTCAAAATATCCCGACCCGTGCATACGCCATCCGGCACGTCCACGGGAAAGGTGCTTTCGATTTGCCCCCCCAGATCGTTCGTCAGCTGAATGCCGCAGATCGCGCAGTCCGCGCCCGTCTTCGCCGCCGCGTCGTGCAGCGTTTGCAGGAACGTCGGCGCAATGAAGTCGTCCGAATCCACAAAGCTCACCCACGCGCCCCGTGCGGCGGAAAGACCCGCGTTCCGCGCAGCAGACAGTCCCGCATTCGCCTGATGAATCACGCGAACGCGCGCGTCCCGCTTCGCCGCTGCGTCGCAGAGGCCCGGGCAAGCGTCCGGCGAGCCGTCGTCCACCAGAATCAGCTCAAAATCCGTGAACGTCTGATTCAGAATGCTTTCAATGCACGCGGGCAGGTATTTTTCCACCCGATAAATCGGCACAATTACGCTGATTTCCATTTTCCCGTCCTCATCGCTTCAAAAGGCGCTTTATCCTTCTGGCCGTGCGGTACAACGCCGCATAGGTATGCGATTCATACCACCTGCGCCGCCGGATCCGCGCGTCAAATCGGTTCACAAGCGTCATGATGTCCATCTGATCGGCGACGGCAGAGAAATCCTGCCGCCGTCTGGATTGCTCAAAAGCCCCCTCCACCTGGCGGCGCTCGCTTTTTTTCTCAAGCCGCGGCAGCCGTTCCAGCCAGAGCAGATAATGAAACATGCGGTCAAACAGCAGCTCGCTTTGAAACGCTTTGCTCTCGCCCCGCGCGCGGTAAAACGCATCCGCCTCGTCAAAAACCGCGATGCAGTCCAGCGCCTTGAGCGTCACGCGCTGCACATTGCTCCCGTCGTATACACGGTAATCATAGACCGGCAGATCGAGCGTCGCCACGCGCGCACAGCAGGCCAGCGCGCAGAGGTAAAAACCCACGTCCTCCGCGATTCGATACGGGGGATACCGCAGATGATGGCTTCGAATCACGTTCGCCCGCCACAGCTTGCAGCCGCCCAGCGCGGAAAGCCGAATCGCCCGGCTTCGCGCGTCGCCCTGCAAAACGCCGTCCTTAAGCGGCAGATGCACGGTCTGCTTTTTGCCCGTCTTCTCGTGCAGATAGCCAAAGGACGCGGCGACCAGATCCGCGCCCGTTTCTTCAGCACAGGCCAGCAGCTTTTCCGCCGCACCCGCATGAAGCACGTCGTCGCAATCGAAGAACCAGAGATATTCGCCCTTCGCTTCGTCGATTCCGCAGTTGCGCGCCGCCGAAACGCCCTGATTGGCCTGCTCGATCACCCGAACGCGCGCGTCTTTCGCCGCATACTCCGCCAGAATGGCCTGCGAACCGTCCTTTGAGCCGTCGTTGATGAAGATGACCTCGATCTCCCGCGTCGATTGCCCCAGTATCGAATCCGCGCACGCGCGCAGAAAACGCTCGCCGTTGTATACCGGCACGATAAAGCTAATCATCCTTCGTCCCCTTTAAGCCCACTCGCAGTATTGCTTAAATTTGGCATACTGCCGCTTTTTCAGCACCGCTTCGAGCGGCCGCTTGTCCTTTCTCCGCGTCGAAAAGCCCGCGCATTGCGCCGCAATCAAATCGGCAAACACGCCGAAAGCCGCCTGCTGAATCGTTTCGTCCAACCCCTCCAGCCTGTATTGCGACAGCGCCGCCATATCCAGCAGATATTCATAATGCGCCTGATTCTCCGCAAGCCCCAGCGCCTGACGATCCTGCATCAGCCGCAGCGTCACCCAAACCGTGTCGATGCTGCGCGCATTTCCCCGACTGCTGTGTCCGGCGCTGCTTTCCACCAGCCGCCGCTCCACCACCGTGTCCGCCACGCCGACGCAGGTTTTCGCGCCCGGCAGAATCAGCTGATGCAGCACGCTGTCCTCAAATCCATAGCCCTCCGGAAAACCCGCTTTTTCAAACAGACTCCGGCGCATGACCTTCCCCCACGGCATGCCGTAGGCCTCCATCGGCTGCATCGTCCCCGCCTTGTGGGGATGCGCCCGCCGATAGCCCTTTTTGAAATTGAAATAACCGCCCTCGGCGATATCCGCATCATTGTCTCCCATGCCGGCCTTCAGCAGGCTGTTCAGCGCGCCCGGCGCAAGCCTGTCGTCCGCATCCAGAAACATCATTCTTAACGCGCTGCTGTGCCGAATGCCGTTGTTGCGCGCGCTGGCCGCGCCGCCGTTTGGCTGATGCAGCACCGTCACGCGCGGATGATCGGCATAGCCGTCCGCGATCGCCGCCGTGCCGTCCGTCGAGCCGTCGTCCACCAGAATCACATGAAAGCGCCATGGGCAGTCCTGATCGAGAATCGAGCGCATACAGTCTTCCAGCGTCGCTTCCGCATTATAGGCCGGAACGATGATATCCAAGGCATATCTATCACTTTCTCTACATGGCAGAGGCTCCGCCCAAAGCGCGCTTTTCCCCGTGTCCGGGTGCGCTTTTTCCAGCACGCGCAGGCACGCGTCCCTGTCCATCGCCAGCGGCTTGTCATCCGCCAGCGCGCAGGCGAGCGGAAGAAGCAGCCTATTGATCCGCGCCGCTCGCAAGCATCGCTTCATCAAACGCATCTTCATAGTTGGCCTTCCTCTCCGTTTCCTCGTCCGGCATCAGCTCATAGAGCATCAAAATGAACGTGCTCAAATTGATGAAATAATAATACAGCGTATTGTCCGTCGCATAGGTAATCATGCAGTAGATGCTGTAAGCCAGCGTTAAAATGCCTGCGCGCTTGCCGCCGTGCTTCCACATGTAGTGCAGCCGGACGGGCAGATAGAAGATGAACCAGACGAGGTAGCCGAAAAAGCCGACTTCGACGTACATGCGGACAAATTCGTTGTGATAGGCGTCCTGATGCACGCCGCGCCACTCCGGGCCGATCAAGCCGGTCAAATCCCATTCAACGCTGCTGAACCCCAGCCCGCGCCCCAGAAACGTCGGCGAAATGGAGTATTGCCGCGCGACATAGCGATAGAGCATGTCGCGCCCCTTGGTATCCATGCCCATGCTTTCCAGCGTATCAAACAGCCCCTCGTGGATCGCCACGATATACAGAAAGCTGATGACCAGCGACGCCACCCAGAACACGTTGCCAATCTGCCGCACCGTGTTTTCCTGCATCCATTTGAGCAGCCAGCACAGCGCCACCGCGATGACAATCGCGCCGATTTCGATACGCTTAAGGCCCACGAGCATGTAAAAACACACCGCCGCACAGGCGACCCACCAGCGCATCTTTTTCGGCTCCATATACAGCCCCAGCAGCACCGCATACGGGCCGAAGGAGAAGGTCAGATCATGCACCTCGGTTTCGTGCATCATCGGGCCTGTGACCTCGCCGAACGTCGTCAGCAGCGTCACCAGCTCCTGCATGAACGCGCCCACGCCGCCGCGCGCGACCACCTGCGCGACAATCAGCGTGTTGCCCAGACACATGGCAATCAGCTGATACCAGATGCCCTTTCTGCCGAACAGATACAGCGTGGAAAACGCCACAAGCGCCGCCAGAATTTGATAAAACGGGAAAAAGAAGCCGCGCGTCATGGTGCGCAGCTCCGCAAATTCAGAAATCCAGATCACGGCAGACCAGAGCACCGTCACCATGTAGGGCGCGGCCATAATCAGCGCACCCTTGGCCAGACGCTTGGCCCGTTCCAGATTCGGCCGAATGAGGAACGAGAACGCCGCCAAAGCGATGATGCCCATGCCAAAGAGGTAGCGGTACATAAAGCCGAAGCCGCCGACCTGAATCGCGCCCATCGTGAAATAAAACATGAAGGTTCCGAGAACCAGATAGATGATTTTCGTCAGCACCTGTTTGTTGCCTCCGCCGCCTTTCAGGATTGCGTATAGATTTGGGTCAGACGCGCCGCCGCAACGGAAACGTCGTATCGCTCGCGAATCGCCGCGTTATCCGCCGCCCGGTTCGGCGCGCGCCGCGTTTGCAGAATCGCATCCGCCCACGCCTGCGCGCCCTGCTCAAGCGAAAGCGGGTGAATCCGCCCGGTCAGCACGATTTCCTTCGTAATGCTGTCGGAAACAAACGCGTCCAGCCCCGCGGCCTGCGCCTCCAGCAGCACAGTCGGGAAGCCCTCGTATTTCGAAGGGAAAACCATCGCGTCAGCGGCCATCATCAGTTCCGCCACGTTGTCAACGTTGCCCATGAAAACCACGCTGTCCGTCAGCCCGGCCTGAGCCGCCTGCTTCTCGATGTCAGGGCGAAGCGCGCCGTCGCCGACCAGCACCAGCAGGCTGTTCGGCGCTCTGCGGTGGATTTCCTCAAACACCTGAATCAGGAACGCGTGGTTTTTCACATCCATGAATCGGCCGACGTGCAGATACATCGTCCGCTCCTCCGCGCCCAGCTGACTGCGAAGCGCCTCGCGCTTGCTTTCGTCGAATAGAAATCGGTCGCAGCACACCGGAAGCGGCAGCACCTCTACGCCCTCCGTCGTGCCGAAAAGCCACTCGGCAGCTTCCCGGCCGCACGCCAGACGCACATCCGCATGGCGATAGAGCCACTTTCGGCAGGCTTTGTGCAGCCGAAGCGCCATTCCGCCGCGCCAATCCATCGTGTTGTGGCTGTGAACGACGATTCTTTTTGCCCCGGCTCGTCTAGCCAGAAACACATGAATCGCCGTAAAAAAAGCGTTTTGCGTGTGCAGATGCACGGTTTGATAGCCGTTTTCGCGAATCACCCGTTCAAACGCGCGATAAGACCCGACAAACGATTCGCTCCGCTTCGGCGTATGATAAACCTTCGCCCCCAGCTTCGTCACGCGTGGCTCCAGCAGGCCCTCCTCCGCGCCGGGAATCACAAAGTCAAACGTCACCGTTTGGCGATCCAGATTTTCCAGCACGTTGACCGCCATCGTCTCCGCGCCGCCCATGTTCAGCGAGCCCAGTCCCTGCAAAACTCTTTTCACGCTTTACTCCCCAAGTATCCGGCTGTACAGCGCGTACAGCTGCCGATGAATCTGTTCCAAATCAAATTTCTGCTTCACAATTTCGCGGCCGTGATGCCCCATCTGCTCGGCCAGCTTCGGCTCGTCGAGCAGGCGGCGCATGGTTTGGCGCAGCGTTTCCTTGTCGTCCGGCTCAATCAAAACGCCGCTTTCTCCGTCGGTCACGGCTTCCGGTATGCCGCCGACCTTCGTACTGACCACGGCTTCACCATAGGCCATCGCTTCCAGAATCGACATCGGCATGCCCTCGTGCCGTGACGGCAGAAGCAGAATCCGCGCGTTCTGCAAAAGTTCGCGCTTCTGTTTTCCCTTGACCCATCCGGCGAAGGTGACCTGTTCCTGCATCTGCGCTTCGTCAACCCATTGCGAATAATCCTGCACCGGGCCGTCTCCGGCCAGCACGCAGCGGAAGTTCTTCCCCTCTGCCTTGATGGCTTTCAGGGATTCGAGCAGGTTATCCGTGCCCTTTTCCGCGCCAAGCCGCCCCAGAAACAGAAAATCAATCGGCCTTTCGTTAAACGGCTTGAAGTCGTTCGCATAGGCCTTGAGCGAAATGCCGTTTAAAATCGCCGTGCAGTTCGTCAGCCCGATTTCCTCCGAAAGAGCCTTTTTCCAGCTTTGCGAAAGCGCCACAACGCAGTCCGCTTCCCGCAGAATGCTTTGCAGCTTTGCGCGCTTCTTTTCGGAAAGCGACCGATAATACGAGACAAAATTGCCGCTGTGGATATGCAGAATGACCTTTTTCCCCTGCTTTTTGGCGATCTGCGCATAGCGCATTTTGCGCTGCGCGCTGCCCTTGATGGACATGTGGATATGCACCAGATCGAAATTCTTCACGACCTTGCCAAATCGGAAAATTTGCCGCAGCTCATAGCCGATTTTGGCCAGCGGGTTGCCCTCGTAGCAGGAGGAATAAAACGCCATGTTCGTCTGTTCCGTCAGCCATGTATCCTCGCGCATGCCCTGTATGACCGAGGCAATGCCGCCCTTTGTCCTTCGGCTGTCCGGCCCGACAACGATCACCCTCATCGTTTGCTTATCCTCCGTATCGGTTTATTTCTTCTTTTTCTTCTTTTTGACTTTTGTTGTTTTCTCTTTCGGCGCTTTAAAGGACTTATACCATTGCTTTTCTTGCTCGTTATCCGGCGCCTTCGTTTCTTCGGCGGTTTTCGGTTCTTCTTTTGGCTGTTCGGCCGCTTCTTCAACTGTCTCCGGTTCCTTCGTCTGTTCGATTGCTTCTTCAACGACCGTTTCCGGTTCGTCCGTTTCTTCTTCGACCTTTTCCGGTTCCTCCGGCTGTTCGATTGCTTCTTCAGCAACCGTTTCCGGTTCTTCCGGCTCGTCAGTTTCTTCTTCGACCGTCTCCGGTTTTTCCGGTTCCTCCATGCCGCTCTCGCTCAAACGGCGCAGCGCAATGGAAAGCAGGTGGCGGATGTAGAAGCTCTGCTCCTCGCCCGAACAGGCGTAACCCTCGTCGTATTCAATTTCAAACGCTTCGCGCTCGCATTTCTGCGCCATCACCGTGCGCATCTGCGCCAGCGAGGCCCGCGTCTGCTCCGGGTTATAATCATCGGCAAACACGAGATACTGTGCCGAATCGTTGTAGGCCACAAAGACCGTCTTCGACGGCACGAAAACGCTCGTCAGCACGCGCGCAAAGGTCTTCATCATCTGGTTGCCGGCGTTGCGGCCCAGACGCTTGTTTTCATCCTGCAAATTGGTGATCTTGAAAGCGACGCACACAAAGCTGTTGGAGAGCATCTTGCTCTCCATATCCGCAATAAAGTGGTCACAGCGCGCACGATTGGGCAGGTTGACCGTCTTGTTGGTAAACATGTAATATTCGACAATGTCCCACAGGCGGCCAAGCGCCACCGCGCCCAGACAGCCGAACACGCCGAAGACGATGACGATCAGCATTGTGAACTTGTTGATGGAGATTTTTTCCGTCACGCCGACGCTGGACAACACGGAGATGTTCGCCGCGCCGAGATACTCGTTGTATTCGTCGGTCGTCTTTTCCATGCTGGCGTACAGCGTGTTGATCCGCTCCACCAGATTGCGGATTTCCTCCGTCACAACCTGCTGTTCCTGCTGGCTGCTTTCCATCGACGCATCGCTGAAAGTATCCAGAATATACCGGTTATATGCCGCGTCAATCTCGTTGGCCGTGTATCCGGTTCGGTCCTGCACATAGCGGGTCAGCAGTTTGTCGTAGGATGTGGTCTGATCCGTCTTGGAATAGCGCCCGCCCTGCGTGTCGTCGTAGATATCCTGCAAAATATAGTCCGAGGTGATATCCGTGTTGCCGGAATCGCTCATCATCTGCACATAGGAATCGATAACCCCCATGATCTTCTGAATTTCAAGCTCGGTCGCGTTGTTGGTGATATCCAGATCGTTGTTGCGGTTGCGGTATTTGTTGAGCAGAATGTCGCGATCCTTCGTGATCTTGCCGGAAAGAATCTGCGCCGTGATCTTCGGCACTTCGATGTTTTGCAGCAGCTCGTATTCCCGGTAGAGGTCTGCAAACGTGTATCCGGTCACGCTGGAGCGGAAGGTGCTGTCGCCGGAAATCTTGTCGTTCAGCGTTTCCAGCGTCGCGGTCAGCGATTGATCGATGACGTCCATCATTTCGATGTAGTCGTAGCCCTTGGTATAGATATCGTTGACGCCGTTCGCGCTGCGCGCGGAATTGACGTGCGTTTCGCCGTAATAGGCGGAATACACGTCGAGAATTTCGTTGAGCATCGTACGCGGGTAATCCTTGCCCGCGGCCACGCCGGAGTTGAACGTGACCATATAGCGCGTGGCAATCAGCGAAGCATCCTCGCCCTGCGTCACCTTCGCGTCAAAAATCTGCTGCTGCTCGTCGGTGATGATCGAGGTGATGGTGATGCTGTTTCGGATGTCGTCCATGTTCGCCTTGGAGGGATCGATGCCCAGATTCTGAATCACCTTGGAGATGATGTACGAACCATAGATTTCGGTGGTATCGATCTTGCTCCCATCCGGCGCAAGGCCCTCCGTCGCGCCCGTGTTGGTATATTCAATCACCGTGGAAGCCGTGTAGCTTTGCAGCCGCGTGCTGGCCACATAGTAAAACATGAAGCCGGCCAGCACGGAACCGATGGCGATCAGGTACTTGAACTGCTTGAGGTATCGAAATATCTGAAAATCCTTCATGCTTCTTCGCCTTCCTCATTTCCCTGTTCGCGCAAATCTTTCAGCATCAGCGCGGCGCAGAGCATCGCCAGGAAGCCGCCGCTGTATATCACGCCCTTTTTCAGGCCGAGCAGCGTCTTCATATCCGTCTGCCCCATGCCGATATACAGATAGCCGTTCCGCTTTTCCTGCAAATAGGCGTCGCTGAGCGCCTGCGCCTCGACGGACAAATCGGTGAGTTCCTGCTTCATGCCGGCGATCATCCGATCTGCCTGCTCATACATCGCTTCGGACGCGGTGGATTCCTGAATCTGGCTGTCAGCGTATTGCTTGTGCTCCATCTGCGTCTTGAGGTCGGTCGCCTTTTTCAGATAATCGTCGGCCTCGTTGGCGAAGTTATCCACACCGATTTTAGTTCGGGACATGTAAAGCTCGTTGCCCAAATCCGTGCTCGGCACCAGCACGATGGTCGCCATCTGCTCGTCATAGAGGTTGATTCCCTCCAGCCGCACGTCGTAGGCCGCCATATTCTTTTCATATTCCACCTGGAGCTGGCGGTTTTCGTAATCCATCCGCATGCTGTAATCCGTCTTGTTGTTGCTCAAGCCGTTCTGCAAGACGAACGAGCGGTAGCGCTCCAGCGTCACGTTCTGGAAATTGTCAATCTTCTCGCCGATGGAGCCGAACGTCTCGCCCGTCTCCTCCATTCGGAAGCTGGAATCCTCATAGCCGTAATTCTTGATGTAGGCGCCCATCTGCGTTGCCTTCATGCTCAGATAGTCGTCCACATCCATGTAATCCATTGAATCCACGACGCTCAAATTCAGCGTAAGAATCTGGTCGTTTTCCGCGTAATGCGTGATGAAGTAGTCATAATACACATCCGCCAGCAGGCTGAGCACGTCCTTGGGCTTGATGTCGTACTGCACAACGTCCTCGCCGCAGTAAACCCGGTATTCCGTCGCGACCTTCACGCTGTCCACATTGCCGATGCCCCGGTTGTCAAACGAGGAGCTGAGCGACAGGCACGCGGCCAGCTCGTCCGTGGTCACGTCGTATGCGCCGCGCCGAATGACCTCCTGCAGCATCTCGTCCGACAAAATCTGGGAGGCGTTGAAACGCGTCTGGTTGGGATTCTGCCCTTTGGAGGCTTCCTCATAATTCAATTTGATGACTTCCGTAGCCCGATTGCTTTCGCGGACATAGGAGCACAGCGAATAAGCCACCAGATACACCACCGCCGCCAGTGCCAGCAGATACTTATACCGCATCAGCCGCCGCAGCGCCCGCTTGATGGAAGCCGCGTTGATGTTTTTCTGGTGAACCTGCAGCGCATTCCACAAAGCCCATAGGGCGCTGCCAAGCAGCAGCACTTTGAGCAGCTGCTTGACAAGGTTCATCACTGTAATCATTCTTTGCTATCCTCCCTGCGCTCTGCGCGCAGGCTGTTTATTCGCTCACGTTTGTCGTGCCGTCCTTGCGCGCGTTGACGTCAATCACCGCGATCTCCGGCCGGTTATTGATGCGCGGAAGCGTGTGGCTGTTGCCCAAACCGCGCGTCACAAACAGATGGCCGTTGGCGAGAGTGAACATGCCGTCGCAGTATTTCGGAAAGAAGCCGTGCCCGATGGCATACAGCCCGCCGACCACCGGCAGGCGCACCTGCCCGCCGTGAAAATGCCCGGCGACGGACAAATCCACATTGACCTCCGCCATTTTTTCATAAAACAAATCCGGGCAGTGCGCAATCAGGATTTTCAGCGTGTCCTTCTGCTCAAACTCCGCCACAAACGGCGCGGAGTATTCGTCGTAATCCAGCACGCTGGTCGAAACGCTGCCGATGGAAACCGCCGTATCCTGCACCACGATATCCTCGGACTGGTTAATCAGCACCTTTGCGCCCACGTCCCGAAGCTGGCCGTCCACCCGAAGACCGTTGACATACATCATGTTGCCCTCGTGGTTGCCGATGCCGTAATACACCGGAGCGATCTCCACCAGCTGCCGGCACAGCGTCACGGCCACGTCCGTCCTGTCCTCCGTCTTGTTGACCATGTCGCCCGCAATCAGAATCAAATCCGGTTCCAGTTTCTGCACGCGCTTCACCAGCTCGATATTGTCCGTGCCAAACTCCTTGTTGTGCAGATCGGAGAGCACCACCAGCCGGATGTTCTTTCCCGTCGGCACCTTGGCGGAATACAGATGGAAAAACGACGTTTCCAGCTTCTGCGAAAACGGCCCCGTTTCGTTTTCATAGGAAAGCCCCAGCGCCGCCGCCGTGACCAGAATCACCAGCACCAGCGCCAGAACCAGCCACTTGGCCGCTCCGCCTTTTTTTCGGTTTCTCCGCCGTTTCGTTTGGGTTACATTCGCTTGATTGTTTCGCATGCGTTTCCTCTTATGATGACAATTCCTGCAATTCGGTTTCTTTCAATTTCATGTGTCATCTGCCGCATTTTTGCGCAGATGTACCCATCTAAAATATTACCACACTTTCTCCAGCTCTGCAAGAAAAGATGACCATTCCGGCAAAGAAAACATATTCCCATCATTTTTTCGTCACATTTGCCGCCCGTTTGGATGTTAAAAAGCCGGGGCTGCGCGTCAGTCCCGGCTTGATGTCATTTCTGTTCGGCTTTGTGGCTGTCCTTATCGGCATACATCCGTTTATCCGCAAGCACGCGGATCTGCTCCTCCGTTTCGCCCTCGTCGGGATACATCGCATATCCGACGCTGATGCGCACCTGAATGATGAGGTCGTCAATCTTGAACGGACGGCTGATGATCTTGTCAAGCCTGTGCTTGAGTCCTTCGCAGACCTCCTCATCCACATGGCCCGTGATGGTCAGCGCAAACTCGTCCCCGCCGATGCGGTAGGCCAGGTCCGCGCTGCGGATGCAGCCGCGCAGTCTCTGCGCCACCGCGCTGAGCAGCTTGTCGCCCACATCGTGTCCATAGGTATCGTTGACGGGCTTGAACGAGTCGAGATTGAAGAAGAACAGGCCGTACCTCGTTCGTGTTCATCAGAATGCCCACCGTGCCGTCCATCCGGCGCACCACGCGGGCGCTCGCGCGAAACCATTCATATTCCCCGTGCTTCATCCGCAGGCGGCACTCAATTTCATAATGCTCCCGTTCCGTCTGAAAAGGCACCTCGCGAAAAAGCGCCTTGATGCGCGGCTGTTCCGGGTGGAGAGCACCCAAACCCGGCGCCCCTGCGGATCGACCGCGTCCGCCATCGCCTGACGGACGGACGAGGTGAGCATATCGCTGTTGCCATCCAGCAGCACCAGTTCTTCCCGCCCAACATTGTCCAGCACATATTTCGGCATCGTTCTCATTCCTTTCGCTCTGGATTTTCCTGCGTCATGCTTCGTTCAGATTCGATAAAATTCTCCCTATATATTTTATTCTATCACATTCTGTTTTTCATGTTCATCCTGTAAAAGGGTTCTTTTGGGGGCTTTTGTATCTTTTTTCTGTCCCTTTCCGCTTTTTCTGTTTCTTTGTTCCCTCATTTCGCTTTTTCAGCCCTCCATAAGCGCCGCTTGACATTTTTCGCGTTTAGGCGTACACTGGATTCATTAATTCCCAGTAGCACAATAGGAAAGGATGATTCACCGATGAAGCCTGTCACGTCTTCTCTGCTGGATGCTTTCGGCGCGGATTATGAAGCCAGCGCCGAGCGCCGCATCGCCACGCTGGCGCTCTCCAAGAGTGAGCTGAACAGCGTCGCTTTCTCCGCCAAGGGCGCAAACGCCATGCGCCAGAAATTCTCCGTCGAGGTGCCGACGCTGGAAGTCACCAACCAGAAATCCAGCGGCCGCTGCTGGCTCTTTGCCGCAACCAACGTACTGCGCGAGCGCATCGCCCAAGCGCGCAACCTGGAAAACTTCGAGCTGTCGCAGAGCTATCTCGCCTTCTGGGATAAGTTTGAGCGCTGCAACTACTTCCTGGAGAGCATTCTGGAGACCGCCGATCTGCCGACCAGCGACCGCACCGTGATGCACATTCTCTCCACCGGCGTGCACGACGGCGGCCAGTGGGATATGTTTGCCAACATCGTCCGCAAATACGGCGTTGTGCCCAAGGATGTTTACGACGAAACCTATCAGAGCAGCAACACCCGCCCGATGAACGCGCAGCTCAACCGCGCGCTCAAAGTCACTGCCGCCAAACTGCGCAAGATGGTCGCCGAAAAGGCCGACGAAGCCGCCATTCAGGCCGAAAAGAACAAGGCGCTGGATGCGGTTTACGGTTTCCTGTGCAGCTGCTACGGCGAGCCGCCCAAGGCGTTCGATTTTGAGTTTGTCGATAAGGATAAGGTCTATCACATCGAAAAGAACCTTACCCCGCTGACCTTTGCCGAGCGCTATGTCGGCGATCTGCTCGACCAGATCGTGAGCATCATCAACGCCCCGACGGCCGATAAGCCCTATCACAAGACCTACACCATCCGCCTGCTGGGCAACGTCGCCGAAGGCCGCCCCGTCGTTCACCTCAACCTGACGATGGAGGAGTTCAAGGCCGCCATCATCGCCCAGCTCAAGGCGGGCAAGGTCGTCTGGTTCGGCAGCGACGTCGGCCACTTTGGCGAGCGCACCATGGGCATTTGGGATGACAACAGCTTCGATTTCGCCGCGCTGACCGGCCTGCCGCTGGCGATGGATAAGACCGACGCGCTGGATTACGGCCTCGCCGCGATGAATCACGCGATGGTACTCACCGGCGTGAATCTGGATGAAGCCGGCAAGCCGACCCGCTGGAAGATTGAAAACAGCTGGGGCGACAAGAACGGCGAAAAGGGCTACTATGTCTGTTCGGACAGCTGGTTCGACCAGTACGTTTTCCAGGCCGCCGTTGAAAAGGAATACCTCGGCAACCTCGCCAAGCTGGCCGCACAGGAACCGATCGTGCTCGAGCCGTGGGACCCGATGGGTACGCTGGCGGATTAAATAGCATATCGTTCTTTTCTTGACTTTTTCAATTTCATCGTGCTATAATGCTTTCCACAGCGAGTAGCTTTACAGGCGTAAGACCGGTTGTAAAGCTGCTCGTTTTTTATTTGGGTCAAAAAAGGAGGTTTTTCCCTTGGAACAAAAAACAAACGCCTTTCTGGAACACGAAAAAACGGGCACGCTCATGCGCAAATACGCCGTTCCCTGCGTCATTTCGCTGCTGGTCGCCGCGCTGTATAACATCGTTGACCAGATTTTCATCGCCAACGCAGATTATCTCGGCTCAACCGGCAACGCGGCAAATACCGTCGTCTTTCCGCTGACGGTTGTCGCGCTGGCGATTGCCGTGGTCGTCTCCATGGCCGTCATGCAAAACGTCTGCACCGCGTACGGCGCGCTTGATCCCGTTTTCGGTCAGCCGCAATACGCGCAGATTCCGCTTGCCGTGCTTGGCATCGTCATGAAATTCTTCCAGATCGTCATTTCCATCTCGGTCGGTCTCGCGGCGGGCTGTATCCCGATTGTCGGCTACAACATCGGCGCAGGGCGCAAGGATCGCGCGCGTGCGTTGTTCACCCAGCTGCTCACCGCCGAAGCCGTCACCGGTGCAATCGCCCTGTTGATTGTCGAGCTTTTCCCGCATCAGCTCATCGGTCTGTTCGGCGCAGCCAACGAAAGCGCTTACTATACCGCTTTTGCCGTGCGCTGTTTCCGCGTCTACCTGTGCATGATGGTGCTGGCCACCGTCAACAAAGGCACGTTTATCTATTTGCAGGCGCTCGGCAAAGCGCTCGCTTCGACGCTGATTTCGATGATGCGCGAGGTTGTCTTCGGCGTCGGGCTGGCTATCCTGCTTCCCCGCTTTTTCGGGCTGGACGGCCTGCTCTACTCCTTCCCCATCGCTGATGCGCTGACGTTCATTTTCGCCGCTGTCATCATCCGACGCACCTATCGCGAACTGACCTGATCTTTTCACGCCGCCCTCCTTTTCGGAATATGCTGTGGTATCCCGATGAAAGGAGGGCGGCGGAGTTTTTTCGCACTCCGCCAAATCCGTATGGAACGAAATCGAAACGTTTCGGATACCCCCGTCACCCTCTTGCCCAACCCGGGCGAGGGTGGCCCCGTCTATTCCGGTGACGACGAAAGCCAGATCCCGGCGATTCCCCTTCCGAATCCCGAAGAGGGCGGCGCGGTTTACCCCGATTCGGGCGACGACGCGCAGATTCCCGTCGTTCCCCTGCCCAACCCGGGCGAAGGCGGCCCCGTCTACCCCGGCAATGTCATTCAGCCCGTTCAGCCCATTCAGCCCATTCAGCCCATTCAGCCTCTGCCCACGGTTACATATGCCGCCGTCCGCTTTTTGAACGCGGCCTACGGCTATCCGGCCTTCCGCGTCTTTGTCGGCAATCGCCGCGCGGCCAGCCTGCTCAACTTCGCGTCGCTCTCGGCCTATGTCCGCCTGGCTGCTGGCTATCAAACCGTGACCGTCACCGGCACGGACGGCTATGTGTATATTCAAAAGACCATTCCCTTTGAAGCGGGCGGCCGCTTCACCGTCGCCATCATCAATCGTCCCGGCGGACTGGATTTGCTGCGCATCACGGATAACTGCTGCTTCACCTCGTCGCAGGCGGCACATTTCCGCGTCGGCAACCTCGCACGGAACAGCGGCGCGCTCGACGTGCTCCTGCCCGACGGCCGCGCGGTCTATTCCGACGTGCGATTCAAGGAAATCACCTCGTTCAAGCGCATCGCGCCCGGCGCATATGAGTTTCTCTTTGCGGAAACCAACCAGCTTCCCGCGCCTGCCTATACGGATATCGAAACGCTGGATTCCGCATTCATCGGCTCGAATCCGCTTCCCGATACCGCCGCGTCGGTCTATCTGCAAGTAACGCGCGGCCGCGCCTATACGGTGTATCTGCTGCAAAACGGGCAGAGCTATAACGCCGTCAGCCCGCTGGTCGTTGAGGACGTCATCAGATAGTCTTTGCGCAATTATAAAACGGCGAGCCGCTTCTGTCTATGGAAGCAGCCCGCCGTTTTCTTTTTCAATTTTCTGCCTTTTCCACCCCAATCGCATTCATCTGCGCCGGGATAGACATCGTCGCTACGCCCGTGGTATAGAACGTCGCCGTTTCGCCAACCGCAACCGTCGTGCCCTCCGGCAGGGAAAGCAGCACCTGCGTGCCGCCATCCGTCGGGGTCACGAGCACGCGGCCGTCCTCCTGCACTTCATCCGCTGTGCCCGTCAGCGGATAAACGTTGACCGCCAGCGCCGCGGCCTGCGCAGGGATGGAGCGCGTCAGCTTACCGTCATAAAGCACCTCGGCATACTGCCCGACCGCCAGCTCACTTTGCTGAATCGCGCCGTTGTAGAGCGTGTCGTCCAGCAGATTGACCTGCACCTTTCCCTGTTCCGTGCCTTCGAGCATCAGATATTCGTCGGTGATTTCCGTAATCTGTCCATAGAGCGAATACACCTGCGCCATGCCGTCCTCCGTCAGCGTTTCGTCCGTCAGCACCTCCGCCTGTTCCGGCTCGGTCGTCGCCTCCGGCGCTGCCGTTCCATCGGGCTGCACGGCCGGCTTTTTGTCGCTCGCGCCCTTCACCGCAAAACCGATACCCAGAATCACCAGAATCGCCGCAACGAGAATCATCCACTTTTTCATATCGTTGTCCTCCTGAAACTTCGTTTTCATTCGAACTTCGTCGTCCGATATCATTTAGACGGATGACGCGGCGAAAAGGTTCCCGCTTTTCAAAAACTTTTTTCAAAAGACGTCGGATAGCCCAGTATCCCGACCGTCTGGGTCGTCAGGGCAAACGCTTTTCCGTTCCACGCCAGCGTGCTGATGAAATCGCCCAGCGCATCCGCATGATACAGCCCGCTGATTCTCTGCCACGCGACCAGCTCCAGCATGCCGTCCCGGTTCACATCTGCCGGATAAAGCAGGCTCACGGGATCGACAAAGCCCTCCTGCTCCTGCTTAAGCTTCCCGTTTTCGTCGTAAAGCTGCGCGAGATAGTCGCTGTCCTTGCCCGCCAGGTCGATAAAATACGCCATACCCGTGTTTTCGCTCTCCACCCGAACGGCGTATTGGTCGAGATACTGCACCCGATAGCGCATCTGCTCGGCATATTGTTCGCTGTCAAACACCGTTTGATACGCGCCGTTTTGATATGCAATCACGCTGTACAGCCCG
The DNA here is from genome assembly GCA_934636105.1 of uncultured Clostridia bacterium. Classification (GTDB taxonomy): domain Bacteria; phylum Bacillota; class Clostridia; order Christensenellales; family Aristaeellaceae; genus Ventricola. Next base: position 175,900 of record CAKTZR010000002.1, read on the forward strand.
ATTGCGCCGCTCGAACCCGTTTCCATCGCAATCAAAACGTCCGCCCGGTCGCGCGCCGTCATGCTGCCCAGCACCACCTGCGGATCATAACCCTCATCGTGCGCCAACGGCACGCGCACGGTTCGACCCGTCCGGCCATCCGTGATGTCCAACTCGATGTTCTGCCAATACGCCGATCCGGAGTTTTGCTCGCCGGATAAAATCAGGGTTTCCGCTGCGCCGTCGCCCGTCAGGTCGCCCCGCGCAGCTGCAATCCGTTTTCGCATGGCCCCTCCCCCTTTTCAGGAGATCTTATGTCCTTGGGCAGAAAAAAAGCCCTCGCAGGGAGGGCTTCAAAGCTTTACTTGTGCAGGAACCCGAACAGGCCCTTCTTTTCATACGGCTCGGTGTGAATCGCGCCGACCTCATAACCCGTGTCGGCAATGACCTTTTTCAGCTTTTCCTCGTCGAGCGGATTCTTGCTGATGATCTCCGTCTGATTCTTCGCGCGGGAGGAATTGACCTTCTCCACGTCCGGGAACGCCTTGCGCACCGCGTCGTTGATATGGGCTTCGCACATGCCGCACATCATGCCGCTGACTTCAACCGTGATCTTTTCCATCTATGAACACTCCTTTTCAATGAGCAGACGCTAACGGTTTTTGCGTCCATAGCATACACCCCCTAGGGGTATTTGTCAAGATGCGAAAGACAAAAAAAACCTCATGTCCGCCCTTGCTTCAGGTGGACATGAGGAAATCATGATTTTTTAGGAAACCGACGGCCTTCTGTTTGCCGCCGCGCTGTCGCCTTCCCGGCGGGTCTTGCCTGCGGGCAGCTTGCGCTTGGGTTCGCCGGGCACGAGCGTCGGCTCTTTGCCCTCGGAAATGACCTCCGGCGTGACGACAACCTTTGCCACATCGCTGCGGGACGGCAGATCGAACATCGTGCCCATCAGCGCATCTTCAATGATCGCGCGCAGGCCGCGGGCGCCGCTCTTGCGGGCAATCGCCTTAGCCGCAATCGCCTTGAGCGCGTCCGGCTCAAACTCCAGATCCACGCCGTCCATCTCCATCAGCTTGCTGTACTGACGGCAGAGGGCGTTGCGCGGCTCGGTCAGAATGCGCACCAGCGCGTCCTCGTCGAGGTTATCCAGCGTCACAATAATCGGCAGACGGCCGACAAACTCCGGAATCAAGCCGAACTTGAGCAGGTCTTCCGGGCGAATGTCCTTGAGTACCTCGCCGACGTTGCGGTTTTCCTTGCTCTTGACCTCCGCGCCGAAGCCGATGGAACCTGCACCCTCACGCTTTTCGATGATCTTATCGATTCCGTCAAACGCGCCGCCGCAGATGAACAGAATGTTCGTCGTGTCGATCTGGATGAACTCCTGATGCGGGTGCTTGCGGCCGCCCTGCGGCGGCACGCTGGCGACGGTGCCCTCGATGATCTTGAGCAGCGCCTGCTGCACGCCCTCGCCGGAAACATCGCGCGTGATGGAGGGGTTCTCGCTCTTGCGGGCAATCTTATCGATCTCGTCGATATAGATGATGCCACGCTGCGCCGCCTGAATGTCGTAATCGGCGTTCTGAATCAGGCGCAGCAGGATGTTTTCAACATCCTCGCCGACATAGCCCGCCTCGGTGAGGCTGGTCGCGTCCGCAATGGCAAAGGGAACGTTGAGGATTTTCGCCAGCGACTGCGCCAGGAACGTCTTGCCGCAGCCGGTCGGGCCGACCATGACGATGTTGCTCTTTTGCAGCTCCACGTCGCCGCGCTTTTTCGGCGCGTTGATCCTCTTGTAGTGGTTATAGACGGCCACGGCGAGCGCGCGCTTGGCCTTATCCTGACCAACCACGTATTCGTCGAGCACCGCCTTGATTTCGGCAGGCTTCGGCAGATTCTGCGGCTCCTGGCTCGGCGCAGTGCCCAGATCATCCGCGATGATCTCCTGACACAGCGCGATGCACTCGTCGCAGATATACACGCCGTTGCCCGCAATGATGCGGCGAACCTGATCCTGCGTTTTGTCGCAGAAGGAGCAGCGCGCCACGCGCGGCTGCCGGGTTTCGTCCTTATCTCTCGGCATTTCGCACCTCAGAAAACATTGATTTCACTTGGCATAAAAGCAAATTCTCCCCTCCCTTGGCGGGAAGGGAGAACGCTTTCGCTTACTTTTTGCGCGGCTGGTAGATTTCGTCGATGATGCCGTAGGCCAGCGCCTCTTCGGCCGTCATGAAGTAATCGCGTTCCACGTCGCGCTCGATGCGCTCCAGCGGCTGATGGGTCATTTCGCTCATCAGCTTGTTCATCTTGCCCTTGGTGCGCAGCAGCCATTGGGCGTGCAGTTGCACGTCGGTGGCCTGTCCGCTTGCGCCGCCGCTGGGCTGGTGAATCATCACTTCGCTGTTGGGCAGAGCAAGGCGCATGCCGGGTTCGCCCGCCATCAGCAGGAACGCGCCCATCGAGGCGGCCATGCCGAGGCAGACGGTGCGGATTTTCGGCTTGACATAGCGCATGGTGTCAAAGATCGCCATGCCGTCGGTCACGCTGCCGCCCGGGCTGTTGATGTACATGGAGATATCGGCGTCCGGGTCTTCCATTTCCAGAAAGAGCAGCTGGGCGACGATGCTGTTAGCCAGCGCCTCGTTCACCTCGCCGCGCAGAAAGACCACGCGGTCTTTCAGCAGGCGGGAGTAAACGTCATAAGAACGTTCGCCGTAAGGCGTCTTTTCAATGACGCTGGGTTCAAAGTAATAGTTATTGTTGGTCATCATAGACGCCTCCTTAACAGGCGTTGATTTTGTGATTATTCGGCCTTCGCGTTGTCGCAGAGGAACTTCACGGCCTTATCGCGGATGACGTCGGCCTTGAAGTACTCGCGGTCGCCTTCGGTCAGGTTCTTCTTCAGATCCTCGACGTTCTGGCCGATCTGCTTGGCAAACTTCTCGATCTCCGCGTCGATTTCTTCCTCGGTCGCTTCAAACTTCTCGGCGTTCTCGACAGCTTCCAGCACGAGGTTCGCGCGCACGCTCTTTTCAGCCTGATCGCGATACTGGCCGCGGAAAGCCTTCTCGTCCTGGCCGGTATACTTCATGAAGTCGGCGAGCTTGAGGCCCTGCTGAGCCAGGCGCGCTTCAAAGTTGCGAACCATGGAATCAATCTGGCGCTCGACCATTGCGTCCGGAATCTCGACGGTGGCGTTCGCCATCACCTTTTCGATCACCGCGTTGGTGAAAGCGTTGTTGTCGCGCTCGGCCGCCTGAGCTTCCAGTTTGGCGCGAACGTCGGCCTTATATGCGTCCAGCGTGTCAAACTCGCTGATGTCCTTAGCGAAATCGTCGTCAAGCGCCGGCAGTTGGGTCTCGGTGATGCTGTTGACCTTCACATGGAAGACAGCCGCCTTGCCCGCCAGATCGGGCGCATGGTACTCGGTCGGGAAGGTCACATTGATGTCCTTCTCCTCGCCGATGTTCATGCCGACCATCTGCTCCTCAAAGCCCGGGATGAAGGTGTGGCTGCCGATCTTGAGGGTCTGGCCCTCGGCGGTGCCGCCGGCGAACTTCACGCCGTCCACGCTGCCGGAATAATCGAGGTTCACGGTGTCGCCTTCCGCAACCGCGCGGTCATCCACGGAGACCTCGGCGGCCTGCTTGTTGCGCTCCTTCTCCACCTCGGCGTTCACGTCGTCCTCGGTCACAAGGGTGTGCTCCTTCTTGACCTCAACGCCCTTGTACTCGCCCAGGGTCACGTCCGGCTTGACGAACACTTCGCAGGTGAACTGCAGGTTCTTGCCGGAGCCGATCTGCTGGATATCGACCTGCGGACGATCGACGACTTCAAGCTTGTTCTCGTCGATGGCCGGGCCATAAACCTCGTCGAAGATCAGTTCGAAAGCCTCGTCATAGAAAACGCCCTCGCCGTACATGGTCTCAATCATCTTGCGCGGGGCGTGTCCCTTGCGGAAGCCGGGGATCGCGACCTGGCCGCGCACCTTGATGTATGCCTTGTCCATCGCCTCGTCGAACTTTGCCGCGTCGATGTCAAAGGAAAGTTTCACCTTATTGCTGGAAATCTTTTCAACAGTGGTGCTCATGATCTTTATGCTCCTCTACGGTAATGGTTGCGCCCCGGAAATCCCAAAACGCTATCTTATATTATAGCACGGGGTGCCGGGCTTTTCAATCCTCAATCCGTGGTATTGAAGCGTTTTTTTGTTGTTTTCGGGCAATTTCCGCCCGCCTTTCTGATTTTTATGCGCCGCGCGCCCGCTTTATGCGCATACCTTCGCGCCTTTTTTGAAAGAATATCGGCAAAGGAGGCGCGCCATGTCCCTGCTCTGTGTTCTTTCCGCTTCGCCGCGCACGTCGGCGGAGGCCGCCCTGCTGTCGCGCCGCATGCTTTCCATGCGCCCCTGTGCGGACGCGCTGCTGGTGCTCTGCGATCTGCCGGATGCCTTTGCCGAGGTCATGCCGGAGGACGAGCCGCTTCTGCGCGCGCTGCAAAGCGCCGTGATGGCCGCCGACGCGCGCCAGCCGGGGCATTTTCTGCTGCTCGTCCGCAAGCGCGTTTGGGATGACGCGGCGCGGCTGTATCTGGGTGAAAATCAGCCGGTTTCGCCGATACAGACGGTCGCTTCCCTGCTCGATCACGGGCAGGCTCACGCGTCCTTCGCCGCGGCCAGCTTTTCCCCCGCGTCGCTGGCCGGGCAGTTTTCGGATGTGCTCTTTTGTCCTGCCTGCGTCTCGTGCACGCCGGATGTCCCCCGCCGCATGCTCGCCGCTTCGAATGAATCCGGTCTGCTGGCTGCGCGCGTCCTGCCGCCGCTTAACGACCGCACGCCGCTGCTGACCCGCCTGCCGGATTTCGCCTTTTCGGAAGGGCTGGCCGCACTTCGCTTCCATTTGGCCCGCCGTCGCCGCGCGATGATTTCGTCCGGCGTGCTGCTGGCCTCCTCCAAGGCGTTTCCCCTGCTTGAAAAAGCGTCGTCCGTTGACAGCTGTCCCCTTTGGGAAGAAGCCGCCTTTGTCGCCGATGACCCGCCGTCCCTGCAAAAGGCCCTCCGGCAGAGCGCGCGCTTTTTTGATGCGCTCTGCCGCCTGCCCGCGCCGACAGGGCTGCAAAAATTCATGCTGCTTGCGCCGATGTTTCGGCTGTTTCTGCTGTTTCTCGCCGCCGTCACCGGCTGGGAAGCGCTGGCCGTTCTGGCGCTGCTTGAGCCTTATGCGCTGCTGCATCCGCGCCTGCTTCCCGCCGCGCTCGTGCGCGCAGCTTTTCTGCCGATGACGGCAGTCTGCGCGTTCAACACGTTTTTGGCGCACAAGCTGTCGCGTTCCCCGCTCCTGCGCATTCGTTTTCCGCGCGGCACGCAAACGCCGACTGCCTGCGCCGTCTGCGGCGCGGCGCTGATTCCCATTGCTTTTTTCAGCCTGCATGCGTTTGCCCCTCTGCTCTTTGTTTCGCTGCTGTGGCTGGCCGCGCCGCCGCTTTTCCGCGCGCTGAATCTGCCGGAAGCCGAGCGCATTCCGCTCAACGCCGACGAACGCGCGCGCGTCTTGCAGCTTGCGCGGGAGACGTTCAATGCGCCCGTGGATCATGCCGCGCCGGGGCGTTCGATGCTCGTCGCCTGCGGCGGCTGTATGCTTGATTTTCTGGAACCGGATGAGGCCGCGCGGCGCATGCTGGCGCTTCTGCCCGATTTACAGAGTCTCCCGTTTGATGCGCACGAAACCGCCTGCGCACTGGCCGCCGCGCAATTCATCCGTGAGCGCATGGGCGACTGCGACGCGGCGCTTCGCGAGCTTCCGACGCAGATCGAGCAGGCCTGCATGCCGGAAGATATTGCGTTGTGGTTATCCGATATTCTGGACGGTGCGCAGGCGCGCAACGCTCTGTTTCTGCCGCTCTGCCGGGTTCGCGTCTCCTGCTTCATCACGCATCCGCACAGCTTTCTGGCCCTGCCGGACAAAGCAAAAACGCCCGACGATTCGTGGGCGTTTCTGATGTTCTGCGACGTGCTTTGCGCGCACGCTTTTTTCTCGTTATTCTGGCGTTCTCCCGCTGCCGCGCCGTATCGGAGTGGAGTGACGATTGGGGCTTTGCCCCAAACCCCACCAGAAACCTGAGGTTTCTGGACTTCCCTCCTATGGAGCGCAATGCGCTCCATAAGTGGAAGGTGCAGGGAACTCAGTTCCCTGCCGGGTCCTAGGGCAGCGCCCTAGCGTTTTTCCCCTGTTCCTCATGCCCTGTTCCGTACAGGCCCGCGCATCATGTCGCCCGCCTGAAGCTTGTTCCCGCAGGGAATCCGAACCCGCTCCATCGGCACGTTCACCACGCCGACGTGCTCACCCGTCCGTTCAAGCACGATGTCCTCGATGACGAGCTTTTCGCTCCCCCTCGGCGTAACCGTTTCCAGCTCGTCGCCGACAAAGAAGCGGTTCTTCATCTCCACCAGCGCTTCCCCGCCGGAAACATCCAACACATAGCCCATGTATTCCGCTTCCTGCGTCACGCCGACCGCTTCGCCGCAGATTTTCGGCTGGCCGAAGTAAAAGCCCGTGTCATAAACCCGGTGGCTGATCTTGTCCAGCTCGCCGCGCAGCTGCTTTTGCAGCGCCACATCCGCTTTGTACCCCGCCGGGTCTTTTGCGTATGCGTCCATCGCCCGGCGATAGGCCCCGACAACCGTCGCAATGTAGATTTCCGTCTTCATCCGCCCTTCGATCTTGAAGCAGCAGACGCCGCTCTCCATCAGCCGCGGCAGATCGTCCATCATGCAGATGTCCCGGCTGGAGAGAATCGCCGTGCCGCGCTCGTCCTCCTCGATGGGCATCGCTTCATCCGGCCTTGTCCTCTCATGCAGGGTGTATGTCCAGCGGCAGGGCTGGCTGCATGCGCCGCGGTTCGCGCTCCGCCCCGTCAGGAAGCTGGAAAGCATGCACCGCCCGGAATAGGACATGCACGCCGCGCCATGGATAAACGATTCCAGCTCGATTTCGCCGCCGACCGCCGCGCTCATCGCTTCAATCTGCTCAAACGTCATTTCCCGCGCCAGCACGACGCGCTTCGCGCCCAGCGCTTTGTAAACCCGTGCGGATTCGCTGTTCGTCGTGCTCGCCTGCGTGCTCACGTGAATATCCAGCCCCGGAACCTCCCGCGCAATCCGTGCAATCGCGCCGAGGTCAGAAACGATGGCCGCATCCACGCCCATGTCTCGCGCCATTTGCGCCATCCGCACCATGCCGTCCAAATCGCCGTCAAAGGCAAAGATGTTCAGCGTCAAATTCACCTGTGCGCCCGCCGCGTGCGCCAACGCGACAGCCTGTTTAAGCTGCTTTTCATCAAAATTATTCGCCTGCGCGCGCAGGCCGTATTGCTTTGCGCCACAATAAACGGCGTCTGCACCGAAGCGCAGCGCCGTTTGAAGCGCCCTCATGTTGCCCGCAGGCGCGAGCAGCGAAGGCATGGTTTTCATCTTGTCCTCCGATCAATTCAGTCCGCGGCTCTTGTCGTACTCCTCCCACAGCGGGCGATACATCGCCACGGCGGCGTTATGCTCGTCCAGCGTCTTGGAGAAATGCAGCTCGCCGGAAGCCGGGTCGGTCGAGCAGAAATACAGATATTTCTGCGCCACGTATTGCTCATCCGGGTACAGCGCCGCCACAATCGCGTCCATCGACGGGTTGCAGATCGGGCCGACGGGCAGCCCCTTTCGGGTGTAGGTGTTATACGCCGAGTTGACGGAAAGCTCGCTGTCGCCGAGCACCATCTTTTCCGAACCCGTCGCGTATTTAATGGTCACATCCGAGCCGAGCGTCATATCCGCCTTGAGCCGGTTGTGGAAAACCGCGCTGACCTTGGCGAAGTCGCTCTTTTTAGCTTCCTTTTCAATCATCGAAGCCAGCGTGATGACCTCGTCCATCGTCAGGCCCAGCTCCTGCGCGCGCTCGTCATACCCGCTCAAATATGCCGCTTCCATCTGCGTCAGCAGGCGCTTGATGAGGGTATCCGCGCTGGAACTGGTGTAAATTTCATAGGTATTGGGCGACAGATAGCCCTCCAGCGCATACTTTCGCTGGCTGACCGTGTCGGTCTTCATCATTTCTTCGATGAAGTAATACCCGCTGTAAGCTTCGCCCGATTTGCACAGGCTGAGGAATTCATCCGTATTGCTGAGAATTTTCTGCTCCACCAGATAGCTTGCGATATCCTCCACCGTCCAGCCGGGGATGATGGTAATGGTGGTCGTCAGCGGCTTGCCGTCGCCGGAAATCAGCTGATCGAGAATCTCCGTCGCGGACATCGCGCGGGAAAGCTCGTAATCGCCGCTCTGGATTTTCTGCCCCATACCCATGAAATCCGCCATGTATTTGAACACGGTGTGGTTATGGATCAGCCCCGCTTCCTCCAGATTTCGGCTGACCGCCGAAAGCGAACTGCCGGATTTCACGCTGAAAGCGACGGTTTGCCCGTCCGCGCTGTCCATCGGCGAAAAGAACATGTCGTCCACCTTCTGCCACCCGGTGTAGACCAGCCCGCAGATGATGACAAACGAGCAGACAAACACCAGAATCGGCCGCAGAATCCGCCAAATCCAGTCATACCAGAAAAAGCCGTACCGCCTGCTTTCAAGCAGCTCGCGTTCCTCCGCGTCATGGACGGGGCGTTTCTTTTTCTTCTTCGCCAATGTCGCTTTCCTCCCGGTTTATGGCTTTTCGGGCACGTCAAAGCGGATGCCCGCCGCCTCGGTCAAAATCTTGAAGATATCCGCCAGCGTCTTCTGCATCTGCATTTCCGCCATCAGATAGGCCTGCACGTCGCTGTTCATATACAGCAGCGAGGCCAGCTGCTGAAACCGCTGCATATCCTCGCTGGGCATTTCGCCTGCCGCGCCGACCATGCTCATTTGCAGCTGCACCTGCAGACGCTTGTATTCATCCAGCAGCAGGCGGTTCGTCTCGTCCGCATAGGCGCGCTCGCGCAGCTCGGAGAGATGCACGCATTCGTCGCTTTTCTTGATTTCCTCGGCCAGCTTATGCGCCGTGTCGTAAATATTCATGCTCCAACTTCCTTGTTTTTTTATGTTTCCATGATAATCGGCAGGATCATCGGGTTGCGCTTGATGAGGTCGAACAAATAGTTGTGCATCTCGTCCTTGATGCCGTTCTTGACGCTCGTCCAGTCGCTCTGCTCGATGCGGTCATACCGCTGCAAGACATTCATCGCGACGTTCCTCGCGCCGGAAATCAGCTCCTCGTTTTCGCGCACATAGACGAAGCCGCGGGAGATCAGCTCCGGCCCGCTGGTGACCTGCCCCGTCTCCTTGTTCACGCCGACGACCACGATAATCAGGCCGTCCTGCGAGAGGTGCTTTCGGTCGCGCAGCACGACGTTGCCCACGTCGCCTACGCCGAGACCATCCACCATCACCGAGCCGGTCGGAATCGGGCCAGTGATGTTCGCTTCGTCCTCGGAAAGCTCCAGCGCCTGCCCCATTTCCAGAATGATGACGTTGTCCTCCGGCATGCCCAGTTCCTGCGCGAGCTGCGCGTGCCTGTGCAGCATGCGGTATTCGCCATGCACCGGAATGAAGTATTTCGGCTTCACCAGCGTGTGCATGAGCTTGAGTTCTTCCTGGCACGCATGGCCGGAAACATGCACGTCGGCGATGCGGTTGTAAATCACGTTCGCGCCGCAGCGATAGAGCTGGTCGATGATCCGCGAAACCATGATTTCGTTGCCCGGAATCGGCGTGGCGGAGACAATCACCGTGTCGCCCTGCCGAATCTGCAATTTGCGGTGTTCGCTGTTGGCCATGCGGGTCAGGCCGCTCATCGGCTCGCCCTGGCTGCCCGTCGTCAGCACCACGATTTCATTGTCTTCATAGCAATCCAGATCCCCGACGTCGATAAACACGTCCTGCGGGATTTTCAGTTCGCCGATCTCCATCGCCAGCTTGGTGACGTTGACCATGCTCCTTCCGACAAAGCAGATTTTCCGTCCGAACTCGATGCAGTTATCCACCACCTGCTGAATCCGGTGCAGGTTGGAAGCGAACATCGCGATGATGATCCGCCCCTTCGCATCCTTAAACAGGTTGTGGAAAGTCTCGCCGATCTTCTTTTCGCTCATCGTGTAGCCGGGGCGCTCCACGTTCGTGGATTCCGCCAGCATCGCCAGCACGCCGCGGCTTCCCCACGCGGCCAGCGTGTTGAGGTCGGTCACCTCGCCGTCGATCGGCGTGTAATCGATCTTGAAGTCGCCCGTCACGATCACCGTGCCCGCCGGACACGTGATCGCCATCGCCACCGCGCCCGCAATCGAATGGCTCACCTTGATGAACTGCACGGAAAACGCGCCGACCTGAATGATATCCTTCGGTTTCACAATGTGGAACTGGATGTTGCCGATATTATGCTCCGCCAGCTTGCCGCGTATGAGCGCGCAGGTCAGCTTCGTGCCGTAAACCGGCGCGGGCACGCGCGGCAGCACATACGGCGTCGCGCCGATGTGATCCTCATGCCCGTGGGTAATCAAATAGGCGCGAACCCGCTCTCTGTTGCGCTCCAGATAGGTGATATCGGGAATCACAAGGTCGATACCGAGCATATCGGCCCGCGGGAAAATCGAGCCGCAGTCCACCACAACGATGTCGTCGCCAAACTCAAAGGCCGTCATGTTTTTGCCGACCTCGCCCAAACCGCCCAGCGGAATAATTCTCAGCTTCGCCAAATGCGTCTCCTCCTTTCTGCCTTCTCCTTTTTTCTATCTTCCAAAAGCCCTTCTTTCGTTCTCAGGCTTTTAAAATCCGAACATTTTTGAGGTATAGTCGTTCGAGTTTATCTGTTTTATTATAGCACAAAACCCCTGCTTGTCAAAGTCTATCCCGCCAAAAATGAAAAGAAGCGTTCGTTTTTGAACGCTTCTCCCGGTTTTTGTTGATTGGGCCGCATTTTATGAGCATCCCAAACGACCTTATGGATTCGCCCGGCTCACAGATGCCGCTCCAGCATGGCCGCGATATCGTCCTTGCCGCGCGCGCCGACCGCCTGCTCGACGACCTTGCCGCCCTTCATCACAATCAGCGTCGGGATGCTCATGATGCCGAACTGGCGCGCCAGCTCCGTCTGCTCATCCACATCCACCTTGCCGACCACGGCGCGGCCGGCAAAATCCTCGGCGACTTCCTCCACCGCCGGGGCGATCATGCGGCACGGGCCGCACCACGTCGCCCAGAAATCGACCAGCACAGGCTTGTCGCCATGCACGGCTTCGTCAAACGTCTTCTCGTCAAAATGCACGATCATGTTCAAAACCTCCTTATCGGCTTACGCCTGCTTGTTTTCTGTCTCCTCCGGATGCGTCACGGAGATGATTTTCTGTTCCCAGCGGCCCTTGGAGAGCTTCGGATCGATGGCGCGCATGATGAAATACGCCGCTGCCGTACCGATGACCGCACACAGCGCCATCAGCAGCTCGCCGTTCATCTTCACGCCCGTTTTCGTGAGTCCCCAGCCCGCGGCCAGGCCGACGATGAAGCCCGCCAACGGCAGCATATATGCCAGCGCGGAGGCTTCCATCACGTGCGAATCATCCATTTCCACCTCGATGATATCACCAACCTGCGCCTTTCCCTTGAGATTCACGGTATGCTTGGCGCAGTTTTCGCTGCCGTGCATGCACGCGTGGCAGTCGCCGCAGGCCTCGTGCCGTTCAAACGCCACCGTGAGGATATCCCCGTTCACGGCGGTCACAACGCCTTTATTGGTCATAAGGCTCCTTTCTTGGGGCGTATGATGGGGCAGCGCCCCAACGTCCCCTGTTACTCGTAGATCTTCTCGAACTTCGTGAAGCCCTCGGCTTCCAGCAGCTCAATCTGGTGCTTCATGTTCTTGCTCATCGGCAGAACCGTCGCCACCACGCCGTCCTTGCGCGCCTGCGCCGCCTGCGCCAGCACCTCGGCCTTGCGCGCCGTCGGCACCTTGCTGCCGATCAGATAAGCCACAGAGCCCTCCGGCAGCTTGAAGCTCCCCTGCGCATGATCCTTGAGAATCGTCACGATGCGCTCAAAGCCGATGGAGAAGCCGCACGCGCTGACATTCTGACCGCTGAATTTGCCGATCATCTGGTCATAGCGTCCGCCGCCCGCGATGGAGAAATTGTAGCCGTCCAGCGTCACCTCGAAAATCGGGCCGGTGTAGTAGCCCATGCCGCGCACCAGTGTCGGGTCAAAGACGATCTTCACGCCCTCGGCCAGCATCGGCTTCACGCTGCCCACAATGTCCGCAAGCGCCGCGCCGACGCTTTCCGGCAGATATTCGCCGCTCACGCCCGCGCAGAAATCGGCAATCGCCATGCCCGGCTGCACATTGCGGTAGAACGCCATGTATTTTTCCACCTTTTCCGGCGCGTATCCGCTTTCCAGCAGATCCTTCTCGATGCCGTCCAGGCCGATCTTGTCAAACTTGTCCAGCGAAATCAGCGCGCCGCCGATTTCCTCCTGCTCAAAGCCCGCGGAGAGCGCCGCCGCCGCCAGCATCCGGCGGTCGTTGATGTGGATGGTGAACTCGTTCATGTTCACCTCGGAGAGAATCTTGCTGAGCATCGTCGCCGTCGCGGTAATCAGCTCGATCTCCGCCAGGCTGCTGTCGTCGCCCAGAATGTCGATATCGCACTGGGTGAACTGGCGGAAGCGTCCCTTCTGCGGGTTGTCCGCGCGCCAGACGTTGCCCAGCTGCATGGCCTTGAACGGAGTCGGCAGCTTTTCCTTGTTGTTCGCGTAGTAGCGCGCCAGCGGCACGGTCAGGTCATAGCGCAGGCCGTTGTCCGCCAGCTCGCCGTCGCCCTTCTCGATGGCGCGCTGAAGCTCCGCGCCGCGCTTCATCACTTTGAAGATCAGCTTCTCGTTGTCGCCGCCCTGCTTGCTGGTCAGGTTCTCGATGTGCTCCATCACCGGCGTTTCAATCTGCATGAAGCCGTATGCGCCGTAGGTTTCCTTAATCATGCCAAGCACATGCTCACGAAGACGCATGTCGGCGGGGAGCATATCGCACATGCCCTTGACGGGCGTTTTAATGAATTTCATGGTTGATTGTCCTTTCGTATTTTCTCCTTCAGTCGCGGCTTCGCCGCGCCAGCTCCCTCTAAGAGGGAGCCTTTTGGTTTAATCCGCATTTGCTTTCGACTCGTATTCTAAACGCAAATCGAAGGTTTTTCAAGTCCCGCATGCAATAGGCTCCCTCCTTGAGGGAGCTGTCAGCGAAGCTGACTGAAGGAGTTATTCGCTCTTACTCCTGATTTTCCTGCATGCGCCGCCATTCCTCGCGGGAAATGAGCACGGTTCGCGGCTTGGTCGGGCCTTCGGCTTCGGCGGTGATGCCGCGCAGCGTCATTTCGTCCACCAAGCGTCCTGCGCGCGCATAGCCCACGCGCAGGCGCCGCTGCAGCATGCTGATGGAAACCTGGCCCGCGTCCACGGCCAGCTCGATGGCCTTGGAGAGCATCTCGTCCACCGGCTCGCCCGCGCTCGGCGCATCGGAAGACGCGCTGCTTTCCTCGTCTGCGGCGGTGTTCATCTGCTCGATCACGTCCTCGTTGTAATCCGCGCTGTGGCGGCCGCGCACAAACTCGACAATCCGCTGCACCTCGTCGTCGGAGACGAAGCAGCCCTGCACGCGCGTCGGCTTGCCCGCGCCCTGCGGCGCATAGAGCATGTCGCCCTTGCCCAGCAGTTTTTCCGCGCCGCCGGAATCGAGAATCGTGCGGCTGTCGATCTGGCTGGAAACCGCGAACGCGATTCGGCTCGGAATGTTTGCCTTAATCACGCCCGTGATGACGTTGACGGACGGTCTCTGCGTCGCGATGACGAGGTGAATGCCCGCCGCGCGCGCCAGCTGGGCCAGACGGCAGATGGATTCTTCCACCTCGCCCGGCGCAACCATCATCAAGTCGGCCAACTCGTCGATGATGACGATGATCTTGCTCATCGGCTCCTCGTTCGGGCCGATGGCGTTGTTGTAACCGCGGATGTCGCGCACGCCCATCGTCTCAAACCGCTTGTAGCGGTGCTCCATTTCCACCACCGCCCAGCTGAGCGCCGCGCTCGCCTTCTTGGGATCAGTCACGACCGGGACGAGCAGGTGCGGGATGCCGTTGTAAACGGAAAGCTCAACCACCTTCGGATCGATGAGGATGAGCCGCACCTCCTCCGGCTTCGCGCGGAAGATGATGGAATTGATGATCGTGTTGATGCAGACGGATTTGCCCGAACCGGTCGCGCCTGCAATCAGCACGTGCGGCATTTTCGCCATATCCGCGATGACCGGCGCGCCGGAAATACCCTTGCCCAGCGCGACCGCCGTCGGGGATTTTTCGCGCATCATTTCCGGGCTTTCCAGCACATCGCGCAGGGAAACCGTCTCGATCTTCTGATTCGGAATTTCAATGCCGACCGCAGGCTTGCCGGGAATCGGCGCTTCGATGCGCACGCCGTCGGAAGCCATGTTCAGCGCGATGTCGTCCACCAGGCCGACGATGCGCGAAACCTTCACGCCCGGCGCGGGCGCAAGCTCATAACGCGTGATAGCCGGGCCGTGGGTCACATCCAGCAGCTTGGCCTGCACGCCGAAGCTCTCCAGCGTGCCGAGCAGCTTGCGCGCGCCCGCCTCATCCTTGGCGCGCTGGTTGGGGTCCTGCGTCGTGTTGCCCTGATTGAGCAGGTCGATCGGCGGGAAGACGTATTCCTCCTTCGCCGTCTGCGGCGCTTCATGCACGTCCTTGGCGGGCATGACGATCGGCGTGCCGTCGATGCGGCTGCCGCGCAGCTGCACAACGGTCTGCTGTTCGTTCATCCGCTGGGCCTGCAAAACGTCCTGCCCCTGCGGCTGAATTGGCGGCTGCTGCATCGGGCGGCGGCCGCCTTCGTTCTGCGGTGCGGCCGCCTGTCCGCCGGGATTGCTCTGCGCCGCATCCCTCTGCGGCGGCTGATAGCCCGCATTGCGTTCCGCGCGCGCTCTGGCCGCGTCAATGGCCGACGCGGAATAGCTCGAAGGCACGCTTCCGCCCGCCTGCTGGGCGCTCTGCCCCGGCCAGCCGCCGAACGAACCGCCCATCACGGGCGCAGGCTCGTCCTCCGGCTCGTCGTGGGATTCGTCCGCCATCACCTGTGCATCGCCGTCGTCGTATTCGACATTCGCCGCCTGCGGCTCGTCCGCTTCTTCGTCCTCGGATGCGTCCGGGAAATAGCTGTCGTCGATGGGTCTGTCCGCACCTTCCGCGCGCGCATTCGTGATGGAGGTCGCCTCGTCGTCTTCCTCCTCGTCCTCCTGTGCGTATGCGTCGGCGGGCATTTCCGACTCGACAGCCGCTTCGTCGTCCACAGGCGGATATCCTCCGGGCGCGTACTCCGCGGTCGGCTGATTGTATGTGTCATTCGGCACATATTCCGTTGTCGGCTGGCTGTATGTCTCGCTCTGCACATACCCCGTCGTCGGCTGATATGCGTCATTCGGCGCATATCCCGCCGTCGGCTGGCTGTATGTCTCGTTCGGCGCATATCCCGCCGTCGGCCGACCATATGCGTCATTCGGCGTATACCCCGCCGTCGGCTGACCATATGCGTCGCGCGGCGTATCCTCCGCCGTTGGCTGGCTGCCGTTCATGCCATAGAGGAACGCGTTTTCCGCTTCCTGCATGGTGAAGCTGTTTCGGCGGCTCGGCGTCGTCGGCGCGTGCTCATCCACGGGCGCGCGGGTAAACTCGTCGTCCCGCTCGATATAGAGCTGCGCCCCGTCGGAAATGGTGCGGCGCTTGCGCGGCGCGGCTGCCTTTTTCGGCGGCCTGCTCGTAATCACGGGCTGGTCGTCCGGCCGCTCGTCCTCCTGCGGCCGCATCACGGTCAGCGTCGGCTTTTGCTTGCGCTTTGGCGGCTGAATCGGCGCTTCCTCCGGCTCGTCCTTCGGTTCAAGCGCTTTGCGGATTTCTTCATCCCTCTGGCGCTCTTTTTCCCGCTCCTCCGCTTCGCGCGCGGCAGCCTCCTGTTCTTCCTTCTGCTTCTGCATGCGCTCCTGCCTGCGCTTTTGGCGTTCGATGGCAAGCGCGTTTTCGCGTTCCAATTCTTCTTCCTGCCGCGCGTCGCGCAGGGCGTTCTGCTCCTCCCGGCGTTCCTGCCGCTCCACGCGGAAATCGTCGATCCATTCGGAAATCCGCATGCCCATGCCGCCGAACGAGAAGCCCGTCATCGCCATCAGCACGATGGCCGTCGCAAAGATCAGCACGATCATGCCGCCCCAAACGTCCAGCGCCTTATACAGCGGCCACGCCAGCAGCGCGCCGATGAAGCCGCCGCCCTTGCAATCCAGCGAACTCATGGTGAACGAGCGCACGAGGAATGTGCCGTATCCCGCTTCCACGCCGTCCGCAGCGAGCGCCGCGTTCACGCCGGAGATGCGGAACAGCTGAAACATGGCTTCCACAAACAGAAAAATCAGCGATCCGAAGATCAGGGTTTGGGCGCTCAGCTTTTTTTCGTTGAAGAAGACGAGCACCGCGCCCGTCCAGCAGAGCACAACCGGCAGCAACAGGCAGAGCATGCCGCCCAGGCCGCGCACAATCAGCATGCAGCGATTGAGGAAGCCGCCGTTTGACGGGATAAACTGGCACAGCAGCGCCAGCAACCCGATGCAGAAAATCACAATGCCGGCAATGCCGCGCGGGTCTGCGCCCTGATTCGCCCTTCTCCCCGGCTTTCCCCGCTTGCCGGAAACCGTGCGCTTTTTCTTTGCCGCCGCGCCTTTAGCCGCCTTTTTCGCCATCCGCTTACCTTCCCTTCAAAATGCAAAAAACAAAAAGGAAACGTTGGGCCGCCGCCCAAACCCGCTTGAGGATTTCATCCTCAAACTCCTTCCTCGCTTCGCGTATATCCAACATATTCTGTCTATCCAAAAAATATCTGCCCGCGCATAGTCAGGCAGATTATTATAGCACGTTTGGCAAAATCAGTAAAGGTCTTCGGGCATCGCGTCACGCAGAATCAGACAGCTTAACACACCATTTTCATCCATATGCGCCTGCAAAATGCGGCCGGAAAGCTCGAAAAACAGGCTTTCTCCCGCCTCCAGCATGCGGTCGGCAGCACTGTCCGCATCATAGTTCCGCGTCTCCTTCGGCGCGCCGAGCAGCGCGGTCAGCTCATCCTTCGTCGTCTTTCCGCTGGTCAGCCCGCAGACGTCCGCGCGCGTGGTGCGAATGGCAGAAATCGGCGTATCCTCCTCGTCCGTTTCGGCATATTTGGGGATTTCCACCGCCCAGCCGCGCAGGTTCGCTTCTTCAAACAGATAGACCCGCGAATCCTTTGTGTAATCCGGATCGGTCAGCAGCGTGTAGGTGGAAAGCACCTCGCCGAGTTTCTGTCCGACAGCCGCCTGTTCCATCGGGCCGGGCAGCCTGCCATCCTTCGCCGCATCAGAAAGCGCATTGATATCGCTCTGCGCATGCGCCAGCGCGTATACCGGGCTGTTTTCACCGATGTAATCCGCCAGTTCATACCACGCAAACTGCACCGCGCCGCTCTGCTCGTCGAAATAACGATAGCTGTCATCGGGATAAAACACCGTCAGCCCGTAAGCGTCGATGGCGTAGTTGTCGCGCGGCATCGGCAGCAGCTCGCCATATTCCATGTAATCGCTCAACTGGGAGAGTACGTCGTCCGCAATAATCGTTTCCATCGCGTCAAACGCCGCGTCCGCATCGTCAAAAAGCTGCTCCAGCCGGATTTCCTCGCCCGTCGTCCGATCGAGCACCAGTCCGCGCACCGCGCTTCCCGCCGTGCCGTCCGACTGCGTGCCGTTCCAGTGCAGCACCAGCGACGCAACGTTCCCCGCCGTGTATATCTCGCCGCGCTGCGCAATCTCCGCGCCCGCGCGCTGGGTCAGCTGCGCCGCCTTCGCCTGCTCAAAGCGCGATTCAATCAAGCCGTTCGCCATCAGCAGCGCCGCGTCGGGCGTTTCTTCCGGCGCGGGCGTAGTTTCCTCCGCCTGCGTTTGCGCCGCCGAAAAGACGATCAGTTTCTGCCCGTTTTCCTCTTGTTGCTCCATGCGTATTTCAAGCTCCGCCATCGCCCCCACGGGGAACGCGAAGCCCAGCATCGTCAGAATCAGAATCAAGCGTTTCATTGTCCATCACCTCTTGCCCTCTATTGTACATGAAAAGAAATCGCTTTGTAAAGAGACGAATCTTCCCTTCTTTTTCATCCCTCTTAATTCGGAAGGTGCAGGAAACTCAGTTTCCTGCCGGGGTTTGGGGCAGAGCCCCAACGTTCCCCCCTCAGAAAACCATCGGCTCAAGCTGCCGCCCTTCCAGCGCCGCCTCCGCTGCGGGAAGGATCTGCGTGAAGTCCGCCACGCAGCTTGTCGGCTTTGCGCGGTAATCGTCCTGCTGGAACGGCACAAAATACGTCCCTTTTCGGTTCATCAACAGTCCGATGCCCGCCGCCGCGCCCGCCAAAGCGTCGTTCGTCGAAACCGCAATCAAAACCGGCCGCCCGTTGCGCCTGTGGCTTTTCACCGCCAGCGTCGGCGCCGTGTCGTATATGCCGCAGGCCAGCTTGCCCAGCGTGTTGCCCGTGCAGGGTGCGAGAATCAGCAAATCCAGCAGCTTCTTCGGCCCGATCGGCTCAGCCTGCGCAATCGTGTGGATCACCTTTTCTCCGCAGATTTCCTCCGCCTGCGCAATCCAGTCCGCCGCGCGCCCGAAGCGCGTGTCCGTCGTGTAAACGTTCTCGCTCATGATCGGCAGAACGCGATAACCATGTTCCACCAGCAGATTCATCTGCGGAAAGACCGCCTTGAACGTGCAGAATGAGCCCGTCATCGCAAATCCAATGGTCGTGTTGTCACGCATCGCGCATTCCCTCCTGCTTCGTCATCGCCGACATCATCGCGTCAAAGAGCGCCTGCCCCGCGTCCAGCGGCGCATATCGTCCCGGCAGGCCGCTTTCCACGCAGACCTGCAAGCCCAGCCGCACCGCTTCTTTCAACTCCAGGCCATACGGCGCGCTCGCCAGCTCGATGATCGGCGTGTCGCGCGGCATGGCTTCCAGCACTTCTGCGCTCAACACGTGTGCCGGAATCGTGTTGATGATGACGTCCGCCTGCCCGCACGCCTTGCCAATCTGCGCCAGCGGCACGGGATGCGCCCCCGCCGCGTGCGCCAGACGCATCTGGTTTTCATTGCGCGCGCAGACGATCACAAACATGCCCATCGCGCAGAGCCGCGCCGTCATCTCCTGTCCAATGCGCCCATAACCCGTCACCAGCGCCGTTTCGCTGATGAGCGCTCGCTTTTTCACCCGCATCACCGTTGCCAGTGCGCCCTCCGCCGTCAGCCGTGCATTTTTGCGTAAAAAGGCTTCGTCGCGCTCCGGGCGGATGATTCGCACGGCCTGCGGCAGTTCCTCCTCCTTCACGTCGCCGCCCGCCAAAATCGCGCGGCACGGCGGAATCAGCCCCAGCACGCGTTCCCGCGTCAGCGTCTCCTTCTGCCCAACCAGCCGTTCCTCCCGAAAGCTTCTCGGCCACGGCAGCATCACCGCCTGCGCATTCGGCATTTCCGCAGGAATATCCTCCTCCCGCTCGATGTGCAGCGTCTCCCAGCCCGCCTGCCCGGCGGCCAGCAAAGCCCCGCGCATTCTCTCGTCCCCGCCAAAGGCCATCAACCGCATGTTCATCCCTCCCGGCGATGGTATGCGACATTTTCCCGCTTTATGGCCCAAAAAGAAAAACTGCCGAGTTCGGTCAGCTCGACAGTTCGTTTTTCGATTTTTCTCTTTAAATGAGCAAATTCCGTTGTAGGGGCGCGCATTGCGCGTCCGCAATTTGTGCAGTCTATGTTTTTTCTTGTTTGCCGCTTATTCCAGCATCGACGTGCAGTGCGGGCAGCGGGTCGCGTCGTCCGCGATTTCGCTCTTGCAGAACGGGCAGATGCGCTTGGGCTTCGCCGGGGCGGGTTCGGGCTTCTTATGGAGCTTATTCATCGCGCGGATGACGAGGAACATGCAGAACGCGGTCAGGATGAAGTTGACGACGTTCTGGATGAACAGACCGTAGTTGATCGTGCCCACGCCGGCCGCCGCAGCCGCTTCCGCGGAGACATACGAGCCGCCGTCGAGCGCAATAAACAGGCCGCCGAAGTTGATGCCGCCGGTCAGCACGCCGATGAGCGGCATGAAGATATCGTTGACCAGCGACGTGGTGATCGAGCCGAACGCGGCGCCGATGATGACGCCGACAGCCATATCGATGACATTGCCGCGCATCGCAAACGCCTTGAAGTCCTCAAAGAATTTTTTCATGGGTATCTCTCCTTCTCGTTTGTTTATGTCTGTGCGGCGTGCGCCGCAAAAGACTCACTGATTTTCCGCTTCGCTGGCGATATTCTGCGCCAGCTTGTCCACCGGATCGGCCTTGGGCTTTTGGGCAGCCTGTTTGGCTTCCGCTTCGGCGATTCGATCCGCCAGCGCGGAAAAATCGATTTCCGGCAGATCGGCCAGCGAAGTCAGGCAGAAGTGGCGCAGAAACGCGTCCGTCGTGCCATACAAAATCGGCCTGCCGAGCGCTTCCTTTCGCCCGACCTCCTCGATCAGCCCACGAGAGACGAGCATCTGCACGGAATAATCGCACTTCACGCCGCGAATCAGCTCGATTTCCGCTTTCGTGACCGGCTGACGATAGGCGATCACCGCCAACGTCTCCATCACCGCCTGCGAAAGCGACTGCTTCTGCACCGGCTGAAGCAGCTTTTCCACATATTTTGCGTAATCCGGCCGCGTCGCAAGCTGCACATGCTGGCCAAAGCGCAGCAGCCGCAGTCCCCGGCGGTCATAATCATAGCCACCCTCCAGCGCGTTGAGCGTCTCCTCCAGCTCCTCGTCCGTGATGTTCATCGTGCGGCAGATTTCGCTCTTTTCCACCGCGTTGCCCGTCACAAACAGAATCGCTTCCACAATGCCCACGCGCTCGTTCAAATCCGGCTTATCCGGGCTGGTTGTCTCCTGCGGATTCTCCGTCTGCGCCTGATTCGTCTGCGGGTTCTCCGTCTCCATCGTCTTCCCTCCTGCCGGGTAAAATCAGTATATCGTCAAACACATGCTCCTGTTCGGCGTGCAGCCGCCCCAGCTTGAGCAATTCGAGCATCGCCATAAAATAGGAAACGATCTCGTCCCGCGTCACCTCGTCGGAGAGCATGTCCGTAAACAGCACCGGGCCTTTTTTCAGCCGCGTCGTCAGGTTGAACACGCACTGCTCGATGGTGAAGCGATCGCGGGTGATGGAGCGGAACACACGCCCCGGCTCCTCGTCCTGCGTCTGCCGGGCGAGAATGCGCTCCAGCGCGCGCACCAGCCCATCCAGCGAAAGCCCCGTCAGCTCCACGGGCTGCGGCGGCAGCGGATATTCCTCCGGCAGCTTGGAGAATACCTGCATCGCGGCCTGCTCAAATTCCTTCATGCGGCCCGCGCTCTCCTTGTAGAGCTTGTATTCTTCCAGCCTGCGGATGAGCGTCTGTTCCGGCGTTTCCTCGCCGTCTTCCGTCGGTTCGGGCGGTCGCGGCAGAAGCGCGCGGGATTTGATTTCCAGCAGCGTGGCGGCCATGGTCAAAAACTCGCTGGCCGTGTCCATATCCAGCTCGTCCACACTGCCCATCGACGCGAGATATTGCTCGGTGATTTCGGAAACGAAGATATCCTTGATATCGACCTTCGCGCGGGTAATCAAATGCAGCAGCAGGTCGAGCGGCCCTTCGAACTGTTTGAGGGAAACGTAATACATCGCTTACCCCCAAATCGCGCGGATCGGCGCAAGCAGCAGCCCCTGTGCGGGATAGACCACCCAGCTGATGATGCGGCCCAAAATGCCCTGCGCGGAAAGCACCAGCACGATCAGCATGCCGATGCGGAAAGCCTTCTGGCCGAGCTGATAGCGTCCCTTGAAAATCAGGTCGTTGACGACGTGATAGCCGTCCAGCGGCGGCAGGGGAATCAGGTTGAACACGGCCAGATTCAGGTTGACCAGCGCCGTATACGCAAACAGGCGCACAAACGGCACCAGCCAGCCGCGGGCGATGACCGCGCCGAAATCCTGCCGGGCACTGCCGGAAATGACCGACCACACGGCGTTGTACTCGTAGCTGACGACCTTGCTCAGGCCGTTGTAGGCGACGAACTGCCGATCCCACATGAACGCGCTGCACAGCACGGCCAGATAGGTGAACAGCACAAACAGAATCAGATTGACCGTAATGCCCGCGATGGACACCAGAAAATCATCCTTGTTGCGGTCGCCCTTGAAGTTATACGGATTGACCGGAACGGGTTTCGCATAGCCAAAGCCGACAAAAAACATCAAAATCGTGCCCACCGGGTCGAGGTGGCGCAGCGGGTTGAGCGTCAGCCGTCCGGCGCGCTTGGCCGTGTCGTCGCCGCAGCGATACGCGACATAGGCATGCCCCCACTCGTGGCAGCACAGGCCGATCAGCACGGCCAGCGTGCGGAAAATGGCCTGATCGAAAAAGGCAAGCGGCTCGCTGAACAGCGTGCGCAGGTAATCAAACATAGGAAACTCCTTCAGTCAGCTTCGCTGACAGCTCCCTCTAAGAGGGAGCCTTATAACAGCTTTATGTTTTCTTTTTGAATAGAAACAGCTTTTACCATAAGGCGGGAGACTCATACCAAAAGCCTCCCTCTTTGAGGGAGGTGGCACGCCAAAGGCGTGACGGAAGGAGTCTTTTCGTCATTGTATCGCACATAAGTGATGCTGTCAAGCGCGTTGTTCATCCACGGAAGCGGCGGAGAAAATCCAGAGCGTGCTGTCGTTTTCGTCCTCGTCCGGCATGTATTTCATCACCTGCAGGCGCACCCACACATCGTCCTTGCGCTGATAAATCAGATAGGCAATGCCCTCCTGCTCAACGCGCTGAACCACGTGCGGCAGATCGAGGAATTTGTCAAAGGCTTCGCGCCATTTATCCGCCACAATCTCCTCAGCATACTGCCTGAGCGCCGGAATAAACAGTCCGTTCGCTTCCTTGGCTATCTGCTGAAAGCGCTTGGGAATGAAAATGCTGCGCATTCTGCCCGTTTCGCTGCTGACGATATACACGCCCATGTAGTGCGGCGCAATGGCGCGCAGAAAACGATCCGCATCCTGCTTTTCCTGCAAAATCTTTTCGAGCTTCTCGTTGAGCACGCGCATCTGTCCCAGATTGCCTGTCGCGCGGTAATAGGCTTCCTTATCCCGGCGCATGGCGTTTTCCGCCTTATCTACGCCGTCCTCCAGAAGCTCGTTTTCCCGAATCTGGTGTACGCCTGCGGAGATTTCGTATTCCAATTCGCGCACGCGCGCCTTGAGCTTGGCCGCCGCTTCGGTCATTTCCGCTTCCGTCCAGCTTTCGCAGAGCACCACAAATTCATCGCCGCCGATGCGGTAAAGGATGGCATGCGGAAACAGGCGGCGCGCTTCTCCGGCCACGGTGCAGAGCATGTTGTCGCCCGCCTTGTGGCCCAGGTGGTTGTTGATCTCGTGCAGCCCCACCGCGTCGAAATAGGCGCAGGTCAGCAGCCTCGGCCTGTGCGCCGTCCACCATTCCAAATCCCGCTCAAACCGCCTGCGGTTAAACAGGCCGGTCAGCGTGTCGCAGTCGTAATCCACGCTGCGCGGTTGGCTTGGTCGGTTGGCATGTCCGTCCGAGTTTGCGCCGCTGAGCACCATGGCCACCTCCGCATGCCCCTGCACGCAGGGGTTCCCCGCCACGATTGCCAAGGCCACCCAGCGGTATTCGCCGTCGATTTTCTGTCGAAATCTCAAATAGACCTGTTTTTTGCCGCCAAAAAACTCTGCGCGCAGCGTGGAAAGCGCCATGCCGCGCAGATAGCCTTCTTCGTCTTCGGGATGAATCAGTTTCTGTGCAATCATGAGATTATTGAACAAAGCAAAGTGAACGGGCCTGCTTTTTTCCGCTTTAGGCAGTTCAATTTCATGCTTGGCAATCTGCAATTCGCCCGTGTCCAGATTCAGCATACACAACGCCAACGCGTTTCCGGTCAGGATGTTCATCGCGCTGCGCTCAATTCGCGCGCTGTACTGAATGTCATCCGTGCTTTCAATATTTTTCCGCCGCAGATCCGTCACGGCATAATCATCCGGATCTGCGCGATCCAGCAGCGCTTCCGCTTCGCTGACGGGCATGGGGCGGTAATAATAGTAGCCCTGCACGTAGATGCAGTTCATCGAGCGCAGCAGCTCCACCTGCTCCTGTGTCTCCACGCCCTCGGTGACCATCGGCATGTTCAGCCTGTGCGCCATCTCGACCACGGATTCGATGATCTGCACGCCTTTGCTCGCGTTATCGCGGTTCATCTTGATGAATTTCATATCCATCTTGAGCACATCGACGTTCGTATCCTTGAGCATGTTCAGCGAGGAATAGCCGCTGCCGAAATCATCCATCAGCACCGTGAAGCCGTATTCGTGCAGCTTATCGATGCCATCCCGGATGATGTTCAGATTTTCGGCAATCGCCGTCTCCGTGATTTCCACGCGCAGCAGCTGCGGCGACACCTGATAGCGTTCGGTCAGCGCCCTGAAACATTCCGGCACGTCGATGACCTCAAAATCCTGCCGGGAGACGTTGACGGAAATCGGCACAACCTTGCGCCCCTTCTTCCGCCAGTCACGCAGGGTTTTGCAGATTCCCTCCCACATATAGCGATCCAGCCACGTCACCAGCCCGCTCTGCTCCATCAGCGGAATGAACTCCGCCGGGGAGATGCTGCCCATCTGCGGATGCACCCAGCGGGCCAGCGCTTCCATACCCACGATGCGCTCGGTGATGATGTTGCACTTGGGCTGCAAATAAAAGGTGAAGCCCTCCACCTGCAAGGCCTTTTTCATGTCGGCCAGCAGGCGCTGCTTGCGGTGGATGGTTTCGCTGAGCTGGCGGTCAAAGCGGCGGATGCGGCTGCCGTCCTTGCCGTCGCTTACTTCCAGGGCGATCTGCGCGTCATTGCACAGCGTCGCCGCGTCCTTCTCGTCCCCGTCCGCCGCGCATACGCCGATGAGCGGTAGAAACCCCGTCGCAGCCGGGCCGTTGTGCATGATGCGCACCGTTTCATCGTAAACCGTTTCGAGCTTTTCATCGTCATCCGGCATGAACAGGAAAAAGTCGTCGCTGCCAAAATGGCCGATGATGTAGCCGTTCTCCCTCTCCAGTTTCAGCAGCAGCTTTGCAATGCGCCGCAGAATCTCGTCGCCCGTCTGCTGGCCGTACCAGTTGTTGAGCAGCTTGAGGTGTTCGATATCCAGCGCCGCCACGCAATATCCCTTTGCGTCATGCGTATGTAAAAAAGCGTTGACGCCAGTCAGGAAGGCTTCCCGCTCGCGCAAGCCCAAATGATCCGTCTGTCTTCGTGCTTCATCGCTCATAAGCAATCCTTCTTTGTTCCGATAATGTTTTAATTATACCATTTCATATAACACAATTCAACCTGACCGCCTATAAAAAGTCACATACGGATGATTATGTATTCATCCGAACTGCTTTTTTATCTTTTTCAGATTTACTTATAGTCCAAAACGCAAATAAGCCTCCCTCTTGGAGGGAGGTGGCACGACGAAGTCGTGACGGAAGGAGTCATTTATCCCATCTGGCTCATATCCTTTTGCAGCCGGGACAAAATCCGTTTTTCCAGTCTGGAAATATAGCTTTGGCTGATTCCCATGATATCCGCAACCTGCTTCTGCGTCTTTTCGGCGCAGCCGCCCAGCCCAAAGCGAAGCCGCATGATTTCCTTTTCGCGCACGGAGAGCTTGGACAGCGCGCGGGCGAGCATCTGCCGCTCGACGGTCTCCTCGATGGAGCGGTAAACCAGATCGCCGTCCGTGCCGAGGATGTCCGAAAGCAGCAGTTCGTTTCCGTCCCAATCGGTGTTGAGCGGCTCGTCAAGCGAGACCTCCAGCTTCTGCCTGCTCGTGCGCCGCAGGAACATCAGGATTTCGTTTTCGATGCAGCGCGAAGCATACGTCGCCAGCTTGATCTTTTTGTGCGGATTGAACGTCTTGACCGCCTTAATCAGCCCGATGGTGCCGATGGAAATCAAATCTTCGATCCCCACGCCCGTGTTCTCGAATTTGCGCGCGATGTAAACAACCAGCCGCAGGTTATGTTCGATGAGCGTCTGGCGCGCCGCTTCCGGCTGGGCGTCCATGTTCAGAAAAAGCGCCTGCTCCTCCTCGCGGGTCAGCGGCGCGGGCAGCGTGTCGCTCCCGCCGATGTAGGCGACCGTTCCTTCCGGCCGCAGAATGGCCAGCGTCGGCTTGCGCGTCCGCCAGCCCCAATTCGATCTGCTCTTTCTTTTTTCCATGTTCAAGCCCCCTCTTGTCCGTCTTTTTGGTTCAGCAGCGAGGTCGGCAGCAGCGCCGGGGCATTCCCCCCTAGCCCCGGCGAAAGCGCCAGTATGGCCTCAACCGCCCGCTCGGTTTCTCCGTCGCCGAGTATGGTTTCATCGGGCAGCAGACAGAGCATCATCTGCCTGCCGCCTGCCGTATCCGCGAAAATCGGTCGAAGCGGCGTCCCCTCCAGCCCGAACAGCCTGTTTCCGCGCGCCTGCGGCATCACAATCACCGGTCGATGGGTGAGATAATCCCGCAGGCAGTTTCCGCTGTCCACCATGGCCGAAAATTCCGCCGTTCGTCCCTGGTATGTCATGCGCACGCGGACGGTCTGCACATCGCGTCCTGTCCGCAAAGCGCGAACCATCGCCGCCGTGATCAGCGGAACGGCCAGCACGCCGAGCAGCATTCCCCTCGTTTTGGAACCGGCCGCGCCGGAAAGCGCCTGAATCGTGCCGCCCATCAGACCCGCCGCCGCCAGCAGCAGGCCCGCCGCGCGAAGCGGCTTCAAAGCTCGTCCGCACGCCGCGGCCATCATGCCCATCGCAATCGGCAGCCACAGCAGCGCGCGCCCCCATGCGGGCAGCCCCGCGCACATTCTCGCCGCCGCCGCGCCCAGCAGCGCCGCAAGCGCAATCCGCCAGGCGGAGGTTCTCGCCCCGCCCAGCTTCAGCGCCAGCGCCACCATCACGCTGTCCAGCAGCACATCCAGCAGGAAAATCCATCCCGTTTTCATGGCGCTATTATAGCAACGCGTCCGCCCGTTCTTTTGTCGGTTATGGATGCGAAAAACAGGGAATCTTCGTCCAATTTCGACATATCTATCCACTTTTGACAGAACAAAGCGCCGTTTTCTGCGAAACATCCGCGCCGAGTCTTCCCCACGCAGGCGATGTTTGGGCATTAAAAAACGCGTCCTTCTTCACAAAGAACGCGTGGATATAAGCAAACCGCCGATCCGTTTGAGCCCGAATCGGCGGTTGAATTGCTTTTGTTTTAAAGCGGATTACATCGCTTTCGTTACCTGCTGGCCCTGCTTGGTATCCTTGAGCACGTAACCCAGCGCGGTGATTTCGTCGCGCAGGCGGTCGCTCTCGGCCCAGTTCTTCTCCGCACGGGCCTTCGCGCGAGCTTCGATCAGCGCCTTCACCTTCTCGTCGCCGTCGTCCGCCTTGCGGGTTAGAATGCCGAACACCCCGGCCATTTCATTGAGCGCATCCAGCACGGCGGAAATCGCCTGCTTCGGGCTGTTTTCATCCAGCGCCACGTTGGCCTCGCGCACCAGCTCAAACATCTTGCCCATCGCATCCGCGGTGTTCAAATCGTCGTCCATCGCCGCGTCAAAGCCTTCGCGCGCCGCCTTGACCTTCTCAAGCAGCGCCTGCTCCTTTTCGCCCATCTCGCCGTCCTTCGCGTTTTGCAGCAGGAACAGATAGTGGTCGCGCGCGGTATACAGGCGATCCAGCGACGCCTTGGCCTGCTCGATCATCTCGCGGGAGAAGTTGATCGGGCTGCGATACTGCGCGCTGAGCATGAACATGCGCACGGCTTCGAGGTCAAACTCCTTGGCAATGTCGCGGACGGTGAAGAAGTTGCCCAGCGATTTGCTCATCTTCTGGTTATCCACATTGATGAAGCCGTTGTGCATCCAGTAGTGAACGAACGGCTTGCCCGTCGCGCCCTCGCTCTGGGCGATTTCGTTTTCGTGATGCGGGAAGACGAGATCCTTGCCGCCGCAGTGGATATCCAGCGTCTCGCCGAGGTATTTCATGCTCATCGCGGAGCACTCGATGTGCCAGCCCGGACGACCCAGGCCCCACGGGGATTCCCACGCCGGCTCGCCCGGCTTCTGCGCCTTCCAGACGGCGAAATCCATCGGGTGACGCTTGTTCGGATCGACGTCGATGCGCGCGCCGCTCTCCAAATCCTCAAGGTTCTGGCCGCAGAGCTTGCCGTAGCCGGGGAACGCCTGCGTGTTGTAATACACGTCGCCGTTGTCGCAGGCATAGGCCAGCCCCTTGTCGATCAGCTTCTGAATCAGCGCGATGATATCCGGGATATGCTCGGTCGCGCGCGGGTTGACCGTCGCGCGCTCAATGCCCAGCGCGTCCGCGTCGGTATAATATTCCTTGATGAAGCGGTCGCCCAGCTCCTTGACGGTGATGCCCTCCTCGTTGGCGCGGCGGATCATCTTGTCGTCGATATCGGTGAAGTTCTGGACATACTTGACTTCATAGCCCTTGTGTTCCAGATAGCGGCGCAGCGTGTCGAACACGATAAACGGGCGCGCGTTGCCGATGTGGAAATAGTTATAAACCGTCGGGCCGCAGCAGTAAATGCGAACCTTGCCCGGCTCGATGGGCTTGAATTCCTCTTTGCGGCGCGTCTGCGTGTTATAGATCTGCATCATCTTCAATATCCTCCTTGGGTACGACCGTACCGTAATGATTGTGCATTTGTTCTTCCAGTTCGCTCACCCGGCGTTCCAGCGCGACAATGTGTTCCTTGATCGGGTCGGGCAGGTGGACATGGTCGAGATCGACCTGCGGCGCAACGCCCTCGCGGCGGACGATGCGGCCGGGGTTGCCGACCACGGTGCAGTTGGGCGGCACTTCCTTGAGCACCACCGCCGACGCGCCGATTTTGCTGCCGCTGCCGACGGTGAACGGACCAAGCACCTTTGCACCCGCGCCGACGACCACGTTATCCCCGATGGTCGGGTGGCGTTTGCCCACGTCCTTGCCCGTGCCGCCGAGGGTCACGCCCTGATAGAGCGTCACGTTATCGCCGATGATCGTCGTTTCGCCGATCACTACGCCATCGCCATGGTCGATAAAAAAGCCTTTGCCGATGCACGCGCCGGGGTGAATCTCGATGCCGGTTACATGGCGGCTGTGCTGGGAAATCCAGCGCGCCAGCGTGGTGTGACCGTTTTGATAGAGCCGATGCGCTATGCGGTGATAGGCCATCACCTTCACCGACGGATAGCACAGCAGCACTTCCCATTTGGATTTGGCCGCCGGGTCGCGTTCCATCACCGACGCGATATCCGCGCGAAGATTGTCAAACATTTCATCCGCCCTTTCGGATAGACAAAAGCCCTGCCGTCTCCATTTCAGAGACGGCAGGGCCGCGGTTCCACTCTGTTTAAGCATTCCATGAGAATGCTCCACTCGTTTCGTCTTAACACGACGTCCATGTCAAGGCCTAAGCGCCCGCTTCAGCCTTGCAGCTCCCGGATGCACTTCCCTCTGCTCCTTCCGAAACGCGCTTTCAGCCGGTGGCGCGCTCTCTCTGACGGCTTTTGCAAAGGTACTTTTCCGTTCAATGCCTTTCCCTCATATTATATGCAGCCCGCCGCGAGAAGTCAAGCCCCTTGCGCGCAAAACGCAGGAAAACCGACCGCCGCCAATTTTCCTGCGTTTCCCCCTTTGCGGATGCGTCACTTTGTGCTATAATAAGTTTAATTTCAACGATTGGAGGACGATTCCAATGGCTTCTAAGACCAACAAGAAGGCCGAGCAGAAGCAGAAGATGGTGCGTATCGTGGCGATTGTCGCCTGCGCCGCGCTGCTGCTGACCGCCATCCTGCCCTACGTCGCTTCCAGCCTTTTCCGCTGAGAAAGGACAAAATACGCCGCTTCCGTTTGCTTCGGAAGCGGCGATTTTTTTGCAAACATGCTTGCCATCCGCATGGAAACGTTATTGAATGCAGTCAAGAGGATTGCTCCTCGTTCCATAAAAAGCCTCTTTCGCGGATCAAGTTCTTAGAAAGCCCGCCGCCCTGCAGATCCTACCTGCATGGCGGCGCTTTCTTTTTTATATTTTATGCTTCCGCCTGAAGCTTCTTCGCGCTCTCCTTGAGCGCTTCGGCCAGCCTGGCGATCTCTGCGGCCTGCTCGGTCGTGATGCTGTCCGGCTTGGTCTTGTTCACCGCCTTGCGAAGCGCGGCGATATCCTCCTTGACCTTCTTTTTATCGTCATGGCCGATCTGCTTGTCCTTGGAAAGCGCCTGTTCTGTTTCATAAATCAGCTTTTCGGCTTCGTTGCGGATGTTTGCGGCTTCCCGGCGCGCTTTGTCCTGCGCTTCGTATTGGCGCGCATCCTCCATCGCGCGGCGGATTTCCTCCTCGCTCATGTTGGTTGTGGAGGAAATGGTGATTTCCTGCTGGTTGCCCGTGCCCAAGTCCTTTGCGGAGACGGTCACAATGCCGTTTGCGTCGATGGCAAACGTCACCTCGATCTGCGGCACGCCCGCCATCGCGCGGCGAATGCCCTTGAGCCGGAAATTGCCCAGCAGCTTGTTGTCTCTGGCATAATACCGCTCGCCCTGTAAAACCTTGATATCCACGGCTGTCTGGAACGGCGCGGCGGTGGTGAAAATCTGGCTGTGTCGAGTCGGGATGGTCGTGTTGCGGTCGATGATTTTGGTCGCAACGCCGCCAACCGTCTCGATGGACAGCGACAGCGGCGTGACGTCCATCAAAATCACGTTCTGTGCGGCAGAGGAAACGACCATGCCGTTGCCCGCCGCCAGCTTGCCGCCCTGCAAGGCTGCGCCCATCGCGACGCATTCATCCGGGTTGACGTTGCGCGCCGGAACCTTGCCGGTCAGCTTTTTGACCATCTCCTGCACGGCGGGCATGCGCGTGCTGCCGCCGACGAGCAGCACCTGCCCCAGGTCGCTCATGCTCAGCGCCGCATCCGTCATCACCTGGCTGACCGGGCCGCAGGTGCGCTCCACCAAATCCCGCGTCATGCCCTCAAACTGCGCGCGGGTAACGGTCACATCGAGGTGATGCGGGCCGTTCGCGTCCTGCGTCAAAAACGGCAGGGTGATCTGCGTGCTCATTTGCCCGCTCAATTCGCGCTTGGCCTTTTCCGCCGCCTCGCGCACACGGAGCATGGCCGCCTTGTCGCGCTTCAAATCGATCTTTTCCGTGCGTTTGAACTCGTCCGCGAGATAGTCCGCCAGCCGCTCGTCAAAATCGTCGCCGCCGAGGTGATTGTCGCCGCTGGTCGCCAGCACCTCGATCACGCCGTCGCCGATTTCAATCAGCGAAACGTCAAACGTGCCGCCGCCGAGATCATACACCAGAATCTTCTGCGCCTGTCCGTGGTCCAGGCCGTAGGCGAACGCCGCCGCCGTCGGCTCGTTGATGATGCGCAGCACCTCCAGCCCCGCGATGCGCCCCGCGTCGCGCGTGGCCTGACGCTGGCTGTCCGTGAAATACGCCGGAACGGTGATGACCGCCTGACTCACCGGTTCGCCGAGGAACGCTTCCGCGTCGCGGCGCAGCTTTTGCAGAATCATTGCGGAAATTTCCTGCGGCGTATAGGCCTTTCCGTCGATCTTCACGCGGTAATCCGAGCCCATTTCCCGCTTGATGGAAAGCACCGTCCGCGCCGCGTTGACCGCCTGCTGGCGCTTCGCGGCCTCGCCGACCACGCGCTCCCCCGCCTGCGTAAAACTGACGACGGACGGCGTGGTGCGCCCGCCCTCGGAATTGGGGATGACGACAGGCTCGCCGCCCTCCAGCACCGCCACGCAGCTGTTTGTCGTGCCCAAATCGATGCCGATGACCTTGCTCATGAAAAAACGCCTCCAAAACGACCTCTCCGGCCGCAATTTTCATTTCTTTTTCCACACCCCTTGATTTTCGGGGCGATCTCTATTATTGTAAGGAACAGTGTTATTGAAATCAAGGGCGCAAATATGAAAAAAAGATGGAGTCAATCAAATTTTTTTCATTTTTCGTGAAATTTTGGCGCGTTTGCTTCGTCTTAATCAGTGAGGAGGTGAATGGGCGATGTCGTCCTTTACAGAAGATGAGCGCGAACAACAGCTTCGGCATTTGATGGAGGTCTACGGCGACGGTCTCAAGCGTCTGTGCTGCGTCTATCTGCGCGACCTCGGTCTGGCCGAAGACGCGGTGCAGGAAACCTTCATCAAGGCTTACGACCACATCGACGAGCTGCTTTCCGGCAGAATTGAAAGCACAAAAGCGTGGCTCGTGCGCATCGCCGTCAACACCTGCAAGGACGTTCTGCGCACCTCGTGGATGCGCCACATCGACAGGCGGCAGGAAATCGAGGCTCTGCCGCTGTCCATCGCAAACGGCGCGGAAGAACGGCTCGCGCTGACCCAGGCCATTATGGCGCTTGCGCCCAAATATCGGGAGATCGTGCTTTTGTATTATTATCAGGATATGAGCCTGCGCACCTGCGCGCAGGTGCTCGGCATTTCCGCGCCGACCGCCACAAGACGATTGCAGCAGGCGCAGAAAAAACTTCGCAGTCAACTGGAAGAAAGGGGCTGAACTCGATGAAAAAAGATTCGAAGATTCGCGAAGCCATCGACGAGAGCCTCTGCTCCGTCCGCTTCAACGCACAGGATGAGCGCGCCGTCATGGCCGCCATCCGCGGCCGCCGCGTCAAGGCCAAAAAACGCGCGCGCAGGCTGAATCTGGTTTACGCAATGGGGCTTCTGCTGCTGCTCGTCGTGCCCGTCAGCGCGTTCACGCTGCACACGCGCCATTTGAGCGCGGCCAACATCGCCGCGCCGGGCGAGGATCGCGTCCTCTCCCCCGATTCAACGCCGGAAGCTGCCGCTGTCTCGCCGCTCGTCAGCAGCACCTCTGCGCCAAACGGCATGCTCACCGAATTGGAGGCCATTCAGGCCGCGCGCGCGTGCTTTGAATCGCTCTGCGACACGAGCATCTTTTCCTTTGACGAATACAGCATCGACTGCCAGCGTTCGGGGGATGCGTATGTCGTGCTGATGACGAGCATCTACGGCAACGGCTGTTCATTCTCCGTGACCGTGAATGCGCTGAGCGGCGAAATCATCCATCATTCCGCCGCCGAACTGGCCACCCAGCCGACGTATTTGAGCGAGGACTCGCCCGAAGTGCAGAGCTGGTATGCAAAATACGGCCAGGCCGTCTATCTCTGGGCGGAAAACGTGCAGGTCGAATTCTCCCGCCGCTACGAGGGCGCAACCCTGCGCGCCGCGAAAGACGGCGATGTCACCCGCGAACAGGCGCAGGCCATCGCCAAAGCGGCAGCGATAGACGATTACGCCGCGCAGGGACTTGCGGATGCGGCCATCGATCCGCTGTGCTACCCGATGCTGTTCAGCGAACGCGCGTTTGACGACGGTGTCGCGCGGTATCTGGTGGTCTGCGGTCCGGACAGAGCGCTTGAATCGAACGATTCGACGGACGGCGAAATCAGCTGGGATGATTTTCAAGAACTGAAAACCGCGCCGGATGTGCTTGTGATGTTGAACGCCCAAACCGGCGAGGTGGAGAGCGTAAAACACGAGCTGAGCGACGCGGATCGGAAGCTGATGAAGGGCATGGTCAAATAAATTTTCGGCATCATATAAGCAGCCCGGAGAGCGTCGGCGCTTCTCCGGGCTGTTTGCGGTTTGAAGACGGTTATTGATTTTCCGTATCGCTTCGAATCGTATCGATCGCGTCCTCGATGGTTTCCGCAGTCTTTTGTCCAAGTTCCTTGCTCAACGCCTCGAACTTTTGGAAATTATTCTGCGATTCCTGCTCGTCCTGCATGCGGGCCTCGCGGTCCTCGGTGAACTCGGCGTTTGCGAAAATCTTCTGCATGCGCTCATCCGGGTAATGCTCATCCAGGTACGTTTCAAACGCGTTGCGCGGCGCAATCCCCTCGCGGCGCGCCGTCCAGCGCAGGGAGGTGAACAGGGTCATCACGGAGTTGAAAACCATGAACACCAGCAGCGCCCACGTCAGCGGCTTGCCGACCTTATTGGGAATTTTCAGAATCCACTTGGCCATGCGCGGATAAATATCCTTAATCCAGAAGATGCCCAAAATGCCCCAGAAAATGGAATACAGCAGGCAGATGCGGCCGTTGAGATTATAGGGCATGTTGCTGTAATCCCACGAGGTCGAGCCGAAGCAGACCTCCTGGAACCACGAGCAGGCATATTCCACGACCGAACCGACGATGAATCCGCCGACAAACGAGAACACGCGCCCACGGTTGCGGAATTGATACAGCGCGCCGCTCAGGCAGAGCGCGCCAATGCCGTAAACGAGGTTGAACGGGCCATAGATCAGGCCGACGCGGCTTTCATAATGACCGCGCTGAATCAAACAGTAGATGGTTTCCAGCACCACGCCCGCGAAGCAGCCGATGAAGAACACCCAGAACAGCTTATAAAACGTCATGCCCTGCGCGAAGTGCGCTTCCTGCTTCTCGCGGTAGTCGATCTGCGCGTTAGTCGGCGCAGGCGGCAGGATGCGCATCTTTTTCTTCTTTTTGCGGTCGTATTGCTCCGTCTCCTTGAGCCGGGTTTCCACCTCGTCGATCAGCTCGTTGAACGCCTGCAATTTGCGGGTCAGTAGATCGCGCCGCTTGCGCATGACGATCAGTTCCTCGCGGATTTCGGCATAGAAGGCGGCTTTCTGCGCATCGTCCATCTGCTCGTCGGCGGCCAGCACATCCATCTGGCGGCGCAGCTCCATATAATATTCGTAGTCCTCTTTGCCCAGCTGCGCGAGCAGCTCGCTCTTTTCTTCCCTGGTCATAGTTCCTCCTTCAAAAAGGCCAGCAGCGCCGCATAATAGCGCTGGGCGTCCATATAGCGCGCCATGCCGTGCGAAGCGCCCTCGATCAGCTCCACCCGCGCGCGTCCGCCTGCGGCCTGCGCAATGTCCTCGGCCAGATACGCGGGGGACTGCTCATCCAGCGTGCCCGCCAACAGAAGCAGCGGCTTTCCGTCCCCTTTGAGCCGTGAAAGCGGCACGCTCTCCAGCGGCTCCCCGAAATTCACCCGATAGGCCGTTTTCAGCAGCCAGCGATCCAGCGCGGAAAGTTCTTCTCCCTCGCCCGCCAGCACGTCTTCGGCGCGGCGCTCCACATCCGTCACGGGACTATCCGCCGCAATCGCGCGAACGTTTTCCGGCAGCCCCTCCGACGCAGCCAGCAGCACGGCCAGCGCGCCCTCGTCCACGCCCATCAGGGCCATGCGGGCGTTCTGCGTCTCGCCCGTCACCCAATCGACCCATGCGTACACATCCTGCGCATCCGCCGCGCCGAAGGCGGTCAATTCGCCGTCGCTCGCCCCGTGAGCAAACAAATCCGGCGTCAGCACGCGATAGCCTGCCAAAGAAAGCTCGCAGGCGATATCTTCCACCTGACAGCTGTCCGTGCCCGGCCCGCCGTGAAAGAGCAGCACCCACGGCGCATCCTGCGCGCCATCCAGCGGCGGATACACCGTGCCGCGAAGCGTTCCCCGCTCCGTATGCACGGCAGCGCTCTGCGGCTGCACCACTGTCAGCCAGCCGCTCACGCGCGGCCCCGTCTGCTGTCTGGCGGTTTCCGCCCAGAGGTCGAAGCGGCTGACTTCCCCGTCGCCGTGTTCCAAATGCCTGCCGTCGAAAGCCATGCGCAGCAGTTCCCGCCCGCGCATCGCGCCGAAGCCGAACAGCGTGCCGCCCAGAATCAGCACGGACACCGCGCAGGCCGCGCATTTGCCAATTGCGTATCGTTTCAGAATCGAATTCCTGCCTTTCCTTTCGTTGGGGTCAGTATATCATGGTTCGCGCGCAATTTCAACCTCCATGCAGCCCACGTCCTCCCCGACGATGAAGATGCGCGCATCCTTCCTCCGGGCCAGCAGGCGATGCGCGTTGCGCTCGTCCTCCTCGGTCAGTTCCGGCCGCCCTTCGGGATGGTTGGTCATCAGCCAGACCTCGGCGGCACAGGGATCAAACGTCATTGTTTCGCCCGCAAAAGCCGTGTCAAACTGGCACAGCGCCACCACCCCGCCCTGTTCATCCACCGAAACCACGGCGGAAAACGGCACATACACCCGCATCATCAGCATTTCAGCCAGTTTCTCCGGCGTTATCCGCTTGTTCATCTGTTTTCCTCCTTTTTCATCCTGCGGCCATTATACACTGAAACGCCGCTTTCAGCCAGAATCCCCCGGTTGCAAATCGTGGGGACTGTCCCACACCATTCTTTGGTTGACGAAATCCCGAAAACAAGGTACAATACCTTGAAAGAAATGAGGTGCGCACATGGCCAATACGACAAAACGCATGCTCTCGATGTCCCTGAAAAAACTGCTGTCAAAGACGACGCTGGACAACATCACCATTCAGGATATCACGGACGATGCGGAAGTCAGCCGTAAGACCTTTTATTATCATTTTCAGGATATCTACGACCTGCTGGATTGGACGCTTCAGGAAGATGCGCGTCACCTGCTCGCCGACAAAATCAATCTGGATAACTGGGAGGAGAGCATCGCTGCCCTGTTTGTTTACATGCAGGAAAACAGGCTGCTCGTCCTCAACGCGTTTCACTCGCTGGAGCGCGACACGCTGGAAACCGAGGTTTTCAAGCTGCTTTCTCCCTTGCTCCACCGCATCTTTTCCGCGCAGGAGGGCTTTGACCTGCTGAGCGAATCCGACCAGGATTTCATCGTCAGCGTATACGGTCTGGGCATTACGGGCCTTTTCCTCCGCTGGATCGGCACGAACATGATGACCCCGCCCGAGCCGCTCATCCGCCAGCTTTACCGCCTGATGGGCGGCAGTCTGGAGGGCATTGTTCAGCGCTTTCTGTCAACGGCGGACGACGGAAACGTGTATTAAGAAAACTTTACACAAATTCGACCGAATGTGTCAATTTTACCCAAATGCTTTTCCCTTATCCCAAAAACGGACAGGGAATTGCATTTGGGTATTTTCTTTAGGCTCGTTTTAGGGGTATACTTGCGCCACAATAACAAAGGAGTGTGTCTTATGGGTATCGCAGATTCGATGAAAAAAGCCGCTTTCTCTACCGCGTTCAGCTACATCGGCAAGAATCCGGAGGAAAACGCCCCGAAGCTGATGGCTTGGGTGGATAAGTTTGCGGGCGACGGTCCGAACAGCTTCCCGACTCAGCGCGCGGCTGTCCGCAAGGTCATTAACGATAAAGACAACAACATGCACCAGCTCGTCATGGACATCATGAAGGATACCGATCCGGATGTGCTCAAGGCGACGTTCATGAACTTCTTCCTCAACGCCAACATCATCGGCTGGCCGAAGCAGGAAGAAAACCGCAAGAAGTATGGCTGCAACATTCCGTGGGCGATTCTGCTCGACCCGACTTCCGCCTGCAACCTGCACTGCACCGGCTGCTGGGCGGCGGAATACGGCAACCGCCTGAACCTGACGTTTGATGAGATTGATTCCATCATCACCCAGGGCAAGGAACTCGGCGTGTACATGTACATCTACACCGGCGGCGAACCGCTCGTCCGCAAGAAGGATTTGATTGCCATCTGCAACAAGCATTCCGACTGCCAGTTCCTCTCCTTCACCAACGGCACGCTGATCGACGAGGAATTTGCCGACGAGATGCTCCGCGTGAAAAACTTCATCCCGGCCATCAGCCTGGAGGGCTTCGAGACGGCGACCGACGGCCGCCGCGGCAACGGCGTCTTCGAGAAGGCGACCCACGCCATGAAGCTGCTGCATGACAAGCACCTGCCGTTCGGCATCTCCGCCTGCTACACCAGCGCGAACATCGATTCCATCGCGTCCGATGCGTATATCGATTTCATCTGCAGCCTGGGCGCACGCTTCATCTGGTATTTCCACTACATGCCGGTCGGCAACGACGCCGCCCCGCAGCTCCTGCCGAACCCGCAGCAGCGCGAGTACATGTATCACCGCATCCGTGAAATCCGCGCGACGAAGCCGATTTTCGCGATGGACTTCCAGAACGACGGCGAGTATGTCGGCGGCTGCATCGCCGGCGGCCGCCGCTACCTGCACATCAACGCCAACGGCGACGTTGACCCGTGCGTGTTCATCCACTACTCCAACGCAAACATCCGCAGCTGCACGCTGCTCGAAGCGCTGCAAAGCCCGATCTTCATGGCCTATCACGACGGCCAGCCGTTCAACGACAACCATCTGCGCCCCTGCCCGATGCTGGAGAATCCGCAGATGCTGCGTGAAATGGTTGAAAAGACCGGCGCGCATTCCACCGACCCGCAGTCCCCGGAGACGGCGGATCACCTGTGCGCCAAGTGCGACGAGTATGCGAAGAACTGGCAGGCCACCGCTGAGCGCCTCTGGGCGTGTAGCCACGACTGCTCGACCTGCGGCGCAGGCTGCGGAAAGAAGGACTAACGATGCACACGCTGTTTACTTCCGAAAGCGTTACCAAGGGCCATCCCGATAAGGTCTGCGACCAGATTGCCGACGCGATTCTGGACGCGCTGCTGGAGCAGGACCCGATGAGCCACGTCGCCTGCGAAGTCACCGCCATCACCGATGCGGTGCACATCTTCGGCGAAATCACCACCACCGCGAAGGTGAATTACGAGCAGATTGCCCGCGACACCATCCGCAAGATCGGCTACACCGAGCCGGGCCACGGCTTCGACGCGGACACCTGCAAGATTACCGTCGATCTGCACGAACAGAGCCCGGATATCAACATGGGCGTTTCCCGCGAGATTGAGGAAGACGCGGGCGCGGGCGATCAGGGCATGATGTTTGGTTATGCCTGCCGCGAGACTGAAAACCTCATGCCCCTGCCGATTGAGCTGGCGCACGCGCTGACCAAGCGTCTGGCCTATGTCCGCGAGATGCACATCCTGCCGGACATCCTGCCGGACGGCAAGGCGCAGGTTTCCGTGGAATATGACGAGGCGGGCAAACCGGTTCGCATCGACACCGTCGTCGTTTCCACCCAGCACACCGAAGCCATCAGCGAGAATGAGCTGCGCACCGCAATCATCGACGAGGTGATTTCCCGCGCGCTGCCCGCCGACATGCTCGACAAGAACACGCACATCTACGTCAATCCGACCGGCCGCTTCCTCATCGGCGGCCCTGCGGGCGACAGCGGCCTGACCGGACGCAAGCTGATCGTCGATACCTACGGCGGCTATGCGCACCACGGCGGCGGCGCTTTCTCCGGCAAGGATTCCAGCAAGGTTGACCGCAGCGCGGCCTACATGGCGCGCTACATCGCTAAGAACGTCGTCGCAGCCGGTCTGGCTGACCGCTGCGAAGTGCAGCTTTCCTACGCCATCGGCATGGCGCAGCCGGTTTCCGTGCTCGTCGATACTTTTGGCACGGAGAAGGTCGCCAAGGAGAAGATTCAGGAGCTGGTTTCCACCGTGGATATGCGTCCGGCGGCGATCATCAAGCGCTTCGATTTGCACAGCCCGAAGTTCAGCAAGGTTTCCTGCTACGGCCATTTCGGCGAGAATGCCAAGGATATGCCGTGGGAGAAGACCGATCTGGCCGAAAGCTGGAAGAACGCGTAATTCTCTTTCTTGACGCTTGCATTTTCAATAAACAAAACGAGCCTTGGTGTGATGCTAAGGCTCGTTTTTATTGTTAGTGCTGATTTTCAAAATAAAAAGCGTACCGCCGGTCAGCGTCCCTTCTGACCGGCGGTACTTCGCTTTACTTCTAGAAATGTGAGCGGAGGTAACCGGGTCTGACGGCTCCTCGTCTGCTCATATTATAGCTTATATTCGGCTCTGCGTCAAGGCGCGGAGCTGTTTTCTTATTGGCCTTCCCGCCACTCCTCGATCATCTTTGCGGCGGAACGGGTCATCTCGCGGGAGAAATCGCAGTTCCACTTTCGCTTGCAGTGCGCCGTGATCCAGCGTTCCAATTCTTCTCCGTGCTTATCCTGACGGTTTTCGAGCATGCGCCGCATCTGCTTAGGATCACGCGGCTGATATTCGTTTTCAAATACGATGTCGCTGACCTCAAAGCGCGCAGGCTTTTTGCGCGTCTTCTGAAATTCCGTCGGAATGCCGTAAACCGCCATGCAGACCGGCTTGACGTATTCCGG
Source organism: uncultured Clostridia bacterium (assembly GCA_934636105.1). GTDB lineage: Bacteria > Bacillota > Clostridia > Christensenellales > Aristaeellaceae > Ventricola. The sequence continues at coordinate 216,183 of CAKTZR010000002.1, forward strand.
CAGGCCGAGGATCTCCCGCTGCTGCTCGCAGCGCTCGATGATGTCGCCGATGTAGCAGGAACCATAGCCCAGCGCGTCCGCGGCCATGACGCTGGCATGCGCCGCAATGATCGTATCCATCATCGCGAGCATCAAATCGCCCTCGCCCGGCCTGCGCAGCGCCTCGCCTAAATCCAGCGTTGCAAACAGGTCGTACCAGCGCTTGTAATCCGCGCAGAACACCAGCACCAGCGGCGCGGTCGCGATAAACGGCTGATTGTCGCAGGTTTCGGAGAGACGTTTCTTCTTCGCTTCGTCCGTCACGCGGATGGCGCTCCAAAGCGTCATGTTGCCCGCGGTCGGCGCTTCAATGGCGGCGCGCAGAATCTTCTGCACATCCTCCTCCGGGATATCCCGCTTCTCGTAGGCGCGGACGCTCTTGCGGTTGCAGAGGAGTTCAATCGTTTCGTTATTCATCGTCTTCATCCTCCCAAAGTTCTTCCAGAAATTTCTGCACGGCGGTGCGCGCGCGGTAAACGTCGTTGCGTTTTTCGCCCTGCCGCATCAGCTCGTCCCCCGCTTCGCGCATGTCCCTGCCCGCCATCAGCAGCTCAAAAATACGCGCTTCAAGGCTCGTATCGGATGCGGCCTTCTGCTCCTCCACGTGAACGTCATGCAGGTCGAGCACAAGGCAGTATTCCCCCTTCTCCGCCTTCTCGTTGGCGCGGAGCATGGCCAGCACTTCCTCCGCCGTGCCGCGAATCGTCTTTTCATGCAGCTTGGTCAAATCGCAGCTGGCGCTGATACGGCAGCCCGGCAGGGTTTCGCAAATCACGCTGACCAGGTCGATCACGCGGTGCGGCGACTCGTGCGCAACAGCAATCGGCACGCCTGTGCGCGCAATTTGCAGCAGCTTTTCGGACAGTTCCCGCTTCTGGCGCGGCAGAAAGCCGTAAAACGCGAACTCCCGCGTGTCAAACCCGCTGACGGAAAGCGCGCTGGCCATCGCCGTCGGCCCGGGCACAGCCAGCACCTCGATGCCCGCCGCTGCGGCTTCCTTCGCCAGAAAGCTGCCGGGATCGCTGATGCAGGGCGTGCCCGCATCGGTGACGAGCGCCACGTCAAGGTCTTCCTCCAGCATGCGCGCGACAATCGGCGCGGCGCGGTTCTCCTCGTTATGCTGATGGTTCGAAACGCAGGGCGTGTCGATTTCAAAATGATTGAGCAGCGCGCGGGTCACGCGCGTATCCTCGGCGGCGATCAAATCGCAGTCGCGAAGCGTTTGCAGCGCCCGCGCGCTGATATCGGACAGGTTGCCAATCGGCGTGGCGACGATAAAAAGACGCGGCATATTTATTCCTCCGATTCGGTGTAGCACTCGACCTGAACCCCGGCCTCTTTGAAGATATCCAGCGCAAAATCGTCAGGATAGCCGCTGTGATAAACCACGCGCACAATGCCTGCGTTGACGATCATCTTCGCGCAGAGGATGCACGGCTGATGGGTGCAGTAGAGCGTCGAGCCGTCGATGTTCACGCCGAGCTTGGCTGCCTGAATGATGGCGTTCTGCTCCGCATGCACCGCGTAGCACATCTCATGTCTTGTGCCGGAGGGAATGCCGAGTTTTTTGCGCAGGCACTCGCCGCGCTCCACGCAGGTTTTTACGCCTGCGGGCGCGCCGTTATAGCCGGTGGTCATCACGCGCTTATCCTTGACGATGACCGCGCCGATTTTGCGTTCCTGCTGATAGCAGCTCGCCCAGGTCGAAACGAGCTGCGCCATTTCCATAAAACGATGATCCCACTTGGTAAACATAAGTTCTCCTTTAATCGCATACGCTCCACGGGTGATGGACGTGCGCGGTCAAACGCTGATTCAAAAAACGCTCTTTTTGAGCGCATCGCATTTCGCGGTTCGCTCGGTCGGCTTTCTGCTGCGGCTGTGGCTCTCTCGTGAGCTGGGCGCGCAGACGATGGGCCTCGTTGAACTGGCGCAGAGCGCGCAGATGCTGCTCATCACGCCAGTCGTCACGGGCCTGCCCGCTGCCGTCTCGCGCATGTGCGCCAAAACGGAAGGCGCGCGCCGGGTGCGCGTTGTGCGCTGTGCGCTGCTGCTGGCCTTGCCCGTCAGCTTGATGATCGCCGCGCTGGCGTTTGTCTTCCGAACGTCGCTGTGCCAGTGGCTTGGCGACATGCAGACCATGCCCGCGCTGCTGTGTTTTCTGCCGTGCATTCCGATTCTTGCCATGTCCTGCGTGTTAAACGGCTATTATTATGGCATCGGCCGCCCCGTTCCGCCCGCCGTCAGCGAATTACTCGAACAGATTGTCCGCGCGCTGCTGTGCGTGCGGCTGGTCTACGGTCTGCGCGGCTGGCCGACGCTCTTTCGCGCGGCGATTCCGGCCGTCGCGACCCTCGCGGGCGAAACCGCCGGACTGATTCTGATGCTCGTGCTCGGCGCGCGGCTCGTGCTCTTGGCTCATGGCGAAGGGCCGCGAAAGCCGATCCTGCGCGAGCTGCTCGCCCTGGCTCTGCCGCTGACGGGCATGCGCCTTGTCTCCTCGCTGATGCAGACGGTCAACGCGACGCTCATTCCGGCGCAACTTCGGCTGTTCGGTCTTTCCGCTGCGGAAGCGATGGCCAGCCTCGGCGTGTTCCACGGCATGCTCAAGCCGATTCTGTTCATGCCCTCGTTCATCACATGCAGCCTGAGCATGGCCGCCGCGCCCGAACTCACGAAGCGGCAGACGGACGGTCAGCCGCTCTGCACGCTCTCCACGCGGATGATTCTCGCTTCGCTCCTCGTCGGCGCGGCGGCAGCGGTCGGCGTGTTCCTCTTTGCGCCGCTGATTGCAAACGTCTTCTTCCGTCAGGCCGCACTGCTGCCGCTGCTTCGCGGCTCGTGCTCGCTCATTCCGATTATCGCGACGACACACGTCTGCGGCGGCATCATGAATGCGCTCGGTTTGCAGAGTGCGTCGCTGAAAATTTCGCTGGCTTCAAGCCTGCTCGGCGTGCTGACGGTTCAATTTCTCGTTCCCGTCATCGGCCTGTGGGGCGCGGTCGTCTCGCTCGGCGCGGTGCAGGGACTGACGCTGCTGCTCAGCCTGCTGGCGCTCAAGCGTTCAGGATGTATTGCTCGATCACACTGACGAGTCCATCCTCGTCGTTCGTACCGGTCACGACGTCGGCGGCTGCCTTGACCTCCGGCTGGGCGTTGCCCATCGCCACGCCCAGGCCCGCGTACCGGATCATCGCCAAATCGTTGAGGCCGTCGCCGCAGGCAATCACATCCTCGCGTTCCAGCCCAAGGCGCTCGATCAGGCCCGCAATCGCCGCGCCCTTGTCCACGCCGCGCGGCATGATTTCGATGAAAAATGGTTCGCTTCGATAGATGCTCAGCCGTCCGATGAAACGGCGCGCAAGGCGCTTTTCATGTTCCGCCGCGCGGACGGGCGGCGCAGTGAGCAGTGCCTTGAACATATCCATGCCGCGGTATTCATCGAAATTCTCCACCATCGCGCGGTTAAAGCCGTTGAGCACGGTTTCCCGCTCCAAATAGCGATCCACGCGCGTACCGCAGACGACCGTGTTGCCGTCGTAGATGCACATGCCCAGGTCGTGCTCACGGGCATAATCGAGCATCCACGGCGCAACATAATCCGGCAGCACGTTCTTATAAACGATCTCGTTCGTCTGCATGTTGGTGACGCACGCGCCGTTGTAGCTGATGGCGTAATTGCCGTACTTAGCCAGTTCCAGCTCGCCGATGTAGCGCCGCATGCCGCCCGTCGGCCGACCGGAGGCCAGCGCGACGGCGTGTCCCATCTGCTCAATTTTGAAAATGGCTTCCAGCGTTTTGGGCGTGATATCCTTCTGCGTATTGGTCAGTGTGCCGTCGATATCCAGCACAAGCAGCTTTCTTTTTTTCATTTTTTGATCCTCTCCATCGCTTTGTGGCTGCGTTTTCAAATGACGTTTTTCGCCCGGTCGCAGGCCTGCACATGCATCTGCGCGGTTTTGGCGCTGGCGGCAATCTGGTCGATGATGGCAAAGACCGTCTTTTCCATCTCGCTCCCCTGGCTGTAATCCGCCTTAACGGCAAAATCGACGCGCCCTTCGAGCAGCATCTCGTTGCTGATGCGCTCATCCTCCTGCCAGACCGCGATGGAGTGGCCGCCGTTGAGCTTGGTCAGCTTCATGCTCGGCACATCGGTCAGCCCGTCGCCGATATAAATCATGTTGGAAAACGGCACGCGCCGCTTTTCCTCCGGCATGAACTCGTTCAGCGCGCGGTGTTCAGTCACATCCAGCACGCCTTTGTTGACGCGGAAAAGAAACTGCGTTTTACTGGTGTAATTGACCGCCATCGCAGGCCAGCAGGCCACACCGTACTCGTCATAGCAGAACGACGCAGCATAAATCTCCTTGAACTCCTTGGCAATCGGCGTGCCCTCGATGATTTCCTTCAAGCCGGAGGAAATGATGTAGTGCTCCGGCGTCAGCCCCTTTTCCTCGGCATACGCGTTCACGCGTGCAAACCAGTCGCTCACGCCGTCAAAGAGCTGCACATCCTGGCCCAGCGCCCGAAGCATGTTGCGGTTGACAATCAGCTTGCCCTTCGCCTCCTCCAGCATCATATACATATACGCCAGAATCTGATCCATCTGGTTCTGCTTCATGGCCGTGACGCACTTATGCCAGAATGCGTCCGCCTCCATGCCCAAATCCGGAATAAAGCCGTATTCCTGCATATCCCTTGGGGAAAGCGTGTGGTCAAAATCATACATAATCGCCAGAATCGGACGTTTTTCCATGCGAACTTCCTCCTTTGCACGCGTTTTTGATTCATTCATTATACGCAAATTGTTCGAATGTGTCAATTCTCCCCCTTGACAGAACGGTTCATCTTTTGTATAATACATTTCGTTAGCTTGATCTAACGAAAATTTTCATCAGATTGAGCTGCATATTTTTTTGAATATGCGTTAGAATAAGCTAACAAATGTTCAAGAGGAGATGTCCGTCATGTCCATCGTCCCCATGCTCATCGACCACTGCTCGCCGACGCTGGCGAGTCTCAAATGCGGCAGTCTGTTCAGCATTCGGCCGGAGGACATGGCCTACACGATGCGCGAAGCGCAGGCGCTTTCCGACGAGCTTGCGCCCAAGGGTCTGGCCATCCGCGTGATCGACGTGGGCGACGGGCGCGCGCTGTGCTACCTCTATCGCCCCTGCCAGCTTGGCCGGATGCTTTGCAGCGAAAAGGAAGCTGCTTTCCTGACCGAGCAGGGCTATCCGTACCTGACGGTTGAGGACGCGGTGGAGCTGCTCTGTGCGCGGCTTTCGCAGGGCGGGGCGTTTCCGCATGAAATCGGCCTGTTTCTGGGCTATCCGATTGACGACGTGGTTGCGTTCATCGCCAACAAGGGGCGCAACTGCCTGTGCTGCGGCTGCTGGAAATGCTACACCGACGCATGCGCCGCGCAGAAAGCGTTTGATAAATTCCGCAAATGCACCAGCGTCTATAAGCGCCTGTTCGCCTGCGGAAGGACACTCGATCAGCTCGCAGTCGCCGTATAATTTTGCCTGACCGGGAGAAACTCCCGCGATATAGAAAGGAGATTTTCAAATGAGTCAAGTTGCTGTTGTGTATTGGAGCGGAACGGGCCATACTGAGGCGATGGCGCAGGCTGTCGCCGCCGCGGCTGGCGCCGATATCTTCACCGCCGCCGAGTTCGATGCGGACAAGGCTGCGAACTATGCCGCGATTGCTTTCGGCTGCCCGTCCATGGGCGCCGAGCAGCTGGAGGATTCCGAGTTTGAGCCGATGTTTGAGGCCGTGAAGCCGGCGCTGGCGGGCAAGAAAGTCGCGCTGTTCGGCTCCTATGGCTGGGGCGGCGGCGAATGGATGCGCACCTGGGAGAGTGACTGCGCGGCCGCGGGCATCACGCTCTGCGCCGAGAGCGTCATCTGCCAGGATGAGCCGGACGACGCGGCGCTGGCCGCCTGCACCGCTCTGGGCGAAGCGCTGAAGTAAGGGGAAGAACGATGGGGCTTTGCCCCATGTCCGGGAAACTCGCATAGGGGTGCTTCTGCCCATGGCAGATGCGCCCCTTGCGATTTCCGATTTCCGCCATGCTTTATCCCGCACAGCGGGCGCATGGCTTCAATCCCCCACCAAGAACCTGAGGTTCTTGGATTTCCCTCTTTGAATACAAAAACAGGTTGTTGTCCCGCGAAGATTCGCAGGATAACAACCTGTTTTTTCATTATAATGGTCTTTTATGCTTTTTTGCGTTTCATATAGGCAAACGCGCCCGCGCAGGTCAGCAGGGCCGCGCCCCAAAGCATCGGCCTGGCCGCATCGCCCGTCTTGGGCAGGTTGGAGGTATCCAGCGTCGCGCCCGGCTTCAATCCGCCCTCCGGAATCTGCACTTTCATGAGCCGATATTCCGCCGCGCCGTCTGCGCCTTTCGTCTTGATGAGCACCTGATGTTCGCCCGCCTGCGCCGAAATGCCAAGCGCGCCAAGCCGGGCCAGCATCTCCTCATTGGTCGGATTGCTCGACGTCTCAATCTCGGCCAGAATGGCGTCGCCCGGCTTCTCCTCGCCCGGCGTTTTATAAGCCCCTTCCGTGCTCTCGATCGCGCCGAATGTGCCGCCCATCTGGGCAAAAATCGCCGTGTTGCTCAGCTTCACGCCCTCGGCCTGCCCATAATTCTCAATGCGCACGCTGCCGCCCAGCGTGTCGTCCGCAATCAGCAGGCCGCCGCCCGGTTCGCCCGGCTCGGTTTTATCCGCTTCATCTTCCTCGGCCAGTGCAGCCGCCGTCATTTCAATATCCGGCATTTTCAGCCCCGCCCAGCCATATTTAAACGGCATATACCGCCCTTCATTGATGCTCACGAGCTTTGCGTTTTTTCCGTTCGACCAGACGTACAGATTGCCGCGAACCACGCCGTTTTTTCGATTATACACCTCGCCGACGGAGTTTTTGCCCAATCCGACACGAATATTGCCGTTCACCTCGGCGTTGTTGGTCACGGTCAGCGTCGCGGGCTCCATCTCCGCTTCAATGTAAACGCCGATGCCTTCGTTCACGCGTCCGTCGTTCGTCACGGAGCAAACGCCGCCGTCGTAGGAATCCACGCTGATTTTCCCCGTCACCGCGCCCTTGCTGTTGGTCACATGCAGCTCGGCCGGGCCGCCCGCGCCCCAGCCGCCGAAATGCCCTCTCACCGTGCCATTGTTGACAACGGTCAGCTTGCCCCACATTTCGGCGTTGTTATCCACCATTTCGTCAGCCATTCCGTTGTTGGTCAGCGTGCCGACGTTGCCCTTTCCGCCAGCCTGAATGCTCAGCCAGCCGTTCACCGTGCCGTTGTTGATGGTCTCGGTGCTGCCGCCGGCCTTGCTGTCCATATCGCTGAAATCCTTCTGGCCGCCCGTGCCGTAATAGCAGGAGCCGGTGCGCATATCGCGCATCACAATGCCGTCGTTGACGACCTTCTGATTCGCGCCGTTTCCCGCATAGCTGACCATCTGTCCGCTGATGACGCCGCCCTGCGCATTGGTCACCTCGCCATACGAGCCTTCGCCCATGATGTTGCTAATCAGCCCCTCATTGGGCGCCTGCCCGGTCACCCTGCCCGCGTTCGTGACGGAAATATGGCCGCCGTTCGCCGCGCTGACGGACAGCTTCCTCGTGCTGGTGTTTGCATCCAGCGTCACATCCAGCCCGCGGCCCGCCGTATTCGCGTCAAGGCTCAAGCTTTGCTGAAACGTGACATTTTGAATATGAAGCTCCAGCGTACCGTCTGACGGCGCGCTGTTTTCATTCAGACTGACGATTTCGGGAAATATTCCCCCCGAAATCACATAGCTGCCGTCCGCCTGCTTCGTCACGCTCGTCTGGCCATCCGCCGTCGTGAAGCTTGCGCCGGTTTGGAGCTTCTGACGAACCTCCTCCCATCCAGCGGCCGTTGCCGTCATCGGCATCAGCGCGACAGCCGCGAGCAGCGCCAGCGCCGTCCTTCCTTTGTTTCTCATTTTCCTTTATTTTCCTTATAAATATTGAGCTAGACTCTCATAAACCTTGCCATTCTCCGCCGTTACCGCGTCGGCGCAGCAGAGCGAGTTGAGCACGGCTTCCTGCGTCGCTTCCGCAATCGCGCGGAAAGCCAGCTCCAGCGTGTGTTCAGTCAGCACCTGCTGGGTAATAACACAATGCATGCCCCCCGCGGGCATGCGGTTCGCCGTCGTAAAGCCGATCATCACGTCACCGCTGCCATGGCCGAAATACGAACCGCAGCGCGCCAAACCGACCGAACAGCGCTTGATGATGCGCCGAAGCTGCCTGTCCGACACGGGCAGATCGGTCGCCGTTACCATCATGATCGAGCCGCGGTCGTTCGGTTCGGGCGCGGGCTGTGCATTGCGTTTGGCGACGATCTCCTCGCCCACGCGCCGATTGCAGACGGTCAATTCTTCCAAACAGCCGTGATTGCTCTGCACCAGCACGCCGAGTGTATACGTCTTTCCTGCTATTTCAATCTGCCGCGAAGCCGAACCGATGCCGCCTTTCAGTCCGTGGCATACCGTGCCCGCGCCCGCGCCAACGTCGCCCTCGTCGAAATCTTTGCATGCGTTCGCGATGGCTTCGCGCACATGTTCTTCGTGAATTGGCCTATCCACAATGGCGTTGAGCTGCGCGTCGTTGCACTCGCCGACCACCGGGTTGATGGAGTGCATCGCCACGTGATCCCTTGCGCATCGCTCGGCCATCACCGTTACCAGCGCGTCATGCACCAGCCCGACGTTCAGCGTATTCGTTAGCGCAATCGGCGTTTCCAGCGTGCCCAGCTCGTCCACCTGCACAAGGCCCGCCGTTTTGCCGAAGCCGTTGAGCACAAAGCTCGCGGCGGTCAGTTTTTTGGCGAACATGTTGTCCTCGCACGGCAGAATGACGGTCACGCCGGTATGGTGGCGCGCATCGCGCACGGTCGCGTGGCCGACGGTCACGCCCGGCACATCGGTGATTTTGTCAAGCGGCCCGGTCGGCAGCTGGCCGACGCGAATGCCGTAATCCGAAATTCTCTTACGGTTCATGCTCATTCCTCCTGTGTCGCGCTTCTCACGCGCTTTGCGGCCTGCGCGGCGGCGGCCTGTTCGGTCATCGTCAGGCTTTGGAGCGCCTGCTCGTTTTCCGCGTCCACCACGCGGTAAAGAATGCCGCTGTCCTCCCGCTGTCGGGCGATGTAAAGCGGCGTCACCGTCAACTCTCCCGGCGATGCGCGGCGCGTGGCCGGGTCATAAGTCATCTCCAGCCGAACCGCCATGCCCGCCGTGTTGTCGCTGTTGCGCGCGTCGGTCAGCAGACACCCCAGCGAATAGCAGACAACCGTTTCATACGTCAGCCCGTCGCTTCGCACGGTTTGCAGCCGCTCGATCCCCTGCGCCACATTGGGATGCGTGCCGAGAATCACATCCGCCCCGGCCTGCGCCATCGTCCGCGCCATGTCGTGCACGGTATCCGGCGTCTGCGCGCTGTTCTTCGTGCCCCAATGCGGCAGAACGACGACGATATTCGCGCCGTCCACGCGCGCCTGCGTGATATCGCGCACCACGCGCTGGCTCTCCATCATCGCGACAACGCCGCGGCTGTCGTCCCGCGTGCGTTTGCGCCCCTCGTCGCTCAAGCCGTATGAATAGGCCAGCACAGCGACCTGCACGCCGCCGATTCGCAGCATCGTTGCGCCGGTGTTCACGCCGTCCGGATACGCCCCCGCATAGCCCATGGAGTGGCTCGTCAACTCGCTGGCCGTAATATCCAGCCCGTCATACCCCTTGTCCAGCGCGCGTTCCGTCGCCAGCGACACGAAATTCACGCCGACGGCCCGCAGCGCATCGAAAATCTGCGGCGTCGTGTTGTAATTGCCATATCCCTTTTCACGCCCGGCCGCCAACGTTTCCAATGTGACGATGGAAAGATCCGCGCCCGCCAGCGCACCGGAAAGCCCCTCGAAGGTCGGAGTGAAATCATAGTGATCCGTCCCCTCCTGCACGCTCTCGCGGACGGATTTGGGCGCATAGATCGTGCCTGCGGCGGCGATGATGATGTTTCTGGGCGGTCCGGCTGGCTCGGCAGTCGGCTGTGGGCTGGCCGTCGGCGCGCTTGTGACTTCAGGCGCAGGGCTGACCGTCGGCACATCGGTCGGCGTTGGCGGGATCGTTTCAATCTGTTCGGCAATCAGGCCGAACGCCGCGCGCGTCCGCTCGTATACGCCGTCCCCCGCGATGAGCATCAGGAACGCCGCCATGCCGACGACGACAAAAAGCGTCACCAGCAGCATCACGATGCTGCCGACGGAAAACCTCGGCTTTTTCACGGCGTTCCCTCCTTTTTTTACATTCCAGATTTATTATACATCAAATTGCGTATTTCGAAAAGATCAAAAAAAGGACGCACCCGGCCAAGCCGAATACGTCCGCACGCTCTAAATGATTAGGCCTGAGCCGGAGCGCCCACCGGGCAATTCTCCGCGCAAGCGCCGCAATCGATGCAGGTATCCGCGTCGATCACATACTTGCCGTCACCCTCGCTGATCGCGCTCACCGGGCAGTTGCTGGCGCACACGCCGCAAGAGATGCAGTCATCAGAAATCTGATAAGCCATACATTTCACCTCCCTTTGTTAAGGATCACTCCCGGGAGACATTGTAGCACGACCGAGCGCGAATTGCAAGGTTTTTGTGATAATTTACAGTTTCAATTCTGCAAAAAAACTGTTTTTAATTCCCAGTTTTTCGATATGAATCCATGAAAAAACGGCCTTTCCCACGCTTTCTGCGAAAAGGCCGTTGTTATGCACATCTAACAAAGTTTAGAAAAGGTCTTCCTTCTTCGTGTCCTCGCGGATTTCCAGCACGTCGATCACATCGACTTCCTTCTGCTCCACAACGGCGGGCTTTTCCGCCTGCGCGGGCGCTTGCGGCTTCATCGGCTGTTCCGGTCGATTCGGCCTGTCCATCGGCTTTTTCGGCGGCCTTGGCGGGCGATCCGATCTGGGGCCTCGGTCGTTTCTCATTCCGCGTTCGGGCCGCGGCGCACGTTCGGGACGATCGCTGCGCATCGGGCGCGGTTCCGGCTTTCTGCGCGTCTCCTCCGGCTGCTCGCCGACGGATTCAGCTTTCTCCGGCTGTTCCGGCGCGGCCTGCGTCTCCTCCTCCGGGCGGGGCTTGCGCTCCTCCGGGCCGGGACGCTGGCAGTCGTCAATCGGATATTCGCGCAGTTCAAACGAATCGCCCACCGCAATGCGCACGCGCACCGTCTCCTCAAGCACATTGATTGCGTTGATGACGCCCACGCCGTCCGGCGTGATGATTTCGCGGCCCACACGCGGCATGCGCTTGCGCGTCTGCTCGTAGTTGTCCTGCTCATATTTCAGGCAGCACATCAGGCGGTCGCACAGACCGGAAATCTTCGTCGGATTGAGCGAAAGATTCTGCTCCTTCGCCATCTTGATGGAAACCGGCGTGAAATCGCTCAAAAACGTCCGGCAGCAGATCGGCCGTCCGCACGGGCCGATGCCGCCGAGCATCTTCGCCTCGTCGCGCACACCGATCTGGCGCAGCTCGATGCGGGTCTTGAAGATGCTCGCCAGACTCTTGACCAGCATGCGGAAATCCACGCGCCCGTTGGCTGTGAAATAGAAGATGATCTTCGAGCGGTCGAACGCGTATTCCACGTCCACCAGCTTCATTTCCAGCTTGTGTTCGGCAATGCGGTCCAGCGCGATGTCAAACGCTTCCTTTTCCGCCTGCTCGTTGCGCTTCTGCATGGCCAAATCCTGCTCGGTGGCGATGCGGATGATGGGCTTGAGCGGCAGCACCAGGCGCTCATCCGGCACATCCATAATGCCGCTCATGCACTCGCCCAGCTCCACGCCGCGCGCCGTCTCCGTCACCACGCTCATGCCGTTGTGCAGATCCAGCCCGTTGGGGTCAAAATCGTATAATTTGGCGGCGCGCTTGAAGCGCACCCTGATTACCATGGCCATTTGGCATATTCCTCCGATATTTGAAGCAGGATGGTTTCAAACGCCGATGCAAACGCAACGTTGCTGGCGAGCATCACGCGCGCCTGCCGAAGCGTTTCCATCAGCGTCAGTCCCCCGGAAAGCGGTACGCGGGACGCATAATCCAGCGCCTCCCGCGCATAACCCGCGTCCGCAATCGACGTGCCGCCCGCCTGCTGCACCAGAATGTCGCGCAGCGCAATTTCCAGCGTATCCAGCACGAGCTTCTGCCGCTCCTTATCCTCCTTATAAATGTTCACCACGCCAAGCGCATCCGCCGGATGATGAACAGAAAACACATTGTGCGTCAGCTCCATGCGCAAGTCGAGCTGATCGTCGTCAATTTCCAGCGCACGGCCGACGCAGCCCTCCGCCATGCGCGCTTTTTTCTTCGCCATCTCCGGCGATTGGCCGAGGGCGATCAGCCGCTTTTGGCAGGCTTCCTCCGTCAGCGGATGAAACCGCACGACGCGGCAGCGGGAAACGATCGTCGGCAGCAGCGCTGCGGGCTGATCCGTAATCAGAAAGAACACCGTCTGTTCCGGCGGCTCCTCCAGCGTTTTGAGCAGGCAGTTCTGCGCAGCGGCGTTCATCCGTTCGGCCTGCGGAATGAGGATGACCTTTGCGCCGTCCTCAAAGCTCTTGACCGCGACGGTGTCGAGCACCTCGCGCATCACGCCGACGCTGATGATCTGCTTGCCCTTCTCCGGCACGACGGTATGCACGTCCGGGTGCGTGCCGGAAAGCACACGCCGACACGGGCCGCAGGCCCCGCAGGGCTTATGCTCCCCGCGGCAGAGCGCGGCCATAGTGCAAAGCTGCGCGGCGGAACGTTTGCCCGTGCCGCCCGGCCCTGTCAGCAGGTAGGCATGGACATAGCTCCCCCGCGCAAAATCGTTTTGCAGTTGACCGATGAGCGCAGACTGCCCCGCAAGGTCAGCAAAGGCAATCATATCACACCTTAAGGAACTGGCTGACCTCCAGCACGAACACCGTCGCGCCGCCGACCGTCACGCGGATCGGATACGGCACATACACGCCGCCTGCGCCGCCCATCGGGGTGGTGGAAGCGGTGATCTGCTCGCGGCTCTTGCAGATTTTCTCAATCACGTCGAGCGCATCCTGAAGCTTGTCGTCCTCCACGCCGCTGATGAGCGTGGTGTTGCCCGCGCGCAGGAAGCCGCCGGTCGTGGCCAGCTTCGTAACGCCAAAGCCCTTATCCATCAGCGCGGAAACCAGACGGCCCGCGTCTTCATCCTGAACAATCGCAACGATGAGTTTCATAAATCTATCCCTCCATGTGGTTTTGATGGAAGTGCAACTCCGTCTGCGCGGAGAAACATTCATGCTCTTATATTATACAGGAAAAGCGCCCAAAATGCTAGACCTGATTTGGGCGCTTTCCGAAAATTCAGTTAGATGGCGCGGGTCGCATGCCTGAGCCATTCCCGCTCGTCGTCATCGGTCATCAGCGGCAGCAGCGTTTTCTGCACAAACGCGTGATAGTCGTTGAGCCAGCCGCGCTGGCGCGGGCTCATCTGTTCGGGGATCACCGCGTCCAGATCGATCGGCGCGCAGGTGATGATTTCAAAGCCGAGGAACTGGCCGTATTCGTTCTCCTCCAGCTTGCGGCAGACCAGCTCGTTCTCCGTGCGGATACCGTAGCTGCCCTCGATGTACACGCCCGGCTCGTCGGTGGTGACCATGCCCGGCTCCTGCACGGTATCCTCGTTTCGGGTCGGGGACTTATACCAGCGGAAGCTATTCGGCCCTTCGTGAACGCTCATCAGGTAGCTCACGCCGTGACCCGTGCCGCAGCGGTAATCGATGCCCATATCCCAGATCGGGCCGCGCGCGAGGATATCCAGACCGACACCTGTCATGCCGTGCAGGAATTTCGCATTTGCGAGATTCAGCATGCTGCACAGCACCGCCGTGAAGTGCTTCTTCTGCTCGTCCGTCACGAGGCCGAGCGCGAAGGTGCGGGTGATATCCGTCGTACCCTCCAGATACTGTCCGCCGGAATCGATGAGCAGCAGGTCGCGCGGCTCAATGACCGCGTCGGTTTCCGGCGTGGCGCTGTAATGCATCATCGCAGCGTTGGCGCGGTAGGCGCAGATGGTGTTGAAGCTGGGCGAAATGAAATGCTCCTGTTCCTGACGGAAGGCCAGAATCTTGTCGCTGACGCTGATTTCCGTCATCGGAATCTTGCCGACGTTCTGCTTGAGCCAGTACATCAGCCGCGTCACCGCCACGCCGTCTTTCACATGCGCCTTGCGCAGGTTGGCCAGCTCAACCTCGTTTTTGATGGCCTTCATGCGGGTGGACGGGTTTTCCGCGCGGATGATTTCGGCCTTTTCCAGCGCGCTCATCAGCGCGGCAGTCAGCTTAGTCGCATCCGCCAGCACCTTCACGTCCGGCTCAAGCCCCTGCAACGCCGGAATGATCTCGTCGTAGCCGCGCACGTTCACGCCCTCGTCCGCGAGCGTCTTGCGCATGCTCTCGTCCACCTTGGCTTCATCGACGAACCAGTTGACGTGCTTCTGCCCGATGACCAGATAGCTCATCACCACAGGCGTATTGAGCACGTCGCCGCCGCGCACATTGAGCACCCACGCGATATCATCCAGCACATTGAGCACATGCAGCTGTGCGCCGCGCTCGTCCATAACCTTGCGAATCGCAGCGACCTTATGCTGCACGCTCTCGCCCGCGTATTGCTCGTCGAGGATGAAGGCCTTTTCCTTCGGCATCGGCGGGCGATCCGTCCACAAGTCGTTAAACCAGTCGCCCGTATCGCGCAGCAGCGCGCCGCTGCCTGCGACGGCCGCGCGGATATCCTCGGCGAATTTTTCGCTGACCACGCCGAAATCCACGCCCAGCGCGTCGTTTTCATGCAGCAGCCCCGCGAGGTATTCCTCCAACGTCGGCGTGCCCGCCGTGCCCATGCGCATCAGGGTGATGCCGCTTCCGGCGATCTGCTGTTCCGCCTGAATGAAGTAGCGGCCGTCCACAAACAGCGCCGCTTCCTTTTCGCCGACGACCAGCGTGCCCGCCGATCCGGTAAAGCCGGAAAGCCACTGACGCGTCTTGAAATGGTCGGCAATATATTCCGAAGCATGGCTGTCCGCCGTCGGCACGATGACCGCAGCAAAGTTTTCATCCTTCATCCGCGCCCGAAACGCGGCGATTTTTTCCGTAACCTGCATCGCAAATCCCTCCGTCTTTCAGTTATGGCCTTATTATACACCTATAACACGGTGTCGGGGAAGACCCTTTTTGGGGCTTTGCCCCAAGTCCGGGAAACTCGCATAGTCGCCGTCCCGGCTCCTTGCGATTTCCGATTTCCGCCATGCTGTTTCCCGCACAGCGGGCGCATGGCTTCAATCCCCCACAAGAAACCTGAGGTTCTTGGATTTCCCACTTCATTTATCGCTTCGCGATAAATGGACAATAAGTGACGGTTTACAAATCTTTGTTTCTTGTTTAAAATAATAATCAAAACCATTCGCGAAGCAAATGATAATGGGAAGTGCAGGAACCTCAGGTTCCTGCCAGAGCTCGAGACGGAGTCTCGAACGCCCCTTTCCCTACGGAGGTACTCATGAATACCCGACACGCTCAACTCGTGCTCGCCGTCGTTCGCGAGGGCGGCTTCACCGCGGCGGCGAAATCGCTCTTTATCACCCAGCCGACGCTCTCCCAGCAGATTCGGCAGATCGAGCAGCAGCTCGGCGCGCCCATCTTTGAGCGCAAAACGACGCCCGTTTCGCTCACCCCCGCCGGGCAGATCTATGTGCAGGCCGCGCGCCGCTTTCTGCAAATCGAAACGCAGATGAACGAATCCCTCGCCGCGCTCTCCGGCCACACGGCGGGGCTTCTGCGGCTTGGTCTGCCCTTGCAGCGCGCCGACGAGCTTCTGCCGCAGGTGCTCGCCGAATTTCAGTCCGCTTATCCCGAGGTGCGCGTGCAGGCCGTCTCCCTGCCGACAGAAGACCTGGAACGCATGCTGCTCGGCAGCGAGCTGGATATGGCGCTCGTCTCCGGCGAACCCGAAAACGAAAAGCTCGATTATCAGCTCATCGCTTCGGATGAAACCGTGCTGCTGGCCGGGCGCAAAACCCGGCTCGCCCAGCGCATCCCTTCCGGCTCGACCATCAGCTTGAGCGCCTGCGAAGGGGAGCATTTCGTTCTGCCCGCTGAAAATCTGCCCTTCGCCCGTCCCTATGACGAGCTGATTACCCGCGCGGGGCTTTCGCCCTTCGTCGCCCTCCGCACGGATGATTCCCAGTGCGCCAAACGCGTGTGCGCCGCCTGTTCGCTGGTTATGCTCTGCCCGTTCATCACCCTGCTCAGCGACACCCCCGCCATGCAGCAGCTTGCGCATTATCGGCTCAGCGACGCGCTCTATGCCCCGCTGTATATGACCCATCCCAAGGATATGCCGCTCACGCCCTACGCCCAGACGCTCTACACCATGATGAGCAACCGCTTCCGCGCGATGACGGCCTACCGATTATAAATCAAAAAGCGGGTCGAATCGGCCCGCTCCTTGATTTATACGCGCGTTTTGATTCTTTCGAGCACCTCTTCGCCGTTCACATAAACGGCCTTCGTGCAGCACTGGATATCGCGAAGGGGATTGCCCTCGAAAATCGCGATATCCGCATCCTTGCCCGCCTCCAGCGAGCCCACGCGGCTGTCAATGCCCACGACATGCGCCGGGTTGATGGTAATTGCGCGCCACGCGGATTCCTCCTTCATGCCCGCCTTCACGGCCAGCCCCGCGCACAGCGGCAGATAATACAGCGGAATGACCGGCGCATCCGTGATGATACAGACCTCCAGCCCCGCGTTATCCAGAATACCCGCGGTCGCGAAGCTCTTTTCCTTCAGTTCCTGCTTGAATTTTGAGCCGAACGACGGGCCGACCAGCACCGGCTTGCCCGCCTGCACCAGATGATTCACGATCAGATGGCCCTCCGTCACGTGATCGAGCGTGATATCCACGTCAAATTCCTTTGCGATGCGGATGGCCGTCAGGATGTCGTCCGCACGATGGGCATGCGCCTTGAGCGGAATCTCCTTTCGGATGACCGGAAGCAGCGCCTCCAGCTGCATGTCAAACGGCCGGGTCTTGGTCTCGTCCTTCTCGGCTTCCTCCACTTCTTGGGCATAGCGCTTCGCCTTGAAAAGCATCCCGCGCAGCGTCGCCGCAACAGCCATGCGCGTCACAGGTGCTTTGCGGCCGTTCTGGCCATACGCGCCCTTCGGATTCTCGCCGAAAGCAACCTTCATCGCCGCCGGGTATTTGAGAATCATGTCATCCACGCAGTCGCCGTAGAGCTTCATCGCCACAAACGAGCCGCCCAGCACATTGGCCGAGCCGGGGCCCGTCACCGCCGTCGTCACACCGCCGCCAAGCGCGTTGCCGAAGGCCTCGTCCATCGGATTAATGCCGTCGATGGCGCGGATTTCTGGCGTCACCGGGCTGGAATACTCGTTGGTGTCGTTGCCCTCCCAGCGCGTCGCCTCCTCATGAATACCAATGTGGCAATGCGCGTCCACAAAGCCCGGCGTAATCATGCAGCCCGATGCGTCGATGATCTCCGTTCCCGCCGGAACGTCGAGGTTCTGCCCCACCGCGACGATCTTTCCGCCGTCGATGAGAATCTGTCCGTTTTGAATGTCGCCGTTTGTGATGGTCTTGATGAGACCGCCCTGAATGAGTTTCATGTTCTCTATCTCCTTTGCCTTATGGCTTAAAATGAATATCCACCACCGAAATATCCGCATCCGTGCCGATGCGCATATCCGGCCCGTAAACGCCCACGCCGGAAGTGACGACGCTGGTCATATTGCCCACCCTTTTCAGCCCCGCCGGGTTTTCCCACGCGGTGCGGATAGCGATGTTCAGCGGGAAGAACTGGCCGTCGTGCGTATGGCCGCAGAGCATCACGTCCACGCCCGCGTCGGCGTTCTGCCGTAAGAAGCGCGGCTCATGCTCCAGCGAGATGATGAGCCTGCTCGTATCCAGCCCCGCCATCAGCTCCTCCAGGCTCTTGCGCTCGTGCGTGCCGTCGCCCGCGTTTTCGTAATCCTTGCGGCCAATGACATAGAAGCTGTCGTCAATCAGCCGGGCTTCGTCCTCCAGCATGATGATCCCGCTGTCGCGCACAAATTGCTCCATCTGTTCGCTTCGCTGCGTGTTTTCCAGCCGTTTGGTGCTGAAACCGCTGAACAGGCGCTCAGCCACGTCGTGATTGCCCCAGCAGGCATACACGCCCAACCTGCTTTTGAGCTGGCGGAGCGAGGCTTTCACGGCCTCCGGATCGTCAATGCCGTCCACCGTGTTGTCAAAAATATCGCCCGCAAAGAGGATGATATCCGCGTCCTGCGCATTGGCCTTTTCCACCATGTCCGCGATGCGTTCCGCGCCGACGCTGTATCCCAGATGCGTATCCGCGATGAGCACCACGCGCAGGCTGTCGCGTCCGCCGCCGTCCTTGGCCACATCCGCGTCATAGTGCTTCACCGTCAGTTCGGACGCGTGATGAATGCCCAAAATGCACGTCAGAATGATGCCGAACCAGACCACACCGCCGAAGATCAGCTTGGGGTTGCCCGTCCGCGCGGTAAGCTTTTCCGTTCGATGAAATCGTTTGGAGAGCCGCGCCAGCACCTCGATGATCGCATAGGCCGAAAACAGATAGATGAAAATGCCGTAAAAGCCGAAGGACACGCGCATAACCGCCTTGCGCAGCGCCCCTTCCGGCAGAATATAGCCCAATGGCATGCCCATCGCAAAGGCGGAATACACGCCCGCCGTCAGCAGCGAAACGAGCTTCGCCAGCCTTTCCGGCAGGTTGCGATGCAGAAAAATCGATGTGCGCGCGGCCACATAGGCGTTGGCCGCCAGATAGGCCGCCAGCACAAAGAATGCGCTGATCCGCATTAAACAAATGCCTCCTCGGCGAGCTGCACGCGCGCGTCGTTCACCTTATAAACGACTTCGTCCGTAATGCCTTCGCCCTCATTGGGATAGAAATGGGAATAGACCTGATCCACGCAGAACAGCGCGACCAGCGCGACGCACAGCCCGATCAGCACGCTGCGCCTGACCTTGTGCAGCAGGTTGTCAAACGCCGGCGCAAGGCCGTAGACAATTGCCATGCCGCCCAAGCCGAAGACCAGCAGCCCCTCCGCGCAGATGCGCCCGTGCAGATTGAGGAAATAGCCTGCGTAATCCCACCAGCGGCGGTCGTATACGGTTTCCAGATAATACGCGGTGAAATACTCGACCACGCCGCAGACGACAACCGTCGCGAGAAACTCCAGCCACGGCTTATCGCGCAGCTTGTAGAGCGCCAGCAGCACCAGCACGCCGCCCGTGCCATAAATCGGCAGCCACGGCCCATGGAGCACGCCGCGGTTGACGAACGTGCCCGCCGAAACCAGGTGCAGCACGACTTCCCAGCACCAGCCGATCATCGAAAGCAGGAAGAACATCAGCACCAGCGTCGTCACCGGATATTTGCGGGTGAACAGCGCCGGCTCGTGATCCTTGTGTTCGTATTGCAGCAGCGGGCTGAGCCGAATCGGATAGGAAAGCCCCTGCTCACAGCGGCGCATGTAACGCAGGCGATATTCGCGATCCTGAATCTTTTCGCGCGCAACGTCCTGCGGGTTGACGAACAACGTCACGCCCAAGTATTCGCCAAAGAAGCGGGAAACCTTGTTGCCGTAGACGCGCTC
Source organism: uncultured Clostridia bacterium (assembly GCA_934636105.1). Classification (GTDB taxonomy): domain Bacteria; phylum Bacillota; class Clostridia; order Christensenellales; family Aristaeellaceae; genus Ventricola. The sequence continues at coordinate 235,995 of CAKTZR010000002.1, forward strand.
CGGCAGTTTCTCCACCGGCTTGCCCAAATCGTTGTACGCGCGGCGAAGCGTTTTCGCGCTCGCTTTTTCAAACAGATACGTGTCGCGAAGCGCTTCGGCTTCGCCCTCCGCTTTCACCTGCGCGCGCACGCTGGCGTAAAACTCGCAGCGGACGGCGCTCAAATAGGCGCTGGAATAGAACAGACTGCTCAAGCCGAGCGTCGCCAGGCTCAAAATGTGCCACGGCACGAAGGAAAGCTCCATCAAGAAGCACTCCCACTTGTGGCCGTTCATCATTTTGCGGGAAAGCGCAATCGCGTCCTTTCCCTTCATCGTCGGGTTTTCCGCCAGAATGAAGCCGCAGAGATAATACGAAAACGTCTTGATAACGCCGCCGACAATCGTTAGCCACCACAGGCCGCGCTGAACGGAGACGCGCAGCAGCGCCAGCGACGTATGCCTCCAGCAGCGCGCGCTGTGCAGATAGAGCGCGCGATACGGCGGCACTTCCTCATAGACACGCATCTCCATAAACAGGCGGCGCAGGACGACGACAAACGTGTTCGTGACCAGCACCCAATACACCACCGAAACTGCGCTGCTCACCGCAATGGCGATCGTCTGCCCCCACTCGCTCGACCCCGCCAGCGACAGGATCGTGTTGTTCACGATATCCTGAAGCGAGCCGTCGGCGATTTTGTTGACCGCCATCGCGAACACGCCGCGGCTGTTGGCCTCCGCGCCCGGGCGGCCGAAGGACGCGAGGAAACCCGAAATCACGTCCCACTTCTGCCGGGTCAGATGCAGGCTTTCCAGCGACCCGGTGAACTCCGTACCCAAAAACGCCGCAACCAGACAGACGATCACCGCCATCCAGTAATGGCTGAAAACGGTCTTTCTGCCCGCGCGTTTCCAATTTCTTCGAGCCTGCGTGCCAAAGCGCGCATAGACCTTTTCGGTTTTCTTCCGCTCCATACCCATCTCTCCCCTGTTAGTATACAGAAAACATTATACCATAAAAAGCCGATTGCACAACCGGAAAGTCGATTGCCGCGATATCTGCCGAACGATTTACTTTTCCATGTCCGCATGGTATAATCAGCTCAATCAATCCAAATCGGAGGAAGATGCACGATGGCCGATAAAATACAAAACGCTTACGAATCCTCCAAAAACATCTATGACGATGTGCTCACGCAGGGAAACCTTTTCAGCAGGCTGTACATCAAGCTGTTTTGGAGCGGCACGGCTGACAAGGATATCGCGCGAAAGGTTCTATCCTATATTCCCGATGATTTTTCGGGTGCGCTTCTGGATGTTCCGGTCGGAACGGCGGTGTTCACGACGCGCAAATGGGCGGCTTTAAAAAACGCCCGCATCACCTGTCTGGATTACAGCGCGGACATGCTTGAGCAGGCCCGGAAAAGGCTCGACGGCCATGCGCATATCCAGTGCATGCAGGGCGACGTGGGCAATCTGCCGATGGGCGACGAATCCTTTGATATCGTCGTCAGCATGAACGGTTTCCACGCCTTCCCCGATAAGCAGAAGGCCTTCGCCGAAACCTGGCGGGTTTTGAAAACCGGCGGCGATTTCATCGCCTGCTTCTATATCAGAGGAAAAAACAAAAGGACGGACTGGCTCGTGAAGCGCATTCTGGCTAAGAAAGGCTGGTTCACCCCGCCCTTCCAGACTGAGGAAGAATTGAGCGCCTGCTTGAGTAAGCTGTATCGAAAAATCGACCTCCATGTGGATGGCTCGATGGTCTATTTCCACTGCGTCAAGTAAACAAAGCCGCACACAAAAGAACCGACGCTGCAGGGCATCTGCCCGAAGCGTCGGTCCTTTTCATTTAGATGAGGATTCGATTACTCCGCTTCCGCCAGCGACGGCACGAAGTTATTCCACGTGTTGAACTCGCCGCGGCTGCTGTTGTAGCGCTGGGTGCTGGTGTTGGTAATCATGTACCAGGTCAGCTCGTCATACATCGTGTCGCAGTCGGCCAGCGCCTTTTCCTGCTTCTCCACGGTGTAATTCGTCAGATATTCGGCTGCCTTCGCCGGGTCTTCCGCATAGAGCTTCGCTGTTTCGGCCAGCACAGCCGGATATTCCTCGACCAGCGCATCTTCAACGGACTTCCAGTAGGCGCGCACGCCGGTGCCGTAGTGCTCGCGATCCTGCTCGCTCAAGGCGCACAGGCGCTTGAAGTGGGTATGCGCATAGCTCAAATCGTAACCATAGCTGTCGGAGGTGAAGCCTTCCGGCGTATGGTCAAACATTTCGGCCACATCGGTGACAAGGTTGGAAAGCGGCAGATAGACGGAATGCTCCGCATTGGCGAGCGTCGTCCACGTCACGGCGGACATCGCGGCGGGCAGGTCGTCATAAATCTCGATGGCCGAGCAGTTCACCTGGCGCTCGATGCCGATAACGCGGATATCGGGGCGGCCGGTCTCCTCCGGATCCCACTCGGTGCCCTCGAAGCGGGAACGGGTCAGCTCGAAGATATCCTGAAGCGTCACTTTTTCATCCGGCTGATAGAACAGCGGATAGCGGGTCGTCATCGCGTAATCGCCCGCGGTGGACGGCGCCAGCAGCTCGTGGCCGTACCACGTGCGGCGGTTGGAACCCGCATTCAGGTTGCGCGCGCCGACATAGGTCGCGAACAGATCGACATTGCCCGCGTCATCCAGCACGGTCAGGCCCGCGGCCTCCGGCACGGAGAACAGCCCCTCGGAATGCAGCAGGCTCTCGCCTTCCACATAATCCGCAACGGAGCCAAGCATGCACTCATTGCCGAACACGGCGACCGCGTCCTCCGGCATCTTCACTGCCACCCACTGATGGCCGGAATAGCTTTCCAGATACCAGGCTTCCTGCTGGTCGGCGATCATGAACGTGTTGGATTCAGAGCTGCCGTAAGTCTCCATGATCTTGCCGTAGTTTTCCACCGCTTCGCGCGCCGTGGAGGAAACCGCGGCGATGTAGCCGCTGATCCACGTTTCGGATGCGCCGTCCTCCACATACGGATCGGCGGCCATCATCGCGTCGCTGATGTAGGTCGTCACCGAGCCGGTCATGGTCACGCCCATCTCGTTGGCGACGGCGTTATCCCACAAGCCTTCGATGAACGGCGTGGAGGTATACTGATAGGTAACGTCCGGCAGCGGCACTTCGTTCGCGCCGACGGTCACGGTGCGGCCCGGCTCCTCGCTGTGCGGATAGACGACCTGCTTCGCCTGCGCGCTGTTCCACGCATCGACGGTGTGACCGATGATGGTGTGGCCGCTGGCGCTCGCCTGCTTGCCGACGTAGTAGCCCGTGCAGGCCAGCGCGCCCGTGCTGGACAGGGTCAGGGCGGCAGTCACCGCAAGGCAGGCTGCGCGCTTGAAGAAGTTGTTCATGGTCATTTCCTCCATATGACGATTTGTCACTTTTTATCCAGCCGTCTCTTTCAAACAGATTCGGCCCGGTTGAAAGGATTTGCGCCTATTATACGACCAGCTTTTACCTTTTTCAAGCTTTTTCGTATTTTTATGCGTGAAAGAAATCTTTTCCCACTTCATTCATAGGGAAAAGATTTCACTTTGTCTGTCATTTTGCCCATCATTGCAGTTGTCATTTTGTAAATGTCAAAATTAGACAAAAGCTGAAGACATGCAGACGTGAAGAGGGCAAAATAAAAAATCCTCCCAACCGCTTCGGAAGGAAGGATTATAAAGCCGTCGCGTTTCGTTGTAGGGGCGCGCATTGCGCGTCCGTTTATTTCACCAAAGAGCTGCGTGCGCTTAATCCACCGGCTTCGCGCCCTTGAGGAACGCGCAGTAGCAGCGGTAGCCCTCGTACAGATCGACCTTGCTGATGATTTCATACGGCGCGTGCATGCTGAGCACCGCAATGCCGGAATCGATCACGTTCATGCCGTACTTGGCGCAGAGGTAGGCGATCGTTCCGCCGCCGCCGAGATCGACGCGGCCCAGCTCTGCCGTCTGAAACGCCACGCCCGCGTCATCCATGATTTTGCGCAGGCTCGCCATGAACTCCGGGTTCGCGTCGTTGCTGCCGGACTTGCCGCGGCTGCCGGTGAACTTGTTGAAGCAGATGCCGCGGCCGAGGAACGCGCTGTTCTTCTTTTCAAACGCGCTGGCGAAGTTCGGATCGTAACCCGCGCTCACGTCGCTGGAGAGCATGCGGCTGTTGCGCAGGCAGCGGCGCACGGCCAGCTCGCAATAATCCGCCGTGCAGGCATACAGTTCGGCGACGGTGTTTTCCAGATAGTGCGAAGCCATGCCCGTCGCGCCGACGCTGCCGATCTCCTCCTTATCGGTGATGATGCAGCAGAGCGTGTAATCCGGCGTGCCCTCGTAATCGAGCACCGCCATCATGGAAGGATAGGCGCACACGCGGTCGTCGTGGCCATAGCCCAGAATCATGCTGCGGTCAAAGCCCATGTCGCGCGCCTTGCCCGCCGGAACGATTTCCAGCTCGGCGGAGAGGAAATCCTCCTCCTCCACGCCGTACTTCGCGTCCAGCAGCTTGAGCACGTTGGCCTTCACCGCGTCCTTCTCCTCGCCCGCCAGCGGACGGCCGCCAACGATGAGGTTCAGCGCTTCGCCCTCGACCACGTCCTTCGCGTTCTTGGCCATCTGCTCCTGCGCGAGGTGAATCAGCAGGTCGGAGATGCAGAACACCGGATCGTTTTCGTCCTCGCCGATGTTGACAAGCACCTTTTCGCCGTTCTTCTTGATGATGACGCCGTGCAGCGCCAGCGGCATGGCGACCCACTGATATTTCTTGATGCCGCCGTAATAATGCGTATCCAGATACGCCAGGTCGGTATCCTCATACAGCGGATTCTGTTTCACGTCGATGCGCGGGGAATCGATGTGCGCGCCGAGGATGTTCATGCCCTCCTCCAGCGGCTTTTCGCCCAGCACAAAGAGCATGAAGCTCTTGCCCATCCAGTTGACATAGACGCGCGCGCCCGCCTCAAGTTTCTTGCCCTCGCGAATCACCGCGTTCAAATCCTCAAAGCCGTGCGCCTTGGCCAGCTTCTCGCCATAGGCTACGCATTCGCGCTCCGTCTTGCCGTTGTTGATGAAATCGCAATAGGCCTTGGCGAAGGCTTCCACCTTGCTGTCGTCCTCGGCATACGCCGCCCACGCATTCTTTCTTTCCATGGTATTTCCTCTTTCCGCCCCGCATGGAGCCGATATTCCTGTTTATTATAGATGATGCCGGGTCATTTGGCAAGCTCCGGCGGATTCTGCGATGCAAGCGCCTTGGCTTCCTCTTTGCGCTGCTCCCACGGCATTTTCTGCGCCACGGTGCTGGCCGTGCGTTCCAGCCAGCCCGGCACGCCGCCGATCATCGAACTGCCCAGCAGCCGGAACGCTTCGAACACGGCGCTTCTCGTCTTTTCATCCATTGCGCCCGCGGCCTTAAGCACGCTCATCGTATTGCGCGCTTCAAACAAATCGCTGACGTTCATGCCGTTCGACGCGCTGAGCACGGCATAAATGCCGTCGATGGCCTGCCGCCGCATGTCGGGGCTGAGTTCCTCAAGCCAGCGCTTGATGGTGTCGTCGGCAAAGTGGCTGTGCCCCGTACGCTCGCTGAGCGTCATGAAGCCGCCGCCGAGAATCTGCCAGGTATATGCGTCGTGCTGAAACACGCCCACGCCGTTGCTGCGCACGATGGTGAACGGCTCTCTGTGCCACATCAGAATGCCGATCATCGAGGATTGCGGCACAAACGTGCGGATGCGCATATCCACCTTGCCGAAGGCTTCGGAGGAGATCGTCGCTTCGTTGAAGCCCGGCCCATCGAAGTTATAGACCGTCTCGATGCGCGCGCGGGTCGCTTCATCGACGAACATGCCCGCGTAAGCCGCCAGATTGCCGCCCTTCGAATGGCCGCCGACGATCAGCGGCAGGTCGATGGAGGCTGCGACCTGCTGCGCATAGGCCACCGCATCCCGCTGGGCCGGAACTTCGGTTTCAAAGCTCATGTTGAAATCCTCTTTCCAGCCGACGACGGTGTTATCCGTGCCGCGGAACGCGACGAACGCGTGCCCCTCGCCCAGCAGATAGGTCACGGCGGAAAACTGTTCCTCCCGCTGGGTATCCACCCGGTTCATATAGCCGACCAGCCGGATATCCGCAAAGCGCGCGCTTTTCATCAGCGAATCCAGCAGCCGTCTGTCCTCCTTGACGTTATAGGCCAGCGGGGTTTTCTCCCGCTCGTTGACCTCAAGCAGCTTCTGCGCCGCGTCGCGCAGGGGGATTCCCGCGTCAAACGCATCGCCCACGATGTTGTCGTAGGGCATATACGACAGATAGCTCAGCAGCAGCGCGTCCACGTCGCACAGCGGCACGCGCTCAAGCGGCAGATCGCCTCTCCAAAGCACATAATCCTGTATATTGGGCATGGTGTCCTCCCGTTTGTTGTCCCCAAAAAGCCGCGCAAGCGCGCGCCTGAAATTCGATAGTTTCATTATAATCTAGCATAAAAGTTCTGTCAACGTCGGCGCCATGCGCGGAATATGCGCAAACGCCCGTTCTTTTTCCTGTATAGCCTTGCCAAAATCCAGCCGCATCATTCATTTTTGACCCGCTGCGAATTGACAAGGCGGCACACGTGCCGTATACTTTTATCAAAGATCCCCGAATTTCATTTTGCGGAGGCTTTTTCACATGGTTTACAAGTGGGAGCTTCAAATTCCCAAACTCATGCCGGAACTCAAGCGCCGCGCCTATCTCTATCTGCCTGCCTGCTACGACGAGCAGCCGGACGCGCGCTTCCCGGTAATGTATATGTTCGACGGCCACAACGTTTTCTTTGACGAGGACGCGACCTACGGCAAATCGTGGGGCATGGCCAAATATATGGATGAAACCGAAACGCCGCTCATCATCGCGGCGGTGGAATGCAATCCCATCGGCAACAATCGTCTGGAGGAATACTGCCCGTTCGCCTGTGAAGACCCGAATCTGGGCCGCATCCGCGGACGCGGGCGCGCGACAATGAACTGGTTCATCCACGGTTTCAAGCCGATGATCGACGCGAACCTGCGCACCCTGCCGGACAGGGAAAACACGCTGATTGCCGGGTCGTCGATGGGCGGGCTGATGAGCCTGTACGCCGCGACGACGTTCAATGCCGTCTTCGGCAAAGCGGCCTGTCTCTCTCCCAGCTTGTGGCTCGGCCCGGGCAAGGTGCGGCGCATCATCCGGCAGGCGGATATTTCCCCCGACACGCTGATTTACATGGATTACGGCGGGCAGGAGATGGCCAACCACGCGGCGAACCTCTCCGCGCTGACCTCCTGCACCTCGGCGCTGCTGCAAAAGGGCGTGGATCTCACCTTCCGCATCGCCCCCGGCGGCACGCACAGCGAGGCCTCGTGGGAGCGGCAGATTCCCGTGTTTATGAAGTGTCTGGGATTCTAAACTCCTTCCGTCACAACTTCGTTGTGCCAACCTTCGGGGTTTTCTAGCGTCTGAATCCGCCACAGGCGGCGACGCTTTCAAACCTCCCTCTAAGAGGGAGGCATTATCCTCACGTTATCGTCGCGAATGCCAAAAGGCTCCCTCCTTGAGGGAGCTGTCAGCGAAGCTGACTGAAGGAGTTCGCGCTTCCCAAGAATCATAAAGGAGCGTCAATCCATGGAAGTTCGTTATTTCAAGGGCTATTCCTACAACCTGAACCGCGAAATGGAGTTCAAGGTCTACGGCCACCGCGGCAAGCCGGTGCTGTTCATCCCCTGCCAGGCGGGGCGTTTCTACGATTTCGAGAATTTCCATATGGACGACGTGTTCCGTCCGTACATCGACGCGGGCGAAATCATGGTGTTCTCCATCGATACCATCGACAACGAAACCTGGGCGGATCACGGCGGCGACCCGCGCCAGCGCATCGAGCAGCACGAGCGCTGGTTCAACTACATCGTCGATGAAATGGTGCCGCAGATTCGCCACCTTGCGGGCGAGCGCAACTGGCGCCAGATGCCGATCATGCCGTTCGGCTGCTCGATGGGCGCGATGCATGCGGCGAACCTGTTCTTCCGCCGTCCGGACCTCTTTGACAGCGTGCTGGCGCTCTCCGGCGTGTATGATTCGTTCGATTCCTTCGGCGATTATATGGATGACCTCGTCTACCGCAACTCGCCGTATCATTATCTTTCCGGCATGTCCCCGGATCATCCGTATATCCGCATGTACAACGAGCGCAAAATCATCCTCTGCGTCGGCCAGGGCGCATGGGAGGACGTGCTCAAGGAAAGCACCTCGCGCATCAAGGGCGTGCTCGATGCAAAGGGCATTCACGCGTGGGTGGATTTCTGGGGCTATGACGTCGATCACGACTGGGGCTGGTGGTATAAGCAGGTCGAATATTACCTGCCCTTCCTGCTTGGAAAACGGTAAACTCCTTCCGTCACAACTTCGTTGTGCCACCTTCCTCTAAGAGGGAGGCTTTATCCTCTTGCTATCGCTGCTTATACCAAAAGGCTCCCTCCTTGAGGGAGCTGTCAGCGAAGCTGACTGAAGGAGTTTGGATGACGTGATCCAGCTTAAAACTGCATTCTTAAATCATAATCTTTGCTTTGACTAAAAGGAGCATTCCCATGAAAAATTTCGTCTTCATCTCTCCGAACTTCCCGACCAACTATTGGAAATTCTGCGCCGAGCTGAAAAAGAACGGCATGAACGTTCTCGGCATCGGCGACTGCCCGTATGACCAGCTCATGCCCGAACTGCGCGGCGCGCTGAACGAATATTACAAGGTCTCCTCGCTGGAAAATTATGACGAGGTCTTCCGCGCGGTCGCTTTTCTGACCTATAAGCACGGCAAGATCGACTGGCTGGAAAGCAACAACGAATACTGGCTCGAGCGCGACGCGATGCTCCGCACCGCCTTTAACATCACCACCGGCTTCCACACCGAGGATATGCACCCGGTCAAGTATAAATCCGCGATGAAGGCCAACTACGCCAAGGCAGGCATCAAGACCGCGCGCTGGCATATCGTCCGCGATTATACCGGCTGCAAGGATTTCATCGCCGAGGTCGGCTACCCCGTCATCGTCAAGCCGGATAACGGCGTGGGCGCGTCCCATACCTATAAGCTCAAAAACGACGACGAGCTGAATTATTTCTTCGCCACGAAGGACGATACCGTCTATATCATGGAGGAGTTTGTCAACGGCACGGTGCATTCTTATGACGCGGTCATCGACGCCGACGGCCAGCCGCTGTTTGAAACCGGCAACGTGACCATCGACTCCATCATGGATATCGTCAACACCAACGGCAACTCCTGCTATTATATCGAAAAGACCCTGCCGGCGGCCATGCGTGACGCAGGCCGCCGCACCGTCGCCGCCTTCGGCGTGAAGAGCCGCTTCGTGCATTTCGAGTTCTTCGTCCTCAACGAGGATCAACCCGCACTCGGCAAAAAAGGCGATATCCTCGGCCTAGAGGTCAATATGCGCCCGTCCGGCGGTTTCAGCGCGGATATGTTCAACTTCGCCAACTCCACCGACGTGTATAAGATTTGGGCGGATATGGTTACCTATGGACATAGCACCATCAGCAACGAGGGCCGCGAACACTTCTATTGCTGCTACTGCGGCCGCCGCGACGGTAAGAATTTCGTGATGGATCACGCTGCAATCATGGCGAAGTATGGAGACCGCATCAAGATGGTGCAGCGTATCCCCAAGGCGCTCGCGGGCGCAATGGCTGATATGATGTACCTCGCTAATATGCGTACCGAAGAAGAAAAGGCTGAATATTACCGCGATCTCCTCGCAACAAAATAAAGCTTTAAACCGCCACGAAGCGATGCGGGAGGTCAAGTGAACTCAGTTCCCCTGTGGGGCTTGGGGCAACGCCCCAACGTCTCCCATAATCATCAAAAAAGCAGTCTACGATTGAAACGGGTTATACAGAAAACGACGCTCTCCACTCCGGAAAGCGCCGTTTTTCTATATGCGTTTGTTTTAGATTCGATGCTGCTTGAGGAAATACGCCATGTCGCCCATCGCCTTGGTGAGCGTCTCCGGCTCCGGCAGCATGACGATGCGGAAGCGCAGATCCTCGTGCCAGTCAAACCCGCCTCCGGGAATGACAAGCACGTGCTGCTCGTGCAGGAACTTCATCGCGAAGTCGTGCGCATCCTCAAAGTCAAACTTGCTCTTGTCCAGCCGCGGGAACAGATAGAACGCCGCATGGCTGGGCACGTAATCCACGCCGTCAATCTTGTCCAGCGCTTCAAACGTCGCCTTGCGCTGCTCAAACAGGCGGCCGCCCGGCACGATCATCTCATGCGTGCTCTCGCTGTCCACCAGCGCCGCCGGAATGACCAGCTGTGTCAGCGCGTTGCCGCACAGGCGCATGGAGGCCAGCTGCATCACGCCGTCCTTCACCTCGTCCAGCTCGCCCTTCGGGCCGGAGAACACCATCCAGCCGCAGCGGAAGCCGCAGACGATGTGGCTCTTGGACAGGCCGTTGAACGTCACGCACGGCACATCCGGGGCCAGCGCGCCAATGGACTCGTGGCGCAGGCCGTCCATCACCAGGCGATCATAAATTTCGTCCGCCAGCAGCACCAGATGATGCTGACGCGCGATTTCCGCAATCGCCAGCAGCACGTCCTTGCTGTAAACCGCGCCGGTCGGGTTGTTCGGGTTGATGACCAGAATCGCCTTCGTGCGGTCGGTAATCTTGCTCTTGATGTCGTCGATATCCGGGTTCCACTCGTTGTTCGGGTCGCAGCGATAGAACACCGGCTTGCCGCCGCAGAGATAGGCGTTGTTGCTCCACAGCGAGTAGCACGGCGACGGCAGCAGGATTTCGTCCCCCGTGCCGATCAGCGCGTTCATCAGCATGCTGGCCGCTTCGCTCACGCCGTTGCAGATGAACACGTCGTTGGGCATGATGCCCTGCAAACCGCGCCCGATGTGATAGGTGCAGATGACGTTGCGCGCCGCCGCCATGCCGCGCACGTCGCAATACGGCACGGCTTCGTCGATGTGCAGCGCCAGCGCCTGACGGACGCTGTTGGGCAGTTTAAAGCCAAAACGGCCGGGGTTGCCCGTGTTGAGCTTGAGGACGTTGACGCCCTCGGACTCCATGCGCAGGGCTTCCTGATACAGCGGGCCGCGAATATCGGAATGGACATGATCCAATCGATCTGAACGGGTTATCATTTTTTTCCCTCGATTCCGGTAAAAATGTGCGTCCAAAAATGGACAATAGATATATTGTTCGCTTTCAAAGGAAAAAATCCTTTTTATCGGAGCTTCTTTCTCACCCAGCCGGTCAGCATGTCCAGCAGGAAGACCGTCACGATGACCGTCAGCAGGATGATCCCCACACGCGGCCAGCGGCACGCCTGAATCGCGAAGATCAGCGTCGCGCCAATGCCGCCCGCGCCGACAAGGCCGAGCGTAGACGCGCTGCGCACCGCAATTTCAAAATGATTGAGCACCAGCGACGCATAAATCGGCATGAGCTGCGGCAGCCGGGCGTAGAACATCGTCTGCACGCCGTTCGCGCCGACCGCGTGGCAGGCTTCCACCGGGGTTTCATCCATGCGCTCCATTTCCTCGGTAAAGAGCTTGCCGAGCATGCCGATCTGATGCACGCCGATAGCCAGCACGCCCGCAAACGCGCCCGGGCCGACCACCTTGATGAAGATGATTGCGTAAACCAGCTCCGGGAATGCGCGCAGCACGTCGAGCACAAACTTGCCCACGCGCGGCACAACCGGGTTTTTCCACAGGTTTCGGGAGGCCAGCAGCGTGAACGGAATCGCCAGAATCGTGCCGATGGTCGTGCCAAAGAAGCCGATCCCCACCGTCAGCAGCATCAGGTGGAAGATATCCTCCGAGCTGCCCGTGTAAAACGCCGCGAAATCCGGCTGAAACAGGTTCACAATCGTCGCGCGGAACGTGCCCCACGAGAAATAATGCAGCGTGCTCCAATCGATATCCGCCGCGCACCAGACGAGCAGCGCAACCGTTGCGACGGCAATCGCCCACTTTTTGAGCGAATCGGAAAGCTTCATCCTCATTTCAGCCTCCTGCGAATCGCTTCGGAGAGCGCATCCACCACCACGACCACCGCAAAGATGAACAGAATGATGATCGATACGCGCTCATACTTAAACAACCCAAGCGCTTCATTGAGTTTCACGCCGATGCCGCCCGCGCCGACATAGCCTAACACCGTGGACGCGCGCACGTTCAGCTCAAAGGCATAAAACGTGTAGCTGACCACGCTGGAGGTGATCTGCGGCCAGATGGCCCAGACCGCAACCTTGAGCTTGTTTGCGCCGACCGCCGTCGCGGCCTCCACCGGGCTTAAGTCGATGGTTTCAATCGCCTCGAAGATCAGCTGTGAGGCCATGCCGAACGTGAAAATCGCAATGGTCAGCACGCCCGTCGCCTCGCCAATGCCCACAATCGCCACCAGCAGCGAAGCCAGCAGCAGGTTCGGAATCGTGCGGATGACATTCAGGAAAAAGCGGCAGATGCCAGTGACGATTTTGTTATCCGTCACCACCGTCGTCGCCAGAAACGAAAACGGAATCGCCAGCAAAATGCCCAGCGCCGTGCCCAGCGCGGACATCTTGAGCGTTTTGACCATCGGATCGATCAGCTTGGGCAGATAGGAAAACTGCGGATTTGCCAGCTTTTTGAGAAAAACGCCCACCTGACCGATGTTTCCGGCCAGCTGTTCAAAATCCGCGCCGGTGCTGACGACGCTCGCATACAGACACGCCAGCAGAATCAGCGCGACAAACAGATGCTTGTACCACTCGAAGTGGACGGTATCCTTAATTTTCATGCCGCGCCCCATCCTTCAAAAACGAATCGCCCTTGTAAACCATGCGCAGCACATCATCCGTCAGCGCATCCGGCGTACCGTCGAAGACAAGCCGGCCATCCTGCAAGGCGATGATGCGGTCGGAGAACTGCTTCGCCAGCTCGATGGAATGGATGTTGACGACAACCGTCTTGCCCATCGTGCGGTTGATGCTTTTCAGCTCGGTCAAAATCTCCTGCGAGGTCACCGGGTCGAGCGAAGCCACCGGCTCGTCGGCCAAAATGATGTTGGCCTCCTGAAAGAGCGTCCGGGCAATGGAAACGCGCTGCTGCTGGCCGCCGGAGAGGTTGTCACAGCGGTCATGCAGCTTTTCCGCCAGATTCACCTTTTCCAGCACACTCTGACAGAGGGCGTAATCCTCCCTGGAGAACAGGCCGAACACGCTCTTGAAGGTGGAATAATACCCCAGCTTGCCGGAGAGCACGTTCTTCTGCACCGTCAGGCGCTTGACCAGATTGAACTGTTGGGAAATTAGACCAATCTTGCGACGAATCAGCTTCAGCTCGCGCTTGCCCGCCTTGGTGATCGATTGACCGTCGATGGCCACGTCGCCCTCGGTCACGTCGTTCAGGCGGTTGATGGCGCGCAGCAGCGTGCTCTTGCCTGCGCCGGACAGGCCGATGATGGAGACATATTCTCCATCCGGGATCGTCAGATTGATATCGACAAGCCCTTTCACGCCGTTTGGATAGGTTTTGGATACATGGTCAAACGTAATCATGTTGTTCCCCACTCGCTTCCGATTGGTCTTTTTCGTTGTTCGCCGTTTTTTCTTAAACAACAGAAAGCGGTACTCCTCCCCGGTCAGGGGGAAGAATACCCTTTCTTTATGCCGTTTTCAATTTGCGCTTAGTCCGCCGCCAGCTCGATGTACTGGGCGATGGTGTCGTAATCGGCCTCGTTCGCCTCGACATAGCCGCTGTGGTTCCAGGTCTTCATGATTTCAAGGCCCTTCTCGTCGGCCGCCATCTTGAGGAAAGCTTCCTTCACCGCTTCCGCATCATTGTCAGACAGGCGGGTGTTGACCGCAATCGCGTCGTTCGGGATATCGCCGTCGGACAGCTTCGCCACGGAGAGCAGGCTGTACAGGTCATACGGGTTGCCGCTCTCGTCGAGCACGGCGTTGGCAAACACATAGCGCGCGCCTTCGAACACGAAGCACGCGTCCACCTGACCGTTGATGACGGCCAGAATCGCGCTCGGGATGGAGGTGATGTTCACCCACGTGCAGGAATCGGTATCAATGCCCGCCATCTTCATTTCGGCGACCGGATAGATGTAGCCGGACGCGCTGGAAGCGCCGAGATAGGCGATCGTCTTGCCCGCCAGGCCTTCATAACCGGTGATGCCGGAGTCGGCGCGCACGAGCACTTCCGCCTTGAAGCTGCCGACCGGCACGCCCGGCATCAGCTGCTCGTTCTCATCGTAATCGTTGAGCGTCGTAGAGAGGATGGCCTTCGCCACGCCCATCTCGCGCGCCTGCGCGTAGGTCGCCGGCGGCATGATGCCCACATCCACCGTGCCGGACTCCATCGCCTCGACGATGGCGTTGTAGCTGGTGGCGACGGTCATCTTGACCGGAATGCCCATCAGTTCGGTCATATACGCGGAAAATTCAGCGGTCGTCGCGTCGGCGGTCTCGGTGTTGGTCGGCACGAACTGAACGTTCAGCTCGGTCACATCCATATCCGCCAGCGCCGCAGCGCCCAGCATCATCACAAAAACAAAGGTCAGCAGCAGGCAAATCTTCTTCATAATCCGATTGCTCCTTTTTCCTGTTCGGTTGTGGTTTCAAACCTACGCTTCATTATACCGAATCCGTCCCGCAAAATCAACCGGGCTTCCGCATTTTGATTTCTTTTTTTCGCATTTTGTTCGTATTTTTTGCGGAGGTTTGACTTTTTCCGCGCGCCGGGGTATGATGAAGTCATCTGAATTTCGGAGGAATCTGCATGGAGCTTCACTTTCTTGGCCGCGGCGCGGCGTTTTATACGCAGGCGGGCAACACCGCCGCCTATCTGCGGGAGGACGGCCGCCTGCTTCTGCTCGACTGCGGCGAAAGCGTCTTCGCCGAGCTGCTGCGGCGCAACGTCCTTTCCGGCGTTTCCAGCGTGACTATCGCCCTCTCCCACCTGCACAGCGACCACTGCGGCTCGCTGGGTTCGCTCTGCCATTACTGCTATTACATGCTGCATCTCATTCCGCAGATCGTTCTGCCCGCGGACGGCAATTATCGCGCGGAGGTGACCACGCTTCTCCGCCTGTTCGGCGTACAGGAGAACGCTTATGCCCTTGTGCCGAACGGCGGCGATCTGGGCTTCTCGTCCTTCCGTTCCTTCTCCTATGTCCGCACGCGGCACGCCGAGGGGATGCGCTGCTTCTCCTTCGTCTTCGAAACCGACGCGGGCGGCGTATTTTACTCAGCGGATACCTGCACGACGGACACACTCGTGGATTTCCTGCAAACACACCCGAATTTCGAACGCGTCTATATGGATGCCACCGATGCAGATTATCCCGGCAACGTCCATCTGCCCATCGACCGGATTGCGCAGGTCGTGCCCGCAGAAAAGCGAAGCCGCGTGTATATGATGCACCTCAACCGTGAATCCTGCATCGAAGCCGGCCAAAAACTGGGGCTGAATGTCGTTTCGATTTCGTGAATGTAAATAGAGCCGATGCAGGAGCGCGCATTGCGCGTCCACACCAGATTCATAGCAGACAAAAACCGGAGTTATGCGGCCGATTCAGCCGACAACTCCGGTCTTCTTTTGTTTTTTTGGGAAACTTCCGGGCCT
The DNA here is from genome assembly GCA_934636105.1 of uncultured Clostridia bacterium. GTDB lineage: Bacteria > Bacillota > Clostridia > Christensenellales > Aristaeellaceae > Ventricola. The sequence goes on from CAKTZR010000002.1 coordinate 251,665, forward strand.
TACACCACGCTCTGCAAGCCAAGCGTCTTTTCAATCAGCAGCATCACGCCCAGCGTCGCCACCATCATGATGGTCGCCAGCGCCGCGATGGTCGGGTCAAAATGATACTCGACATAGCCCATAATCTCAATCGGAAGCATGTTCACGCCGGGGCCGGTCAGAAAAGCGGACAGCGACACGTTGTTAAACGAGTTAATGATCGCCATGATGCAGGCCGACGCAATGCCGGATTTGATGTTGGGCAGCACGATGTGGAAGAACGTATAGGGCCGCGTCGCGCCAAGGCTGCATGCGGCTTCCTCCACTGCGAAATCGAAGTTTGCCAGACTGGAGGTCACCACACGCATGATATACGGAATCGAAAGCAGCGTGTGGCCGATCAGCAGGCTGGGAATGACCGCCAGATTATACTGATTGACGACATAGCGCAGCATGATGAAGCCAAGCACGATGCACGGAATCAGCACCGGGGACAGGAACACCGTCTTAATCGCGTCCTTGCCCTTGAAATCATACCGATTCAGCGCATAAGCGGCGGGCAGGCCGAGCAGCAGAGCAATCGCCGTGCCGCCCAGCGCGATGAACAGGCTCAGCTTGGCGGCCTTGGCAAAGGCGCTCATCGTGAACACCTGCTGATACCACCGAAGCGTGAAACCCTCGCCCGGGAATTTCAGATAGTTGGTATCGCTGAAGGAAGCCGCCATGATGACCACCAGCGGCCCGATCAGAAACAGATAGACCAGCACCGTCACCAGAAACAGCAGTTTGTTCTTTTTCATCAAAGAAGCCTCCTTTGCGATACGCAGTTTATTGCACGGAGAAGATGGCGTTCCAGCTGGCAATCCAGTCGGCCTGATGGGCGGCAATCACGTTCCAATCCGGCAGCTTGAGGTTCGCAATCATGTCCTCTCCATAGGTGAAGTTGGCGGACTGCTCGGCGGTCAGCTCAACATCCGGGCGAACCGGCGCATCGACGCCGTCCAGCGCCTCGGCCAGCTGCACGTCATGGCTGAGATAGAAATCGATGAACGCTTCGGCCAGTTCCTTGTTCTCGCAGCCCTTGACGATGTTGAGCATGTTGTAGCCGGAGAAGGAGCCTTCGGTCGGATCAACCCAGATGTAATCCGGGTTCGCGTTCTTGGCGGTGGTGTAGCTGTAATCCAGCAGCACGGCGACGCTGATTTCGCCCTGATTGAGCATGGTGATGGTGTCGTTGGCGCTGGTCCAAGTCTTGACGACGTTCGGCTTCAGCTCGGCCAGCTTGGCGAATATGGCTTCGTCGTCCTTGCCCGGCTCAAGACCGAACGCGGCGGCCGTCGCATAGTAGAACAGCGGGCCGGAGGTCGTGGTCATTTCCGGCACGGCAATGCTGTCCGCCAGTTCCGGATTCCACAGATCCGCCCAGCTCTTGATCTCGACGTCGCAGAACGCGCTGTCGTAGACAATGCCCAGACGGTTGAAGGTGTAGGCCGGGCCGTAACCCTCGCCCATCGGCGCGCGGGCGTTCTCGTAGATGCCCTCGATGTTGGACAGCTTGCTGGAGTCGAACGTCTCAAGCACGCCCGCTTCCTTGAGCTGATCGACGAACATATCGCCGATGATGACCACGTCATAGTCGTCCGGGGACTCGATGATCTTGGTCACGCGCTCCGGGTTGCGGCCGGTGTCCACGACGAGCTTCGCGCCGGTGGCTTCCTCAAACGGATCATAGATGTTCTTCTGGAGCAGTTCAGCGTTGAAGCTGAAGGTGCTGATGGTCAGCGTCTGGCCGGCGAAGGGCTTATCCTCGGCGACGGCGCAGAACGACAGGCTCGCGATCACGAGCAGGGTAACAAGCAGGGTGACAAACTTTTTCATGATTTTTCTCCTCTCCTGTTAGCCAATGAGTTTAATTTTATTCTCAGTCAGCACGAGCGTCACCGCCGTGCCGATCGGGAAGGCCTGGGTTTGATCCGCGCTGACGACGAACTCGCCGATGGCGGTCTTGACGTTAAGCTGGTTGTGACGGCCGAGGAACGTACTGACCATCACCTCGCCGGGGATGGCGTTCGCCCCCTTCTCCCCTGCCGGGCGAACCTGCACATCCTCCGGGCGGATGCAGCCCTTGAAGCGCTCGCCGGGCTTCTGATCCGCCACGCGGATGGCCGTGCCGTCCGCCGCAGCGAAGCCGCCGTCCTGCGCACGCGTCAATTCAAAGAAGTTTTCAAAGCCGACGAACCGGGCGATGAACTCGGTGTTCGGGCTGTTGTAAATGGTGCTCGGCGCATCCATCTGCTCGATGACGCCCTTGTTCATGATGGCGACCTTATCGCTGATGGCGAAGCACTCCTCCTGGTCGTGCGTGACATAAATCGCAGTGAAGCCCAGCTCCTGCTGAATGCGGCGGATCTCCACGCGCATCTTCACGCGCAGCTTCGCGTCGAGGTTGGAGAGCGGCTCGTCAAAGAGCATCAAATCCGGCTTGATGACCATCGCGCGCGCCAGGGCCACGCGCTGACGCTGGCCGCCGCTCATCTCGCGCGGATAGCGGTTCTCAAAGCCCTCCAGATCGACGAGCTTCAGCATCTGCATCACATCGCGCTGAATCGTCGCCTTATCCAGCTTGCGCATCTTGAGGCCGAAGGCCACGTTGTCAAACACGGTCATGTGCGGAAAGAGCGCATAGCTCTGGAAAACAAAGCCGAAATTGCGCTTGTGCAGCGGCACATGGGTGTAATCCTTGCCGTTAAAGCTGATCGTGCCCTGCATCGGCTCGGAGAAACCCGCAATCAGGCGCAGGGTCGTCGTCTTGCCGCAGCCGGAGGAACCGAGCAGGCTGACAAACTCGCCGCGCTCCACATTCAGGTTGAAGTCGCGCAGAATCACGTTCTGGCCGTATCCGGCGGTAATCCCTTTCAATTCAAGCAGCGCCATGTTCGCTTCTCCTCCTTACGCCATCGGGTTGATCTTTCGGCTCAAGGCGTTAAATACGCCGGAAATCATCATCGTCACCACGATCATCACGACCGCCACGACGGAGGCCTGCGTCCAGTCGCGCAGGCTCATCGCGTATTGATAAATCATCGTCGCCAGCACGCGGGTATCCGTGCCGCCGAGCAGCTGCGGCGTGGTATAAGCCGTCATGCAGCCGGTAAACACGAGCACGCTGCCCGTCACCAAACCGGAAATGCTCAGCGGGAAAACGACGTGGAAGAACGCGCCGAGCTTCGTCGCGCCAAGGCTCCCCGCCGCTTCGCTCAAGTCGTCCGGGATGTGATCCATCACGCCGATGAGCGAAAGGATCATCAGCGGCAAAAACAGCTGCACAAAACCGACCGTCATCGAAAAATCATTGTAAAGCAGGCTCTGCGGCTTGGCGAAGATGCCCAGCGACACCAGCGCGCTGTTGACAATGCCCTTCTTGCCGAGGATAACCATCCAGCTGAACGAGCGGATGACCGGGCTGGTGAACATCGGAAACACGGCGAACGCCATCATCATGCCCTTGTGCTTGGAATGCTTGGCGATGTAATACGCCGTCGGGAAGCCGAGCAGCGCGCAGACCGCCGTGCTCAACAGGCTCAGCCGCAGGCTGCGCACGAAAACCTGCTGGAAATACGCATCCCCAAAGAGTGCAAAATAGGAAGACAGGGAAAAATGCTCGTCCGGGAAAAATGAAGTCAGACAGAGCGAAAACAGCGGAATGAGCATGAAAAACACGACAAACAGCACGCCGGGCAGCACCAGCGCCGCCGCAATCCAACGATTCTTTCGATTCACCGAAGGTTTCACCCTTTCCGCAGACATAATGTTCGGTAAAAATGCGATTCATTTTAGCATAAAGCGCGGAATGTGTCAATTCTTCTTCGACTTTTTTCGGAAAAATATTCGATTTTCCTTCTTTAGCCCGTAAATGTTCGTATTTCTGCTTTCTATCTTTTATCCGGGCGAAGCAGGCAGGAGTCTGAGGGCTTAGCCCTCAGGCGGGTTTGGGCGGCAGCCCAACGTCTCCTCGTCCTTTAGATGATGTCCGCGTATTTCGCGGCGCTCTGCATGAACGGCCTCATCTGCTCCAACAGCTTCGCTTTCGCTTCATCCATGTCCAGCCGCGTCAGCTTCCCGCCGCGCACCAGCACGTTTCCGGAGGCCATCACCAGGCTCACATCCGAGCTGTTCGCGCCGTAAACCAGCGCCGAATACGGATTATACACCGGGAACATATGCGGCGCATCCACGCTGACCAGCACCATATCCGCCCGCAGACCGGGGCGAAGCCGGCCAAACTCATTTCCCGCGCACAGGGCTTCCGCGCCGCCCCGCGTCGCCGCGCGCACGATCTCCTTCGCCGGGAAAAGCGCCCGGTCGTGGTTCGCCGTCTTGTGCGCATCCGCAAACAGGCGCATCTGATCGAACAGGCTCAACGTGTTGCCGGAGGACGGTCCGTCCGTGCCGAGTCCGAAGCGAATGCCCGCGCGCGCCGCCGCCGCCATCGGCGCCACGCCCTTGCCCGCCTTCGTGTTGCTGCCGATGCAGTGCGCAATCGCCGCGTTTCCTTCCGCCAGCATTGCGATATCCTCCGCCGTCAGATGGATGCAGTGCCCGGCCAGCAGCCGCTCGTTCACCGCGCCGATTCGCTTCAAATAACTCGTCGGCGTTTCCCCGCGCTCGGCAAAGAACTTCATCTCATAATCCATTTCGCTCGCATGCAGGGTGAACAGCGTGTTCCGTTCGGCGGCCAGCTCCACGCCCGCGCGCAGAAGCGCTTCGTCGCAGGTCGTCGTGCCGTGCGGCGCAACGATCGGGCGCACCAGCTCCTCTCCGCGCCACGTGTCAAACATCCGCTTCGCGATTTCAAGCCCGCCGCCGGGCTGCGCGCTGTCGCACGTCGGCTGGCTGATGAGCGTTTCGCCGAGATAACCGCGCAGGCCCGTCTGCACGCATGCGCGCCCCACCTCGTCTTCAAAATAATACATGTCCACGAACGTCGTCACGCCCGCGAGCAGCATCTCCCCGATGCCGAACACCGCGCCGCGATAGACCAACTCGCGCGTCATCGCTTCGTTTTCCAGCGGGAACAGGAACCGGCGCAGCCTGTCCGGGCAGTCGTCGCCCATCGTGCGGAACGGCACCATCGACACATGGCAGTGCGTGTTCACAAAGCCCGGAAGCAGAATGCCGCCGCGCGCGTCAATCCGCTCGTCCGCTTCGCCCGTAAACTGCCCCTCGCCCACCTCGGCGATATCCTTTCCGTCCGTCAGCACATAGCCCCGGTTCAGCACGCGCATGTCATCGTCCATCGTCAGGACAATGGCGTTTTCAATCAGTGTTTTCATTGTTGTTCTCCTGCATCTCACCCATCGCCGCCGCGCAGAACACGGCCACGCTTCGGCCCAAAACCGCTTCGTCAAAATCAAACGTCACCGTATGCTGTGCGCCTGCCATATTCGTCATCGCGCGCATATAGGTCGCCTGTCCGCCGTGCGCCTGCACGCGATTCATCATCACGGAAACATCGTCGCTGCCCCAGTTTTTGGCGTTCTGTTCGGTGGAAAGGGTCAGCTTCGGCAGATCGCGGCGGATGACGCGCCCGACGCGCTCGATGAGCTGCGCGTCGCTGTGCTGTCCCTCCGCCATGCCCATGACCGTCATCTCGCACGTGCAGCCCTGCATGGCCGCCGCGCTTTGGCAGATTTCCTTCGTGCGCGCCATCATGAATTGGTTGATCTCCGTCGTTTCGCCGCGCACCTCCAGCTGCATCAGCGCATGATCCGGCACCACGTTTCGCCCCGAACCCGCGCGCAGCGTGCCGACGTTGATGAAGCTCTGCCCGCCGCCGTGTCGCGGAATCGCATGCAGCGCCAGCGTCGCGGAAGCCGCCGCCAGCAGCGCGTTTTTGCCCTGTTCCGGAAAGCCGCCCGCGTGCGCCGCGCGCCCGGTGAAGGCTACGTCGTATTTCGTCGTCGCCAGACTGCCCCACGTGCCGACCGTCACATCGCCGTCGTCCGCCTTGCCCGTCGGCGCGACGTGCGAAGCCAGCAACACATCCACGTCGTCCAGCCAGCCGTTTTCCACAATGGCATACGCCCCGCGCACGCCTTCCTCCGCGGGCTGGAAGATCAGCTTCACCGTGCCGTGCAGCGCATCCCGGTGCGCCATCAGAATGCGCGCAACCCCCAGGCCGATGGCCGCGTGGCCGTCGTGGCCGCACGCATGCATCATGCCGGGATTCTCGCTCGCAAAGCCCTCCCGCGTCGGCCTGTGCATATTCAAGGGGCATTCCGTCATCGGCAAAGCGTCAATGTCAAACCGCATCGCGACCGTCGGCCCTTCGCCGCACCGCAGTACGGCAATCACGCCCGTGTAGCCCGCGCGAACGTCCGCCGTCAGTTCCTCCTCCGGCGCGCCCTGTGCAAGCGCCCGCTCGGCCTGCGCCGCCAGAACCTGCGCATCCGGCAGGCCGAGCCGCGCGCCCTCCTTGCAGACCGCACGCCCGGTGTAGATTTCATACCCCAGCGCCCGCAGTTTTCTGGCAAGGATCGCCGTCGTCCGCATCTCCAGCCAGCCCGTCTCCGGATGACGATGCAGATCGCGGCGAATGCGGACCAAATCCGACTGCATCGCGTCAATCTCTTTCTGTATCTGCTCAAATTTGATTTCCATAATATCCATCCCCCTATTCGGGAGGTCTTGGAACCTCAGGTTCCAAGCAGAGCTCGAGACAGAGTCTCGAACGTCCCCCTCCCCGCCTTCTATACCCCAAATATATCATAATTGACGCGCGGCTTCAAGGGGCGTATACTGATATTATTCTTGCTGCCAGCGGAGGAAAATATGGAGAAAAATGTGCTTGTCATCGGCTCGACCTGCGTGGACGTCATCATCCGCGTCGATCATCTGCCCCATACCGAGGAAAACCTGCACCCGGAGGGCCAACAGTTCGCCATCGGCGGCTGTGCCTATAACGTCGCCAACATTTTGGGCCGAGCAGGCGCGCCGACCACGTTTGTGACTCCGGTCGGTTTGCAGGGCGTGTTCGGCGGCTTCGTCCAAAACCAGCTGCAAACGCTGTCCTTTGCCCAACCCGTCTATCTGCCGGATGCGGCGAACGGCTGCTGTTACTGCCTGGTGGAAGCCAGCGGTGAACGCACCTTCATGTCCATCCACGGGGCGGAATACAGCTTTGATCCCGCATGGATGACGCCCTATGCCGCGAATCACTACGCCTACGGCTACATCTGCGGGCTTGAAGTTGAAGAAAAGACCGGCGGTCTGTTGGTGGATTATCTGAAAACCGCGCCGATTGACCACATTCTCTATGCGCCCGGCCCGCGCGGCGCGAAGATTGCCGCCGAACGGCTGGATGCGCTCTATGCGCTGCACCCGATGCTTCATCTGAATGGTGCGGAAGCGAGCACGCTTTCCGGGCTGGACGGACTGGACGAATCGCTGCTTTTCCTTCACGAAAGGACGCACGCGCCCATCATCGCAACGCTGGGCAAGCTCGGCGCGCGGGTTTTGGCGGCAGACGGCGCCCTGCTCACCGTACCGGGCCACCCGGCGGAACATGTTGTGGACACCATCGGCGCAGGCGACGCGCACGCGGGTGCGGTTTTACTGGGACTTTCCCGCGGGCTTTCACTCCCGGACGCCGTGGCCCTGGGCAACCGCATCAGCGCGGCGGTGGTGCAGACGGCAGGCGCAACGCTTTCGGACGAGGCGTTATTTGGGGCTTTGAAACGCTAAAAAGTACGTTAGGGCGCTGCCCTAAAACCCGACAGGAACCTGAGGTTCCTGCACCTCCCATATTTTTATTGCTTCGCAATAAAAAATTTCAAATTTCGATGCTCATCCACTGGTATAAATCATCGGAGGATGGAGAACATAGAGAGCGAGGAGCTGAAAAATCTTTTTCAGACCCGGACAGTCTGCCAACCGCCGCCGCGAGATTCGTCGTCGTCATGACCGCGCATCCGCCCGGAAAGGAAGGCACGTCGGGCGTGATGCGCCAAGCAGCACCTCCTCTCTTTCATAAGCGGAGGGTCGCGCAATCGGCAGGATACGCGGCTCTCCGCCTTTTTTTATGAAGTCGGGGTTGTGCGTTTTCGTCTTGTCTGTTTCGACGCATGAACGTTTTTCACTTGAAGCATGAAAAGTGTTGACAATTCCCTCAAAACGAGTAAAATGGTTTCCATCGCCCATCAAGGCGACTGCGAAAACCAATTTTCGGAGGAGAAAATCATGAAGAAACTGACGACCCTTGCCGCCGCGGCTCTGGCCCTGGCGATGACCGGCGCTGGCGCGCTGGCGGAGACGACCCTTCAGCTGGGCACCACCGTGAACGAGCAGGACAGCTTCCATGTGGCTGCCGAGAAATTTGCCGAGCTTGTGGAAGAACGCACGAACGGCGAATATAAGATTGAAATTTATCCGAACGGCACGCTGGGCGGCGAGAGCGACATGCTCGATTCCATGAGCACCGGCATGCTGGATATGGGCATCATCACCAGCGGCCCGTTCGTCAACTTCTCGGAGATGATGGGCGTTCTGGATATGCCGTATCTGTTCGCCAACAACGAGGAAGCCTATAAGGTGCTTGACGGCGAAATCGGCCGCGAGCTGCTGGATACGCTGGAGGACGCGGGGCTGAAGGGTCTGGCCTATGCCGAGCGTGGCTTCCGCAACGTGACCAACTCCGTTCGCCCGGTGACGTGCGCCGACGATCTTGCCGGCCTCAAGCTGCGCGTGATGGAAAACGAGGTTTACACCGCGACCTTCAAGGCGCTCAAGGTCAACGCCGTTCCGATGGCTTGGGCTGAGGCGCTGACCGCCATGCAGCAGGGCACCATCGAGGGCGAGGAGAACCCGATCAACGTCATCTATTCCTACAGCCTGTGGGATTACGGCCAGAAGTACGTGACGCTCGACCGCCACAGCTACTCCACCGCCATCATCACCATGAGCCTGGACGTGTTCAACAGCCTGGACGAGGCCACGCAGGAGATCTTCCTGACCAGCGCGCAGGAAGCCGCCGAGTATGAGCGCGCGTGGGTTGCCGAGCAGGAGGCCGATCAGCTGGCCACCATCAAGAGCCACGGCGTGGAAGTCATCGAGAACCCGGACGTCGAATCCCTCCGCGCCGCGGTGCAGAGCGTGTACGACGCTTATCCGCAGTACGCTGACTACATCGCTCGGATTCAGGCGCTGCTGGCCGAGTAATTCAGCCGCATATGCGTTTCCTCTCCCTTCGAGGGGAGGAAACGTTTTTTTACCCTTTGAAAATTCGGGAAAAACGGAGGCAATTCCTCATGGCACTCAAGAAAATCCTTTCCCCCGTCAGCGATGCGCTTGATAAGGTGTGCAGCGTGGCCATTGTTATCATGCTCGGCCTGATGGTCGTCATCACCACGGCGCAGATCATCTGCCGCACGTTCTTCACCTCCCTGAGCTGGTCGGACGAGGTGACGCGCTACCTGCTGATCTGGTCCACCTTCCTCGGCGCGACCTGCGTCTACCGCCACGGCGGCAACATCGCCATCACCTTCATTCAGGATATGGTGCCCAAGAAGCTCGGCGCCGTCATGCGCATCGCGGTGCATGCGATCTGCTGCTTTCTGTTCGCCGTGCTGCTGTTTTTCAGCATCAAATACTGCGGCAAGCTGGTCAAGACGGCCACCGCGCTGCCGATCAAGATGAAATACATCTACCTGTGCATCCCGATCAGCATGGGCATTCTGATGCTCCACGCGCTTGTGATGGCGCTGGGCGAGGTTGAAAGCATGAAGGAGGTCAAGGGCTAATGGCAGTCATCCTTTTCGGCGTGTTTATCGCCCTTCTGCTGCTGGGTGTTCCGGTGGCGTTCGCCATCTGCTCCGCCGCCGCAACGACGATGTTCGCGGGCTTCGGCGATGCAAAAATGATGATCGTGGTGCAGCGCATGTTCGCCAGCTGCGATTCCTTCAGCCTGATTGCCGTGCCGTTCTTCATCTTCGCGGGCGACCTGCTCGCGGGCGGCAAAATCTCCAAGGTGCTTGTCGAATTCTGCGAGTCCCTGCTGGGCATGATTAAGGGCGGCCTGTCCGTCGTTTCCGTGCTGGCGGGCATGTTCTTCGCCGCGATTTCCGGTTCCGGCGCGGCAACTACCGCCGCCGTCGGCGCAACGCTCGTGCCGGAGCTGAAAAAGCGCGGCTATCGCGAGGATTCCGCCGCTGCGCTCGTCGCCGCCGCCGGTACCATCGGCGTGGTTATCCCGCCGTCCGTGCCGATGGTGCTCTACGCCGTCATCGCGGAGGAAAGTGTCAGCCGCCTGTTCAGCGCCGGCTTCCTGCCGGGCGTGATTATGGGCCTGATGCTCATCGCCATCTCGCTCTATCAGGCGTATAAGAATAACTACCCGAAGGGCGCGCCGTTCTCCCTCAAGAACGTGGGCAAGACCTTCCTCAAGGCCATCCCCGGCATTCTGATGCCCGCGATCATCCTCGGCGGTATCTTCTCCGGCTACTTCACCCCGTCCGAAGCGGCGGCCGTGGCCGTTGTCTACGCGCTGCTGGTTTCCACGTTCGTCTATCGCGATATGAGCTTCAAAAAGCTCTACACCACCATGCTCGGCTCGGCCAAGACCAGCGCCGTCATCATGATTATCATCGCGTGCAGCGGCCCGTTCGGCTGGGCGCTGGCAAACTGGAAGATCCCGGAAGCCATCTCCACCGCGGTGCTGAGCGTTTCCACCAATAAGTACGTCATCCTGTTCCTGATCTCGCTCATCATCCTGATCGCAGGCGTGTTTATGGAAACCTCCTCCGCCATCATCATCCTCACCCCGGTCTTCCTGCCGCTGGTGCGCGCGCTGGGCATTTCCACGCTCCACTTCGGCATCCTGTTCGTGGTGGGCATCGCCATCGGCATGATTACCCCGCCGGTCGCCATCAACCTGTTCGTGGCCTCCGGCATCACGGGGCTGTCGCTGGAAAAGATTTCCAAGGCCGTCGTTCCCTACCTCATCGGCCTGGTCATCGTCTTCCTGCTGATCGTGTATCTGCCGCTGTTCATCCCCGGCTTCATCGGTTAAGCTCCTTCGATTTTGCGCCGTCCCGTTTTTCGGGACGGTTTTTTATATCAGCGCGAAGCGTCCCCTGACTCTTATAAAAGCGGATTTTCGTTATTTTTACAATTATTCAAACTCCTCTTAACATCCGCCGAATCTGTGCTATAATAAGTTGTTGATATTTTCTTTTTTGGTTTTGTGTACAGGAGAATGCTATGTTCAGAACCCACGCCCATCGCACCATGGATATGACGGAAGGCCCGCTTCTGACCAAGGTGCTGTTTTTTTCGCTCCCCATCATGCTCTCCGGCATTTTGCAGCTGCTTTTCAACGCGGCGGATACCATCGTCGTCGGCCGCTTTGCGGGCAACGAAGCGCTGGCTGCCGTCGGTTCGGTCGGCTCGCTGAATAATATGATTATCAGCCTGTTCGTCGGCCTTTCCATCGGCGTGAACGTGCTGGTCGCGCGCTTCACCGGCGCGAAGGACGCGGAGCGCGTCTCCGAAACGGTGCATACCGCCGTGCTGCTTTCCCTCGTGGGCGGCGCGATTCTGGCGGTCGTCGGCTTCGTGGCCGCGCGCCCGCTGCTGGAAATCATGGGTTCGCCGGAGGACGTGATCGACCTCGCCGAGCTGTATATCCGCATCATCTTTATCGGCATGCCGGTGCAGATGCTCTATAACTTCTGCGCGGCCGTCCTGCGCGCCGTCGGCGACACCAAGCGCCCGCTGTATTTCCTCACCATCGCGGGCGTGATTAACGCGGGGCTGAATCTGGTGTTCGTCATCGGGTTCAAGATGAGCGTTGCTGGCGTTGCGCTGGCGACGATCATCTCGCAGGCCGTTTCGGCGGTGCTGGTCACGCGCTCGCTGATGCTGATGGATGGCCCGACGCGCCTGCACCTCAAGCGCCTTTCCATCAAGCCGCATATCATGCGCATGATCATCCAGATCGGCCTGCCTGCGGGCATTCAGAGCTGCATGTTTTCGCTCTCCAACGTCGTCATTCAGTCCTCGGTGAACAGCTTCGGCTCCATCGTCATCGCGGGCAACGCGGCGGGCGCGAACGTCGGCAACTTCGTCTATCAAGCGATGAACACGTTCCAGCAGGCCGTCACCTGCTTCGCCGGGCAGAATATCGGCGCACGCAAGCCGCGCCGCGTGCTGACCTCGATGTATGTCAGCCTGTTCTGGGCGCTCTCCTTCGGCGTGGTCTTCGGCGTGCTCTCCTGCGTGTTCGGCGCGCAGCTGCTCAGCCTGTATTCCCCCGATCCGGCGGTCATTCAGGTCGGCCTGAACCGCATGTATATCGTCTGCGGCCCGTATTTCCTCTGCGGCATTATGGACGTGATGACCGGCGTGCTGCGCGGCATCGGCTATTCGCTGCTGCCGATGATTGTTTCGCTGATGGGCGCGTGCGTGTTCCGCATCTTCTGGGTCATGACGGTGTTCGCGGCGAACCGCACGATGGATTGCCTGATGGTCTCCTACCCCGTCTCGTGGGCGCTGACGTTCCTCGTGCTGGTCGGCATTTTCGCTGTCCTCTGGAAAAAGAAGATCAAGCCGCGCTATACGCCGGAGGAGCTGGCGGCGCGGTAATGCCATAGACACAAATAGACGGCGCTTCCGTTTGAGAAGCGCCGTCTATTTTTATTGCCGATTTAATGATTGAGCGGCGTGTCTTCGAACATGCCCTCCGTATTGCCGCGGCCAAACGCTGCCGGGTCTATGCCAATGGATTCCAGATGGTTGTCCCCGACGAACATATACCGCATGCTTTCCACCTTTTCGATGTTCCAGCCGCTCAAATTCAGCTCGGCCAGCATGTTGCATCCCTCGAACATGTTGTCCATCGTCGTCACGTTGGAGGTGTCAAAACCGCTCACGTCCAGTTCGGTCAGGTTTTGGCAGTTCGTGAACATTCGATTCATGTTCTGAACATGCGCCGTGTTGAAGCCGCTGACATCCAGCGTCGTCAGGGAAAAATCGCCGTCAAACATGCTGTCCATATTGGTCGCCGCCGACGTGTCAAAATGCCCCACGTCCAGCGCTGTCACGAACTCCAATCCCGAAAATGCGACGAAGAAGTTTTCAACCTTGGCCGTATCGAACGAGGAAACATCCAGCTCCTCCAGCAGTCGACAGCCTGCAAACGCTTCCGACATATCCGTGACATTCGATGTATCCCAACCGCTGACGTTCAGGGTTTGCAGACTGCCGCAATATGCAAACATGCGCCGCATGGATTTGACCTTTCCCATCTTCATATTGGAAAGATCAAGCGCCCGCAGCTCGCCGCAATCCGAGAACATATCCTCCGCATACATCAAAGATTCCGTGTTAAACTCACCCAGCTCGACCGTCTCAAGCGCGAAATTGCTTCCAAACATCTTCGTCATGTCGGTCACCTTGGAAACATCCACCGCGCTGATATTCGCGTATGTCATGTTTTCCATATGCCAGAATGCGGTGTCCATATTGGTGGGCGAAAAGGGCTGCCAGCTGCTCAGATCAATTCGATATAATCCCGAATCCGCGAACATGCCCCTCATATCCTTGAGCATAGGCGCATTCCAGTTGTCAAGATTGAGTTCCGTCAGCTTGGTTGTCCAGTTGAACATCCAGCCTGCGTTGCGCAGCACAGGCACGTCCCAGCCGCTCACATCCAGCTTTTCCAGTCCATAGCACTCCTGGAACATGCAGCTTGCATCCGTCAGTTTCGGCATGGACAGGCCGTGCATATCCAGGCTCGTCAGGCTCTCGCATTGCAGCAGGAAGCCGTTCAGGTTATCCGCTTTGGAGAAATCCGCGCCGGAAAGGTCGATTTCCGTCATGTTGCGATAACCCGCAAACAGGTTGCAGCCATATACCACCTGCACGCCGCCCTCGCCCGCGATATGCAGCTGATACATTTCGCCGTCCGGCACGACATAGGCCATCACGGTGCCGCCGCTGTCGGATATATCCCACGCGTCCTCCGGAACGCCGGAAAGCGTCGTCTCAAACACCACTTTGCTGATCTGGTCGCGGGTATAGGCGCTGCCGAAAACCGCTTGCCTGCCGGTTTGTTCGGCGGTATCCTCCCGCTTGTTGTCGTCGCGCATCCGTGCCGTCGCGTGCAGCTCGACTGCCGCCGGTTCGGCCGTCGGCTCTGCGGTCGGCTCTGCGGTGGGTTCGGCCGTCGGCGCAATCGTCGGCTTCACCGTCGGCTCGGCGGTTATTTGGCTTGTCGGCTCAGCCGTCGGTTCGGCGGTCATTTCCACAGAGGTTGTGACGTCTGCGGAAACCGGCTTTTCCTTCTCCGTCCTGTTCATGCGCGGCAGGGTCAGCGCCGCGCCCAGCGCAACGACCAGCGCCGCGATCACACCCAGCAAGAGCGGCATGCTGCTCTTTTTGGGTTTTTCCGGCGCTTTCGGCTCGGCCTTGGGCGTCTCTTTGGGCTTTTCCGGTTCCGGCGCTTTGGGCGGCGCGGCAGGTTTGGCGGCCGGTTTTTCGATCTCGCTCGCCGGCTTTTTGAGAATCTGCCCGGCGGTGAACACCAGCTCGTCGATATGATCCTGAAGTTCGGGGCTCATCGCGTCGATCCAGTTCACCGCGTTGAGGTAATACCGCATGTCGTCGGTCAGCTGCTTTTCCGTCACGCGGAACGGCAGAATGACCCGCCCCATGTCCGCCGCAAGGCTCAATTCCTTGAGCACCGGCGCGGAGGCCAGCGCGCTGTCCGTCAAAATCAGCAGATAAATGCGCGCGTCGCGGATGGACGAGGTCAGCTCACCCGCATAATTGCGCCCCGCCACGTGGTCGCGCTGGTAATACCAGCAGCGAATGCCCGCCCGCTCCAGATTGCTGCAAATCGCGTCCGCCAGCGTCTTGTCGTTGTGGCTGTAACTGATGAAAACGTCATGTGCCATTTCGTTCACCCTTTCCTCTTTTTGGCTTCTTCCATCGTGTTTTCAAAAACGCTCATCATTTCATAAGCGATTCCGTCCTTTTCCTGCTCTTTCGGCGGCAGCGCTTCAAACGGCACAAGACAGGGGTGCGTCCGCCGAACATCGTCCTTTTTTTCGCCGAACTGCCAGCCCGAAAGCCACATGAACCGCATCCAGCGGCGGTGTTCCAGTTCCAGCAGCGCCTGCTTCTGCGCGTCGTTCAGCAGATGATACTGCGCGCCCGCCCGGCCGATATCGCCCGGTTCAAGCGTCTGTTTGTGCAGCAGAATGCGTGCTTTTTCCTCGACATGATCCGCCATCGCGACGCTCGACGCGCGGTGATAGCTCGATTCGCGGTTCCACGCCGTTTCAAATGCTTCCGTGTGGACGCGTTCGCGCGGCGGCAGGCCATGATCGCCGTAAAGCCATTCATAATACGCGTGAACGAGCTTGCCACGCTCCAAAACCGCCTGATTGGTGCTCTGGCTGAACGTATACAGCGTCTCATCCATGCCGAAGGGCACGACAACCGTCTCGCCCTCTGCCCTTGCGGGCTTGCGCCAAAGCGCATCCAGCGTCCGTTCGCTGTGTACGCGGATGAAAATCTGCCCCGGAATATGCAGTTCGACGAGCGCATCCATCACGGCATAGCTTTCCGCTTCGTCGTTCCCGCAGAGAATCACGCGATCCGCATCCGCGAAAACCGCGCTGCAAGCATACCATTTTTCTTCATGAAAGAAGATGGCGTCGCGCCCCGGCCGCGCTTCGTCGAGACTCACGAACTCTCCCAGCTGCGGATGACGCGCGCGGTATTCGCGGCAGTCCCCGAAAACATGGTAAATGATGCCGCCCTTTTGCAGAAACACGTTTGTCAGCAGCGCCTGTTCGAGCATCTGCTCCATATAGCGTCCGGAACCCACGATCACGATATGCCGCTCCTGCGGGGTCAACGGGTGTTCGTGCCAAAACAGGCGCGCGCAGTTTTGCGCCATATCGCTGATGACCACCCGCCGATCCAGCTGTCTGGGATGGAGCATCGCGTCGGTATAGATGTAGATTTTCGCCTCCGGCCGTTCCAGCAGATTTGCGTTCTCGTCCAGAAAACGATAAACGTCTTTCGCTTCGCGATAGGCGACGATGTGGTTCAGCGCCGTCTTTTTCTCCTCCACGTCCGCGCAGATGGCCTGCGTCCCCAGCTCGCGCTTCAGCGTCGAAACCGCCGCCGGATCGCCGTAGAGCGCGTATACGTCCTTCCGCTTCGCCAGCCCCAGCACAGCCAGGCGTTTGAGCGCGTTTTTCATCAGGGTGAGCGCCGCCGCGGCAATCACCGCCACCGCGCCCCAGCGGGCAATTTCCAGAATGATCCAGCCGCCCGTGTTCCAGTTGCCCAGCGTCGGCTGTCCGCTTCCAATCGGCGCAAACACCAGCATGGAATACACGCGAAACGCGCTGAAAACCGCGTCCGTAATCCGCTTGGCCATCGCTTCGCCCGTCGCGCCGGATTGCAGCGCGTCCCACAGATAGACGGAAAGCGCCAGCAGAAACGGAACCAACGGCAGCACCAGAATCCATCTGCGTTTCCAGCCGTCTTTTTTCTTCATTCGTTTTCCCCGCTTTCAAGCCATTCGGCCAGCGCGCCCAGCAGCGCCCAGCTGTTGTCGTCCTTCGCCTTGTCCGCTTCGCTCAATTCGTCATATGGGCAGAGCAGCGGATGCCGCCTGAGCGCGTCATCCCGCTTATCGGCATACCGCCAGTTTTCCAGATACAGATTGCGCATCCAGCGTTCGTGTTCCAGCCTGCGGCACATCTCCTTCTGCGCCGCGTTCAGCTGGGTATAGGCTGCATAAGCCGCGCGGCATGTCGCCGAATCCACTGCGCAATCCGCGCCGCAGCCCAGCAGTCCGTCTATTTTCACGGGCAGATGATCCGCCGAAGCCATGTTGCTTCGCTTCGCCGTCGGGGAAAGTTCCTCCCACGCGCAGGCGTTCTGCGGATTCTGCTTTCCATACAGCCGATTCAGCGCCCGCGCCGTCTCGGTCAGCCGCTCACCGAACACATGCTCCGGCGTCAGCACCGTTTCATCGCTGCCGAAAAACACCGCGCCGTGTTCCGACCTGCCCTGCGCAATGCGCGCGTAAAGGACAGCCTTTGTCGGGAAATAGCGCTCGATTTCCGCCAGCGCTTCCCGATTCGCTTCGTCTTCATCCATGCAAAGCAGAATGCGATCCGCCTTTTCCAGCATATCCGCCGCATCCTGCCAATTCTCCTCATGCAGAATCAGGCTGTCCCGCGCCGCGTCCTCATGCCCCAGCGTCAAAAACTGCCCCAGCATGCGGTGATCCTGCGCAAAGCGCGTCGTATCGCCGAAAAGATGATAGGTCAGCCGATGCTCCCCCAGCACGTTGACGCGAAGCGCCTGCTCCATCATCTCGCCGCCCAGCCGTCCCAAGCCGATGCAGACAACGCTGCGCTCCGTCCTTTGAATTGGATACGCGCGCCAATACATCCGCGCGCAGGCGTTTTCGCGGTCAAACGTCGTCACGCCGGGGAGCTCCTCCCGCGTCTGGCAGACAATCGGCTTTCCCGCCGAAAGAATCGCTCTCGCGCTCTGCGCGTTGGCCGTCCCGTTCGGGCCGAGAATCACCGCGCGCCGCTCCCCGCCGGGCATGGTCAGCACGTTCATCGCGCTTTGCTCAACGACGACGGCGTTCAAATCATCCGGCAGTTCCGCCTGTCCCATAAAGATGTTCACGCCGCCTTGAAGCTGGCGCGCGAGCGCAAAGCTCTCCTCGTTGGCATTCAGAAAGACCGTGAAGCGCTGCTTCCGCCGCTTTTTCAGATAGAGAACCGGCAGAACGTCGCCCTTGAGCATGCGATAGACAAACGTCGCCAACGCGACGAACGCGCCCAAGCTCGCCGTCATCAGAATCAAACCGATTAGCCGTCCGGCAATCGTCACGGGGTACAAATCGCCGTAGCCCACCGTGGTCATCGTCACCACGGAATACCAGAATGCGTCCGCGAACGTCCGAATATGCCCCTCCGGCGCGCGGCCCTCGCACACCGTCAGCAGCCCCAAAAGCAGCGCATAGCACGCCGCCGCCGCAAGGATGGCCTTTCCTTTTTTCTTCATGCTCCCGCTCCTATCGCCGACTGATTTATCCTTATTTTATCACAGTCCCCTCCTTCTTTCAACTGATGTGATACATCGCTTTGTATGCAATCTTTTTTCGATTTCCCGATCACGCAAAAAGCGCCGTCCGCTTGGGACAGCGCTTTTTGAAATGAGATTGTTTAGGCCAGACTGAACGCCGCCAGGAAGAAGAACAGCACGACGGCCAGCACCGTGCCCAGCGACAGCGTGGTGGAGACGTATTCCGCGTCGTCGCCCAAATCGGCGAACAGCGGAATGATGAACGGCGCAGGCAGGGTATATTGCAGCATGAGCGCCAGCAGCAGCGGCTTGTCATACGGAATGATGGCAAACAGAATGCCCGAAACCGCCGCGCAGACGACCGCCAGCACGCCGAGACGCAGACCCATCGTCGTGAGCACCGGACGCAGGAGCTTCTTGCTGACATGCAGCTGATAACCCATGACAATCAGAATCAGCGCGGAGGTCGGCGCGGTGATAAAGCTCAGCAGGGAGGTCACGATTTCACCCGCCGCCGTGCCGTCGATGGCCTTATGCACACCCAGCGCGCCGAGGATGATGCCCAGCAGCATACCGATGCAGGCTTTGTTGGTCAGCATGTTTTTAGCGATGAACTTGGGCGTCATTTTTTCGCCGCCCGCCGCCTTGAGCGCGGTCAAAAAGACAGTATAAGCGAACATCGTCTGGCCGATATCGACCATCGCGTACATTTTGGTCTGATCCGCGCCGCAGAGCAGCGCATAGAGCGCATAGCCGAGCATGCCGCCTTCCGCTCCGGTCATCAGCAGCGGCATAAAGCGGTCATAGGGCTTGACGAACCGACGCAGCGCATAGCCTGCCGCCAGCGCCACGCCATAGCCGACAAACACCAGCACGAACACCAGCAGCATCCTCGTGCCGTAATCCGCGGTAAAGAACGCCTGAAACAGCACGACCGGCAGCAGGATATCGCCGATCACGTTTTTGAGTCCCGCGTGCTGCTCGTCATTGAGAATGCCCTTCGTCGCGCAGACGCGGCCAAGGACGATCATCACAAGCACAGGCAGAACCTTTGCGAGAATTTGCGTAATCATGTGTAGCTCCTTTTGGGGACTCGTCCCCAAGCGGGTATGGGCGGCAGCCCATCGTTCTAAAAAAGGCTGCAAAGCCTATCCTGCTTTGCAGCCTCCTCTGGTTTGAATTACTTGGTGTGGATCGCGTCGGTGTAGAACTCGAACGCTTCCTTGTCGGTCGCCTTGTGGTGAACGATCATGCGGATCGCCTTTGCCATCTCGACCGGATGGTTGCTCTGGAAGATGTTGCGGCCCATGTCCAGACCGCGCGCACCGCCCTGAATGGAGCGATACGCCAGCGTCAGCGCCTCATCCTCCGGCAGCTTCTTGCCGCCCGCGACGACGATCGGCACCGGGCAGGCCGCGACGACTTCTTCGAAGTTATCGCAATAGTAGGTCTTGACGAGCTGCACGCCCATCTCGGCCACGATACGGGTTGCGAGCTTGAAGAAGCGATCGGTGCGCTCCATATCCTTGCCGACGGCCACAACGCCCAGCGTCGGGATGCTGTAACGCATGCCCGCGTTGATGCAGCGGCTCAGGTTGTCGATGGAGGAAAGCTGGCCGTCCGCGCCGATGAAGGTCTGAACCGCCATGCAGTCCGCGTTCATGCGGATCGCGTCCTCGATATCCACGGCCAGGCACTCATGGCTCAGGTCGTCGTTAATCATGGAGGAACCGCTGGTCACGCGCAGCGCAATGCCCTTCTTATAGGTCGGGGAAACGCAGGTGCGGATCGCGCCGCGGGTGCCCATGAACACATCCACCTGCTCCTGCAGCTTCGGAATCACCAGATCCAGACGCTCCAGGCCGGCGGTCGAGCCCATGAAGTAGCCGTGGTCGAACGCAAACATCACCGTGTTGCCGCTGACCGGGTCAAAGATGTTGGACAGGTGGCGCTTCATGCCCCAGTCCGTGTTATTCGCGCCCTTCACATGGAAGCTGCCCTGATTGCCAAACGGAACATCCGTATGATAATCCTTTGCGACTTTCAGTCCGTCCTTATCTGCCATTGGAATCAATCTTCCTTTCTGAAAATGGTCCATTTGTAGATGTTTTCAAACAGAGGCGAACGCCGCGTCATGCCGCAGCTTCCACCACAAAGGGAGGAGCCCCGAAGGGTTCCTCCTTGGATAAGCGATGTTTGGGATTAGAAGTTGTAATCCGCAACGTTCTCGGCGGTGAAGACAACGCGCTCCGGCAGCAGCACGACGCCGTTGTTCTCCGCAGCAGTCTCCTGGCCAGCCACGAGCGCGTCGTTAGCCAGCACTTCGACGGTGCCGATGTTCGGGATGTCGATCTTGTCGCCAACCTTCACGGTGTTGCCCGCAGAGATGTAAGCGGCGAGGTAGCAGCCCATAGCGCCCTGGATGCCGCAATCCCACAGGCCCCAACGGGTGCAGATGCCGTTCTCCAGGTAAGAGGTCATGCCAGACGGGGTGCAGAAACCGGTGATGGTGATATCCTTCGCGGTCAGGCCCTTGTTCTCAGCAGCCTTGCACTGGCCCGGCAGAGCGGTGGAGTCGTTGCAGATGATGAGGTCGATGTCAGAGTACGCGTCGAGGATGGACTCGCCAACGCTCACGGACTGCGCCGGATCCTGGTTGGAGTAGTACGGCTCGTTGACCGCAACCCAGTTCGGATACTTTTCCTTGATGTACTCGTCGCCAGCGACGTACCAGGAGTTCTGGTCAGACACGGACGGGTTGGAGAAGTGCCAGACGTACTTGACTTCGCCGTTCACGTCCACGCCGCGCTCGGTCAGAGACTCAACAGCCATGTCCACCAGCATCGGGCCGAGGACATCAGCGGTGCCCTGAGAAACCATCAGCGCACGAGCGTCCGGAGACACGTCAGAGTCCCAGGTGCTGACATAGATGCCCGCGTCCTGAGCTTCCTGGAGCTTCTCGTCGAGGCCGGTGGCGTCAACGGAAGAAATGCAGATGGCGTCCACACCCTTGTCGATCGCCTGCTGGATCAGCTCCAGCTGGGTGGTGACGTCCGCGGTCGGCGCGCCGATGTAGTCAACGGTCAGGCCCCAATCGGCAGCGTACTTCTGCGCGCCGTCGTTCGCGGCCTCGAAGAACGAGTTACCGGAAACCTTCGGGATGAAGGCGACAGTCATGCCGTCCACCGGGCTCTTGCCTTCGGCAAAAGCGGCGGAGCACAGCGTCAGAGCCATGCACAGCACGAGAAGCATAGACAGGATCTTTTTCATGTTTGGGTTCCTCCTACGTTTTTTTATTTATCTCAAGAGGTGCTCGACAGCGCCCCCTGAAATGCGATGATGAATTACTCCTTCTTCCTGCGTTTAAACAGGTGAGAAAGCATGTGCTGACCGGCGATTTCGCGGCCGAGCACGACCACGACCAGAATCAAGCCGATCGGCAGGTCCAGGTTCTGCGTGCTCACGCCGAAGCAGAGCGGCAGGCCATAGCGCAGAATGCAGATAATCAGCGACGCAAGCACCGTGCCGATGATGCTGCCCTTGCCGCCCGTGTTCAGCGTGCCGCCGAGCACGACAGCGGTGATGATGGCCAGCGTGTAGCCGGAGCCGAGGTCGTATTTCGCAGAGTTGACATTCGCCGTCAGCAGCGTGCCCGCAATCGCGGCGCTCACAGCCGAAAGAATGTAGGTGCTCATGATGGTGGCGCGGGTGTTGATGCCGGAGTATTCCGCCGCCTGCGGATTGACGCCGATCAGGAACAGGCGCTCACCGTACTTGGTGCGGTGGAGAATCCACATGCACAGCAGAATCAGCACAACGTAAATCACGATCTGCGTCGGAATGCCGAAGATATTGCCCTTGCCGAGGAAACGGAAGCTGACAAACTCGCCCGCCTCGTTCTTCGCCGGGAAACCGCCGATGCCCTGATACGCCGGGGTCGCGGACATGCCGGAGACCATCAGCGCAATGCCGGAATACAGGAAGCTGCCGCCCAGCGTGACGACCATCGGCTGCACGCCGCAGTACGCGACAAAGAAGCCGGAGAGCGCGCCGCAGAGCGCAGCCACGACCACGGCAATCGCCACAGCCGCCCAGATGTTCAGCCCGGCGTCGCTCCAAAGCACGCCGATGATGATACTGCTTAGACCAATGATCGCCGGAGCCTGAATGTCAATGCCGCCAGTAATCATGACCATCGTCACAAACAGCGAGATGATGCAGACGCTGATGTAGTTGACGATGCTGTTCATGATGGACTGCGGACGCAGGAATTTCGGGTTGGCCGCGCCAAACACCACAAATTCCAGAATCAGGAAGATCACCAGAAACATTTCCCAGTGCTTGAAAACCTTTTTCAGCATGTCCTTCATGCCTTCGCGCCTCCTTCTTGATCCGCCGTTCTGGACAGAAGGCGCTTTCTGCGAGTCATTTCAATGGAACGGCGCTGGGCCAGCGCGTCGATAACGACGATGACGATCAGCATCGTGCCGGTGATGGTGTTGTTGTAGGTAGACGGCAGGCCGATGAAGACCAGCAGTCGGCCGATGGAGGACATAATCACCGCGCCGATGGCCGCGCCGACCACGTTGCCCAAGCCGCCGGAGAGCGAAATGCCGCCGAGCACGCAGGCCGCGATGGCCGTCATCTCGTAACCGTTGCCGGCCACGGTCATGACCTGACCATATTTGGAAGCGAACACGAAGCCGCCCAGGCCCGCGAACAGGCCGCACAGCACATACGCCAGAATCTTCGTGCTCAGCACGGAAATGCCGACCAGATTCGCGCCGCCCGCGTTATCGCCGACCGCGATGAAATACTTGCCCTTTCGGGTCTTCGTCAAAGCCAGATGCGAAATCGCAACCAGCACAACCGCAATCGCGTAGTAAAGCGTGATGCCCGCAAACACGGTCTTGTTGCCGTAGCTGGAAATCGCGCCGCCAAAGTTCTCAATCGTGCGTCCGCCGGACATGATGTAGATCAGGCCGCGAACCACGCTGTTCGTGCCGAGGGTGAAAATCAGCGACGGCACGCCGAAGTACGAAACGCCGACGCCGTTGACCAGGCCGATGGCCGCGCCCGTCATCAGGCAAAGCAGCAGCATCTTCGGGATGCTTCCGCCCTGCTGGGCAATCAGGCCCGTCATACCGGCGGTCAGGCCGAGGGTCGCGCCGATGGAAACGTCAATCTCGCCCGTCATGATGACGAACGCAATGCCGACCGCCAGCAGCGTGTACATCGTCGCCGTGTTGAAGCAGGTGATGATGTTGTCATACGTCAGGAATCCGGGAGCCGCGATGCCGGTGATGACGAACAGCAGAATCAGGAAGATCAGGCTGGTCATCCACCGGGCTTTAAACAGGTTCTTCATTTTCCTCACACCTTCCTTTCATGCGCAATGCCGAAGGAGGCGCTGGTGAGAGCATCCTGCGTGATTTCCTCGCGGCTGAACTCGCCGTTGATTCGTCCCTGGAAAACCGTGATCGCGCGGTCGGCCAGCTCGACGACTTCTTCCATATCGGAGGAAACCATCAGCACGGCCACGCCCGCATCCTTGAGCTGGCGGATGATGTTGTACACATCGCCGCGCGCCGCCGCGTCAATGCCGCGGGTCGGCTCGTCAAGAATAACAACCTTCGGATTCGTGGACAGCGCGCGGGCGATGACCACCTTCTGCTGGTTGCCGCCGGAAAGGCTGCCGATCTGATCGTCCAGCGAGACGATTTTCGTTCTGAAATCCTTAACGTACTTCTGCGCGATCTCGCCCTGACGGCGGCGGTTCATGTTCACCGCGCCGACGTCCTTGCCGTTCAGCAGTGCGGACGTTGTATTGGAAGAAATCGAGCGGATTTTGAAAATGCCGTGATAATGGCGATCCTCCGGCACGAAGTTGATGCCGGCCTGCAAAACCTGCTTGGTGGAAAGGCCCGTGATGTCCTTTCCATCCAGAATCACCTTGCCGCCGAGCGCCTTGTCGCGGCCGAAGATGGTGCTGATGAGCTCCGTGCGGCCTGCGCCGACGACGCCCGCGATGCCGAGGATTTCGCCCGGATACAGGTCAAAGGTGATGTTGCTGAAGCCGTATCCGCTGTAATCCTTCACCTGCATGACCGGCTTGAGGTGCGCATAATCGACCGGCACATACGCCTTTTCCGCCTGCTGGCCGCCCTGCGCATCGTTCGGCAGAAGGCCCTGAATCAGCATTTCCTTGGTGAAGTTCTTGACCGGGCCCTCCAGCGTGATGATGCCGTCGCGCATGATGGCCACCTTCGTCGCGATTTCAAAAACCTCGGTCAGGCGGTGCGTGATATAGATGATGGCAATGCCCTTCTTCTTCAGATCCTCCACCGTTTTGAACAGCGACTGCACCTCGTTGAAGGTCAGGGAGCTGGTCGGCTCGTCCAGAATCAGAATCTGCGCATTGCGCATCATGCCGCGCAGAAGCTCGACCAGCTGCTGCTCGGCGATGGAAAGCGTGTTCGCCTTGCGCTGAAGGTTCAAATCGAAATTCAGTTCCTTCATGCAGCCGGCCAGACGCTTTTTCAGTTCGTTTTCGTTTTCATTGAAGCCCATCAGGATGTTTTCCAGAACCGTCATGTTCGGGAAAAGCATCGGCTCCTGCGGCACCAGATAAATACCGTGCGCCAGCGACGCGGCGGGCTTGCCCAGCTTGACCGCCTGCCCGTCGATGAGGATATCGCCCTCGTCGCACGAATAAATGCCCATGATGATCTTCATGAGCGTCGATTTACCGGCGCCATTGCCGCCAATCAGCGCGACAACCTCGCCCGCATCCACGCTCAAATTGATCCCCTTGAGCACGGCGTTCTGCCCAAACGTTTTGCGAATGCCCTTGACCTCAAGGCGCGGGGCCGTCGTATTCTTTGTGGCCATATCATATACTCCTGCGTTTTGCGATTACAAAGGTTTGCTCGTTGCACAATCTTTTGTTGACTCCATTTTAAGCTTGTCTGTGCAATTTGTCAAGATATTTTTCGTCGTTTTTGAAATTGATGCTCGTCCATGCGAAAGACAGGCGTTTATTTTGCAAAAGAATTGACATCTTCCCCGTTCGGTGCTATACTTCTTGTGTAAACTTTTGTTTTGACATTTGATATTTGTTTCATCGTTTTTCGGTGGGAAACGGAGCCGCTATGAATAATGCCGTTCATTATGAGGACGCGCTGATGGTCAAGGCCGCGTGGTATTATTATTTTGAAAACATGACTCAGCAGGCCATCGCCGACAGGCTCTCCATCAGCCGCATGCGCGTCATCAAGCTGCTGGACGCGGCGCGGCAGAACGGCGTCATTCAGTTCCGTCTCCGCTCGGACAGCGTGGGCATGATGCAGCAGAGCCGCGAGCTGATGCAGAAATATCATCTCAAGGACGTGTTCATCATCCCCGAAGCCGAGCAGGAAAGCCAGCTCAACGAATCCATTGCACGCGCGGGCGCGATGTATGTCGCGGATCGGCTGGGCGACAACGCCTGCATCAACGCGGGCTACGGCGACACGCTCAGCCGCACGCTCAACCATCTGGCGACGATGGTGCAAAACCCCGTCACCTGCATCTCTCTGACAGGCGGCGTTTCCTATTATCTGCCCAACGGGCGCAGCAACGTCTTCAACGCGAGGCTGTATCTGATGCCCGCGCCGCTGCTGGCGTCTTCGCATGAGATGGCTGCGGCGATGCGCGCGGAAACCTCCGTCAGCGAGATCATCCGCATGGCGAAGCTCTCCACCTTCACGCTGGTGGGCATCGGCTCTATGCACGAGACGGCGACCATCGTCCGTTCCGGTATTGTCACCCAAAACGAGCTTTTCCGCCTGCGCATGGCCGGGGCTGTCGGCGACGTGCTCTGCCACTTCGTCAACGAAAACGGCGAGCTGATCCCCAGCGATATCGAGGACAGGCTCATCTCCACCCCGCTTGAACAGCTCCGCGCGATGGATAACGTCGTCGGGCTGGCCGCGGGCGCGCAGAAGGCCGAAGCAATTCGCGCGATTCTGCGCGGCGGTTATCTCGATGTGCTCATCACCGATGAGCCGACCGCTTCTCTGCTTCTCAAGGGCGAGTGAACGCCTTTGACATAACGACAAATCAACGCATTTGAAAGGATGATTTCAATGGCAAAAACGCTTATGGCCGTCGATGCGGGCACCGGCAGCGTCCGCGCCGTGCTGTTCAGCCTGGAGGGCGAGCAGCTGGGCTGCGTCCAGCAGGAATGGACGCATAAGGAGGACCCCCGCTACCCCGGCAGCATGGATTTTGACTGGGTGCATAACTGGGAGCTGGCCCGCGGCTGCATTCGCGGCGTAATCGAGCAGACGGGCGTTGACCCGAAAGATATCGCCGCCGTTTCCACCACCTGCATGCGCGAGGGCATCGTCCTCTATGACAAGGACGGGCAGGAAATCTGGGCTTGCGCGAACGTCGATGCGCGCAGCGACGACGAGGTGGCCCAGCTCGTTCACATGAACCCGGAGCTGGAAAAGCAGATTTACCGCGAGTCCGGCCAAACCTATGCGCTGGGCGCTCTGCCCCGCCTGTTCTGGGTCAAGAACAAAATGCCGGAGATTTATGAAAAGACCGCCGTCTGCACTATGTTTAACGACTGGCTCATCTATAAGATGACGGGCGTGTTCTCCTCCGAGCCGTCCAATGCCTGCACGACGGGCATTTTCGATCTCAAAGCGCGCGATTGGGACGACAAGATCGCCGCTTCCATCGGACTGAAAACGGGTATCTTCCCGAAGATTTCCGAGTGCGGCACCATCGTCGCCAAGGTCGGCGCAAAGGGCGCGGCGGAAACCGGATTGGCCGAAGGCACGCCGGTCGTCGCGGGCGGCGGCGACGCACAGCTCGGCTGTGTGGGCGTCGGCGTGGTCGATGCGAATCAGGCGGCCATCTTCGGCGGCAGCTTCTGGCAGTATGAGTATAACACCGACGAGGCCAAGACCGACGAGCATTGCCGCGTCCGCGTCAACTGCCACAGCGTCCCCGGCATCTGGCAGTATGAAGCGCTTGCGTTCAAGCCCGGCATGGTCATGCGCTGGTACCGCGACGCGTTCTGCCAGTATGAAAAGGAGCTTTCCAAAACCACCGGCCGCGATCCTTACGACCTCATGAATGAAAAGGCGAAGGATATCCCCGCCGGCTGCTACGGCATGATGTGCGCGTTCTCCGACGTGATGAATTACATCTCCTGGCGGCATGCCAGCCCGATGTTTATCAACTTCGATTTCGATCCGGATAAGTTCAACCGCTATACCTTCTATCGCGCCATTATGGAGAACACCGCGATGGTCACCTACGGCCACATGCAGCTCGTCCGCGAATCCACGGGCAACATCCCCAAGGAGGTCGTATTCGCCAGCGGCGCATCCAAGAGCGAGCTTTGGTGCCAGATTCTCGCCGACGTGCTGGGCATCCCGGTCAACGTGCCGAATGTCAAGGAAGCCACTGCGCTTGGCGCGGCCATCATGGCGGGCCACGGCGTCGGCCTGTTCCCGGATATCTCCGCGACCGCGAAGAAACTCGTGCATATTGAACGCCGCTTTGAGCCGAATATGGAAAACCATGCGACCTATATGAAGCTCTATGAGGATTGGCGGAAGATGTACGCGCGTGAACTGCAAATCGCCGATGACCGCATCACCCGCTATATGTGGGCCGCGCCGGGCGTTTGATCGCTCGCTTAGAGCCTCTGCAAACCCATTCATTCATCAACAATCGCGAAGGGAGAAAACAGCTATGTATATCGTAAACGAAGAAGATAAAGAGTATCGCTTTGGCGACAGCGGCCCCAAGTATTTGATGAAGGGCCCGCGCATGAACTTTGCGCTCGTGCAGTTCCAGGCCGGTCAGGATTTCAAGGCGCACTATCACAACGTGATGGAGGAGAATTTCTACATTCTTGAAGGCGAAGTGGATATTGTCGTGGACGGTGTGGTGAACCACCTGCGTCCGGGCCAGATGATCCACATCGAGCCGGGCGAGATTCACTATGTCATCAACAATTCCGGCGCGCCGATGAAGATGATTTCCACCCTGGCCCCCTACACGAACCCGGACAAGGTGGACGTGGAGAACTACACGTACTAAGGGAGGAACGGGGAGGACGTTGGGGCTTTGCCCCAAACCCCACCAAGAACCTGAGGTTCTTGGATTTCCCACTTTTCGGATTGCTTTGCAATCCGAAGGGAAAACATCATTACACATCAGCACAGAAGCGGCGTTCCCGTCAAAAGGAGCGCCGCTTCTCTTACGTTTTTGATAAAAACCAATCTTTAACCGTTTCCAAACCCAAATCCGACAACCTGATTCCCGTCGACCTCCAAATCGATCCAGGCATACACATCCGGTATGCCGTTTTTACGCATCTCATCCGTTGAATAGAAGGACACCATATAGTACAGCGGCGTCTCGTTTTTCGGCATATACAGGCACTCCACCCACGTGCTGCACGTGTCCAGCAGCTCCCTCGTCACGGGTTCTTCGCCGCCGTTATACGCAATCTGCTGTTCAATCAGAATCCGTTTTGCCTCCTCAACCGCCTTTTCGTAGGAAAGCTCGTTGTCCTTCGGCTCTGCGATGCAATAATCAACCGCGTCGTCCTGAACAAATTCAAAATCGTCCAGACTGCCCTTTACAAATCCGGTTCGTCTCGGAATATCCGTCGTGTACACATGCAGCCATTCGTCGTTATAGCCCCAAATCCGCGTCCATCCCAGATCGGTCCGCGTGATTTCCTCGGATTTTTCATCGCACGCCTTCATCACCTTGACCGCGCCTTTCGACGCATACGCGGTGATTCTGCCCAGCAGCGTGCGAATGCCGTCCTCGGTATAGGTCAGCGCATCGGCCTTCATATAGCCCGTCAGGCTGCCGCCGTCTTCATCCCCCACCCGCACGCAAACCCAGTCGCCGTCCGTCTCCAGCACCTGCACGCGCACGCTCGGGAAGTACGTCATCAGCGCCTTTCCGTTCGGCTGATCCAGCAGCTCCGTTGTGGCCAGCGTTGCCGCCGGGCCGATTGCCGGCGTATCATATTCAGCCGCCCAATCCGCGCGCGTCTGCGTCGGGAGCGCACCCGTCCACTTTCCGGCCTGCGCCGTCTGGCTGACCATTAGGCTCACCGCCAAAACCAACAGCCCAATTTTCTTCTTCATGCTTCGTCCTCCTTTTTCGGGGAAAAGCAAAAGCCCTTCCCGCGTCTCTGTCTATAAGACGAGTGCAGGAAGGGAAAAATTTCATATCTGAGAAAATTTTTTAAAGTTTGGCAAAAACCTCGCCCAGTTTCTCATGCAGCGCAAGGTTGGCGATATCGTCCCGCGGCGTTTCGGTTTTATTGATGAGCACGAGCCGGTTGCCGGGGTATTCGTCGAGGAATGCGGCAGCGGGGTACACCGTCAGCGACGTTCCGGCGACGATCAGCAAATCCGCGCGGCGGATCGCATCGAGCGCGCCGCTGACGGTCAGGGTATCCAGCCCTTCTTCATAGAGCACAACGTCCGGCTTGACCCGGCCGCCGCACTTGGGGCATTTGGGCACGTCGCCGAGCATCAGCAGCTCCTCCAGCGTATATTGAGCGCCGCACTTCTGGCAGGTATTGCGATGGACGCTTCCATGCAGCTCATAGACGTTCTTGCTTCCTGCCAGCTGATGCAGACCGTCGATGTTCTGCGTGACGACGGCGAGCAGCTTGCCCTCCCGCTCCCACTGGGCCAGCTTTTGATGGACGATGTTAGGCTTTGCATTCGGGTAGAGCATGCGGTTCCGATAAAAATCGAAAAAAATCTCCGGGTGATGCACATAGAACGAATGCGAGATGATGGTTTCCGGCGGATAGGCGTACCGCTGGCGATACAAGCCGTCCTCTCCGCGGAAATCCGGAATCCCGCTTTCGGTGGACACGCCCGCACCGCCGAAGAACACGATACGCTTTGCTTCCTTCACCCAGCCCTGCAATTTTTCCAACTTCTGTTCGTCCATCTGCGTAAACTCCTTCCGTCACGCCTACGGCGTGCCACCTCCCTCTAAGAGGGAGGCTTGAGTATTCGTCTCTTTGAAAGTTTGTCCTCATTTTAGCACAGAGTGCCGTATTCGTAAAGGCTCCCTCCTTGAGAGCATTTTGTCTGCTGCCCACTGTGCGGGAACCAAGCAGGCAAAATGCCGAAGGTCTGGCGCGGCGAAGCCGCAACTGAAGGAGTTATAAAAGCTTTCCGGAGCGGATCGGCACGCCCAGGCGCTCCTCCGCCATCTGCCGAAGCGCTTCAAACAGGTCGTCCGGGCAGACCGCTTCCTCCTCCAGCGTGCCCAGGCCGCGCCGCATGATCGCCTGCAAATAGCGCACTTCGCCCGCCGTCAGCCGCACGCGTCCGCCCACGCCGCAGTCCTTGCAGAGCACGCCGCCCGCCTCCGCACCGAAATACGCCGCATGTTCGTCGTCTTCAAGACCGTCCAGCGCAATCGGCCTGCCGCATTGGGCACACCGGCCAACCTGCGGCCTGAAGCCCAAAAGTGAAATCATGCCCATCAGAAACACCGCCGTCACGCGGCGCGGCGCAGCCGTGTCATAACACAGATATGCCAGCGACTTGAGCAGCAGCAGAAACAGCCGCTCGTTCTCCTGCGCGGGCTGAACCGCCGCGCTGCAAAGCTCCAGCGCATAAACGCCGTGCGACAGCCGCTCATAATCCGCCCGCAGGGGATAATAGCTGTCCGTAATCTGGCAGGAGACGACCGTCGTCCGCTCCCGCGCCTGATAGAGCACATATTCCCCCGTGCAAAACAGCTCGCTGGCGGCCATCAGTGGGCTTTTCTGCCGCCTGCATCCCCGGCAGAGCGCGTCAATCCGCCCCAGCGTCGGGGAAAACAGCGTCAGCATGCGGTCGTTTTCGCGATAATCCGCGCGCCGCAGCACGATGGCGTTTGTGGTAATCTGCCCCATTTATTCCTCAACCTTCTGTTCGCGCTTCACCCGTGGGATAAACTGCGCGGCAAAGTCGCCCTTGCCCTTCTCCTTGACGTAGAAATAGCCGATGATCGAGAACACCACCGCGCCGAGGAAATTGACCATCAGGTCTTTCATCGTGTCGATCAGGCCGATATCCAGATAGCCGCCCAGCCCCAGCGCCTCCTGCGAGCCGTCGGAATGGACGATAATCACATCCGCGATATCCTTCACCGCCACGACCTTGTTGCTGCGCGTCTCATCCAGCTCGACGGTGTAAATGCTGTTGACGATGGTATCCTTCTGCATGTCCCAGCCCATCACGCGGTCGCCCGTGTATTCGAAGAACTCCCACAGCACGCCGACCGTCATCGAGAAGCAAAACGCGACGAGCGCCAGATACGCCGGCGAGAGTTTGAAGGAGAACCGGTCGCTCTCGTTGAGCAGATCGACCAGCGCAAACCCAATCGCCGCGCATAGGAAGCCGTTGAGGGTATGCAGCATCGTATCCCAATTCGGCACACGGATGTAGAAGCTGTTCAGCTCGCCCAGGATTTCCGCCGCGAAGATGAACAGCAGGATGATGACCTCCAGCGTGGTCGGCAGTTCGACGTTCAGCTTGTGGGCCAAGAAGCTCGGCAGAATCATCAGCACCAGCGTCAGGCCGCACATAAACACGCTCTCAAAGTCACGGCGGAGCGCCGCGCGGACGAGGACGAAGATCACCAGCGCGCGCAGCACGAGATACACCGTCAGCGTCGTTTTATTCTGATAAATCGGCTCTTTTTTCTTTTTTTCAGGTTTTTCCTTCTTCATGGTGCTTGCCCTCCCGTTTTTTCTTCATTATAGCATAGTTTGGGCCGCGGATGTAGTTTTTTTGCGCATCAGTCAGCGCCTTTGCCTGTCTTCGGAATGTTCGCCCGATTTCCCTGCATTTTTTATCTTTCAATCCTGCAAATTTCAGGGGCGTTTGGGGCATGTGACTGACCGCCGTGAATTTTTGGAAAGTCGTAAAATTTTCTTGATATTTTTAGAAAAAACGGTGTACAAATCGATTTTTCCGTGCTATAATAGCTTCGCTTTAAGGGCTTCGGGCAATCGCCTGAGCCGTCACAATCCTTCATGATTTTGAATGTTCGAAAGAGAGGCAACATTATGCTGACTGTTCTTTTTGTGGTTGTTTTCCTTGGCGCGTCCGTTGGCGCGATCTCCCTGCTGGATGGCCAGCGCGCTTCCCGCGAAGTGACGAGCTATCTCCATGAGGAATATCACATGGCGCGCGATTATCAGCCGACCGTCGCTCAGCTGCGCAATATGTAAGCTTCAAACCTTCTGCTCTCCCCCTACGTGGGAGAGTTTTTTTGTTGCATTAAAATTTGTTTGAGCCGCGGAAGCGCACTGCGCGCCCCTACAACGGAGTTTTGCTTTTGTAATCAGTTTGCATTCTTTGCGCAAGTCTGCTATCATAATAAAAAAGACTTTTTCTTCCGAAAGGAGTTCTGTTTATGTCCCATATTCCCGGCATGATCCGCGCAATGTCCGCCGTGCCGCGCGTGCATTTGGCCGATCCGCAGGCGAATGTCCGCGAGATCGTCGAGCTGCTGCATCAGGCGGACGCACAGAGCGTCCGGCTCTGCGTGTTTCCGGAACTCAGTCTGTGCGGCTACACCTGCGCCGATCTGCTGATTCATCCGCCCCTGCTTTCCGGCTGCCTGCAAGCGCTGGACGCGCTGCTCCAAACGCCCGTGCGCGCCGCGTTTGTCGTCGGCCTGCCGCTTGAAATCGGCGGACGGCTGTATAACTGCGCCGTGGCCGTCTGCGGCGGCCGCATCCTCGGCGTCGTGCCGAAGGAGCATCTGCCGAACAGCGGCGAGTTTTATGAAAAGCGCTGGTTCGAGCCGGGACATTCCGCGCCGGAAAGCATGACCCTCTGCGAGCAGACCGTACCCGTCGGCGGGGATTTGATCTTTGACTGCGGCTCATTCTCCTTTGGCATCGAGCTTTGCGAGGATTTGTGGGTGCCTGCGCCGCCGTCGGCCCGGCTCTGTATGGGCGGCGCGCTGATGATCGTCAATCCTTCCGCCTCCAACGAGCTGGTCACCAAGCATCGCTACCGCTGCGAGCTGATCGGGCAGCAGAGCGCGCGCTGCCTGTGCGGCTATCTCTACGCGGGCGCGGGCTATGGCGAATCAACCACCGATCTCGTGTTCTCCGGCTATGCGGGCGTGTATGAAAACGGGCGCATGCTCGCGCAGAACGAACGCTTTGCCCGCCAAAACTCCTTCGCCGTTGCGGATGTGGACGTGGAGCGCCTGCGCTTCAAGCGCCGCCAGAGCCGCACATTCGCCGAGGATGCGCCGCAGAACCTGCGCGTCGTCCGCTTTGAGCAGGAGAATTTCGCAGACGACCGCCTGCTTCGCGCCGTCTCCCCCCTGCCCTTCGTTCCCTCCGGCGCAGAGCGTGACGCGCGCACCGAGGAAATTCTGCTGATTCAGACCACCGCCCTCCTCACCCGCATGGAGCAGGTGCATACACAGAGGGCCGTTCTCGGCGTCAGCGGCGGACTGGATTCCACGCTCACCCTGCTGGCCGCCGCCTACGCGTTCCGCCGTGCGGGCTACCCGATGGAGGGCCTCGTCGGCATCACCATGCCCGGCATGGGCACGGGCAGCCGCACCCTGCAAAACGCACTCAAGCTGATGCAGCTCATCGGCTGTACAACCCAAACCATCCCCATCGGCAAGGCCGTCGCCCAGCACTTTGAGGATATCGGTCAAGACCCCGAAAAGCACGATATCGCCTACGAAAATTCGCAGGCGCGCGAACGCACGCAGATCATCATGGACGTGGCAAACCAGATCGGCGGTCTCGCCCTCGGCACGGGCGATTTGAGCGAGCTTGCGCTCGGCTGGTGTACCTATAACGGCGACCAGATGAGCATGTATAACATGAGCGCTTCCGTGCCCAAAACCCTGATTCAGCATCTTGTCCGCTATGCCGGGCACCAGCTCGGCGGCGAAATCATCCCCGTCGTCGAGGATATTCTGGATACGCCGATCTCCCCCGAACTCATCCCCTCCAAAGAGGGCGAATTGACCCAGCGCACGGAGGATACCCTCGGCGCGTATGCGCTGCATGATTTCTTCCTGTATCACATGATGGATAGCGGCGCGTCCCCGCTCAAGCTCTACCCCATGGCGCAGACCGCGTTCGCGGGACAGTATGACGATAAAGCGATTCTCGCCGCTCTGCGCACGTTTGTCCGCCGCTTCTTCACCCAACAGTTCAAACGCTCTGCCATGCCGGATGGCCCGAAAGTCGGCTCCGTCAGCCTCTCCCCGCGCGGCGATTGGCGGATGCCCTCCGACGCACAGCATACCCTCTGGATGCAGGAGGTCGAACAGCTCGAACGCCTGCATTCCTGACTTTAAGCCGCCGCGAAGCGAAGCAGGAAGTCCAGAAACCTTAGGTTTCTGTCAGGGCTTGGGCAGCGCCCCAAATCAATCCGGGCGACAGCCCCCAATCGTGAGTCAGGGAGCGAAGCGTCACCTGACTCTGCTTAACCTTCGTCTATTTTTCGAATTGTCTTGCACATTTGCCCATATTGTGTTATAATTTTCTCAATATTTGTCAGATGTGTGCTTTCATCCGAACAACACAGGAGGCGTATTTTTCATGCTGCTTGAAGGAAAAAAGGCGGTCGTGACCGGCGGCACCCGCGGCATCGGCTTTGCCATTGTGGAAACGTTCCTCAAAAACGGCGCGTCCGTCGCGCTCTTTGGCTCCCGTCAGGAGACCGTGGATAAGGCGCTGGCCAAACTTAAGGCCGAGAATCCGGATTGGGACGTCATCGGCCTTGCGCCAGACCTGACCGATTACGCCGCGGTGGATGCGGCGATGGCTAAAGTCACCGAAGCGTTCGGCCGCATCGATATTCTGGTCAACAACGCGGGCATTTCCGCGCGCGAACCGCTGTATCAGTACGATCCCGCCGCGTTCAAAAACATCATGGATTTGAACGTGACCGCCGTGTTCAACGGCTGCCGGGCTGTCGCGCCGATCATGAAGGCGCAGGGCGGCGGCGCGATCATCAACACCAGCTCGATGGTCAGCCTGTACGGCCAACCCTCCGGCGTGGGCTACCCGACCAGCAAGTTTGCCGTCAACGGCCTGACCCGCAGCCTGGCTCGTGAGCTGGGCCGCGACAACATCCGCGTGAACGCCGTTGCGCCGGGCGTGACCCGCACTGACATGGTCGCCAACCTGCCGGAGGAAATGGTCAAGCGTGTCTGCGCGCCGATCCCCCTCCAGCGCATGGGCGAGCCGCAGGAGGTCGCCAACGCGTTCCTGTTCCTCGCCAGCGATCTGGCCAGCTACATCACCGGCGAAATTCTGTCGGTCGATGGCGCGGCGCAGACCTGATTTTAACTCCTTCCGTCACGACTTCGTCGTGCCACCTCCCTCTAAGAGGGAGGCTTTTGGTATAAGTCACTCAATAATCGATAAAAGGATTCTTTTTTCCGAAGAATCCTTTTATTTTGAAAAGCAACGTATACTGGGCGGCTCCCTCCTTGAGGGAGCTGTCAGCGAAGCTGACTGAAGGAGTTCATCCGTCTCGAAAGAGGCGGATGTTTTTTTGAACGCCGCGTGACTTTTCGGCCTGCTTTGCAGTCTAATGGAGGTTCAAGCATGGATCGGGAAACATTCGCCGTGTCCGTCCAATCGCGGCAGGACGCGTTATTCCGCGTCGCCTTTTCCATTCTCCAAAATCGGGAAGATGCGCTCGTTCAGCCGCTGGACGTCGAAATCGAATTTGCCTTGCTGCGCGCCGTGTCCGAGGGAGACGCGCCCGACCTTGAAGCTTTCGCCACGCTTTCCAAAAATATCACGGTCGCCGTTACCCTTGCGACGCTCGATCTAGCGCCGGATGCGCTCTGTCTTCATGTGGAGGGAGACAGCGACGCTGCAAAGGCTTTCAACGAAAAAATGGCCTTCCCGACGAAGCAGGAAGGCCGATAATATGAGGCTTTACACCCCCGAGAACGCGCTATATCCGCCGTCCACCGGGAGCACAACGCCGGTCACGAAGCTGGCCGCGCGCTCATCGACGAGGAACAGCATCGCACCGATCAGCTCTTTCAGCTCGCCATAGCGGCGCATCGGCGTACCGTTCACGATATGGCCGCAGCGCGGGGTGGGCGTGCCATCCGGGTTGAACTGGAGCGCGTGGTTCTGCTCGGTCATGAAGAAGCCCGGCGCAATCGCGTTCACGCGCACGCCGGAGCGCGCAAGATACGTCGCCAGCCACTGGGTGAAGTTGGAAACGCCGGCCTTCGCGCCGGAATAGCCGGGAATGCGCGTCAGCGGGTTAAACGCGCTCATCGAGGAGATGTTGAGCACGCAAGCGCCCTGCTGGCCGATGAGCAGCGGGGTCATGATCTTGCTGGGCAGCCACGTGCCGCGCATGTTGAGGTCAAATTCCTTCTGAATGTCGTCCGCGCCGATATCGAAGAAGGTCTTCTCGCCCGGATCGGCCATCTGATCCTGCGGCACCATCGCGCTCTTGACCGCGCCGCCCGCCGCGTTAATCAGAATGTTCAGCTTGCCGTATTTCTGCGCGATTTCGTCCTTCACGCGCAGCATCGCCGCCTCGTCCGTCACATCGCCGGAAATCGCATCCGCCTTGCCGCCGCCCGCGTTGATTTCGTCCGCGACCTTCTGGCAGCGCTCCAGGTTGCGCCCCAGCACGATCACCGTCGCGCCGCAGGCCGCCAGCGCCCGGCAGAACATGCCGCCGATGCCGCCGTTGCCGCCTGTCACCAGCGCGACGCGGTCCGAAAGGTCCACATGAAACGGAATATCATAATTGAAAGCCATTTTTTGTTCCTCCCCTGTATCTGATTCAGGGGTATATTCGGCCCGATGCGCAAAAAATCCTGCCAAAAATCGAAGATGATCTTGGTTTCTTTTTTATCAATGGTCAGACGTATTGCCAAACCGCTGTTTTTTCTGCACCTTTTCCGCGCGCTCTGCCGTTTCTTTTTCATCGATTGGCTTGCCAAAACATAAAAAGAAGCCTATAATATATCTGTTTTTGTTTCCTCATTTTTGTTATAGAAAAGGTGGAGGTTTTTTGAAAAAACTGCTTGTTTACATCAAGGACTTCCGGCTGGAATGCGTGCTTGCGCCGCTGTTCAAGCTGCTGGAGGCCTCCTTTGAGCTGATTGTTCCGCTGATTATGGCGGCCATCATCGACAAAGGCATTCCCACGGGCGACACGGGCTATATCGTGCGCATGTGCCTGTGGCTGGTCGCGCTCGGCGGCGTGGGCCTGCTCAGCGCCGTCACCGCGCAGTATTTCTCGGCCAAGGCGGCCATCGGCTTTTCCGCCAAGCTGCGCCACGTGCTCATGCAGCATATCCAGACGCTGAGCTACACGGAGCTGGACACGGTCGGCACCTCCACGCTCATCACCCGCATGAACAGTGACATCAACCAGGTGCAGACGGGCGTGAACATGTGTCTGCGCCTGCTGCTGCGCTCGCCGTTCGTCGTCTTCGGCGCGATGGTGATGGCATTCACCATCGACACGCGCTGCGCGATGATTTTCGCGGGCGTGATCGTCGTGCTGTGCATCATCGTGTTCTCCATCATGCTGATTACGATTCCGATGTACCGCCGCGTACAGGGCCAGTTGGACAGCGTGACCGCCACGACCCGCGAAAACCTGACGGGCGTGCGCGTCGTCCGCGCCTTCTGCAAGGAGGACGCGGAGCGCGAGAAGTTTGAGCGCAAGATTCAGCTGCTCACCCGCATGCAGCTGGGCGTAGGCCGCATCTCCGCGATGATGAACCCCGTCACCTATCTGGTCATCAACGCGGCTGTGATTCTGCTGATTAACACGGGCGCGCTGCGCGTGCAGATGGGCGCGCTGTCCCAGGGTCAGGTTGTCGCGCTGTATAACTACATGAGCCAGATTCTCGTCGAGCTTATCAAAATGGCGAACCTGATTATCACGCTCACCAAGGCCGCGGCCTGCGGCGACCGCGTAGCAGCCGTGCTGGCCGTCAAATCCACGCAGAAGGACGGCGAAAAAGTCCCCGCTATCGACGCGCCGCACGGCAGCGTCGTGTTCGACGGCGTTTCGATGAGCTATGCCGGCGCGGGTGCGGAATCCGTCTCCGGCGTGAGTTTCAACGCCGCACCCGGTTCGACCGTCGGCGTCATCGGCGGCACGGGCAGCGGCAAGAGCACGCTGGTCAACCTCATCCCCCGCTTCTACGACGTGACGGGCGGCCGCGTGCTGGTGGACGGCATGGATGTGCGCGACATCCGCAAGGACGAGCTGCGCCGCCGCATCGGCGTCGTGCCGCAGAAGGCGATGCT
Organism: uncultured Clostridia bacterium; assembly: GCA_934636105.1. Lineage (GTDB taxonomy): Bacteria > Bacillota > Clostridia > Christensenellales > Aristaeellaceae > Ventricola. Next base: position 290,108 of record CAKTZR010000002.1, read on the forward strand.
CTTCAAGGGCACGATCCGCAGCAACCTCCTTTGGGGCAACGCAGACGCCACTGAGGCCGATCTGAACGACGCGCTGAAAGTCGCGCAGGCGCTCGACGTGGTCTCCTCCAAGTCCAAGGGGCTGGACGAGCCGGTCGAGCAGGGCGGCCGCAACTTCTCCGGCGGCCAGCGCCAGCGCCTGACGATTGCGCGCGCGCTTGTCCGCAAGCCCGAAATCCTGATTCTGGATGACAGCGCCTCTGCGCTGGATTACGCGACGGATGCGAACCTGCGCCGCGCCATCCGCCAGATGGAAAACCCGCCGACGACGTTCATCGTCTCCCAGCGCGCGGCCTCCGTGCGCTTTGCTGACCAGATCATCGTGCTGGATGACGGCCACGTGGCGGGCATGGGCACGCACGACGAGCTGCTCGCTTCCTGCCCGGTCTATCAGGAAATCTATGCGTCCCAGTTCAAGAAGGAGGGAAAGTAAATGGCTAAGGACAAGAAAACGCCCTCCATCGCCTCGCAGGGCGCGGTCATGCGCCGCGTGCTCAAGTACATCGGCCCGCACGTCTCGCTGGTCGTGCTCTCGCTGGTGCTGTGCCTCATCAGCGTCGCGCTGACGCTGTATGTGCCGATTCTCGTCGGCCGCGCGGTGGACTGCATCGTCGGCCCGGGCGCGGTGGATTTCGCCGCCCTCATGCCGATTCTGATGACCATTGCCGTCTGCATCGTCATCACGGCGGCGGCGCAGTGGGTCATGAACGCGCTGCACAACCGCATCACCTATGACACCGTGCGCGACATCCGCCGCGACGCGTTCGCACACATCCAGAACCTGCCCCTCTCCTACCTCGACGCGCACCCGACCGGCGACACGGTCAGCCGCATGATCGCCGACGTGGATACCTTCGCGGACGGCCTGCTGATGGGCTTCACCCAGCTGTTTTCGGGCGTGATGACGATTCTGGGCACGCTGGGCTTCATGCTGACGCTGAACGCGCCGATCACGCTGCTGGTCGTGCTGATTACGCCAGTTTCGCTGCTGGTCGCCAACTTCATCGCCAAGCGGACCTACGCGATGTTCCGCCTGCAATCCTCGACCCGCGGCGAACAGACCGCACTCATCGACGAAGCCATCGGCGAGCAGAAGCTCGTTCAGGCGTTCGGCCACGAGGAGGAAACCCTCGCCGCGTTCGACGAGGTCAACGAGCGTCTGCGTCAGTGCTCGCTCAAGGCGACGTTCTTCTCCTCGCTGACCAACCCCTGCACGCGCTTCGTCAACTCGCTGGTGTATGCGGCGGTCGGCTTTGCGGGCGCGCTGGCGGCCGTCAGCGGCCACCTGACCATCGGCGGCCTGTCGAGCTTCCTCTCCTATGCGAACCAGTATACCAAGCCGTTCAACGAGATTTCCGGCGTGGTGACGGAGCTGCAAAACGCGCTGGCGTGCGCGGGCCGCGTCTTTGAGCTGATTGACGAGCCTGCCCAGACACTCGACCCGGCGGACGCGGAAAAGCTGGAGCAGCCCAGCGGCGAGGTCGCCATCGACCACGTGTATTTCTCCTATACCTCGGAGCGCAAGCTGATTGAGGATTTCACGCTGCACGTTCAGCCCGGCCAGCGCGTCGCCATCGTCGGCCCGACCGGCTGCGGCAAGACGACGATGATTAACCTGCTGATGCGCTTCTACGATGTGGATTCCGGTGAAATCCACGTGGACGGCCACGAGACACGCCGCCTGACACGCCATAACCTGCGCGAGAACATCGGTATGGTCCTCCAGGATACATGGCTCTCCGCCGGAACGATCCGCGAGAACATCGCGATGGGCAAGCCGGATGCGACGGATGAGGAGATCATCGCCGCTGCCAAAGCCAGCCACGCGCACAGCTTCATCAAGCGCCTGCCGGATGGTTATAACACGGTCATCAGCGAATCGGGCGGCCAGCTCTCGCAGGGTCAAAAGCAGCTGCTGTGCATCGCGCGCGTGATGCTCTGCCTGCCGCCGATGCTGATTCTGGACGAAGCAACCTCCTCCATCGACACGCGCACCGAGCTGAAGATTCAGGAGGCCTTTGCGAAAATGATGCAGGGCCGCACGAGCTTCATCGTCGCGCACCGCCTGTCCACCATCCAGAGTGCAGACGTGATTCTGGTGATGAAGGATGGCCACATCATCGAGCAGGGCAATCACGAATCGCTGTTGGCGAAGGGCGGCTTCTACGCGACGCTCTACCAGAGCCAGTTCGCGCAGTAAGCTTGTTTAAACAGGCGCGAAGCGAAGAAGGGGTTTGGGGACTCGTCCCCAAACAGGTCTGGGCGGTAGCCCAGCGTAACCCCATTTATCAAAAGAAACGTAAGTTTCAGAGCAGACCGCGAAGCGGTCTACGATTGAAACGGCTTTAAACCGCCAAATACACTTTCCATACAAAAAGCATGAGGATTTCCTTCCCCATGCTTTTTCTTTATGCTATAATCGTTTCATACCATTTTCGGAGGACACTATGGATAAGCATCGCAAGGCACTGAAGCTGGCCGGTCACGCAGGCTGTATCCTGCTCAAAAACGGCGCTGAAATTTTCCGCGTGCAGGAGACGATGACACGCATTCTCGACGCCTACGGCGCGACAGACAACAACGTATACGTTATTTCAAACGGCATTTTCGCCACCGAGGGCGAGGGCACGGAGCACGCCTTGAGCCTTGTGCGTCACGTGCCGCTGGGCGGTGTGAATTTGAGCCGCATCGACGCGGTAAACGCCATCTCCCGCGAAATCTGCGAGGGCCAATGGACGATAGACGAAGCCGAGGCCCTGCTGACCCACGCCGAAACGCTCACGCCTGAAAAGCCGATTACCCACGTGTTCGCCTGTGCGCTGGGCGCGGCAAGCTTCTGCTCTCTGTTCGGCGGCTCGCTGCTGGACAGCATCGCCGCCTTCCCCATCGGATTGCTGCTGCAAATCTATCTGTTTGCCGCCCAAAAGCGTCATTCCGGCTTCATGCCGTATATCTGGGGCAGCGTGCTTGTGACGCTCCTCAGCGGGCTGCTGGCCGCTCTTTTTCCGGCGCTCAACGCGTCGTGGGTCGTCATCGGCGGCATTGTGCCGATGGTGCCCGGCGTGACGTTCACCACGTCCATCCGCGAATTTTTCAACGGCGACTATCTCTCCGGCGTGATCCACTGCATCAGCGCCGTGCTGACCGCCGTGTGCATCGCGCTGGGCGTCTGCGGCGGCGCGCTGCTGCTCGGCTTTATGGGAGGGATTGCGCTATGATCGATCAGGTTCTTTCCGCCTTTCTGGGTGTGCTTTCGTTCGCCATCCTCTTTCATGCGCCGCGCAGGAGCTATCTGGCCTGCGCCGTCTGCGGCGCGGTCGCATGGGGCTGTTACCTGCTTGCCGCGCCGCTGGGGCTGTTTCTGGCCACGACGCTGGCCGCCATCGTACTGACGCAGCTTTCCCGCATGCTGTCCATCGCGATGAAAATGCCCTCCACCGTGTTCATCGTTACGGGCATTTTCCCGCTCGTCCCCGGCGCGGGCATCTACCACACCGCGTATGCGCTCGTCTCCCGCAACATGGAGGCGTTCACCCTGCGCGGCATGCAGACGCTCGCCCTCGCGGGCGCGATTGCGCTGGGCATTCTGATCGGCATGGGCTTCCCAAAGCTGCTCGTTGAGTTGGGCGGTCGCGCGCTCGAAAAGTTGCTGCCCGACCGCCAGGAGGTGCGCTCATGATCACGCTGACCGACGACTTCGCCTACGAGGTGCTCTCCGTCGTCGCGGAAATTCCCGAGGGCCGCGTCGCCACCTATGGACAGCTTGCGCGTCTCATCGGCAAAGAAAAAAACGCCCGACTGGTTGCGAAAATCCTGTCGCGCGCCGAATGTTATGGCGATTTTCCCTGCCACCGCGTCGTCAACCACGCCGGACGGCTCGCGCCGCACTGGCCCGAGCAGGCTTTTCTGCTCTTTCGGGAAGGCGTGGATTTGAAGCCCGACGGATGCGTCGATTTGAAGAAGTTTCAGTGGGATTGTTGAACGCTCTTTTCGCGTTCTCTTTCCAAACAGATGGCCTTTCTTTGCGTGTGGTCGTTCGAGCAATTCAATTTTGTCAGTTCATGACTTTGTACCGCAGCCGCAAATACGAGTTCTCTAAAACCACACATTCCTCTAATTTCAGTGCCTTTATCTGGGACAACTCGCTTTCCGACATCAGCGACCGCCCGTCAATCAATGTTGACGTATCTTTTCCGCCTATTAAAACAGGCGCTACGACAATATCAACATAATCGAACAGTTTTTCTCGAAGAAACAAACTATTCAATGTGCCGCCGCTTTGTATGGTTATTCTCTCGCACCCAAACTCCGCTTTGAGCTTTGCAAGCGCATTTGATAAGGATAATTGCTCCTGATAAATGATATGCAGATTGCTTTTCTGAACCCCAAAGGCCGGATGAGCAGCATTCGTTGTAATCAGCACAAATTCCTTTGACAACGCGCAAAAATAACGAACGCCATGTTCATTCAAGTGCTGATTGTCAACCAACACAAAAGGGACTTGGGTTTTACCGGGCAGAGGCTTCGTATTGAGCCCCATTTTCTCCTGCACTCTCCCCGTGTTTAATGACCATAAATTCGTCGTCTGTTCAATTTGATAATATTGATGCAGTCCTTCTCTTACTCCCGTAATTTTAGGAAAATCTTTGTCCACATCCAATTCATCTGTTGCGCCTGTGCTGATTTTTCCGTCAACAGACATCAGCATAAATAGTGTTGTAATCGGTCTTTCCATTTCACAGCTCCAACCGTCACTCAAATTCGGTGCGAATGGTCAATTCTTTCGGAAGATTGTAAATTTCTTTTTTCAAGAATACCGGATAAAAGTATTCCTCTTTCAATCGTTCAAATGCCAGCCATTCAAACGTATGCGTATGTTTTCCTTCCGTCCGTGTAAAGGCATTTTCTCTTTCCAGTAGATCGGTTTCTGAAATATCCATCAGAAAGTACAGACATAGTTCATGATAGCGGAGATGATCCACGTCTTCAGTAAAAAAAGCCTGATTGAACCACAACGGACGCACAATCTTCGCCGTCACGCCGAGCTCCTCCTGAACTTCCCGGATCACCGCCTGTTCAGCTGTTTCTCCCATCGCCACCCTGCCGCCAGGCAGATAAAAGTAGGGGGAGCGCTCGTCGTGCATCGCCAGAATTTTGTTTCCCGAAAGGATCATCGCGCACACGCGGTAGTTGAATTTCTGATTCTCTATTTTGAAAGAAATATCCATGCGAGTTTCTCCACAACTTCCGATTTGAGAAAATTTGTTTTTTATTATATCATGGCCCGAAATGCGATGCAAGCTTTGCAACGCCCCGCGGCAACGTCCTACTCTCCCAGGTGATATCGTCCCCCTGTTTCGCCCACAGGGCGCGGGGGACGATATCCTAACCAAGTACATTCTCCGACTTAATTGTTGCGGCGCAAATTCCATGTCACGCCGCGCGCGTTTCGTGTCACATCTCAAAAGCTGCTGAATATGCAAAAAGCGCGCCCTTGCGGGTGCGCTCAGAATATTTGATATAAAAGGAAAGGGGTGGGCTTTCGCCCATCCCCTTAGCCTTGCATCCGGCGGGTGTGCCCCTTCCCGCATTTCTTTTGACCCAGAGGGTGTGTAGCAGCACAATCTCTACTTCAAATGCCCGACTATCCTATGCGTATTATATCATTTCTATTCTTTGCTGTAAAGAATCTCGCTTTTCTTTTTCAGTTTTTCCACGTTCTTATCGCGGATTCGATAGAACGTCATGACGGAGTTCTTTTTCTTTTCATCCTCGCCCGGCAGCACGAGCCGCACAATGGCGTTCAAATTCGTGTCCTCCGTTTTCCGAATCATGAGAACCGTTCCTTCGTGCTTTTCATCCACCAGAATCAAATCGGGTTCCCGAATCGTCTGAACGCCGTACTTTTCAAACAGCGCATAATCTTCGGGATGACGTTCTTGGATGTGCGCCGCGCGTTCTTCGGTCAGGATGGTTTCACCCGTCCGAATCTTTCCAAACTTTCCTTCAAGCAGATTCAGGTTAATATCCGTCAGCTTTCTGATTTTAACCGCCGTTTCTTCTTTCGTCGCCGCTTTCATCTCGATGCGGGTCAAGGCAGGTTTTCCAGCTTTCCATTCGCCGAACGCCGCATCCAGCTCCGCGTCCTCGCTGCCGTCCACCCACGCGCCGAGCCGATCCGCCGCGTCCGAAAGCTCCGGCACGACCTGCCACGTCGCGCAAAGGCACTGCGCGTGCGGCATGGGTACGTCGTCAATCGGGAAGTTTCCGCGCCCCAGTCCTTCGTCGTGGCTGGCGTATGCGTCGCAGATATCCTCGCCGAATCGGGCGACCTGCCGCTCGTAGTGGCTGGGGCTGAGCTGCCAGTGCATCGCTTTACAAAACGGGTTTGCCTTCGCCACCGCCATGTTCGCCGCCCAGTATGCGTGGTTGATTGCCGTGCGCGCCAGCCGCTGCACGTTGTAGTCGATCTGCCGGTCAAAGGGAATATCCGGGTAAAGGGTCAGCCAGCTGACCGGCATCTTCGCCTTGGGGCTGACATACGTCTCCAAGTCCTGCGCGATTTGCAGCGCGCTGCGATGTTGGGCGATTCCCTGCGTCAGAATGTCCTCCATGTCCAGAAAGGGAAACTGCTATGATAACTGTATTATGGAAACGTTCTTCGGTCGTCTGAAAACTGAAATGTTTTATGGGCTTGAGAAAACATACACTTCATTTGAGATCTTTGCAAAAGCTATTGCTGAATACATTGATTATTATAACAACAGGAGAATCCAAGTAAAAACGAAATGGATGCCTCCCTCTACATTCAGAGAAGCATCCATGGCGATGACCTAATTATTCAATTCTAAGCCGGTGTCCAGAAAACCGGGTACATATCAGTAAGGGGTGAGTCCTTTTTTCATGGAATCCGGCAACGTCCTACTCTCCCGGGTGATTTGGCCTGCCTGAATCCCGCACAGCGGGCGGCAGGCCAAATCCTAACCAAGTACAATG
>CAKTZR010000003.1 GCA_934636105.1 uncultured Clostridia bacterium
CTGGAAGTATCATAATTAGCCATGATAAAATAGCGGAGGAAACGAAGCGGTTTCTCATCTATTTTTTCAAGCGAGCGAGTAATGGATTTCCAGTTCATATTCAATTCTTTGAATTTGCTCCTATCAACTTGACGAAACACCATATTCTTAAGCAAATCCATAGGGTCGAGCCCCTTGCCACGCTGGTTAATCGTCTCGAAAATTTTTAGTGCATCAGAGATGTCGTAGGTTTCGATGCGGATGAAACTTGTTTTATTCAACAGAAAGACCACAAATTTTTTTAAACTGGCTATGTCGGGGAATCGTTCACTCAAAAAATCTTGTATAGTTTTGAAGGCGTCGAAGAGCCTTTCGCCGGATTGTGTTAGATAATTCGGTCGTTCCTGCCCCTTTTCAATTAACTCCAAACAGTTACCAGCATCCTCATATTGGAGCTGGAGATGATATGAGTTAATCACATCGCCTTCGCTATTCATAGTTGGGCTATAAATTAAATTCTCAATAACGCTGGTTTGCTCGCCGCATCTCACATATATTTTTTTGATTGCACATAGCAAAACAAAAAATGTGGTAAGACGTTGTTGCCCATCAATCAATTCAAACTGGTTGCCGGAATCATAAGTTACTATGGTTCCAAGGAAATACGCTTTTTTATTATCAGTATTATAGGCATCCAATAAATCTGCCATCAACTGCTCTACCTGTTCATCATTCCAAACATATTCTCTTTGATAATCAGGAACAATGTAATGATCTTTGAACGCAGAGCTTATTGAGTGGTCGTTATACTTGATATATGTATCAGCCATCAGCCTTATCCCTTTCGTTAGCGAAGTGTGTACACATATTATAACGCAGGGCTATGAGTACTTTCAATAGACTTTTTGAAATTTACCACGTTAGAGCATAGCTTTCCTATAGGCGCAACTGATTTGACGGTTTTTATGGTGTCAAACATACGCTGCATCGAAATACCCGCCTATCGACTTTGCGGTTTTGTGGGGTATTTTGCACAGCTGCAAATATGTGCACTCCCCAGCGAATGGTATTCACTCCGTAGCAACTCACTATTTCACAAAGGAACCGCACAAAGGAGATAACTATTTCGCCCTTTTCACTCCCTTTGCCTTACAGCGCAGGAAGTTGGCGATTTTCAACCCTTAGATGCACAAAAATAGGCAGCACCCAACCGAAGTTGAGTGCCGCCTGTTTTGTTGTCCAATCCTGCTTGACAGATGCCGATTTTGTAGTTTTCTCAAATTACTGTCTTATCGGCACACGGCTAATGCGCGCCCTTACTTTCATTTTGCCCAAACGGCTTCAAGCCGGATCAAAGCGATGACTTGACGGAATCGTTTGAAGCGGTTATCATGCTCTATTATAAGGAAAACAACGGAGGAATCAAGATGGCTTATCAGATTTATTGCGGAAAGGGCTTTGACACCCAGAAGGCCGAACGCTTTTTTAAGGAGCGCCGCGTTGCCTATCAGCGTGTGGATGTGCTCAAATACGGCATCGGCAAGCGCGAGCTGGAAAGCGTCGCCGCCGCCGTCGGGCTGGACGCGCTCTGCGATAAAGAGAACAAGGCGTATCGCGAAAGCGTGATCGCCTATACCCAGAATCGGGATTCCATTCTGGCAGGGCTGATGGAAAAGCCCCAGCTGCTCAAGCTGCCCATCGTCCGCGACGGCCGCCGCGCCACCGTCGGCTATCGCCCGGACGTTTGGGAGGAATGGCTGAAGGGTTAATCCACTGGGGTTTCCTGTCCGCTTTCGTCAAAGATGCGCGTGCCTTCGCACGTCAGCAGCAGCGTACCCGCGCGCCACGCGTCCGTTTTCAAACAGCGCTCGTTTTCCGCACCTGCGACGACATAGGCATATTTGCCGTTTTCAGGCCCCGGATAAAAGCTGGCGGAAAAATCCTGCGAATCCGTATAGACCGTCACGGTCAGCATGCTTTCGCTCTCCGGCGTGAAATCGCCGCAGGGGATATAAGACGGCGATGTGAGCTGATCCACCAGCGTGGAGAAAACCTCGCCGTCGGCCTTTTGTCCGTTGACGCTCAATTCGCCGCGCACGCTGAAGTCAAAGGTGCAGTCGTCCTTCGAGCGGATGCGAATGCCCGTGATATCCTCCGCGGCCAATTCGGGAAAGAGCGCCTGCTCGTTTTTTTCGGCTTCCGCGCTTGTGCTTTCCTGCGTGTCGGGCGTGGCAACGGGCTGCGCCGCTTTGTTGGCAGTGGGCAGCAGCATGAAGCCCAGCAGACAGGCCGCCGCCAGCGAGAAAATCCTTTTGGCCATGCCGCGCGCCCCCTTTCTAACCTTGTGTATAGGGTATTATAGCGCGCGGATGTAGCAGAGAAGCAATGGGAATGAAACAAAAATGTGAACTCTTGGCCGGGCACGCCGGTTTTGCAGAAGCGCCGCATAGCGGAAACTGCAAGCGGAAAACATGGAAGGAACGATGCGCTGCGACAAAGGGCGGCGGCTTCGGGTCGCTTGACAGCGTGAAACAAGTACGCTAAAATGAAAAACAGAAAGTCCCCGCGCAGAATCGGCGGGGCGCGATTTTAAAAAGACGGAGCGTTTTCATCAGCATGATATTGAAACATCATACCTTAAGCCCGCTCGACCGCAAACCGCAGGGCGCGGTGGCGGCGGGCGGTCAGGTTCGGCTGCGTGTGACCGCAGAAGGGGATCAGACGCAGCTTGAACTTTTTTTGCGTGTCTGGAATGGCGGGGAGCGCCGCTATCCCATGCGTCCGCTCGGCGTGCGGGACGGCCAGACGGTGTATGAAGCGCAGATCGGCGTGGGCGATGCGCTAGGACTGCTGTGGTATCGGTTTGAGGGCGAAGCGAAGGGCGAACACGTTGTGCTCGGCGCGCCGGACGATCACACCGGCTGCGGCGAGGGCGTGATGGGCAGCGAGGAGAGCTTCCAGATCACGGTGTACGACGCGGCCTACGACACGCCTGCATGGATGCGCGAGGGTGTGATGTATCAGATCATGGTGGACAGGTTCTGTCATGGCGAGGGCACGGATGCGCTGATGCACGCCAAGGATGGCCAGAACATCGTTCTGCACGACAAATGGGATGAAATGCCGTTCCTCAATATTTCCGAAAACGGCGATAACTTTGCCAACGACTTTTTCGGCGGCAATCTCGAAGGCGTGCGCCAGAAACTGCCGTATCTCAAGCAGCTGGGCGTGAGCGTGCTGTATTTTAACCCGATCTTCTGCGCGCGCACCAACCATAAATACGATACCAGCGATTACCGGCAGATCGATCCGATGTTCGGCGACGAGCAGGCGCTCGTCCGGCTCTGCGAGGACGCCCAAAAGCTGGGCATGCGCGTGATGCTCGACGGCGTGTTTTCCCATGTCGGCGACGACAGCATCTATTTCAACCGCCGCGGCACACATGGCGAACACGTCGGCGCATACCGCGATCCGCATTCGCCCTATTTCAAATGGTTTACCTTCCGCCATTGGCCGGAGGATTATGAATGCTGGTGGGGCTTCAAAACCCTGCCGAACGTCAACGAGCTGGACGAGGATTATCGCCGCTTCATTCTGGAGGACGAGGATTCCGTCGTGCGCCACTGGGTAAAAAAAGGCACGAGCGGCTGGCGGCTGGATGTGGCCGACGAACTGCCCATGCCTTTCCTGCGCGAGCTGCGCAAGCAGGTCAAAAGCGTTTCCGAGGATGCGGCGGTGCTCGGCGAGGTCTGGGAGGACGCGAGCCACAAGGTCGCTTACGGGCAGATGCGCTCCTATGTCCTCGGCGATACGCTGGACAGCGTGATGAATTATCCGCTCCGCGATGCGCTGATTGCGTTCCTGATGGGACAAAAGGACGCGTCCGCCGTCGCGAAAGCGCTTTCCTCGCTGGCGCAGAATTATCCCAAGCCGTTCCTTTATGCGCTGATGAACCTGATGGGCAGCCACGACAGGCCGCGCATCCTCAACGTGCTGGCCGGAAACGACGGCAACGACATTCCCCGCGACCAGCGCGCGCACCATCGTCTTTCCCAGGAGGAACGCATGGTCGGCGCGCTGCGTGAACAGCTGATGCTCCGCTTCATTTTCAGCGTGCCGGGCATGCCCTGCGTCTATTACGGCGATGAAGCGGGCATGGAGGGCTGCGCCGATCCGTTCTGCCGCCGCACCTACCCGTGGGGGCATGAGGATCAGGATATGCTCGCCCGCTATAAGGCCATGACCGCCATGCGAAACGAGCATGCCGTTCTGCGAACCGGCGAATGCGCGTATATCGCACCCTGTGCCGACGTGCTCGGCGTGATCCGCACAAACGAAAACGGACAGGATGCGTTCGGGCAAAAAGCCGAAAACGCCTGCGCCGTCACGCTCATCAACCGCAGCGCGAAGGAGGTCACCGTCTATCTGACGGCGGGGGATGTTTCCGGCGCGAAGACGCTTGTCGCCGACGACGGGCAGACGTTCACCGCTCGAAGCGGCGCGTTCAGCGTGAAGGTGAAGGGATTGCAGGGCGTGACGCTGTTCGCGATGTAAGCATATAATAAAAAAGAGACTTTTCAGTCTCTTTTTTATATAGGGAAATTTCATAAAATCATCCGCGTGCGCTCAAGATTGAGACGGGATAGCCTTTGGCGGAGGTGCAGGCGGCCTCAGGCCTCCGCTTACCGCTCAAACGCCATATCCAGCGTGGTCTGCCAAACCTCGCCCGCTTCCAGGCTGGCGGCGCAGGGCTTTTTCTCCCACTCAATCGGGCCGTCGTCCTCGCCGGGGATGCTGTGCCACGGCTCGATGCAGATGAAGCGCATCGGCTTCTGCGGCGTAGACCAGATGAGCGTATACGGGAAATCCGCAATGTTTACGCGGATGCGGCGGCCCGTGTCGCGCTCCAATACGCAGATGGACTTGGATTTGAGGTTCACCATGCAGTGACTGTCGCGCGCGAACAGGTCGGCGCTGAGCGGAATGCGGGTGATGTTGCGGCCGAGGTAATAATCCGGCGACGCACCGATCAGGCCGTTCGGCGCGGTATTCAGACACAGCGGGGATTCCACCGTGTCAAACAGGATGTCGTAATCCGCGTCGGTGTGCTTGTCGTCAAACGGCAGGGTGAAGCCGGGGTGGAAGCCCAGGCCGAAGCGCAGGGTTTCCCTGCCCGTGTTGCGCACGCTGACGGTATGGCGGACGTGGCGGCCTTCAAGCGTGAAGGTCGTGCGCAGGGCGAAATCATACGGCCAAATCGCGCGGGTTTCGTCGCTGGCGGCCAGCTCAAAGGTCAGCTCGTGTGCCGTTTGAATCAGCAGAGTGTGCTCCATGTCGCGGGCGAAGCCGTGCTGCTTGCCCTCGTAAACCCTGCCGTCGTTCGCCTTGAAATGGCCGCCGGTCAGTTTACCCGCGTAGGGAAAGAGAATCGGCGCATGGCGGTTCCAGACGGCGGGATCGGCGCACCAGATCATTTCGCTGCCGGTGGCCCGATCGATGGCGCTGACCATTTCCGCGCCGAGGGAATCGATGGTCAGGCGGATGAACTCGTTTTCGATGGTATAACGCATAAAAACTCCTTTTGTTAAGCGGATTGCGCCATTCAACTCCCTCAGTCAGCTTCGCTGACAGCTCCCTCTAAGAGGGAGCCTTTTGGCTTTAAGAAAGAATAGCGAGAGAATAAAGCCTCCCTCCTTGAGGGAGGTGGCACGACGAAGTCGTGACGGAAGGAGTTACAGCAGCGTGATGTGAGCGTCCTCGAAGACCTTGCGGGTGTGCTCGTCCCAGATGGAAGACTGCACCTCGCCGATGTGCGCCTTGCCCAGCAGCAGCATGCACAGGCGGGATTGACCGATGCCGCCGCCCATCGTCAGGGGGAGCTGGCCCTCCAGCAGCAGCTTATGGAACGGCAGCTTACGGCGCTCGTCGCAGCCCGCCAGCGTCAACTGACGATCCAGCGACTCCGGGCTGACGCGGATGCCCATGGAGGAGATTTCCAGCGCGCTGTCCAGAATCGGGTTATAGAACAGAATATCGCCGTTCATGTCCCAGTCGTCGTAGTCCGGCGCACGGCCGTCGTGCGGCTTGCCGGAGCGAAGCTTGCCGCCGATGCCCTGAATGAACACCGTGCCGTGCTTCTTGGCGAACGCGTTTTCGCGCTGCTTGGGCGTGAGATCGGGATACAAATCCTCCAGCTCCTGCGCGGTGATGAAGGTGACGTGGCGGTTCAGCAGCGGGGTATCGCACAGCTGGGGATACTTGCCGCGCACGGTCAGCTGGGTATCGCAGATGCAGGAGACGATGCCCGTCACGGCCTGATGCAGCGTGAAGATGGTGCGCGCTTCGGGCGTGATGACCTTCTCCCAGTCCCACTGATCGACGTAGACGGAGTGCAGGTTATCCAGCTCCTCGTCGCGGCGGATGGCGTTCATGTCCGTGTAAATGCCCTTTCCGGGGTGGATGTCATAGCGATAGAGCGCCATGCGCTTCCACTTGGCCAGCGAGTGAACGACCTGCGCGTTTGCGTTGGCGCAGGGAATGTCGAAGCCGACCGGGCGCTCCACGCCGTTGAGATCGTCGTTCAGGCCGGAGGACGGCTCGACAAACAGCGGCGCGGAGACGCGGCGCAGATTCAGCTCGCGGGAGAGCGCATCCTGAAACACGCGCTTGATTAAGCTGATGGCGCTCTGCGTTTCATACAGAGAAAGGTGCGGCGCATAGCCCGCGGGAATAAACGATTGGCCCATCGGAAAAACCCTTCTTTCAGTTTGTTCGATCCAATGAAATAGATGGACAGAAATTCAAAGCAGTGTAAATATGAAATTGATGAGGTAGGAAATCCAAGAACCTCAGGTTCTTGGTAGGGCTTGGGACAACGTCCCAACGTTTCCCTCAGTATACCGCTTTCCGGCGTGCGGCGCAAGCAAAATCAATCGCCGTGCAGGGCAAAGAGCGCCGCGCCCAGCGCGCCGCAGAGATCCGGGTTTTCGCTGATAAAGAGCTTCGCGCCCAGCTTCTCTTCCAGCGCCTGCACAACGCCACGGTTGCGCGCCACGCCGCCGGTCATCATGTAGGGCGACTGACCCTTGGCGCGCGCGGCCATGGCGGCGGTCTTTCCGGCGATGGATTTGTTCAGCCCATGGATGATGTCGCTGTCCGTGTGGTTGTCCGCAATCAGGCTGATGACCTCCGACTCGGCGAATACCGTACACATGCTGGAGATGGTCAGCTCCTTGTCCCAAGTCAGGCCGCGGCGGCTCATCTCCGCCATATCCAGTTCCAGCGTGCGCGCCATCATCTCCAGAAAACGCCCCGTTCCGGCGGCGCATTTGTCGTTCATCATGAAGCCTGTGACATGGCCGCTCTCATCCAGATTGATGATTTTGCTGTCCTGCCCGCCGATGTCGATGATCGTGCGGACGGCGGGATTCAGGAAATGCGCGCCGCGCGCGTGGCAGGTGATTTCCGTTTTCATATCTGTGGCAAACGGAATGTTGTTTCGGCCATAGCCCGTGGCGACGATGGCGGCGAAATCCTCTATGCCAATGCCCAGCTGTTTGCAGACGGCTTCCAACGCGGCCTGCGCGCCCATCTGCGCACGCGGGCCGGTTCGCACGATGGAAAAAGCGAGCATGGCTTCGTTTTCATCGAGCACAACCATGTTGGTTGTCGTCGAGCCGCTGTCAATGCCCGCGAAATAGCGCTTTCGTTCGCCGGCGGGAGCGGCGGTCGGATTGCCTGCATGCCTGTTTTGTGCGGAAGGAATCGAGGATGCTTGTGCTGTCAGGCCGAGGCTTTCACGGAAGGCTTCCAGCCGCGTGGCAAGCTGACCAAGCACGGTGACGGTGTAATCCGATTCGATTTTGAGCAGGGGAATGTGGCTTTTCGCTTTCAATTCGGCATATTCAAAGCCATAATAATCGCAGAATTTGACCGTGTTGTAGACAATGCCGCGGATGTTTTCGTTCTCATACAGCGCCCGCCGCGCCGCGATATCCGTCATGCGCATGCAGGGCGTTTGGCGGAGCAGCGCGCCCGCGTACCAGTCCATGAGTTCTTCAAAAGAGCCGTCGGCGATGTCCTTCGGCACTTCTTCCAGCGTGCGCAGACCGCTGCATGTCAGATTTTCCACCGGGATGGGGAATGCGCAGCGAATCTGCCCTAAAAGCTGGGGGCTGACGCGCGCGCCAAGCACCGCGATGAACGGCTCATCCGGCAGATAGGCATGTGAATTATCCCGACAGGCGGCGATGAACGCCGCTTTGGAAAAGGTTGCGCCCGTGTACGCACCGTAGGCCTTGGCGAAACGGATCAACTCGCTTGTCAGGCGTTGGCGCGCGCAGGACGCGTCGTCATGCGGCAAATCGAATTGAAAGAGAAAGCGCTGTCTGCCCTCGGCTTGCAGCACGTCGTAGGTGCGCCGCGTCGCATCGCAGCAGTCCGTCAGCACCAGCTCGTCCGTGTCGAGCGCCTGTGTGAGCAGCGCTTTGGCGTGGCAGCAGACGTTGGCGTGGGTCAGCGTCTCCGCGCGGGAGAAATCCTCCGTTTCCGCGTCGAGCATCAGCACCTGTCCGCCGTAGGCCGCGATCAGCTCCAGCGGCGCATATTTACAGCTGTATCCGATCATGCGCCCATCCCCTCCAACTGCTCGAGAAATGCGCCGACGCGCGTGACCATTTGCCCGTCCGCGACGTTGCGGCTGTCGCATCCGTCGCCGTCGAGCACCAGCGTCGGCAGGCCCGCTTCCTCCAATTTGCGTTTGGCCAGGGTGGAAAGGCCCATCGTCTGTTTGCAGCCCCAATGGCAGAAGACGATCACGCCGTCCGCATTCAGCTTCTTGGCCCACGCGATGGCGTTATCGATGCGCCGCGCGGCGCTTCCGCCGTTCACATTGGCGAGCAGCCGCCGTGCCATGCTTTCATACGGCTTATCCGGGTCGAGCGTCATCAGCGAGTCAAAGGTGATATCGCAGCCGACCAATTCGCAGCGGTTCTCCGTTTCCAGCATGCGGATCATGGAATCCTGCCAGTTGGGCAGGGTATGAATGAAGAAAATGCGCTTGCGGCGCGTCGTTTCCCGCTTGGGCGCGCGTTTGGCCGTTTCAATCAATTCGCGAACATAGCGCTCGCCGTCCGCGTGGCCGAGCAGGCAGTGCGTCGCAATCAGGCTGCACAGCTCGCCCGTCATCGTCGTATCCTGTGTGACCTCTGCGCGCAGAGCGGCATATTCGCGCATGAGCGCCAGCGTTCGGTTGGCGCAGGCAATCGACTCGCGCAGCTTTGCTTCGTCGAGCTTTTGACCCGTCAGCGTTTCCAGCGTGTGCGCCAGCTCGCGAAGCTGGTCGGCAACATAAGCAACCGCCGCTTCGTCTTCGCGGGCGGGCACATCGATGATCGTCAGCGGCGCGGAATAATACGCGGCCAGATGGCGGAAGGAAAGCTGGTTTGCGTCGCAGGCCAGCGTCGTTCCGGCAACCAGCAGCGGCTTGGGCAGCACGCCGGATTCCGCCATGCCGATCATCGTCTTGTGGTAAGAGCAGAAGCTCTCCGGAATGCCGGAGGTCTCCGCGCGCTCGGCAAAGACGTGCTGGCAGGCCGTGCAGGCGACATAGACCGACAGCCCTTCCGGAAACATCGGCGTAAGCCCCATCGCGTGCATCAGTTCGCAGGGCATGAAGATATTGACCATCACCGCCTGCTTCGGCTGGTTCAGACCGCGGATGAGCGTATCCGCGACGCACCCGTTCATCCGCGCATAGGCGGATTTTGCATCCGTCAGCTTTTGGCATTTGCCGGAAAAACGCACCCACGAATAGGCCGCCGTCAGCATGCGGCGCGCGCGTCGGGGATGGGGCGCGACTTGGGACGTAATCAGCCGCCCAAGGGACTCGATATAGCTTTGCATACACACACCCGTTTCAACAAAATAACGAAACCATTATAAATTCCATCGCCCGGCGCGTCAAGGTGGCAGGATTGTCCGCTTTTCATTCGTCTTTTCTTTTGGTATAATAGGGCGAAAAAGGAGGTCGCGGATGAAAAGAATCATAACCTGCCTGGCAGCGCTGCTGCTGACGCTGACGGGCTGCTCCGCATGGGCGCAGAATGTGTCCGTGACGTTTTATGATATGGGCAAGGCTGATGCGGCGCTGCTCACGCTGGACGATGGCGCGCGCATTTTGATCGATGCGGGCACGAATAAGGGCGGCAAGAAGCTGGCCGAGCGCCTGGTCGGGGAAGGCGTCGATAAAATTGATTTGATGATTATCACCCATTTTGATAAGGATCATGTCGGCGGCGCGGACAAAATTCTGGAAAGCGTTTCGGTTTCGCGGGTCGTGATGCCGCAATACGCCAAGGAGAGCAAGCAGTATACCCAGTTCAAGGAGGCACTTTCCGAAAACCCACAAACGCGGGTGGAGATTCTGCCTGCCGGGAGCGAATGGTCGGCGGATTTCGGAGAAACGCATCTGCGTGTGACGGCCGCCGAACAGACGGATTACGGCGCGGACGAGGAGAACGACTTTTCTCTGGCGACGTATGCGACCTACGGCGAAACGAAATTCCTGTTTCCCGGCGACGCGGAGGATGCGCGGCAGACCGAACTTCTGCGCGCTGGGGATATTGCCTGCGATGTGCTGAAAGTGCCGTATCACGGACGGCTTGTGGATGCGAGCACGGCGTTTTTGACGGCATGCTCTCCGAAGATCGCATTTATTCCCGACAGCGACGACGAACCTGCCAATTCGAGAATCGTGGAGATTTTGGAAGGATTGGGGACGGATGTGCATAGCGGCCGGGATGGGGATTTGACCGTGGTTTCGGATGGGAAAGATGTGTTTGTAAAGTAGGCTGCGACCCTGGACCAGGAGTTGGGGTTACGATTTGTTCTTTTAATATTCATTCATTGCGAAGCAATGAATGTAGTGGGAAGTCCAGAAACCTCAGGTTTCTGGTGGGGTTTGGGGCAAAGTCCCAAAAGGAGCTTTATGCAGACAGACGAACAAAAGCTGAATATCGTTGGCACGGCGGCGCAGCTGCTGCTCGAAAACGGCAGCGAAACCTACCGCGTGGAGGAGACGGCGCGGCACATGGCGCACGGATTCGGCATTGAGGAGATCAACATTGCGGCGTTTCCGACCTCGGTTTTTCTGGAAGCCGGCGGGCGCGCATTTGTGCGGCGCATCAGACGACGCGGCACAAACAGCCAGCGGATCGCGATGGTCAACGAAATCTCCCGCGAGGTGGAGCACGGCAAGCTGGACGCCGAACAGGCCGAGCGCGCGCTGGAACGGGTGCGAAAGACCCCCGGTTTTTCACAAAGAACCATGGTTCTCGCTTACGCGCTGGCGGCGGCGAGTTTCTGCCTGCTCTTTGACGGCGACGCGGCGACGTTTGCGGTGACGTTTGTCATCGGCGTGCTGGTGCAGGCGGTTCAGCCGCTGTTTGCGCATATCCAGATGGGCGTGCTGCTGGGCAATTTCGTCGGCGGCTGGCTGACGGCGGTTTCCGCGCAGCTGCTCTACGGCGTGCTACCGATTTACAACGTGAACGCCGCGATCATCGGCGGCATCATGCCGCTGCTCTCCGGGCTGGCAATGACCACCGCTGTGCGCGATACGATGTATGGCGATCTCGTCTCCGGCATGACGCGCGCGCTGGAGGCCATGCTGCTGGCAACGGCCGTGGCGATCGGCGTGTATACGGGCCTGAAAATGGCCGCGATGATGGGAGGAATTGTCCTGTGATGCGCAAAATTATCGTCGCGTCGCTCGGCGCGTTTGGCGGCACGCTGGGCTATGGCTATATCCTCAACGCGCCGAAAAACACGATTCTGCCGGCATCCATCATCGGCTTGGCGGGCTACATGGTTTATGTGCTGCTGGGCATGGCGGGGTTTGGCACCATGTCCGCCTATTTCTTCTCCACGGTGTTCGTTTCGGTGGTCTGCGAACTGCTGGCGCGCAAAATGCGCACGCCCTCCACGATTTTCCTGCTCGGCGCGTTGGTTCCGCTCGTGCCAGGATATAATTTCTATCTGGCGATGCTGGCGCTGGTGGAGAACCGCGGCGCGGCGGCCGCACGGGAAGGTATGGTCGCGGTGCAGATCGTTGCGGCGATTGCCGTCGGCGCGGCGGTGACGTCTGTATTGTTTCGGGCGCTGGCGCAGAGAAGCAGAAGCGCCGCGCAGAAATAAATTGACTTTTTCCATGCTTTCTACTATAATAAAATCTGATCTTTTTCTGCAAACGCAGAGAAAAATCATCTGCATCCATAGCTCAGTAGGATAGAGCGTTCGCCTCCTAAGCGAAAGGCCCCGCGTTCGAGCCGCGGTGGGTGCGCCAGAAAGTGTCATGTGCGTGAAGCATGTGGCACTTTTTTCGATTCGAGCAAGTTGCAGTTTTCGGTTTGAAACTGCAAGAGTAGCAAAAAGAATCGAACGATTTTAGATGCCTGCTACTCAGAATCGCTAAGATTGCCATTACCGTTTTCCGTATTTTCATCGGTAGAAGCCTGCTTTGCCAGCACATCGGAAAGAATCTTTCCGAGTTCAGGGTACTGCTGGATCTGAGTAATCAGAGCCGCGATATCCGGGGATGACGGGCTGTTATCCTTCTGTTCGGGCGAATTCTGCGGCTGATAAAACGCTTCTTCAAAGCGTTGAGCCGTAATCTTCCGATCAGAATCGAGAATGTGCGCATAAACCTTGGTCAGCATGTCGATTTCGGCATGACCTGTATCTCCCTGCGTCGCTTTCAGGTCGCCGTGGTTCAGCTTGAGCTTGTAAGTGGCGCTGGAATGACGCAGAGAGTGAAAAACAACATCCGGCAGTTTGGCTTCGGCTTTGAGCTTGGTGAAGGCTTGATTGATTCGCTTTTCCTCGCAGGGATGTCCGTTTGGAAAGGCGATGACCAGATTATAATCAGTGTAATCGCAGCCTGCCAGTTCAATCTGGTGAAGCTGGTTTTTGCGCAGCTCTTGCAGCACATAAGCGACGGTTTTGGGAATCCATACGCGGCGAATACTGCTGTCCGTCTTGGGTTTTTTCAGAACAAGAACGGTGCTGGTGGTCTTTCCCGTCCACGCGGGGAAGATGTGATAGATGTTCTTGTTATTCAAAGCAGCCAGCGCGGAGCGTTTAACCCTTGCCAGCTCTTGCATGATATAGAGCCACGCGTCATCGTCCTTGATTTCCGGCTCGGATATGTGTACATTGTTCCACGTCAGACCGAGAATTTCTCCGATACGCAGCGAACAGGCAAACGAGAGGTTCATGCAGACATACAGATTTGCATCCCGACAGGTATCCAGCGCTTTACGAATCGTTTCCGCGTCCCAAATCTCGCGTTCCCTGCATTTGGCTTTGCAGAGGTTTGCCTGATTGAAGGGGTTCTGCTGGATGACATTCCAGCGCACGGCCTGATTAAAGGCGCATCGTGCGAGCTTGAACACCTTTTCCACCTGTGAATCGCTGATGTAGTCCTGCTTTACAGCATGGTACTTTTCCGCAGCGGAACGAGTTCGATGCAGGTCGTGAATGAAGATGTCCACGGTTTTAACGGTGACGCTCTGCATGGGCAAATCCCCGATCAACGGGTTGATGTAGTTTCGGATGATGCCGGTGCTGCTGTCGTACATGGACGGACTCCACTTTAACTCGCCGTACAGCCGCACAAATTCATCCATGAACTCCGCGACTGTTTCGGCGGATGGTGGAAGAAAAGTCCCTTTCTTCTGCGCCAGCTCAACCTCTGATTTACGGACAGAGGCTTCCTTCCTGGAAGGAAAGGTTTCCCATTTTTGCTTGCGCTGCCCGTCGGAGTTGACGTAATCATAGACAACGCAGTAGCTCTTGCCGCGCTTGATGATGGAAGCCAACTTAAACCTCCGACGTTTGATTATTGAGCCAGTCGTCGAAGGATTTTTTGGAGATGCGGATGGTTGAACCAATGCGGACAACCCTGAAATATCCTTCCCTGGTCAAGTTGTAGGCAGACTTTCTGCTGATGCCCAGAATTGAAGCAACATCCTCAACGCGGTACGTTTGAGGGGTATTGCCTGCGGAAGCGGGTGTGTATTCCATAGATGTGCATCCTTTCTGACCGCAAGGGGTCGGTTGATTGTCCCAGATCAACTGTGACAGGCTGATTGTAGCCCTGGTCGTCTGGAAACGCAAGGATGGCATAGCGTTGCTTCCGCGTTCCTTATGGTGTCGCAGATTGCGCTTGGAGGGCGCAGCATAGCTCTAAGCGGTCGTTTTCCGAGCCGGTTAGAGGCTCTTTCCCAGTCCTTGGAAAGCTGTGAAGAAGTATCATGATAGAGGTCGGAGTCGTCGCACCTGATTTCCAAAACAGGCTTAATTCGCTTGAAAAAATCGCTCGATTAAAGTGATGTTTACATCATCAAATTGAATGTCGTCGCGCCAAACCATTATGGCTCGTCCGAGGCTCTTTTCGTATCTGCGACACCTATGCCGTTTTCAAGGTTCTGTTCAAGGAATTCCTCTAAAGAAAAAACCCTCTATATACCATGTCAGTTTTGGCGTTTTTTTGACCCCAAAATCAGAAAATTGATATAGAAAATTATATGAACAAAAAATATGCAAAATAGACAAGAAGCAAGGTATTGCTGACTTTTTCAAGCCGACAATACCTTGCTTCTTATTTGCTGCTGTTTTTGAGTGCTGCCGCCAATGCGCCGGCTAATTCCGGCGAGCGTTCAATCTGCCGGATAAGCGTGTTCAGGTCAATCCGGGGTTGAGCTGTTTCTGGGGCAGGCGGTTTGATACCGCGCAAGTCTGGATTGGCATAGAATTGCTGTTCAAAGCGCTGTGCGCCGATTTTGCGATCTTCATCCAGAATATGCGCATAGATACGGGTAATCATTTCGGCGCTGGCATGTCCTGTATCGCCCTGTGTGGATTTCAAATCGCCGTTGGAATATTTCAACTTATAAGTAGCGCTGGAATGGCGGAGCGAATGAAAAACGACGTTGGGCAGATTGGCCTGCTTCTTGAGCTGAGCAAACTTCTTTTCGATTACTCGGTCGTCGCAGGGACGACCATTGGGCTGCGCAAGCACCAGGTTATGATCCTCGTAGGAATGATCCGTCACCTTGAGCTTTTCCTGACACTCCTTCCAGTGGCGCAAAATATAGGCGACGGTTTTCGGAATCCAGATTTTGCGGATGCTGCTATCGGTTTTCGGCTTTTTAAGCACAAGAACAGTCGCGGTGGGCTTTTTCAGTGCAGAATCAAAGATGTGCAGGACAGAGTTTTCTCCGAGAGCCTTGATGGATTCGCGCCGCGCACGATACACTTCTTTATCGACATAGAGCCATGCGTTATCCTGTGCGATATCATCAGGCTCGATATGCACGTTGTTCCACGTCAGCCCCAGAATTTCGCCCAGACGCATGGAACAGGCGAAAGACAGGTTCATGGCGACATAGAGCTGTGCGTCACGGCAGGCTTCAAGCGCTTTGCGGATGGTTGCCGCATCCCAGATATCCCGATGATGGTAAGGAGTTTTGACGAGAATAGCGTTTGAAAAAGGATTTTTTGCAATCATACCCCAGCGGACAGCCTGCCCAAACGCGCACTTGAGTACCTTAATGATGCGCTCGATGTTCTGATCGGTCAAATAACGGTCAGCCATGCGGCGGAACCGAGAAGCGACGGATTCAGTTTTGCGGAGCTGCTGGATGTACTTGTCTACGGTGCGCGTGTTGATGGACTGGATGGGTTGATTGCCGATGAGCGGGTTGATGTAGTTGGCGATTAGCGCGAGGTTTGAGCTGTAAGTGGAAACGTCCCATTTTCGTTCGCCATACAGGTTGACAAAATCGACCATCAGTTCCGATACGGTGATTTTGCTGGGAACAATCAAGGTTGACTTTTTCTTTCCGATTTCAACTTCGACTTTTCTGCGTTCAGCCTCTGCTTCCTGATGAAAGGTTTCCCACTTCTGATGGCGTTTTCCGTCTTTATCGGTGTAATAATAGACAACGCAGAAGGATTCTCCACGCTGGACGATGTGTGCCATAACGCTGTCCTCACGGCTGCAAAGCTGCGTAGAAATTTTCTTCAAAGCGAACGGCGAGTTCTTTTCGGCTTTGATCGAAGATTTCTGCGTAGGTGTTCAGCATGAGCTTGGGAGAAGCGTGTCCCGTGTCCCCTTGCACCAATTTGATATTGCCGTCATTGAGGGCGAGTTTATAGGTGACGCTCGAATGGCGCAAAGAATGAAACGTGACATCCGGCAGATGATGCGCATGGATAAACGTCTTAAGTAGCTTGTAGATCTGATGGCTGTCATAAGGTTTTCCGCTGTTTTGCGCCAGCACCAGATTATAATTTTGATAGTCTGCCCCCAAGAGGTCGATCAACTCAAGCTGCCTGATATGCCACTCTTTCAAAATGTCCGCGGTGGTTCTGGGCAGATAGACTTTGCGTATGGAGTTTTTTGTCTTGGGCTTTTTGAGGATAAGGGACATGCTGGAATTGGGTTTGGTTGATGGAAACACCATCAGAATATCTCTGCCTTCCGTAGCCGCTGCCGCCTGCTTGTTCACTTCTAGGAGCGCTTTGCGGACTTGAAGCCAGGATGTGTCGTCGCCAATTTCGGCGAAGTGAATATCATCCCATGTCAGACCGAGAATTTCTCCAATGCGCAGAGAACAGGCAAAAGCCAAATTCATGGCGACATACAGTGCGTCAAAGTCGCAGAGGCTCAGAGCCCTGGCGATGGTAATCGGTTCCCAAACGGGTTCAGTAGTCAATTTCACGCACCCCTTTTTTCAGAATATCGGTTTTCGGCAAAATGGCATTTTCAAATGGATTTTGAGCGACTAAATCACGGTTCACAGCATATTGAAATGCTCGCCGCAGAAGATCAATGATTTTCTTGATTGTAAGCGCAGAAATATAGAGGGGTTCTTCCTTTACGTTGCTTGCTGCGCTGATTGTTTTTGTCAGCATACGGATATAAATATCCACGTCTCTGGAATAAAGATTTTGTATGCCACAGCTGCCAAGAACAGGAAGAATATAGTTCCGGTATAGCCCGATGTTGGTGGTATAGGTAGAAGCCACCCATTTCCGGCTTCCGCAGACACGAATGAAGTCCTCCATCAGTTCAGATACCGTTATGGAATTGGGTGGAATGAAGATACCCTTTTCCTGTTGCTGCATGACTTCTTCTAATCTGAGACGAGCATCATCCAGTGATGCGCAAGGTTCAGATTTTATATGTGTCTTGTCTGCATGATCCGTGTACCGATAGCATAAGGCATACAAATTTCCGCGTTTTACGATACGGGGAATCACAGCCCTTCCTCCTCAAGCCATGCGTCAAAGGATGCACGAAGAATGCGAATGGAGTGACCAACGCGGATGGAACGAAAATTCTGCTTTTTGACCAGCGCATACGCTGCCGCACGGCTGATGTCAAGGATAGCGGCAATATCGTCGATGCGATAGGTTTTTGAACTAGGTGCGGCAGACGGACAGATTTGAGCCGGCGGGTGTGAAGAATCAGGCGCGGCAGGCTGCGCATGAGCTTGAAGCTCTTGCGCAAGCGAATCAAAGAATGGATTCATGGTGAAAACCTCCTATTGATGACTTGAGCTGATTATAAGATTACAGGTTGGAATCGACAAGGATGGCATCTTTGAGCATGAGATTGAGTTTAACCAGTGCGCGTTCGATGCTGCGCTGGGCAACCCGCGGCGCAACGCCTTCACGCCGGGCAATCTCGGAATAGGTGAGTCTATCCGCATATCGCATCAGCAATCGGCGGCGCTGGAGCGATGAAAGACGTAGCAGAGCTGCATAGAGCGCACGGCGATCTTCAATGCTTAAAAACAGGCTTTCGAGTTCATCGGTGACTGGCGCACTGGTCTGGTCAATGCCGTCTGCCCGATCTAAAGAATATTGAGCATGCCAGCGGTACTTTTTTCGGGCATAAGAACGGTCATGCTGAATACTTTTCTGTAAAAATTGTTCGATAGCTGGCTCTATCGAAATACTATTCCTTTTTTCAATCATATTCATTTTCATTCTTTTGCTCATATGCAAACATTTCTTTTGGGGGGGGGTAAAGGTGAGACTATACTAAAGAACTATGACTGGCTTGACTGATGAAGGGCTGAGGCAGAACGTTTTTTCTTGTGGTCATGTTTTTTCCCCTCTCTTGCTGGAAGAGTTGTTTTCTTGTGAGTCTCATCAACATAGACGAGCAGAGAATTGGCCGGAAGATTCAAGACCTTAAGAATCTCATAGTATACCGCAATAGATACATTGACATCTCTGGTACAGAGAACACGAACGTATCGAGCTGAGATACCAACCTTCTCTGCAAATGCTTCCTGTGTGAGACCAGCACGATAAAGTTCCTTTTCCAGAAGTGTGTTACTCAGATGGGCTTTCGTAATCGACCCTCCTTTCACCTTAATCATAACTGGAACAATAGAATCCAAACAGGAAATAAAATTCCTATTTCACCTCCGTTCCTAGTTTATATAATGAAAAAAAGAATAAAAAAAGCCAGCAATTATGCAAGGCTGAAAAATGAAAGATATAAGACCACCCCGGGGAAAAACACTTCATTCAAATGGATGCATTAGGACCGAAGTATACAGAAGCAACACTTGAAGCGTCGCTTTCCGGCCGTCGGGTTTACATTTCCAAGCGTTCCAGAACCGAATACACGTGAAAGCAGATTATCCTCCAAGGGCTTCTACTTGGAGAACTCCGCCACCATAATCATGCGATGATCAGTGGTATTGCTGCCGGTTCGCAGAATGTGGTCAATATCTTCCTGGGGAATAGAAAAAGCGAAGGGTGCAAAGATCGCACGCTCCGCTTCATCAATTCTATGGATTTGTTCTGCTTCGGTATTCTGATCTGCATATGACGGGCATGTGCTTGTCCTTTTTGCCCATGATCTGACGCTGCAAGGCAAAAACCATATCTGGCGTTCGTTCAAAGAAACCAATGTCCTTTTTCCAGCTCATACCACATCTGCAGTGCTGTAAACCAATGAACTGCTGTTTCATCTTTCTGCCGCAGTTGGGACAGACTTTGTTGCTGTTGCCCATAGTTTACTCCTTAAGGCTTATCACTGTTTTGTGAAATACTTCTGGAACTTACTTTTGGGCTTGTCAGGCATAGCGAGTTCGATTCTCCCCTCGGAGATAAGAGGCTTAATAGTTTTGTTCATCAGATACACAATCGTGATCTCAGAAAAAGCCATCTGTGTTGTAGACACCGCATGTTTTGAAGTCGTTGTCTTCATCAATACCGAAGATGATGACGCCGCCGCCACTTTGATTTGCAAGACTTGACAGAGAGTCAAAGATTTTAGGACATCCGCCTGCAGCAGCTTTGGCTTCAACTTCAGGTAGTTCGGATTTTATGCTTTGAATTCTTTTTGCAAGAGAAATCAGATCAGCTTCGATCATTGCACATCACCTCGCAACAAGATTATTATATTTTCTGATTCGCGTCAATGAATTATGTGGCAAGACCATTGCTTTATGACAATTTTATGCGATTTTAGGTGGCTTGAAAAGCATTTTATGAGAATTTTAAAGAAATTAACAGACAATCATATAACTTTATGAGACAGTCTCATAAAACACTTAATACTTTCGAGTAGAACAATCATGTGATCACCTTCGCTCTGAACTTTTATCATGGGATATTCTTTTCCTCTCTTGTTGAATTTGCATCTCCTGCTGCTCCCACTTCGGAATCTGGTCATTCTTCAGCACCCCGAGAATATCCCGGCGCTCAAAGCGGGATGTTTTGCCTGTATAGAGGTTTACGCAGTAACGGCAGAACCAGTTGACGGTTCACGGCGATCTGTTGCCCGGCCAGGAATTTGTTGTCCTTCCAGATGGCAAAGCGGCAGCTGTGATTGGTGCAGAAGAATCCCTTGTCGGACTCCGTGACCGGCCTGCCGCAATGCGGACAAGGGCCGATGCTTTCTTTTTGCGAGGAAAAGAGCGTTTCCGCGCCTTTGACGGGCTTTGCGGTAGCTTTCAGCTCGTTCAGCATGGTGCGAATGTCTTGCATCTCCTCCGTAATTTCGATTAGCAGGCTCAGCGACTCATCTTCCGGCATCTTCAGACCCAAATCCAACGGCAAAACCACTTGCAATATCCGCATTACATGAACGAAGGCTGGTGCGAATAATGACAGCTTTGCAAAATATATATTGTTTGTTGTGCATGGTGATACGGAAAATACTTCTAAATTTTCGCGCATTACACATTTATGGCGAAAAATTTAGATGATATTGACAATGCGTATTGTTTGATTTACAATACCTGTAATAAATATTTGTCTAAGGCGGTGTAACGGATGGAGCCTGCATCAAAAATGATTGACCTACAAAATATTTGCATTCATTTGCTGATGAGTTTGGAAAATAGAGAACTCAACGGTCTGATTATAAAGCTGAATCAAAATAAAAAAACAATGCTTACCCGAAATTATCTAAATTTGTGTATTTCGTTTGCTCAGAATAAGGCTCGAGAATCCACATACTGCGAAACATTTGAAGCAACTGTTAAACGGATTCTCATTTTACAATTTAATGGAAAACCAAATGAAGAACGGCTAAAACTGAATTCAGAAACGTATGGTAATGCTATTGGTGGCTCAGGTCGTGAGACAATCAGTCGGATAAAAAAGGGCAAAGAAACACCGAAAAGGGATAAGCTATTAAAGCTCTGCGATGGGTTTAATGACGAAGCTGACCGGATTTTTTGGACAAATATGCTGCTTTCGTTCTTTCCGAGGACGGGAATTCTTTCTACGCGAGATCATTCGGTGGAATATGATGGATTAAAATGTGTAATTGAGCTGTTGGAATCAAATCAGCTTAAAAGGGCTAGAAAGAAATTAACGTTGGCAGAAAATGAAAAATTAGAACTTCTTATGGAAGAAGATCAGCAGGAGGAGGATCGTCTTGATACGTCTCTGTACAAGACGATTGATAAGCTGCGTAAAGCGTTGAATATGACAATTGAAAGGCTTGTCGTAGATGAATTATATACGTCGACTCAAAGTTGGTATAAATGGAAGGGACTCTGGGAGGAAGCAGAAAAATTTAATTTTTTGTATATGCCAGATCCATGTATAAAGAGAAAGTATATGTTGGCTATGGCTGTTATTTTTGATTTATCTTATCTGGATATGATTCGATTTCTTTATCAGGGCGGCTACAGGCTTGGGGAAAACACCGGCGAGAAGTTGTCTGACGAAGAAATAATCGCTTTTTTTCTCGGAAATCGTGAGCATGCAAAGAAATTCAAGCAAGCGCTGATTGACATGAATCTGTAACAGAAAACAGACTGGACGCTTGGAAAAAAATCAGTATAATGAAAATATCCGGTGAAAAAGGAGACCAGGCTATGGATAAGAAAAGGATGTCGGAGATTTATCTACGGCTTCATCATCTTTTAGATATAAATTCAAATGTATTAACAGATGGTGTGCCGCAGTCTTATGATTTTTCAGTTACAGATTCAGATATCATCATGAGTGAGGAAATGGGACGAGTTCTCGATGAAATAAAACCGGGGCAAAGAGATGAAAGCTTAGGGGATCTTGTTCGAATACAGTTGAGTGCTGACGAGCTTCTTCTCTTTATCAATCAGAAATGCGATGAAAAATTTCGATCACTCTCCCAGCATGAACAGTATAAAGAATGTATTAAATACATACTGGATTATGACATAAATCCGTATACAGAAGACGAACAAAAAGCAATTTTATTTAATATGATAGGAAGTGCACAAACACTAAGAGGAATCAATCAACGGAATCTAAGCGGGTACGAAATCGAAGAGTTTGAGCTTCAAAAAATGAGATTATCTCAACAAACACGAGATCAGCTTCGCGAACTGGTAATCGAAGAAATTATAAAAATAACGCCTCTGGTTATGAAGGATGCGCCAAGTCTTGTCGATGAATCAGATCATTCCATCCAAGTTGATCCGAATCAACAATTTTCTGTCGGAGCTGGTGCTTGTGCTGCTTATGCAGCAAGCGAAGAGCTACGTCACTTCCCGGAAACGGTTGGGATGATGACGGCAGCTGTTCCTGAAATCAAAAAGGAATCAAAGCATCAAAATAGATTTATAGATCTTTTGCTAGCGATAAGTGCGTCTTCGGTGATTTGTAGCTTTATGTTCGGTGGCGCGATGGGTATTGGCTTTCTGGCTATGGGTGCGTTTTTCAAAGAAAATGGTGGGATAGAATGGCTTCGGAGGGCCTATGCCGATTTGGTCCAAGCGTTTTCTGTTGATTTAAAATTTTCGTCCAACATCAATAATATTAACGCTGAAAATCGCGAAATGGTTCAAGCAGATCAGAGCATGGAAAATGACGTCATGGAAGAAGAGGAAGAAAATCAAGATGAAGATAATCAAGATGAAGAAAACGAAAACCAGGAGAATAACGAATATCTATATATATGATTTGGAAAGGCGTAACAAAAGCTTGTCTGGTCAGCGTCCGATGTATATGCTAAACTGAGGCCACAACAAAGAAAAACAAACCAACAAGGGAGGATTTTTCAATGGAACGAACGATGAATCATACCAAAGGCGTCGGTCAGGTGGATATCCTGAGCGCAGCGCGTACCATGTATCTGACGAAGAAGCTGCAAAACGAGATGAAGAAGGGTGTTGCATTAGAGGATGCCCTGCGCACCCGTCTTCCCGCGATGGACAGGGATAAGCTGCATGCGGACAGCGTGCAGCTGCAGAACGGTGTGGACAGCCTGTATGCCAGTCAGGCAACTCTTGTCGACGAGAGCTGGATTGAACAGCAGCTGGATATCAAGATGGATGATATCAATCTTGAGCATCGTGCCAAGTACCTGTTGAACGTTTTAAGCCTTCAGACGACGGTGAATGTGTGCGAAGCGGATTGCACTCGTCTGAATGAGCTTCGGGAAGCAAAGACCTATACCGAGGAAGACGTCGCTTTCCTGTTGAAGACCTCGAAGGCCTGTCTGTATGAGGACGCCGGGGTGCTGTCCCGCAACGCGGTAGGCGCCATGATGAAGGCCGATATGGCGCACATGACGCCCGATATGGTGCAGGAGCTGGCCGAAGCAGGCAAGGATACCGCCATTGCCTATGCAGCTGCTTGCTATATTCTGCACCAGAAGGGTGAAACCTCGATGGGCCTTGACAAGCAGGAAAATTGCTCTGCTTATGATATGGGCTTGATGGCTGCGTCGAACATTGAAACCAGTCGCGTCATGTCGCTGTATTATACTGGAAAGATTACGCTGGACACGCTGAGCGTTCGCGTCAAGGAAATCTTTACTGCAGCTTGGACGCTGTTTAAGGCCAACATTGCGCATGTGATTGCTACCGGGCTTCAGTTTGGTGCCGGGCTGTACATGTTCCTCTGGTTGACCGGATTCTTCGGGCGTGTATTGATGTTTGGTCCGGTGGTAGCGGTTGTCGGTGCTGCGGCGCTGTCCGTTTTTACGGTTACGAAACTCTTTAACATCAAGGATTTTGAGGATTTGGTCAACGGTGTAATCATCATTTTCTCCGGTGTTTGCGAAGTTGTTTTCAACCTGTTCCATTCGATTTTTGACAGATTGACGGAAAACCGCCAGTCTCGGGTCGAGCAGCATGAGGTTCATGCTGTCGATGCTGTTCAGACTGCAGAAAATACGGAGGAAGAGGAGGAACGCGACGAGGAAGAGGATGTGCTTGAGCAGACGTTGGCGACCGTAAAGGGATAAGAAAACCATATAGGAAATGACCCATAAGAGAAAATCTTAATGGGTCGTTCTCCTATAATTATTTATGGAGGATGATATAAAACCATGCCGATTATTTCTTCAAACGGAAATCCTCTTCCGCCAATTCAGACAGAAAATGTAAAGGGCTTTCGTGCTCCTGGAAGAGCTGTAAAAAATGGGGATAGTCTAATTTCTCAACAGCTTATTCAGGATACCTCGTTTATTGACATTTATAATGCTTGGATACAGCCCTGCGTTGATTATATAAGGGGATTTAAGGATGAATTCCTTTCTGATTCTCAAATTAAAGATTTATTTTATAACAAACAAAATGATGAGGAGCAACAGAAGCAGAGAGATGAGCTTTATACAGAGTTTTTCTCGTTGATAGGTAGTCAAGGTTCTTATTTCGCGGCGCTTGACAAAAATCAAATTTGGTCTCCTTATCTGACACAGGGAATTGCTGGCACTGTAGATCAAGCACTTGGCGATGTTGATGCGCATATCCGGCTTCGCGTAAAAATTGTCTGTTTATTGCTGGGAGGTATGCCGGACGAGGTATTTGAAAATGGACAAAGATGGAACATAGGCTTTTTGCCGAATCCGATGGAGACACTCGACGCTGAGGAAACAGATGAGAAGAACGAGTTTACCCTGTCCATCTCTCCTGCAAAGGAGCTAAAGCTCAAAATATTGCGCAACACAGGCGATACGGTTCGGAACATTGTCGTTTCGTATGGAAGGCGGAAATACACCGTCAAAATTCCACCGAACGGCTATGTAAAAGCGTTGTTCAATAACGATGAGCTGGCAGGTATAAAGGGTTGTATTTCCTGCCATTCCGTAGGCGCCAGAAGCGCATTTGTTCACGTGACGGGAGGAACAAATCCGGGCGTTTACGAATGCTATAAGCCCTATGCTCCGGAGATAGTCGGTACAAACAATATTGTGCTGGATGCTGCTGCTCATGGCGAACGTGGAGCAGTGTTCCTGTATAATCATGAGCTGTATGACTTTGAAACAGGCAGGACGTTGAAAACAGAGAAGCTGCCGGTCTGTCTTTACGGTGCCGGTTCGGATTGGGCTTTTCAGTATGCCGACGGGCATTTGGATACGAACCTGCATAGGTCGAATGGAAGCAAGGTCGAATATGCTCGCATGATTGTTGAAAATGGTGATACGTCGCTGTTGATCATGGATGAACAAGGCGCGTGGGATTTCGACAGAGCGTCGCCGAAGAAATCCAAAATCACCGAGGAAGAATTTGTTGAAGCTATGATGGCCAGATTTCAACATGAGGATGCCTGCGAACAAATCAGCACATCCTATGGGGCAACGCTGCGTATCAATTTGGATGGAAATATAGAGGTGAAATGGTCTTGAAGGATAAAATAGAAGCTGGTATCAGTATAATCAAAGATTTAAATAATCCAGAGAAGTGCGGGAACTCCCTAATAGGAGGGGGCATCAGAAGGCACTTAAACGCCCCAAAAAAAGAAGAGTTGAATAATAAAGGAGAGGCTTCGTCGTCTGCTTCCTTGGATACGGAGGAAGATTCCGAAAAAACGTGCGGCGTACAGAAGCCTGCCCCTGCATCGGAGCAAACGGCTCTGATCGAAGCCCTGAATCATCGAAATTTGATTGAAGATCAAATCATGGGTTTGATCGGCGGAAAAATGGGGATGGTTGAGCTTTGGCGTAGCATTGATAAAAGTGCGCAGGAAGGGGATACGATGGGCTTCCGAATGTTTACATCAATCTTCCCCCAGAAGGCAACGCTCTTGATGGAGTACTGTCAGGAGCTGATCAAGCTCCGAAAAAATAAGGCTGGTCAAGCTCTGAACCAGGAGAATGATATTGTTCAGCGCTTGACAGCGCCTTATCAGCATAATGAAATCTGCGCACAACTGATTCGAAACGCAGACGCATTAAATCAAAGCGGCCTGCTTCACAGAGACGATATCACTGAGCAGGAGCTGACCCAATGGTATCAGAATTTTATATCAACAGGAGGAAAAGATGATGGAAGATGAGGTTGTTCGCACTGGCATAAGCCTAAACCTTGTTTTGATTTTTGTTTTGATTCTTCTGGCCGCGGCGATCATTGTGTTTCTGCTTTTAAGCCGGAATTCGCCTCAAAGCTCCGGCAAAATCCCGCTCAATCCGCGTCAGCCTATTCCGTCTCCGCCCCCTGCAAAGCCGCAAACGGAGCTTCCGAATCTTACGGAGGTGCTGAATCGGCGGATTCTACTGGAAGAACGAATTATGGGGCTGATTGGCGGAAAAATGGGCATGATCGAGCTTTGGCGTTGCATCAGCGAAAGCGCTAAAACAGGAGATGCGATGGGCTTCCGAATGTTTACATCAATCTTTCCGCAAAAAAGCAAGGTGCTGTGCAAGGATTACGACGAACTGATGTCAATTGTTGAAAGCGATGCCTACGGTCAGCTCGCAGATCGGAATGATTTGACTGCCAGACTGATTGCGCCTTATGAGTATAAGGACACCTGTGAACAGCTTTTTTCATACAGCAAGGTCCTTGAGGAAAGCGGTCTTCTGGGACGGGACGACGTAACAAACGAAGAAGTGAAGCAGTGGTATGACACCAAGTTGTCATAACGCAAGGGATGGAGGAGATACGGATGAACATAAATGAAAGTTGTCAGAAAGCATTGATGGAGATGATTGAAGTAGACGATCCTAATCTGCTGCAGAGTCTCATCAACGGCATCTCAAACGGAACATACCAATACATGCTGACTGTAGATGCCGGCTGCGGCAATACAAGCGTTGCTGTTTCATCATTTGCAGAACCTAAAATCAAAAACCTGGTTCACTGGAGGTACAAGTCCTTAAATGTACGCATGCAGCAGATGACTGAGATCGATAGTATATCAATTCCGACCATTCTGGGCTATGATGACGACGGTCTCCCTGTTTTAGGACCGGAAGCGTTTAACTATGGCGAAGCGGCTGAAAACTTTAAGTGCATTCCGACATTAAATAACTTGAAAACAAGCTTTGCCAAAATAGGCACAGTGAAAAATGTTCTTCTTACAACAATTTGGATAGATTATTTCAGGAGGGTCATTGTACAGGCCTTGACTTATGCTAAAAATCATTTTAATGGATTATACAAGGACCTTTCGTGGAATAATGTATTGATCGTCGTAGCCCGCCCCGCATCTAAAGAATGGGAGGATAATATTTCCAACTATCGTGATTTGATTTATAAGGGGTTGGTTGATGAGGGCGTAGAGCGTTGCCAGATTATTACCTTTTCGGAAGCCAAGGCAGCTATGCAGTATGTACGCACCGAAAAGAAACAGGGCGAAAAGAAACTGGATTTTGACTGGAATAAGGGTGTTCTGGTGATCGATCTGGGCGCCAGCACCATTGATGCGGAATTCCTGGGCCTTCAGCAGGATAGCCAGAAGAATGCAGATTCGGAATACTCCATCGAAGTTGCAGGGCGAAATGTAGACTATCTGCTTGGGCATAGAACGCTGGCATCTAGGTATCCGAAGGAGCTTCAGGAACTTCCTGTTAACGAGCTTCCGGATAATCAATTCTTCGAGGATCATTGGAATGTATTGGCAACGCCCAAGAGCATTTTTTCTTTTACGCTGAGGGGAAACAAGGAAAATCTTTGCAGTTGCAACTGTGAAGGGAAGCTTCCTTATATAACTGTAGACATGCCTTGCGGCCGCGGTCATGATATCTGGAGTGTTCAGATGCTCACACACCTGCTCAGCCGGACACAATTTTCAGCTCCTTATCAGGATCCTAATCTGCGTAAGTATGCTGCAGCGGGCAATACGTGCATGCAGATCACCAATTCGTGGTATGGACATTTGACAACATTGGTCGGTTTCATGTTCAGCCAGCTTCAGGGGCGCATTCCCGATAAGGTCATCGTGACAGGCGGCACGGCGAATTTGCTCGGAATTGAAGATGCAATTCGAGAAGGCTTCGTCAAGGCAGGGATGGCTATGCAGTCGTATCCTACCCTGGTCGTTCTGAATGAGCCAATGGATTATGAGCGTACGGTTCCTTTCGGCGCAGCTTCGTATATGCATACTGTGATTCGGAATATTCAAACGATTTTGAATGTGCCGGAAGACATTCTGCCTAAGGCAAAACAGGATTTTATGGCCTTTGCCCCGGATATTGTTACTAACCATCTCTATCCGGTCGTCTATAAGAAAGTCCTGGATGAGTTGAATAAATGGGTAGAGCTTCCTAATGGAGATCAAGGAGCTTCAGTCAATGGTCTGATGAACGCTGTGGCTTCAATCAACTTCAATTGCCGCGAGTATAATGACGCCATCCGTGCCGCAAAGCAGGAAATTGCAGACTATGTTTCGCAAGAGCATTTGCCTGAAACCATGAAAGAGATTCAGAAGATTCTGAAAAAGTGCTCGGGAAAAGCAGAATACAACCATTCCATTAATCTCAGAAATGTTCGTTTAAATCTCGATACGCAAATTATCGGCAAGGCAGTAGGAGAAGGTATCCCTAATATTTGGCAATGCATGAAAGCTTCTACCTATTTGAGAAATTTATTTAGAGGAAATAATGCCCCGCTCCCTCAAGGAAGCAGAAAAAAAATACCAGATAATTTTAAAGAAAAGAGTACGATCAAGGATAGCTTATCAAAATCCATCCGCAATAAGTTTGCAGGGGGCTTCGATCAATCGTCCGGCTTTGGTATTGCTGATTTTATCGTAGTTAATTTGATGACAGATATTAGGGAAGCCATGTTCCTTGATAAAAAGGAGGAAGCAAATGAGTCCGCAGCGAGTTGATGAAGAATTTCAATATGAGGATCTTTCCCCTGTCAGGAAAGCTGCGAGCAGGCTCTCCCGTATGTTACCCGATAACAATATGACGCTCAGCGACGAAACCTGGCATCTCTTCCACTTTGAAACCGACGATTTTGCGCAGATGAGGAGAACAATCGACTTTGCGTATATGAATGTTTTGGGGCAGAAGGCTCCAGAACATTACTCCATGTCGAAATTTATTCAGTTACTCCGAGAAGAAGCAAACGTCAAAACGGAAAAAGAGCTCAGCTATGAGCGTATTCAAGAGGCTCTTCCTAAGGTGCTGCTTTTCGTTAGAAAACCGATTTTTGTGTGCTTCAATTCGCCGGAAAAGCTGGAGCTTCAAATCATAAAGGTCTTTGTCCGCATTTGCGCAGAGAAGAGAAATGAGCAAAATGCTTATCAGATCGGAAATGAGTGTGCTTATCCTATCCAGTTAAGCTCTCTGATGCCGTTATCCAATAATCTGTTCTTCGTCTCTTACGGAGATGCTTGCGTGCTTCCGAAAATGCTGCTGGCCGCACAGGCTGTTATCACCTATCCGACCTTAAACGAAGATGATTTCCGGACTCTGCTATGGGAATATCATATCCGAACAGAGAATTTCAGAAGAATGAAGCTCCAGAAGGAAGGCCTGCCAACAGGAGAAATAAAGCCGTTTGAAGTTAAGGATAAGCTTATTTTTGAGTGGTACGCCAACCGAATGTCAGGCTTGGAGGAAATAGCCGTTCGCCGTCTGCTGTCTTCAATGAATAATCGAGCCCCTACAGGCTTCATCAACTATTTAGAAGACAAAAAGCTCGTTGACGACGCTGTGATCGAGTATAAAAACAACATTCTTCAGCAGCATAACCGACTGACCCTCATCTCCGTTCCCGAAAAAGAAACGGTTGTTGGGCTGAAAACCCTCGAGGCTTGGCTGGAAAAGCATAAAAAATCTGCCAGCAGCTACAAGGAATCGCCGACGGGCATCATGCTGGTCGGTATTCCCGGGACGGGAAAATCTGCGACGGCCAGGGAGGTTGCGCGTCAATTAGAGCTTCCTCTGGTTCAGCTGGATATGTCGAATATTCTCGGCGGGCTTGTCGGCGACTCTGAAAAAGGTATGAAGGAGATGCTTTCCGACCTGAAATTCGTTGCTCCTTGTGTTTTGTGGATTGACGAGATCGAAAAAGCAATGTCTGGTGCGGATGGCAAGAGTGGCGATGGAGGCGTGATCCAGCGGCTTTTCGGCATGCTGCTGACGTTCATTCAGGAAAACGATAAGCCTGTTTTCACCGTGACCACAGCCAACGACATTTCGCGGCTTCCGCCTGAATTCTTCCGCAACGGGCGTTTTGATCAGACCTTCAGCCTGATGATGCCAACATATTCCGAGTGTTACTCTATTCTCGAGCTCGCGCTGAATGGCTACAGAGGAGCACTTGGGTGTGATAAGCTGGGCGTCAAGGACTTTGACTTTAAGAACTATGACATCAGCTCCATCCTTAATGCCTGCCTTGGCACGCCGGATCAGCCGCGTTTTTTGACCGGCGCAGATATTAAGGCTCATGTGAAGGAGCTGGTTTATAGAGATTTCAAGGTAAAGAAAGACCCCGTTCAGGAAATCGCAGCGGAAATGCAGAAAATCGCTAAAGGTGTTCGTGCGCAAGCGTCTCCAGCCGCGGCGCACACTATGGAAGACATTGCAGCCCGTTACCTGGATATGATGCAGCGCGGGTTGACAATGGCGGGTGATCCCAACACGCCGTATAAACAGGATAAGTTACATCTGGACAGCGTGCTTTATTACACCTTTGATGAAAATCATCCTAAACTTCCGCTCTGTATCGAAGAGCCTGAAGGATTCGATGAGTATAAAAATATTAAAGGAATTTCGGGAGAAACATCTCCGGCAAAGTGGTATGATGCACGGTTCTTCTATGAGCTTTCCAAGACCATGACCCAAATCATTTTCTTGGAGGAGAATAACTGCCTTCCGCAGACTCAAAACGAATTCTGGAAGTACATGTCTCATAAGCAGAAGCAACAAGAGCAACAGAAGCATTGAGCTCATCATGGAATTCAAGACCTCAAATAAAATCAGACAGGAAGAAATGGGCTTGCAGATTTTCTGCAAGCCCATTTTGATGAAAAAGAAGAAAAATCGCTCCAAACCGTCAAAAGACTTCGCAGAATCGGTTCCGCAAGACTTTGCTTTGCAAAAATCAAGCAATAACTGGGAAAAGATTCAAAGACTCATTTGAAGACCGCATGCCTGCGCCATCCTGCAAATTTTAATCATCCGGTATTTGCAGGATTTCCGCGTTCAGCCGCTCGAAATCCCTCTGCGCGTACTCGTCCCCCTGCAAGGCTGCCTTTTCGTAGTATTCAAGTGCCTTATCCAAATCCTTTTCCGTGCCCATGCCATATTCATAGAACACCGCAAGGGCATACTGACCGTCCGCGTCGCCCTGCTCTGCGCAGACGGCATACCAGAAAAATGCCTGCGCCCAATCCTCATCTGTTCCGATGCCGTATTGATAACATTCCGCCAGCAAAAACGTGCTGTTCACGTCCCTATCCGTTTCAGCCTGCGCTTTCAGTTTTTCAAAGCGTGCAACCTGATACGGCGACATGCCGCCCAGCGTCAGGACACAGATCTGAACGCCGAATTCTTCCTGAATGGCCAAATTTTCGGCAAGCTGAGCTTCAAAAGAGGCTTCTGAATTTTCCGCCAGCGCAGCAGGTGCGAAGAGCAGCAGGATGGACAGCGCAAAAATCAAACGACGTTTCATCATCATCCTCCGTTTCGAATCAGAAATGCAGATATGGGTCGTAGAAATCGCTGCCGGGTGCAAATGTCTTTTCAGCCTGTTTGAGGGTGAGATACAGCTTATCCAGCGTCTTTTCCAGTGCCCTGTCGCTGCGCAGGAACTGGGAAACCTTCTCCTTGTTGCCCTCCTTCAGGGTCACATGGAGGCCCATGTTGAAGTCGATCGGTGAGACGGTCATCTTGTATTCCCAACTGTCCTTCAGTTCATGGAGCAGCAGCACGACGAGAAATTCCTCATTTTTGCCGACACCGTCGATGTTGCATTGCACGCGCGGCTCATCCAGATGTTCCCGGATGAAATTCAGTGCTTTTCCAACGGTTTCGTCGGTTCCAGGGTTGTGTTCAAGCATAAGAATACTCCTTTCGTTATGGCTCCGCTCAACGAGTGTGCATCTGCTCGATTTCCTCCGCATCCAGCAGGTGGAACGAATCAAGAATTTCGATGCAGCGCGCCTGTCCGACTTCCTCCCAGGTGTCTTTTCCCTCGCCGTAGAGCAGCGCAAACCACAAATCGCCTACAGGAAGCGCCCGCGCAAACAGATAGATGTTTTCATCCTCGTAACTGCCCAGCAGGCCGTCCTTGCCCGCGTCCCAGGTTAGGGCGTAATCCGAGGTAAACCTGTCGAATTGAGAATTCGCCACCTTCAAATAGACGAGCTTGCAGTTTTCGCCGTAAAACGTCTGATTCTGCGTGCTGGTCATGCTGCCGGGCACACGGAAGAAAGCCATGTTTTCATCGCTGCCGAACCGAACCTCGGTATAGCCGCTTTCCGGCACGTTGTCCGAAAGCGGCCAGTCTTCGCCCCATGCCGGTGTCGAGGCCGGCATCGTTTTGTCGCTGGCCCGGAGCGAGCTGAAAATCCGCAGGGTTTCCGCTTCGTCGTCCGCCGTCCACGCCTGATCCCTTCGCAGCGCCACATAGGCATAAAGGGTATCGTTGGCGATAGCATACAGCACACGGCTCTCCGCCGCCTGGCTTTTCGCAACGCCCATGACGGCCGGAATTCCGTTGCAGACGACGTCCTGCCAGCTCTCAAAGAAACCCTTCATGTCTGCGTCTGCGTCCTCGTACAGCTCCGTCATTACGCCGTATACATACAGGCCGTCGCGCACGTAAACGGTCGTTTCGCCGTTCTCGATGGTTTTATCCTCCTCATAGCCGTGCGGCAGGCGGATCTCCATCGCGGAATCCTCCGTGACCTTGCACAGCCACATGCCGCCATCCGGGTAATCTGCCTCGTTGTACGTCAGCGCAAGCGGCTCGGCCAGCGCACAGGAAACAAGGAGGAAGCAGGTCAGAAGAAACGCAAAAATGGGTTTTGAGTTCATGGGCATCACCAGCTTTCTTGTTTGATGGGAATAGTATAGCAGATCGGAAGGAGGAAAATTGATTGGCGATTCCGGAAAACACCCGAAGGATGTGCCGTCCAGGGCGAAGGCCGTGGCAAGAGGGAATATGGGAACCGCCTCCCGACAGACGGGTATGTATGGACACAAACACAGATTGCGGCAATAACCCAGAGACCTTTTTAGCCTCGATTGTAGGATATCCTTTCAAGTAGTTCCTTTCATTTTTTAAATTCAGGTCGTTGATCCAATACAGCGTCTCAGCTCATCTGAAAAGGAGGGAAGCAATTCCAATAATTCTGTCAGACATTCTAAAACCAGTTGCCCAAGATGATCGTTGGGAATCGAGGCCGGGAAGCCATATCGAACAACAATTTCACGCTGCTTCATGTAAAATGAGAATCTACTTTCAAGATTTGCCCGATTGCAGCAGGCCAACAATTCATCCTCAAGAAATAGAATAGATGGAATTTGCGACAGGATGCAGCCCTGAAGAAAAAGACAATCGTCTTCATCTGTTAAATACAGTTTCCAAAGATCGAGAGGGATGAGGATACCCTGCTTGCGAGTCATGAAGAACGGTATTTCAGCATTCTCAAGTGCTGCGCGAACAAATGGATAGCGTGTCACAAGCATTCCTCCGTTCAGAAGCCTAATTTAATCCCTCCGTAAAGCGTTTGAAAAATAAAGGGCAATGCCTCATGCAGAATTACGGAAAATCTGAACAACATTTCCGTGACAAGGGCTGTCGTTGCCTCCTCGGATGTATTGTATTCAAGCAATAGCGTTCCGTAATCATCTAGGCTAAAGTGAGCAAAGTCGTTTTCTTCATTTAAACGATTGCAAAGACGGATGATTGGCTTCCTCTTTTTATTCACGTCATAAGCAATCGCAATATTCATCGTCAAACCGGCATCCGATTGAATCAGAACCGGCATGGCGGGATAACCAGAAATTGGATTCAGGATAGTCAAAGTCCGTGCTTCAGAATTACGATTACGAATAAAGACCGGAAAACCATCTTTTTCAAGGCTGTCGAGCTGCAAAGGCATTTGTTTTTCCCCCATTTGCGATACTTTATGTGCCTCGTATGCTTTATTCATACGAGGCACATAAAGCTTATGCAGAATCAAGCGAACTCGTCTGCCGCTTGCAAGGCGTCTAGAAATGCATCACAACCTTCTGAAAGCTGTTCAAAAGCATATTCAAATTTTCCGGTCATATACGGATCTTCCACGTTGCGCGGAAAATCTGTATAGCCCATAAGCAAGCCGACCTTATGGCAAGTATCGTTAAAAAATACAAGCTTTAATGCCATCAGGATATCCATATCTACGCAAAGAAAATAATCAAACCGATCGTAATCAGCCTCTGTTAGAGCCCAAGCCTGTCTTTCAGGAACGGTCAAGCCATGATTTTTAAGGACACGAATTGCCGATGGTTCTATCGGCTGCCCGTGCTTTTCTCTGCTTACGCCGGATGAAAAAGCTTCATAACGCTTGTCAAGTCCATGCTCAACCAGCTTATTCTGTAAGATGACCTCAGCCATAGGGCTGCGACAGATATTGGCCCAGCAGACCACACAAATCCGTTTCATACATGCTTTTTCTGAAGCATCTTGATCACTTCAGGAATTCCGCAGGCAATAATGATTGCAATAGCGAACGGGTCGCCAGCCATTGCACGGGGAAGAATTTTCAAGGCCTTTGCCAGCATTCATATTCCCTCCTTTTATTGTATTGCTTGGAAAAATCAGGGTTTGCCGGACGCCTTACCGGCAAACCTCAAAGAAAACGACGTTGTAGAGGAAGGTTCCTGTTGAACAAGGTGTTATGCCTCTGCCTCTGCCTTTGCCTTTGCCTTTGCCTCAGCCTTTGCAACCTCTCCAGCAGGATCATCGCTTACACCCAGCATGACACGGACTAAACCATCGCCATACATATCCAACATATTAATTCCCTTAACTAAAGCCAGCTTGATATCCGCAGGATCAGGCATTTCGTCACCACAGCAGGACACAAACGCCTTATACCGAACCTCGCCATCTCGGAAATCCAATTCAAAATTACCCCGCCACAAGCCATAGTTCGCCCGGCAGATAAACTCCGCGACCGCCGCCATCGTTTCCGACTTAGCCTTCATCGGCCAAACAGTGTAAAAGAGAATCGCCCCATCTACCGCATAGGCATACGAAGATACAGATACAGATCCCATCTGGCCACTCGTGGTCAAGGTAAACGTGAGGATGGGTTCGTCCTCAGGCTGCGAATACGAAACCTCATAGTCATCCAGCGCAGCCTTCATAGCATTAAAAATCTGAGACTGAGAAACCGACATTTTTTTATCCTCCCTTTTCATATGAATTTGAATAAATTTCAGATCAAGACTTACTTTTTCCTCGTTCGCTTCATCTGTTTGATTGCATTATACTATGGTATATGTCACATGTCACGACCAAGTTTTTGTTACAGCATACTTTAAAAACATTCGTTATCCGTTGACCTGCCATATTATATAAAAAGAAAGCCG
Organism: uncultured Clostridia bacterium; assembly: GCA_934636105.1. Lineage (GTDB taxonomy): Bacteria > Bacillota > Clostridia > Christensenellales > Aristaeellaceae > Ventricola. Next base: position 35,273 of record CAKTZR010000003.1, read on the forward strand.
CCAAGCCTTTAGCTTGACAGCTTCCTGTTTTGCAGCACAGCAGCGTGCATAATGGTGCTTGTGGTCGCAGGTGTAGCAGACATCCAATGCCGAGGAGGTATATGCTCATGCAGATACGGAGCATAAGCGTAGAGCGATCGAAGCGTCTACACCGCAGGATAATCCGCTTTATTCTAAGTTGAATTCCGCGAGATATACAGTAACAGATGAAGAAATGCTGAAGAAGTTAACGGGGCTGAGATAGGGAGGATTTTTATCAGAAATTTTCTGTCCTGTGACCGATTGGGGATGGACGGCACATGGCCATCCCCAGCCTTTTTATCAGAAACTATTTTTCATTTTTCCTTGTGGTTTCAGGGTCTTCTGTTCCTGTTTCTGATAAAAATATTTTTCTGATAACCATGATTATCAGAAATTTCCGATAAAAGCGGCAAGCAGTGTTTGTGTATAGACAAACCTGCTTGTTGAGGGAAAAGTTCCCCCAATCCCCCTTGAGCCATCCCTGCGGGATGAACAGCGCATCCTTCGGACGCTTGAGTTACGAACGCTCAGCATCGGAACGGATGCGCTCTTTTTCGTTCTGCGGAAGCAATGCGTTGAGGTTAGCCTGCACGGTTAGAAGCTCCTGCTTGGTCTTTTTTGCGGCGGCGTAATCCCCGATCAACTCTCTCCGCTGGGCTTTAAGCTGACCGAGCGTATCGTAAAGCACCTTGAGTTTGGGAACAGTTTTGTAGCCCGCTTCGTCGAATGTGAGGAGTGCCTGCTTGTATTGCCGGATTTCGGATTCATGTTCCGCGAAGAAAGCGCGCGACCAGCCGGAAGCCTTGTACTTTTTATAGGTAGAAACAGACGACAGATAGATCCGAACCTGGTCGATAAGCTGCGAAGTGGAAGCGATTTGTGCTTCCACTTTTTTCAGTTCTGCGGTTAAAGCATCCGCTTTCGCGCAGGCTTCTTCGACGGCGCATGGCAGATCGTCGATGGAAAGATGATTCTCCGTCAGAAAAAGAATGGACTTGGCATATTGCTTGCTGTTGAAGTTTTTCGCCCAATAGGCGTAACCCTTTCCCTTGGCTTCCATCCGCTGTGCGTCAATAGCCTTGGAGATTAGCTCGTTCTGCTGAATGGGCTTTGTTTTCGGGCGGTGCTTCTGCGAACCGGCAAGCACAGCGGAAAGCGCGTCATAGCTGTATGCGTCGCCCAGTGTGCCCATGCGGATAAACCGTTTCTGCCCTGCTTTTCGGAAGGAAAGCTGTTTGCCGTGCTTGATTTCATAGCCCATCGTTTTCAAACCATCGAGCAGCGCACCCATGTTTTTGGGTCCCTGTTCCAGCACTCGATCTATGTCGGTGCGCAGAACATCGCGATGCGTGGGAACAGCTCGATCTCCAAGCCACTTATCGTAGGTTTTGCCGGTATGCTGCGGGTGCTTGATGACGGACAGCTTGTGTTCCAGACAGATCATATCCGAAAGGCGGGCAACCGCACGAGCTGAAAACGAGAAGTCTTTGAATTTATGATGGGCATCCAGTGAAACGGCGTTCCACTCTATGTGATTATGGAAAGAATTTTGTCAAGGATTATTTTATAAGTCTGCATATTCTCCCCGTCGATGGTCACATCCACGGAAAATGAGTGATCTACAAAATACTCCGGTGCTCTGGTTTCAGCCACGTCGTATGTGTCATACGTCAACAGTAGCGAAACTACCTTACCTTCCGCGTCCGTCGTCATTACCGCCACCACCTTGCCATCATGACTGCCGTTACAGACTGCAGACGCCTCACCCATATCATACTCTTTTTGCCTCTGCATCCTTGTGCGTATCACTTTCTTCTAAACTCCCGTAAAAAAACGCCTTATATGCAAACCGCTCTCTTTCGACGGCTCAGCATACAAAGCGTTTCTGACAATCAGTTTTTTCCCCGATAGTTTCCCGGCGTCATACCCGTATTCTTTTTGAATAAATAGCTAAAATAATGTGGGTCATTATAACCAACTGCATAAGCGATCTCACTTGAACGCATATTTGTATTAGTAAGGAGCTCCTTTGCCTTTTCCATACGAAGCTCCATCAAATACTGTGTAAACGTTCGTCCCATATTTTCTGCAAAAATCGTAGAAAAATGACTGCTAGACATCGCCACATGCGCAACCACATCCTGAAAAGTCAAGTTGGAATCCATATAATGCTCTTTCATATAGGAACGCGCCTTGTTGACTACACGATTTCCTTTCATATTGGTATGTTCGTCGCGGTATTCCGCCACACATTCCAAAATATCTGCCGCCGTTCCGATATAGGCATCCAAATAGATGTTTGAACACACCTCCGCTTCCAACCAGTTATTATCCAACACTTCACCCGCACTTCCACCCAGACTCTGAATAATTTTACTTGCAACCAAAAGAGTTTCTACTCGCAGATATTCCGCTGTCAACATAACGCCTTCGCATCTATGCCGTAAGTTCTCCACATATTGTATAACTAGAGATCTCATCTCTTCTTTTTCAGCATATCTGACCAGTTCATAAAGAGACCTATCACTTATATCTTGCTGGTTGTTGGTTCGGATCTCCTCTTCGTCCTGTAAATCCTTACAGCCCATAATTTTTCGCTCATGACAGATGGCAGGATTCGCCTCAATCACATGCCGTGTATGCCTTGCGGAACAAAATGACTTGAACAGATCACCAACCTGATATACTGTTTCTCCTATGGAAAACCGAACTTCTATGCCTTCCAGACATTCCAATTCGTCCTGCATCGTTCTGGCATATGAATAAGCACGTTCTTCAATTTCCTCGTCCTTGTCGCCAAGAATCAATGCATTGAGCGAATGTCCGCTTTCGCACAAAAAACACGTTGTATCGTGTCCCATTTCGAAAATAGAAAGCGCTTTACGAATCGAATCATAGCTTGCCTTTCTATCTTTCTGACAAATTTCAATAACTGTATAGCATTTTGCAGAAATGTCAATGCCAAATGTACGAAGCTGATTGCAGATTTCTTCTCCTTCTATTTGGCTGATGTTGGTTTGAATCACATTGCTAAGCAGATGGTTTCGAATAAGCTGTTTTCCTTCCGCCATTTGACGATACATCTGTTCTTGACCGACTCGTTCCTTACGTTCGTTTTCGATGCGTTGTGCTATACGATTCAGCGTTTCTTCCAGTTTAGCTGAGCTGACCGGCTTAAGCAGATATTCTTGTACGCCATAGCTGATAGCCTGTTGTGCATAGCTGAAATTATCATAGCCAGAGAGAATGACAAGCTGAGTCCTTGGCATCGTCTTATGGATCTGTCTGCAAAGCTCCATGCCATCCATAAAAGGCATTTTGATATCTGTAATCACAATATCCGGACGTTCATCCCGAATCATGGGATAAGCAATTTCGCCATCTCCCGCTTCACCAACCAGCGTCAGCCTTCCGCCATCCCAAATCCGGCTATTTCGGATTCCCTCGCGAATCACGATTTCATCGTCAACCACAAACACCTTGTACATGTTTTTCTCCATTCTCAATGATCGGCACGCTGAATTCCACCGTCGTTCCTCCTGCGTCGCTCTGAATATCAATTCCGTCTTGTTGATGATAGTACAGACAAATGCGCATGTTGACGTTGCTCAATCCAAATCCCGATCCAGAACCTCCTTTCCGCACTTTAGCACTACTTCCCTTTCGAATGCTCTCCCTAACACTGGCAAGCATTTCCTCGTCCATTCCTCTACCAGTATCCTTGATGCAGAAGCGGATTCTGTTTCCCTCTCGCTTTCCTGAAACAATAATTGAACCGCCTCCACGCTTGTTTTTGATTCCGTGATACAGCGCATTTTCCACCAATGGCTGCAACAACAGCTTCAGCACAGTACAATTCAGAATATCCTCATCTATATGAATTTCATAGTGCAGGATATCACGATAGCGTGTTTTCTGGATAATCAAATAGCCTTCCAAGTGTTCCACTTCTTTGTAAAGCGGAATCCACTCCTCTCCACTGCTGAGGGAAATGCGGAAGAAATTACTTAGCGCCTGTGTTGTGCGAATGACGCTCTCGGAATCATCCGCCTCTGCCTGCCACAAAATTGTGTCGAGTGTATTATATAAAAAATGCGGGTTAATCTGAGCTTGCAGCGTTTTCAGCTCAGCAATCTTCAGCTTTTCTTCTTCCTCACGAACCTGCTCAATCAGCCTTTCAAGCTGACTTGCCATATCATTCAAGCTGTTACTCAGCGGCTTCAGTTCTTCAAGCTCCGCTTCCGATATGCGCTGATCAAAGTGTCCCGCTGCAATCTGCGTAGAAAAACGGTCAAGCAGTTCAATGTTGTCGGCTACATCATTTGAAAGCAGTTTCTGCCTATGCATAATCAGTACAATAGCAAGAATGTTGGACAATAATATACAGGATGCAAGAATGTAAAACACGCCACGTACTTGATGATTATGTACCGATTCGCGTTGAACGTAGACGTGAATCAGCTGGTCAACCATATCTCGAATCAGTTCGCCAACATCTCTAACATTGTTCAGCAGGCGTATAGACTCATCCACACTTCCTTCATTGCGAATGTTCTCTCTCAGCATCTGAGTATATTGCTTATAGGTATCCATCGTTCTGAGAACAACGACATACTCGATATCTTCATCAGAAATTCGAACCATTTCCAGGTCTTCTTCAACCTGCCCCATTAACTCATCCGCTTTGCTGTGATTCATTTCCGTGCGCCCTATCAACACATCATAAATCTCACCAGGAATCGTTTCTGAAATGATGGTTTTAATTTCTATGCAATATGCCATGCGCTGAATAAACATCCGAGATGAACTCTCAGAATAAATGATAAATGAAAGCGTCGTCATCATGGTTGCTAACATCACAACCAAAATAATTCTCGCATTGTGATAAAGCTTCAGCGCAATGCTTTTCTTATTTTGCTTCAAATTCCTGCCCTCCGCACCTGCCGCAAGCAAAAACACTCTTGTATAATATTATATCATGAAACGTTTATCTCTGCTCCATTTTACGGCAAAAAAGTGTCTTTCCCTCCAGGTAATGCAGGAGACACTTTTAATTTGACTAAAGGGCAAATTGTTTAGCTACCGCGACAATGTGATCTGCGGTCATTCCGAATTGACGCAGCAATTCTTTAGCGGGACCGGAATGACCAAACTCATCGTTGACGCCGATGCGGCGCATTGCAGTGGGGTATTTTTCCCCGAGCACAGCGGCAACTGCTTCGCCAAGCCCGCCAATGATGTTGTGTTCTTCACAGGTGATGATTTTGCCGCATTCTTTTGCTGCCTTGATGACGATCTGCTCATCTAGCGGTTTAATGGTGCAGATGTTGATTACGCGTGCGTGAATGCCCAAGCCTTCGAGTTCTTTTGCGGCAACAAGCGCTTCGTTAACCATTAAACCGGTAGCGATGATGGCAACATCGTTGCCCTCGGTGAGTTGCTCACCTTTACCGATTTCAAAGTGATAATTTGTTTCGTCATGAAAAACCGGTACTGCCAGACGTCCGAAGCGCAAATATACGGGGCCTTGATATTCGTAAGCCGCTTTTACCGCCGCACGCGCTTCCACGTCATCTGCCGGGCTGAGTACGACCACTCCCGGAATAGAGCGCATCAACGCAAAATCTTCACAACACTGATGGGAAGCGCCATCCTCGCCGACGGAAATGCCGCCGTGTGTTGCGCCGATTTTTACGTTTAAATGAGGATAACCGACGGAATTGCGAATCTGCTCAAATGCGCGTCCTGCCGCAAACATCGCAAAAGACGATGCGAATGGAACCAATCCCATTGTAGATAATCCCGCAGCCACAGCAATCATGTTGCATTCCGCGATGCCGCAATCAAAATGACGATCGGGAAACGCCTTGCGAAACATTCCGGTTTTGGTTGCCGCGGCAAGGTCGGCATCCAGCACAACGAGGTTACTGTGTTCGCTGCCCAGTTCAACCAACGCTTGCCCATAGCTTTCACGGGTTGCGATTTTCTTCACTTCGCTCATGCTCATGCCTCCAGTTTCGTCATCTCAGCGTTCAGCTCGTCCATGGCAATTTGATATTCCACATCATTGGGCGCTTTTCCGTGCCAATCGACGTTGTTTTCCATATAGCTGACGCCCTTGCCTTTGATCGTGTGCATTAAGATTGCAGTCGGCTTATTCTTGCATGTGTGGAAGGATTCAAACGCCCTTTCGATTTCATCAAAATCATGTCCGTTAATGGAAACAACATTGAATCCGAACGCTTCCATCTTTGCATCCATCGGTGCGCTGTTCATGATTTTTTCTGTTGGACCATCAATCTGCAAACCGTTGAGATCGATGATGACACACAGATTATCCAGCTTATAATGAGCTGCGAACATGAAGGCTTCCCAGACTTCGCCTTCCTCGATTTCGCCATCGCCCAGCAGGGTGTAGACATGGATATCCTTGTTGAGGTATTTCGCCCCCTTAGCCATACCCACTGCGCAGGAAACGCCTTGTCCCAAAGAACCGGTACTCATATCCACGCCCGGCACAAGGTTCATATTCGGGTGCCCCTGTAAATAGCTATCCGTGTGGCGCAGCGTCAGCAAATCTGCTACGGGGAAATAGCCGCGATATGCCAGTGCGCTGTACAGTCCGGGCGCTGTATGACCTTTGGAAAGCACAAACCGATCCCTGTCTTCCATCTTTGGTTTTTGGGGATCAATGTGCATTTCACGGTTGTATAAATAAGCAAACATCTCTGCTGCAGATAAGCTTCCGCCCGGATGCCCCGATTTCGCGCTATGGGTAGACTCGATGATCCCCATGCGGATTTGACAAGCTGCTGTTTTAAGCTGATTCTTTTCCTGATTGGTCATATGTTCCTCCAACTATGTTTCGAATCATCGAAAAGCCCCCAACTTTCTCAAAGTCGGGGGCTTTGATTAAATTACTCACCAAAGACTTTGATGTAATCCTTTTTGAATTTTTCGATGCCTTGGTCAGTCAGCGGGTGATGTGTCATCTGCTCAATCACCTTGTAAGGAACGGTAGCGATATCTGCGCCTGCCAGCGCACAATCGGTCACATGAATCGGATTGCGAACGCTTGCGGCAATGATCTCGGTGTCAATATCCGGATAATTCGCAAAGACATCGGCAATGGTTCGAATCAGGTCAATGCCGGGTTGCGAAATATCATCCAGCCGTCCGAGAAACGGACTGACATACGCCGCGCCCGCACGCGCTGCCAGCAGCGCCTGATTAGCCGAAAAGATCAGCGTGCAATTGGTTGGAATGCCTTCGCTCGCAAGCACCTTGATCGCCTTGAGACCTTCGACAGTCATCGGAATCTTGACGACCATATGCTTGGGGTCAAGCGCGAAGATTTCCCGTCCTTCCCGAATCATGGTTTCGGCATCGGTTGTCGTTGCTTTCACCTCGCCGGAAATCGGTCCGTCAACAATAGAAGCGATTTCCGCAAGCGTCTGTGCGTAGTCGCGTCCTTCTTTGGCGATGAGGCTTGGGTTTGTCGTTACGCCCGCGATTACGCCCATGTCATTCGCCTTGCGAATTTCATCGACATTGGCAGTATCAATAAAGAATTTCACAGCACTCATCCTTTCGCTGCAGGTTACGTCGGGCTGCCGCTCAAATCGGGCTGACAGTATTTTTGTCAAGTTGCGCGTATGGCGATACGCGGACGACGGGAAGTCTGAATCGTTCGTTACGGGAGAGAAGCAGCCTTCTCAATCATAAGACGGTCTTCGTTTCTTAACGCTGCCCATAATACGCATTCGGACCATGCTTGCGCATGTAGTGCTTGTCCAGATAATGCTGAGGCGCGGGCGCTGCATCCGGTTTTACCATCCGTGTGAATGTCGCCATTTTCGCGATTTCTTCAAGAACAACAGCGTGATAAACTGCTTGAGCTGGATCCTTTCCCCATGCAAACGGACCGTGGCTGAAACAAATCGCACCGGGAATTGCTATCGGGTCAAGCTTCCTTTCTTTGAAGGTTTCGATTATCACTTTGCCGGTGTTCATCTCATATCCTTCGTCAATCTCCTTGGGCGTCAGATGGCGCACACACGGTACAGAACCATAGAAATAATCTGCCTGTGTTGTACCAAAGCAAGGGATATCCTCTCCGGCTTGCGCCCATCCTACCGCGTATGGACTGTGCGTATGTACAATTCCGCCTATATTGGGAAATGAGCGATACAGCTCCAGATGCGTTTTTGTGTCACTTGAAGGGTTGTAGTCGCCCTCAATGCGGCTGCCATCTTCCAAAGATATGACGACCATGTTTTCCGGAGAAAGATCCTCATATTTTACACCCGAAGGCTTAATCACCATGAGTCCCCGTTCTCGGTCAACGCCGGATGTGTTGCCCCATGTGTATGTGACAAGACCGCGTTTAGGCAGTTCCATGTTTGCTTCGTAAACGATGTTCCTCAGTTCCTTAAGCATCATGGATGATTCACTCCATTCATTATTTGAGTTTCCATGCCAGATCGGAGAGGAACAGGTCGTGTTCCAGACCTTCAACGGTTGTATCTTTTGTGATATGTACAAACTCGATGTCCATCATCCGCGCCCAGTCTCGCATCTGCTCAGCCGTTACATCATAGCTGAGTGTGGTATGATGCGCCCCGCCTGCAGTGATCCAGCAAGTCAAGCCTGTGGTCAGATCGGGCATCGCACGCCACATGACGCGAGCCACCGGCAGATTTGGCATATCCATGATCGGCTTTACGCACTCAATGTCCTGACAGATTAAGCGCAGACGACCGCCCATGTCGATCAGACTGACGACAATTGCCGAACCGGCATGGCCTTCAAACACCAAACGCGCCGGGTCTTCTCGGTCACCAATGCCCAATGGATGTACCTCGATGCGCGGTCTTTCTGCCGCAACAGACGGACAAACCTCCAACATGTGCGCACCCAAACTATATTCGTTGCCCTTAACCAGATGATAGGTGTAGTCCTCCATGAACGCGGTGCCGCCGTTCTGTCCCTCGCTCATTGCTTTCATGATGGCTGTCATTGCCGCCACTTTCCAGTCTCCTTCGCCGCCATAGCCATAGCCCTGCGCCATCAGGTGCTGAGAGGCGAGACCGGGAAGCTGACGCATGCCGTAAAGATCTTGGAACGTATTGGAGAAAGCCTTGCAGCCTTCGTCATCCATCATCTTCTTCATCGCGATTTCCTCGCGTGCCTGATAACGGACGGTTTCCATGTCGTCGGTTGCAAAATCGTATGCAGAAGCATATTCCGCCATCAATTCGTCGATTTCCTGTTCGGTAACGGCATTCATGTTTTCTACCAGTGTGCCGACCGGCCAGGTATTGACTTGCCACCCCAGCTTGGTCTGCACTTCAACTTTGTCGCCTTCGGTTACGGCTACCTCGCGCATATTGTCGCCAAAGCGCATAACCTTTAGGCTTTTGCTGAATGCCACACCGACTGCGGCACGCATCCACAAGCCCAGTTTCTTTTGCACGTCTTCGTCAGCCCAATGACCCGCGATAATTTTGCGCGGCATGCGCAGACGTGCAGCAATAAAGCCATGCTCACGGTCGCCATGGGCTGCCTGATTGAGATTCATAAAGTCCATGTCGATCTGTTCGTTCGGAATCTCAACATTATATTGAGTCGCCAAGTGGCAGTACGGTTTTTGCAGATTTGCAAGACCGTTGATCCACATTTTCGACGGACTGAATGTGTGACACCAAGTCACGATGCCGGCGCACTTTTCATCATAATTCGCCTCGCGGACGATATCCGTGATTTCTTTATTTGTCTTAGCCGTCACCTTATAAACCAGCTTGCACGGCAAATTGCCGGAGGCGGTCATCTTTTCAGCCATTTCCTGCGCGCGCGCTGCGACGGTTTCCAGCACTTCCGGACCGTAGAGAAATTGACTGCCGACCACAAACCAAAATTCATACTGCTGCATGCTCATATTGATTCGCTCCTTTTTTATGCGTTTATCGTTTCTACGGCTGCTCTTTGCACCGAAAGCCCCTGACGGAACAATTTCAGATATGCATCAAAACCCGCAACGTCCTTTGCCTCGGGGGAAAGCGTTAAACTTTCTGCCGAAGCGAATACGCAGCGATTCAGGTAATCCTCTAAAGACTCGCCGTTTTCCTTATTTACACGATAGGATGCCAGCAAGGCCATGCCCCACGGACCGCCTTCACCTGCTGTTTCCATCACTGAAATCGGGGTGTTCAATGCCGCAGCCATCAGCTGCTGTCCTGCGTTTTTCGTTTTAAAGAAGCCGCCGTGCCCGAGAATTGTCTTAACCTGCACCTTTTCCTGTACAGTCAGAATTTCCATGCCCACGCGCAGTGTCGTCATTGCACCGAAGACCAGCGAGCGTGCAAAGTTTTCAAAGCTTAGCTTGGATTCCGGCATTCGTACAAGCATCGGACGTCCCGTTTCAAATCCGGTGATGGGTTCTCCGGAGAAGTAGTTGATATTCAGCACACCGTCACAATCGCTATCGCCTGAACAAGCCGCATTGAACAGGGTTGTATAAATGGTATTGGCGGAGACTTGAGTGCCCAACGCTTCAGAAAACCCCGCCAACATACCCGCCCATGCATTGATGTCGCTGGTGCAGTTGTTGCAGTGAACCATGGCAACCGGTTTTCCCGTCGGCGTTGTGACCATATCAATTTCGGGATAGACCTTTGAAAGTGTCCTGTCCAGCACGATCATTGCAAAAACGGATGTACCGGCGGAAACGTTGCCTGTCTGCGCTGCGACTGAGTTGGTAGCGACCATGCCCGTGCCTGCATCTCCTTCCGGAGGCGCCGCAGGAATACCGGCTTCCAGCATTCCGGTTGGATCGAGCAGCTGGGCGCCTTCTTCAGTCAGGCTGCCGGCATCGTCGCCTGCGGAAAGTACCTTGGGCAGAATGTCGCGCATACGCCACATATAGCCATCCGACGCCACAAGTTCATCCATTTTTTTGATCATCATCTGGTTATAATCCAGAGCTTCGCTGTCGATCGGGAACATGCCGGAAGCTTCTCCAATGCCGGCAACGAATTTTCCGGTCAACTTCCAATGGACGTAAACAGCCAGCGTTGCCAGCTTATCAAGCTGTGGCAGATGCGCCTCATGCGCAACCATGGCCTGCCTCAAGTGTGCAATACTCCAGCGCTGCGGAATATTAAAATGAAGCAGTTCCGTAAGCTCGGCTGCCGCCTGTTCAGTCATGGTGTTGCGCCATGTGCGAAATACGGCGAGCTGATTGCCGTACTGATCAAGCGGCAGATAACCGTGCATCATCGCCGAAATGCCAAAACCTGCAAGCTTACGCAGCGTGACGCCGTACGTTTTTTCTACATCACGAACCAGCTCGGCATATGCACACTGAATTCCGGTCCATACATCATCCAGATGATACGTCCAAATGCCGTCTTCCAGCCTGTTCTCCCAATTATGCTCGCCCTTCGCAATCGGAAAACAGTCCTCATCAATCAGCACCGCCTTGATGCGCGTGCTGCCCAACTCGATACCCAGAACGGCTTGACCCCGTTCGATTGCTTGCGCAATTTTACTTTGATTCATACTTCACCTCCAGCATATCAGCCATTCTTTTTCTTGGATTTCACTCGTGCAAACACCGCTTGAATAACAATAAAGAAGCACAACAGGATAGCCGTCACAACATTCGGCCACGAAGAACTCAACTTACCATTTGTTTTAACCAGTGAGGAAATTGTTCCATTAATCAGCACACCGAAAAACGAACCAAACACATTGCCCACGCCGCCAGTCAGTAACGTACCGCCGATGACAGCGGACGAAATCGCGTTCATCTCAAGCCCAAGCGCCTGACGGGTCGTTCCGCACATGGTATTCATCACATAGCAAATCGCGCCGATAGATGTCAGGAACGAACAAAACACATAGGCTTTGAATTTAGTCTTCTTTACGTCAAGCCCCATCAGTTCAGCGCTCTGCTGGTTTCCACCGATAGCATACAAGCTGCGACCAAACTTCGTAAAACGCAGAACAAAAAATGTCACCAGCAGCACAATTACGGCAATCAGCACATATAAACTGAAATTTGGAATCATCAATTTGCCTTTCTTGTTTACATAAGCGCCGATCGCAAAAGGCATATTGAATTTCATTGTTGACAGCTTTGCCATCAACGAACTGCTTGTGATAGAGATCTGCTGAGTAGAGAGTACAGCTGTCATACCCCGTGCAAAGAACATTCCTGCCATTGTAACGATAAAAGGCTGAATATCCAGATACCCCACGCAGAAGCCCATAACCATCCCGAAGACAATGCCGATTACCAGCATCAACGGTAGCAGAAGTTGCGCCGACAGTCCCCAGTTTTCGATACCGACAGAGAGGAACATACACTCCATAGCAATCAGCGCACCAACGGAGATATCGATGCCGCCCGTAATCATTACGACCGTGATTCCACAAGTTGCGCAGATCAGGCCCGCATTGTTTTTAAGAATATCGAGAAAATTCTGCACGCGTGCAAATCCCTTGTCAGCGTAGATGACGCAGCCTGCTACATACATAATTACAAACAAACCGATAGTCATCATCAACAAAATCGTGTTACTATTGATGTTCCTTTTTTGGATTACCTGCTTTCCGCTCATACTCGCCTAGCCTCCTTCGCCATCTTCCATCCGGCAATATACGTTTTAAGTGCCGGGGACTGAATCGCCACAATCAAGATGACGATAACTGCCTTAAACACAGGCGCCTGTGCGGAGGAAACGCCCAGAGCGTAAAGCGTCGTAGTAATGGCCTGAATGGTGTATGCACCGATGATCGAACCGGAGATGCGAAATTTACCGCCGCCCAAACTATTGCCGCCAAGCGCTACAGCGAGAATCGCATCCATTTCGAGATTAAGACCAATATTATTCGTATCAGCAGAGTAGATCCGACTCGTGGCTACAATGCCTGCAATACCTGCAAACAGACCGCAAATCACGAAACTGATGAAAATAATCATGTCCGACTTATACCCTGATAGACGAGCAGCATTCTTGTTAATGCCAACAGCCTGCACATACGTGCTAAGAGCGGTCAACCGAAGAACAAGCACAACCGCAAGAACGCACATCACTGTAATCAGAATCGGTGTCGGGAAAATGCCGCAATAACCACCAAAGAACTTAAAACTCGGCACGTTGACATAGACAATGTTGCTATTGCATAGCAACAAGCCAATTGCGCGACCCGCTGAATAGAGAATCAACGTTGCGACCATGGGCTGTATCTTCATATAGGCAACAAGGAAACCATTAAACGCACCGCAGAAACAAGCTACCAATATACCGGCAAGTACACCGACTGCCAGCGGTACGGCATAGCTGTTCACATTCACGTTACCATATCCAGCCAGCAACACACAGCAGACGCCTCCTGCTAAAGACATTACAGAACCAACCGAAATATCCGTACCTGCAGAAGCAGAAACGACAAGCGTCATACCCAGCGCCAGAATGGCAGCTTCACTGCCGCGATTCAGAATATCAATGATACGACCATAAAGAATACCGTTATTGATTGTAATGGTAAAAAAATTATAAAACGAGTTACCATGCGCCACATCATAGACAATGTTCACCAGCATGACCAGAATCATGCTGACGATTGGCAAAAAAAGCGGTTTCTTTGATAATGCCTTGACTTTGCTCATGCCTTGTCACCTCCGGCAATGGTTTTCATAACCTGTTCCTGCGTGATATCGCCGCTCAGCTCTCCGACTTTTTGACCGTCACACAGAACCGCTAAACGGTTGCAAGTACGCAGCATCTCTTCGATTTCAGAAGAAATAAACATGACGCTCTTGCCCTCTTGCGCAAGCTTGATGACCAGCTTCTGGATCTCCGTTTTTGTACCAATATCAATGCCGCGTGTCGGCTCATCAAGAATGAGGAAATCAGGATCAGTCGCCAGCCAGCGGGCAATAATCACCTTCTGCTGATTACCTCCCGAAAGCTGCTTGACAGGCGTTTCACGGCTCGCCGTCTTAATTTGCAGCAAATCAATAAATTTGTCAGCAATCTCCTCCTGCTCCTTCATCGGGATCAAGTCCACCATGCCGCGTTTAGCCTGCATTGCCAATATGATATTTTCGCGCACAGAAAGATCGCCCACGATACCTTCGGCTTTTCGATCATCCGGCAACATACCCATGCCCATGTTCATTGCGTCTATCGGGTGCTTAATATCAACTTTTTTACCCCTAATTTTAAGCGTACCTGTCTGCGCCCTGTCAGCACCATAAATCGTACGCGCCAGCTCACTGCGTCCGCTGCCCAGCAGCCCTGTCAGACCAACAACTTCGCCTTTCTTCATCTCCAAATCAAACGGCTTAATCTTGCCCGCATGGCTTAACCCTTGTGCATCGATCATGTCCTCGCTGCTAATCTTATTGCCGCGTTCCGGCTTAATGGAAGCCAAATCATCAAAGTCCTTACCCATCATTGCAGCAATCAGGCGAACACGCGGCAACTCTGCAATCGGATATTCGCCAACGAGCGTGCCATTCCGCAACACTGTGATGCGATCGCACAACGCATACACTTGTTCGAGGAAGTGTGTCACAAAGATGATTCCAACTCCCTGCTCACGCAGCTTACGCATAAGCCCAAAGAGCTTCTCCACCTCGTTATCGTCCAGTGAAGAAGTTGGCTCATCTAGAATTAATACCTTGCATTCCATGTCCACGGCACGCGCAATGGCAATCATCTGCTGCATGGCCAACGAGTATTCTTCTAGATTTAGCATCACATCTACCGAAAGATCCATTTGTTCCATTAGCTTACGTGAACGACGAACAATCTCCCGACGATCAATCGTGCCAAAGTGCGTCATCGGTTCACGACCAATAAACAAATTTTCCGCTACCGTCAAATTCGGGCAAAGGTTGATTTCTTGATATACCGTGGAGATGCCATGCTTTTGCGCATCGAGTGTCGAACGATTTTTAATCGGGCCATCATAGCCGTCCACGCGGATTTCACCCGCCTCAAAATCGTTGACACCTGTCAAACACTTGATGAGTGTAGATTTTCCCGCACCATTTTCACCCATCAAAGCATGGATTTCGCCTTTTCTGAGCGTGAAATCAACATGATCCAGCGCTTTTACACCAGGAAACGTCATGGTAATTCCCCGCATGGTCAGGACGACATCGTTCTCCATAGGTTCACGTCCTTTCGCAGAATATGTTTCTATTGCCTGATTTTCGCGTTTTCATCAACTA
Organism: uncultured Clostridia bacterium; assembly: GCA_934636105.1. Classification (GTDB taxonomy): domain Bacteria; phylum Bacillota; class Clostridia; order Christensenellales; family Aristaeellaceae; genus Ventricola. The sequence continues at coordinate 50,541 of CAKTZR010000003.1, forward strand.
GCCATAACTCCGTCGTCCTGCCGACGGATTCATGTTGGAAAGAAAAGGAAGAGGCGATTGCCCCTTCCTTCGGGATTCAACTTACGCCCTTGCTTTGCTGCCTATCAATCTGCATCTTAGTAAGCACGACCGTCGAGGATCTCCTGCGTCATGGTGTTGGCAAACTCAGAGGTAATGCTCGGCGCAACAAAGGCCTCATCAGGAACGATCGTCACAGACGGAACTTCTTCACCGGCTTCGAGCTTCTGAATGATTTCAGCAACGCCCTTGGCCTGCAGCGGGTTGCACTCAACATTGCAGTTGATTTCGCCAGCCAGCGTGCGAGTCAGACCTTCCTTAGTCGCGTCAAAGGAAATCAGGATCACGTCGCCCTTTTCGCCGTAGGTAACGCCCGCAGCCTTCATGGCGTCCATCGCGCCGTATGCTTCGTTATCATTCTGGCACACAACTACGTTGAACTGTCCCGGATAGCTCTTCAGGTAGCTCTCCATGACCTGCTGGCCACCAGCCTGCGTAAAGTCACCGGACTGGCTGTCAATAATCTTCCACTCGGCATGCTCTTCAGCGATCTTGTTGAAGCCATTGGTACGGCCGATCGCAGCAGAAGCGCCAACAGAGCCTTCGATGACGAGAATGTTAGCTTCCGCACCCTTGAGCTGCTCAGCCAGCCACTTGCCAGCGGTTTCGCCTTCAAGCGCGGTATCGGTACCGATAAAGGTCGCATACAGGGACGGATCGGCAGATACGGTACGGTCAGCAATGATCACCGGAATACCGGCATCCTTCGCTTCCTGAAGAACGACTTCCCAGCCAGCTTCCTGCACCGGGCAAATCACGATGTAATCAACTTCCTGATTGATGAAGTTGCGGACAGCTTCCATCTGCTTCGTATGGTCATTGTCAGCATCAACAAAAAGCAGTTCGTAACCGTTTTCCTCAGTAAACGTCGTCTGGTAGTCGATGGTATTAGCGGCACGCCAGTCAGACTCATGACCAACCTGCGCAAAACCAATCTTCAGGGTGTCTGCCATCGCAAAGGAGCTCACAGCGACGAGAACCAATGCAAGAGCGATGAGAGCAAGTTTCTTCATAAGGACAACCTCCGTTTCTTTTAGGCTTTCGCGCCTTCTGAATGTAATTATACTCATTTTGCACAAAATTCAAATGTGTTTATTTTTCAAATAAGTTCATTAGATTCCTCAAATTAGTTAAAGCGCACAAAAAGATTTAACGTATTTTTGAATTTGTTCATTTTATTTCGATTTTCGAGTTACTTTTATGCGCAAATCTAACATACCCCCTTCCCGATCAGGAAGGGAGTATTGGAAACTTAAACAAAAACTGTGCCTTCCGTAATACCGTCCAGCACATCCATCGACGCAAATGTCTTGGTTTCATTCTGTTCCAAGTTTTGAACTGTCGTCGGCGCAGACAAACGCGCTTCTTCCAGCGTTTCAAAGGTTGCGTCATTTAAATTCTTTTCTATCCGGAATGGGTTTGAAAAAAATATCCCAAAAAAAGAAGCCCTGCGTCATTTGCGCAGGGTTCATCCTTTTAATATCCTCTCGGTGCAATACTGCTCAGATCATCAAATTCCGTAAAAGACGTTTCTGTCGAATAGTATTCTCGCTCAACATTTTCTCCATTCACCAGCTTTAGCACAACATCCATAACAATATCACCCAACATAGGGCTGCATTCCACCACACAGTTAATTTTTCCCTCACGAAGCAAATCAATTGCTCCCTGATCCCCATCGACAGAAATAACAATGATATCCTTTCCCGGAACAAATCCCGCCTCTTCAATGGCTTCCAATGCTCCACTCGTCATACCATCATTTTGCGAGAATACTACGTCGATCTCTTTTCCATATTTTTCCAAAAGATCACGCATAACCTCTTTTCCCTTGGAAATAATAAAGTCTCCACAAACCGTTTCCATAATGGTAAAACGTTCATCATCACCCAAAGCATCTTTAAACCCACGCTGACGTTCAAGCATGGGCGTTGAACCTTCCGTTCCTGTAATTTCGACAATATTCAGCCGATTACTACCCATCTTATCTGCTTTTTTTAACAAATATTGTCCTGCCCTCCTGCCCTCATTATAAAAGTCACTTCCTACATGGCTGGCATACAGCGTCGAATCCTCTGTTTGGATGCCGCGATCTACCAAAATAACAGGAATATTCGCATCTTTCGCCTCTTTAAGCACATCGTCCCATCCATCTTCAACGATTGGTGCAAACGCGATCACGTCCACTCGATAACCGATAAATGAGCGAAGTGCTTTTTTCTGGTTTTCCTGTGATTGATTTGCATTAATATACATCAAGTTAATATTATACTTTTCTGCCGCTTCAAACATACTCTTTGTATTACCCAATCGCCATGTGCTTTCTGAACCCAATTGAGAGAAACCAACCAGTAGTTGTTCTTTTAAATCTTCCTTATCAGTTTTTTGTTCACCGCATCCTGTCAGCAACGCCAGCATAAGTGCCATAATAAGTGCCATAGCTATCCACTTGATTTTTGTCATGAGGCTTCTCCCTTTTCTTTTCCGTCTCACATTCTTCCGTTTAAATAACACGTCTTATTCTGCATTTATATATACTGATTCATTTTACTAAATTATATCACAGCGATTCATCACATTCAACAAAAACCTCATGTTTTTTCGTGAATGCTTTTGCACATTTATAGATCACTCATCATAAAACAGCATTCTAAAAAAGGTGGCGAACAAGTTTCCCTGTTTGCCGCTTCAAAAAGCTGAAAAACTCAACGATAGGCGTTATAAATGATTTCTTTTGTTTCCGGAGCTCGGGAATGATTCTTTACGAAATTCCAAAGCATATCCGCATATTCCGGATACAGCGCATGAACCATGTCTTCCATATAGATGAAAGCGAAGCGAGGTTTCGAGCATATATTTCACAACAGCAGTCAACGCCGGGCCGCGCACAAAACCCACCATCTGATGATCAGGCGCAACAAGCGCAACACGCTCCTTTTCAGACAGCTCAATCAGACCAAATTCATCAACAAATACGGCGTGCCAGACATGTTGACCGCCGCTGCAAACTTAGAAGCGTCACCATATAGGCAGAGATAACTTCACTCAATGGGTAGTCGTCCGGGCCCTTGTCCACAAATTCCTTTTGACAGAAATCGCGGACGAGGGCGAGGTTCTGTTCATCAGTCAGTTCGCGCGGCAAGGCAAAGAGCATCGAGTGCGCCGTCTGCGCATTGACGCTCGTTTCCGCTGCGTCCACCGCGTTCCAGAGCGTCTGCGGATCGGCATACGCCCTCGGCGCGTTGGGCGGCAGCATGACTTCCACCCACTTCACTCGCGATGAGCTGCTGTGCGGATATTTCCAGCAACACTCGTATTCGGAATACTTCTTTTCGCCAGAGTAATACGCGCAGGAAGCCATACAGGATTGACCTTTTCCGCGGCTGATGATCTTAAAGCTCCCCGTCGGGCAGGGCATGGGTTCACCTCCGTTTCTTAGCGCAAAGCGCCGTCATGGGGTAGCCGATGCAATCGGCGCAGGGGCTTGCCCCTGTTGATGCCGAAGGCATCGAGCACCCCGCAGGGGCCTTCGGAGAACGCACGGCGCATCAAAGATGCGTATAAGTGCGCCCTCACGGGATGGGGCTGCTTCCGTCGCTCTCCGCGTCATCCTCGTTCTCTTTGCTCCAAAGCATGTCTTGCATGGTCGATTCCGGCATACGCTGCACAGCCGCGTCGATCAGCTCCTTCGGGCTTTGCGGAAGCTCCCCGCGTCGGCTGGCGGTCATCTGTTTCACAAGCTCGCGCACACGGGCAGACGAAAAGAAATAGTCGATCAGCAGGAACACATCTTCATCCGTCAGCAGTTCGGGATTGGGCAGATAATGCTCCAAATGTCCGCCGCGTTCGCACAGGCGGTGCGTGCGTTCCTTGTTTCGTTGGATGGAGATTTTGTGTTTCGCCGCCCTGAGCTGCTGCTCGGCTTTTCGTTTCTGCGCTTCGGCTTTCTGCTGCATCGCAAGCAGTTTTTCAATTCGTTCAGACGCCATCGAACATTCCTCCTCGGTCAAAAATCATTCGTGTTTTAAGCGTTACGCTGCGTGTTCGGCGGGCGGTTCTTCCAGCTTTTCGGAAGCATCCGCCTGCAATGCGCCGCTGCGGATCAGCTCCAGCAGCTTGTCCTCGTAAGTCACGGCGATATCGTCGTCGCAATATGCGCGGACGGTGAAATTGGTGTTGCCAATCCGCTGGGTAAAGGTAAAAAGGGGAATACGTTTTTCGGTCATAGGCGCTCCTTTCCGTTCAACACAAAAGGCGATGCAGCCCGATAAAAAACGGGGCATCGCCTTTTCTATCTGTTCAGTTTCTGATTCAAATTGGGGATTCGCTTTTAAGCTGTGCGTTCATCCTCTCTTGATGCGCCTGCGCGCGTTTATTCCTTTCATGGATTCTTCGCTTTTTCAATGCCTCCTGACGTTTCTGTTCTTCCGGCGAAAGCTCGACGGGCTGCACGGGAACGTCAAACTTTCCGATGAAATTCAAATACACTTCAATCTCGCGGGAGCGCTCGCCGTCCTCGCCCTTCACGGTTTCATGGACGATGACTTTTTCCACGAATTGACGCAGCACTTCATCGGAATATTCCGTGCAGTCGCGGTAGCGCTCAACAAGCGCCATAAACCGTTCAATCTTATCTTCGCCGGATTGAATTTCATCCAACTGCCGCTGTTCTTCCAAAACCGCTTTTTCAAGCTGTGTCTGTTCGCTTTCATACTCGGCAGACAGCGCATCGAACCGTTCCTCCGGGATTTTTTCGAGCGCATAATTCTCATAGAGTTTTTTCAAAAGCCGGTCAAGTTCCGCCACTCTTTTGTTCTTTGCCGCAATCCCTTTTTTAAGCTGTTTTGTCTGTTCCGGCTGCTCCGCCAGCATTTCCCGTTGCAGCCGCGCCAGAAATTCTTCCTGATTCGTCAATGCGTATCGGCTGACCGTTTGAATCGTTTCTTTCAGTAACGGACGAAGCGCTTTTGCACTGAATGCGTTTCGAACACATTGCCGTTCTTCTAAATGCTCAGACTTTCGATAGGTGGAACATACAAAGAAGTCATGGTAACAGATCGTGCCGGTTTTCAAACGCTCCGCATGATGGAGATTGCTCATGGGAGCGCCGCATCGGGCGCAGAATACAAAGTTCTTAAAGCTGCTGTCGGCGTTTTTCGCCTTAGCCCTCTTGGGCTTTTCAAACGCTTCATGCGCTTTTTCCCATGCCTGCCTATCCACAATCGCTTCATGGGTATTTTCAAAAACCACCTGCTTTTCTATCGGGTTCTGAACCTGTTTGGCTTTGTAAGAAGGCGTACACGTCTTAAAATTGACCGTCATGCCCAGATACTCGCGCTTGTTCAAAATACCGATGACCGTCCCTCTGTGCCAGTCATAGTCGCCTGTTTCCTGCCTTCTGGCGTGATATCGGTTCCCCATATCCGATCTGCGGAAATATGTACTCGGTGTAATCCTCCGCTCTGTCTGTAAGGTTTTGGCAATGCGGTGCGGGTTCATTCCTGTCGCCGCCAGTTCAAAAATCCGCCGCACGATCTCGGCGGTTTCAGGTTCAATCACCCAATGGTTCTTATCTTCGGGATCTCGCTTATAGCCGAACAGCGGCGTTGACGTAAGCGATTGCCCCGACATTCCTTTTGCCCGAAACCCGATGTTGACTTTCTTGGATAGATCATGCAGATACATTTCGTTCAGAACATTCAGCATGGGCGCAAACTCCAAGCTGTCGGAACAGCTGTTGTCCACATGACTGTCAATGGCGATAAACCGCACATCTTTCTCTTTGAAATAAATTTCGGTATAAAAGCCCGTTTGCAGGTAATCACGCCCGACGCGGCTCATGTCTTTGACCAGCACCGTTCCGATTTTCCCGCCGTCAATATCCGTCATCATCTGCTGCCAGCCGGGACGTTCAAAGTTTCGTCCACTGAATCCGTCGTCCGTATAATGCCGGCAGTTTTCAAAGCCGTTTGCGGCGGCATAGGTTTCAAGATATTCCTTCTGCCGAAGAATCGAAAAGGACTCGCCTTCGTTTCTGTCCTCGCGGGATATACGCTCATACAGCGCTGTCATTTTCATGGGCTGCATCCTCCTTCTCCTGCGCGTCTTTCAATTTCTTTCTCTCCATGCAGCGGGCGACTTTTTCCCGATTTTTCGCGCGTCGCTGTTTCTGCTTTTCTTCCTCTGCCATTTCTTCTGCCGTCGGCTCGTCCTGCGGCACCTGGAAATTGCCGATGAATTTCAAATAGATGTCGATCTGCATGTGCCGCTCTCCGTCGATTTTTTCCGGCGCATGGACAATGATTTTTTCAACAAACGCATAGATCATGGGTGTGGTCAGTTCATCGGCTTCCCTGTATTTTCTGGCAAGTTTGAGAAAAGAAGCGATGTGATCGGAATCGACTTCATACGCCCGAAGTTCTTCCGTGTCCGTTTCCAAAACGGCTTTCAGTTCAGCCTGTTCTTTCTCATACGCCGCAAGAAAATCATCAAAACGTTTTTCAGAAATTTTTTCAAGCGCATACGATTCATACAGTTTTTGAATCAGCACGTCCAGTTCCTTACAGCGCTTCTGCGCTTTGCGGATTCTGGCTTTCGTTTCTTTCGCCGCCTGTGCCTGCTGCAATTCAGACGCTTCCCGAACTTTGCGCGCAAACTCAATCTCATTAGAAAGGGCATAGTGGCTGACAGTCTGAATGGTTTTCAGAATCAACGCTCTCAGTGCTTTTGTCGCAATATGATGAGAGGTACATTCCAACGTTTCTCTTTTTCGGGAACGCATGTAGGTCGAGCAATTATAGGTATCACTTTGAAAAACCCCCTGTTCATCTTGTGGTCCACGGCGATGATTATACAGTCGTTGACCACAATCTGCGCAATAAACCAGACCTGTCAGCGGATTCGCCGCGCCCAGCGTATCTGTACGCTTTTTACTTTTCAATGCACATTGGGCAAGCTCCCATGTTTCCTTCGTTACAATGGGTTCATGGGTATTCTCGAAGATCAGCAGCTTTTCCGGCGGGTTGGCGTGTCGCTTATCCTTGTAATACCGTTTGCTGGAACGAAAATTGACCGTATGTCCCAAATACTCCTGATGGGTCAAAATTCTGCTGATTGTCAAACTGTTCCAGTCGTGCGCATGGGCTTCTTTTGTATAGTCGCTGCGCATCCCGCAGGCGTGTTTCGTATAGTAGTAGCCGGGATTGTCCACTTTCTCCTTCGTCAGAATCCGTGCAATTTCAGACGGCCCGTGTCCCTCGCAAGCCATCTGATAAATTCTGCGGACAGTCGCCGCCGCTTCATCGTCAACCAGCCAGTGGTGCTTGATGTCCGGGTCTTTTCGATAACCATATAAGCAGTTGTTGTTGGTCGGTAAGCCGGATTTGCCGCGCAGCTGATAAGCCGCCGTAACTTTCTTAGACTGATCTTTCAGATACCATTCGTTCATGATGTTCAGGAACGGCACAAATTCGCCTGTTTCGGGGTGGTCGTTATCCACGCCGTTGGCGATGGCGATAAATCGGACATTGTGCTTGCGGAACACCACTTCCGTATAAAATCCTGTTTCAAGATAGTTGCGCCCGATTCGGCTCATATCCTTAGCCAGAATCACGCCAACCTTTCCGGCTTCCACGTCGGCAATCAGGCTTTTCCATCCGGGGCGGTCGAAGTTGCCGCCGCTCCATCCGTCATCCGTATAGTGTTTGCAGTTGGCGAAGCCATGCTCGTCAGCATAATTTTGCAGATAGAGCTTCTGGTTCACGATGGAGTTGCTTTCCCCGTCGAGGTCATCGTCGCGGGACAGGCGCTCGTACAGCGCCGTAATCAGATTTTCTTTCAATAAAATTCCTCCTTCACACATTTTTTCGATCTTGAAGGGTGTAAAAGAACATTTTTACGCACTGTCTGAATATACGGGGAAAAATGGGAAATCGTCTGAAAAGCGGCATTTTTTCAACTGCTCCAGTTCCAGCGGCTTTTCTGATGCAAAAATGCAACAGATTTGACTTGGCTATTCGAGTCTGATATGATACGATCAAAGAAAAAAACTCAGGAGGATGAATGGATGCAGGAAAAATGGCTTCCCGGAAATACAATGGACAGAATCCGCGACCTGTGCAGAAGCCGAAACATCACGCAGGTTGAGCTGGCGCAGGCTGTCGGTATGGACAAAAGCACATTGAGCCGCGTAATGGCTGAAAAAACGAGCAAACTGTCCAGCAAAAATCTTGTCGCCATCGCGAATTACTTTGAAGTTTCGACGGATTTTCTGCTGGGACTGACGGATATTCCTTCCCGTAAAGGATACGACATCGAGCGTCTGGGGCTGTCTGTGGAAGCAGCTGCCAATCTCTATCAGGGCAGGTTGAACCGTTCTGTGATCTGTCAGCTTCTGGAAAATCCGAAATTCGCGGAGCTGACCCGCCAGATTGCGCTTTATCAGGAGGGCGTTCTGGCTTCCGGCGTCGCCGCGCAGAATCAAATGTACAACTCCATGAGCAGCCTCATGTTGGAACATGGTCAGGCTAACCCTCAAGATATGCCCGCCGTTCGTGGCGCTGTGCAGGAAGCTCAGGCGCTCAAGCGCCCGGTCTATGCGGATGAAATCGAGAACATCACGCGCAGCTTCCGCCAGATTCTCGCCGAAATGAAGAAGGATGGACCGGAACGTGTCAAACAAACCGCGGCGCTGACCAAACAGAAGCTCAGCGAAATCACAAAAGTGCTTCCGCGCCAGAAAAAAGGTCTGCAACTCAGACCCGAAGGCATCATGGGGATGCTCTCAGCGGCGCTGAACCAGATCACCGTTCCAGAAGAATATCAGGCTGAATTGGGCGAAGCAACCGATCAGCTCAAACAGGCGATCTGGAACTACATGAACACCACCTACAATATCCAAATGGAGATGAATGCCCATCACGAACGAAACCCTTTGCCTGATGATTCAGAATGGAAATCATGAAGCATGTGCCCAGTTGATTGAGCAGAATACGATGTTTATTCGCTCAGCCGCGATTCAATTTGAAAAACGATATGGCAGCGCAGTTCTGAACTGTGACGATTACGAACAGGAGGGGCGAATCGCTCTGCTTCACGCCGCAGAGCGCTACGTGCTGGAAAAGGGGAAATTCCTGACGTATGCCGCCGTAGTCGTTTGCACCGCAATGCTCGACGCCCTTCGGCAAACACATCCCGAAATCAATACGGTTTCGCTGGAAGAAAACCAGGCAGCAGTTGAAGCCATGCAATCCGATAATCCTGCTCTAAGTCGGGATATCTATCATAAAAGCCCCGAACAGCTCTATCTGAACAAGGAAAAGCTGCTTGCACTCTATGACGCAATGAATCGCTCGTCGCTTCGCGATGCCGCATGGGTTCGCCATCGGTTTGGTTTCGATGGCGAACCGTGCGCACTGGCAGCAGCGGCGAGGGACTACGGCTTGAGCATCAGCCGGGCAAGGCGCATCGAAGATGAAGCTCTGCGCCATATTCGTGAGAATTTGGCCACACAGGGCAGGGCGAAAGCGGCTGCATGAACGCTTTCTCTCCGGCGCTGTGGTTTAATCGTAAACCAGTTTGTTCAACAGGATTTCTTCGGCCCGGTTCTGGATGCTGTTCATCCTGCGCACCCATTCCATCTGGTCATGAGCCTTGAGCGCTTCGTCAACGCCTTCCTGCCGCATCATCTGCGGCCGGAGGGTTTCAAGGCGTTCCCGGCACTCGGCATCCACGCTGACAAGATGTTCCGTCAGTTTGCCGGAAAGCAGCAGAGCATTGTACAGAATGGGCTTATGCTCTTTGAGATACGTCTTGCGCATCCTGCCATACTTTCCAAGCGTTACGGGTTCATCCGGGATGGTCAGGTCGGGAAGCAGGTAATCACCGCAGCGATGATAGGTCAGTTTCATACAAATTGCCCCTTTCAAATATAAAAAGCAGTTGTGAACATGAAGATTTTTTCTTCTTCCATAACTGCTTTTTGTATTTGGTTTTTATGAAATGACGTGCAGTTTAAGGAAGATGGTTAAAACCTTCCTTTACATAATACATGCTGTATGTGTTTTACGTCGCAGTGAGTGGCAACGATAAACGCATGATTTCCCTTCAAAAAGCGGCTGGCAAATTCGTAGCCGATGGCATTGGCTTCCTCTGGCGTAACCTCGCCGGGTTTAAAAGACTGACGCACCTGATAGGCGATAACTTCATGTTTTTGCGTTCGCCCGGTGTAGGTCTGATATTGGCGGCGCGATAGAGCAAACTCCGCGTCGGCAGTATGCGGATCGCAGACATAGGCGGTGACGAGTTTGCCGTTTTTTGTTTTGCTTGGGTTGGTTGCATAGTCGAGCCGCGCAGAAAGGGACTGCAACGCGGTTTTGCCTTTGCTGATGTGCATGGGGATGATTCGTGTGACGGCGATAGGCAGGACTCCTTTCTGAAAAATCAAATGGGCGTAAATGGTATTTCAGCCGTTGATGTGGTATACTTTATCTCAGTTTAATAAATCGGAATTTGAGGAGGAGAGTATGGAAAGCTATCGCTATATTTCGCTAAGAGAACGGCCGGAATTGAAAAAAGCTGCTGCTGACTGGTTTCATTGTAAATGGTCAGTGCCTACCGAGGCTTACCTTGCGTGTATAGATTCGTACCTCAGTGGAGAAACAGAATATGGTTGGTATCTTTGTCTGGATGCTAACAAAATTATAGGCGGTATGGGTGTCATTGAAAACGACTTCCACGACCGAAAAGACCTCGCGCCCAACGTTTGTGCAGTTTATACGGAACAGGACTATCGCTGCAAAGGCATTGCAGGTCGTCTGCTGAATATGGTCGTTGATGATATGAAATCCAAAGGTATCTCGCCACTCTATCTTGTCACTGACCACACCGGCTTTTATGAACGCTATGGCTGGGAGTTTTTGTGCATGGTACAGGGCGATGACGAACCTAATATGACCAGAATGTATATCCACCGATAAATTCCAGTTTGTTGTTCAATACATTTAATTGAAGTACAAAGGAAAAGTGATGGGTGCAAGCAACAAGGTCTGTCCAAACTGCGGGCGGAAGATGAAACAGCAGTTTATCGGTTTGCAGCATTGCCGCTGCGGGATGAGCTGGAAAAAGGACATCGGATTCTTTGAACGAACCCCGGATATGGTCTTTGCGCTGGAGCGACGGCGGGTCGGGAAAAAGGTCAAACAGCGTCCTGTTATCCGAAAAAACTGAATAGAAACTCAACAAAAAAAGAAGGGCGAGCCATCGCAAAGAACGGCTCGCCTTTCAGCATTATTCAAATTGCAGCGTACTCAGCTGTTGAAGCACTCCTCGAACCCCTGACCAGATTTCCTCCTGCTGCTCATGCAAGCCGTTGATTTGCTGCACAGCAACCAGATCTCCCTGATTGATGTGCTTTGCCATCTGGTTGATGTTCGCGCTCGTGCGGCGCATCAGCGAAACAATCTGCTTGAGTTCGGGAATATCGAGCCGAACAATCAAGCCGGTAATCGCCATCTTGCGCAGGTACGCGCTCAGGTTCGAGGTGCCGAGCTTTTCCATGTTTGCGTTGATCTTCGCCAGCTCATCTTCCGTTACCCAGAAAGTAATCATTTTATCGCGGCTGCGTTTTGCCATCAGCGCTCAATCCCTTTCCGGCTCTGCGGAAGATCTCTGGATGGGGAAGCGGCACTTTTCAGCGCGCCCAGAACGGAGAATTTCTGCTTTTCCAGTTCGCGGCGCGTCAGGCTGATGAATCCATCCAAAACGGCGGGATGGCTTTCGCACTGGAACAGGAAGCGATGCTCGCCGCCTGTCGCCGGATCGCCCGGAATGGAGAAGTGTTCCGCCCATGCCTTGTTGTCGCGAGAGAAACGCCCATCCCAGCCGCGCAGTTGAAGCGTGTTGGCTAATACATAAAGCATACGCTCCTGACCAAACTGTTCAATGACGGGCTTATAGCAATCCTTTTTGAGACGGAAACCATCAAAGTTCTCAGAGATAGCCTTGTCGATTGCATTTTTGCAATTCTTGTTTTCATGCAGCGAGACACGGTAAAGGTCAAGCTCGCCGACGCTTTTCGCATACGCGGCGGTTTCGGTATAAATCGGTGTCATATTATCATCCCTTCTTTCCAAAAAAAGCAAGAAAAAACGTCGATTTTAAGCCCTTATCTCTACGTGCAGACAGGGAAATGTACCCCTGTGATTGAGAAAATGGCTCACAGCGCCGCATCTAAAGGACGGTCGCTGCGTCTTTGCGGCGTATCCTTCTGCATCCCGGATGAGCCGCGTTCAAGCGAAGCCAGAACGGAAGGCTTTTCGCTTTTGTTGTTCATTGGAGCAGATTTGTCCATACTTAAAAGCGCATCCAGTTCTGCCAGACGCGCACTTTTTGTTGTCAGCTCCAGCTCTTGCGGGAATGGCTGAGTGATTTCGAGTTTGGCGGCTTCGATTTGCTGATGCAGACTGTCTACCTGTTCCTGCGCTTTCTGCATCCGCACGGGAATATTGTTCAGCGCATTTTCGATACGCAGCAGGTTGCCGCGTGCGTCTGCACCGAGATTGACGATGTGCGTCATTTCGCCGCGCAGCAGCAGCTGAAACTGCGCGTTGAATGAATCGTAGGACAGCGTGACGGATAGACCGCGATAATGACCAATTGCGATATCGTGGTCGTGCGGCGCAGTCTTGCACAACGCGAGCAGCGTTTCGCCTGCGGCAGATTTGTCCGCATAAGCCTTGCCCAAAAGCTCAATGCCCACAAAATCTTCCTGCGGTACGGGATGGTCGGAAAGCGTCTGTATATCCGCTTTGAACCCGGCGATATAATCCTCCTGCTGACGGAGCTGTTCAGGATAAAAACGAACAAGCTGATCTTCCAGACGAAAGCGTTTTGATTCATGGTCGGCTTTCATCAGCCGCAGTTTAGCGACTTCCACATCCAGATTCATCTTTTCCTTAATACGCGGATCGCCTGCGCACAGCGCCTTGATTTCCGCATAAGAGAGCGCGGTTTCGTCTACATCATCGCAGGCGCGAACGGGCGATTTGCTGGACATGATCTGTGAAATAAACTTCTGTTTCGTCTCAATGGTCTGCCACAAATAAGCGTCGAACGAGCGTTCTGTAACGTATCGGTAGATGTGGACTTCGGGGTTCATATTGCCCTGGCGGATGATGCGTCCGGCTCGCTGTTCAAGGTCGCCCGGCCGCCACGGAGCATCCAGGTCATGCAGGGCAATCAAGCGATCCTGGCAATTTGTTCCTGCGCCCATTTTTGCAGTGCTGCCGAGCAAAATCCGTACATCGCCGGAGCGAACTTTGCTGAAAAGCTCTTTCTTCTGCACATCGGTTTTGGCTTCATGAATAAAGGCAATCTCTTCCCGCGGAATCCCCATGCTGACGAGTTTTTCGCGGATGTCGTCATATACATTAAAGCGATCGGCAGGCAGTTCGCCGGTTTCGATAAACGCAGCATCCTTTGCGGCATCGTCTTTTACGGCAGGAGCTTTACCGGTCGGCGTTGAAAGGTCGCAAAACAAAAGCTGGGTGAGCTTGTCCGCCTGTCCTTCCCGCCAGATACGGAAAACATTCTGTACACAGGCGTTGACTTTGCTTCCGGGGTCGTCGGGGAGCAGCGGGTTGATGAGCCGCTGATCGAGTCCCAGTTTTCGCCCGTCCGAAGTAATTTTGAGCATGTTATCGACCTTCGGATCGACTGAACCCGAATGAACCTGTGCGGCACGCTCGGAAAGTGCCTGAATCATTTCCTGTTGGTATTCGCTTGGCTTGACGGAGATGTTTTCAAAATGCGGTGTAGGCGTTGGCAGATGAAGCTGATCGGCGGTTTTGATATCAGCGGTTTCCTTGAACATCGCCATCAGTTCGGGTAAATTAAAGAATTTGGCAAAGCGTGTGCGTGCACGGTATCCGGTGCCCTCCGGCGCAAGCTCAATCGCCGTCACTGTTTCACCAAATGTTGAAGCCCAGCAGTCAAAATGCGCCAGCCCTTTGCGTTTGAGCGTATCGTATTGAAGATAGCGCTGCATCGTGTACAGCTCGGTCATGGAATTGGAAACGGGGGTGCCGGTGGCGAAAATAATGCCTTTCCCGCCTGTGATTTCATCCATGTAACGGCACTTGGCAAACATGTCGGAGGACTTTTGCGCTTCTGTGACAGAGAGTCCCGCCACATTGCGCATTTTGGTATATAGATATAAATTCTTGTAAGAATGCGCTTCATCTACAAACAGGCGGTCAACGCCTAATTCTTCGAAGGTCACAACATCATCTTTCCTGTGTTCCGCGCGAAGCTTTTCCAGCCGGGTTTCCAGACCACGCTTTGTTTTTTCAAGCTGTTTAATGGAAAAATGCTCGCCGTGGCTTTCCGTGAGTTCCTCGATGCCTTCGGTAATTTCTTCGATTTGTTCCTCGATCAATCGCTCCTGACGCGCCTGCGAAATCGGTATTTTTTCGAATTGAGAGTGACCGATGATGACCGCGTCATAATCGCCGGTAGCGATGCGTGCACAGAATTTTTTGCGTCTGGACTGCTCAAAATCCCGTTTGGTGGCAACCAGAATGTTGGCACTGGGATAGAGCTGCAAAAACTCGCTCGCCCATTGCCCGGTCAGGTGATTGGGAACGACGAACAGCGATTTGGAGCAGAGACCAAGCCGTTTGGATTCCATCGCAGAGGCGACCATTTCAAAGGTTTTGCCCGCGCCAACTACATGTGCAAGCAGCGTATTCCCGCCGTACAGCACATGCGCGATGGCGTTACGCTGGTGTTCCCGCAGGGTGATTTCGGGGTTCATGCCGGAAAAAGTGATGTGCGATCCGTCATATTCGCGAGGTTTTGTCGAATTAAAGAGATCATTGTATTTTTCAACCAAACGCTGACGGCGTGCGGGATCCTGCCAAATCCACTTCTGAAACGCATCTTTAATTGCCTGCTGCTTTTGCTGAGCAAGCGTTGTTTCTTTCTGGTTCAATACGCGCGTTTCCCTGCCGGCAGCGTCCTCAACCGTATCATAAATGCGCACATCGCGGAGGTTCAGGGTATCTTCCAAAATCCGATATGCGTTGGCACGATCTGTGCCGTATGTGACGGATGCGGCAACCGTTGAAGATAAGCGTGTCTTGCCGGAGATGTTCCATTCGGCGGTCATGGGAAAAAAGCGCACCTGAACAATGTCCCTGAAACGATAGGGAACGCTGAATGTTTCAACCATGAACTGCTGAATCGTAGCCGGATCGAGCCAGGTTGCGCCGAGCCGCACGTCGATTTCAGAAGCGTCAAGGTCTTTGGGCTGCGCATTTTCAAGTGCTTGCACATTGACGGCGAATTGGTCGTCTTGCAGCGCGGCTGTCCGTGCCGCACGCAGTTTTTCACGTACATTTCCGGACAGGTACTCGTCAGCGGTCACAAACGTGTCCGGCGCTTCGGGCAGACGAAAGATTGCGCCGGTCAGCTCATCAGCAAGCACATTTTCAGCTTTGCCGGTTAATCCAGCCATGAAGGGAAGGTCAACGCCCGCTTTTTCGCTGATGGATACCGCCAACGCTTCCATCGCTGTATCGACGTGCTCGACCGGCTTCGATTGACGGATGGTGCGCTTGGTGAACATGTCCGCTTTGCGCTTGAGTTTTCCCTTGTCATCCAGAATCTCAAGGGAACATAGCAGATAATAGGAAGAATCGGACGAAAAAACCTGATTATTGGCTCTGTCGCTGATAAGCCCATACCTGGTTGTGAAATCGTCGTATGTGCGGTTCAACTCGTCTTGACGCTGATGAATGTCGTCATCCGTTGCATCGTTTATTTGCGCGTCAATCAGGCGACGGGTACAATCCCGCAGCTCAATCATCCCCTTGACGCGCTCCTGCGTCGTCTGATTGAGTACGGGACGGGTCATCACCGAATTTTCGCGGTAGTAAACCTGACCGTTCACAAGCGCATACGAGAAATTGCGCACATCGGGATCAGCCGGAATCGTCCGTCCTTCGTTTATATCCATTTCGGACAGTTCTATTCTTTTGTATTCTCCGTCGATGTTCCGTACCGCCGCATGGAGCTGCTGCGCGAGGTCTGCGCCGGGAATCGGTTCGCATGTAGTTTCCTTCTCGTTTCCGTACATGCTTTTGTCCCATTGCATCCTGCCCAGCATCATGTCGGGATGATCGACAAAGTAGCTGTTGATGGGGATGCCGTCCGCCGTCTGCCCCAGATGGATCCAATCCGGCTCTATGTCGATGGGATGTTCCCTCTTTTGAAGAAAGAGAATATCCGATGTGACTTCCGTTCCGGCGTTGGCTTTGAAGGCGTTGTTCGGCAGTCGGATCGCGCCCAGCAGCTCCGCCCGCTGCGCAATATATCGACGCACATCAGGGGAAGCCTTGTCCATCGTGCCTTTGGATGTAATAAACGCAATCACGCCGCCCGGTCGCACCTGCTCCAACGCCTTTGCAAAAAAGTAGTCGTGAATCAGGAAACCGTATTTGTCAAACGGTTTGTCCGCAACTTTGTAATTGCCAAACGGTACGTTGCCGACAGCGACATCAAAAAAGTCTTTGCGGCTGGTCTTTTCAAAGCCCCTGATCTCAATTTGCGCATCGGGATAGAGCTGTCGCGCAATGCGGCCGGTGATGCTGTCCAGCTCCACGCCGTAGAGCTTTCTGCCCTGCATTGCTTCCGGCAGACAGCCGAAAAAGTTGCCAACGCCGCAGGACGGCTCCAGTATGTTGCCGCTCTGAAAGCCCATGTTGCCCAGGGCTTCATACATTGCTCGGATAACCATCGGGCTGGTATAGTGGGCGTTCAGGGTAGAGCCGCGCGCCGCCTCATATTCCTCATCTGTCAATAGACTTTTGAGCTGCTGGTATTCTTCCGACCATTGCGCGTTATTCCCGTCATAGGCTTGCGGGATGCCGCCCCATCCGACGTACCCGGATAAGATTTCCTGCTCCTGCGGTGTTGCCTGCCTTTCCTCGGCTTCGATCTGTTTGAGTGTCTGGATGGCAGCGATGTTGAACGCATATTTCGTTTTTGCGCCGCCTTCGCCCAGATGATCGTCCGTGATGCGGAAATTATGTACGCTAGGCTGTTCGGTTTTTGTGCCGGATTCAATAGAAGTTTCAACATCTTCCTTCGATTGCTCATCAGGCGGTTTGGGGTTATCGGTTTCGACTTGATTCGGCTCTGTTTGCCCCTCAAACAGAAAGGTATTTCGCGCATCTTCAGCGAGCATCCGCTCGAAGTTTTCCCTCGGCTCTATCCTTGAAATTGGATAAAGCAACGTCGGATCACGCATGGTTACATGTGTATCCGTGACTTCTTCAATGATAAATGCCGTATTGCCCAAATAGACAGTATCGCCTGCCTGATAGGGCGGCATCGGAGGGTGGTGGTCATCGACTAAATCTGATGGATTTTCAGATTCCTGCGTTACAGCAACTTCTTCTGGTTGTTCAGGAAAATCGCGCCCTTCTACCTGCGCATGTGCCTTTTCGTCTGGATAATGACCATAAATGTACAGATACCGATGCTCTTGATGGTTGTAAACAGCGGCACCATCATAGGCAAATCCATCGCTTTCCATTGTGCCGTTCACATAGCCTTGCGCGACCTTGATTGCTTCTTCCAAGGTTTGATATTCGATTTTCTCATCAAACCCATTTTCAAAGTGGTGATAAACTACAACTTGATACTGCGGAGTCATCTGCTCGTCATAGTCATCAATCGCTTCTTTTGTCAACCATTCCGGTTTTGCAGGAAGCGTTTCATAAATCTCCCGCATTTTTGCAATCTGCGCGCGAACATTTCCCGCCCACAGATGCTTTTCCACACGACCGCCAGCGCCAAGAAAATAATCGCAATCGGCTTTCAGACGGCTTAAAAGCTGGTAATCGGGGTTTTGCTTCGGATCATGTTTTTTCTGTTTTGCGTCAATGTCTGCTTGCGTAACTTGGGAGGGTGAAGGGATTGCCGCTGCTGCCAACGTAGGATAAATCTCATCCAAAAGTTCCTGATGCAGCTGATCGTGAAAGGCAGGCATATCAAAATACAATCGAGTAAGCTGAAGATCGTCAGAGGCTGTGACAATGCGGCGGATAGCTTCCGCGCCCTCCAAATAAGCGTTCTGACGGTCTGAATTGCGGCAGGCATTAGCGAAGGATTCATCTTGGGATAGCGCATTTCCGACGGCCAGCTTATATTGTTCAAACAATCTCTGTATGGCAGGCTGGGGCTGATGCTGTGTCGGTGCATTTTGCTGGCTAAGATATCGGTTTTGACGAATCAACTCGGTGATTCGTTCAGCTACCCGTTCCCATTTCAGCAGCACATCCGGGCAATCTGGCTTTTTCAGCAACATGCCTTTTGCATCGTGCCATTCGTTACTGTAAAATGCACCCGATACACCAGGACTGCGCCCGCCTGTTCCATATTCTTTTTTGAGAAATTCCAGCTTTTCATTTGTGCTATGCGGTTCAGAAAAGAACCGAGAAATCCGGCTGTCTGCGCCTGCAAAGGGAACGTTTTTTGTCAATACCGCGTTGATTTCATCCTGTGTGATAAAGCTCTGCACATCAGGCAGTTTCATCTCACCTTCGGGCAGTTCTTTCTGAGCCAATGCCAAATCTCTGAGCCGGGGCAAAATGTTTCGAGGAGGAGAGAATCGCGAACGCATCAAATCGGGTTGCAGCGTGACCGCATCCGTAAAGACTTCAAGCTGCCGAATCAGTTTGTTCAAAAATTCAGGTTGCTCCATCTTTTGGGTGAGCTGATCGACGGAATCCTGAAAAGCTGCCAAACTGTCCATCGGCATGATGGGAAGATAGTCAGGTTTGTTGTCGGCACGGTCGCGGTTCATGTAGACCAGCCGCTCAGCAACTTTTCGACGAACCATTTCGGTTGCTTCGACATTTTCGAGATGCGTACTGAATTGCCCGGCTTCAATCAGCTCGCCGAAGCGCTTTGCTGCATCCGTCCACGATATGATTTGCGCGTTGTTGGCATATCGTGCGCGATCTCCGGCAGCGATGCGGATTCCGCTTGTGTCATACCAAACCGAAAAGCGCCGCCCATCCAGCTGAAAACCGTTGCCGTCGTGATAAAGCGTCCGCATGTGCGCCGCAATCCCTTCAGTGGGTTTACTAATCATCGCGTCAAACGCCAGCTCCATGCGGATGTTTTCACTGTTGCCGCCAAAGCGCAGCGCCATATCAAGCATTTTGGATATGGAAGAAGGAGCGGAAACCGCTTGGTCATCCGCTCCTTCGCTATGTTCGGTTGTCGGTATATCAAAAAGGCTTGTCTGTCCCGGATTTAAGCGTACACCAGCTCGGTCAGCACGATTTCTTCCGCCTGCGCTTTCAAGCTGTTCATCATGCCGACCCACGCCATCGGATCGCGCTCCTTCAACGCTTCGGTCACGCCCTGCGCCGCCGCCATCTCGCTGACTATGCGGTTCACCCTTTCGTTTGCCGTTCGGTCGATTTCCGCCAGATGTCCCGTCAGCTCGCCCGTCAGGAGCAGGCTGTTGAACAGCATTTTCTTGTGTTCTTGCAGATACGCCTTGCGCATCCTGCCGTACTTGCCCAGCGTCACCTGTTCGTCCGGAATTTTCAGGTCGGGAATCTGGTATCCGTTCACCGTTTTGTAGTTCAACATGTTCTTTGCTCCTTTCAACGCTTCGCGCTTCCCGCTCGATGCTTCTCAATACTTCTTCGGAGATTTCGCTGACCGCCGTACCAAGCGCCATCAACGCCTGCGGCGTATTCCATTCGAGGACAGTTGCGAAATCTTCCGGCTCGAACCGATGTTCTTCCATCAATCCACAGCGGCACAGCAGCGTGTATTGGATTGCCGATGTCGCCGTATTTCGGAAGACCAATTCGAGGTTGAGTTCATCATACCCCATAAGCAGTGACCCGTCAACGATGGCACGAATCTCGTCCTGATGTTCCTGCCAGTAGTCCATGACGCGCTGCATCGCGATTTCTTCGAGCTGACCTGCAAGCCCCCGATTGGCAGAGATATCGTATTCCTTTTCCAGCATGGCGGCGATGGGCGCTTGGTTATCTTCATGGATTGCCCAGGTGAAAGGCGTTCTGGAGTTTCGCCGAGCGCCGGTGTCCGACACGTCGAAAACATAGTGATAGCGCGGCACGTCGCCGGTCATATCCAGCAGCGCGATGCCTTTTGCGCCGCGCCGGACGTACCGCCGCATGGTGTTCGTCCACAGCTCAAACGACGCGCAGGCGGTCGCGTCCGGGCGCTGGGCGTAGATCATCATCTGGTCGTAAAAACCATATTTGTACAGGGTGGAAGCCGTTTGCAGAAACGAGCGCCACGTTTCCCCGTCGGCGGAGATCTCGCGCGCGGTCTGTGCGGCAAGCTGTACATAATCGTCAATTTTGGGCATTTCATCGCTCCTCCGTCTTTATCCCAGCACAACGCGCAGGCGCGGTCTGCCGGAGTCATCCAGCTCCATCACGACCGTACCGTCATACTTCTTGCCCGACTTGGCAATCATGCCCTTGACTGCGGCTTTGCCGTCGTTCAGCAAAGCGACGGCGGTTGCGGCATCCAGCCTTTTACCGCGAGCAGCAAAGAACTTGTTGTCCTTGAACAGACCGAAGCCGCATTCGCGGTTTTCACAGAAGTAGCCCTTTTCGGCTTCGCTGACAGGGTATCCGCAGCAGGGACACTTGGCGACTTTGCGCCTGCCGGTCGGAAAGAGCGTCAATGCCTGCGGATCGGCTTGCGCGTGGTCAACCTGATCACGAATCATGGTCTCGATGGACGAGAGAAAATCGTCGGAAGCGAGATTGCCGTGTTCGACCTGGCAGAGCTGATTTTCCCACTGAGCGGTCAGCAGCGGGGAACGGAGCGTTTCGGGCAGAACGGCAATCAAATTCCTGCCTTTGTCGGTCGGCAAAAGCTGTTTGATTTTTTCGCCCCTGCGCTCGATGAAACCGCCTTTGACCAGCTTTTCAATGATGCCCGCGCGGGTTGCAGGCGTGCCGATGCCTTTGCGCCCGGCTTCGTCGGGAAAATTTTCTGCACCGGCGCCTTCCATTGCAGCCAGAAGCGTCGCTTCGGTGTAGCACTTCGGCGGGGTCGTCAGTCCCTTTTTGACAACGGCGCGCACCCCGAAGAAACGCTGATGCTCATACAGCGCCGGATCAACGCCTGCCCGTTCATCAGGCTCGCGGGGATGTCCGATGCTGCCGTAAAATGTGCTTGCCGGGATGCGCCAGCCCAACGCGGTATCGGTTTTGCCGGCTGCCGTAAAGATGTGTCCCGCACAGGAAAGCGTCAGGGTGCGCTCCTCGGTAACGTGCGGCTCGCCGACCGCGCACAGCAAACGGACGGCGAGCATGCTGAAGATGTTCAGTTCCTCATTCGTTAAGGTATCCAAGCGCTCGGCGGTGACGGATTGCGTCGGGATGATGGCGTGATGGTCGGAAACCCCGGCATCGTCGATGACCTGCTCGGCATGAACCGGCAGGGAAAGCCCCTGCTCGAAGGGAAGCAGTGCGGCGACGGTCTGCGCCAGATTGGGCAGCACGGAAGCCATATCGTGCGTCAAAAAGCGGCTGTCCGTGCGCGGATAGGTTGCCAGCTTCTTTTCGTAGAGCGACTGCGCACAATCGAGCGTCTGCTGGGCGGTGTAGCCGAAAAGCTGGTTGGCTTCGCGCTGGAGTGTGGTCAGGTCGTAGAGCTTCGGCGGACGATCCGACCGTGTTTTCTTTTCAACCCGGATAATCTCCGCGGTCTGCCCGTTACAGGCGTCGGCGAGCGCCTGCGCTTTCTGCTCGTCCTCAAAGCGTTCGCTCGCCGCTTCGCAGGGGCAGAGCAGATGCACGGTATAAAACGGCTTGGGCGTAAAGCCGGCAACGGCTTTTTCGCGCTCGACGATCATCGCCAGCGTCGGGGTCATCACACGCCCGATGGAGAGCGTCGGGCCGTAGAGCAGCGTATACAGGCGCGTGAGGTTTATCCCCACCAGCCAATCCGCCTTGGCGCGGCAGAGCGCCGCTTCGTACAGCAGATCGTATTCCGCCGCGTCCTTCAGGTGCGCCATGCCCTCTCGGATCGCACTTTCTTCCAGCGAGGAAATCCAAAGACGCTTGACGGGCTTGCTGCAACGGCAGCAGTCATAAACCAGACGGAAAATCAGCTCACCTTCGCGTCCGGCATCCGTCGCGCAGACAATGGTTTCGATATCCGGGCGGTTCATCAGGCTGCAAAGCAAATCAAGCTGCTTTTTCGTCTTTTCATTGGGAACGTACTGCCACGGATCGGGCAGAATCGGCAGATCCGCGCGCCGCCAACGCGCCAGCCGAAGGTCATAGTTTTCAGGCTGCGCCAGCGAAACCAGATGACCGACGCACCAGGAAACCAGATAACCGTTTCCTTCGAGATAACCGTTTTTTCGTTTGTCTGCGCCGACGACGGCGGCAATCGCCAGCGCGACGCTCGGCTTCTCGGCGATAATAAGCGTGGAGTTCAACGAACCCCTCCTTTCAGAAGGCAGAGAAAAAGCGGCCGGTTTCCCGGTCGCCTGCTGTTCATGACGCCATGCCGCTTCTGCGGCGAGGCTGTGTCCGTGCGGCACTTCCATCATCAGCCGCTCAAAAGGACTGTCCGTAAAATATCTCACTGGTCGTCCTCGTCATCTTCGTCCTCATCGTCCAAATCAGGGTGCGGCTTGGGCTTTGCCGCCTTTTTCTGCATGACGAAGTACACGACCACGCCGCCGCCCAGCGCCATCAGCAGCATCAGCGCCAAAACCGGCGCGGGAGAGGGCTTTCCTTCTTCCGGTGCTTCGGGCTTGGGCGTTGCGGTTGGTCTGGGCGTCGGGCTGGCGGTCGGTTCGGGCGTGGGTTTATCCGCTTCCTCCAGTACAGCCAGCAGGTCGCGGTCGTCTACGGCGTTGAGGAAGTAGGTTTCGTAGCGCTCGCCGTCCTCGTCGATGGGCTTGTCGTAGTCGATGACCAGATAATAGACTTCGCCTTTTCGGGTTTCAATGGTGATAAACTGCTTGTGGGTCGCCTTGGAGTACAAAAGGTCGAGTGTTTTCATGTTGCCGGAGGGGGAATATGCCGTCCCCGTTCCGTCGGGGATCAGGTCGGGCAGCATGACATTGGTCGGAACAGGCGTTGCCGTCGCCTGCGGCACATCCGTAGGCACGGGCGTTGCGGTCGGCTTGGCGGATGCTTTTGCACCGCCGGAGGACGGCTTCTTCGTCGGTTTCGGCGTGGTTTCTTCTTCCGGCTCATCCTGCCCGTAATACGGGTTTTTGACCTTGACGATCTCAGAACGGTTATCCGCGTTATCTACGGCGTAAATACTGATGTATTCCAGTCCGTCGGCGTAGTCCCTGATGCGCGCGTCGAGCGTTCCGCCCGAAAGCCGCGTCAGGCGATGGTTGTTGATGTACACAGCTTTAATGCCGCTGATGCTGTCCGTGGCTTCAATGCAGAGCATATCGCCGCTGATGCCTGCGCTGACACGCGGCACTTCGGTGTCGAAACAGATGATGTTTGTGCTTTTGGCGTGGACGTTGCCCGCCAAATCGGTGACGGAAACATAGATGGAGCAGTTTTCACGGATTTCGACGTGATAGGTGTCCGTGGATTCGCCGCCGTCCACCAACGTCGTCCATTTGGAGCCTGCCGCCATCAGGATGCGCAGATGCGCCCAGCCCGTGCCGTTATCGTCCGCGATGGAGATGGTCGCGTCGGCTTTGTCCCGCTTCCAGCCGGACGGCGCTTTGATTGCAATCGTGTATGCACCGGCAGGCGGTTCGGGAGCCTGTGTGGGCTGCTGCGTCGGTTCGGCAGTCGGCGCCTGCGTGGGCTGCTGCGTCGGTTCGACAGTCGGCGCCTGCGTGGGCTGCTCGGTTGGCTCGACGGTCGGCGCTTCGGTGGGCGGCTGCGTCGGTTCAGCCGTCGGCTGCTCGGTCGGCTTGACAGTTGGTCCTTCCGTCGGCTGCTGAACGGGTTCCTCCGTTTCTTCCTGCGCCGCGGTTTCGGAAAACCCCTCGGCGCGCGCCTGCAACGGCGTGGGGATTGCGCAGACAATCGCCAGCAGCAGCACGGACAGCGCGCCGATCAGCAGCATCCATTTGAAAAAGCGGCGCGGATCAGGCAGTTTCAGATTCATTGTGGTCATCATCGTCGATGGACACCTCCTCGGTCGGTTCGCTGGGTTCGGCATGACGCGCACGGAGCAGGGCTTCCAGCTCAAAGGGCGTCAGCTTTTCGCTCAGACAGATTTGCTCAAAAGCCAGCGCTTCCAGCTCGCGTTTGCGTGCCAGAAACGCTTCGGTCTGCGCAAGAATCTTGTCGCGCAAGGCGAGTTGTTTGGGCAGGCGATCGTTCATAGCCTGCAATTCTGCGCGCCAGTTGGTTTTTGTGTTCGTTCGTCTGGTTCTCGGTTTTCTCATTGGGTAAACTCCTTTTTTGAGTGAATATCATCGGCTGTGCTGCGCGAAGCGAAGAAAGGGTGCAGGGAAATAATTTCCCTGCTGGGGTTTGGGGCGAAGCCCCATCGTTTCCCCTCAATACGCCCTCGCGTAGCCGTAGAAGTGTTCCTGCCAGTAGCTTCGGGAAAGGTCGGCGTAGGAAATCGGCGACCCGCAATGAATCATCATGCCGTCGCCTACATAAATGCCGCAGTGGGTAATGCCGTCATTGCCCTCAACGCCTTCGCCCAGCGTTCCTTCAAAAAAGATGATGTCGCCGGGGCGGGCTTCATCCTCCCGAACCGGGGTCAGCACGCCGTATAGACTGGTCGCGCCCAGCCGCCCCACATCTTTCACGCCGGAATTGACCAGCACCCAGGATACAAAGCCCGAACAGTCAAAGGACGTGCTGGGGTCAGAGCCGCCCCAGACGTAGGGATAGCCCAGATACTTTTCGGCTTCTTCCAGCATCGCTGCAAACTTAGAATCGGCTTCTTTGTATTCTTCCGGCACATCATACAGCAGCGGGTCTTTCAGCTCGCCGGCATACGGATTGTTTCGGAAAAGGTCGGGCATGTTGCCGTGGGTGCTGATGTATACCGCATACATGCCGACCCGCTCACGGCTCATGACGTTAAAGAGCAGGTGCGAGAGATTCTTGTTGACGAGCTTCACTGTACAGGTCTTGTAGGTGTACGGCACATCCACCTCGTAGTCATACGGTATCCATTCCAGAACGCCGGTCGCGGGGTCAAGCTCCTGCTTCCAACCTGTTTTCCATTCCTTCCGATAGCGCGTTTCGCTGGCAATGGATGAGGTAAGAATGTACTGCTGGGCAAAAAGCCTGTCCATGATTGGCACAGCGTCGTCTACCTTCCATTCGTCCCCGATGGCAGCACTGATGATGGAAATCAGTACATACGGGTCATGCCAGATGTCCATCTGCTCAATCTGGTATTCGTCGCAGCCCGGATGCAGTGCGCCGTAATCGTCCAGCTCATGCTGCAAATCGCTTTCCAGCTGGGCGTAATAACGCTCGGCGGCGAGAATATCATCTTCCTCGGCGGGATAGGTGGTCATAGCGATGACCTGCATGGTCGATTCCAGAATCGGCGCGCACCCGTTTAGCGCGTTGAGGGCATAGCAGAGCAGCGCGGCAAAGAGGATAAACGCAAAGATATTCCGTCTTTTCCGGGCAGTCTGCGCCTGCTTTTGAACGCTGGAAGCGCCGGTTTCGACGGCTTTTTCCGCCGCACGCGAAACAGGCACATTCGGCGGAAGCGGCTGCCCGTTCGCCGCCTGCATGTACTGGTGGCGGATGGCTTTCTTCTGCTGGGCTTTGGATTGGGGATTGCTGACGCTTTTCTGCGCCTGCGCGTCGGGAACATGGCTGCGCGAGAACTGCTCTTTTTTGCCGGTAAGCGCGGGTTCACGGTTGACCGACGGCGAATCAGGAGCGACATGCGGAGAAACCGCGCGCTGTTCCCCCAAAACCGGAGAAGCCCCCGGCAAATCGGAGGTTTCCGTCTTCTTGACGGCGCGGCGCGCATCGGCTTGCGTGGCATACAGCCTGTGAACTGCGGCTTTGGCGTGATGAGCGACGCCCAGCCCGGTTTCAGCGGCCTGGGTGCTGACGTTCTGCGTGTCGGCTTCATCCGTTTCCTGATGAAAAGCGTCGTTGGCGGATTCTGTCAGCTTTTTTGCGTGTTCCAACATGCTGTGCCGCCGCTGCTTTTTGCAGGGGATGGGCGCGATGGCTTTCGGCTCGGCTTTCAGCGGCGAAGGGCGTTTCTCTTCCTCAAAACGCAGGCGTTCAGCTTTCACGCAGATATCCCTTTCTGCGCATCAGGCGTGCATAATCCCGCTCAGACTGCCGATCTGCGTCTGCCGCAACCTTGCAGCAGGCAAAGAGCAACAGCAGGATGATGATGCACACGGCAAGAACGCCGGCGATGGTGAGTATGGTCATCATTTTGTTTCATCTCCATTTGAATCAGGCGGGCGTATCTGCCCACCTTGTGGTCATAATCCGATAGAGTTCGGTATCCTGCGGGAATTTATCCGAGAACGGCAGGATGATGTTGCCGTAGAACAGCAGACCTTCGCCCGCATTGGCCTGCTTCACGTAGGAAAGCTGGTGCTCGGAAATACCGAGCTGTTTGGCGAGAATCTGCCGGTCGCCGGATGCCTGACTGAGCATATAAATGAAATCGGAGTTTTCAAAGATATTCTCAATTTCGCGGGAAGCCAGCAGATCCTTCACGTTCTGGGTTAAGCCGGTCGGGATGCCGCCCCACTTGCGGAAACGCTTCCAGATTTCCACGGAATAGGCGGCGGTCTGTTCTTCCTTGAGCAGAAGGTGCATTTCGTCCACATAGTATCGGGTGCATTGATGCTTTTCCCGATTGCTCGTGACGCGGTTCCAGACCTGATCCTGAACGATTAACATGCCGATCTTTTTGAGCTGCTTGCCCAGCTCTTTGATGTCATAGCAGACCACGCGGTTGTGAATGTTCACGTTCGTCCGATGATTGAAAATGTTCAGCGAACCGGTGACGTAGATTTCAAGCGCCGTCGCCAGATAATGCGCTTCGGCTTCATGCTGGGCGCACAGGAGGTTGTACAAATCCTCAAGGATCGGCATATTTTCCGGCAGGGGATTTGCCAGATAATCCTGATACAGGTGCCGGACGCAGCGGTCGATGATGGTCTTTTCGACCGGCTGCAAGCCGTCCTTGCCGCCGACAATCAGCTCGCATAAAGACAACACGAAATCCGACTTGAGCGACAGCGGGTTCTCCTCGTCCGAGTAATCCATCGACAAATCCAGCGGGTTGATGTAGTCGGTGGAAGTGGGCGAAATGCGAATGACCTGCCCGTGCAGCCGCTCGACCAGCGGCGCATACTCGGCTTCCGGGTCGCAGATGAGGATATCGTCGTTGGTGACGAGAAACACGTTGGTGATTTCGCGCTTGGCGCTGAACGACTTGCCGCTGCCGGGAACGCCCAAAATCAAACCGTTGGGGTTTTTCAGCAGTTTGCGGTCGATCATAATGAGGTTGCTGCTCATCGCGTTGACCCCGTAATAGAGCGCTTCGCTGCCGGTCTGGAAAAGCTCCTGCGTCGTGAACGGCACAAAGATGGCAACCGAGCTGGTCGTCAGCCCACGGCAGAGGTTCAGCGGATTCTGGCACAGCGGAAGACTGGCAACCAGGGCGTTTTCCTGCTGGAAATCCAGCCGGATCAGCGAGCAGTTCATCGCCTGCGCGATGCTCTGTGCCTGCAAGACGTTGTTTTCAAGCTGGCGCTTCGTGTCCGCCGTGTTGATGATGACCAGCGTAAGCAGGAACATGCGCTCATTGTGGCTTTGCAGGTCTTGCAGCAGCTTTTTCGCTTCCTCGCCGTAAGTCGCCAGATCGGAGGGAATGATGTCCATATCGTATCCGGCGCGGACGGCTTTTTTCTGTTCCTCGATTTTGGTGCGGTCAAGCTCGGTGATCTTGTGCTTGATGGTTTTGACGGCTTCCGCCTGATCGAGCGAATGAATGTGCATGGAAACGAGCAGGCTGCTTTCCATATCGAGGAAGTTTTTCAGCGCACGGTCGCTGAGTTCGGGTGCGAGAATTTGCAAATAGGACGCGGCGCAGTAGGTCTTGCCGATGCGGAACGTCCGTCCATCCTTAAACTCAAACGAGGACGGCGCGATGAAATCCTGCGTTGTCAGCCCGGATGGAACCAGCCAGCTCCAGTCAAAGCGGAACGGCTCCCGCGTATCCATGTGACAGATGCCGTGCATCAGCTCCAGCCGCGCTTTGCCGTCGAGAGCCTTTGCCTGCACGCCGAGCTTGCGGAAGTTGTTCAGCAAATCCAGTTCGATACGTTCCAGACGGGTCTTAGCGGCTTTGTAGGAATCCGCCTCAATGCCGAAGGTCAGGTATTTTTGTTTCTGCAAGCCGTTGTTGCCCCTAGCGAGCTGGCTGCGCAGCATATTCGCATACTCGGCGCGGATGCTGTCAAAGTCATCGTTCTGCGCGGGAATGTCGATGCGCTGCTCAAAGACTTTCGGGTTTGCCGCTAAATCAAAGAAGCTGAACTGGAAGTGAATCGACGGGTCGAAGTAATTCAGAAAATCGCACCAGCCGTCAAAGAGCGCCTGCTTGTCCTCGTTTTGAGAGAGCTGGTAGTTGATATCCTGAAACTGAATCGTCCGCGTATAGCGCGTATCCGTGACGCGGCAGATGCCGTCCGGGTACATGCGCTGATAGGGGACGGTTTTCTGCGCGGTATGCGGCGTTTCCTGACGGCGATCCGCTTCTTTGATTTTGGTGCGGATCAGCTTCTTTTCCTCGCGGGAGAGCTTTTTGCGCTTCTTCTTTTTCTCAATTTGGGCAACGTCCTTTTGGAGTGCGCTCTGCCGTTCCAGTGCGTCATACAGATTTTCGCTCTGATACGGACGTTTTTTCGGGCGCAGGAACGTGGCGGTGAAGAAATGCTTCAGCACGACTTCCAGCGGTTCGCCGTTTTTTTCATATACGCCCAGCAGGATGAACGGGATCATCACCAGCACCATGACGAGCGAGGCAGCGCTTGAAGCCACATATGGCTTGAGCAGATAGAAAAGCGGCGCGCCGACAAGCGCACCGCCAAGGAAGCAGACGAGCTGCCGCCGGGTGAGATTGAAAAGTACCTTCTGCCTGACGTGCGTCAGGTCTTTCGGTACGGGTACATAAGCCAATCAATTCCTCCTTTTAATGTGCGCCGAACACGCTGCGGGACAGGCTGCTGGTCTTGAACAGCGCGAAGCAGAGAAGCACGGTATATCCCATACAGGTAAAGATGGCGACGGATACATCCGCGGTGACGGCGATATTCTGCACCAGAACGGCATAAATCGCCACGCACAGGATCATCATGAAAGCCTGGAAGCCCAGCGCAAACAGGGTGCGCAGGTAATTTTGACCTGTCTGCCCCCATTCGCGGGAAACCATCGTAGCCATAGGGATGGGTGCGATAGACGTGACAAGATAGATTTCGATCATTCTGCCGAAGGTAATGACAAAGATGCAGATCACCAGCGCCCACATGGTAAAACCGATGAGCATCGTCTGAAACCAGAGACCGAAAAGCGCGCCCAGCTCCATATCGGCCAGACGCGCTTCGATGCCCGTAATTGCGCTTTCAATGGACAACTGTGCGCCCGACATGACGAGTCCCGACGCGCGGCTGACCACACTCTGCGCGGCTTCAAAGATGCCCATGACGATGTTCCATGTGTTGGAGACGATCAGCACCGACGCGGCGGTCTTGAACACCCATTTGAAGATGATGAACGTATCGAAATCGTGAAAGTTGTTCTTGTCGATGATCATCTGAATGAGTTCGAGCGTTGCAATGACGGCGAGAATCGCGCCCGCAATGGGGACGACCACATGATCCGAAAGCCCTTGAATCATGGAGAAAATGCTGCCGTTCCACTGCTGCGGGGTCTTGCCTACGTTGTCGGCAATGCCGGAGATTTGGGTATTCACCTGGTCGAACAGCCCCGTCAGGTTATTCATAATACCCTCGATGAGCAGCTCCCGAATCCATTCCGTGAGTTTATCCCAGATAAAATTCAAAGAGGATCACCCTCTTTCGGGGCAAGCGCCGCCGCGTGGGTGCGCGGCAGCGTTCCCGTAATTTTCTTCTTCACCACGCTTAGAAAAGGCTGGAGAGCAGCGGAACGAGCGTCGTGCCGACCAACGCAACGCCGCCGCCGGCGATGAGCTGCTTCATGCCCTGAGACTTTGCGCCGGGGTTGTCGTTGCCGTAACCTTCCAGCAGGTTGATCACGCCCCATACGCCCAGACCGGCTCCAAGGCCGATGACAATCGTACCGAGCTGAGATACCGCGGTGGAGAAAAACTGCATAAAAGATACCCTCCTGCGGGAACATTCCCGCGTCCTTCCCGGATTCGTGAAACGCTGACGTGCAGCTCTGCGAAGCGGCGGCAAAAGCGGGCGCTTCACAGGCGTAATCCAGAAACACGGCCTGAGGCCGTATGCACTTCCGACGCAGCCTGCCTGAAAAACGGCAGTTGAGCGAACGCGGAAGCCAGAGAAACTGAGCCGCAGACAGGCTGCGAAACTCATCTATATAAACAATTCCGGCAGATGTACAATGCTGCCGGAACTGGAAAAGGAATCAGTACATCACGACATCCAGATCAATCGGAACGTTTTCTTCCGGTTCATCATCTTCGATTTCGTAGGCATCAAACGTATCC
This sequence comes from uncultured Clostridia bacterium, assembly GCA_934636105.1. GTDB lineage: Bacteria > Bacillota > Clostridia > Christensenellales > Aristaeellaceae > Ventricola. The sequence continues at coordinate 81,357 of CAKTZR010000003.1, forward strand.
TCATCCTTGGGATGAAGCGCACGATTGAGATAAGCCTGCGGGTCAAAGGCGTTTGCCGGGTCAGCATCCGAGAGGTACTTATAGTTGGGATGTTTGGCCAGATCGAATTTGTCGGAGAGGAAAGGACGAACGCCGCGGATTTGCAGAATACACTTGCCGCCGTCCATCGTCGCCAGCTCGTCCTGCGTCATGAGTTCCTTGCCGAGCTTCTGATAATTCAAACTGTGCGAGGTTTCTCTGCCGCGTGATTCGCCGGTGTTGCAGGTGTCAATGGTTTCGCGTCCCAGCACGGCGGAAAGCTCTTTGAGCGTCGTCGCTTCACGTCCGCCGAGGAAGATTGAGCTGTCGCAATTCCCTTGAATTGTGTCGCTCTGCTCTTTGTAAATGGCTTTGAGCTGGCTCTGTGCCTGGAAAATCAGAACGGCGGAGATTTCCCGGCTGCGGATGGTCGCCATCAGCTTTTCAAGGTTGGGAATCTGCCCGATGTTGGCGCACTCGTCAATCAGGCAGCGCACATGCACGGGCAAGCGCCCGCCGTATACGTCGTCCGCCTTTTCGCAGAGCAGATTGAAAAGCTGGGTATAAATCATGCTGATGAGGAAATTGAACGTGCTGTCCGTATCGCTCATGATGAGGAACAGCGCCGTCTTGCGGTCGCCCAGCATGTCCAGCTCCAATTCGTCATAGGACAGAATCTCCCGAAGCTCCGCGATGTCGAATGGCGCGAGACGCGCACCCGCCGACACCAAAATGCTCTTAGCGGTCTTGCCCGCCGCCAATTTATATTTATGATATTGGCGCACGGCAAAGTGATCCGGGTCTTTTTCTTCGAGCGCGTCAAAGAGGAGATCGACGGGGTTTTTGAAGTTGTCGTCGTCCTCGCGCACTTCCATCGCGTTAATCATCGCCACCAGCGTGTTGAAGTTCTGTTCGTGCGGTGGTGCTTCGTAAAAGATGTAGCCCATCAGTGCGCAATACAGCAGCATTTCGGCGTTTCGCCAAAATGGGTCGCTGCTTTTCTGCCCGCCGTCGGTATTGGTAATCAGAACATTTGCCAGCTTCAAGATATCCTTTTCCGAATGAATGTAATGGAACGGGTTATAGTGGAGCGACTTTTTGAAGTTGATGGTGTTGAAGAATCGAATCTGATACTTTTTCTTTTCCAACAGATGTCCGCACTCGATGAGCAGACTGCCTTTGGGGTCTGTTATGACATAGCTGGAATGGCATTGCATGAGATTGGGCTTCAAAAGATAGCGGGTCTTGCCGCTGCCCGAACCGCCGCTGACCAGCACGTTTTTGTTCCGCGCCGTCTTGGGGTCTTTGGGGCGGCTGTTCATGGTCAGCCGTTCCGTCTGCGTCAGCAGGATGTTGTTTTTGAAAACGGGGTCGATAAACGGCTCGATGTCCTTGCGCGTTCCCCAGCGTGCCGAGCCATACTCACGTCCTTTGCGGAACTTCTTCGCGTCCTTGCCTTTGAGATACACGGCAAGCCGAAGCAGCAACCCTGCAAGCAGACCGACGAGCAGATCGGCAGGATGGAAACTCGGCAGCGATGAAGCAAAAGCGGCAGTAAAGCCGTCGCCCAGGTGCAGCAGTTTCTCGGAAAAGTCTGTGCCTTCCGCCATGCGCCATGCCTGCCCCAGCTTGGTGGCGTATAAGCCAATCATGAAGTAGGGCAGATTCAGCGCAAGTTTCTTTTTTACAGCGTCGGATATGCCGAAGAAATGTTTCCTTTTCCGACGATTTCGGTGCGGTTTCTTCATCGGCTAGGCTCCCTGTTTCGGATTTTCCCGATGGTCTTTGCCGCCTGTTCCTTCGCTTTTTCCAGCCGTTGGAGAACGGAAGGACGTTCGGACTGCGTTCGGGCTTTTGTGCTGGCCAGCTCCTTGGGCGCAGCGGTTAAAGCGTCCGAATCGCGGGCCTTGAAGAACACCAGAACGCGCGGCTTGTCGCCGTCCACTTTGCGGATTGCATAGTCTACGCCGTATCTGCGGGTGATCCGCTGGAACTCCTTCAAGTCCTGTCCGGACAGCTCGATATTGCTTACGCCCTGATTCTGCCCGACCAGCTGCCTGACCGTCTGTTTGCCGCGGTGTTTCACACCGGGCGCAGACGGATTTTGACGGTGCGCCAGCAGCCTGAGCGCGGCGGACTTGAGGGTGCGGAGGCTGAATTTGGTGCCGTTAATCATCAGGGTCGCGCTTTTCTGCTCGATTTCTTCCTGCATGAAAACCTCCTTTTTCGTTTAATGGGTATGAAAAAAGCGGCCAGCTTCAACTGACCGCCAGTGTGTGGATAAGGATTATTTCTGAATGAGTTTCAGCACGTCGTCTTCGGAAAGCTCGGTCGCCTGCGCAATCTGTTTGACAGAAAGACCCATCTTGGACAGGCGCAATGCCGTTTCGCGCTTTTCGCTTTTCACGCCATCATCAATCAGCCCTTGAATAGCTTCACACATATTGACCACCTCCAAATGATCGTCAATCTTGAATTTAGTGTTGGTCATGGTGCGAATGACCATCGCAGCGTCCCTGTCCAGGCGCGCAAAGCGGTCATCCGTTTGAAGCAGCTCCCGCATTTCCTGCTTATCCTTCTGTACCTTGATGCAGTGCAGCACCTCGCGCAGACTGCTGTGGAGCTTATCAAAATCTTCGCTTTCCATCGCCATCGGGTCGATGAGGAAAACTTTGTAGTCGGGCAGCAGCGCAAGCACTTCTTCCGGCTGCTCGGTCAGCATCTCGTGGAAGGTCAGCGGGCCGTCCCACTTCTTGTCGCCGAAGTTAATGACCAGCGTAATCACGGGAATGAGCCGGTCGTCCTTCGTCAGCCCGGAAAGGTACTCGTCCGCGTTTTCGGCATCGCGGTTCTGCCGATGCTTTGCCGCCAGCTCGCGCACCTGCTTTTCATATTGCAGCACGTCGTAGAGCATGTTGCGGATGGGCATGGCGTAATGCACCCGCGACTGGTTCTCGATGCCCAGAACGAGATAGGTACAGGTCTTGTCTTTCTTGACGGAAAGCGTCTTGAGGACATCCCTGTATTTTTGCGTGGTTTCGGGCTTTCCCTGCTCCTGCGGCGCAAAAGGAATAGCGATCTGCGTCGTGTCCATTTCGCTGAGCTGGTCGGGACGAATGACCTGCCTGCCGGAATAGATCAGGTAGTTGAAAGCGTCGGCGAAGATTTCACCTTTGGACATGTACTGCTTGGTTACGGTATCCTGCAAAGCCATCGTACAATTCCCTCCTGATGCTTCTATTTTATCACAAAATCCATCGTAATTCAACCGCGCACCCAATCCTTTACGCACCGATTCAAATCGGAAACCCGCTCCAAAATCCACTCGGCGGCATACGGCAAAGCAAAGACGCAGAAGCTCCCTGCAAACATGGCTGCGGCTTCCCTGAGCGTGACCTTGCCGAACAGCAGACAGCAGCAGGCGATGAAGAAAATCAGCGCCGCCAGCTTATTGGTGATGAACTGCGAAATACCCAGCGCAAAGATGCCGAGCCATTCCATCAGCGTCAGCAGGGCGATCAGGGACAGGCCAACCAGTTTCATCAGGAACGTCATGTTCTGCACCTCCGTAACGTTATCGGTGTTTCTTCCTGAGCAGCCGCATCAGACCGAGCAGGACGGAAGCCGCCATCATCAGCAGACCGACAGCCATTGTCGGCGTAACCGGGAAGTCAACGCCGGTCTAGATGACGGGCGTGTTGGTGATGCGTGCAAGCTTCAGCGGCGGGATGTATCGACCTTCCTGAAGGTCAGCTTCATGCGCTCGTTGGGAATGACGGCAATCGGCTCGGTCGGATTGACGAACGTGCTGTCAAGGGTCAATGACACCTGCACGCCGCTGGGCAGGTAGCCCGGAAGCGGTTTGCTTTCAACGACAGTATAGCTGCCATACGGGATTTTTTCAAACATGGCGATGCCGTCCGCATCGGTCAGCACTGTAGCGACGACTGCGCCGCGTTCGTTTTTCAACAAGAACTCCACGCCAGTCAACGGCTCGTTGTTTTCGCCGATTTTTTTCAGTGTGAAGCGCGTGAAATCGTCGCGCAGGACGGCATCCCCGGAAACATGCCCGTCCTCATCCACGGTAAAGGAACAGGTCGTTTCGTTCAGCGCATAGCCTTCGGGGGCAAGTACCTCTTTGAAGGTATAGCGGCCAGGTGTGACGGGAATATCGGGGATTTCGCCATTTTCATCGGTAACAGCGCGGTAAATGACTTCCCCCTGCTCATTCTTGACCTCGATCTCTGCGCCCGGAACGGTTTCTGCGCCGGTGATATCGGTTTTGGTCAGCGTAATTTGGGTGTAAATCAGCTCGTTATGCACTTTTTCATTCAGAGCAACGCGGATGACAGGCGCATCGTCCGCCTGATTTTCGGGAGAAATCCGTACATCGAAGCGGTTCGGATTGAGCTTCCATCCTTTCGGCCCGTCCAGCTCCCGGATGGTATATGCGCCGTGCGGCAGATTGCCGGAGAAGGTCAGCTTGCCGTGCATATCGGTCATGCCGACGGCAATAAGCGTATCGGCGGGCAGCATACCGTCCGCATAATGGATGTCGTCGGCATTGTACAGACCGAATACAAAGCCCAGCCCATAGGTCGTGGTCAGCTCCTGACGGATATATCCGTCTGCGTCCGTATAGGGTTTGAGGACTTCCTTTTCTTTTTCGAGCTGAATTTCGGCGGACAGATATTCATTATGCGCTTTGACGGTGACGGTCACCAACGGCGTGTGTCCGTCGCTGGATTTCAATTCGACTTCATACACCTCATCGCTGAGCGCGTATCCTTCGGGCGCGGCAATTTCCATCAGCTTGTACTTACCCAGCGGCAGCTCCTTCGACCAATCTGTGCCCGTTCCGCTGGTCGTGATGGTGTCCACCAATTCATCTTTTTGATACCAGATTGTTCCATCACCGCCGACGATTTCTTCCGCGGCGCGTACTTCAAAAACAGCATCCGCAAGGCAGCGTTCTTCAAAGATAGGAGACTGATATTCAAAGCCCATTTCGGTTTGAGTTTCAAAGCCGACGAGCTGAAAGCCCTTCTTTTCAAGGCGGATCTGTCCCATAACCGCTTCATTGGGAATCTCGATGTCCAGCTCGTACACCTGGTCGGCAGTGTCGCCCGTCTTGCCGACGAACACGGGCAGGCTTTCCGTCCGAATCAGATATCCTTCGGGAGCTTGAATCTCCTCGATGGAATACAGCCCCCAGCCGACTTCTTCGGGCAGCGTCACGCAGCCGGATTCATCGGTGGTAAACGTGTCGAGCGTCTGCTTTTTCGGGTAGTAAATCGTCTGCGTCACGGTATTGCCGTCCGCGTCCTTGAGCTTGAAAGATGCGCCCGCCAGCGTGATAACTTTGCCGGTTCGTGCATCCGTCTTGATGAGCCGCAGGCGGTAGAGAATCGGGCGGTCGTTGAGCGTCAGGATGGGCGGTTGGATGGGGTTTTCCTCGCCGGTGATTTCAAAGAGAATCGGCTTCTTGATTTCAAACCCGTCTTTGCCGACCGTCTGCTCCAGAACATACACGCCATACGGGAGCAGCTTGGTTTTGGCATACCCGCTCTTGTCGGTGATGAGGTGGTCGCGCTCGAACTCGCGCGCGTTTTCATACGAACCGGCTTTCCGAAGGTAGACGTGGAACTCCGCGCCTTCCTCCGGGGTTTCGGTGTGCTGGTTGTCGGTTTTGTTGTCGCCCAGCACCTTGACGATGGCTTGCGCGCCGAGTTTGATTTCGTTCAGCTTGAGCGCATCATAGGTGATAACGGCTTCCCTGGACTGTGCGGCGGCGCTGGCGGTATCGACCAGTACATGCTCGTCACTGGGCTGATAGCCGACAGGCGGCGCAATCTCGACGATCTCATACAGCCCAGGCCACAGCTCGTCGGTGGTCGCTGCTGCATCCTCGCCGGAGGTCTGGATGGCGTCGATGACCGTCGCGCCCCTGAGCCAGATCACGTTGCCCTGACGGTCAAGGATATCCGCGCCCGCCAGTACACGGAACGTCGCGCCGGTCAGCTCGCCGTCACCGCGGACAGAGGGCGCGTCAGTCTGCGCGTATTCGTCTTTATCTCGCTTTTTGATGCTGATGCGCGTCATGACGGGCTGATTGGTCGCGTACAGGTCGGTCATTTCATCCGATTTCACGGTAGCATCCAGCGTGATTTCCTCAAAAACATAGCCTGCCGTTTCGCCATGTTCGCGGACGAGATATCGTCCTTTGCGCAGCGGATCGGATACGGCGACGCCATTTTCATCGGTCGTCATGCTGCCGACCAGCGCATTTCCATAAGCGTCGTTTTCGTAGATGTCGAAGGTCACGCCCGCAACGGGATTTCCGTTTTTGCGATCCGTCTTGGTCAGGCGCAGCCAGCCCTTTGTCGGCTCGTTCGCCGCGGCGATTTCGTAGGTCTTGCCGCCCTCGAAGCAGTCGATTTCTGTTTGGAATGGCGCATCGACATAGTGCGCAGGGACGGCGGTATACTTGGTGTGCAGAATGCCGTCGAGGGTATCCATGCGCGGCTGGAACTGAATGAAGCGGATCATGTAGCGCTTCATTTCAATCATGGAGTGATAATCCTTGAAGGCCAGCATCATGTGGAAGCACTGCCAAATCGGATGCTTCTGGAACTCCTCGAAGGTGTCGCCGAAGTATTCCTCGATGGTCATGCCGTTCATTTCTTCCTCCGGCATGGCGATCATCTCCATCAGCTTCTTGGCCAGCGTGTCGCTCATGGAGAAATCGCGGATGCCATCCCAAACCTGGCCCTGATTGTGCAGGATGCGGGAGTGGGCATAAATGCGGTTGGTCTTGTTGACGTCCACGGTTTCCTCGGTGATGGTGCGGCCGGGGGTGTAGAGCGACGGAATCTTGCTGCCCAGATACCAGAAGCACTCCATATACGGCTCCAGCTCGCGCTCGCCGCGGCAGGTGTAGCGGCCGTCGCCGACCTTTGCGCCATCCATCGAACCGCCCATGACCGGAAGCTGGTCGTAGATGGTCACGTTGCCGCCCGGCACATAGCAGTCGTCGATCAGGAAGACTGCGCTTGTCAGACCGGCTACGCCGCCGTTGATGTATGCCTTGCGATTTTCAATGCCCTACGGCTTATGCGCACGGATGTTGTCAAACTGCTTCATGATGAAGTCCTCCTTTTCCTTCCGAGATCATTGACTCTTGGTACGCTAAAAAATATAATCAGGGAGAGATAAAAGCACAACGTACAAATATAAGTCAATAGTCAGATAATTGACTAATGGTTCGATATGGTTTCCGAATTGGAGGGATGAACATGGAGAAAAAGGAGAAGAAGCTCGATCTGCGCGTGCAGAAGACGCGAAGCGCGCTGACCAGCGCCCTGTATGACCTGCTCTGCCAAAAGAGCTTTGACGATATCACCGTGACGGAGCTTTGCGAAAAGGCGGTGATTCGCAAAGCGACGTTTTACAAGCATTTCGGCGATAAAACCGAGCTGCTGGTCTACATGATTCAGAAATTGCAGCGCTTGTCGGAGGAAAACAGCGAAATCGGCTATGATCCGGCCGTGCCGCAGAGCTATTACACAGGCGTTTTCCGCTACCTGCTGGAATTCATCGAGAGCAACGAGCGGTTTATCGTCAGCATTCTGCGCAGTCGGGACGGCTCGTTCGTCCGTGATCTGCTGGAGGAACAGGTGCGGCTGAGCATCGATCAGCACCTCAAAAACGAAGCGCCGGAGTATATCCGCCAGTCGCATGTGATGCTTTCCGTGATTTATTCGGGCGCGATTGTCAGCTGCGGCGCGTGGTGGGCGATGCGGAAAAACAAACCGGACAAGGAGCAGATGATCGACCTGTTTTCCGAATTTTTGATGAAGCTGTAAAAAGGATTCGCCCCGGAATGGACAAACGCTGAAAATCCTGAACGGTTTCCCCGCGAAGCGGCAGGAATACGGCGGCGCGGCGAAGAATTAAAAATAAGTTACCCGTTTTACGGCTTTAATTTTTTGGGAAGCGGAGAGATTTTGTGGCTGAAGGTATGGAAATTATCCGGCGGATCACGCCGGAGGAAGAATATAACGCGGGCCTTGTGATTTTTCGTCAGGGCGGCGTGCATCCTCTTGAGGAGGAAAACGGCTTTCTGCGCTATGCGGTCGATGGCGACCCGCGGCGCATCGTGCGCGTCGGCGCGACGACCAAGCTGAGCGGGCGCTGCTCGTGCGACTTTTTCGGCAACGTGCATAAGCCGTGCCGCCATCTGGCCGCGGCGATGATGCAGGCCATTTCCACCGGCGCGATTGAGGAGATGCGCCGCCGCCGCGCGCGTGAAAACGCGGGCGCGCTGATGGGCACGCTGCAAAGCGCCCTGCCGATGGAAACGCCGCTGGAAATGGAAATCACGCTGCGGCTGCTGGGCGAAAAGGAGCCGGTGCGCGTCTCCCTGCGCGTCGGGCAGGAGCGGATGTATGTCGTCAAGAGCATGGCGCAGTTCCTGCGTGGCTTGCAGGAAAAAACGGCCATCGCGTTTGGCAAGGGCTTTGTGCTCGAACCGGAGTGGATGGGCTTCACGGGCGTGGACGCGAAAATCATCAAGCTCTTGCAGGATGCGGCCTACGTCTGCCAGCTGGAAGGCAAGCTCGTGCAGACGGGGCTGGACGCCAAATACCTGACCGTGGCCGACCGCTTTGTGCCGCGCCTGATGCAGCTGCTGATGGCCAAGCCGTTTAAGGTTTCCTTCGGCGAGGAGGTCGTCAGCGTGCCGAGCGTGTTCGACGGACAGGTTGAACTGCTCTTTGGCGTGTTTGCCAGCGGCCGCGAATTGGAAGTGCGTGCGCAGATGCCCAAAACCCTGCGCATGCTGGACAGCGACTGCACCTATGTCTATTGTGAGGGCGACGTGCTTCGCCTGCCGGAAGCCCAGCGGGGCATTGTCCGCGTGCTGCTCTCTGCGCAGGCCGGGCCGGGCGCGCCTGCTGCGTTCCGCTTTGACGCGCAGCAGAGCACGCGCGTGATATCCGACCTGCTGCCCGCGCTGGAGCGTGCGGGCACGGTGACGCTCGACGGCGCGCTGGCCGAACGCATCATCCGCCGCGAATTGAAGGTGCGCGCATATTTCGACCGGGACAACAATCTGGTGCTCTGCCGCATTGCGTTCCTCTATGGCGACGAAGAGATCGATCCCTTTGCCGCGCAGGCTGCGCCGAGCGAAGGCGACGAACGCATCATGCTTCTGCGCGACGCGGCGGCCGAACGCCGCGCGCTCGACCTGCTGGCGACGTTTGGCTTCCGCATGCAGAAAGGGCGCGTCGTGCTCGGCGGACAGGAGCCGATCTATCGCTTCCTGACCGAGGGCATTTACAAGATGCAGGAGAACGCGGAGGTCTATTGTTCCGACGAGTTCCGCAAGATGACCCCGCGCAAGCCGCACTTTGTCGGCACGCTGCGCATGCAGGATGGCGCGCTGCGCCTGGAGATGACCGAAAACGGCGAGCCCGCGCCGGAAGTCGTCGATATTTTGCGCGCGCTGCGCGACCGAAAGAAGTATTTCCGCCTCAAGGACGGCTCGTTCCTCGATCTTTCGGAGATGGACGAGTGGCGCGAAATGGCGGAAGCGGCGGTCGGCGGCGAGACGGGCGAGCCGGAGGAGGAAGACAAGAACCTGCGCGGCGTGGTGGAGGTTGCTTCCTACCGCGCGGCGTATATGACCAGCCTGCTGGAAAGCGGCAAGATTCCCGTCAAGGCCGAGGACAGCGTCAAAAACATGGTCGGCAGTTTGCAGGATGACGGCGAACCCTGCCCCGAACCGCTGGATAAGCTGCTTCGCCCGTATCAGATGCGCGGTTTTATGTGGATGCAGGCGCTCGACCGGCTGCACATGGGCGGCATTCTGGCGGACGACATGGGTCTGGGCAAGACCCTGCAGGTCATCACCCTGCTGCTGTGGGCGAAGCGCCGCGGCGACCAGAACGCGGCTTCCATCGTCGTCGCGCCGACGTCGCTGGTGTACAACTGGATGGCGGAAATCGCGAAATTCGCGCCCGAACTGCGCTGTGCGGCTGGCGAGGGTACGCAGGCCCAGCGCGCGCAGACGATTGCGCGCCTGACGGGCGAAAACCGCGATGTGGATGTGTATCTGACCAGCTATCCGTTGATCCGCCGCGACATCGGCCTGCTTTCCAAGGTGCCGTTCCGCTTCGCGATTCTCGACGAAGCGCAGTATATCAAGAACGCGATGAGCGTCGGCGCAGGTGCGGTCAAGCAGCTCAAGGCGCAGACGCGTCTGGCGCTGACCGGCACGCCGATGGAGAATCATCCGGGCGAACTGTGGTCGATCTTCGACTTTGTGCTGCCGGGCTACCTCAATTCCTTCGCGCAGTTCATGCACCGCTTCGGCACGGGCGAGGAGGCCGACGTGCTGCGCAGCCGCATTCGCCCGTTCCTGCTGCGCCGCCTGAAGGGCGACGTGCTGCGCGAACTGCCGGAAAAGGTGGAAATCACGCTCACGGCGGACATGACCGAGGAGCAGCGCCGCGTCTATCAGGCCAGCCTGCTGCGCCTGCGCCCACAGGTCGAAGGCATGTTTAATGGCAACAACCGCATCGAAATGCTCGCCGCCATCACCGAATTGCGGCAGATCTGCGGCCATCCGTCGCTGGTGCTGCCCAGCTATGCGGCGTCGAGCGGCAAGCTCGATCTCCTGCTGGACGTGCTGCCCGGCTCGCTGGAAGCGGGACACCGCGCGCTCATCTTCTCCCAGTTCACGCGCATGCTTAAAATTTTGCAGCGCAGACTGGAAGCCGTCGGCATCTCCTGCATGTATCTGGACGGCGAAACGCCGCCGAAGCGCCGCGTGGAGATGGTGCAGCAGTTCAACGCGGGCGAGGGGCAGGTGTTCCTGATTTCGCTCAAGGCGGGCGGCTCGGGATTGAACCTCGTCGGCGCGGACACGGTCATTCACTTCGACCCGTGGTGGAATCCTGCGGCGGAGGATCAGGCGACCGACCGCGCGCACCGCATCGGCCAGAAGCACAAGGTCACGGTCATCCGCATGATTACGCGCGGGAGCATCGAGGAGCAGGTCGTCAAGCTCGGCGCGAGAAAGCGCGAGATGTTCGACCAGATGATTACCGCGGGCGAGGCCATGCCGACCCAGCTCACGCCGGAGGACATTCGCGCGCTGTTTGATTGACGCAGGCACACCGAGAGGGTATAATACAGCTATGAAACACATCATTTGGGATTTTAACGGCACGCTGCTCAACGACGCGCAGCTTTCCGTGGATTTGGACAATTATGTTTTTGACCAGATCGGCGTGCCGCGCATCACGCTGGCGGATTACCGAAACAACATGACCATGCCCGTGCGGGATTTTTATCCCCTCGTCGGCGTGGATTACGCCAGGCACAGCTATGAGGAAATCGCGCGGCTCTGGCTGGATGAGTTCAACCAGAAGGCCGTCGGCGTGGGGCTGCTCCCCGGCGCGCTGGACGCGATCAAGACCCTGCATGCGCAGGGAAGGAGCCAGTCGGTGCTCTCCGCTTCCTATGAGCCGTCGCTCAAAAAGCAGTGCGATGCGCTGGGCCTGACGCCGTATATGAAGGATATCAGCGGCTTGCAGGACGAGAGCGCCGGCAAAAAGACGGAAATCGGGCAGCGGCAGCTGCGCGAGCTTGGGCTTTCCGGTGCGGATGTGGTGCTTGTCGGCGATATGCTGGCGGACGCGCATCTGGCGCAGGCGCTGGGCGCGGACTGCGTGCTGGTTTCGTGGGGGCACAACGATTTGAAGCGGCTTCAATCCACCGGGCTGCCGGTGGCGCACAGCTTTGAGGAGCTGGAAAGCATTTTGGCGAAATACTAAGTTTTTCGGAGCGCAATTTACTCCTTCCGTCGCTGCGGCGACACCTCCCTCAAGGAGGGAGGCAATGGGATAAAGGCTCCCTCTTTGAGGGAGCTGTCGAGCGAAGCGAGACTGAAGGAGGAAGGAGGAGATCATGAGCGAAAAGACAGTCCACGCGGGGCATCGCGCGCGGATGAAGGAGCGGTTCATGAAGGAGGGGCTTTCCGGCTTTTCCGAACATGAGGTGCTCGAACTTTTGCTCATGTTTGCCATCCCCCAGCGGGACGTGAACCCGCTGGCACATCGGCTGATTGATTGCTTCGGTTCGCTCAGCGCGGTGCTGGAAGCCGCACCGTCGGAGTTGACGCGGGTGGACGGCGTGGGCGAAAATGCCGCTGTGCTGCTCAGTCTGATGCCCCAGCTGATGAGTTATTATCAGCATAGCGCAATGGGCGCGAAGCCTGTCATCACCAATTTGGCGGAAGCGCGGAAATATGCGGGCGCGCTGTTCTTCGGCCTGCACGAGGAACGCGTGTATATGATCTGCCTGGATCAGAGCGGGCGCGTGCTTCGCCCCGCGCTGCTGCACAAGGGCACCATCGATCAGGTGCAGATTTATCCCAGAGAGGTTGTCGAAACCGCGATTCGATATCATGCGCATGCCGTTCTGCTGGCGCATAATCATCCCAGCGGCACGGCCGAACCCTCGCAGGATGACTACGACTCCACCCGCGCGGTGATCGGCGCGCTGAACGTCATCGGCGTTCGCGTCATCGATCATCTGATTTTTGCCGGAAACAGCGTGTATTCCATGACGCAGAGCAGCCAGTTCGACGGGCGGCAGAGCGGCGAGAAAATCAGCTATCTGATGCGCAGCCGAAACGTGCCCGGCCGACGCGGCACGCTTCGCGAGGAGCAGGAGGATGAGCTGGTCGCGCTGAAAATGAATCCGTAGCGGGTATGGGGCGCGAAGCAAAACAAAGGGTGCAGGGAACGCGTTCCCTGCCCGGGTTTGGGGCAGAGCCCCAAAGGGGAAAGCTATGAAGATTTTGAGGAGGCTGCTGACGGTGCTTGCAGCGCTTGTGCTCTTTGGCGTGGTTTGTGCGGCGGGGCTGATTGGCTTTGTCTATTACAAGGAGACGCATCTGCCCCCGGTCGGCGAATTTGACACCATTATCGTGCTTGGCGCGCAGGTCAAGGCGGACGGAACGCCCTCCGTCGCGCTGGAAAGGCGGCTGACGGCAGCGCTGGAGGAATACCAGAAGCGGCCGCGGCTGATGATCGTCTGCGGCGCGCAGGGCAGCGACGAGCCGCGTTCGGAGGGCGACGTGATGCGCGATTGGCTGATCGAGCACGGCGTGGACGCGGCGGATATCGAAGCGGAGACCGGCTCGTTCAACACGCGGCAGAACCTCGGCTATGCGCAATCCATCATGGACGACCGCGGGCTGACGGCGGCGCTGATCGTCACCAGCGATTACCATGTGCCGCGCGCACTGGCGCTGTGCAAGCAGGTCGGTATCATCGCCACGGGCAAGGGAAGCCCCTCCAAACCGGAATATTTCATCAAAAACCATCTGCGAGAGGGCTTGAGCTGGATTAAATTTGTGTGGGAGAGCCGCCATGAATAAGGAAAGACTGAAAAACGGGCTGGAGAAAATGGGCATTGCGGCGGATGAAACCGCGCTTGACCGCTTTGAAGCCTTTCATGCCATTTTGGATGAATACAACGCGCGGATGGATTTGACCGCCGTGCTCGACGAGGACGAACGCGTGGATCGTCACGATCTGGATAGCGCCGCGCCGCTGGCGCACGGACTGCTTGCGCCGAACGCAAAGGTCATCGACGTGGGCACGGGCGCGGGCTTTCCCGGTATGCCGCTGCTGATTCTGCGGCCGGATTTGCAGATGACGTTTCTAGACGCGCTGAACAAGCGCATTCTGTTTCTGGAGGACGCGCTGGCGCGCTTGGGCCTTACGGCGGCGACGCTCCACGCGCGCGCGGAAGACGCGGCTAAAATGGCGGTGCACCGCGAGCAATACGACGCGGCGGTTTCCCGCGCGGTGGCCAATGCGGCGACGCTGGAGGAGCTGACGCTTCCGTTTGTCAAAAAGGGCGGCGTGGCGATCGCGTGGAAGGGGCCGGGCGTGGCGGAGGAAATGACCGCCGCAAGGCGCGCGGCTTTCCTGCTGGGCGGCACGGTGCGCGGCACGGTGGATGCGCCGATTCCCGGCCGGGAGGACTGGGCGCATGTGCTGCTGCTGACGGATAAGACGGGCGCGACCCCGAAGGCGTATCCGCGCAAGGCCGGAACGCCGAACAAGAAACCGCTGGGTCAATGAATACGGAAGGGAGATGAGCGCCGATCGCTGATGATTGGCGCGACGATTGTCGCCACGGCGTATTTCGCCGACCGCGCTCCGTATATGCTGGGGCGGCACGGTATAGAGGTCACGGATATGAGACGAAAAATTCCGGACGGGCCAGGGTTCGGATGGATAAGTAAAAGAGCATGCTCACGAACCGAGACGAGGGGGTTCGTGGGCATGCTTTGTTATTCGCCGAATTTTGCGGATTCGGCCTGCTCAGCCGTTGATATCCACCACAATCGGGAAGGATTCCGTTTCGCCCGAAGGGCCGACAATCATCAACATGGCGCTGAGGGACGAGGGCATTTGTCCGCTTCCCTCAAAGGTGAAAAGCAGTGTTCGCTCGTCCGGCGTGACAAAGGATTCAGGTTCAAAGGTGTAACCTGTTTCATCCGTCAGCAGCAAGTCGAACCATGAATCATCCGAAATGGACGGAAGCGCGCCGTCTGCGGCAGTCACAGATGCGGTCAGGCGGATTTCGGAAGCCTGAACCGTGAGCCTGATTTTTGCGCCGTTTATCGTTTTAAAGCCCATGAATTGTGCCGAATCGCGGTCGATTTGGTCAATCGTCGCCGTCATCGGGAACAAATCGACGCGTTCGGTCGTCGTATACATAGACTGTCCGTCGAAATAGAACCAAACGGCAGATTGATAGACGTTGATGCGGATAGAGAGCGAATCCCGCTTTTTGGCGGCTTCCGGCAGAGCGTCAAAATCACGAATGGCGGAAAAGCAATCGGGGATGGACGTGTCCTCCGTTTCTACCCATGGGCCGAGGTCAATTCCATCGTCTGTATAAGTGTGGTCGGACACGGCAGCTTGATAGTGAACTGCGCCCCAGGGCGTTCCGGCCTGCTTAGCGGCTTCCCATGCGTCGCTCAAGGCAGATTCACCTGTTTTTGCATGCAGCCACGAGGGTGTGCTGTCTGTCGGTTTCATACGCGAGAGTTGTTCAGCTGTCGGCGAAAAGAGTTCGAAGCTCGAAGCGCTTTGAAGCACATAGCCGATGAGCAGCGATTCGCCGTCATAATAGGCGTTGACAATCGACGCGGCAACCGTGCCCGTTCTTTCGGTTTGAATCGAGGCGGTTTCCGAGTCGATGACGGTCTGCGGGGCGATTTCCGCAAAGCGGCGCTCGCTTTGGCCGAATTGCTCAAAGAGGTTGAGCGCCGCCGCCGCGGCGACGCTCACCGCGGCCAGCAGCGCGGCGAGGGCAAACACAAGGCCGACGGAACGCTTTTTTACGGCTTTTGGCTGTTCCTCTGCCCGAGCGAGCACACGCCACGCGAGGTAGGGATCGCCGTTCAGGCCGGAGAGCGACGCATCCAGCGCGCCGCGCAGACGGTCGTTTTCCCGAAATTCATCCATGCAGACGCCTCCTTTCCAGCGCTTTCCGAAGGGTCTGACGGCCGTGCTCAAGGCGCGACGAGACGGTGGACTTTGCAACGCCCAGTGCCTGCGCGATTTCGTCGGTCGTCATCGCTTCATAGTAATACAGAAGGACGGCTTCGCGGTATTTCTGCGGAAGCCGCATGACCTCCACCGTCAGCAGGAGCGCCTCTTCGCTCGGCTGTACAATCGGTTCGGGCAGCTGCTCGGGCGTTACGCGGCGGTCTAAATGACGAAACCACGCCGAACGAAGCATGTCGCGGCAGACGTTGACCGCAATGCGCATCAGCCATGTTTTTTCGCTGCAATCGCCCCGAAAAGCGGACATCGACCGATAGGCCTTGAGATAGGTTTCCTGCACGGCGTCCTCCGCCAGCGCCGTGTCGTGCAGCTGAATATAGCAGACGCGGAGCAGGTCGGTTTGATATTGCCCGACCAGTCGGGTAAGGCGCTGTTTCGGGCTTTCATCCGCGGCAGTCTCCATCGGCGCTTCACCTCCTTACACCTTATAGACGAGACGGCGGGCCGATTTGTTCGGTTTTTTGAAAAAAAGGAAGCTATTTATTTCCATCATGCGCCGAGCATCTCCTGCGCACAATGAGCGCAAAAAGGAGATGATTTTATTGCCTGTTTCTTATCGATATCTGCTGATTATCGTCGTGGTGGCCGCGCTGCTGTGTCTGATGCCCGCGCGGGGCGCGGATGCGCCGAACGAAAAGAAGCCGCAGGTCGAAACCGCGAAGGGCGGAGAAACGGCCGAAGCGCCTGCCGGGGCGGATTTATCCGTCAAAACGGACAGGGAGACCTATCTGCACCGCACGCTGTATTATGCGCCCTGCGGACACAGCGTCCAGCGGCGGGAGAAACTGCCCGCGCAGCTCGTCGGGCTGACGCGCGGCGCGTTGGAAAAGGAAATCGACGGGCTGTATGAAAACGCGGCCGTCACGGGCTTTTCGGCGGGCGAGGTGGATATGACCACGCGGATGGATATCCCCTGTCCGCTGCACTGGGTTTTGAAGGTGGGGGGCGACGGCTTGCTGGCCGTTTGGCAGAATACGACGGGCGAAACGCTGACCATCGTGCGCCAAACGGATATCCCCGCGGCGATGGCCGCCGAGGAGGAGCAGGACGGGCTTCGCGACGGGCGGATGTTTGACGACGTGCAGGCGCTGGAAGGCTATTTGGAAAGTTTGAGCAGCTGATAAAAAAGGGCTTGGCCCGTTTGACACGAAACCGCAATCGAAGTATAATAAACGATAGCATTTTTTCATGTAGAGGAGACATTCATGAAGCCGCTTGACCAGTTTAAGCGAACTCCACCCCGGCGCTATGACAAAGCGCCGCCGCCCCCGCCGGAGGAAAAGCGCACGCTTGAGCCAGCGATCCGCAAGCGCTATTTCGATGTGCCGTCGTTCAGCCACAGGCACATCGACCGCTGGCTGGGCGGCGCGGTCGGCGCTGTGATGCTGCTGACGCTTTGCAACGCCAGTGCGCCGATGGGCGACGTGCCGACCGTGCAGCAGCGCTTCACCCAGTGGGCGGCCATCCAAAACGAAAAGACGGTGCAGCGCCTGCCCGGCCCGACGCCGGAGCCGGACAGCGCTTTGGCGGCGGCGGCCAGCTTCAATCCGGATCAGGAAAAGCTGGAGGTGAAGCAGGAAGCCCAGCAGGAAACCATCCTTGCGCAGGCCGAAACCCAGAAGGATACGGCGCAGACGCAGGCCGCGGCGGATACCTCCACGGGCTTCAAGCACTATGAACCGGGCCAGCTGCATTATGAATCGGACAACATCACCGTATCTATCGAGCAGAAGACGAAGGACAGCATGACGTACTTCGTCTGCGATATCCAGCTTTCCAGCGTCGATCAATTCCGGACGGCCTTTGCGGGCGACGATTTCAAGAGCGGCATTTATGAAGCGGTCAGCGATATTGCAGGGCGCTATAATCCTGTGCTGGCCATCAATGCGGATTTCTGCCGCTATCATCGCAACGGCGTGATCATCCGCAACGGCGAGGTACTGCGCCGGCAGAACATCCAGAAGCATCATCTGCTGATCGTGGATAAGGACGGCAACCTCTCCGCCCAGACGGACAGAAGCGGCAAGCAGGGCCTCGTCGCCAACAAGTTGGAACAGGCGCAGACCTGGCAGACCTTTGAGTTCGGCCCGGTGCTGGTGGAGGATGGTCAGGCGGCGACGCTGCCTTCGAGCTTCTACGTGAATTGCCACGACGGCTATTACGAGCCGCGCACGGCCATCGGCCAGATCGGCCCGCTGCATTACATCGTCATCGTGGTAGACGGTCGCCGCGAGGGGTATTCCACGGGCGCGAGCATCCCGCAGCTGCAGCAGCTGTTCCTCGACGAGGGCGCGCAATTCGCGTTCAATCTGGACGGCGGCGGTTCGACGACGCTCTATTTCCGCGGCGAGGTCATCAACATGCCCTCCGGCGGCAAGGAGCGCTCCGTGAGCGACGTTATCATGTTTACTGCGCAGTAGGGGAGACGTTTGGGGCTTTGCCCCAAGCCCCACCAAGAACCTGAGGTTCTTGGATTTCCCTCATATAAACAGCACTAAAAAGGCTCCCTCTTTGAGGGAGCTGGCACGCGGAACGCGTGACTGAAGGAGTTTCATCTATGAAAAAAATCATGTTCTGGGCGGCGCTGATGCTGGCGCTCTGCCTGCCGGTCTGCGCGCTTGCGGCGACCGAACCGAACACCAAAACCATCGAGGAGACGACCACCTACGAGGGCGATACCATCCAGATCACCATCGATCAGTGGTGCTATGCGTTCAACCGCACGAGCCTGCGCTTCTTCGTCGCCAACGTCCATGTGGACGACCCGGCGCAGCTGCAAACCGCATTCGCCGGGGAAAAGTATTCCAAGGATAATGCGGAGGCCACCAGCGTCATCGCCGCGCGCCACGACGCGATTCTGGCCGTCAACGGCGATTATTACAACTACAAGGATAAGAACGGCCTGGTCATCCGCAACGGCGTGCTCTATCGCGACGATGCTTCCTCCCGCGATCAGCTGCTCATCATGAACGACGGCACGTTTGTAGCCCTGCCGCGCGGCACGTATACCGCGGGCGAGGGACAGAAGTACATCGACGAGGGCGTTGTGCAGAGCTTCACCTTCGGCCCGCTGCTGGTCAACGACGGCGAAGCGGTGGAACTGCCGGAAAAATACATCATCTCCACGAAGGACACGATTCGCGAGCCGCGCACCGCCATCGGTCAGGTGGACGCGAACAACTACGTCATCATCGTGGCGGACGGCCGCCGCGACGGTTGGAGCGACAAGGGCATGACTTTGCAGGAGCTTCAGCAGGTGTTTGTGGAGCAGGGCTGCAAGGTGGCCTATAACCTCGACGGCGGCGGAAGCGCGACGATGATCCTCGGCGATCAGCGCGTCAACAAGACCAGCGGTTCGCGTGAGCGCGATGTCAGCGATATTGTGTATTTTACAAAATAAGCTTTTCCGCGGCTAAGGAGCTGTTTCTATGAAAAAAATCGTCTTTTCCGTCTGCCTGTCGCTTGGCCTTGCGCTGCTTCCGCTGGCCGCGCCCGCGGAGGAGGGCAGCCCGCTTTTGAGCGTGGACGACCTAATTGCGCTGGAGGACAGCTATGAAGCGTTTTTGAGCGAATTGGGCGATCTGGCGGTGAAGCGCGGCCTGATTTCCGAGGAGGATCGCGCCGCGTGGCACGACGCACAGCTGGGCGATTATTTTCAGAACGGCGGATACGGCTCGATTTTAATCAGCTATATGCCCGGCGCGCTGGGCTACACGCGCGAGGAGGACACGCTGCTGAACCTCTCCGCCGCGTTTGATGGCGGCAGGCTGGAATTGATGACCATGCGGCGATACACGCCGGGGGACAGCACGCTTTCCGGCCTGATGCTGACCCCGTCCGTGGTGGATGCAAACGGCGCGCCGATGGACGTGCATTATGCGTTGAGCGCGACGAGCGGCGTTTTCATGAAGTGGGACGCGCTGCTGGGCACGTATGTGACTGTCGGCGCGACGGCGGAAAGCGACGGCGAAACGGTTGTTTGGAGCGACCAAACGCCCGCCGCGGATGCAAAGGACCCCGTGATTACGCTGCTCGTCTCGCGGGCGGACGGGCAGACGGCGCTGGCGGAAGCGGAGCTGATGCTGCATGTGGATGGCGAAGGATATGGACTGGCGGACGACGCGCTGAGCGTGAATTGAATCAAAAAAGGCTGTGCAATTAAACGCACAGCTCTTTTTGTTATGTAGGGGCGCGCATTGCGCGTCCGCTCGTTGTACAGAATTTGAACTTAAATATTCTGGAGAATCAACACCGCGCCGGAAACAATCAGCAGGACGAGCACCAGCTTCTTGATGTTTCGATCATCGATTTTCCGGCTGACGGCAATGCCTGCAAACAGGCCGACGAGCATGAACGGCATGAGCTTGAGGGCCATGAGCAGCGATGTGCCGTTCAGAAGGCCGAGGGCGAGGTAGAGCGCGAAGCGGAACACATTTTCCGCCAGAAACACGACGCTGATGTTTGCTTTGAATGCGCATCCCGTCTCCGTGATGCGGCTGACATAGGCCGCCAGCAGCGCGCCCACGCCGAACAGGCCGCTCAAAACGCCCGCCGCGATGCCGACCAGTGCGGTCAGAAGTTTGTTTTCTTTCCGCGGCCTGCCCTGCCCGCGAAGCATGTCCAGCGCGATGAAGATGATGGCCACGCCGAAAATGATTTTGACAATGCGCCCGTCGATATGGCTGAGCATCAGCGCGCCGGGGATGTTGCCTGCCAACATCAGCGCCATCAGCGGCAGAAAAATCTTTGACTGAAGGCTCTTGCGGTTTTGCCATGTCAAAATGGCGTTGCTCGGAAAGCCGACCACCAGCTCCACCGGAGAGATGCTTGCGTTGCTGACGCCAAAGCTCAAGATGCTTTGAAACACCAGCGTGTTGGCAAAGCCGCAAAGCCCTTTGACGAAAAACGCCGCAAGGGTTGCGAGGATGAAAAGCGACATGGATCAAGTTCCTCCGTTGACCAAACTGCATCCATTGTAGCACAACGGGCTCGTTTTGCAAGTAAAAAGAAACAGAAAAGGAGCAGCTCTCCTCTCGGAAAGCCGCTCCTTGATATGCTTTAGTTTGACCGCGTGTGCCATGCCTTCAAGACGGCAAGTCTTTCGGCGGAAGCACACAGACGTAGGCTGTTACTTCGCGATGTAAGCCGCCGCGTTCTGCGCCGCAATGCGGCCAAAGACCACGATATCAGCCACAGCGTTGCCGCCCAGGCGGTTCGCGCCATGCACGCCGCCGGTGACTTCGCCCGCCGCGTACAGGCCCGGGATAACTTCATCCGCCTCGGTGAGCACTTCAGCGTTGGTGTTGATCTTCAGGCCGCCCATCGTGTGATGGATGCCCGGGGAGACCTTGATGGCGTAGTAGGGCGCGGTATCCAGCGCGGAAGCGAAGGACAGGCGGCCGAACTCGTCGTCCTTCTGATCGGCGACAGCCTTGTTCCAGGCTTCCATCGTCGCGGTGAAGGTCGCCGGATCGACGCCCAGCTTCTCGGCCAGCTCCTCATAGGTATCCGCCTGCACGGCGTAGCCCTTGGTGAAGTAGCTGTTGTAGGTGGAGGAAGCATCCATCATCTTCTGGTCGAGGATGGTGTAGGCATAGCCGCCCTCCTGCGCCAGCTCGGCTGCAGACACATTGTCGCGGGTCTCCAGCTCGTTGACGAAGCGCTTGCCTTCCTGATTGACCAGGATCGCGCCGTCGCCGCGGATGCCTTCGGTAATCAGCGCCGTCGCGGTCTCGGTGTAAACGGACGGGTGAATCTGAATCTGATCCATATCCACGGTCGCCGCGCCGACAGCCGTCGCCATGTCGATGCCGTCGCCGGTGATAGTGGGCGCGTTGGTGGTCACGAAGCCAGCGAGTTCCGGCTTGAGCGCGGCCACGCGGTCGAGATCGGCGCCGAAGCCGCCGCTGGCCAGAATCACGGCCTTGGCGCGGATGGTGTATTCGCCGTTCTCATTCTTCACCTTCACGCCGACCGCCTTGCCGTCTTCCATGACAAGCTCGGTGGCGGCGGTGTTGGTGCGCAGGTCAATCTTATCCTCGGCTTCCACATCCGCGGTCAGCACCTTGACCAGATACGCGCCGACAGGCGTGGTCTTGCCGTCCTCGGTGGTGGCACGGTGGATACGCTTGACGCTCGCGCCGCCGAAAGAGCCGACGTTGGTCAGGTGCGCGTCCTTGGTGGCCAGCCAGTCGATGGCCTCGGCGGAGTTGCCTGTCAGGGTCATGACCAGATCCAGGTTGTTCAGGCACTTGCCGCCGACCATGGTATCCAGCGCAAAGAGCTCGACGGAATCAAAGTAGCCGGTCGGATTCGCCTTGTAGGCCTCAAACTGCGCTTCGACGGTCGCAATCAAATCGCTGATCTGATCGCCGTACTTTTCCTTCGCGGTCGCAATGGTTTTTTCGACGGCCTGTGTCGTCGCGTCGGACCATTCGTTCTTGTCCTGATAGACGGTCTTGGCGGCGTTCATGCCGCCGGTCGCGCGGCTGGTGTTGCCGCCGGTGGAGCCGCCTTTTTCCACGATGATGACGCTGTTTACGCCGGAATCGACGGCCTGAAGCGCTGCGGTCATGCCCGCGCCGCCCGCGCCGACGATCACCACGTCGCACTCGGCGTCCGCCACGGTGGTATCCTCGGCCTCGATGAGACCGGCCGCCGCCATGGCCTTCTTGGTCGCGTCCTTGACGGCGTTGCTCGTCACGGTCGCGCCGGAAATGCTGTCAAAATCCACGCCCTGCGCGGCCACAATCGCGTCGGCAAACGTGCCGTCGGCGCACGGCTCATAGCCGATGCCCTTGGTCTCGTTCTCGCCGGCGACCTCGGCCGCGGTGATCTTGCCGTCCTCCACGGTCAGGGTGACGGAAACCTCGCCGATGCCCTGCGCCGTGCCGGTGTACGTCTCAGCCGAAGCGGCGGCGATCGCGCCGGTTGCCATCAGCATGGACAGGAGAATGGATGCAAATTTCTTCATGAAGTATAACCTCCTTCTGCATTCGCACAGGTATTGTAACACCGGAAATCGTTTTTGTCAATTCATTCACGAGCATTTCGGCGTTTTCGGCGTATTTTCGGAACGGAAGCCCGGAAACCGACAAAAATCGGCATTTTTTCAAAAATAACGAAAAAAGCGGGACGCTGCCAACGCCCCGCCAAACCCGAAGATTGTCAAAGATTTTGCTTTCTATGCGCGCCTGTGATGGCGGCTATATGGGATTGATATGATGGAACTCCCTCAGTCAGCTTCGCTGACAGCTCCCTCCTTGAGGGAGCCTTTTGGCTTTAAGTTAGAATTGCGAAAGGATAGAGCCTCCCTCCTTGAGGGAGGTGGCACGACGAAGTCGTGACGGAAGGAGTTAAACGTTTACTTCTTCTTTTTCTCGCCTACCGTGTCGCGCTGCTTCTGCGGCTCGACGCTGCCCGCAATCGCTTCATCCGCGACGACGACGACGGGCTGCTCGTTATCCACAATCTGGATGAACGTCTTGCCGACCTTCATGGGCAGTTCTTCGCCGTTTTCATCAAAGAATACCATGCGGTTTTGCAGCCCTTTGGTTGCGCTGCAATCGCGCGCCCAGCTGCCGCGGATGTATTTGCCATTCTGGAAGATTTCAGCTACGCCCTGACCGTTCAGCCGGATGATCGGGCGGGACGGGTTGCCGCTCGCCCACGAAATATCCGTGCGCAGGACGATGACGTTTGCAAAGGCGCAGGTTTCGCCTGTGTTGCCGTCCGTGTAGGCATAACCGTTGCGGTAGCGCTCAAACAGCCCGGTGGAGGGATTGTATTCATAGGCGGTCATGTACGCGTCGGTCGTCGTCTTATAGTTGATGATGACGCCGTTCACGTCCTCGCCGCGGTCAAGCCCGGTTTCGGTGAACGTGAAGGGATGCGGCGCGGGCGTTTCGGAATAATCCGCGTAGACCGCGTTCATATCCAGCCGGACATTATGCGGGCCGACGTGGCCGCCGTCGCTGGAGCGCGGGAACCAGTTCGAGTTTTTGCTGATGCCGTTGACATACGGATATTTCAGCTTCTTGACGCTGCTGTTGGCTTCAATCCAGGTTTTCATGTTGTTCTTATCGCGGCCTTCCTGATAGCCGTAGAAGCAGAACACGCCGCCCCACATCTCGCGCAGAGAACACATCGGCACGCGCGCGGAACGAACCGGGCCTGCGCCGTCGGGATAATCGCCCATGAACAGCGCCAGCTCGCGGGTGGAACCGTCCGCCTGAATCGGCATTTCATAGATCAGGTCGGCAGAAGCCACGCCCCAATGCGGCAACGCGCCGGGGTGCGCGTCGATGGAAACGAGCGTCGGGCGGTATGCGCCGGAGAACGGTTCGCCCGTGATGGGGTTTACGCCGTCCTCTACCGCGTTTTCCTTGGGCAATTTGAGCGTGATCTTTTCCGAGCCGTAGGATTTCGGCGCGCCGAGCTGCTGGGCGGAGCCGCTTGCATTCAGGCCGGAAGCGCTCAAATCGAAATCGCCCCGTGCCGCGCCCGCGCACGCGGGAACGGCCAGCAGCGCGCACAGCGCGGCCAGAGAAGTCATCCTCAAGAATCGATTCATGTATTTCTTCCTCCTTTTTCACTTGTCGTGTCATCGGCTGTAACGGCGCGCCGAGCGTTTTTCCGCCCGGCAGGGATGGTTGGTTGGTTCTTTCACTTGAATAGACGTAAAAAAAGCGCAAGATGTTACACCTTTTTGACAAAATTTGAAGATTTTGTAATTTTTACAAAATTGCGGTGAAGGTGTACAAAATCCGGCGGCTTCTGCGTCTAATACAGTAGAAAGACCTACACAGGGAGGGAAACAATATGCTGTCGTTTGCCGCGCTTTCCATCAACCGCTTTTTCACCCCTGCGCCGAGGGCTCAACGGGAGACGCCCGGCAGCCGCACGGCGACCCTGCGCGCGCTTTCCGATCTGGGGGAGAGCGTCGCGTCCAGCGTACACGCCATCTATGCGCAAAGCCGCCTGTATCTGTGCGTGGCGATGCAGCCCAAGCCCGAAGCGCTCAGCGCCCAAAAGCTGGCGGATAAAAAGGCCGCTGCCGGGCATTTTGACGTGGATGAAAACTGGAGCGCGGCGGAGGTCAATGCGCGCTGGGGCAAGCGCGCCGTGTTAACGGATGGCAGCGGGCGCGTGCTGGATGGCGCGGTGCTGGGCGCAAGGGGCATGACGGACGTGGGCGCGCGGGAGGTTTTCTTCGAGTTCAACGCGCTGGATCATTACCCGGAGACGATGTATCTGGGCGTGGGAGAAGCAAGGGTCAGAGTGAAATAAAAAAATAAACGAACGCGCCGCGCAGATTGACCTGCACGGCGCGTTCGTTTTACGAAGGAGAGAGAGGGGGATAATCGGAGGATGAATCTATGTAAAAGGGTTAAACCCTGTTGGACAAAGGAAAGCTTGTCGATACTTTAAGCAGCGAGAGCGTCCAGGCCGATGACCTGTGCGATCATATCCATTGCGCCTTCAAGGGTCATCTCGCCGCGGCGCGCCATCATCAAAATGCCGTAGAGCGCAACGCCGGTCAGGCGCTTGGCGTCCTTTTCATCGCGGCCGCTTTCACGCAGCGCCTGCGCGGTCATCTTTTCCAGCGCCGGGCCCATATGCGCATACACGCGGTCGCACATATCGGTATACAGCGCGGCATGCTGCGGCAGGCAGAGGTCGGCGGTCAGCGGCGCGGTGAAGCACTCGTGCCAGACCTCCGGGTGCATCAGCTTGGCGAATTTCTCGCGCGCCGTGCCCTCGCCGTCGGCAATCTGTTCGGCCAGCGTGCCCAGGTAGCTGCAATAGCCCTCGACGACGGCTTTCACCATATCGTCCTTGGTGGTGAAGTAATAATAGAACAGCCCCTTGGCGACGTCCACGGCGGAAACAATTTCCGATACGGAGGTTCTCACAAAGCCCTGCTGGGCGAACAGCTTTGCCGCGGCGGCCACCATTTCCGCCTTGCGTTCTTCCGGTTTCTTGACGACTCGCATCGCGTATTCCTCCTTGCACCATGCTCCGCCTTGTCTTGCGGGCCGTGGTTTCTTTTGATGGCGTTATTCTATCAGCGCCGCGCGGTCTGCGCAACAGCAAAGCGCCCAATGATACGCGAAGCGGTTCCAAATGTCAATTTCTGCGATTTATCTTACAGTATGAGATATTATGGCGTTCAAAAAAATCCATCCTTTCCAACAGGAAAGGATGGATTTTTGAAGCGGTTTACGCGCCCGCAACGCTCAGACTCTTGACCAGCACGGAAGGCGAACCGATGGGCGAAGCCTCAAACAGCAGGTCGCCGCCCACGTCGGTGATATCCTTGAGCAGCTGATAGAAGTTGCCGGCGACGGTGAATTCCTCCACGGCGCGGGCAATTTTGCCGCCCTTGATTTCAAACCCGCGGGAGAGCAGCGAGAAATCGCCGCTGACGGGGTTTGCGCCCGCGTGCAGACCGGTGACTTCCGTCAGATACAGGCCGTCGCCGAGGTTGGCGAGCAGCTCCTCCTGCGTCAGCGTGCCGGGCTTAAAGAACAGGTTTGTCGGTGCGACCTGACCCGCGCCCGCGGCGTTGCCGGTCGTTCGAACGCCGGCTTTTTTGGCGGTCTTGCGGTTGTGCAGCAGGGTTTTGAGCACGCCGTTTTCAATGATGTGCTTGGTATGGGTGGCCGCACCCTCGCGGTCAAACGGGCAGCTGGCCAGGCCCATGGGCATCAGCGGATCGTCCGTCAGCGTCACGGATGCGCTGGCGATGGTTTCGCCCTCGCGCCCGGCGAGGAGGGAAAGCCCCTTCTGCACGTTATCCGCGGAGAACACGCCGCAGAACGTGGCGAGCAGATCGGCCATCGCTGTGTTCTTGATGACGACAGGATATGCGCCGCTCTTCATGCGCCCCGCTTCCAGCTTCATCAGCGCTTCGCGCGTGCAGCTTTCGGCCAGCTCTCCGGCGTCGAGCGCATCCAGCCCATAACCCCAGCGGATTTCATAATCCGTGGCGGCATGCTCGCCGTCGCGGGCGACGGTGTTCGCCATGGCGTAGATCATGTTGCTGTGGTGGGAGAGATCCAGCCCCAGCGTGTTTTTAAGGGTGAAGGTCTCCTCGCCGGAGGCCACGGTGCAGGTATCCGGCGTGAGACGCGGATCGTCGCTTTGCAGCTTCGCGTCAATTTCGCGCGCCAGCGCGATTTTCTGTTCGGCGGTGATCGCGGTCACGGCCTGCGAATCGTTGCAGACGGAAGCATAGCTGTCGTCCGGCGGCAGAATGTCGTCCTGCTCGTCGGTTTCAATCAGTGCGGCGCTCTCCAAAACGCCCTGAATCAGCAAGGGGATGCTCTCCTCGGTGAGCGCCTGCGTGCTGGCCGTGCCGATGCGGCCGTTCACCCGGCCGCGCAGGGTCAGCCCCGCGCGCTCGCTGACCTGATAATCCTCCAGTTCGCCGCGGCGAACGCGCACGCGGAAGGAGTCGCTCTGGGAGCAGGCGGCTTCCGCCGGGGCGATGCCCGCCGCCTGCGCGGCGGCGAAAAGACGAGTGACAAATGTATTGAGTTCCATGGCTTTGTTCCTCACTTTCCGCCGACCGTCAGGCTGCTGACGCGGATGGTCGGCTGGCCGACGTTGGTCGGCACGCTGCCGCTGAGCGAGCCGCACATGCCCTGGCCCATTGTCATGTGCTGGCCGACGCGGTCGATGCGCATCAAAATCTGTTCGCCCTTGCCGATCAGGGACGCGCCGCGCACCGGGGAGACGATTTTGCCGTCGCGCACGAGGTAGCCCTCCTGCACGGCGAAGTTAAATTCGCCCGTCGCCGGATTGACGCTGCCGCCGCCCATCTGCGCGGCATACAGGCCGTCGCCCATGGTGCGGATCATTTCCTCCTCGTCGTCGTGGCCGGGGGCGATGAAGGTGTTGCGCATGCGGCTGGTTGGCGCATAGGTGTAGTTTTCGCGGCGGGCGCTTCCGGTCGGAGCCATGCCCATCTTGCGGCCGTTGAGCCTGTCCACCATATAGTTGCGCAGAATGCCGTTTTCAATCAGCACCAGGCGCGTGGTCGGCGTGCCCTCGTCGTCGATGTTTTCGCTGCCCCATTCGTTGGGCATGGTGCCGTCGTCGATGGCGGTGACGCAGGGCGCGGCAATCTGCTGGCCCAGCTTGCCCGCGAACACGGACAGACCCGGCGCGACGCTGGTCGCTTCCAGCGCGTGGCCGCAGGCTTCGTGGAAGATGACGCCGCCGAAGCCGCCCGCGATGACGACCGGCATTTCGCCCGCCGCGCAGTAGGGCGCGGTGAGCATCGTGACGGCGGACTGCGCCGCGTCATGGCCGGCCTTTTCGGGATCGACGCGGGAATCAAACAGCTCGAAGCCCATCAGTGCGCCGGGATTGCGCGTGCCGGTCTGGTTCTCCTTGCCGTCGCTGGCGACGGCGGAGCAGAGCAGGCGGGTGTATACGCGCGTGTCGCCGGTATACAGGCCCTCGCTGTTGGCGATGAGCACATGCTGCTCGCGGGAGAGCAGTCCGGCGGAAACCTGCACGATGCTGGGGGAGACGGCGCGGGCCGCCCTGTCCGCCTTGCGCAGAATCTCCGCGCGGCGGGAAGCCTCCACGGAGAGGAATGGCGTTTTGACCGGGTGGATATCCGGGTTGGCGCGCTCGGCAAGCTTGATATCGCCCACGGACTTGGGCGTGTCGGTCACGGCTGCCGCCGCGCGATCCGCCGCGCGAAGCAGGCCGATTTCGCTCACGTCGCAGGTGTAGACGTAGATGGAGCGCAGGCCGTCATAGACGCGCACGCCCGCGCCATACGGCCGGGAAAGCGCCGCGTTTTCGATGCGGCTGTCGCGCAGGGACATGGAAAAGTTTCGGGAATCCTCAATAAAAATTTCGGCGAACGTGCCGCCGCGCGACAAGGCGCGGGCGAGGACATGCTCGCAAACAGATGATGAGATCATCGGCTTCCTCCTTGAAAGCGGCGTCAGCGCCGCTTGGTGTCTATTCTTAGTATACGCTATCGGACGGAAAATGTAAACTGACCCGTGGACAGGTTTCGCGGGGATAAAATCAATAAACGGCGCAAAACCCCTTGCGGGAGTTTCGCTTTGCGTGTAGAATAGTATACAGGATATGATGGAATGGGTATGCAAATGACGCCGATCAACGGGGGGAGGGAAGCGTATGCCCGGCAGGCTTGACCAGATTGAAGGCATGCTGAAGGCGCATTTGGGAAGCGCGCTGCTTGCCGCATGCCCGGATTTGGTGTATACGGTTTCCGGCATTCTGTTTCGGTTTCTGCGCACGGCCGACAGCCTGCCCGCGCTTTGGCGGCAGCTGGATTCCACGCTGTTTAACACGGTGTTTCAGGCGACCGGGGGCCGGATGCGCGTGACGCTCGACGACGGGAGGAGCATTCTCGCCACGGGCGAAATGCTGCGCGATCTGGCAGACCGCCTGCTGGCGCTGGCTTATCACCGCATGGACGTCAGCCCGACGCTGACGGACGCGCTTTACGATCTTTCCCGCGCGGGTTCGTTTGCCGCGATGCGCGAGCTGGCTTCGCGCTTCCCGATGGATGAAAACGAGCGCGCGTGGATTATGCAGATGCTCGCGGAAAACGGGCAGACGGAATAATTTTGGGGGATATCATGGCTAAAATCATCGCAATCACGAACCAGAAAGGCGGCGTCGGCAAGACGACCACCAGCGTCAACCTGTCCGCCTGCGTGGCTGCCGAGGGCAGACGCGTGCTGGTGGTGGACGCAGACCCGCAGGGCAACACGTCAAGCGGTTTGGGCGTGCGCGTGAAGGAGAAGACCCCCACGGTGTACGAGGTTATGGCCGGAGAAACGCCGATTGAGCAGGCGATTTGCAAGACGGCCGTCAAGGGCCTGATGGTGCTCCCGGCGGATATTCGGCTGGCGGGTGCGGAAATCGAACTGGCCAATATGGAACACCGCGAGCGCGTGATCGCCGATATGCTGGAGGGCGTGAAGGCGCAGTTTGATTATATCTTCATCGACTGTCCGCCGTCGCTGGGCATGATTACGCTCAACGCGCTCTGCGCGGCGGACGGCGTGCTGATTCCGATTCAGTGCGAATATTTCGCGCTGGAGGGCGTGAGCGCGCTGATGGGCACGGTGCAGAAGGTGCAGAAGATGAACCGCCGCCTCGCCATCGAGGGCGTTGTGTTGACGATGCTCGACGCGCGTACCAATCTGGGCGTGCAGGTCGCGCAGGAAGTGCGCAAGGTTTTCAAAAATAAGGTTTATCAGACTGTCATTCCGCGCAACGTGCGTCTGGGCGAAGCGCCCAGCCACGGCCTGCCGATCAGCCTCTATGACCCGCGCTCCCTCGGCGCGCAGAGCTATCAGCAGCTTGCCAAAGAGTTTTTGGCGAGAGAATAAAGAAAGGCAAGAACCGTCATGGCGAAGAAAATGGGATTGGGCAGGGGCCTGAGCGCCATCCTGCCGGATGTGGAAGAAGTGGTGGAATCCGTCGATCAGGTGAGCGAGAGCGCAACGCCCGTGCCTGCCGACGCTGTGGCGGAAATCCCGGTCGGGGATATCGATCCGAACCGCAATCAGCCGCGCAAAAAATTCGACGACGACGCGCTGCTTGCGCTGGCCGAGTCCATTCGCCATAACGGCGTGATCTCTCCGATCCTCGTTGCGCGGGACAATGGCCGCTATACCATCATTGCGGGCGAGCGCCGCTGGCGCGCCGCAAGGCTGGCGAACCTTTCGACCATCCCGGCCATCGTGCGCGAATGGGACGATATCAAGCGGCAGGAGGCTGCTCTGGTGGAGAATATCCAGCGCGAAGACCTCAACGCCATCGAAGAAGCGCAAGGCATCAGCCGCCTGATGAACGAATGCGCGTTGACGCAGGAGGCCGTTGCCGAGCGCCTGGGCCGCAGCCGCAGCGCCGTTGCCAACATCCTGCGCCTGCTCAACCTGCCTGCAAGGATTCAATCCGCCGTCATCGACGGCGCGCTTTCCGCCGGACATGCGCGCGTGCTGGCGGGCATCGAGGACAGCGAACTGCAGGGCGCGTTGTTCGCCAAAACCATGCAGTTCGGCTGGTCGGTGCGCCAGCTTGAAGCCGCTGCCAAGAATGCCCAGACTGAAAAGAAGGAAAAGCCCGCCAAGCTGCCGCTTCCGATTGAATATGAGGAGCTGACCGAGCGCCTGCGCACCGCGACGGGCCTGAAGGTCAAGCTGGAGGGCACGCAGGAGAAGGGCAAAATCACCCTGCAATATACCAGCGAGGAAGAACTGCAAAGGCTCTGGGAGTGGATGGAGCGATAAGGCAAAACGCTGCATTTTTGAAATTAATTTAAAAAGGCCGCGATCGGTGAAAACCGAAAGCGGTCTTTTTTGTGTGCGTCAAATCCCCTTAAAGCTGAACGTGAACGACAAGGGCTTCTTCACATCGATCAAATGCTCGTCGTGCGTCCTTGCGCCCCAGCTGTCGTCGCCGCCCACGCCCATCTGCTGCATGCTGGCGCGGATGACGGTGTAATGAATCGGCGGCAGCTCGTAGTCGTGCATGGCGTTTTCCAGCTCGTGCGGCGTATACGGCAGGGCGGAAAACTCCATCGCGTCGCCCGTGAAGCGCAGGCCGCGGCCGCGGTGATCCGTGACCTCCGCCCAGCGCACGCCCGTGCGGTTGCCGCATTCCTGCGGGACGAGATACTTGGACATGTTGTCCTTTGCGGTTGTTTTGAAAATGCCCAGCCGCGCGCCCTCGCGGCGATCCACATAGTTTTCACTCGGGCCATAGCCGTAATAGCGAATCTGGTCATAGTCCGCGTCCATCTTGAGCAGCACGCCAAGTTCCGGCATGTCGCCTAAGCCCTCGACGGGGTCGTAATCCAGCGTCACGTCAACCTGTCCGCACGGATGCACGGTGTAGGTCAGCGCGGTCTGTCCGTCGGGATGGGTGCACAGGCCGTAGACATAGCGGATGGAAACCGAACCGTCCGCATTTTCTGTTGCGGCGGGATGCGCGTTGAGCTTGGCCAGCTCCGGCGTGGCGTTCGTTGCGGCATACATCGAGGCGATTTTCCACTGGGCGTAACGCTGGGGCATGCTGCTGCCGCAGTCGTTATCGACCGGGGCGCGCCAGAAATTGGGGCGCGGAATGGATTTGAGCATCTCTTTGCCTCCCCAGCGGTAGCTGGTCAGGCCGCCCTTGAGATCGCCGAAAAGCACGCTGAAATGCTCGCCGTGTACGCCGGTGTTAAAATCGCCGCGGACGACGCGGAGCGGCGCGTATCGCTCGCACTTCGGCGCCTCCTCAACCCGATAAACGCCCTGCGCAAACGCAATTTCATAGCCGCGCTGCGCCCACGGGGTATCTTCTTTCAGGCGGAAGGAGAGCGTCACCGTATATTCGCCGCCGCGCGTCTGTCGGTCAAACGGCAGGGCGTATTCGCGGCTTTCCATCGGCGGTACGTCGGTTTCAAGCGGAGCGGCGGCGACGGTTTCACCATTGCGCGCCAGAATCGCCACGCAGTCAAACGCGCTCGTGCTTGTAAACATGGCGCGGTTGGTGACGATAGCCTTTGTATCCGTGACCTCGGCGATCATGTTTTGATAGTTATATTTGACGGCCTGCATCTTCGGGCTTTCTTCGCCGTTGCCGTAGACGATGCCGTTGCCGCAGAAGTTATAGTCGGTCGGGCGGTCGTCAAAGTCGCCGCCGTAAGCAAAGGTTTCGCTGCCGTAACGGTCCTTCGTGCGGATGGACTGATCGATGAAATCCCAGATGAATCCGCCCTGATAGAGCGGTTCCTCGTAGGCGTATTCGGTGTAGTCGCTCATTGCGCCGCAGGAATTACCCATCGCATGCGTATATTCGCACATGATGAACGGGCGTTCCCGGTGCTCGGCGAGGTATTTCCGAATGCCGACGACCGGGGTATACATCTGGCTCTCCATGTCGCTGGTGTCGTTGTGGCGCCGGTCATGGAAAATGCCCTCATAATGGACAAGGCGCGTGTCATCCAGCCGATGAAAGAGCTTGCTCATTTCATAGATCACGTCGCCGCCGAAGGACTCGTTGCCGCAGCTCCAGATGAGGATGCAGGCGTGGTTTTTGTCGCGCTGGAACATCGAATTGACGCGGTCGAGCATCATCGGTGCCCACTCCATGCGATTGCCGGGCAGAGCGCAGGAAAGATCCCGCTTACCGCGTTCGATGGTCTCCCAAATGCCGTGCGTTTCCATGTTGGTTTCATCGATGACGTACAGGCCCAGTTCGTCGCACAGGGCATAGAGCGCGCTGGGGTTGGGATAATGGCACGTGCGCACGGCGTTGATGTTGTTGCGCTTCATCGTCAGCAGATCGCGGCGCAGGGTCTCTATCGGTACGGCGCGGCCGCTGTCGGTGCAGAAATCATGGCGGTTCACGCCCTTGAACACGATTCGACGGCCGTTGAGGTGCATCATGCCGTTTTTCATTTCGAACCTGCGGAAGCCGACGCGCTCACGGATGACTTCAAGCACATGGCCGTCTGCGCCGCGCACGGTCAGCAGCAGATCATAGAGATACGGCGATTCGCTGCTCCAGAGCTTCGGCGCTTTGACCGGAAGCTGCAAGCCAAACGACGCTTCGGCCGGATGCTCAGCGGATGCGACGGGTTTGCCGTCGTCGGTCAATTCAAACGAGACGCTGCACGCGCTGACGGAATCATCCAGCGTCATCCGCACGGAAAGATCGAGCGTTGCGTCGGTATAGTGGTCGTCCAGAAGCGTTTTGATGTGGAGATCGGCGACATGCGCCTTGGAAATGGCGTAAAGATATACGTCGCGGAACAGGCCGGACATGCGCATGAAATCCTGATCCTCAAGCCAGCTGCCCGCGCTCCAGCGCTCCACGCGGCAGGCGAGTTTGTTTTCGCCGTCGATGAGGTATTCGGTCAGCTCGAACTCACTGGGCGTGAAGGAATCGCCCGAAAAGCCGATGTAATGGCCGTTGAGCCACACGGCGATGCAGCTTTCCGCGCCCTGAAAGGAGACGAAGACGCGCTGTCCGGCCATCTGTTCCGGCACAAAGAACGTCTTGATGTAGCAGGCGACGGGGTTGTATTCCGTCGGGATTTCGCCGATAGCGACGTCCTGATAGCCGTCCCATGGATATTGCACGTTGGCATACTGCGGCGCGCCGTATCCTTCCATCTGGATGTGCGCCGGAACGCGGATATCCGCCCAGCCGCGGCTGTCGTAATCCGCCGCTTCAAAGCTGGGGATCACCTGTCCGGCGTTCAGCGCGTGATGGAATTTCCAAAGGCCGTTCAGAGAATGGCGCAGGCTGGTTTCGCCGATGCGCAGTTCCTCCATGCTGGCGTAAGCGATGTGGTCGGAGTGCGCGGCAACCCGGTTTTCGCCGAAGAAGGCAGGGTCTTTCAGTCTGCTTGCGTCAAATTTCATCATGGTGGTTTCCTTTCGTTGCGGTTAAAAAAAGCGCCTCCTTTTGGAGAAAAGAGACGCAGAAATTAAAGAATCAGTTCGGGTTCCTGCCGCCGTGCGCAGTTCTTTTTGAGCTTGCGCCCGGCCAGCTTGACGACCAGCGGATTGAGCCGCCGCGCATGCACGGGGCAGACGGCGACACAGCGCATGCAGGTGATGCATCGGGTTTCAAGGGTCTGCGCAGGATCGCGGCTGGGAATCGCGCCGACGGGGCAGAGCGAAGCGCATTTGCCGCAGCCCGTGCAGCTTTTGCCTGCGTGCGGATGCACGGGCAGACCGCCGAAAGGGCGGAGAAGCTCCTTTTCCGCCAGCGAAAGGGGGGCCGCGTCCGGGTCTGTCAGCCTGTCGCGGATGACGCGGCCAAACTGCGCGAGCCTGCGCGCATCCTCGTCATCCGGCCGCCCGGCGGCGATGGCGGGGACGATGCTGTGCTGGGCGACGGCGCGAACCGCCGCCATCGGTACATACCCAGCCCGCCTGGCCGCACTTTTCAGCTCGAAAAGCGTGTCCTCGTCGTTTCGATTGCCGTAAACGCTCATCAAAATGGCGCGCGCGCCGCCGCTCTGTGTCTGCGCAAGACGCTCAAGGGCGATTTCCGGCACGCGGCCGCCGAAGCACGGCACGGCGATCAGACAGATATCCTCCGGCGAAAAGCACGGCGTGCCGTTCAGCGGAAGGGATAAGTCGATGACCTCGGACCGCTCCTCCATCGGGGCGGCAAGCAGTTCTGCGGCGCGCTTCACACCGCCCGTCGGGCTGAAAATAAGCTGGACAAACCGCATGGCTTATGCGCGGACGACGCCCTTGCGGATGATGATGTTGCCGTAAAGCGCGGTTTCGCCCGTCTGAACGACGGCAAAGGCCTTCTTGGCGCGCTCCATGAACGCGTCGTGCTCCATCATATCGAACTTAGCGGTGGGCAGATCGGTATCCGCCGCCGCGCGGAACGCCTCCCAGATGGGCGCCTTGTCGCCGGGGAACATGCCTTCCGGCACCTGCATCACAGCCAGCGGCGCTTCCACAAAGTCATCCAGCGGGAACAGCGTCAACAGCGCTTTCATGACCTCGGCGCAGCCGTGGCCGTCGCAGCGCACGCATTTCTGGCCGATGGATGTGCCGGGAAAATTTGCGTCGGAAAGCACAAGCTCGTCGCCGTGCCCCATCTCGGCAATGATTTTGAGCAGTTCGGGACTGATGATCGGGGAAATACCTTTCAGCATAAAAAAGCCTCCATTCATTTGTCGAAGCGGCCTGTTTCGCGCGCCGCCTGATTGATACATCCATTATAACACGATGAAACGGGGGGTTCAACAGAAAAAAGCCGTCCGTTCCCGGAGGAAGGACGACTGATGTGAAATCAAATGGTTAAAGCAGAATCCATTCCGCAATCAGCACGATGGCGCAGCAGGAGGCCGCAACGGTGAACAGGCTTGCGCCGTTGAAGGCCAGCATGATGCCCAGCACGAGCGCCAGCGCGCCCGCGATGGGGGACTGCGTGGCCTGCACGATGGCCGGGAAGGTCATCACCGCAAGCGTGACATAGGGCACGTAAAACAAGAACGAACGCAGAAAACGATTGGTGATCGGCTTGCGGATGAGCGTCAGCGGCAGGGTGCGGATCAGAAAGCTTACGCCCGCCATGATGGCGATGTAGATATAGATGTTGTGCGTCATGCCGCGCCCTCCTCCTTCCCGTCATCCTTCACGGGAAACAGCAGCGCCGCGCCCGCGGAGAGCACGACGGTCAGAATGATCGTGCGCGTGCCGGAAGACAGCGTGGAGATAAACGGCAGAAAACCGCATGCCAGGCTGAGCGCGAAGGAGAGCAGCACCAGCACGGCGACGACCTTGTTTTTGCGCGCCGGGGGAATGATGATGGCGAGGAACATGCCGTAAAGCGCGACGCTCAAGGCGCTGACCACGCGCGCTGGGAGCAGGTTGCCGACGACCACGCCCAGCGCCGTGCCGACAGCCCAGCTCGGCGCGGCGACGAGGATCGCGCCATACATGTAATACGGGTCGAGCCAGCCGTCATAGGAGATGGCAAGGCCGAAAAGCTCGTCCGTCACGTCATAACCGATCAGCAGGCGGTGGCACATCGGCGTGCCGGGCGCGAACTTCTGGCTGAGCGAGCAGCTCATCAGCAGATAGCGCGCGTTGGCGATGAGCGTCACGATGGCGATTTCCAAATAGGTCGCATCCGCCGCGATGGTGGTGAAGCCCGCGTATTCGCCCGCGGACGCGTTGTTCAGCAGGCTGACCAGAAAGCCCTGAAAGGCGTTGAGTCCGGCGTTGCGCGCCGCAATGCCCAGCGAGAAGGCGACAGCCAGATAGCCCAGCCCGACCGGAATGCCGTCGCGCATGCCGCGCACCAGCGCGGGCGTATGACTGCGGGCGCCCTCGCTCGCGTGAGAAATGGACATGAAATGTGCCTCCGATATGCAGGAATGAAGTGTAAAAACAGCAAAAACAAGTATACCGCGAAAAACGCCGTTCGTAAAGCGAACGGCGGGAAAAAATTGGAGTTATGGATGAAAATCGGGAAATGTTACTCTGTCTCCCCGCTCAGCCTTGCGCCTGCGGCCAGCTCGGCGTAAACGCCGCCCTGCGCGACGAGCTGGGCATGGGTGCCGCGTTCCAGAATGCCGTGTTCGCCGATGACGACGATTTCATCCGCGTTGCGGATGGTGGACAGGCGGTGGGCGATGACCAGCGTGGTGCGGCCCTTGGCGAGACGATCAAACGCGGCCTGAATCTTGCGCTCGGTGGCGGTATCCAGCGCACTGGTTGCTTCATCCAGAATGAGCACGCGCGGATTTTTCAGGAAGATGCGGGCGATGGAGACGCGCTGCTTCTGACCGCCGGAGAGCATGATGCCGCGCTCGCCGACGACGGTGTTGTAGCCGTCCGGCATGGCCATGATATCCTCATGGATTTCGGCCAGTTTGGCGGCTTCGACAACTTCCTCCATTGTAGCGGTCGGGCGGCCGTAGCGGATATTATCCAGAATCGTGCCCGCAAAGAGGAAAACGTCCTGCTGGACGATGCCGATGCTGCCGCGAAGGTCGGCCAGCTTGATGTGGCGGATATCCTGCCCGTCAAGCGTGATTGAGCCGGAGGAAATCTCGTAGAAGCGCGGAATCAGCTGGCAGAGCGTCGATTTGCCGCCGCCGCTCTGGCCGACCAGCGCCAGCATTTCGCCGGGTTTGACATGCAGATTGACATGGGAGAGCACGTCGCCCTTGCCCTCGTCATAGGAGAAGGAGACGTCGTGGAACTCGATGTCGCCGTCCACGTGATCAAGGCCGACCGCGTCTGGCGCATCGACAATATCCGGATCTTCGTGCATGATGGCGCGGAAGCGCTGGAAGCCCGCCATGCCCTGCGTGAACTGCTCGGTGAACTGGGTCAGCTTGCGGATGGGGCTCTGCACGCTGGCGACATACATGTTGAAGGTCACGAGCGTGGCAATATCCATCTGATTTTTCATGATGAGGTAACTGCCGACGAAGATGATGGACAGGCTCATCAGGTTCATCATCAGTTCCGTGCCGGAGAAGAAGCCCGCCATCACCTTGTAATAGCCCTGCTTGGCGGAGACGTATTGATCCGTACAGCGGGAGAATTTGTCGATTTCCTCATCCTCGTTGCCAAAAGCCTTGGCGACGCGGATGCCGGAGATGGAGCTTTCGATCTCCGCGTTGATGCCCGCCGTGCGGCGCTTCACATCGCGGGAAACCTTCATCATGCTGCGCCGACGCATCGCCACGAAGACGACGATTACGGGTACGGCGATCATCAGCACGAGCGCCAGCGTTTTTTGAATGTGCCAGAGGACGATGAACGAGCCGAGCAGCGTCACGATGGAGATGAACAGATCCTCCGGGCCGTGGTGCGCCAGCTCGGTGATGTCAAACAAATCCGTCGTCACGCGGGACATCAGCAGGCCGGTTCGGTTTTTGTCATAGAAACTGAAACCGAGCTTCTGCATGTGCGCAAAGATGGCCGCGCGCATGTCCGCTTCGATGTGTACGCCCGTCAGGTGGCCCAGATAGGTGACGACCCACTGCGCCCCCGTGCGGATAAGGAAAGCGATCAGCATCGCGCCCATCACGATCAAAAAGGTGCGCATCGCCTGATTGGGGATGTAATCATAGAGCACCTTGCGCGTGACCACGGGGAAAAGGATATCCACCAGCGCGATAATCAGCGCGCAGAACATATCCAGCAGGAACATGCCCATATGCGGCTTGTAGAATGCGGCAAACTCGCGGATCGCGCCGCGCTTGGGCGCGTTTTTTTCTTCAAAGGCGGAGAAAGGCTGATTGGCGTTTGTGTTGTTCATGATGTTATCCTCATATCACAGGTCGAATCCACTTGCCGGAGCGGAAGTGCCAGAGATACGCCGCACATTTGACGATATCTTCCGACAGGTACATCACCAGATAGGTTGCAGGCACGCTCCAATGCAGATAAAGCCCGGTCAGCATCGTCAGCGGCAGCCCGATCAGATACATGGTGATGCAGTCGATGATTAGGCCGTAGCGCGTGTCGCCGCCCGCGCGGAACACGCCCATCACCAGAATGGAGGGGACGTTGTGCAGCACCATTTCCAGCGCACAGATGGCCAGCACGGCCAGCGCATCCTCACGCACGGTCTGCGAAACGCCAAAGAGCGAAAGCAGCGGCTGACGGAGCGCCAGCATGCCCGCGCCGACGAGCACGGAAAGCCCGACCGTCAGCTGCACATGGCGCTTGGCGCAAAGCCTGCACAGCGGCACGTCGCCGCGCCCGATGGCGCTGCCGATCATCACTGCGCAGGAGGAGCAAAGCCCCATGACCGCGACGCTTGTCAATTCCTCGATGGATTTGACGACGGTGATGGACGCGTAGGCCCCCGTGCCCATGTGGCCGAAGATGGAGCTATACAGCAGGTTGCCCAGCGCCCAGGCGCTTTCGTTGAGCATCGCGGGCATGCTGACCCGCGCGAAATCGCGGATAAAACCGCCCGTAATGCCGACAAGGCCGCTCCGTCCGGTGCAAAGCAGCGTCTTTTTTGCGATGCCCGCGCCGTAGATCACCAGCGCGCCGACGACGGAGGAGGTCAGCGACGCGATGGCTGCGCCCTGAACGCCCAGCGCCGGAAAACCGCATAGACCGAAAATCAGCAGCGCGTTGAGCACGACGTTCACCGCGACGGAAATCAGCGAGCCGACGAACGGGATCATCACGTCGCCGGTGCTTTGCAGCAGCGTGCCGCCGCCGCGCGTGAGCGCTAGAAACGGATAGCTGATCGCGATGATGCGCAGATAGGACGCGCCCAGCGCGATGGCCTGCTCGTCCGAGGAGAACAGGCGGACAATGCCCTCCGGAAAGAGCAGCGCCGCGAGCATGAACAGCAGGGAAGCCGCCTGCGTGCCGACGGTCATCAGGCCGTAGGTGCGGCGCATGCCCGCGTCGTCGCCCGCACCGTAAAACTGGGAGATGAACACGGATGCGCCGCTGGAAAAGCCGAAAAAGACGATGGTCAAAAACCACGTCCATTTGCCCGCCATGCCGACGGCGGCCAGGGGCGTGTCGCCCAGCCTGCCGATCATCATGGTATCGATCAGCGTGAAGGAGGAAGCCAGCAGATTTTGCAGCGTCACCGGCACGGCGATGGAAAGCAGCGTGCGGGTGAAGCCGGGAGGCGCTTTTGTCATGGCCTTACGCCCCCGTCAGCACCTGGAAAACCGGGCTGTGCTCGGTGATGAACGGGCCATCCTGCATGAAGAAAAGCATGCCCGTTGCAGGAGCCTTGAGCACCTCGCGCACCGAGCCGTCGCACGGATTGATGATGAAGGCCAGCTGCTCGCCGCGGCGGACGTGCGCGCCCGCAAACTTGACGCGGCGCAGAAGCCCCGCGCTGGTGGCGGAGACGGAGAGCATATCGTCGTTGGTGATGATGGTCGAAGGATGGCCGGGCGCGGTCTCGCTGCGGATAACGCCGCGGCTGTTGAGGAAGCGGACGATGGCGCGCAGGGTTTGATCCGCCGCGGCTTCGTCGATTTCGCGCGTTTTGCCTGCGTAGAGGGAATAGGCCTGCGTGCCGCAGAGCTGCCAGTTATAGTTGAGGGTCGTCTGATCGTAACTGCGCGGGGTGCGGACATAGACATACGGCAGACCAAATTCGCAGCCCAAATCCGGATTCTGCCGCCCGGTATCCATCATGCGCACATGCGGCACGAACGAACCGGGCTGATAGAAGCTGGTGAGCTGCACGCCATAACGATAGTTTTTCAGGCGGTCGAGCAGCGCACCCGCGATGCGCTCGGTGGTCGAGCCGGTCACGTCGCCGGGGAAGCGGCGGTTGATATCCATGTTTTCCGGCTCCCAAAGGCGGGAACCCTCGTTCATCGACGCGCCGATGACGGTCGGCACGATCATCACGCTCTTACCCGGCTGCACGCCGTCTTCCTTTTCCACCTCGCGGAGAAAGGAGACGAGCCGCGCGCAGACATAAAGCTGCTGCACCTCGTCGCCGCGCAGAGCGCCCACGACGGCGCAGGTCTTTTCACCCTTGCCGAAGCGATAAGCCATGATGTTCATATCATCCCGAAAATAAGACGGGAGGGTGAACAGAATATCCTTTTTCATGCCCGCTCCTTTCTGATCCTGGCGATAAGCGTGCCGGGATACACGGAGGAATAGCTGCGCTGGCTGAACACAAGGCCCGCGCACGGGGCTTTGACGGTTTCGCGCGCCACGCCTTCCAGCGCGTCGATGACCGTGCCGAGCACCTGTCCTTCTTCCACGCGCGTGCCGATGCGGTCCTCCGGCACATACACGCCGGGAAACTCGCAGGCCACGCGGCAGACGTCCTCGCGCGTGTACACGGTGGGAATATCGGCGGACGCATCCGGCGAGGCGACGGCGTCGCCCGTCCAAATGCCCATTTCCTTCAGCTTGCAGAAGATGCCGTCCACCACGGCGGCGGCGATTTCCTGCGGCAGGCGGCGGCGCTCGTCAGCTTCCAGAATGGCTGCGTCCACGCCCTCCGCGCCCAGCGCCCCGGTCAGCGAAGCGGAGAAGGAGCCTTTATCCGGGTAGACCCAGATGAGCTGCGGGCAGAGCGCGCGCACGCGGGGCAGAAGGCGATCCGCCTCTTTCGCGCTGACGCGCACTTCGTAAAGCTCGCTCTTGTTGCGCGCGCTGGCGTGGAGATCCAGCACGAAATCCGCGCCGCGCATATCCTGAATGACCTGATGGCACATGTATTCCAGCGGCGTGCCGTCCGGCGAGCCTGGGAAAGCGCGGTTCATATCCAGCCGCGTGCCGGAAGGAACCATGCGCTCGCCGATATCCAGGCCCAGCGGGTTGAGCATGGGATAAAAATCCACCGTGCCATGCAGCGCGTCCGGGTTTGCGCCGATGCGCTGCTGCACCAGATAGACGATGAGCTGGCCCATCATTTCATCGCCGTGCGTGCCCGTGGCGATGCAGACGCGGCCGACGGATTCGCCGTCAGGGGCGTATCGGCAGCGCTTGACGCTCCATCGCTCCTCGATGGGCAGGGCGACGCTGGCGACCGTCGTCAATGTCTTGACCAAAATGACCCTCTCCTTTTTCGGGCATAAAGCCCTTCAAAGGGGCTGCGGCATGAAATCCATGCGCGGCAGCCCCCCTGTAATTCCTTATCTTATCCGACGGGGGATGGCCGGATACGCCGTTGCACCCGGTATAGACGCCATCGCCCATTTCTACGCTATGATGCTAACACAAATACCGTATTTTTGCAAGTGAATGAAGCTAAATTTCATCTTTTGCAGGCGTGAAAAAAGGAATGGCTCACAGGGGATAAATGTGTTATAATCAAGTGAATAACGCTTGATTACCGGGAACGCCCGGAAACAAAGGAGAAAGTACATGAAAATCGGCTTGTTTACCGATACGTTTTATCCGGAAATCAACGGCGTGGCGACCAGCTGCCTGAATTTGCAGCGGGAGCTGACGCGGCGCGGCCACGAGGTACACGTTTACGCGCCCAAGTGCAAGGGGTGGGAGGAGAACCAGCGGGAGAACGTTCACTATCTGGCGAGCGCGCCGCTGCTGGTGCTCAAGGATCGCAATTTTGCCTTTCCCACGCCGCTCACTTCGTGGGAAGCGGAAAAGATCGACTTTGACGTGGTTCACACCAACAGCGAATTTGTGATGGGCATGTTCGGCCACCATGTCGCGGGCAGCCTGGGCTGCGCGCTGGTGCATACCTATCACACCGTTTGGGAGGATTACACCTACTACATCACGCACGGCGTGGCGGATGAGACGGCGCGCAAAATCACCCGGAAATATTCCCAGTGGTGGTGCAACCGCTTTGACCGCGTGATTACCCCGACGGGCAAGACGCTCGACCTGCTGCGCAAATACGGCGTGGAAGCGCCGATCGACATCATCCCCAGCGGCATGGATATCGCCCGGTTCGATCCGGCGAAGCACAGCGAAACGGAACGGCTGGAAACCCGCCGGGAATGCGGCCTGCCGGAACACGCGCCGCTGCTGCTGAACATCGGCCGCATTGCCAAGGAAAAGAATCTGGAACAGGTGATGCGCGTTTTCCCGAAGCTGCTGAACGCCTGCCCGGATGTGCATTTCGCCATTGTCGGCGAAGGGCCGATGCGCGAGGATTTGGGGCACATGGCGGAGGAGCTGGGCGTTTCGCGCGCAGTGACGCTGACCGGGCCGAAGCCGTGGGAGAAGATTGACCGTTATTATGCGATGGGCGACGTGTTTTGCAGCGCGTCGCACTCGGAGACGCAGGGCCTCACCTATGTGGAGGCGATGGCTTCCGGCCTGTGCGTCTGCGCGGTGAATGATCCCTGCCTGGACGGCGTGATCGAAGACGGCGTGAGCGGCATCCTTTCCGGGGACAGCGATGAAGAATTGCTGGCTGCGCTGATTCGCGCATTCGGCGATGAGGGAAAGCGCATCGCGAAGACCGCCGCGCAGTATGCCGCGCCGTTCAGCACGGAAGGCTTTGCCGAAAAGGTGGAAACCTGCTATTTGAAAGCGATTGAAGCGCATGGGCGGAGATGAGCATGAAAATGACCCTTCGGGAAAGGCTTTTTGCGCTGAAAGACGAAAGCTATGCGCAGTTTCAAGGCGCGCTGATTCCGAATATCCCGAAAGAGACGGTCATCGGCGTGCGCATGCCGATGATGCGGAAATTGGCGAAGGAAATCGCCGGAGAAGCGGAGACGCAGGCGTTTCTGACCGAGCTGCCGCATGCGTATTATGATGAAAACATCCTGCATAGCGTGCTGCTTTCGCAGATGAAGGATTACGGCGCGTGCATGGAAGCGGTTGAAGCGTTTCTGCCGCATATCGACAACTGGGCGGTGTGCGACTGCCTGTCGCCGAAGGTCTTTGCGAAGCATAAGCCGGAACTGATGGGGAAAATTCGGAAGTGGGTCAAGTCGGAACACGTCTATACCTGCCGATTCGGGCTTGAAATGCTGATGACGCACTTTCTGGATGGCGATTTCAAACCGGAATATCTCGATCTGGCAGTCAGCGTAAAGCTGGAGGATTACTACGCGAAGATGATGGTCGCGTGGTTTTTTGCCACGGCGCTGGCCAAGCAGTGGGACGCGGCGGTTGCGGTTCTGGAAGAAAAGCGGCTTGAGCCGTGGACGCACAACAAGGCGATTCAGAAGGCCAGGGAGAGTTATCGCATTACAAGAGAACAGAAGGAGTATTTAAAAACATTGAAACGATAACAAAAAGGCGTTGAGCGGAAAATCCGTTCAACGCCTTGGTTTTATCATGCTGTAGCCGCGAAGCTCGGCCGCGTGCGCAAATCTTTCGATTTTATGCGAACCGCGGCGGAGGTTACAGGCGGCCTTAGGCCGCTTAGCGCTCGACGCGGCCGGAGCCGGAGCCCTTCATCAGGCTTTCGACTTCCTTGACGGTCACGCGGTTGAAGTCGCCGGAGATGGTGTGCTTCAGGCAGGAAGCCGCCACGGCAAACTCAAGCGCTTCGGCCTGGGTGGCATAGGTGTTCAGGCCGTAGATCAGGCCGCCGCCGAAGGAGTCGCCGCCGCCGACGCGGTCAACGATATCGGTGATGGCATACTTGCGGGAGACATAGAACTCCTTGCCGTCGTAGATGCAGGCAGCCCAGTAGTTGGTGTCCGCGCTCTTGGACTCGCGCAGGGTGATGGCGACCTTCTTGAGGTTCGGGTAGAGATCCATCGCGGTCTGGGCGATCTGCTTGTAAACGTCGCGATCCAGCTCGCCGCTCTCCACGTCGCTCTTGGCGCTGATGCCCAGGGACTTCTGGAAGTCTTCCTCGTTGGCGATGGCGACATCGACGTACTTGGTCAGCTCGCTCATCACTTCCTTGGCTTCCTTGCCATACTTCCACAGGTTCTTGCGGTAGTTGAGGTCGCAGGACACGGTCACGCCCATCTCCTTCGCGGCCTTGACGGCAGCCAGAGAGAGATCCGCAGCGGACTGGGAGATGGCCGGGGTGATGCCGGTGATGTGGAACCAGGTTGCGCCGTCGAAAATCTTCTTCCAATCGAAGGTATCGACCGGAGCCTTGGCGATGCAGGAATCCGCACGGTCATAGACGACCTTGGACGGACGCTGGTTGGAGCCGGTCTCCAGGAAGTAGATGCCCATGCGGCCATCCATCATCTTGATGTTGGAGACATCCACGCCGAAGCTGCGCACATCGCGCAGGCAGGCCTCGCCGATGGCGTTGTTCGGCAGCGCGGTCACGAAAGCCG
Organism: uncultured Clostridia bacterium; assembly: GCA_934636105.1. Taxonomy (GTDB): domain Bacteria; phylum Bacillota; class Clostridia; order Christensenellales; family Aristaeellaceae; genus Ventricola. Next base: position 126,264 of record CAKTZR010000003.1, read on the forward strand.
CGTCCATGCCATAGTTAGCCAGAGAAACGGCCACGTTCGCCTCGCCGCCGCCAAAGGTGGCCTCGAGGGACGGGCTCTGGAAGAAGCGCTCCAGCGCGGGGCTCTTCAGACGGAGCATGATTTCGCCGAGAGTAACAATACGAGCCATTGTCAATCACTCCTGAATGTTATTTGAGCGTGCGCATGAGAAAAAAATCGCACACAATCTCATTTTCTAAGGGTATTATACACGATGGAGAGGCGCAAATCAAGTCGTCTGACCAATAAAGCGAAAAATGGAGAGAATTTGACGAAATGAAACAAAACCGGGAGATATGAATAGGAAAAACAGACAGACATCCCGAAATGCGTCGGCACGTTTACACCATATTATTCGACAGGTTGAATGGGAAAGACCATGGTTTCGAGCATGCGGCAGAACATGTCTTCGGGCCGATGGCCGGCGAGGAACGCGCCATCCGAAAAACACTGTTCGCTCGTGAGACCACGTTGAAAGAGACAGACGGCCATAGCGACATCTTCCACGGAGGTGCGGTCATCGATTTCGCCGCGCTCTCGTGCGCGGGTTAGCAGATTGTACGCAACCTGATACAGGCTCATGCCGTTTTCGCGCTTGCGCCAATCATCTTTCAAACGGAGGGACGCTTCCTGATAGCTGATTAACACGCTGGGCACGCGGCTGCGCGTGTATTCGGTCAGCTCGCGCGTCAAATATTGAAGCGCTTCGAGGATGGGCATTTGCTGCGCATCTTCATAAAGAGAAAGCATGAAGCGGTGGGTTGTGTGGTAGCGCTCGTAGAGAATATCCTGCTTAGAGGGAAAATGGTGATAAAACGCGCCCGTGGAAATATTGGCGCGTTCGCAGATATCTTTGATGCGCATAGCGTCAAAGCCTTTTTCCTGAACCAGCTGGTTGACGGTATCATAAATCAGGCCGAGGGTGCCCTCGCGCTGAAGTTCTCGTTTATTCAAGAAAAAACCCCTTTTCCGACAGTATTGACCATACAGGCAGATGACCATGTATTCACGGAACAATTATTTAATTATACCATGCGTGGTATGAGAATACAATTTAAAAATATTTTGATAAAGCGTTGACAAACGGGCCCTTTTTGACCTATAATGCAATCAACAGAATCGATTCGGCGAATTTGTTCTGTGAAGGGAAGAACGACGCGAGAACCTATGGACGACGAAAGAAAGGAAGGACGAACGTGAAGAAAAAAATCTCTCTGTTCCTGACGGCGATTATGATGATCGCCATGCTGCTTCCTGCGTTTGCACAGGCTGAGGAAATTGCTTATGCAGACACGATTCGATGGGATGCGCAGTACGACGTGGTGGTTGTCGGCTTCGGCGGCGCCGGCGCGACTTCTGCCATCGCCGCAGTTGAGGAGGGCGCAAACGTTCTGCTGACCGAAAAAGCGCCGCTTGGACATGAAGGCGGAAACAGCCGATACAGCTATCAGATTATTCTGAACTACACGGATTATGACGATGGCGTGGCCTACCTCAAGGCAGAATGTCAAGGAATGGACAATATGACCGACGAGATCATTGATTTTATCGTTCGCGGCTCGATGGGCAACGCGGATTGGATGGAATCCGTCGGCATTCAGCGCCCGGTCAATGCGATGATCGGCGGCGAATATCCCGAGCTGCCGGGCACGAACAGCGTTGTCTTTTCGTTTGTGCCGGATACCGGAGCGGCGAGTGGGAAACATTATTGGGAGAGCCTGCGTGCGGCGGTTGTCGCCCGAAAGGACAATATCGACGTTTGGTTTGAATCTCCCGCGACGCACTTGATTCAAGACCCATTCACCAAGACGGTTTTGGGTGTTGAAATTGAGCATGAGGGTGAAAAGCTGAACGTGCGCGCGACCAACGGCGTCGTGCTGGCCTGCGGCGGCTTTGAAAACAACCCGGAAATGCTGGAGCATTACACTCAGCGCGAAGAACTCTATCCCATCGGCACGCTTTACAACACCGGCGACGGCATCCGCATGGGCATTGAGGTCGGCGCTGATCTGTGGCACATGGCCGCGCTTTCCGGCCCGTGGATCACGTTGTTCAACGATCAGTCCGTCAGCAATCAGGCGTGGTTCAACCAGCCGTCGATGGGCATGAATTTGGCGAAAAACTACGCGAGCATCTACGTTGGCCCGGACGGCACCCGGTTTGCGAATGAATCCGGCATGCACCGCCACGGCCACACGAATTATTCCGGCAGCTACTATTCTCAAATTACGCCGTATCCGATGTACATGATTTTTGATGAGACGGCGCGTCTGGCGGGGCCGATTATGCCGACGTTCTCGGAAGATATGTCCGAAGAAATCGAAAGCGGCCTAATTGTCAAGGCGGATACGCTGGAAGAACTGGCCGAAAAGATCGGCGTGCAGGCGGATGGCCCGCTGCCGAACCTGACACAAATGACGGACGGCGTGACCGCCGGCGAGGAACTGACGTATCAGCGTGCGGGCCTGGTCTATCAGGTCAATCTGTACAACCGTTACTGCGAAGAAGGTTATGACGAGCAGTTTGACCGCAATCCTGCGACGCTGGTGCCGATTTCCACTGCGCCGTATTACGCCATCAAACTGGTTCCGGCGATCGTGAATACGCAGGGCGGCCCTGTGCGCAACACGAATTGCGAAGTGATCGATACCAACGGCAACGCGATTCCGCACCTGTACAGCGCCGGTGAGCTGGGGTCCATGTATGGCGGCTGGTACACGGCGGGCGGCAACGTGGCGGAAACGCTGTTCTCCGGCCGCACGGCCGGACGCAATGCGGCCAAGGCGAAGGAAGAAATTCCGACCGTGGCGCTGACCAAAGTCGAGTCCGATATTCGTGAATTTGCCAGTGCGCTGGATGCGGATGAAGAATCGGTGCAGCTTGCCGAAGGCGAAGCGATCGGCATTGGCACGGGCATGGGCGGCGATGTGAAGGTGAAAGTGACGACCGACGGCGATCAGATCGTGGCGGTCGAGGTGCTGGAACATCACGAAACTGCGGTGATTTCCGACCCGGCTATCGAGCAGATTCCGGCAGCGATTGTTGCGGCTAATTCCGCTGACGTGGATGCAGTAGCGGGTGCGACACTGACCAGTAAGGCGATTATGCAGGCCGTGCATAATGCGCTGGGCAAATAAAAAACGAAAATTTACATCATTTGGCCGGGGTGAAGCCCCGGCCATTTTATCGATATGCCGCCTTTCTTCGGAAGCGTTTCAAGGCTTTTCCTTGTCAGAACTTTCTTTTTATGGTATAATGACAAACGGTGCCTGTCAAAATCAGGCTGTCTATCGGAGAATCGGCGGGCGAGCCGCCATCCATCATATTTGGGAGGGTTTGAATCTATGCCTCTGCAAACCGAGTATAACAAGGATACCATCAAGGAATCCATCCTCAACAAGCTGCTGCGCTATTACGGCTGCACCATCGAGGATGCGACGCCCAAGCAGATTTACGCCGTCGTGGCGAGCACCGTGCGCGACCAGATCATGCTCAAGTGGCGCTTTGAAAAGGAAGCCCGCCGCAGCGAAAAGGCCAAGCGGCTGTATTACCTTTCCATCGAGTTTTTGACCGGCCGCTGGCTGCACAACAACCTGCTCAACCTCTGCTCCACCAAGGAGTATGAGCAGGCGTTTGAGGAGCTGGGGCTGACCCTGCGCGGCGTGCTTCATGAGGAGCCGGAACCGGCGCTGGGCAACGGCGGTCTGGGCCGCCTGGCTGCGTGCTTCCTGGATTCGCTGGCGACGCTCAATCTGCCGGCGATGGGCTGCACCATCCGCTATGAATACGGCCTGTTCCGCCAGCGCATTGTGGACGGCCAGCAGGTCGAGGTGCCGGACGAGTGGCTGACCTACGGCAACGCGTGGGAGATTCCGACCCAACGCGACGCGGTGGAGGTCTGCTTCGGCGGCCAGATGGTTGAAAACTGGGTGGGCGGCACGAACTATGTCACCCTCAAGAATACCGAAAACGTCATCGCCGTGCCGTATGATCTGCCGATTCTGGGCTATGACAGCGACGTGGTCGATCGTCTGCGCACGTGGAGCGCCGTTCTGCCGCAGAACTTCAATCTGGAAAAGTTCTCCGCGGGCGATTACAATGGCTCCACCGAGGACAGCAACTCCATCGCGGCGCAGATTTCCAAGGTGCTCTACCCGGAAGACAACACCTACAACGGCAAGAAGCTCCGCCTGATGCAGGAATACTTCCTCGTCAGCGCGACGCTGCAATACGCCATCAAGGACTTCAAGCGCGTTTATGGTACGGACATGAGCCAGCTGCCGGAGAAGGTCGCTTTCCATATCAACGACACGCACCCGGCGATGGTCATTCCGGAGCTGATGCGTATTCTCGTGGATGAAGAGCGTTTGCCGTGGGAGGAGGCCGAGCGCATCACCCAGGCGACCGTGGCTTACACCAACCACACCATCATGGCCGAGGCGCTGGAGAAGTGGCCGGAGAACATGATGCGCGAGACCCTGCCGCGCATTTACTCCATCATGCAGGAGCTGAACCGCCGCCTGTGCCAGAAGCTGTTTGACGCGTTCCCCGGCCAGTGGGACCGCATCGGCCACATGGCGATTCTGGCTTACGATCAGGCGCACATGGCGAACCTGTGCGTGGCGTATTCTCACGCGGTCAACGGCGTTTCCCAGCTGCATGGCGAGATTCTCAAACACACGACGTTCGCGGATTACTACTCCATCATGCCGGAGAAGTTCTACGCGATTACCAACGGTATCACGCCGCGCCGCTGGCTGATGCTGGCTAACCCGGCGCTCTCTGACCTGCTGGATGAATCCATCGGTCAGGGCTGGCGCAAGGATTTGAACGAGCTGGAGAAGCTGCTCCCGTTTGCGGACGACGCGGCCTTTATCGAGAAGTTTGCCGCCGTCAAGAAAGAGAATAAGGAGCGTTTCAGCCGCTGGATTTATCGTCATCAGGGCATTGAGCTTGACCCGACAATGATGTTCGACGTGCAGGTGAAGCGCCTGCACGAGTACAAGCGTCAGCTGCTCAACGCGCTGCACATTCTCGTGCTCTATAACCGTATCTGCGACGATCCGAACTATACGATGGCGCCGCGTACCTTCATCTTTGGCGCGAAGGCCGCGCCGGGCTACCGCCGCGCGAAGGAGATCATTCACTTCATCAATGTGCTGGCCGCGAAGGTTGCTTCTCACGAGCGCGCCAGCAAGATGATTAAGATTGCATTCCTCCAGAACTACAATGTCTCCACCGCCGAGATGCTGATGCCGGCCAGCGAGGTCAGCGAGCAGCTTTCCACCGCGTCCAAGGAAGCCAGCGGCACGGGCAACATGAAGTTCATGATGAACGGCGCTGTGACCATCGGCACGCTGGATGGCGCGAACGTGGAAATCGCCGATCTGGTGGGCAAGGACAACTGCTACATCTTCGGCATGCGCTCCAACGAGGTCGAGGCGCTCTATGCCGCGGGCACGTATCGTTCGTTGGATATCTATGAGACGAACGCCGAGCTGCGCCGTGCGCTGAACATGATGTTTGACGGCAGTCTGACCCCGGAGAATCCGAAGATGTTCGAGGGCCTGTACCGCGCGCTGGTGTTCAGCGACAACGGCGGCATGGCCGACCCGTATCTGGTGCTCAAGGACTTCGGTTCCTATCAGCAGGCGCAGAGCCGTCTGGGTGCGGATTACCTCGACCAGAAGGCGTGGACGCGCAAGGAGATTATCAACGTCGCCAAGAGCGGCATTTTCTCCTCGGATCGCACCATCCGCGAGTATAACGACCTGATCTGGCATCTCACGCCGCTGACCAAGAAGCACGAATAATCCAAAACGCGTGAGAAAGCACGTCTGGCTCCCTCGAAAGAGGGAGCTTTTTGCGTTTCGCGGGAAGAAAATGGAAGTGCGATCCGTTTTTATAATTGAAAAGCATTGCTGCAAGGACGATTTGCGGCGCAGACATTTTTAAGGAAGGGTGGATGATAGAATGAAACATACGCTGGTTGGACGCATCCTTTTGATTTGTATGATGCTGTGCATCGGCTGCTGCACGGCTTTAGCGGATGGCGGCGACGCCTATGCGGTTGTGCAGAATCCGAACGCCGCAGACCGGCTGAATCTGCGCGCCGCGCCGAGCAAAGAAGCGGAGTCGCTGGGCAAATATTATAACGGCGTGGAGGTTCAGATTCTTGAAGATTTGAACAACGGATGGGTTCGGGTTCAAATCGGTCGTCGCGGAACGGCCGAAGGGTACATGATGAAGGGATATCTGCAGGAGGATGGCATGCAGACGGTCAAATCCGCAATGCCGACGTATACCTCCACAAGCAGCGCGTGGGAGCTTTATCAATCCCGCGATGTAAACGGAGCGTATGACATGTATGGCTATGGCGAAACGGTGACGCTTCTGGGCTTTACGCCAAAATGGTGGCACGTTCAGATTCGGGAATATACCGGGTTTGTACCGGCTGACGGATCGGTGCTGGAGCAGCGGACGGGCAATTACTACGACGGCTATGCAACGGCGCAGGTTCATAATCCGATTTCGACGGATCGGCTGAATCTGCGCGTGGAGAAAACGGAGAACAGCGCGTCACTTGGCAAATATTACAATGGATGCACGGTTGCAATCGTTCAAAAAGGGAACGACGGATGGAGCCGGGTTCGAATCGGGAATCTTGAAGGATATATGAAAAATCAGTTCCTCGATTTTAACGCTCCCAAAGACCAGCAAACCGAAATGCTGCCCAAGGTGACGATTCAAAATTCCAATGGGCAGGGCGTCAATCTGCGAAAGCAGGCTTCGACCCATGTTAACGCAGTGGCGCTGTATCCGAACGGAACGCAGGTTCAAGTGCTGGGCATAGCGGGAGAATGGTGCCATGTGCTGATTGACGGAGAGATCGGCTTTATGATGACCCAATATCTTGTGCCCCGACTCAGCTTTGAATCGACCAGATAAGAAGGCGCTTAACATGGCAGAGAATCAAGAGATGCTTGATTTGCAAAAAAACGAAATATGGGGTTGACAAATCGTCTTAATTGATTTAAGATAGTATCAACACAAGAAAGCGGGAGGCAAAACCCTTATGAATGCTGCAAGAACGAACGTGTTCTACTTTAGCCTGTATTATTGCGAGAATACGGGCTGTTTGCATTGCAATTCATAAAAGCGGTTCCACCGATTGCAGCGCGGCCCTTTCACGAAACGAAGGGGCCGCTTCTTTTATATCTGAAATCAAGTGACAAACTGTCAAACAGAGAAAGAAAAAAGGAGAAAACATCATGATTGTTATTTTGAAACCCGGCGCACAGAAGGCGCGCGTTGAAGCCCTGATGGGACAGATCAAGCAGCAGGGCGTGGATATCCATTACAGCCAGGGCGCGACGGAGACGATTCTCGGTCTTGTCGGAGATACGACGCATGTGGACGAGGATTGGCTGCGTGCAAGCGAAATTGTCGAAGATGTGCGGCGCGTTTCCGAACCGTATAAACTGGCGAACCGCCGTTTCCACCCCAAGGATACGCATGTCAATGTCAACGGGCGCATCATCGGCGAAGGAACGTTCGCGGTGATCGCAGGCCCTTGCTCGGTGGAAAACCGGGAACAGCTGGTTTCCATCGCCGAAGATGTGAAGAAAAGCGGCGCAACCTGCCTGCGGGGCGGCGCGTTCAAGCCACGCACGTCGCCGTATTCCTTCCAGGGGCTTGAGAACGAGGGACTCAAACTGCTGCTGGAAGCGAAGAAGGAGACGGGCCTGCCGATTGTCACGGAAATCATGAGCGAGACGCAGATCGACGATTTTGCCGACGTGGACGTGATTCAGGTCGGCGCGCGCAATATGCAGAATTTCCGCCTGCTCAAGGCACTGGGCAAGACGAACAAGCCGATTCTGCTCAAACGCGGCCTATCTGCGACGATTGAGGAATGGCTGATGAGTGCGGAATATGTGCTGGCGGGCGGTAACCCAAACGTCATCCTCTGCGAACGCGGCATCCGCACGTTTGAAAAGATGATTCGCAATAATCTCGACATTTCTGCTGTGCCGCTGATTAAGCAGAAGTCGCATTTGCCTGTGATTATCGATCCGTCGCATGCAGCGGGCATTGCGTGGATGGTTCAGCCGCTTGCACGGACGGCGATTGCAGCCGGAGCGGACGGGCTGATGATCGAAGTGCATAACAACCCGAAAGCCGCGCTTTGCGACGGCGCGCAGTCGCTTGACCCGAAACAGTTTGATACGCTGATGACGGATGTGAAACGTCGCGTTGCGTTTGAGGAAAAGACGCTGCTTTGAACATCGACTGTCATTTATCTTAGCTGAACGCCCTGCATGGTTGTGCAGAAAGTGAAATGAAGACCGCATGTGCGCGCTCCAAAATGGAGGGCAGACGCATGCGGTCGTTTTCTTGTTTGTAAAGGAGCATCAATTTGGAGAGAACGTTACGCGTGGTCGTTGCTGGAGAGCGCGCGCCAAAACGCGGCGGTCGAAACATGATCTGGCCAATCGAACAGCGTGTCTGCCTGCGCCCACGTCTCGCGGGAAATATCGGTTTCATTTTTCTCTGCGGCCAGCTTGCGCGCCAGCGTGACGAAGGGCAGCAGATAATCAAAATTGTGCTGCTGCTGCAAACAGGTGATGTGCGCCATGATGGGACAGGCCTCGGCAAAACCGCTGCTGATGTAAAGCTCCTTGAGCGGCGTGGGGTTATACCATGCGATGCACGGCTCCAGCGTCGCATGCCCGGGGGAGAGGTAGAGCATCGCATACAGCGCCATGCCCGGCACACCGTCATCCATGCAGCCCGTGCTGCCGATAACGTCCAGCGTCAGGTTTGGCAGCGTGTAGTGTATGGGGTTGTGCCCGTGCCCGCAGATGATATGCGTTTTTTCCGGGAAGAACATGGTTTCCAGCCGGGGGAGAGCAAGCGTGGGGTCATAGACCGGGAAACGATCATCCTCCGGCAACGCATGACAGAGCGTCACACCTTCGATGTCGAGCCGCTTTTGAAACGTGATTTCCTCCGGTTTGAGACGCGACGCGTTGAAACGAAGCGACGCAAAGTTCGCCCCTGCGTATTTCAGGTCATCGTTCATGGCTGAAAGGATATATCCCTCGTGATTGCCGTGCAGGCAGGTCACGCTCTCCGAACGAAGCAGGCGGAGCGTGTCGCGCGGCGCGGGGCCGAGGTTGACCTGATCGCCCAGCGAAACGATGCGGTCGGGCTTATGTTTTTTGTGAATATCCGTAATCACGGCTTCCGCCGCCAGCAGATTGGCGTGGATATCGGCGATGAGCGCAATGGCTTCCATAGCGTCCTCCTGACAAAAATGTGGAATATACAGACCGTTTATGTTATAATTCTGGGTGAACCTCCGAATTCCTGCCGAATGTTTCACGTGAAACATTTTGGCAGATGCAGGAGGGTTGTTTCACGTGAAACATTTTGGGACACGAAAAGAGAATGGTTTCACGTGAAACAATTTTGGGAAAACGGGAGAATGCGCGATGAAGATTTTAACGGCAAGACCGCACAGACTGCTGGGGGAATGCGTTCGGAGACTGGGCGAAGCGACCGAGCGGGGCGAAAACTGCATGTTTTTAGTGCCGTCGCAGTACACCTTGCAGGCGGAAATTGAGATCATGGAGCGACTGCATGTGAACGGCTCGTTTTTGATCGATGTGCTGTCGCCGAAACGGCTCCAATCGCGCGTCTTTGAACTGGCAGGCTTGCCCCAACAGACGATTTTCGATGAACGCGGCAAGTGCATGGTGCTCAGCGCGATCATTGAAGAACAAAAGGATGAATTGACGATCTATCGCGGCGCAGCACAAAGCGGAACGGCTGGCTTCACAGCGCGCGTGTCGAGCATGATTGCGTCGCTCAAACGAAGCGGATTGTCCGCAGCCGATGTGGCGGAAAGCGCGGAAAAGCTGGATGCAGACAACCCTGCGAGGGCTAAGCTGGGCGATATTGCGCGGATTTATGCGGCATATGAACAGCGGATGGCAGGCGAATTGGCCGATGCGGAGGATGTTTCGCGGGAAATGTGCTCGCGATTTGCGGCTTCCGGCATCTTCAAGGGGCAGAACGTATTTGTTTATGGCTTTGATATGATTACGCCGACTTTTGCCGCCGAGCTGCTCAGCATCGCGCCGCTCTGCCATTCGCTGACGTTGGCCATAGAGACGGATGCAAACGCAGCGCCGGATGGAAGGCTCTTTGCGCCTGTCAATTACAGCCTGAAACGGCTTGAAAAGTTGGCTAAAGAACGCGGCGTACTTGTTGAACGCGAGGTTTTGGAAACCGAACTCGATGCGCCGAAGGATATTCAGCGGTTGGAAAAACAGCTTTATGCGCTGGGGAGCACGCCCTGCATGGAGGAACCGACGGCAATCGAGCTGCTGGCGGCCAGCGGAAAGCGACAGGAAGTGCACCTCGCGGCGGCAAGAATGCGCCGTTTGGCCGCGGACGGGGAGGATGTTTCGCAGATGGCGGTGGTCTATCCCAAACAAAGCGGATATGGCCCGCTGCTGCAAAACATTCTGCCCATGTACGGCCTGTCGGCATATGTTTCGGAAAAGCGGCAGGCCGGCTCGCATCCGTTGAGCCGCTTCCTGCTCAGTGCGCTGGCGGCAATTTCCGGCGGTTGGCGGCTGTCGGATATCATGGAGTGCGCACAGAGCGGCTTTTTAAGGCTGGATCAGGAGGCGCTGGATCGATTCTGCGCGTATTGCGAGGGGGCAGATGTCAGAAACGACGCCATGCGCAAGCCGTTTCGTTATCCTAAGGGCGTGACAGAGGAAGAACTGGCGGCGCTGGAAGAAAGCCGAAAGCAGGTTATGACGCCGCTTTTGACCTTGCAGCGCAATTTGCAGGCGGCGAAAACGGCGGACGAGACCATTCACGCGGTTTTGGCGCTGCTTGAAGATGTACACGCCTATGAAACGCTGGAAGATATGCGTGACGAGCTGAACGCTTCCGACTTGACGGCGGAAGCACAGGATTGCGCGCAGGTTTGGAATGCCATGATGACCACGCTCGATCAGCTGCACACGCTGTTGGGCGGGCAGGCTGTCCCGGCGAAAACGGTGATGGGGCTGCTGCAAAACGGCCTTTCGGCCCTCGAACTGGCGGCGCTTCCGCCTGCGGATGGCGCGGTAATCTGCGGCGAAATCGGCAACGTGCGCACAGCGCAGGTGCAGACGCTCTTTGCGATCGGTATGAACGATATGCCGGGAAGCAGCGACAACGGCCTGCTGACGGTCGGCGAGCAGCTTGCCGCGCAGGAGGTCAGCGGGGCGTATCTGGGCATGACGCCGCAGGAAAGCGCGGCGCTCGGCCAGCTTGACGAACTGAAAGCGCTATCCGGGGCAAAGGGACGAATTATCCTTTCCTATGCTGTGGCGGATGACACGGGCCGGGCGCTTCGCGAAGGAACGGCAGTGCAGGCGATTCGAAAGCTGTTTCCGCATATGCCGGTTTACGGCGGCTTGGCCCAGGAAGAACGCGCGGCGATGCTTTGTGCCAAAGCGCCTGCATTGGAAGCGCTGGCCGTGGAGCTGTCCGAAGTGGCGGACGGAAGACGAAAGCTGGGGGAGGAATATGCTTCGGCCGCGGGAGCGCTGACGATGGACGAATCAGGCGAACGGGAATTGTTGGCGGTGACGCGCGGCTTGGGAGACCCGGCGGAAAAGAAGCTGCAAAGTTCGCTGGCGCGCACGCTGTATGGCCGCCCGGTCAGCAGCGTTTCGCGGCTGGAGACCTTCGCCCAGTGTCCTTATAAGCACTTTGTTCGTTATGGCCTTGTGCCCAAGCAGGAGCAGCGGCCGGGCGTGGATGTGGCCGAGTTGGGCACGCTCTATCATGAAGCGGCGGAACGATTCACCAATGCGGTGACGGCGCTGCCGGAATTTCCGGAGGTGCCGCCGGAAGTCTGCGACAGGCTGATGGATGAAGCCGTTTCCCCGCTGATCGACACCTGGCGGGAATCGCCGATGGGGGAGAGCAGGCGCGGTGAAGCCGTGGCCAGGCGGATTCGAAGAACGGCGAAGCGAACCGCGCGCAACATTGTTTCGCAGTATGCGGACAGCAGCTTCCGTCCCATGCAGATGGAGTTTGTTTTTGGACAGAATGGCCTGTCGCCGATTGTGCTCGAATTGGGCGACGGCTCGTTTGTCTATTTACAGGGGCGCATTGATCGTGTGGACGTGATGACGGGCGGCGGTCTGCGCGTCATCGATTACAAGAGCGGGAGCAGGAAGTTTGATCCGACGCTCGTCTACTGGGGCTTGCAGCTTCAGCTTCTGCTGTATCTGGCGGCGGCGCTTGCGCGCGTGCCGGGTTCGCATGCGGCGGGCTTCTTCTACTGCCGCATTGCCGACCCGACCATCAAAACGGAGTCGCGTATTCGGGAAGAAGTTGAACGGCAGATCGCCAAAAAGCTGGCGCTTAATGGCATTTCGCTCAGCGATGTGACTATCCTGCGTGCGCAGGGCGGTCAGCAGGCGGCGATGGTGACCAAGGATGGCAAACCGAACGGTCGATTTGCTTCGTCCATGGTCGATGAAACAGGCATGGAAAAGCTGCTGACCTTTGCCCAAAATAAAGCGACGGCTTTAGCCGGGGAAATCTACGGCGGCGCGATTGATGATTCCCCGGTGGAACGAGGCACATTCAATGCCTGCCAAAACTGTGAATATGCCGCGATCTGTGTCTTTGATCCATTGCGTAAACCGCGCAGAAGGCTGACGACCAAGAAACTGGAAGACCTTACGTGACTTATCCACAATTCATCCGGCTCTGAGGAAAACTCGGGGCCGTTTTTTTGAGCTTGCTATAAATAAATAAATACTACAAGAAATCTGGAACAAACAAAGAATAATTGTCCCGCAAAATGATAAATTACTTAAGTATTAAACAAAACGCCTGCTGCAACAATCGTCGCAGCAAGCGAAAGTATGCCTATTTTAAAATCAAAGGCCCTTTTTAAGCCATCCCCATTTTTTCTGCGATCTTCTGCCCGAACGGCGTGCCGGCCACGCCGCCGATGCCCGTCTCCTTGAGCGAAACATCCATTTTGTCGCCGACTTCGCGCATGGCCAGAATCACCTCGTCCGGCGGCACGGCCGAGCGAATGCCCGCCAAAGCCATGTCCGCGCTGGACATGGCAATCATTGCGCCTGCGGCATTTCGCTTGACGCAGGGCACCTCGACCAGTCCCGCAATCGGGTCGCAGACCAGGCCCAGCATGCTCTTGATCGCGATGGCCGCCGCGTGGCAGACCGCCTGCGCGTCGCCGCCGCCCAGATAGCACAGAGCCGCCGCGCCCATCGCGCTGGCCGTGCCGATTTCCGCCTGACAGCCGCCCGCCGCGCCTGCGATGGAGGCTTTTGACGCGACGACCTGCCCGATTGCGCCCGCGACATACATTGCGCGCACCATCGTGTCGTCGTTCAGTTTTTCCCGCTCCTGATACGGCAGCAGCACGGCGGGCAGAACGCCGCAGCTTCCCGCCGTCGGCGCGGCGACGATGCACTTCATGCAGGCGTTGCTTTCGCCCATTTCAAGCGCCTGCGCGATGACCTGCCCGATGTAATCCCCGCAGATCGTCTTGCCTTGCTGCACATAGGCGCGCATCTTCGCGCCGTCGCCGCCGACCATGCCGCTGGCGGAACGCAGCTTCGGGTCATAGCCGGCTCTGGTGCGGCGGATGGCGGCATAGAGCGCGCGCATCTTTTCAAAGGACGCTTCCTTCGTTACGCCGCGATCCACACAGTCGCTATGGATGATGACGTCGCAGATATCCTGATTTTCGCTCGCTTCCATCAGCGCGCGAAGCGATTCAATGGCCATGTTGCCCCTCCCGTTATGCTTCCTGCTCGGCGTCGATAAACGTCACGCGCGTGATGCCCTCGCTGCGTTCCAGCCACGCGATGCCCTCCGGCGGAACGGCTTTGTCCGTTTCGATAATCATCACGGCGTTTCCGCCCGGATGATCGCGGTAAAGCTGCATCGTCGCGATGTTCACGCCCTTGTGCGCCAGCATGCTGGTCACTTCGCTGACGTGGCCGGGCTGATCGACGTTCTGCACAATCAGCGTCGGCAGATCGCCGGAGAAATTGGCGCGCAGGCCGTTCATTTCGACCACCATGATGCGTCCGCCGCCCAGCGAGGAGCCGGTCATCGAGAGCGTTTTGCCGCTTGGACCGATGAGGTCGATGCGCGCGGTGTTCGGGTGTTCGCTGCCCGCACGGGCACTTGTGAAGCTGAACGTCATGCCCGCGTCGTGTGCCAGCTCAAAGCTTCGGGCAATGCGCTCGTCATCCGGCTGAAAGCCCAGCAGCCCGGCGATCAGCGCGCGATCCGTGCCGTGGCCGTGGCCGGTTGCGGCAAAGGAGCCCAGCAGCGTGATGTTTGCCTCGCGCGGCGTGCCCTCGCCCAGCAGCCGGCGCGCGGTGCGTCCCAGTCGAACTGCGCCCGCTGTGTGCGAGCTGCTCGGGCCGACCATCACCGGGCCGAGAATATCAAACAGATTCATCTTCATTCGTCCTCCTTTGCGCTTTATGGGTTATGATAACAGAAAACGCGCGTGGATTCAACCGATGCGCGCGGGAAGTTTTGCCCAAAATCGCGGTGAAACAGAATTTCCTCTATGAAAAAGGGCGCTGATGCGTTACAATAGAATGCGCAGAAAAGCAAAAAAGTAGTATAATTCGTTTTTTGGGTATCGCCGAATGCTTTTTCAGCCTGAAGCCGTTTCAATCGCGTGTTGCTTCGCGGCGGTATCCATAGACGGTTGCAATGGGATGTGGAACATGTTTTCTTTGCTCAATCAGGATATTCAAAACATCATCGTCTTTGATCTGGAGTGGAATCAGAGCGGCTATAACCCGAATCACCGCATGCCGCATGAGATCATTGAAATCGGCGCATGCCGCGTGAATCGGGACGGGCAGGTTGTCGCGCGATTCAGCGAGTTGATTCGTCCGCGGGTGTATAAGCGGTTGGATAAGCATATTAAGCAGGTGACGGGCATCACCGAGCAGGAGCTTGCGCAGGGACGCTCGTTTTCGGATGTTTTCGGCGATTTTATCGCGTGGTGCGGCGAGGATGCGCAGCTTGTGACGTGGGGGCGGGATGATTATCCCGTGCTCAAGCGCAACGCCGCGTTTTTCATGACCCCGATGCCGTTTGAGCCGCCGATCGACGCGCAGCTGGTCTTCGGCTTCTGCTGCTTGGGCGGCGAGCATAAGCAGATGAATCTGCACGCGGCGATGGAGCTGATGAACGTCGAACTGGATGTGGCGGCTCATCGCGCGGTGAACGATGCGGAATGCACAGCGGCGTTGCTGCCCATTGTGGATGGCGCGGTGCAGGCGCTCACGCCGGAGCGGCGCATGCAGCTGGATCATATTCTGGAAAAGGAGAGCCGCATTGCCGCGTCCGCGCTTCGTTCTCTGCCTACACCGTATATGTTCCAGACGGACGCGCTGGCGGATCAGCGGCTGATGAGCCTGCCCTGTCCCGCCTGCGGCAAGCGCACCGCGTTTGATACGCCGTGGTTTGACGGCGGCCGGGAGCGGTATATGGCGATTTCCGTCTGTCCGCAGCACGGCTTTGTCTATGGCCAGATGCACTTCAAGCGCACGAGCGCGAATACGCTGATTATGCACCAGCGCGCCTATCCCGCCAGTCGGGAGGATGTGGACGATGTGCGCGAACGCTATCGGCTTTATCTGCTCACCCCGCCGAAAAAGCGCCACCACCGGCTGAACATGGAAGAGGTTGTGGAAAAGGCAGAAAGAGGGAACGTTGGGGCGTTGCCCCAAACCCCACCAGAAACCTGAGGTTTCTGGCCTTCCCACTTCATAAAAATGCTTCTCTCGGTTGAGAGAAGCATTTTTGCGTTAAGTTGATTCAAACTGTTGCGAAGCAGAGAAGGGAGTCTGAGGGACTTGTCCCTCAGCGGGGTTTGGGGCCGACCCCAACGTTCCCCTTACAGGCAGAACATGAAGAACCGCAGCACGTCGTAGTAAGCGTCCGAGGAGAAACGCACCGTGCGCGGACCGATCTGCTTCACGCCGGGATAGAAGCTCGCGCGGCGGGCACGGTTGTGTTTCACAAATTCCACTTCAACGTCAAAGTTGTTCGGCAGGGCAACGGTGAATTTCTCCGGGTGTGCAATGCCGTCCGCAACGGCCAGTTCCGCCTTTTCGCGGATGCGCTTCACGGCTTCGGCAGGATGGATCGAGATCGAACCGTTGCCGCAGCCGCGGCTGACCGGAACGGTGTAAATCGCCGGACAGAGCCGCTTTGCCTGCTCGCATACGCCCAGATCGCCCGTCACCAGCAGCACCGGCACGTCGTAAAGCGCGGCGGCGAAAGTGTTGATGACCAGTTCGCTGGCCTGAATGCCGTTGATGCGGATGGAGGTGTTATCCAGGTTCATCGTGTGGCAAAGCGGGCTGGCGTCCGTGTTGGAGGAGGAATGATATCCGGTGAAAATTGCGCCCGCAAAGCTTGCGTCAATGCCGGACATCATCGAATGAATGTCGCTGCCCCAGCCGCGGAAGATGCTTACGCGTTCCGGCAGTTCGCCGGGAATCAGGTTGCGCGCGCTGTCGTGCGCATCCTTAATCAGCAGGTCCTCGCATCCGGCGGCAAACGCGCCTTCGCATGCGGCGGCGACCTCGTGGGTCATCTGGCGGCGGAAGGGCTCGTAATCCGGCTTGCCCAGCTCGGTTTCGTCCCAATGAGCAATACCGCAGGTGCCTTCAATGTCGGCGGAAAGAAAAATTCGGTTCAGCAATCTGCATCATCCTTTCAAGCGATGGAAAGCGCGATCTCCATCATCTGCGTGAAGGAGGTCTGGCGCGCCTGCGCGTCGAGCGATTCGCCCGTGCCGAGGTGATCCGAAATCGTGCAGATGGCCAGCGCGTTCTTGCCCGCGCGCGCCGCGTTCAGATACAGCGCGGCAGATTCCATCTCAACCGCCAGCACGCCCAGCTTCTTGAGTTTGCCGGACATGCCGGATTCGTCGTAGAAGATATCGGAAGAATACAGCGGGCCGACGTTCGGCTCGATGCCCATTTTGCGCGCGGCCGCGACAGCCTGCTCCAGCAGCTTGAACGAGCAGCACGGCGCAACGTTGCCGTCAAAGCCAAACTGGCGGCCAAAGTTGGAATTGGTGTAGGCAGACAGGCCCATTACCACGTCGCGTACCTTGACGGTGTCGGCCAGGCCGCCCGCCGTGCCCACGCGGATGATGTTCTCCACGCCGTAGAAATTGAACAGTTCGTAGGAATAAATGCCGATGGAGGGCATACCCATGCCGGAAGCCATCACGGAGACGCGCTTGCCCTGATACGTGCCGGTGTAGCCCTGCACGCCGCGCGTGTTGTTGACCAGTACGGGATTTTCCAGATACGTTTCAGCGATGAACTTGCTGCGCAGCGGGTCGCCGGGCATCAGCACGGTGCGGGCGAAATCGCCTTCCTTGGCGGTGATGTGCGGCGTCGGAATATTCGGATTGGACATAAAAACAGCCCCTTTCTAATTCGTCGTTTGGTGATGCTTCCATTATACCGGGAAAACGGCCAAAAGCCAACAGAAAAAATACGATGAGCAGCGAAAGAACGGAATGAGTCGTTCATGTTTTTGAAAAGGGGATTTTAGGTCGCTGTAAATCATTGACAGTACGTAATCATACGTATTATAATAAGGACGGAGGGAGGTCAACATGAAGGTAAGCGAGATGAAAAGCTCCTGAAAGCGATTGGATGCTTTAAGGTCAAAGAGGGCGGAAATCATGAAATAAGCCCCTCTCCCTCTTTGTCTGAATTTGAATTTTGAGCAGGAGGTAGCAAAATGAAGAATTATGTATATGTAGCCGAGCTTCTGCCGGAAAATACGGGATACAGCGTCGTTTTCCCGGATGTGCCGGATTGCTTTACCTGCGGCGATAATCTGGCTCAAGCCATTGAAATGGCTGAAGATGCGCTTGCGCTTTGGCTGATGGATTTGGAAGACGAACATGAAGCGATCCCGGAAGCCAAGACCGATATCAAGCAGGCGCAGATGAATACGGAGGGTATTGCGACGCTGATTATGGTGGATACCGAAGCCTATCGCCGCAAACTGAACAAGAAATCTGTCAAAAAAACGCTTTCCATTCCCCAATGGATGAACGAAGCAGCGGAAGCGAAGGGCATCAACTTCTCCCAAACGCTTCAAGATGCGCTTGCGGCCAAGCTGCAAACCGTATAAACGTTTGCGTTATCGAAATTGTGTTTTTTCGCAAAACATGGTATACTAACCGCGATGGAAATCGAATCGGAGGCATGTATGCGCATCGACGTTTATGATTTTGACGGCACGATTTACGACGGCGATTCCACCGTGGATTTTACGCTTTTCTGCCTGCGCCGCCATCCCGGCGTGCTGGCGGGTCTGCCGAAGTTTCTGGGCACGTCGCTTCTGTTGGCGGTGGGCAGGCGAAACCTGACGCAGTTCAAGAGCGTGCTTTTTGGCGAAATGGCGAAGCGGTTTAGCCTTGAAAAAGAAGCCGAGTTTTTCTGGCAGAGCGAGGCGACCCGCGCGAAGCTGGGCAAGTGGTTCTTTGACAGGCCGCGCGATCTGCCGATCGTCATCGCTTCCGCATCGCCGGAATTTGAGCTTCAGTATGCGGCGAAGCTCCTTAACGTGCCGAGGCTCATCGGCACGAGGTGCGACGCGGAAACCGGCCTGCTCATCGGCAAAAACTGTAAGGGCGAGGAAAAGCTGCGCCGCATCGAGGAAGCCATCGGGCCGTTTGAAATCCGCGCCATGTACACCGACGACGCGAAGGCGGACGGCCCGCTGCTTGCTGCCGCGCAGGAAGGATACATCGTCACCCACGGCGTGCTTGCGCCGTTTCAGGGATAAAAAGGAGAGTTTCAGATGAAGAAAATGCAGGATATGGGCGGCTTTTTTGTCGCCGCCGTTACCCCGTTTGACGAGCAGGGCCGATTCAGCGCGCCCGCGCTCCACAAGCTCATGGATAAGACCATCGCCGAGGGCGCGAAGGGCTTTTTGATCGGCGGCAGCAGCGCGGAATGCCCGCTGCTCACGCATGCTGAGCGCGTGGAAGGGCTGGAGACCGCCGCGAAGTATCAGGATCGCGCGAAGACGAAGCTGATCGCTTCCGTTGCCGCGATTTCCACCGACGAGGCCATCGAGTATGCCAGGACCGCTAAGGAATTGGGTTATGACGCGATGATCTCCACCGTGCCGTATTACTACAAATTCGGCATGAAGGCCATCAGCGAGTATTATAACGCGCTGCGCGAAGCTGTTGATCTGCCGCTGTTCCTTTACAATTTCCCCGGCAACACGGGTGTGGAGCTGGATATCGCGGACGATCACATCCGCGGCATGCTGACCGACGGCACCATCGCCGGCGTGAAGCAGACCAGCCTGAATCTCTATCAGATGGAGCGCATCCACGACCTCAACCCGGAGCTGGTCATCTACGGCGGCTTTGACGAGGTCTACATCGGCGCGCGCATCCTCGGCGCGGACGGCGCAATCGGTTCGACCTTCAATTTCACCCTGCCGCTGTTCAACCAGATTGAAGCGGCGTACAGCGCGCTGGATATCCCCAAGGCGCAGGCGCTCCAGAAGCGCGCGAACAACATCATGCAGGCGCTTGTCTCCTGCTCGCTGTTCCCGTCCATCAAGCACATCCTCAAGACGCAGGGCGTGGACTGCGGCGGCTGCCGCAAGCCGTTCCCGACGCTGACCGAGGAACAGAAAGCCTACGTCGAGCGCGTGGTCAAAGAGAATATGTAAACGCCCATTTGAGGGGCCGGGTCGTCTGATGAATGTCGGACGGCCTTTTGTTTTTTTGTGCAAACTGTCAAAATGTTACCAATGAAAAGCGCGAATTTCAATAAATAACAACACAAATGGTATTGACTTCCATTTGCGCCAAGGGTTAACATAACGTTATCAAGCATTTGGAGGGAACATGTATGGAATTGAAACGAGCGGCGGCACTCGCCCTGTCTGCGGCGATGCTCTTGCAGCCGATGTCGGCCAGCGCGGCGACGTGGGGAAGCGTGGTAAGCGCAATCCGAAATTATGACCGCGTTGCGGGCGGTGCGAAGAAGGTCAGCGATGACGAAAATCTCACCATTGAGATTGACCAGAATGGCGAACTGACCATCAGCGGCGGTCAGATTGACGACTGTGTGATGATCGGCGGAAATCCCCTTCCCATGTATAAGTTCACGGATACGATTTACTCGCTTGTATTCAAGGGCGTTCATATACTTCAAGGCGAACGCGGGCTGGGCATGTATGTGGATAACGGCCCGACGGATGTGAATATCATCAGCGTTTCTCTGGATGAAAACACGACTGTACAGGGACGCGTTCAGATCAACGCGTTCCATGACCTTGAATTTACCAATGAGGGGCAGCTGGCAGGCGACGCTGAAATCAACGCGGTGCGCGGCGCTTCCGTCACGGCGGAAAACGTCGGAAGCATCGGCGGTGATTTCAGGAGCAGCGCGCAGGACGAGGGCAGCAGCGCTCAGGTCAAGAATGCAAAAGACGGCGTCATCGACGGCGCGATGAACGTCTTTGCCAGCGGCGGCGCGCAGATGACGGCCAGCAACGAGGGCAAGGCGAACGAAATGCTGGCGAACGCCATGACCGGCGGCCAGACCTCCGCGACGAATGACGGCGACGTATCCCTGCGCACGAGCGGCTGGTCAAAGGGCGACGGCTCGAAGCTGGAAATCACCAACAACGGCAATTCCGGTACGATGAGCGGAGAAGCCTATCTGGATGGCGCGGCCAGCGTGACCAATAACGGCACGGCAGACGGCGGCATCGGCGGCTATACCGACGGCGGCCGTGTGGATGTCGCCAACAACGGCGTGGTGGATGGCAACGTGGTTGTCGGCGCGGAGAAGGACGGCCATGTTTCCGCGAAAAACGGGGAGCAGGGTTCGATCTTCGGCGATCTCAAGGGCTGGACGGACGGCGTCGGTTCGACCGCGGTTCTGGATAACAGCGGCAATCTTGGGGGACGAATGGATTTGGAAAGCGAAGCGGCGACCCTCGAAGCGAACGGCTTGATGGCAATCAGCGATGGCCAGCAGGAGGAAGAAGTGGGCGTTTGGGGCGACGGCAAGCCGCACCACGACAGAGCGGATGTCGCGGAAAGCGTATCCGATCCCAACACCGCGCCGGGCACGGCAGGCGAGGGCGTGATCTCCGGCGAGAACCGGGGCAGCGGCACCGTGGTCGTGAAGGATCACACCAACGGCAGCGCCCAGGTGAACGGCAAAAAGGTGGACGCGACGCTCTCCATCACCAGCAAGACCACGCAGGCCCAGCTTCAGGCTCAGCTCAGCGCGCTGAATATCTGGAATACGCCGGGCGAGTATACCATTCTGGTGGAATGCACGAATGACGACGGCACCGTGACCTATGAAGCGATGACCATCCGCGTCGCCGATGAGGAGCCGGATGAAGAACCGAAGGCCGAGGAATCCGCGGTGGAATTTGAGGTTCCGCTGGCGGAGCAGATGCGCCACGAGATGGAGGAGCAGCGCAAGGACGAAGCCATCGGAGGCGTGTTCGGCAGCCCGTATTGGATCAGGCAGATGTATCTGGGCTACCACAGCTATAATCTGCGCCTGTATATCGACGGCGAACAGGTTAACGTCCGTGAGCGCTTGAGCTGGAACGCGGATAAGACCAAGGCCATCAGCTTTACTGTCAACACCGTGAACCCGGAAAAGCTGACGATGCGTTTTGATGAAAAAGCGCTGGAGGTCTTCGAGCGCACGGAAATCACGACCGTCACCCTGCTGGATAAAAACGGCGCGCCGGTGATGCAGTATAACGTCGCCGATCTGCGCACGGCGTATGACGGCTTCGGTCTGAACGACGCGGATCAGCTCGTCGTCGGCGGCATGGAGGATGAGGTCATGAAGATCGGCGCGGACGGCCAGCTGGTCGCGGCGGAGGAATAAACCGGGCGTTTGGAGGAATGGTAGAATGAATTTCAAAAAAGCGGCGGCGCTCACTCTGTCCGCGGCGATGCTTTTGCAGCCGATGACGGCCAGCGCGGCCACGTGGGGCGGCATCCTGTCCGGCCTGCAGGCCAGCGCCACGGGGCGGCACACCACCGACGACGGCACAACGGCGGAAATTGTCGATGGCACGCTGCGCGTGACGGGCGGAAGCATTACGGATGAGGTGGTCATTTCACAGGGAACGCTGGGGAACGTGTTCAGCATCATCTTTGATCGCATCCAGATGGTTTCGATGACCGTTCATGCGGCGGCCAACGAGCATTATTCCATTGGCCTGGATAAGGATACCCATGTCACCGAGGATGTTTCCCTCAACGGAAGCGGAGAAAAAGCCAGCCTTGAGCTGACCAATGAGGGCAGCATCGATGGAAGGCTTTCCGGTACCTTGAACGGAAACAACGGCACGATGGAAATCACCAACAATGGCACCATCGGTAAATTCTTCGGCGGCGCGACTGGCGAGGGTGCGAACCGCGAATTTACCAACAACGGCACCGTTCAAGGCAATGTGGGCGGCTGGGCGAACGACGGCGCAAGCCAGACGCTCATTAACAACGGCACGGTTGGCGGCGAGCTTTCCGGCGGCTCGCAGCGCGGCGAAAACAGCACCAGCACCATCATCAACAACAACGAAGCCGGATCGATGAGCGGGCACGTTGAAGGCGCCGGAAACAGCACGACCGTCATCAACAACGGCCACACGGGCGAAATCATCAACGTCAACGCGCGCGAGGGCGCAAGCGCATCCGTCACCAATAACGGCGACGTGGATCTGCGCATGAGCGGCTGGTCGGTCGGCGCAGACTCGAAGCTGACGATTGAAAATGCGGACGACGCGTTTTCCGGCACGATCATGGGCGAGGCTTATGACGGCAGCACGACGACCGTCACCAACGACGGCGGCGTTTACGGCGGCATCGGCGGTTACGCCGAGGGCGCGAAGCTGGACGTGGAAAACAACGGCATGGTGGATGGCAATGTGATGGTCGGCGCGGGCGATGGCGCAAACGTCTCTGCGGATAACAGCGGGACAGGCGAAATCTACGGCGATTTGTACGGCTGGACGGATGGCGAGGGCAAAGCGTCGCTGGGCAACGCCGGCAAGCTCACGGGCCATATGGATGTTGAAATCATGACGCTGGAGGCCGACGCGGGCGACGACGATGCGGATGACGGGAACCCCGCCAACCCCGGCAAGCCGGGCACGGGTAAAATCATCGGCGAAGCGGCAAACGGCGGCACAGTCACCATCAACAACAGCGGCGAAGCGGCGGGCGCATCCGTCAGCGCCGCAGAGGGCAGCCAGACGAACCTGACCAACGCGGGCGTGCTCGGCGGCCTGACGGTAGACGACCAGAACGGTGCAACAAACGTCACCAACAACGGCGCAATCGGCGCGGAAAACGGCGGAAGCAGCGTTGAAATCTGGCTGAATAACGGCGATGTGAAGCTGACCAACAACGGCACAATCGCTTCCGGTACGGACGAAGCCACGGGCGAGCCGATCTTCGCGCTGGTCAGTGTCACGGGCGACGTGAGCGCAGAGCAGATTAACGAAAGATTGAGCATGGCGGGCGTACCGGAAAACGGCAAGGTGCTCGTCGAAAAGAACAAGGTCGATGAAGCGGGCAACCCTGTCGGCGAACCGGAATACGAAATCATCACCATCAAACAGGCGCAACCGGATGAGGAGCCGAAGGAAGAACCGAAAGCCGATGAATCCGAAGAATCTGCGCCGGAATTTGAAGTGCCGCTGGCGGAGCAGATGCGCCACGAGATGGAGGAACAGCGCAAGGACGAAGCCATCGGCGGCGTGTTCGGCAGTCCGTATTGGATTAAGCAGATGTATCTGGGCTACCACAGCTATAATCTGCGCCTGTATATCGACGGCGAACAGGTCAACGTCCGTGAGCGCTTGAGCTGGAACGCGGATAAGACCAAGGCCATCAGCTTTACCGTCAACACCGTGAACCCGGAAAAGCTGACGATGCGTTTTGATGAAAAAGCGCTGGAGGTCTTCGAGCGCACGGAAATCACGACCGTCATCCTGCTGGATAAAAACGGCGCGCCGGTGATGCAGTATAACGTCTCCGACCTGCGCGCGGCGTATGACGGCTTCGGCCTGAACGACGCGGATCAGCTCGTCGTCGGCGGCATGGACGATGAAGTCATGAAGATCGGTGCGGACGGTCAGCTGGTCGCGGCAGAGTAACAAAAAACGACGTCATTTCCTAAAAAAATTCCCCTTCCGAATATTCGGAAGGGGAATTTTGTATCATGTGGGAAGTCCAGAAACCTCAGGTTTTTGGCAGAGTTTGGGACAAAGTCCCAACGTCATCCCCGCCTCCTCAAGCCCTTCGGATAGTGGTTTTTCATCATGCCGTTCGCCTGCTTGCCCCAGCCGAGCGAAACGCCTTCGCAGCAGAGCAGCGTGTAGCCGCCGGGCAGATCGCCAAGCTCAAGCGTTTCACCTGCCTGATATTCAAGCGCCTGCTCTTGCGTCAGATTTGCGATGCGCGCGGCTTCCTCCGGGCGTAAGGCCATCGCCAGTGCATGATCCGGCTCACTTCGCCTGCCTTCCGCATGCGCCAGCAGAAGCCCCGTGCGCAGGACGCGCAGACCATGAAGCTGCTCGATGGCAATCCCTTCCGGCAGCATCCAGAGCGCATCGCCTGCGGCGTACAACCGCTCCGGTGTGAACGCGCTTGAAAACACATCCGGCAAGGCGACGGCCGCAGGCGCTTTGTTTTTGGAGGGGGAAGCCGCGCGGGCGCGCTCCTTCTTTTTGGGTGCGGCGTCAACGACTGCGCCGGGTTCATCCGAATCCGCGGCTTTTTTCAGGCGGCTGACGAAGTGCCCCTCGCCGCGCATTTTGTGCGGATACAGGTGCAGAAAACCGTCTTTCGCCTCCGGCAGGCCGGGCAGGGCGAACGGCTCCGGCATAAATTCGGGATGCAGCGCCAGAAAGCGCTTGAGCACGCCCTCGTTCTCCGTGTCGTTGAAGGTGCAGGTGGAATAGACCATTGTTCCGCCGGGGCGAAGCATCTTTGCGGCCTGCTCCAAAATCTCCATTTGGCGGTCGGCACAGCGGCGGGGGGAGTCCGCGTCCCACTCATCGCGCGCTTCTGGCTGGCGGCGGAACATGCCCTCGCCGGAACAGGGCGCATCGACCAGAATGCGGTCAAAAAACGCGGGGAAGCGCGGCGCAAGCGCATCCGGCAATGCGCTGACGACAACGGCGTTGCGCACGCCCATGCGCTCCACATTGCGGGAGAGAATCTGCGCGCGGCTCGGCACAGGCTCGTTGCAGACGAGCAGGCCCTGCCCGGCCATCAGTGCGGCGATCTGCGTGCTCTTGCCGCCGGGCGCGGCGCAGAGGTCGAGCACCCGCTCGCCGGGCTGCGGATCGAGCACCGTCACGGCGGTCAGGGCGCTGGGTTCCTGCATGTAAAACAGGCCGCCCTCGTGCAGCGGAGACAGGCCGGGCCGCGCGTCGCCCTCGACAAAATACGCGCCCTTCGCCCACGGAACGGGTGCGCCCAGACCGGGAATATCGCAGGGCGGCGTGCCATCCGGGCGCAGGAGCAGGTTGATGCGCAGCGCGCGGGTATACGGCCGCTCCAGCGCGGCGAGATACGCAAAAAAGCCTGCTTCACCGAGCAGGCGTTTCATTTGTTCTTCAAATCCTTTTGGTAATGACTGCATATTACATGACGTTCTCCTGTGGATTGTTTGGGGCGGCCTGATCGCGCACGCGGACGGCGCACAGGCGGCGGCGCTCGTCGATGCCGGATTCCACGACGTAGAATTTGCCGACCGAGCAGGCGGAATTGAACACGGATTCCGTCGTCGTCAGAATGCAGAACACATTCTGCGCCGTGCGCGAAACCATGTGGCGGAAGACGATGTTCGGCGGCACAAGCCCCTCGCGCTCAATCTTTCGGGCGAAGCGGCGGTAGGCGGTGTTGGCGCGCGCCGCATCGTGGAAAACATCGGGCGAAAGCACAAGCCGACAAAGCCCCCGCTCAATCTGGCTGGATGTTTGATAGCGCCCTTCCCAAGGGCGATTTTCGGGCCAAGCGACAATATCGACAATCGCTTTGCCCGTTTCAATCGTTCTCACCTGTGTCCCTCCTTCCGTCAAATCAAAACCACTGCGCAGAAAAGCCGCTCTTTTCTGTGTATATGTTTATAAATTAATTATAACACGGATGCTTTGTGCGGACAAGGAAAAAAGCAAAATTCCCATGATTTTACGACAAAATCAGCGTAAATCATGGGAAAAAAGGAAATTTTACGTTGTGGCGGCAGAAATGGCGGCGACGCAGCCCTCGCCGACGGCTTTTGCGACCTGCAAAGGCTGACCCGTGCAGTCGCCCGCGGCAAATACGCTGGGCAGATTTGTTTTCATCTGGCGATCCACGCGGATGAATGCGCCGTCCATCTCCAGCTCCGGCAGCAGCTTTGAAAGCGCTGCCGCTTCGCGGAAGATGAACACGCCGTCAAACGGAAGTTCTTTGCCGCCGGCTTTCAGGCCGCATGCGGTCTTTTCGCCGAGAATGGCTTCCGGCTTCTGGTCGCTGACGGTGATTTTCGCATCGAGCGCGTCGTCCTTCGCGCCGAAATAGACGACCTCGCTGCAAAGACCCGCCAAAAAGTTGGCTTCGCTCACGGCTTCCGGCCCCTGCGCGATGACGGCGACGCGCTTTCCGCGGTAAAACATGCCGTCGCACGTGCCGCAGTAGCTGACGCCGCGTCCGAGCAGTTCACTTTCGCCGGGGAGCAGCCTGGGCTGTTTTGCGCCCGTGCAGAGGATAATGCGCCTGGCCTGCACGAAGTCCGCGCCGAGCGAGAGGGCGAACGAGTCGCCCATCGAGACAATCTGGTGAACGACGCCGGGCCGAAGCTCCGCGCCCAAGTCCTGCGCCTGTTTGGCCATCGCTTCGAGCAGGTCGTGTCCGGAGATATCGGGCAGACCGGGATAGTTGGCGATGCTGTGGGCGCGGGAGAGCCAGCCCGTGTTTTGGCCGATGACGACGACGGATTTGTCGCGCTTTCTGGCGGTGATGGCGGCGCTGTATCCGGCCGGACCTGCGCCGACGATGGCGATATCCTTCATGAGTCCGCCTCCGCCGGGGAAAGCTTGACCTCGCGCCCATGCAGCGTGACGGTCAGCGCTTCGCCGGAAAGCAGCTTGAGCCCCGTGCCCGTGCGGGAAACGCTGACCTCGATCAGCCTGCCGCGATAGACGATCTTGAAAGCATAGCCGTCCCAGCCGTCGGGCAGCTGCGGTGCAAAGCTCAATTTGCCGGTGATGGTGCGCATGCCCGCGAAGCCCTGCACGATGGAGAGCCAGCTGCCCGCCATCGAGGTGATGTGCAGGCCGTCGCAGGTGTCGTTGTTGATGTTATCCAGATCCAGACGCGCGGTGCGGCGGTAAAGCTCCTGCGCCTTGTCCAGCTTGCCCAGGCTTGCGGCCAGAATGCTGTGGACGCACGGAGAGAGGCTGGACTCATGCACGGTCATCGGCTCATAGAAATCGAAGTTGCGGCGGATGGTCTCCTTGTCGTAGAGATGCTCCAGGAAATACAGGCCCTGAAGCACGTCCGCCTGTTTGATGAAGCAGGAGCGCAGAATGCGGTCCCAGCTCCATTTCTGGTTGAGCGGGCGATCTTCCGGGGAAAGCGCGCTGGCGGGCATCAGGTCTTTATCCAGGAACGTGTCATGCTGCACGAACACATCCAGCTCTTTATCGTATGGCAGGTACATCTTCTCGCTGATCTCGCGGAAGCGGCGGATTTCCTCGGCGTTGACGCTGAGCGTCTGCGCCTTTTCGCGCGGGATGAGCATCAGCTGTTCGGCGGTATAAGCCAGCTCCCACGCGGCGAGCCGGTTGGTGTACCAGTTGTTGTTGACGTTGTTTTCGTATTCGTTCGGGCCGGTTACGCCGTGGATCATGTATTGCCCCGTGCGCTTGCAGAAGTGAACGCGGCCCGCCCAGAAGCGCGCAATGCCCAGCAGCACGTCGATGCCGTATTGATCGAGGTAGCTGCGGTCGCCGGTGTATTGGGTGTAGGCATAAATCGCGTAGGCGATGGCGTTGTTGCGGTGGATTTCTTCGAAGGTGATTTCCCACTCGTTGTGGCACTCGATGCCTGTGAACGTCACCATCGGATAGAGCGCGCCCGGCAGGCCCTGTTCGCGCGCGTTGTGGTACGCGCCGTCGATTTGCAGCCAGCGGTATTTGAGCAGGTTCTGCGCGACCTCCTCGCCCGCGATGGCGGTGTACATCGGCAGGCAGTAGGCCTCCGTGTCCCAATAGGTTGCGCCGCCGTATTTTTCGCCGGTGAAGCCTTTCGGGCCGATGTTCAGCCGCGCGTCCTCGCCGTAGTAGGTGGAGAACAGTTGGAAGATGTTGAAGCGGATGCCCTGCTGACCCGCCACGTCGCCGTCAATGCGCACGTCGGCCTTTTCCCAGCGGCGCGCCCATGCGCGCTCCTGCTCGCGGCGCAGCGCGTCATAGCCCGCTTCCTGCGCGCTCAAAACGCCTGCGGTCGCGGCCTGCGTCAGCTCGTCTTCCTTGTGGTCGCGGTCGGTGACTACGCAGACAAATTTATCGCAGCCGACGGTCTGCCCGGCCCTGGCTTCAAAGACGAATTTGCGGGAGACATAGCCCTCCTCGACGGCGGCGCGGTTCTTCTTCGGCTTTTCGGTCGGCGCGGCGGCCATCGCGCCGCAGACGGCGAAGCGCGGCGTCCCGAAGGGATTTTCGCGGGTGCGGGTATGGACGGTCAGCACGCCGTCGCGATCCTCGTCTTCGCCCTCAAACAGCCAGAAAGTTTCTTCGTAGTTGGAATCCTCGTTGCGCACATCCGCGTCGATGGCGGGAATCAGCGCAACCTTGCAGTCGTAATCCGCCGTCACGCGGCAGCGCAGCGCCAGCAGCTCCGGCCGCGCGATGGAGACGAAGCGCTCGAAGGAGACGCGCACCGTGCCTTTTTCGCGGCGGATGACAAATTCGCGGCTCAGCACGCCCGCGCGCATATCCAGCACGCGTTCGAAGGAAACCACGTCGTCTGCAAACAGGTCGATATCCTCCCTGTCGATGCGCACGCGCAGGGAGATGATGTTCATCGCGTTGATGACCTTGCCGAAATACTGCGGATAGCCGTTTTTCCACCAGCCTACGCGCGTCTTATCCGGAAACCACACGCCCGCCAGATATGTGCCGCGGTGGCTGTCGCCGGAATAGCGCTCCTCAAAGTTGCCGCGCAGGCCCATGTGGCCGTTGCCGATGGAGGTCATGGACTCGGAGAGGCGCATGTCGTCCTTGTGCAGCTCGGTTTCCACCAGCCGCCAGGGATCATAAGCAAAAATTGTTTTCATGGCGATATCCTCACGATATTGAAAAATTCAATCTATCATACAGCATGCCCATGGGAGGACATGAGCCATGCCATATTTCAAAAAAAGCCGCAACACTGCGGCCCTTGGATTAGTCCTTCTTCTGCGGCACGACCGGAATCTTCACAACCACCTTGCGGTAATGCTTTTGGAATTCATGATGGCAGGCGGGCTTGTGGCCGTCGCTGGGGAACATGATATAGAACATGCCCGGACGGATCGAAACCGACGTCGAGTTGCCCGTGTAGAAATAGTTGTCGTTCTCCGGGTCGGACGTGGTGGGGTTCAGCTCCTGAATGTGCGCCCACGACATGCGCTCGCCGCCGGAAATGCAATATTGCAGGTCGATGTAATTTTTGTGCGCTTCCATCACGACGGTATCCATCTGACGGGTATCGCCCTCGGAAACCGTCGCGAACAGGCCGTCTTCAAGCTCATAGCGGCCGGACTCCAGATCGGGCGCTTCGGCCAGAAAGGCAAACGCCAGCTCCATATCGGGATGGAGCGGATAATAGCGCTCCTGTTCTTCGATGCGGTCAACAATCACGGGGATCAACCTCCTTTATTGAGTCCTTTCCATTATAAGGCAATGTAACCGAAGCGTCAAGCTAAAGGTTATGCAAAAGCGTCACCCTTTTGCGGCGAGCGCCGCCGCCTGTTTGGCCGCGTCTTCCACCAAGGCCTGCATGCTGACCCCGTGCGCTCCGGCGACGTGCGTGCCGCAGCGCTCAGTCGGTACCAGAATGCGGGTGGCGCGGCTGGAGCCGACGCTGGCGGCCATGTCTCCGGTGATTTCGCCCATCATGGAATTCTTGAGCACCAGCGCGATGGGCGCGATCAGGATATCCGCGTTCTGCGCGGCCCAGCGCACCGCGTTTTCGCCCGTCGCGCCGCGCTGCGCGCCCGCCTTGAGCATGGCGGCGGTCGCCATGGCGTTGGTGCCCACGCAGAACAGCTGCGTTTGGTCATTCAGCAGCGGCGCAAGCGCGGAAATGATGGCGCGGCCGATGCCGCCGCCCTGTCCGTCCAAAACGATAATGGTCATAGCTGTCTCCCTGTTGTCGGTTCGTTTGTCAATTCAGGTGATAGGTTTCGGCAAAGTCGATCACGGCCTGCCGAATCCGCTCGCTGCCCGCTTCCATGTCCTCGATGGAAAGCACGCGGTCTTCGCCGTCCGCCATGGCGCGCATGAGCTTGTCGCTCACCTCGCCGCTGTGGTGGGAATAATCAAAATACTGGTCAAGATCGGTGATCCACTCGATGCGGGAGGAATAATCGTAAATTTCCACATTGGGATAATCCAGCAGCTTTTCACACAGCAGCCTGCGGGAGCGGAACTGCTGCTCGGAAATGCCGCCCCGCGTCATCAGATACCAGTAGCCGACGGAATAGGGCGGCATGTAGATTTTGAAGGTTGTCTCCGGGTGCGCTTCGATGGAGGGAATCAGGTGCCGCTCGACGTTTTCCGTGGAGCGGGCCAGATTCGTGTCGGCGGGCATCATCTCTTTTTGATAGACCGTAGGCATGGCGTCAAACACGCTCTGGGCGGCAAAGGTCACATCCGTCCATTGATACATGTCGTCCCGCTTCGTATCCAGCGGCTTGCCGGCATTTTTCAGCATTTTGGGAATCTTGACCAGCACCACGTCGCGGTTGAGCAGGTAGTTCACGTCGTCGAGCAGGCTGTCGTTCCACAAATAGTCGTAAATCTCCTCCATATCGTCCGGCTGGCCCATCATGCTGTATGCGTCCACGGCCAGAATGGCCAGCTTCAGCTCGTGCGTGCTGAGCACGTGGGTGAGCTGCCAGCCCATTTGGGAGACGTGTGAGCCGCGCATGGGCAGCTTCACGGAGGTTACATCAAAGCACGAATCAATCACCGAAGGGTGACTCATTTCGATCATGGACGTGCCCAAAATCACCGCGTCATAGTCGTAATTCCGGGCAATGCCGGGGTTGTTGTAGCTTTCCTGATCGTACAGCGGGAGAATGGCGGACTCCCGATAATGCTCGAACGGATCGACGAGAAAAACCGCCAATGCGCACAGCGCCAGCAAAAATGCGCTGGCGGACAGCGTGAAAACGGCCCAGCTCCTGGCCTTAGACAGCATGAATCCATTCCTCCCGCGAAATGCTTGTATTCCTTTAGTTTACAGGCTTTGCCCCCGCCTGTCAAGCGGCGGAAAAATCGGCCGGAAACGCCTAAATCGATTGAAAAGAAGGAAACTCTGTGATATACTTAACTGAATGAGAGATGTAACCGTTCGGACAGACGAAAAACATCGGTTTCGTATGAATATGGAGAACGGATATCACAAAAAGAGGGGGAAAGACGTTCATGCACAAACGAAGGCTGAAGCGGTGCGCCGCGGCGGCGTGTCTGCTGCTGTGCATCGCGGGCGCGGCGCTTGCGCTGTATGACGCGATCTGGCCGCAGCAGAGCGGCACGAACGTGCTGACCTCCAAGAGTCTTGTGGTGGATGCGAGCAACGCGTCGCAGGGCTATATCATGGCTCACGGCGACGCGGGCAAGAAGCGGCTCAAGCTCCGCGTGTCGCAGGGACAATACAAGCTGACCTACGATCTGGGCACGGCGGGCGAATACGAAATCTTCCCGCTCCAGCTCGGCAATGGCAGTTACACCGTCGAGCTGTTTGAAAACGTTTCCGGCAAGAAGTATTCCGCCGAAGGCAAGGTGACGGTGGATGTGAAGCTGGATGACGCCTATGCGCCGTTCCTCGGCCCGAATCAATACGTCAATTATACGCAGGATACCGAGGCGGTCAAGACCTCCTACGAGCTGTGCGCCGGAATGACCGACCCGCAGGAGATTTTTGAAACGATTCGAACCTATATCCGAACCAATTACGCCTATGACTACAACAAGGCGGCGACCGTGACCACCGGCACCCTGCCGGATATCGACGGCTGCTATGAAACCAAGATGGGCATTTGTCAGGATCTGGCCGCGATGGCGGCCTGCATGCTGCGCGTGCAGGGCATTCCGACGCGGCTGATGGTGGGTTACGCCGGCAGGATGTACCACGCGTGGAACATGGTGCTCATCAATGGCGAAGAGGTGCTCTACGACCCGACGATCGAACTCAACGCCGTGGAAAGCGGACAGACCTATACCGTGGAACGGTATTATTGATATCAGGGAAAAAACGTGCGAATTTCGAAGGGAAATTCGAAAGGAAAGGGTTCAATCATGGCAAACAGGGATCGCGGTCTGACGCCCATGGAACTGAGCAGCTTCTGCTCGGAAATCGCCCTCATGCTTGGGGCGGGCATGCCGCTGTATGCGGGCATGGAAGCGCTGGAAAAGACCTATGAAAACGACGCGCACGCCGATCTTTATCACCAAGTCAGCGAGACGCTGACGCAGACGGGTTCTCTGCGCGACGCGCTGGAGGAGACGTACGCCTTTCCGAAGTATCTGGTGGAGATGTGCGGTATCGGCGAGCGCACGGGCCATCTGGAGGACGTGATGCAGGGGCTTTCCGTCTATTATGAGCGCGAGAGCCGCATCCGTCAGGCCGTGCGCAGCGCGGTGACCTATCCGCTGGTGCTTTCGGTGATGATGGTGCTAATTCTACTGGTGCTGATTCTCAAGGTCATGCCGGTGTTCCGGCGCGTGCTGGGCAGCATGGGCGTGGCGATGACGGCCACGGGCAATGTGATGATGAACGTCGGCACGATCATCGGCTGGGTGGTGCTGGCGCTGGTGCTCGTCTTTGCGCTGGCGGCGCTGGTCTGCGTGCTGCTGCTTCAAAGCGGAAAGCGGGAACAGGTGCTCGCCGCGCTGCAAAAGGCGTTCCCGCCGCTGCACAGATTGAGCCTGCGGCTGGCTTCTTCCCGCGCGGCTTCCGTGCTGGCGATGATGCTTTCCAGCGGCTTCCCGCTGGAGCAGGCGCTTGAAATGGTGCCGCTGGTTCTGCCGGACGCGGAAGCGGCGAACGAAATCGCCAAAATCCGCGAAAAGATGGGCGAGGGCGTGTCCTTCTCCGACGCGCTGACTGGCAGCACGCTGTTTGATGAAATCCATCGCCAGATGCTGCGCATGGGCATTGCCGCCGGACGCGAGGATCAGGTGATGAGCAAGATTGCCGAGACCTATGAGCAGCAGGTGGAGGAAGGCATTTCCAGCCTGGTTTCCATCATCGAGCCGACCATGGTTGCCGCGCTTTCCATCGTCATCGGCGCGGTGCTGCTTTCCGTCATGATGCCGATGGCCGGCATTATTTCCAGCATTCTGTAAGGCCGAAGGGAGGGGCTTCGCGTGAAAACAAAAAAACATGGCCTTGCGCGCGGCCTCGCGCTCACGCTGGCGGTGTTTGCCGCGCTTTTCGGCGGGGCTGTGGCGGCGTTTCAGAAAATCGGATCATCCTCGGAAACGATGGAGGAACAGCTCGTGCTTGACGCCGTGCGCAGCGCCGCGCTGACCTGCTATGCGGTGGAGGGCGCGTATCCCCAATCGCTGGAGGAGCTGGAGCGCGGCTACGGCCTGGCCTATAACAAGGATGCGTACATCGTCTCCTACGATGCGTTCGCGTCGAATATCATGCCGGATATTCAGGTGCTCCGAAAGGGGGCTGAACAGCCGTGATGAAGACGAAAAGCCACAGCATTTCCGGCGCGTTCGTGTTCATGCTGCTGGGCGTGTTCGCCGTGTTTTCCATGCTGCTGGTCGTGCTCGGCGCGCAGGCGTACCGCACAACCGTGGACGACGCGGCCGCACATACGCAGAAGCGCATTGTGACGGCGTTTGTCCGCAACGCGGTGCGCGCGCAGGATGAGCGGGGCGTCATCGCCGTGGAGGATCACGACGGCCTGCCCGTGCTGGCGCTTTCCAGTGAGCTGGACGGCGAGCGCTATGCGCAGTATATTTACAGCTTCAACGGCAAGCTCTGCGAATTGTTTACCTCGGCGGAGTATCCGTTCGCGCCGGAGGACGGCGAGGCGGTCTGCAACGCGCAGCGCTTTGAGCCGACGCTTGAGGGCAATCTGCTGACCGTCCGCGTGACGGATGAGAACGGCGATTCGTCCACCGTGTATATCGCGCGCCGCTGTGCGCAGTAAGGGGATGACGATGGTGAAACACAACCAGCTGAATACCCTGCTGATGGAAATCCTGATCGTGGTGCTGTTCTTTGCGCTCTGCTCCACGGTGATTCTGGATGTGTTCGTCGGCGCGCATAACCAGAGCGCGCGCGCAGGCGTGCAGGCCGACGCGCTGACGGAGGCGCAGAGCCTGATCGACAGGCTCTACGCGGCGGACGCGCGGGAAGATGTGCTGCGTCAGAGCGGCTTTTTTGAAAACGGCGACGGCACGTGGCATTTGGACAGCGGCGCATATGACCTGCTGGTGACGCTCGACGAGGAAACGCGCCCCGCCGGAACGCTGGAAACCGTGCGGGTGACGGCGCTGGAGGATGAGCAGACGCTCTTTACCCTGCCTTCCGCGCGCTATGTGCAAGGGGAGGTGGCCCCGTGAACCAGAGAGAATACCGCATCGGGCCGGGCGCGGCTTCGCTGATGCTGCTGGTCGTCGTGCTGAGCATGAGCGTGCTGGGCATGCTGGCGCTGATGAGCGCAAGGTCGGACGAAAATTTGAGCCTGCGCAGCGCCGAGGTCGCGCGGCAGGTCGCCGAGCTGAACGTTTCGGCGGAACGCTCGATGGCTGAACTGGACGCTGTTTTGACGGACGCGGCCAGGTCGGCGCAGAATGATGAAGATTATCTGACGCGGGTTGAAGCGGCGCTCGGCGACGCCATGACGCTGGAGGGGCGCATTGTGTCGTGGCAGGAGACCAACGACGAGGGCCGCACGCTGGCCTGCGCGGTGGAGCTTCAGACGCTCGGCACATTCCCGCGCTTTGAACGGACGGCGTATCATCTGGTGATCGACGAAGGCGCGATGGAGGGGGAAGACCTGCTCTTTGGCGCCGGATACATAGGGGAGCTGTAACATGGAACTGACGCAAATCCTGCAAAAGGCGCTGGAAATCGGCGGCTCGGATATCTTCCTGATTCCCGGCTCTCCGGCGACGGCCAAGGTCAAGGGACATTTGGAGCAGCTGACCGCGGAAAAGCTTCTGCCGGATGACACGGCCCGCATGATTGAGCAGGCGTATAAAATGGCTGGCGAGCACACCGACGAGCTGCTCCACCGCGACGGCGACGACGATTTTTCGTTTTCGCTCGATCGGCAGGCGCGTTTCCGCTGCAACGCCTATAAGCAGCGCGGCACGCTGGCGGCGACCTGCCGCGTCGTGACCTTTGGTCTGCCCGCCCCGAATGCGCTGCACATTCCGCCGATGGTGATCGATCTCGTTTCTTCCTGCCGAAACGGCATGGTGCTCGTCACCGGCCCGGCCGGCAGCGGCAAGAGCACGACCCTCGCCTGCATGGTAGACCGCATCAACACGACGCAGGACGTGCATATCATCACCATCGAAGATCCGATTGAATATCTGCATGCCCATAAGCGCTCGCTGGTCAGCCAGCGCGAAATCCCCAACGACGCCTGCTCGTTTGCGCGCGCGCTGCGCGCGGCGATGCGCGAAGCGCCGGACGTGATTATGCTCGGCGAAATGCGCGATTATGAAACCGTGCAGACGGCGCTGACCGCGGCGGAAACCGGCCATCTGCTGCTTTCCTCGCTGCACACGGTGGGCGCGGCCAAGACCATCGACCGCATTATCGATACCTTCCCCGCCAACCAACAGCAGCAGGTGCGCGTGCAGCTCTCCATGGTGCTGCGCGCGGTCGTCAGCCAGCGGCTTGTGCCGACGGTGGACGGCACGCAGGTGCCCGTGTTCGAGGTGATGACGATCAATCCCGCCATTCAGAACATGATTCGAGACGGCAAGACCTTCCAGATCGACAACGTGATCTATGGCGGCGCGGCGTCGCAGGCGATGCTCTCCATGGATAACGAACTCATCCGTCTGGCCAAGGAAGGCCGAATTACGAAAGAAGCGGCGCAGCTTTACGCCGTCAATCCGGATATGCTGCGCAAGCGGCTGATCTGATTGCGAAGGAGGTTCTTCCTGTGCGCGATATCATCCGTATTCAGATGATGGGCGAATTTGTCATTTACCTCAACGAGCGGCAGGCCGATCACATGGTCAACAAATCCCGAAAGGGACTGGCGTTGATCGAATATCTGATTGTGGCTCACGGGCAGCCGGTCTCCAACCAACGGCTTCTCTCCGCGTTTTGGGGCGACGAAAGCGTGACCAATCCGGAGAACGCGCTCAAGACGCTGATTAGCCGCGTGCGCGCGATGCTCAATCAGGTTTCGCCGGACTTGGGCGGCTGCATCGTCGCCGACCGCGGCGCGTATCACTGGGAATGCCTGCCGGAGATGACCATCGACCTGTACGAATTGGAGGATATCTTCAACCAGCTTCAGGATATGCGCGACAGCGAGCGCAAGCACGCGCTCTGTCGCCGGATGATGCAGCTCTACCGCGGCTCGCTGCTGCAAAAGAGCGAGCTAAACGAGTGGGTTTTCCCCCGCGCGACGGCGCTGCACCATCAATATGTTGCCGGGGTTTACGGCTATATCGAAATGCTCAAGCAGAGCGGCAAAGCCGAGGACGAGCAGGAGCTTATCAGCGTCTGCCGCAGCGCGCTGGAGCGCGAGCCTTTTGACGACCGCATTCACATCGAGCTGATGCGCGCGCTGCTCAAAACCAACAACGCCACCGAGGCCAAGGCGCAGTTTGAAGAAGTGATGCACCTGCATTATCACTATCTGAATGTGAAGCCGAGCCGGGAGCTGATGGAGTTTTACGACGAAATCGTCGAAGCCAGCAAGAACATCGAGTTCAACCTGGAAACCATCTGCCGTCAGCTCTATCAGAGCAGCCGGGAGCAGGGCGCGTTCATCTGCGACTTCCCGGTGTTCAAAGAGATTTTCAATTTGCAGATCCGCAACATCGAGCGGCTGGATTCCACAATGTTCCTTGCGGTCATCATGGTTTCCAAGATCAACGGGGAGCAGATGGAGAGCATCAAGCAGGAAAACGTGATGCGCGGCCTGATGGAAATTCTGCGCACCAACCTGCGCAAGGGCGACGTGATTACGCATTTCTCCCCGACGATGGTCGCCATGCTGCTGCCGACCGTGGATTACAGCACGGGCGACAGCGTGATGGAGCGGCTGAAACAGAAGTTTTATCAGGCGTATCCGAATTCCAACGTGCTGTTCAGCTACCGCATCGCGCCCCTGACGGCGCAGATGGCCGGTGTGGAGCCGCAGAAGGCTCGGCGCGCCCGAAGCAAAACGACAAGAAAAAAGAAAGGCGAGTAAATCTACATGAACAAAGAGATCATCGAGCAGGCGAAAAACCTGATTGCGGCGCATTCCTGCTGCCAGGAAGCGAAGGACGCGGCCAATGCGTGGCTGAACGCTGTCGGCACGGCGGATGAGAAGGAGAAGGCCAAGGCGCTTGTCGCCGAGCTGGAAGAGGATATCATGCCCATCGACGGGCTGATCGGCTTCGCGGTTTCCGACATGGGCGCGAAGGTCTTCGGCGCGGACAAGGCCAAGGAAGTGCTCGCCCACGCGGAAGCCATCAAAGCCGCGGGCGCGAAGTATTGCGACTGCCCGGCCTGCGCGGCGTGCGAAGCGATTTTGAAGCACAAGGATGAATTGATCGGTTAAAAGCGAATCAAGTAAACAAAGCCCATCCGCTCGATGAAACCGGGCGGATGGGTCATTTTATATATACGACATTCCGATGGAGGGGCGCGCATGCGCGTCCGCTTTTTGTGCAAAATCTGTTTTTTGCTCATTTACAGTACACAATAAGCAAAGCGGAGGCGTGCGTGCAGGCTTCGGCGGAAATGCATGCAGGCTCAGCCTGCCTTACAGCACCTCGATCTGGCACGAGCGCATGGTTTCCAGCGCGGCTTCATGCTTTTGCGGGGTGACGCCCGCGCAGAGCACGCTGTTTACGGTCAAATCGGCTTCGGGCAGGGCGGCCTTGATGAGCAGGGCGTTGGAAATGACGCAGATGTCCGTGCACACGCCGCAAAGCTCGACATGAAAACCTTTGCCTGCAATCGCGCCCTTTTCGGCGGCCAGCGCGCAGACATAGTCGCACAGCGCCGTCGAACCGAAGGTCGGCTTTTCAAAGGACATCATGCCGCGCGCGCACTCCTTCGCGATGTCCGGCTCCAGCGCCCAGCCGGGCGTATCTCGGATGCAGTGCGGCACGGGCAGAAAGCGCCCCTCGCGGGTATCCATATAATGATCCTCATGGGTATCGAGGGTGAAGACGACCTGCGTGTTTTCCGCTTTGGCCTGCTGAATGCGCGCGCAGACGGCGGGCACAATGGCGCGCGCCTGTTCGCTGCCCAGCGCGCCGGAAACGAAATCGCGCTGCATATCGACGACGATGAGAAGATCGGTCATATCGAGAAAGCCTCCTGAAAATGATATAAGAATTGTTTATTCGGCGCTTGAGAAAAAACTCCTGCCTGGGCTTTAACTTGCGAAGAAACGGAATTTATGCTACACTAATCGGGACAAAAAATGAACGCGGGAGAAAACAAGCCCACGGGCTTGCGCAATGGATATGGACACGTCGATTCTCAACACACTTTCCCTGATTGCCCCGGATTTGATGGAGGAAATGGAGCTGCGCACGCTGATTTTGGAGCGCGTCGCGGCGCTGGAGCCGATTGGCAGGCGGGCTTTGGCCGCGCGGCTGCATCTGGCCGAGCGGGAGGTTCGCGCGGCTGCGGAAGCGCTGAAAAAGGCGGGCTGTCTCACGCAGAGCGCTTCGGGCATGGAATTGACCCCGCAGGGGCAGAGTTTGGTGGAGACGGCGCGGACAGTCAGCGGCGGCCGGCGGACGCTGTCGGGCATTGAGCTTTCGCTGTCGCAGACGCTGGGCGTGGAGCGGGTCTGCGTCGTCCACGGCGATGCGGATATCGATTCCGGCGTGCTGGAGGAGGTGGCGCGCGCGGCGGCGCGGCAGATTCGCTTCCTTTTGCAGGGTGCGCACGTGATGGCGGTGACGGGAGGCCGGACGGTTGCCAAAACGGCGGAGGCCATCACGGTGGCCGCGCCGATGGAGATCACGGTCGTTCCGGCGCAGGGCGGCATGGGCGGCGGCATCAGCACGCAGGCGAACACGGTCGCCGAGCGGTTTGCCCAGAAGCTGGGCGGATATTATCGGTTTCTGCATCTGCCGGACGGGCTTTCTGAAGCGGCGGCGGACGAGTTGGCACGCCTGCCGCAGGTACGTGAGCCGCTGGAGCTGGTGCGCCATGCGGATGTGCTGCTTTACGGCATTGGCCGGGCGATGGATTTGGCCCAGCGGCGCGGCTTGAGCCGGGCGGAGCAGGAGGCTTTGCGCGAAGAAGGCGCAGTGGCGGAAGCGCTGGGCTTCTATCTGAACGCGGAAGGACACGTGGTCGGCGGCGGCTCGTCGCTGGCCTTCAAGCCGGAGGATATCGGAAGAAAGAACCATGCGGCGGCGGTTGCGGCGGGACGCGCCAAGGCGGAAGCGATTTTGGCGGTCTGCGCGCATCATCCGCACAAGCTGCTGGTCGTGGACGAGGGCGCGGCATTGCGGATGCTGGAGCTTTTGCGCCCGTGAGCATGAAATTTGCGGAGTCAGCGCCATTCTTTGCGCAAATCTTTGACAATCTCGGCAAAAAATGCTACACTAGAGACGTTCGGCCGGGCGCCTGTCCGGTCGGCAAACGGTTTGAAACGCCGCGGCACGCGCGGCTTTCTTCCATCGGCATTTTTGGGGGATGCCGACGGATATAAAACCTCAATCTATCATGGAGACCCAAGAAATTGGAACCAAATTGAAATGGAGGAATGACCCATGGCGAAAATGACCGTTGAGGACATCAAAGTTGCTGGCAAAAAAGTGCTTGTGCGCTGCGATTTCAATGTTCCGATGAAGGATGGCAAGATCACCAACGACAAGCGCATTGTGGCGGCGCTGCCGACCATCAAGAAGCTGATCGCGGACGGCGGCAAGGTGATTCTGTGCAGCCATCTGGGCAAGCCGAAGAACGGCCCGGAAGCGAAATTCTCCCTCGCGCCGGTGGCGGAGCGCCTGAGCGAGTACCTGGGCAAGCCGGTCGTGTTTGCGGATGACGACAATGTTGTCGGCGAAAAGGCCAAGGCTGCCGTCGCCGCGATGAAGGACGGCGACGTGGTGCTGCTCCAGAACACCCGCTTCCGCAAGGAAGAAACCAAGAACATCGAGGATTTCTCCAAGGAGCTGGCCTCTCTGGCGGACTGCTATGTGGATGACGCGTTCGGCTCCTGCCATCGCGCGCACTGCTCCACCGAGGGCGTGACCAAGTTCCTCTCTCCGTGCGTGGCCGGCTACCTGATCGGCAAAGAGCTGGATATCATGGGCAAGGCGCTGGAGAATCCGGAGCGCCCGTTTGTGGCCGTTCTGGGCGGCGCGAAGATCGCCGACAAGCTCAACGTCATCGACAACCTGCTGGAGAAGGTCGATACCCTGATTATCGGCGGCGGCATGGCGTATACCTTCCTGAAGGCGAAGGGCTACGGCGTGGGCAAGAGCCTGCTGGATGAGACGAAGATCGACTACTGCAAGGACATGATGGCCAAGGCCGAAGCGAAGGGCATCAAGCTGCTGCTGCCGGTGGATACCGTCTGCATCAAGGACTTCCCGGATCCGATCGACGCGGCTGTTGAGACCGTGACCGTGGACGCGGACGCGATTCCGGCGGACATGGAGGGCTGCGACATCGGCCCGAAGACCCGCGAACTGTTTGCGGACGCGGTGAAGGGCGCGAAGACCGTCATCTGGAACGGCCCGATGGGCGTGTTCGAGAACCCGACTCTCGCAGCCGGCACGCTGGCTGTGGCGCAGGCGATGGCCGACAGCGACGCCGTGACCATCATCGGCGGCGGCGATTCTGCGGCTGCGGTTGAGCAGATGGGCCTTGGCGACAAGATGACCCACATCTCCACCGGCGGCGGCGCGTCCCTCGAATACCTCGAGGGCAAGGTGCTTCCGGGCGTTGCCTGCCTTGACGAAAAACTGTAAATGATTCGCCCTGAGCGGCCTTGGGGCCGCTCGGGGCATTCTTTAGTGAGGAGGAACAATTTTATGCGTAAGCCGATTATTGCCGGCAACTGGAAAATGAACAAGACCCCCAGCGAGGCGCGCGAGCTGGTTTCCGCGCTCGTGCCGCTGGTCAAGGATGCGAAGTGCGACGTGGTCGTCTGCACCCCGGCCGTTGACTTTGCCGCGGTGAGCGAGGTCATCGAGGGCACGAACATCAAGCTCGGCGCGGAGAACATGCACTGGAAGGAATCCGGCGCGTACACCGGCGAGCTGAGCGCCGCAATGCTCAAGGAATCCGGCGTGGAATACGTCATTCTCGGCCACAGCGAGCGCCGTCAGTACTTCGGCGAGACGGATGCGACGGTGAACCAGCGCGTGCTGGCGGCCGTCAAGGCGGGCCTGACCCCGATCATCTGCGTCGGCGAGAAGAAGGAGGAGCGCGAGGCGGGCTACACCAACGCGCTGGTTTCTTATCAGACGCAGATCGCGCTTTCCGGCCTGACGGCGGACGAGGTGAAGCATGTGGTCATCGCTTATGAGCCGGTTTGGGCAATCGGCACGGGTCTGACCGCGACGGACGAGCAGGCGAACGAGACCATCGGCGTGATCCGCGAAGCGGTTCGCGCGGTCTACGGCGATGCGGCGGACGACGTGCGCATTCAGTACGGCGGCTCGATGAACCCGAAGAACTGCAAGGGCCTGATGGCGCAGCCGGAGATTGACGGCGGCCTGATCGGCGGCGCGTCCCTCAAGGCGGAGGATTTCTCCAAGGTCGTGCATTTTGACGCGTAAAGGAGCAATTATGGCGAAGAAACCTGTTCTGCTTTGCATCATGGATGGCTTCGGCTGGGTGCCGGAGCAGACGTTCGGCAACGCGATTGCGGCGGCCAAGAGACCGAACCTCGACCGCCTGTTTGAAACTTATCCCTATACCACGATTCAGGCTTCCGGCATGGCGGTCGGCCTGCCGGAAGGCCAGATGGGCAACAGCGAGGTCGGCCACACCAACATGGGCGCGGGCCGCATCGTCTATCAGCAGCTGACGCTGATTACCAAGTCCATCATGGATGGTACGATGAAGGAAAACGACGTGCTGGTGCGCAACATGCGCGCGGCCATCGACGCGGGCAAGGCTGTTCACCTGATGGGCCTGCTCGGCACGGGCGGCGTACACAGCCATATCGACCACCTGTTCGGCCTGCTCGATCTGGCCAAGCATTTGGGCGCGAAGAAGCTGTACGTCCACTGCATCATGGATGGCCGCGACACCGACCCGCACTCCGGAAAGGGCTTCCTGGAGGATCTCCAGAAGAAGCTCGACGAGCTGGGCGTGGGCGAAATTGCGACCGTCACCGGCCGTTACTACGCGATGGACCGCGATTCCAACTGGGATCGCGAAGAGAAGGCCTACGCGGCGTTCGTCTATGGCGAGGGCAACCATGCGAAGAACGCGCTGGAAGCCATCGAAAAGAGCTATGCCGACGATGTGACGGATGAGTTCGTCGTGCCGTGCGTCACCTGCGAGGGCGGCCGCGTGCAGGAGGGCGACACGGTTGTGTTCATCAACTTCCGCCCGGATCGCGCGCGCCAGATCACCCGCATTTTTGTGGATGATGATTTCAAGGGCTTCGAGCGCCGCTATGGCCGCTTCCCCGTGCATTATGTCTGCATGGCGGAATACGACGCGACCATGCCGAACGTCGAGGTCGCTTATCCGCCGGTGGAGCTGACCAACGTGCTCGGCGAATACCTCGCCAAGAACGGCAAGACCCAGCTGCGCATTGCGGAGACGGAGAAATATGCTCATGTGACGTTCTTCTTCAACGGCGGCGTGGAAGCGCCTTACGA
Source organism: uncultured Clostridia bacterium (assembly GCA_934636105.1). Taxonomy (GTDB): domain Bacteria; phylum Bacillota; class Clostridia; order Christensenellales; family Aristaeellaceae; genus Ventricola. The sequence continues at coordinate 169,701 of CAKTZR010000003.1, forward strand.
GGGCGAGGACCGCAAGGTTATTCCCAGCCCGAAGGTCGCGACCTACGACCTCAAGCCGGAAATGAGCGCCTATGAAGTCGCCGACGAGTGCGCCAAGCGCATTCGCAGCGGCAAATACGACGTGGTGATCCTCAATTTCGCGAACTGCGACATGGTCGGCCACACGGGCGTGTTTGACGCGGCTGTGAAGGCGGTTGAGGCCGTCGATGCGTGCGTGGAGACCGTTTGGGAGGCCGTTCGCGACATGGGCGGCTACATGTTCCTGACCGCCGACCATGGCAACGCGGACAAGATGGAAAACCCGGACGGCACGCCGTTCACCGCGCATACCACCAACCCGGTGCCGTTCCTGGTTGCGGGCTGCGGCAACGTGAAGCTGCGCGCGGGCGGCTGTCTGGCGGATATCGCGCCGACGATGCTGCCCTACATCGGCCTGCCCGTGCCGAAGGAAATGACCGGCAAGAGCATTATCGTGGAGGAATAACGACTCCTTCCGTCGGCGCTTTGCGCCGACACCTCCCTCAAAGAGGGAGGTTTTGCTCTAAGCAGGTTATAAAATGAAACAAACTCTGCTCTAAGCGCTTCGCTTGCGGCAGAGTTTGTTTTTGATTTTTAAAAAATCCGGGAACCTTTTGGGCGGCTGATCCGTCTAAATATCAGAAGGAACGCGAAAGGAGGGGCGCGGATGGAACGCGACAACATTGCCCGCGCGGCGAAGGGCGACGCAAACGCCTTTGAAACGCTGATGGGCGCATATGAAAAGAAAATCTACGCGCTGTGCCTGCGGATGATGGGCAATCCCCACGACGGCGAGGATGCGGCGCAGGAAGCGATGCTGCGCATCTGGCGCACGATTGGGCAATATCGTTTTGAGAGCGCGTTTTCCACGTGGGTCTATCGGGTGACGGCTTCCTGCTGCATGGATGAGATTCGCAAGCGTCAGCGGCATGCACAGCCTTCTTTGGAGGAGCTGGGCGAGACGGACGGCTTTGATCCCGCAGATGAGAGCGAAACCCCGCAGGAGCACGCGGAACGAACGGAGACCCGAACCGAAATTCAGCAGGCGATTTCCGCCGTGCCGGAGACGATGCGCGAGGTCTTCCTTTTGCGGGATGTGCACGGCTTGAGCGTCGAGGAGACGGCGCAGGCGCTGCAAATCGCGCAGGGCACGGTCAAATCGCGTCTGGCGCGGGCGAGAGAGAAGATCGCCGCCGAGCTGAAACGGCGCGGCGTGGGACAAACGGGAGGTGAACGACATGCGGTGTGAAGAATTGGAAGCCATCGTCTTTTCCGGCCGGGCTATCTCGGTGGAGGAACGGGAGGAAATGGAGACGCATGCAAAGACGTGCGAAGCATGCCGCGCGCTGCTGGATAACGCGGAGGTGCTTTCCGGCGTGCAGAAGATGGACGAAGACGTGACCCCGCCGGAATCCTTCACGCAGGGCTGGCGCAGGGCGATTCGCCAAACACCGCGCGTCATCTCCATCAGCGACTGGATGCGGCGCAAGGGTGCGCGCGTGCTCGGCTATGCGGCATGCGCGGCGCTGGTGTTTGCGGCCGGAACGGGCGTGGGAAGGCTGAACGAGAGCGGCAAGACGGCAACGCAGGCCGATTATGATACGTATGCTTACGATACCTATGCGATGGACGACGTGGGCGCGGTGTACGAAAGCAGCGCGGCCCCGATGCTCGGCGCGCGCAGCATGGCGGCGAAAAACACGGCGGACAGCGGCGCGGAGGAAAAGAAGATCGTCCGCAACGCGTGGCTGAACCTGCGGACGGATCGCTTTGACGAAACGGTTGCGGCGCTCTGCGACCAGATCGAGCAGGCAGGCGGCACGGTCGAGAGCCGCGACATCAGCGGCACAAAGGACACGAGCCGAAGCGCAAGCCTGACGCTTCGCGTGCCGAGCGACCTGCTGGACGAGGTGCTCTCCGGCGCGGACGCGTGGGGCGAGGTGACGCGCGAGCAGACCAGCGCCGTGGATATGACGGATACCTACACGGACAACGCTTCCCGGCTGGAAAGCGCGTGGGCGAAGAAGAAGCAGCTGGACGCGCTCTATGAAAAGGCCGAAAGCATGGAGGATATCATCACGCTGACGAATGCGCTCTTTGACGTGCAGGAGGAGATTGAGTCGCTGGAGGGGCAGAACCGCCGGATCGACGATGAAGCCAGCTTCGCGACGCTGTATGTCTCCATCGATGAAAAGAGCAGCGCGGTGAGCGCCAAACAGCCGTTTTTCACCCGGATGGGCAGGCAGCTGGCCGACGGTTGGGAAAGTTTCGGCGAGTTTGTTTCGGATGCGGTGCTGGAGCTGACCTACGCGCTGCCGTGGCTGGCCGTCGCGGCGGTCGTGACGGTCATTGCGGCAAAATTGCTCAAAAAAAGAAAACATGGGCGGTAATGGGAACAAAACCCAGCCCTGAGCCGTCTATATCTGTGAAAGAACCAACCGAACAAAACCGACAGGAGGTCAGACGATATGAAAAAAATGCTTGCTTTTGCGCTGGCGCTGATGCTGGCGATTCCGGCGCTGGCTTTTGCCGACGGCAGCAGCGCGGATATCACCGCGCAGGGAACGGCGGTGGTGAAGGCCGACGCGGACATGGTGACGGTGACGGCGAACGCGTCCGTTTCGGGCCAGAGCGTCGCCGACGCGCAGGAGGGGATGAACAAAATCATCGAGTCCGTAACCCAAAAGCTGCTGGAGCTGGGCGTGGAAGCGGACGACATCGTGACGACAAGCTATACGTATTATCCGACGTATGATTACAACTACGAAAACCCGACTGTGAACGGTTATCAGGCGAATCACACGCTGGCCATCACCTGCAGGGATGTGGATATGCTCGACAGCGTGATCGGCGTGGTGACGGACTGCGGCATGAGCGAGATTTACAACGTGGAATATGACGTTTCGACCCGAAGCGCGCTGTATCAGCAGGCGCTCACGCTGGCGATTGAAACGGCGGCGAAAAAGGCCGACGTGATGGCGCAGGCGGCGGGGATGACGATCGATCATTTGGAATCCGTCACCGAGAACAGCGGCTACAACGATTATACGATCAACGCGTATGACGGTCTGGCGAGCGCGAAGGCCGAAACCTCCGGCACTGGCATTCGTCCGGGCAGCATCTCCGTGACGGCCAACGTGACGGTGGTTTACGAAGCGCAGAAGTAAGTCTCAACCGACAAAAAGAAAGAGCTTTGCATTCAAATCCTTTGAAAGGATGAAAAGCAAAGCTCTTTTTGAAATCAAATCAATCCGTCGTTCTGGAAATCTTTGCGCCGAGGCTGTTGAGCTTTTCTTCCAAATGCTCATAACCGCGGTCGATGAAATGCGTATTATAAATTTCGGTTGTGCCCTGCGCCATCAGCCCCGCGATAACCAGCGCCGCGCCTGCGCGCAGGTCGGTTGCTTCGACAGCCGCGCCGTGCAGCTGCGGCACGCCCTCGATGACGGCGGTCTGCTCATAGATGCGCACGCGCGCGCCCATGCGCTCCATCTCCGACAGATGGCGGAAGCGGGATTCGAAAATATTCTCCACGACGGTCGATGTGCCGGTCGCGGTGCAGAGCAGCGCGCTCATGGGCTGCTGCAAATCGGTCGGGAAGCCGGGGTAAACCTGCGTTTTGAACGTCACCGCGCGATGCGCGCCCAGCGAACGAACGCGGATCGCGTCGTCGCGCTCCTCCACGCGCGCGCCCATTTCCAGCAGCTTGGCGGTCAGGGCTTCCATGTGCGTGGGGATGCAGCCGCAGATGGTCACGTCGCCATGCGTCGCGGCAGCGGCGATCATCAGCGTGCCGGTCTCAATCTGATCCGGGATGACGGCATAGGGGCGGCGGCATTGCAGCGTTTCCACGCCGCGGATGCGGATCACGTCCGTGCCCGCGCCCTTGACGCGGCAGCCCATCGAGTTGAGGAAGTTCGCCAGATCGACGATGTGCGGCTCCTTGGCGGCGTTATAAATCGTGGTGACGCCCTTCGCGCGGGAGGCTGCCAGCATGACGTTGATCGTGCCGCCGACGGTGACCATATCCATAAACACATCCGAACCGATCAGTCCGTCGGTTTCGGCCAGCACCATGCCGCGCGTGGTCTCCACCTTCGCGCCGAGGGCACGCATGCCCTTGATATGCTGATCGATCGGTCTGCGGCCGATGTCGCATCCGCCCGGAAGCGGCACCTGCGCCCGGCCAAACCGCGCCAGCAGCGCGCCGATATAATACGACGACGCGCGCATGCGGCGGCAAAGCTCCAGCGGCACATCTGTGCGGTCGATGGTGCTGGAATCGACCTCCATCACGCCCGCATCGGGATCCCAGTTGACCTTTGCGCCCAGATGGCGCAGCGTCTCCACCGAAACGTTGACGTCCTCGATGTTGGGCAGGTTTTCAATGACGCAGGGCGTCTGGCTGAGAATCGAGGCGGAAATGACTGCGACGGAAGTATTCTTGCCGCCGCTGACGCGGACGGTTCCCTCCAATCGCTGCCCACCTGTGATGAGCATTCTTTCTTCTGCCATGATGGTCCTCCTTATGCCGGTCGCCCGAAATGCTAAGTTTTAACCCCTATATTATACACATATCGGCGCATTTTGGCAAGTAAGGAGGAAAAGCGGAGCGATCAGGAATCGGAAGGGGAAACTTCGTCCTCGATCACGGCCTTCAGATACGTTTGAAGTCCGTTTAAATGCTCGACGGCATAGCGCTTTCCGTCCACGACGGCATAGCCGCCCTCAAAGCGGAGCGTCGCGCTTTCCCAAACGGTGGAAAAGGTGAGCGTCAATCCGTCGTCGGCTACGCCGATATCCGTCTCATTGCCAAGCGCAAGCTCCTTGCAGAACGTTTGGAGATCGGTAACGATGGCGCTGTCCGTGAAGACGAAGCGCTGTGCGCCGCCCTCGGTGGAGAAGATGACCTCGACCTGTTGAATCGCGTCGGCGGGGAAGCGCTTCACATCGTCCAGTTCCGGCCAGCCGGTGGACGAAGCATCCGGGCTTGCGCTGACAGAGGGCAGCTCGTTATCCGTCACGGCGAGGGCGGGCAGAGCGAAACACACAAGCAGCAGGATCAGCAAAGTCAGCGTCCGTTTTTTCATGAGACACACTCCTTTCAAGCTGGAAGAACATGCTATATCTATATGCAGTATAACGGAGAAAAGGCGAAACCGCAAGAGCGAAATCCGTTAAGAGCGGGAAATGAGCAATGGGGTTTCGCTTTTGAGGGGATTCGTGTATAATAAGGAGAACGAGATTCAAACAGGTTTTGACGAAGGGAATCGAGAAGCGATGTTTACGCCCAATGAATATGGTCTTTTTGCGATGCCGACGCTGGAAACGCCGCGGCTGATTCTGCGGCGGATGACGATGAAGGACGCGAAGGACATTTTTGAATACAGCCGCGACGAGGAGGTCGCCCGGCACGTGCTCTGGTCGGCACAGAAGGACATTGGCGAGGCCAAGGAGTACTGCCGCTACATGCTGCGCCGCTACCGGGCGGACGAGCCGAGCAGCTGGGGCCTTGTGGAGAAGAAGACGGGGCGCATGGTCGGCACAATCGGCTACATGGATTACGACATGGATAACGCGAGCGTAGAAATCGGCTATTCGCTGGCGCACTGGCTCTGGAACGGCGGCTACATGACGGAAGCGCTGGCGCGGGTGATCGATTACACGTTTGAAGCGATGGATATGAACCGCATCGAAGCGCAGCACGAGCTGGATAACCCCGCTTCCGGCCGCGTGATGGAAAAATGCGGCATGCGCAGGGAAGGCGTTCTGCGCCAGCGGCTCTACAACAAGGGCAAATTTGTCGATGTGGCGCTCTACGCGATTCTGAAAAACGATCCGAGACCAAAGGAGCTTGCAAAATGATAAAACTGATTGCCTGCGATATGGATGGAACGCTGCTGGACAGCCAAAAGCGACTGCCGAAGGAGCTGCCGGAGGTCGTCGCCAAGCTCAAGGAAAAGGGCGTGATCTTCTGCGTGGCCAGCGGAAGACAGTATGCTTCGCTGCGCCGGGATTTTGAAGACTATGCGGACGACGTGCTCTTTCTTTGCGAAAACGGCGCGCTGGTGATGCAGCATGACGAGCGCGTGCTGATCGACCCCATCGATCCGAGTTTCATCACGCGGATCGTGACGGCGACGCGCGCGCTTTCCGGCGTGTATCCCGTGGTCTGCCGCGCGGACGTGGCGCTGATTGAGAAAACCGCGTCGTCAGAGTTTATCCGCAACACGAAGATGTATTATCCCAGCGTCGAGGTGGTGGACGACTTGACGGCGCTTGGGCCTTTGAAGGACGTGTGCAAGGTCGCCTTTTATGACGAGGGCGACGCGCAGACGCACGAATTGCCGGAGCTGCAAAAGTATCTGGAAGGGCCGTTGGCGGTCATCCTCTCCGGCGAACACTGGGTGGATGTGATGAAGCCCGGCGTGAACAAGGGCTGCGCAATGCGCGGTATTCAGCGGAAGCTGGGGATTCTGCCGGAGGAATGTATGGCGTTCGGCGACTATCTGAACGACTTCGAGCTTTTGCAGGCCGTCGGGGAGAGCTATGCGATGGCCAACGCACATCCGGCGCTCAAAACGCTGGCGCGGCATATTGCGCCGAGCAACGACGAAAACGGCGTGATGCGCGTGGTGCGAGAGATGCTGAATGTATAAGGAGGGCGGCGGGATGACGATCACGTGGCCGCGGATGAAAATTGCCGCGCTGCTGTTTCTTGCGGCGATGGCCTGCGCCGCGGCGATGGGCGGCTATTTTCCTTTCGGCGGAACGGGCGCGGCGCTGAGCTGCTTTTTTCTGTTCCTGCTGGCAGCGGCCGTGCGCCCGACGCGCCGCGAGTGGGGGCTTGGCGCGATTCCGGCGGCGCTGTTAGCGTTTTTCAGAACCGTCGGTTATTCGTATGACACGACGGATTCCTACGGCCTGCTGCTCAAAAATGCAAAAACCCTGCTTTCCGGCGCGCTGGCGATGGCGGCGCTGTTTGCTGCGGCGCTGTGCGCGGTCATCCTGCTTTTTCGGTTGTTGGATGCGCTTCGAGTGCGCGCCGTTTCGGATGTGCCCGCAACGAAGGCGGAAAAGCGGCGATTATTCTGGCTTTGCGCCGGGCTGATTTTCGCGGGATCGATTCCGTATCTGATTTTGTATGCGCCGGGGCTGAACATCTTTGACACGCACGACCAGATTTTGCAGTTTTTCGGCTTTCCGAGCTACATCGGCGACGGAAGCGCGCTCAGCGACCATCACCCCGTCTTTTTGACGGTGGTTTACGGCGGCTTTATGAAGCTGGGGCTGCTGCTGGGGGATGCGAATCTCGGCCAGCTGCTCTACAGCCTGGCGAGCATGGCGGCGCTGGCGCTCTGTTGGGCGTATGCGCTGGTCACGCTGCGCGAGTTGGGTCTTGCGCGCAGCGCAGTGCTGGGGCTGGCGGCGTTTGTGGCGCTGTATCCCGTGCTGGCGCTGTATGCGTTCAACATGTGCAAGGATGTGAGCGTAGAGCCGTTTGTGCTGCTTTATGGCACGATGATGCTCAAGCTGTATGCGACGGATGGGCAGATTGCCGGGCGCAAGCGCTTCTGCGCGGGGCTGTTCGTTGTGGCGGTGATGATGATGATGATCCGAAAGCCCGCGATGTATGCGCTCTGCTTTGCAGCGCTGTTTCTGGCGCTGGGATTTCGCGGCTTCCGCGTGCGGCTGGCGGGCGTGCTGTTGGGCGCGGCGGCGGTGTTCGCCGTGCTGTACAACGGTGTGATTCTGCCCGCATGTGGCGTGATTCCGGGCGAAACGCGGGAGATGCTGTCCATTCCGTTTCAGCAGACGGCGCGCTATCTGATTGCTTATCCCGATGACGTGACGCAGGAGGAGATGGACGCGGTTTCGGCGGTGCTTGACGTGGAGCATGCGACGCAGAACTATGACCCGCGTTTGGCCGACCCGGTGAAAGACACGAGCAGCCCGGAGCTTTCAGGCAAACTCGTCCCCTATATGAAAGCATGGGTGAGCATGGGGCTTCGCCATCCGGGCGTGTATATCGACGCGTGGCTGAACATGATCTACGGCTATTTCTATCCGTCGGACAGCAACACGATCGTCTGCCTGACGCTCAATTCCCCGGATGAGGGCGGCGTTGAGCTGCGCCAAAATCCGGCGCTGGAGGGCGCGCGGCTGGAGCTGCACAACCAGATTTATTATCGGCTTCGGCAAATCCCGATTTTCGGCGCGCTGTTTTATGTGGATGCGGTGACGTGGGGCTTTCTGCTGCTGCTGGCGGCGCTGATCCTGCGCGACGGCCTTCGGGCGGCGTGGCCGTATATGTTCTTTTTCGGCACGCTGGGCATCTGCCTGCTTTCGCCTAAGAGCGGCGAAATCCGCTATCTGATGCCGATTCTGTACATCCTGCCGGTGATGCTGGGCGCGGCGCTGCTGCCCGCGAAGAAGGAGAAAAAGCCATGAAAAAACGAAGCGCGGATATCCTGCTTTCCGCGGCGATGGCGGTGGTGTTCGGCCTGATTTTTTACACGTTTAACACGCCGCTGGGGCCGAGCATCGGCAGCGACAACGCGATGTATTTGACGCTGGGCACGGCGCTGGCAAACGGATACGCGCCGTATACGCAGATTTTTGACCATAAGGGGCCGATGCTCTACGTGGTGCAGGCCTTGCCGCAGGCGCTTTCCGGTGGATACAGCACGCTGGCGGTGTTCATTCAGCAGGTGATGGTTCTGTTCCTGTGCCTGCGATTGGTCAGCCGGATTGCGCGAGAGATGAACGTCTATGCCGGCGTGATGCAGCTGCTGTATCTGGCGCTGATCGCTTCGCTGGTCGGCGGCGGCAACCTGACGGAGGAATACGCCAACCTGCCCGCGCTGCTGGGTATTTATACGGCGCTGCGCGTCTTTGGCCGGGGAAAAATGCCGGAAAAGCTGTTTGTTCCGGCGCTGGTCATGGGCGGCTGTACGATGACAGCATTTTTGTTTCGCGCCAACAACGCCCTGCCGCTGGCGTCGCTGACGGTGATGCTGGCGCTGGGGCTGTTGGTGAAAAAGCGGTTTGAAGCGCTGGGGCAGTGCGCGGCAGGTTTTATGGTGGGGCTGTTGGCCGTGCTGCTGCCAATCGTGCTTTGGCTGGCGGCGCGCGGCGCGCTTTCGGCGGCGTGGTACGGTTCGATTACCCACAACATGCTCTACACGGAGACGGGCGACACAGGCCGCGTGTTCATGCTGCTGCATAGCGGATACGGCCATGCCGCGCTGCTGATGGCGGCGATGGCCTGTCTGGGCGCATGGGCGATGCGCAAAAAAAGTCCGATGCTCGCGTGGAGCATGGTCGCGGCGGCGGCGGCAGGCGGCGCGGCGGCGTTCCTTTCCCGAAAGTTTTATGACCATTATCTGATTCTCAGCGCGCCGATGGCGGTGCTGGGCATGGCGGCGATTTTGGCCGCGATTTACAAGCCGCGCGTGCGCGTGGTCTGCGCCGTGCTGCTGACCGCCTGCTGCGCGCTGTGGCTCGGCGTAAACGGCTATACGGCCAACCAGACGCGCCTTTCCGAAAATGCGGACTGGCCGCAGTTCACCGCCGATGCGCAGGCGCTGATGAATCAGGTGCCGGAGGACGAGCGGGATCATTTCATGGCCTATCGCGTGGAGCCGCGGTGGTATGTCGCGGCTGAGGCGCTGCCCTGCATGCGGTTCTACTTCCTTCAGGAGATTCTGGCCCAGGCGAATCCCGCGGTGATGGATGAAATCGTCGAAACGTTTGAAAGCGATCCGCCGCATTGGCTGGTGATCTATTACAACCGCGAATTTGCGCCGCCCTACGACGCGCGCGTGGCGGAGATTTTTAAGACGAAGTATGAATTTGTGGATGCCGCGGGGCAGTATCAGCTGCTGCGGCTGAAGGAGTGAGCGACGTGCGCGTCAGGCTTTTGAGAACCGGCATGGGCTGCTTTGCCTTCGCGGCGGCGGTGAGCGTGGTCAACGTGCTGCTGATGCCGTATGCCCGCGCCAACTATGGCTATGGTTTCGGCGCGGCGCTGGCGGCTTATGCGCTGGCGCTGGCGCTGCTGCTGCTGGCCGGGCGCGCCATCCGCCGGATGGACGAAGCGAAGGCGCGGCGGATGACGAAGGCGCTCGCGCCGACGTTCATTGCGTGCCTGTTTGCATTGCAGCTGCTGATGGGCTATCTGATGGAATACACGCCCAGCGGCGACAATTTCATGCTCTACAATGGGTCGCAGATGCTGGCGCTGGACGGCAATTTTGACGGAAACCCGGATTTCAACCTCTATTTGAGCCGCTATTCGAATCAGTGGGGCTTCATGCTGATGCTGACGGGGTTTTACAAGCTGCTGTTTGCCGTCGGCGTGACGCAGACGTTTTTCCCGCTGGTGCTGACGCAGGCGGCGCTCTATGCGTTCGGCCTGCGAGCGACGCTGCGGATCGCGCGGCGGCTTTCCGGCGCGAAGGGCGAAATGATGACGATTCTGCTGCTGGCCTGTTGCCTGCCGCTGTATTTGGCGGCGGCGGTTTTATACACGGATACGTTTTCCCTGCCGTTTATTCTGATGGCGCTGGATTTGGCCCTGCGCGCGAAGGATGAAACGGACGCGAAAAAGCAGCTGGGACTGGCGGTGCGCTGCGGCGCAGTGGTGCTGATCGGCTGTCAGATTAAGATGACGGTGCTGATTGCACTGATGGCGGCGGTCATTGTCTGGCTGCTGGCGATGAAGCCGAAGCGGGCGCTCTGCTGCGCGGCGGTCAGCGCGGCGCTTGTCGCGGGCGGCACGCTGGCGGTGCAGGGATACATGAAAAACGAGGTGCTCGACCCTGCCATGGTGGAGCAGCACCACACGCCGACGATTCACTGGATCATGATGTCCATTCCGACCGGGGACAACCCCTACGGCGGCGCGACAGGCGACTACGGCATCACATGGGGCATGATGGAGGACGGCGCGACACGGGAAGAAATCATGGATTCGATTTACAGCCGCATGAAGGACAGAATCTACACGCTTCGCTACCCGGATCGGCTGATTTCTGCGGCGCTGCATAAGAACAGCGCGTTCATGGGCGACGGCACATTCGGCATGACCGAGATGCTGGACGACGGCCCGGTGCGGGAAAACGCGGTTTCCTCCATTGTGCTGGAGGGGCGCGCGCATTACGGGGCATACAGCGTAATCTGCACGGGCATTTGGATGGCCCAGCTCACGCTGGCGCTGCTGGCCTGTGTGCGGGATATTCGCAGGCGGGACGTTTCCGGCGCGATGCTGTATGTCGCGTTCTTTGGCGCGACGCTGTTTTTGATGCTCTGGGAAGCGCGGGGACGATACATCTTCGGTTTTGTGCCGGTGGCGCTGCTGCTGGCCGCGCGCGGCGCAGTCTGCGGAAAGGAGGAGACGCGATGAAGGTGAAAAACGGCGTTTGCCAAACGCTGCTGCTTGCGGGCATGGGGCTGATGATTCCGTGCTATCTGTTCACGGCGGGCAATGTCGCGCTCTCCCCGTGGCCGCTCTATGAGCGCAATCGGCTGGCGCTGTGCCTGCTGACCCCGCTGTGTCTGCTGCTCCTGCTGGGGCTGGGGCGCGCGGCGCGGGCGAAGGCATTTGAAAAACATGGGCGCGCGGTGCTGATCGGCTTTGCAGCGTTTTACTTCGTCGTTCAGCTGGCGATGGCGGCCGCCCTCCGCTTCACCCCGGTGACGGATTTGGAGCAATGCGTCACGGCGGCGCGGCATCTGGCGCAGACGGGCGCATTCGGCGATTCCGAGCGGTCGCTGATCTACTTTGGCCGCTATCCGCACAACATGGGGCTGGTGTATCTGCTGGCGGGCATTTTCAAGGCGGCGGGCGCGCTGGGCGCGGACGAATTGCTGGCGGCGGCGCTGGTCTGCGGCCTGCTGTTTGCGCTGGGGCTGGTCAGCGCCGCGCGGCTCTGCGGTCTGCTGGGCGGCGCGCAGGCGCAGACGCGGGCGCTGCTGCTTTTTGCAGCCTGCCTGCCGTTTCTCTACTGCACCTCCGAATTATATACGGATGCGTTTTCCGTCGGGTTTGCGTCGATGGTTCTTTTCTGTTTTTTGAAGGCAAAGGCGGCGGAAAGCCGGAGGGCGCGCGCGCTTTGGGCGCTTTTGTTTGCGGTCTGCGCGTTTTTGGGCGCGCAGATTCGCTTTCCGACGATCATCGCGGCGATCGCCTGCCTGATTGCGGCGCTGTTTGAAAAGCGGGTGAAGCTGACGGCGATTTTGGCGCTTCCGCTGGCGTTGGTTTTCGCCGTCGGCGGAAGCATGGTGAACGCGGTGAACGAACAAAATCTCGGCGCGGAAAATATCGCGAAAAACAAGCTGCCCAAGCTGCATTACATCGCGATGGGGCTTCCGGTGCAGAGCGACGAGGGATACGGCCAATACGGCTACGGCGGGTGGCTGATTTTCTCCACGTCGTTTGACGATCCGCAGGAGCGCGATGCGGCGCTCAAGCAGGAAGTCATCAACCGGGTGTATACGCTGCTGCGTCATCCGAATCAGCTGCTCAGCACGCTCAGCCGGAAGAACCTTTCCACCTTCGGCAGCGGCACGTTCAGCCTGAACGAGATTTTTGAAGCCGATGCGCACGAGCCGGACAACGCCGTGAAGCAGGTGGTCTTTGGCGGCGGAAGGTGGAACCGGGCGTATACGCATCTGGCGACGGCAATGTTTTTGGCGCAGATGCTTTTGGCGTGCATGGCCTGCGTGCAGGCGATTCGTCGGCGGGAGACGAAGGCCGCGCCGCTGTTTTTGACGCTGCTGGGCGCGTTCCTGTTTTTGAGCATCTGGGAGACGCGCGCGCGGTATTTCTTCCAGTTCATGATGATTCTGATCTGCGCGGGCGCGATGTTTGACGGGCGCAAATTCGGGCGTGACGGCGTATGAAATTAAGCCCTTTGACATGGAGCGCCCGACGCGGCTGATTTTGAAATTGACGGGGGAAGGGTGAACCGTGAAACCCATCGCACACTATCATTTGCCCGGATTATTTGAATTTTACGAGCTTTACAGCGTGTTTCTGCCGCTGTTTCGCGAGCATCGGGAATATTTCTACGACTGGTGCGATATCGGCTCGATTTACGGCGCGCCTGCGGACTGCATTTGGGGCGGAGGACGCATCGGCGGCGGGGAGCGCGATGCGCGGCAGGTGCTGGCGCTGACGCGGGCCTGCGGCATATCGGCGCGGCTGACGTTCAGCAACGCTTTGCTGCGCGAGGAACACCTTTCGGATGCGAAATGCAACGCGCTTTGCAGGCTGTTTGACGAAAATGAGCCGCCCCAAAACGGCGTGATCGTGCATTCCGACTTGCTGCTGGAAACGCTCAAAAGAAAATATCCGCGGCTGTATTTCGTCTCTTCGACGACGAAGGTGCTGACCGATTTTAAGCGGTTCAGGCAGGAGCTGGCACGGGAAGATTTTCGTTATATTGTGCCGGATTTTCGGCTCAACAAGGCGTTTGATCGGCTGGAAACGCTCGACGCGGGCGAAAAGGCCAAGGTCGAATTTCTCTGCAACGAATGCTGCTGGTTCGGCTGCAAGGACAGAAAGCGCTGCTATGAAGCGGTCAGCCGGAAAAACCTCGGCGAAGACGCGGAACATCGCTGCACCGCGCCGGATGCGGACGGCGGCTATCGGTTTTCCAGAGCGATGGCCAATCCGGGGTTCATCGGTTTAAATGACATTCAGAACGTTTATCTGCCGACGGGCTTTTCCCATTTCAAAATCGAAGGCCGGGGGCTGGGGAGCGCGCTGGTTTTGGAATTTCTGCTGTACTACATGACCAAGCCGGAATATCAGATTCACGTGCGTGAAGCCATCTATCTGGATAATATGCTCGACTTATTTTGAATATCAAAACAGCCCATGCGGCGCGGGAAAGCGCTGCATGGGCTGATTCTATTTTGGAAGAATTAGTGATTGCGATAGTAGTTAATCAGGCAGCCGTCCGCGATGATCTGACGTTCATCCTCGGTCAGCGCGCCGGTGGAAACGCTGGTCTTCTTCACAGAGCCGTCGGCCTTGACCACATACGCGTCAAACGCCTGCCTGCCGGTGAGAATCGCTTCACGGATACCGGGCACGAACACCCAGTCGCCCAGCGCGTAATCCTCCGGCGTGGTGGTCAGCAGCGGCGCCATGCCCCAGTTGATGCAGTTGCTGCGATAGCGCTTGGTCGCGTATTCCTTCGCGATGTTGGCGCACGCGCCGAGCACGCGCTGGCAGCTGGCAGCCTGCTCACGGGCGGAACCGTCGCCCGGCTTGTTGGCGTAAATCGTCGAACCGATGACGGTTTCGGCGGGCTTGTTGGCCACGCCCGCGTTGGTCAGCGCGGCGTAAACGGCTTTCACATCCTCCGGCAGCGCTTCGCCCTGTTCGCGTGCGACCTCAACGGCATGAACAGCTTTCGCGTTGCCGACATACGCCGGATCCTTGCGGGAGAGCGCGAACTCGGCCAGACGCAGCGGATTGGAGCGGTAGGAGGACGTTTCGCCGGAGGGGATCAGCTCGTCGGTGGTCGTCACCGGGTCGGTGATGTAGGAAACCACCTTGACCAGCAGATCGTCGGAGAGCGCCGGCTGCTCCGGCCAATCCTTGATGTTCGGGCCCATGCGCAGCTCGTGTTCCGGTTCGGCCTTGCCGTAGCCGTTGTAAACACGCTTCTCGTATACGCTGCCGTCGAAGAAATACTGCGGATGGGTGTAGGTCACATCCAGATCCGTCGCGGCGGTCAGGCGGCCGCCGTTGATCGCCGTCGCGGCGATGGAGCGCGCATCCATGAGCGCCACGCCGGACATCTGGCCCTCGCCGGGCTTGCTGCCCTCGCGGTTCGGGAAGTTGCGGGTCGTGTGGCGGATGGAGAACTCGCCGTTGGCCGGGGTATCGCCTGCGCCGAAGCACGGGCCGCAGAAGCACTCGCGAATGATCGCGCCCGCGGAGGCGATATCGGTCAAAGCGCCGTTCTTCATCAGCTGGATGTAGGCCGGCATGCTGCCCGGATAGACGCTCATCTTGAATTCGCCGTTGCCGCAGCTGTGGCCGCGCAGGATATCCGCGACCGCGCAGACGTTGTCGAACGTGCCGCCGGAGCAGCCCGCGACCAGGCCCTGATCGACCCAGATTTCGCCGCCGCGAATCTTGCTCATCAGATCGAGCTTCGCGCCGGTGATCTGCGCGTTGGCCTTCTCCTGGCACTCGTGCAGGATATCCGCCGCATTCGCCTTCAATTCGGCGATGGTGTAAGTATAGCTGGGGTGCATCGGCAGGGCGATGGTGCATTCCACGGTGGAGAGATCGACATACACGCAGCCGTCGTAATAGGCCACGTCGGCAGGCTTCAACTCTTTGAACGCTTCCGGACGGCCGTGGATGGTCAGATAATCCTTCGTGTTCTGGTCGGTTTCCCAGATGGAGGACCAGCAGGTCGTCTCGGTGGTCATCACGTCGATGCCGTTGCGATATTCAATCGGCAGATTCGCTACGCCCGGGCCGACGAACTCCATGACCTTGTTCTTCACATAGCCCTTGGCGTACACCGCGCCGATGATGGAGAGCGCCACGTCCTGCGGGCCGACGCCGTCGCGCGGCTTGCCGGTCAGATAGATGGCGACTACGCCCGGACGCGCCACGTCATAGGTGCGGCCGACCAGCTGCTTGGCCAGTTCGCCGCCGCCTTCGCCGACCGCCAGCGTGCCCAGCGCGCCGTAACGGGTGTGGCTGTCCGAACCGAGAATCATGCGGCCGCAGCCGGACATCATCTCGCGGTTGTAGCTGTGGATGACGGCCATGTTCGTCGGCACATAGATGCCGCCGTACTTGTGCGCGGCGGAAAGGGCGAACATGTGGTCGTCCTCGTTGATGGTGCCGCCGACGGCGCACAGGCTGTTGTGGCAGTTGGTCAGCACATACGGCATCGGGAATTCCTTCATGCCGGAGGCGCGCGCCGTCTGAATGATGCCGACATAGGTGATGTCGTGGCTGGTCAGGCTGTCAAAGCGCATGCGCAGGTTCTGCATGTCGCCGCTCTTGTTGTGCGCCTTGAGAATGCCGTAGGCGATCGTGCCCTGCTCGGCTTCCTCTTTCGTGACGGCTCTGCCGCACTTGCTCGCAAGCGCCGCCGCGTCGGTCACGATTTCACGGCCGTTGACAAGGTATACGCCGCCGTCGTAGAGCTTTACCATGGAAAAATCCCCTTTCGTGTTTTGTCCTGTTTCTGTTTCATGAGATGTGGGAAAAGACGCTATCTCTTTGATGGTTTTATTATATACGATGCACAGAGTATAGACAAATACTTAATAATCATATCGCCTATAAATACTTTCTATAATTAAGTGTCAAATCCCATCGTCCCTCTTACGGCGCGTCCTTCGACAGATGCGCCTTGAAACTTGCCAGAAACGCGTCCGCCGCGCGGGAAAGATACGCCTCCCGCAGGCGCACCACGCTTAAAGCCCACCATGCGCGGTATTTCGACGGAATCATGTAGTACGCGGGCTGATAGCCTTCGCCGCCGAGCAGGCCGACATAGCGGCTGGGCAGCAGCATGCAGCCCATGCCCTCGCTCGTCAGGCGGCGCAGCAGCTCGTAATTGCGGCTGGTGAGCAGAATGTTTGGCTTTACGCCCGCTTCGGCCAGCACGCGGTCGGTGATCTGCCGAATGCGCTGACCGGGGGAAACCATCAAAAACGGCTCGTCGCCCAAAAGTGCCGGGTCAAGCTCGGGATAGGGCGTGTCCGGCCGCTGCACGGCCAGCGACGCCAGGCGCGCGTCATGCGGCGCGGCAATCAGAAACGGATCGCGCGTCAGAGACTCAAAATCCAGCGTCGGGTTGCCCGTCAGGCCGTCGTCCGGCCCGGTGTGCAGAATGGCGAAATCCAGCTTGCCGCTGAGCAGGCTGCGCTCGACCTGGTCGGTCGTCTCTTCGCAGATGCGAACCTCGATGCCGGGATGCTCCCTGTGGAACGCGGGCAGCATGCGCGGCAGATGCGCCGTCGCCAGATAGTTGGTGATGCCCACGGTCACGCGGCCCTGCGCCAGCGCGCGCTCCTCGTTGATTTCGGATTCGAACGCCGCGTAAACGCGAAGCACCTCGCAGGCCATGCGGTAATATTTTTCGCCCGCATAGGTCAGCACCAGCCCGCCGGAGGTACGCGTGAACAGCCGCGCGCCAAGCTGCTGTTCGATGCTCGTGACGCAATGACTCAGCGACGGCTGGGTGACGAACAGCTTCTGCGCGGCGCGGGTCATGCTTTTTTCATCCGCAATGGTTTTGATGTAGAGCAGTTCTCGTGTGGTCATGCGTTCACTTCCCTAACATGTGATGAAAAGACGCTTATTTTTTGCCGACGCGCTTTGCAGGCGCACGTTTTGCGGCGGGTTTCGGCGCGCCGAGTCTGCGGCGCAGCACGTCTTCCCGCGCGACGGAATAGCCGAAAAAGCCATCCGGGCGCGGCTTGAGCGGAAAATATTCGCCGTGGGCATAGCTCACCAGATTGGCGCGGCCCATGTGCAGACTGCCGTCCGCATCGAAAAGCGCGTCCTTGACATAGACCTGCTCGATGGCGCAGAGGAACAGATCGTGCGAGCCAAGCGGGATCTGCTGCTTCACCCGGCAGCAGAGGAACGCCGGGGCCTCGTCCAGCGCGGGCGCGGGAAAGCCCTCGAGCTCGCGGGCATGCAGGTGCATTTCCTTGAATTTATCCACATCGCGACCGCTTTTCACGCCGCAGAAATCCGCCGCGCGGCAGAGCGGCTGATCGATCAGATTCAGGCAGAACGCGCCGGACTGCACGATCTGCGTATAGGAGTGGCGCGAGGGGCGGATGGAGACGCTGAGCATCGGCGGATTGCTGTTAATCACGCCGGCCCACGCGACGGTAATCAGGTTGTTTTGGTCAAAGCCCGGCTCAAGGCCCCGGCAGGAGAGCATCACCGCCGGAATGGGCGCAAGAAAGGTTGTCGCGCCGATGGCGCGGAAATCGTTTGCCATATTTTTCCTCCTTGGAAAGATGTGGAAGGGATGCGGCGCAGAAAGCCGTCCCGTTTCCTTCATGATACATGGGAAGAAGCGTAAAATCAATAAAAAATTTCCTGAAACCGGGAAGAAACGACGGCGTTTATTCGTCCTGTATGCAAAGGCCGCATGAGGGCGTCGTCGGTTGCATAATCTCGTGAAACGTGATAAGATGATGCCGTAGATTCGAAGGGATTTTTTCATCATGGAGGGAATCAGGATGGATCGCAATACAATGAAACGGAAATTGGCGCTGACGCTGTGCGTGGGCATGCTGTTGGCGTCGGCTGCGCCTGCCGCGATGGCGGAAAATACGGGCGCGAATATGGTGCTGATGGACGCTACGCCGAGCGAACCGACCCAGCAGGAACCCGTCATCCAGTGGGTTCCGCTGACGCTGAGCGATATTCAAACGGGCGCGGGCACGATCAGCGCGGTTTTGAAGGGTACGCCGAAGCAGGGCGTGACGGTCAACATCTTCGGCGCGTCGCTGGACAAAACGGAAAAGTATACCCTTTCGGACAGCGGAACGCTCAAGCTGAATTACTCCGGTTTGGAGGCAGCGAATGATTACGGCCTGCTGGCCTGCTATGAAAACGCGGACTATGCCAAGGAGGCCTATATGGCGTCTGCGGAGAACCTGTCCGTGACGGCGAGCGGCACAACGCCGGGCGGCGGCGAGAATCAAAACCCCGGCAAGGACGATGGAAACAAGGACGATTCTGATGACACGACCGTTGTGCCGGTCAAGCCGGGCGAAGACGGCGGCACGACGCCGGGCGGCAATACGACTCAGCCGGCGGCGGGGACGATCAGCGCGATGGCCGCTGCGGATATCGGCAAAGTCACGGTTGATATTTACGGCGCGGACAGCGACAAGGAGCTGACCGTCACGCTGATGGATGCGAACGGCGCTTCTGTTGCGCAGAAGACGATCACGGGCGCAGACATTGTGACGTTTGACGGCCTGAGCGCGGGCACGTACAAGGTGAAGGTGGATTACACCACGCCCGTGGAAGGTGTGGCGGCGTTTGAAAGCGGCGAGCTGACGGTTTACGATCAGCAGAACCCCGAACCGAAGCCGACCGAGCAGATTGAAGCGGCCGCGACCGTCAGCGGCCAGACGATTCAGGTCACTGCGACGAAGTACGCCGAGGGCAGCACGCTCAAGGCGACCTTGAGCACGGGCGAACAGATTACGCTTAACCGCGGACAGGGCGAATTTGCGAACCTCCCGGCGGGCGTATACGCCGTGATCGTTTCCTATGACGGAACGGACGCGGGACAATACACCATCAAAGACCTGAAAATCGCAGAGCAGAGCGCCGTGAAGCCCATCACCGCGACGGCGACGGCGGGCGTGAAGCGTATCGATGTGGATGTGACGGCGGCCGATCCGTTGAGCGTGGTGGTTACGCTGATGCAGAACGGCCAGCCGAAGGATACCCGCGCGATTGCGGCGGGCGTGGGCAAGGTCAGTTTTGAAAACCTCGCGGCGGGCGCGTACAGCGTTTCGATCGACTACGCGCCTTCGCAGGTGGGCGTGTCCGCGACGGTGATTAACGACCTGAACGTGACCGAGGAAAAGGTGAACATCGCCATCGCGAACGTTGAGCCGGGCGAAAACAAGCTCACCGTCAGCGGCACGGCGAAGCCGAACGAGCGGCTCACGGTTTCCACCGTGCCGGACGGCGGCAGCAGCGCGATTGTCACCGCTGACGCAAACGGCAAATTCTCCGTTGCGCTGGAACGCACAGCAGGCACGTATACGTCCGTCAGCGTCGAATATGTCGGCGATGAAGCGAGCCGCGTGACCAAGCAGGGCACGTTTGTCGTGACCGGCGCGGCGACCAAGCCGGACTTGGCGGTGGACCAGGTTTACAACAACAGCCTGACCGTCGTAGCCAAGACGACGGCGGGCGTGACCGTGCATCTCAAGGCCAGCGACTACGAGCAGACCCTCGTCGCGGACAGCCGCGGCATTGTCCGCTTCACCCTGCCGCATACCTATGGAGAGGGAACGCATTTCACCCTGACTGTGTATTACGGCGCGGGTAACACCCTTTCCTATGACACCGATGTGACCGTGGGCGGCACGCCGTATTATCAGCTGCTCAAGCGCGGCGGCCGCGGCGACGGCGTGTACGCGGTGACCAGCCGTCTGGCGGAACTGGGCTATCCGATTTCCGCGACGAATTACTATAACGACAGCGTGGTGGCCGCCGTTCGCCTGTTCCAGGCGGCCAACGGCCTGAGCGCCGACGGCATGGCGGGCAAGCTCACGCAGGAAAAGCTGTTCTCCGTCAGCGCAATCGGCTATAATGAGAGCAGCGACACGTATCCGACGCTGGTGCGCGGCGACCGCGGCATGGCGCTGATCTATACGCTCCAGCAGCGGCTCAAGGATTTGGGCTATTACACCATCCGCGTGGACGGCATTTTCGGCAGCGGCACGCAGCGCGCGGTGCGCTGGTTCCAGTCCGTCAACGGTTTGACCGTCACGGGCAAGGCCGACAACGCGACCCAGCAGCTGCTCTATTCGTCGCAGGCCAAGGCGGCTTCCGGCTATTCTCCGGACAGCTATGACACGCTCTCCCGCTCCAACCGCTACAACGCAAACGTTGTGCCGCTCCAGCGCCGCCTGAAGGCGCTTGGCTACTTGAGCGGCTCGGTGGACGGCTACTTCGGCAGCAACACCTATCGTGCCGTGCGCAACTTCCAGAGCCGCAACGGCTTGAGCGTCACGGGCATCGCCGATCCGGGCACGCAGCAGCTGCTCTATTCTTCCGCGGCACGTCCGGCTTCCGGTTCGTCCTCCTCGTCTTCCGGCACAGGCTATCGTCTGCTGTATTGGGGATGCAAGGGCGACGCGGTGAAGAAGCTCCAGCAGGCGCTGATCGACGCGGGCTACAAGAGCTATGTCCGCACGGCGGACGGCATCTACGGCAAGTGGACGTATGACGCGGTGCGCGCCTATCAGAAGGATGTGGGGCTTGCGGTGGATGGCATCGCGGGCAAGAACACCCAGAATAAGCTCTACGGCACGAGCTACTAAGCATTTGCCAGGCAATCGACCCGGAGATGGGAAACCGTCTCCGGGTTTTTGCATGGATGGGGGAAAATTTGTGGAAAACTTGTGGATAATGTGGGAAAACCTGTGGACAGCCTGTGTAAAACACCGGAAAAACAGGCCGCCTAAACGTTGAAAAACGCGCGCGCCGAGGACGGCGGAACAGGGTGGGAAAAACGTCCCAAGCGGGCGAAAACGTCAGACAATGTGGATAACTTTGTGGAAAAGCGTGTGGAAAAGAGGGGGATATTTGTGGATGAAATGTGGAAAAGCGCGGAAAATGGGGATTCCCAAAAGAAAAAACGGGGGAAAAGCCGCAGAAGAACGAAACAATTTCGAAAAACTACTCCGGTAGTATTGACAACCTGATACGACTGGTGTAGTATAGAACAACGATCGTACAAAGGAGTGTATACGCCCATGAAACTATTCGATTCCGAGCTGAAGGTGATGGATGTGCTCTGGACAAACGGCGACATGCCCGCGCGGCAGATCGCTTCTGTTCTGAACGAATCCATCGGATGGAACGTGAATACCACCTACACCCTCATCAAGCGCTGCATTGCCAAAAACGCGATTGAGCGCATCGAGCCGGGCTTCCTGTGCCGCGCGCTGGTTTCCAAACAGCAGGTGCAGGAGGAGGAAACGCAGGAGCTGATCGACAAAGTGTTCGACGGCTCGGCGGATAAGCTTTTCGCCGCGCTGGTCGGCGGCAGGCGCGTCAGCGCCGAACAGCTGCAAAAGCTGCGCGCGATGATCGACGACATGGACGACTGAAAGCAGGGCAAGCATGACAACCTTTCTTTCCGCCAGCTTTGCCGCGGGCGCGCTCATCCTGCTGACGGCGATGGTTCGGCACTTTGCGGGTCATCGCCTTCCCCGGCGTATGTATATCGCGCTGTGGGATATTACGGTGCTTCGCCTGCTGATTCCCGTCGGCCTGCCGCGTTGGGGCTGGCAATCTATTTCATTGCCGCCTATGTCCGCAGCACGCGTGCGTTTGCGCAATCCCTGCCGGACGACGACCCGCGATGCGCGGCGTTTCTGCAAGCGCATCCGACCCGCCGCCACGTGCAGATTCGCGTGAGCAGCCGCATTGCGTCGCCGCTTTCCTACGGCCTGCTGCATCCGGTCATCCTCCTGCCCAAGGGCATGAATCGGGACGGCCTGCCTTTCGTGCTGAGGATTCTAGCCATGAAAAACGTCAAGAAAAATACCCCGCTGACCCGTTTGGTTGCGGGTTCGCTGGTCGCCGCCGCCTGCTTTGCGATGATTTCCGCCGTGCCCGCCTGCGCGGACGACAAGGTTTTCATCGTCAAGGCGGAGGATACGCTCGTTATGCCGGAGGGCTCGCTCGTCCTTTCTGCCGACACTGCGGAGGATTCGGCGTACAGCTACGTCGTTTACGACAAAGAACCGTCCGCTTCCGAATCCGACGCTCTGCCCATCGAGTGGTGGACGGTTGATGAATTTGAAAGCTATATGGCGCAGACGCGTAAGGACCTTGAAGAATTGGTCCAAAACGGCGAACGCGGCTACACAAGCACCGACGGCTGGTTCACATGGACGCAGGAAAAGGTTGAGGAAACCATGGCCGTCTATGAAGAAATGCTGGATGAACTCAAACGCGGCGTGAAGATATCCAAGCCCTTCGGCGAGGATGGAGAGGGAGCGGACATCATTATTTCTAAGGGGCCGGATTCCGTCAGCACGCACAACGACTCCACCCTGATGATTGACGCGGACACAAACCTTTATGTGGAAAAGGACGGCGGCGCGGTTTTCCACGCCACGCCCGATTGCGCCGCTATTCCCGAAAGCGCCCGCGATGCGCTGGAGGCGTTTTCCGCCGAACGGCTTGAGCAAAGTCCTTACAGCCTGCTGAGCGCGTGTCCGGTGTGCTTTGAGACGAAAAGCGCAAGCGAGAGCGGAGAAGACAAGTAAAAAACGAAATATAAATCGCCGCCGCACGGCTTTTAACTCCGTGCGGCGGCGATCTGTTATATCATTTTTCTTTTATCCTCGCGAAGCGAAGATGGGGTTTGGGGACAAAGTCCCCAAGCAGGTTTGGGCGGCAGCCCAACGTATCCCCCGTTCTTTAGCACACGATATTCAGCAGGCGGCCCGGCACGAAGATGATCTTCTTCACCTGCGCGTCGCCGACGAGCTTCTTGACGGTTTCGTTTTCCAGCAGCTTCTCGCCGTCATCCTTGCCGAGCGTGGCGGGCACCATGATGCGGCCGCGTACCTTGCCCTTGATCTGCACGGCGATTTCCACCTCGTCCGCGACGAGCTTCGCCTCGTCGTAGGTTGGCCAGCTCTGCTTGTAGATCGGCTCGCCGAAGCCGCAGACCTCCCACATCTCCTCCGTGACGTGCGGGGAGACCGGGTTCAGGCACAGCAGCAGGGCGCGCAGCTCGCCGCGCGTCACGCTGCCGCGGGTGTAAAGCTCGTTGACATAGGACATCATCGCCGCAATGGCGGTGTTGTACTTCATGCGCTCATAGTCTTCGGAGACCTTCTTAATCATCGCGTTGACCGGCGCTTCCATCTCGTGACGCACGCCCTCGTCCTCGGTCAGCATATCCTGCAAGCGCCAGACGCGCTCGATGAAGCGGCGGCAGCCGCGCGCGCCCTCCGTAGACCACGGGATCGCCTGGTCGAACGCGCCCATGAACATTTCATACATACGGAACGCATCCGCGCCGATTTCGGCGATGGTGTCGTCCGGGTTGATGACGTTGCCGCGGGACTTGCTCATCTTCTCGCCGTTCGCGCCGAGGATCATGCCGTGGCTGGTGCGCTTCTTATAGGCTTCTTTGTTCGGAATCGCGCCGATATCATAGAGGAACAGGTTCCAGAAGCGGGAATACAGCAGGTGCAGCGTGGTATGCTCCATGCCGCCGTTGTACCAATCGACCGGCATCCAGTATTTCAGCTCGTCCCAGCGCGCCAGCGCGGTGTCGCAGTGCGGATCGGCATAGCGCAGGAAATACCAGGAGGAACCCGCCCACTGGGGCATGGTGTCCGTCTCGCGCTTGGCCGGGCTGCCGCAGCACGGGCAGGTCGTGTTCACCCAGCTATCCATCTTGGAAAGCGGGCTTTCGCCGGAATCGGTCGGCTCGTAGTTGTCAACCTCCGGCAGCAGCACCGGCAGCTGATCTTCCGGAACCGGCACCCAGCCGCACTTTTCGCACTTGACCAGCGGAATCGGCTCGCCCCAGTAACGCTGGCGGGAGAAGACCCAGTCGCGCAGCTTGTAGTTGACTTTGCGCTCGCCGACCTTGTGCTCGACCAGCCAGTCGATGATGGTCTTCTTCGCCTGCGCCACGCTCAAGCCGTTGAGGAAGCCGCTGTTGCAGAGCACGCCGTCCTCCACGTCGGTGTAAGCCGCCTGCTGCACATCCTCGCCGCCCGCGACGACCTCGATGATCGGCAGGCCGAACTTCTTAGCGAAATCCCAGTCGCGCGTGTCGTGCGCCGGAACGGCCATGATTGCGCCCGTGCCGTAAGTCGCCAGCACGTAGTCGGAGATGAACACCGGGATTTCGTGGCCGTTGACCGGGTCGATGGCCTTGATGCCCTTGAGCTCCACGCCGGTCTTTTCCTTGCTCAGCTCGGTGCGCTCAAAATCGCTCTTGCGCGCGGCGGCTTCGCGATAGGCAATGACCTCGTCCCAGTTGGTGATGCGGTCCTTGAGCTTATCGACGGTCGCATGTTCCGGCGCGACGACCATGTAGGTCGCGCCAAAGAGGGTATCCGGGCGCGTGGTATAGACGCGGAGCTTTTCGTCGGTATCCTTGATGGCGAAATCAACCTCCGCGCCCTCGCTGCGGCCGATCCAGTTGCGCTGCTGCACCTTCACCTTGTCGATGAAATCCACATCGTCCAGGCCGTCGAGCAGCTTCTGGGCATACGCGGTGATCTTGAGCATCCACTGGCTCTTGACCCGGCGGATGACCTCCGCGCCGCAGCGCTCGCACTTGCCTGCAACAACTTCCTCGTTGGCCAGGCCGCACTTGCAGCTGGGGCACCAGTTGACCGGCATTTCGGTCTTGTAGGCCAGGCCCTTCTTATAGAGCTGGAGGAAAATCCACTGCGTCCACTTGAAGTAGTTCGGATCGGTGGTGTTGACCTCGCGCGTCCAGTCGAAGGAGAAGCCGATGCGCTTGAGCTGCTCGCGGAAGTGGTCGATATTCTTCTTGGTCACGCCCGCGGGATGGACGTGGTTCTTGATGGCGTAGTTTTCGGTCGGCAGGCCGAACGCGTCCCAGCCGATGGGGAACAGCACGTTATAGCCCTCCATGCGGCGCTTGCGGGCGATGATATCCATCGCCGTGTTGCTGCGCGGATGGCCGACGTGCAGACCCGCGCCGGAAGGATACGGGAACTCGATCAGCGCGTAGAATTTCGGCTTTTCGTGGCTGGCTTCCGCCTCAAAGCAATGGGCTTCTTCCCATTTCTTTTGCCATTTCAGCTCAATCTCATCGGGATTGTAGGCTTTACTCATGGTTTCTTCTATCCTCCTTAAGTCTTTATGCCGTTTGCACATTGTTTTTCCACGCGAACTCCTTCCGTCACAACTTCGTTGTGCCACCTCCCTCTGAGAGGGAGGCTTTTGGTATAAGCATCCGACCATTTTCTTCTGAGTAGTTGCTTATACTTTAAGGCTCCCTCTTTGAGGGAGCTGTCAGCGAAGCTGACGGAAGGAGTTGCACGGCGGCAATTTCGAAAACGACACATCCTGTATGCGCACAATTTGAGCACGAAAAAAGCGCCCCTGCACGCATGGCGATCATGCACAGGGGCGCCCGAAAGCGCGGTACCACCCTGATTCAGCTGCAAACATGCAGCCCTCAGCGGCTAAGAAGCCAAAGCCTGTCACGGGGCTGGGCCGTCGCGGATTACTGTTTTCGCCCGCGAAGCTCCGGGAGGAGAAAAGCTGCGCTTTGGCTCATCGGCTCGCACCACACCGCCGATTCTCTGAAGACGCCTTTGCGCGCTGATTCCCATCATCGCCTTTGAATTTGCCGAACGAAATCGGCTATGAAACGCCTTTTATTGTAGCCAACGCGGGCGAAAATGTCAAGAGCGTTTCTACCCCTGCCGCCTGAGCTTCTCGGTATATTTTTCAACCGGAAGCGGGGCGGAGAAGAAGTAGCCCTGAATATCCGTGCATTCCAGCGCGCGCAGGAAGTCCACCTGATCCTCGGCTTCAACGCCCTCGGCGGTGGTATAGAGCCCCAGCTCATAGCACAGATGGACGATCTGGCGCAGCATGATTTCGCCCTTGCGGTCGCCGATGCAGTCGATCAGGCTCTTATCCAGCTTGACCGTATCGACAAACGGAAGCTTAAGCATCGGCAGGGTGGATTGATCCTTACCGAAGTCGTCGATTGCGATGCGGAAGCCGTAACGATAAAATTCCTGCAAGACGGACATCACCGCGTTGTCGGAAATCATCGTGCTTTCCGTGACTTCCAGCGGGATCATCCACGTGGAAAGACCGTAGCCCTCCAGAATGCGCTTATAGGTCAGCGCCACGCCCTGACGGCACAGCGACGCGCGGGACAGGTTGACCGAAACCGGGCGAATCTCCACGCCGTCCTTGCGCCACTGGCTCAGCTGCGCGCAGACGCAGGTGAACATGTATTCGTCCAGTTTGCCGATTGCGCCGTTCTTTTCAAACAGGGGAATGAAGCGTGTGGGCGGGAGCATGCTACCGTCCTTCTGTACCCAGCGGACGAGCGCCTCCGCACCGACGATTTCACCCGTTTTGGGGTTGCACTTGGGCTGATAATACGCCTTGAACTGGTGACCGCCGATGGCCGCTTCAAAGCGGTCTTCCATCTGCATGTTTTCAAAGAATGCGTTCTGATCGACGTCCTGATAAAACGCCACAACATTGTCGCCGTTGCCTTTGGCCGCGCCCAGCGC
Organism: uncultured Clostridia bacterium; assembly: GCA_934636105.1. Classification (GTDB taxonomy): domain Bacteria; phylum Bacillota; class Clostridia; order Christensenellales; family Aristaeellaceae; genus Ventricola. Next base: position 196,758 of record CAKTZR010000003.1, read on the forward strand.
CAGATTGGACAGTTCGCACGCGCGGCGAACGTCTTCCTCCGGGCGCATGGCATACACGCCGAAGCGCGGCACGACATGCAGCACGCCCATCTTATCCGACAGGCGGCGGATGCCGCGCTCAATCTGGCGCAGGCGCTCCAGCACGGCCGAACGCTGGCGCTCGTTCAGATAGAAGACGAAGTGATCCGCATCCACGCGGGCGACGGATTCGCCCTCCGTCAGCGCGCCGCTGATGCACTCGTATACGCCGCGCAGCACGTTGTCGCCCTTCTGCGCGCCGAACATGCCCGCGATCATCTTGTAATCATCCAGATCGCTGGAAACCATGTAGCCGCCGTCCACGTTCTCGAGCTTCATCAGGAAGCCGGAAAAATTGCTGCCGCCCGTCAGCGCGTCGGAATAGGCCACGCGGCGCAGATTTTCGTTATACCGCCGATAGGTCATCAGCGTGCCGAAGACAAACGCCGCGCACAGCAGCACAATCACGCTCAGCAGCGTGCGGATGTTGGCGAAGACCGCGTTCGTTTTGCCGTACAGCGTTTCGGCGGACATGACCATGACCAGATACCAGGTATCGTTTTCGCAGTAGTTTTCAATCGGACGGCAGCTGAAGCGCAGGTCGCCCGTGCCGAACACGCGGTTTTCGCCCGACTGCTCGCCGGAGAGAATCTGCCGAAGCTGCTCTGCGTCCTGCTCGCCGCTGCCGGAAAACTGCGCCATTTCATCCGGCAGATTGCCCGTCGCGGCGATTTTGGCACTGGAGGAGGCGATAAGGATATCGCCCGTCGATTCGATGATGTAGCCGCGCCCCTCGCCGCCGAAGGATTCCACATCCATCATCTTGTGGAAAGCTTCCGGCGTGTAATCCGCCAGCATGACGCCGATGACCTCGTTTGTCTGCGGATCGCGAACGGGCGCGCTCATCACGTGAACCGGCGCGCCGCCGCTTAAACGGTCGTTGATTTCGCCCGTGATGCTGTATTGCCCGTCCAGGCCGCGGCGGAAATAAGGGCGGAAGGAAAAATCGCCGCTCTTGCCGTCGCTGGTCACCGTCCAGCCCGTCGAATCCATATAGCAGAGCCGACGGAAGCCGTAGCCGTTGGCATATTCGCCCAGATAGGTCAAAATATCCTGCGCGTCTTCCGGATTCTCCGCAATCTTTTCGCCGATGTTATCCATCAGCGAAAAGCGGCTTTCCAGCGTCAGCTGAAGCATCACTGCGTTTTCATCCGCAATTTCCAGCATGGCCGCGTCTGCCGCATGGTGCAGCCGCTGGCTGATGCGGCCATAGCTCACGCCGACGCACACGAAAATAAGGGCTACAAAAACCAGCAGCCCAATCCACAAGGAGCGATAGCTTTTCGGCCCTTCAAACGTTTTCGGTTTCTTTTGCTTGTTCATGCTTCCCATATTCCCCGCGCTTTAATGCTTATAGTCTATCACATTTTTGGGACGATGGCAATCCTGCAAACGCATCGTGTGTGTTTAAAACGCGTCAAGACAGGCCCAGCACGCCGAAAAGCAGAATGCCCAGCGCGCCGCTCAGGCAGATGACCTTCGGAATGCTGACTTTGAAGCGCACGAGCAGCAGCAGACTGACTGCGCCGATGGCGATGGCCGGAAAGCTGATTCCGCCCAAATCGGCGGCATAGTTGGTGGTGCAGAGCGAAAAAATCACGCCGAAGATCATGCCGACGCAGGCTGGACGCACGCCCGTCATCACCTTGCTCATGAAGCTGCTCTTGCGGAAACGCTCAAAAAAGATCGCCGCCAGCAGACACACCGTTAGTGTGGGGGAGAGGGTGCCCAGATTCGCCGCAATCGCACCCCAAAGCCCCGCCGTGCGCATACCCGCAAAGGTTGCGCAGTTCAGCCCCAGCGGACCGGGCGTCATTTCCGCAATGGCCACGATATCCGAAACCTCCGCCGCGGTCATCCAGCCGTGGGAGGTCATTTCCGAGGTAATCAGCGGGATCATCGAAAGGCCGCCGAAGCTTGTGAAGCCGATTTTCAAAAAGCTGATGAACAGCTCAAGCAGCACCATCATGCTTTTTCGCTCCCTTCCGCTCGTAGACCTCCGCGATCAGCAGGCCGCAGATCGCGCCGATGATGACCAGATAGACGCAGTTGACATTCAAGAACAGATAGAGCGCAATCACCAGCAGCATCACCGCGTAGCACGGCGGGAAGCGGAACGCGCTGCCCACCATGCCGATGACCGCGCTGATCATGATCGGCACAACCGCCGCACGGATGCCGCGCATGGCCGCCGCGACCCAGAGGTTGCTCTGGAACGCCGTGTAAAACTGCGTGATGACGGCCAGCACCGCCATCGGCGGCAGAATCATGCCAAACAGGCAGGCCAGGCCGCCCGCTACGCCCGCCACGCGGTAGCCGTAGAGCATCGCCACGTTGCCGATCATCGTGCCCGGCAGACTGCGGCCGACGCTCGTCAAATCCAAAAGCTCCTCGGAGGTGATGGTGTGCTCCTGCTCCACATAGAGCTTCTGCATCTGAGCAATGATGCTCCAGCCGCCGCCGAAGGTGAATAATCCAAACTTCATGAATTGAAGAAACAGCTTCCAAACCTGTTGCGCGCGCTTCATGGCAGCGTTCCCCCTTTAATGTACGAACTCTCTTTGTAAAGGATAACCCCAATACAGGGAACAGTCAAGTATATAATTGGTAAACATTTCTGAATCCATCGTTACGGACTGACCACACGGAAAATTATTAGCACTCTTTTGCGTTGAGTGCTAATTTTCTCTTGACATCGCTTTCAAACAGCGATACAATACGCTTGCATAACAAAGCATAAGCGGGGAAACCCGTTTGATAAGGAGGTTTTTGATTATGGAACCGATTCAGGGCAACGTATCCATTGATGCGCAAAATATCATGCCAATCATCAAAAAATGGCTGTATTCTGATAAAGATATCTTCATCCGCGAGGTTGTTTCCAACGGCTGCGACGCGATCACCAAGCTCCGCATGGTGGACAGCGCCGCCGCGCAGAACTGCTCCATCCACGTGGAGGTGGATAAAGCCGCGCGCGAACTTCGGTTTATCGACGATGGCGTGGGTATGACCGAGGACGAGGTCAAGACCAACATCAACCAGGTCGCTTTCTCCGGCGCGAAATCCTTCATGGAGGAATACGCCAAGAACGAGGATAAGGAAAATTCCGGCATCATCGGCCACTTTGGCCTGGGCTTCTATTCCGTGTTTATGATTGCCGACAAGGTGACCATCGACACGCTGTCCTTCCGCGAGGGCGCGACCCCGGTTCGCTGGGAGAGCGAGGACGGCATGGCGTTCACCATGACCGAGGGCACGCGTACCACGCGCGGCACGACCATCACCCTGCACGTCAGCGAGGCGGAGAGCGAGTTCCTCGAGGTCTGGCGCGTGCGTGAGGTGCTGGATCGCTACTGCTCGTTCATGTCCGTGCCGATTTATCTGGATGAAATCAAGGAAGAAGAAGCCAAGGTGACGGGCGAGGGCGACAATGCGGAGGAGAAGTCCGAGGAAAAGAAGGAAGAGCTGAAGCCCATCAATGACACCCAGCCGCTTTACACCCGTGCGCCGCAGGACTGCACGGATGAGGACTACAAGCAGTTCTACCGCAAGGTGTTCCACGAATACGAAGATCCGCTGTTCTGGATTCATTTGAACGTGGATTATCCGTTCAAACTGAAGGGCATTCTGTACTTCCCGAAGATCAAGGAGCAGTTCGGCGGCATCGAGGGCCAGATCAAGCTGTACTCCGGTCAGGTGTTCGTCGCCGACAACATCAAGGAAGTCATTCCGGAGTTCCTGATGCTGCTCAAGGGCGTGATCGACTGCGCGGACTTCCCGCTGAACGTTTCCCGTTCTTTCCTGCAAAACGACGGCTATGTGCGCCGCATTTCCAACCACATCACCAAGAAGGTGGCCGACCGTCTGACCGGCATGTTCAAGACCGAGCGCGCGACCTACGAGGGCTTCTGGCCGGATATCCATCCGTTCATCAAGTACGGCGTGATGCGCGACGAGAAGTTTGCCGAGCGCATGAAGGACTGCCTGCTGTTTAAGACGACGGACGGCAAGTTCCTGACGCTGGCGGAATACAAGGAGCGCAACGGCGAGAAGCTGCCGGATAAGATGGTTTATACCTCCGATCCGGCGCGTCAGGATGCGGCGATCCGCCTGTTCACCGAGCGCGGCATCGACGTGACGGTGCTCGATCAGCCGATTGACGTGAACTTTGTTTCCTATATGGAATACAGCGCCGATCCGGAAAGCAAATTCCGTTACTGCCGCGTGGACGCCGAGCTGGACAGCCTGACCAGCACGGAGGACGCGCCGACGCTGGATACTGAAAAGCTGACGGACCTGATGCGCGAAGCGAGCGGCAACAAGGAGCTGACCGTCGAGGTCAAGCCGCTGGTCAACGACAGCGTGCCGGTGATGCTGGTCGAGGACGAGCAGACCCGCCGCTTCAACGACATGGGCCGCATCTACGGCCACAGCGAATACACCATGCCGGCCAAGTACAGCGTCGTGCTCAACAGCCGCAGCAAGACCATCGAAAAGCTGGCCGCCCGCGAGAAGGATGAACGCAGCGTGCTGCTGGCGCGCCAGCTCTACGACCTCGCCGAATTGAGCCGTCAGCCGCTGGAGGCCGAGCAGATGACCGAGTTCATCCGCCGCTCGATGGAGATTGTCGATATCGCCGCGCAGATGTAAGGGTTTTGCTTGACAGAACGACCGCGTTTGCCTTATAATAAACGGGTATCCGAAAGCGGATGCCCGTTTCATGGAGAGTTGTCCGAGTGGTCGAAGGTGCAGCACTCGAAATGCTGTGAGGGTAAAACCTCCTAGGGTTCGAATCCCTAACTCTCCGCCATAGTAAGTACCAGCTTTTGATACAAAGGCTGGTGCTTTTCTTTTACCCCATGGAGGCTCAAAAGCCCTTACTGCAACGGCTTTCCCTGACATTTTCCCGAAAAGGTATTCTGATCCAGCTTCATTTTCCATTATACAAACAGGCGCGGAAGGCGAAATTGCTTTCCGCGCCTGTACTTTTTACCCCACCTCGGTCAAAATGGCGTATTCTTGAGTTTCGTCAAATCGTTTGAATTAGAGGCGTTTGCATTTATTATCCTCTGGATGCCAGCGCTCGTTTTGCCTTGAAAGCACTGGCTTTTCCACCGCTTGTATGGTATAGTATTAGTGTTTTAGGGTACTGGCGGGAGGTGGATATATGGCTGCTGCAAAACGAAAATCCATTGCGAAGCTCTGCATTGCGCTGGGGCTGTTCATCCTTGCCGGTGTTTTTCGCCAGCTGGATCGCGTGACTGCGCCGCTGCCCTCTTCTGCCTGCTTTCTGCTGACCAACCTGATCTATATCGGTCTGGCCATGGCGTGGGGATTTTCCATATCGCGCCGAATCCTGCATCGAAACGACCGGCGATGGCTGCTGCTGGGCTGCGCGATGGCCATGCTATGGCTGTTTCTGCGTGCAGTCAAGTATCGCTTTTTCAGCAACGATACCATTACTCGCCATTTGTGGTATGGCTATTATGTGCCGCAGATTCTTGCGCCGCTTTTCAGCCTGTTCGCGGCGCTGCAGCTTGGGCGGCGGGAAGGCGACGCGCTTTCTCGCAAATGGGTTCTGATCTTCATTCCTGCTGCGCTGCTGATCGGCGGCGTTCTGACTAACGACCTGCACCAGATGGCGTTTCGAGCCGCGCCGGATGCTGCGACGCTGGAAGCGGACTATACCCACGGCTGGGTATACTATCTTGCCATGATATGGATTGTCGGACTGCTGCTGACGACAGGCATTATCGTTTACCGCAAGTGCCGTGTGTCTGAAAGCAGGCGATACGCGTGGATACCGCTCTGCGTTTTTCTGGGCGGATTTATGTTGTGCGCGCTGAGCTTTGCGAATATCTACACCTTTCACAAGATGCCGGAGTGCTTCTGTTTGACGTTTGCGGCGTTCTGGGAGAGCTGCCTGCAGGTGGGGCTGCTGCCGACCAACGGCCATTACCGCCATTTCTTTTCCGAATCCACAGTCGCCGCGCAGATTGTGGACGGGCAAGGAATGCCTGTGTATCGCGCGAAAAATGCGCCCGATCTTACGCCAGATCAGCTGGAAGCGGCGGCGCACGAATCGGTTTTCCTGAATGCAGACACGCGGCTGCAAAGTGCGCCGGTGCAGGGCGGACGCGTATACTGGGTGGAGGACATTTCGAAAATTAATCGGATTCAGGCGCATCTTGTTGAAATCAACGCGCAGCTTTCGGAGGAAAACGAGCTGATTCAGGCGGAAAACGCACTGAAGCGCCAGCGTGCGCAGACCGAAGAAAAGAACCGGCTCATGGATGAGATGATCGCGCTCGTGCGGCTCCAGCTGCTTCAAATCAATCGACTTCTGGAAGAAGAAAGCGTTCAAAATCTGAAACAGGTCTGTCTGCTGGGTGCGTATGTCAAGCGGCGGGTCAATCTCGCGCTGATCTGCGATAAGAAAGCTGTTGTTCCCGTGGACGAGCTGGCACATTGCATCCGGGAGTCGCTGACCTATCTGACGCAGTACGGCACTGTCTGCGCACTGCATCAGGCAGGAAAGGGCAGCGTGAGCAGCCGCGAGGTACAGAATGCCTATGACTTTTTCGAGGATTGTCTGGAGGCCGCGCTGCCATCGCTCAGCGCGCTGATGGTGCGCGTGGAGTGCGGCGAGCGATTCTCCATTCGCCTGATGATGGAGGACGCGGCAGGGCTCCCGAATATGGACAAATACAGGACGCTGGGGCAACTGACCATCGACGACGCGGACGGCGCGCTGTGTGCGACGTTCACCTTCGACCGGGGAGGTGAATGCGCATGAACACGCTTCACGCCGGTTTGATGTGCACATTGCTGCTGGTCGGAATGATTGCCGGTCTATTCGGCTGCATGAGCGCGGTGTGCTGCCATCGGCGCTTTGTGTTCGCAATTTGTCTGGCGATCACTTTGCTGGATTTTGTGCCGCTGGCCGTGCTGCTCTCCCACCTGTCAACAGGCGAGACACTCTCTCCCATTCTCTGGACGGCGGCGCTGCTCCTGACGGTTCTCAGCCTTTTTGTGTCGTTTATGCTGTGGCATAAAGGCAAACAGCAGCTCTCGCCGGTTTCCATCAAGGAAAGCTGCGATCACCTGCCCAGCGCGCTGTGCTTTGCGTGGGAAAACGGCCAGCCGTGCCTGAAAAACCTGAAGATGGACGAGCTGAGTCATCTGCTCGCGGGAGAGGCGCTGCTCAACGCGAACGTTTTCTGGAAAGCGGTTGAATCGCAGCCCATCGTCACGCTGGAAAATGGCCAGACGTGGAGCTTTGAGCGCGTGCGGATGGAGATGAACGGGAAAATCGTTTACCAGATTACCGGCACGAATATCACCGAGGAAACGCGGCTCCGACGGGAACTGGAAGAGGACAATCTTCGCCTGAATGCCATGAACCGGCGGCTCAGGCAATATGGTCAGGACGTGCAGGAGGCGACGCGGGAAAAGGAGATTCTGCTCGCAAAGACCCGCGTTCATGATGAGATCGGCCATGCGCTCCTTCAGACCCGGCAGTTTCTCTCCGGCACGCAGGGCGATGTCGAAAGCGTCTGCGCCGCGTGGCGGCAGAATGTCCGACTGCTGCTGGGAAAATATGCGGACGAGCAGCGCGCGGATGCGTTTGCCCAGCTTGCACGCGCCGCGCAGGCCATTGGCGTGACCATCGAGCGGTGCGGCGTATTTCCGGCGGAGGGTACGGAGAACGCGCAACTTGTGGAAACCGCCGCCCATGAATGCCTGACGAATCTGGTGCGCCATGCGGGCGGCACGCGGCTGGAGATCGTCGGCGAGAAAGCCGCGTCAGGTTGGCGCGTTCGTTATCTCAACAATGGCAAAGCGCCGAATGGCCCCATCGTCGAGGGCAGCGGGCTGACCGGATTGCGCACCCGAACGGAGGCAGCAGGCGGAAAAATGGACATTGAATATGCTCCGCGCTTTGAGCTGACGCTGACTTTGCCCGAAGAAAGGCAGGAAATTTCATGAAATACAAAGTCATGATCGTCGAGGATCAGACCATGCCCCGCGAGCTGTTTGAGCTGCGGATTCAGGCTTCGGAGCATTTTGAGGTGGCGCTGTCCATCGACAACGCCGCGCTGGCGGATGTGTACTGCCTGCGCGTCCCGGTAGACTTGATCCTGATGGATGTGGTGACGCGCGGCGGCGAAAGCGGACTGGACGCAGCGGAGCGAATCAAGCGCGCCTTTCCGCGGATCAAGATCATCATCGTAACCTCCATGCCGGAATGCTCCTACCTCAGCCGCGCGCGGGAGATCGGCGTGGAGAGTTTCTGGTACAAGGAGGAGCAGCGCGAAAGCCTGCTGGACGTAATGGAACGCACGATGGCGGGCGAATCCGTCTATCCGGACGCAACGCCGGAGCTGCAATTAGGGCTTGCCAGCAGCTATAAATTTACCGACCGCGAGCTGGAGGTGCTGCGCGAAATGACCGGCGGCGATACCAATCAGGAGATTGCCGAGCGGCTGCACATGTCCGTCGCGACCGTCAAGTCGCATATCCTGAATATGCTGGAAAAAACCGGCTTTCGCAATCGAACCGAGCTGGCCGTGCGCGCGCGGGAAAGCGGACTGGTGATTCTGAATCGGAAAAACTGAATCTCTTTATAGCGAAAGAGCTGCCCACGGGCGGCTTTTTTTGTTTTGAACGAGAAAAATAGCCATTCGGCTGATGCGCGGCGCTTTCATTTCTGCTACCCTGAATCATATAAGGGGGAATTCTATGAGAGACGTCGTGGTCAGTATGCAAAACACGCTTTTATCGGAAGCCGTCGCGCGGTCGCTTGCGGAAACGGGAGAATTCCGCGTGGAGCAGGTTCTGCCCGGAAAGACCGGCGATACCTTCTCCCTGTGCCGGGCCGCGCAGGCAGATATTCTGCTGATGGAGGTCAGCCGTCTTCCGGCCTACACGCTGGAAAGCCGATTTGAGCTGATCGAATGCGTGCGCAGAGCGATGCCAAACTGTAAATTCGTGCTGCTGTGCGACGAGAACAGCGATCCAGAGCTGGCGCACCGGGTGATGATCGTCCGGCAGGATCGATTGATCGATGCTTTTCTCTATGCTTCCGTTACCCCCGCCTATCTGACTGCCGCGCTGGATGCGCTGTGAGAAAGGAGCGACCGCCATGAAAAGACGATGGAAGCGCATTTTCGCTGGACTGCTTGCCGCGCTGACGCTGTGCCTGTGTCCGTGCTTCGCTGGAGCCGCGCCACCTGAAGATCTGCCGGTGGTGAAAACCTTCCAGTATGCCACCACCGGCATGTGCATTGAGGAGTTCAACCGCTAGAACAGACAGGGACGGAGGGTATCAAATGATGAAAAGATTGCTAATCCTGGTTCTTTCCCTGCTGATGCTGGTTCTCTGCATACCCGCATTGGCCGAATCGACCGACTGGAATTATGACGCGAACTACGCCATACTCCGCGGCTATGACGGCGCGGGCGGCGACGTGGTCGTGCCCGC
>CAKTZR010000004.1 GCA_934636105.1 uncultured Clostridia bacterium
TGCCTGCTTGAAAAGCTGCTTATTATCGTAAAAGGGTACTTTCGGAATCCGAAAGTACCCTTTTTGTCGACAGGCTGAGAGGAGGGCATAGCGCCCTCCTCTTTTGGCATATATCCAAAAAAGAAACGCGAGGTGAAAGCAATGCGGTGCATGCTGGCGATTCAATGCGCAGTGCGGGGACTGCTGACGATCAACGGGCAATTCTGCGGGCCGGTGGATGGAGAGGGGCAGACCTTACCGGCAGCGCAGGACGCGGAAATCTTTATCGAATACAGGCCTTTGACGGAAAACGCCGAGCCGCTGGCGCTGGAGCTGATTTTGGAAAACGGAAGCGCTGCCAAGCTCGAACCCGCTTCGCGCGGCTATGCGCTGCTCTGGCCGGACGGCCTGATTCAGCTTGAACTGCGCCCGCAAGCGACTGATGCGCCGGAAACAGGCGAAGCCGAGCAGGCTGCGTCGAACGTGCTTCTGCGCTATTTGACCATGCGGCTGGCAGGGGATGCGGGCGCAGGCGCGATGCTGATGCGTCCGGACGCGGCGGAGGGGCTGCCCGCATATGACGCGGTTGTGCCGCTCCGCTTTGCGCCGCTGCACGCGCCGGAACGCTTTGACGAGCGCGCGGGGCTGGTGACGCGGCTTGCGCCGAATATCGCGCGGGTGGATGCGGCGCTGGCCGTCACCGTGCCGACGGGGCAGGGCAGGCGGATGATCGAGCGCATTGAGGTCATGCAGACCGTTATCCCAAACAAACATGCAGAAAAATAAAAAAAGGTTCAACTAACATGGAAGGAAAAGCGGACGGCGCGTCGAATCCTACGCGAAATAGCCTTTTGGGCAAGGAACAATTTGTTCCCCGATCAAAAAGGGAGCGTGTGAAACATGTTGACACAGTGGATTGTCCGCAGGATTCCGGATTATGAAAACGTGAAAGACGAGCGCGTGCGCAGCGCCTACGGCAAGGCGGCAAGCCTGGTGGGCATCGGCTGCAACGTGCTGCTGTTTGCAGGCAAATTGTTTGCCGGACTGCTCAGCGGCTCGGTCGCGATTATGGCCGACGCGGTGAACAACCTGTCGGATGCGTCCAGCAGCCTCATCAGCCTGCTGGGCTTTAAGCTGGCCGATAAGCCCGCCGACGCGGAGCACCCCTACGGCCACGGGCGGTTTGAATACCTCTCCGGCATGACCGTCGCGGTGATGATCCTCGCCATCGGCGTGGAGCTGCTTAAAAGCAGCGTCGGCAAGATTTTTGCGCCCGATCCGGTGATTTTCAGCTGGGTGAGCGTCGGCGTGCTGGCCGCGTCGATGCTGGTGAAGCTGTGGATGGCCGCGTTCAATGCGAGCATGGGACGGCGCATCGGCTCGACCGCGCTGGAGGCCACGGCCAGCGACAGCCGAAACGATGTCATCACCACGGGCGCGGTGCTGCTCTGCACGATCATCGCCAAATTGACCGGGCTGGAGCTGGATGGATACGTCGGCGCGGCGGTGGCGGTGTTCATCCTCATCAGCGGCGCTTCGCTGGTCAGGGAGACGCTTAGTCCGCTGCTGGGCAACGCGCCGTCGCCGGAGCTGGTCAGCCATATCCGCGAAAAGCTGATGGGCTATCCCGGCGTTCTGGGTGTGCATGATTTGATGATTCACGATTACGGCCCCGGCCGGCAGTTTGCCAGCGTGCACGTGGAGATGTCCGCGCGGCAGGACCCGATTGCCAGCCACGACGTGATCGACGGAATCGAGCGCGACTTTTTGAAGGACGAGCGCCTGCATCTGGTTGTGCATTATGACCCGGTGGCGACGGACGACCCGCGCGTGCCCGCTCTGCGCGAAGCCGTGAGCGCCATTTGCAAGACGATTCATCCGAAGATGACGATTCACGACCTGCGCATCGTGCCGGGAAACAAACGCGTGAACGTCGTGTTTGACTGCGTGGTGCCGTATGACTGCAAATTGAGCGAAACGGAAATCCGCCGCCGAATGACCGCTGAGCTGGGGAAGGAATATCCGGGCTATTGCTGCATCGCGACGCTGGAAAGAAGCTACACGGAATAAAAGAAAAGCTGTCTGGGCCTTGCGAAAGGGAAGGACAGCTTTTTGATATGAACAGTAAATGGGAACATTGTAGGGGCGCGCATTGCGCGTCCGCTTTTTATGCGGAATTTGTTTTGGCTCATTTACTGATATGAAAATTTTTCCAAACATGAAATTTGGACGCGCTTTGCTTCGTCTTATAGACAGAAAGGACGGGAAGCGTATGATTCGAAAACTTTTTACGGTGCTTTTCGGGCTGCTTCTTTGGGCGGGCATAGCCTGCGCCGAGACGAGCGGGGAAATCGCGCTGGCGGCGTACCCCGGCTATGCCATTGCGTCCAGCGCGTCGGGCGACGGCTTTGACGCGTTCGCACTGGAAAACGGGGACAAGACCGCACTGTGCATCGTGGAGGATGGAAAGCTGACGATTGCCAACGAGCGGGCTTTTGAAGCGGGGATGGACGTAAGCGTTTATGTCGATACGGACGGCGAGTCCCTGTTTGTCAGTTACGACATGGAATATGAATATATTACGCTGCATGCGGCGTATCGGAACGGCATATGGAGCAACGCGGATGTGACGTGTACCGCGCAGGAGCCGTCGGGCGGCGCGACGCTCTATTCCGAAACGAATTGGTATGCGGCGGACGGTCTGCTGTACGTAAACGATGCAGTTTACGACGAAAACGAGAACTTGCAGCCGGATAGTGAGCGGCAGTATGAGATTCCTATTGGCACGGATTTTGACATGTCCCTTGGCGGCATCGACATGACCCGCTTCCCCAAAAGTGTGGAGGGGCTGACCGTGACCTACAACATGTTCCCGACGGGGCTGGCCGCGCCGCTGCTGGATGAAGGGGACATGCTGCTGCAAATCGGCGTGTATCCGTCGTATACGGTGCTGCTGCTTCAAAGCGCGGACGGCAGTCGGCGTGTGCGCGTCAGTGAGCGCAACGGCAGGGCAAATGTATGGCGGGACAGCGTGGCGCTGAGCAGCTCGACTACGCTGGATCTCTTTCATGCGGGCGACAATCAGATATTTCTGGAAGAAAATGGAAAGACGTTTTTCTTCCGCAGAACGCGGCAGGGCAGATGGCTTTTCACGGGCATGATGGATGCAGATGTGTTGAATGTGGGTGTGGACTGCGTGCGCGTTGACGAAAGCGGCGGTGGCGGCAAAAACGATGGGGATATCTACGGAAAGAGCGAGCCGCTTGATTTGATGAAAATTCCCGTCGAACAGTGGCCGACCAGCAGGGAAGAAGCCGCTGCGCGGCTGGATACGGATGCTTACGCCTTTGTGAACAACGACAATCCGGCGGACAGGCTGCACCTGCGGGAAGCGCCAAACCGGAACGCCCAATCGCTGGGCAAATTCTACAACCGTACGCCGGTACAGATTCTTGCATGGGAGGGCGACTGGGCGTACGTGGAGATTGGCACGGGCGAAGCGCATCTGTATGGCTATATGATGACGAAATATCTGGTGCGCGGCGGCGATGACATGAGCGTGAGCTGTGCGTTTGAAATGCTGACGCCGCTTGAAGAACTGAAGGAAGGCGCGCCGATTTACTACGAGCCGGACGACACGACGGAGGAAATCGGACGCTTTGTCGGCAGCGACGAATACGTCATCGGCGTATACGGCGACGATTGGGTGATTGTGATGACGTGGGACGGCAACGTGGGCTATGTACGGCGTGCGGATTTGTGGGAAGGGAACGGCTAAAAGCGGCCTGAGGGAAGTCAGGTATCGCTTCGCAAGGGCTTAAGAAAGATATCAAAAAAAGCACCCGCCGTGCCATTCAGCGCGGCGGGTGCTGCTTTTGAAAAAATTACTTGCCTTCCTTATCGTCGAAATACTCGTTGAGCGCGGCGACGAGCGCGGTCGCGTCAATGCCGTGAACGAGGCTCGCCTCGGCGATGGACTCCAAAGACGCATGCGGGCAGTACAGGCAGTGCATGCCATAAGACATAAACACCGGAGCGACTTCGGGATCCATGCGCATCACTTCGGCGATGGACATTTCAGGGGTAATCATCGGGAAATCCCTCTTTCTATAATCGGATTTGATGGGCGTAAGCCTTTTTCTATCATACACCATTTTGCTCAAGCTGGCAAGGAAAAATGCAGCGAACGCCGGGAAAAACTTATTGCAGCGCGATACCGTGCTTCACGCGGTCGCGCTCCTCGGCGCGCTTGGCGTTGTTGAAGCGGTCGAGCGTGCCGACCAGATAGCCCGTGATGCGGCGGATGCGGTCGAACGGCTGATTCTGATAATGATACGCCAGCTCGACGTATTCGCCGTCCAGCCGAACGTCAATCGCGTCCGGCTCGCGGCCATAGAGCTGCTGACCGCGCGCGATGTAGGCGTTGATTTCTTCCTGCGGGCAGTCGCCGCCGGTTATATTGACCCTGCACATGGCAAAGACCTCCCATATCTTGTAGACGTTGAAATTATTATACCACTAAATGTTGAAAAGTAAAGAGGAAAACTCCTTCAGTCACGGCTGCGCCGTGCCAGCTCCCTCTAAGAGGGAGCCTTGTAATCAGGTGTTTTCCTTCTAAGAAAAAAAGAAAGATGCTCTATTGTTTATAAAAATATAAAAAGCCTCCCTCTTTGAGGGAGGTGGATGCCGAAGGCAGACGGAAGGAGTTACTTCGCGATAAACCCGATTTTCTTCATCGCCTTGGAGAGCGTGCGCTCGGCCAGACGGCCCGCGCGCTCCGCGCCCTGACGATAAACCGTCTCCAGATATGCCTTATCGCCCATGTAGCGGTTGTAATCCGCCTGAATCGGTTCGAGCGTCGCGATGATCGCGTCGGCGACAGTGCTCTTGAGATCGCCATAGCCCTTGCCCGCGAACGATTCAACCGTCTTATCCATCGGCTCGCCCGTCAGCGCGCAGAGCATCGCCAGCAGGTTGGAAACGCCCGGCTTGTTCTCCGCGTCAAAGCGGATTTCGGAATCGGAATCCGTCACCGCGCGGCGCAGCTTGCGGCGCACCACGTCCGCGCCGTCGAGCATGGAGATGAAGCAGTCGTCCGGGTCGGATTTGCTCATCTTGCGCTTCGGGTCCTGCAGGCTCATCACGCGCGCACCCAGCTTCGGATAATAACCCTCCGGAATCGTGAACACGTTGCCATACAGGCCGTTGAAGCGGGTCGCGATATCGCGGCAGATTTCAAGATGCTGGGTCTGATCCACGCCGACCGGAACGAGGTTCGCCTGATAGAGCAGAATGTCGCCTGCCATCAGCACCGGGTAGGTGAACAGGCCGCAGTTGATGTTGTCCGCGTGCTTGGCGCTCTTATCCTTGAACTGCGTCATGCGGCTCATTTCGCCCATGTAGGTGTAGCAGTTGAGCAGCCAGTTCATCTCTGCGTGCTGATGCACATGGCTCTGAAAAAAGAGCACGTTCTTTTCCGGGTCAAGGCCGATGGCCAGCAGCAGCGCCAGCAGATGAATGGACTGCGCGCGCAGCTTCGTCGGCTCCTGGCGCACCGTGATGGCGTGCAGATCGGCAATCATATACAGGCAGTCGTATTGATCCTCAAGCAGCTTCCAGTTGCGCATCGCGCCGATGTAGTTGCCCAGCGTCGGCGTGCCGGAAGGCTGAATGCCGGAAAGAATGCGCTGTTTTTTCACCGTCGTGGTCTGTTGTTCCATAAAGCAAAATCTCCTTTAAGCGCCCGTGGGCGCGTGGTCTACTCCTTCCGTCTGCCTTCGGCAGCCACCTCCCTCTAAGAGGGAGGCTTTATTCTATTGCTGTCACAGCTTAGAGCCAAAGGCTCCATCTTTGAGGGAGCTGTCAGCGAAGCTGACTGAAGGAGTTGGATAACGCAAATCAACTTATGAACTTTATTCATTTTATCACAAAGGCAGAAACCGCGCAAGGAAAACACGCCGCTGATTGACTTTTGGACGGACGGGCGCTATACTATTTGCATGTCTGCCCGACCCAAACGGGCATAACAACAAGAGCAACGAGGAGTCGTTATGGAGAAGCAAGATACCTTCCGCGTCGTTGTGCTTATCCCCGCCTATAAGCCGGATGAGCGCCTGATTCAGCTGACGCGCGAGTTAAAGGAAGAAAAGCTCGACGTGCTGCTGGTGGATGACGGCGGCCAGAAGCCGTTCGCGCCGATTTTTGAGCAGTGCCGCGCGCTGGGCGCGGAGGTTGCCGTGCATGCGGTCAATCAGGGCAAGGGCCGCGCGCTCAAGACCGGCCTGAACGCCGCGATGAACATCTGGCCGGATTTGTCCGGCGTGGTGACGGCGGATGCGGACGGCCAGCACACCCTGCGCGACATTCTGCGCATTATCGAGGCCATGCGCGAGCATCCGAATGCGCTGGTGCTCGGCTCGCGCGAGTTCACCGGGGACGTGCCGTTCAAGAGCCGCTGGGGCAACCGGATCACCCGCTTTGTGTATGCCCTCGCCAGCGGCGTGCATGTTTCCGATACGCAGACGGGTCTGCGCGGCCTGCCCGCATGCGCCATTCCCGCGATGATTACCATCGACGGAGAGCGGTACGAATACGAAATGAACGTGCTGCTCAAACTGCGCGATATGAAACTCGGCGTGGTCGAAGTGCCGATTGAGACGATCTATATCGACGATAACTCCGGCAGCCATTTCAACCCCGTTCGCGACGCGATCCGCATTTATGCGGTCATTTTCAAATACCTGTTCTCCTCGGTCACGTCCTTTGCGGTGGATTATCTGCTGTATTGGCTGTGCCTGGGCGTGTTCAAGCTCGCGCCGCTGGTCAGCTATGCCTTAGCGCGTCTGGTGTCCTCGCAGGTGAATTATCATCTCAACAAGCATACCGTGTTCTCCGGCCGCGGCGGCAAGCATTCCATGACCAAGTATTATGCGCTGGCCGTGGTGCAGGGGCTTCTGGGCGCGGGACTGGTGCAGTTCCTGCCGACCGTTCTGCCGATTTCGGCGGCGGTGATCAAGATTCCGGTCGATCTTCTGCTCTTTGCGGTCAGCTACTTCATTCAGCGCGACTTTGTGTTTGACAAGTGATGGATGGATTGAAGAAAAGCAAGGCGCGGCGGCGTGTGCGCACGCGCGTCGCGCTTTTTTTGAGCCTTGCTTCGCTGGCAGGGCTATACCTGCTTCGCCTGCTGGGCGCGGCGCTGCATGTGTCGGGGCTGTCCTCCGTCACGCTTTCGACGGCGGGGACGCTGCTGTGCTTCCTGCTGCCCGCGCTGGCGGGGCTGTTCATGCTGGACGGCGACCAGCACCGGCTGATTGCGCTTCGGGCGTTGAGCGCGCAGCATGTGCTGTGTCTGGCGGCGGCTGGCGCGCTGTTCGTCGGCCCGGCGGCGCTTTTGGCCGAGCTTCCGAATGCAATGCTTCGGCTCTGCGGCGTGGAGCTGGCGCAGACGGCGGTTTCCGTGCCGGATTCTGCGTTGTTTCTGCCGATGCTGCTGCAAAGCGCGCTGCTTGCGCCCATCTGTGAGGAGCTGTTTTTCCGCGGCTGCCTGATGGGCGCGTTCGCCAAAGCGGGCAAAGGAAAAGCGATTGCCGCGGCGGCGCTGCTGTTTGCGGCGGCGCACGGCATAGACGCGGCGTTTCTGCCGCGATTCCTTTTCGGCTGTCTGCTGGGGCTGATGGCGCGGCGGACGGGCTCGATCCTTGCGCCGATGCTGATGCACGGCTGCTACAATGCGGCGGTGCTGCTGGTGAGCTTTTCGGGGCTGACGCTGGCGGGAAATTCGCTGCTTTTCTGCACGCTTGGCTTGATGAGCGCGGTGCTCTGCTTCGCGATGGTTGCGCGTGTGTATCTCGCGCGGGCGAACCGTGCGCCCGTTGAATGGGGCGGCGCGCTGACCCGAAAGGAAATCGCAAAAATTGTCGCGGCGGTGCTGGCGGTGACCGCCGCCGTGATCGTATCGGGGGTGACGAAGCCGTGAACATGGCGCTCATCTGCATGGGGCGGCTCAAGGAAAAGTATTGGCGCGACGCGGCGAACGAATATGAAAAGCGGCTCTCGCGCTTCGGAAAATTTGAGGAAATCGAGCTGCCGGATCTGCCCGAACCGGTGAACAGCTCGCCTGCCGTCGAAGCGCAGATTTGCGAAAAAGAAGGCAGGGCGATTTTGCAGAAGGTGCGCGACGACGACATCGTGATTGCGCTGTGCATCGGCGGCAGGCAGCTCGATTCCGTGCAGCTTTCCGAAAAGCTGACGCAGCTGGGCGACACGGGGCGGCGGGTGGTTTTCATCATCGGCGGTTCGCTGGGGCTGTCGCCGCAGGTGGTCGCGCGGGCGAACTTCAAGCTGTCGTTTTCCCCGATGACGTTTCCGCACCAGCTGGCGCGCGTGATGCTGCTGGAGCAGGTCTACCGCGCGATGAAGATTGCGGCGGGAGAGCGGTATCACAAGTAACGTTGGGGTTCCACCCCAAGCCCCGGCAGGAACCTGAGGTTCCTGGCAGGGTTTGGGACAGCGTCCCAATCGTTCTCATAAAGGCTTTTGCAAAGAAGGAAAGAACATGCAGTATGATTTTGACTTGGTCGGTAAAATTGGCTCGATGGCGCTGATTCGCTGCGAGGACGCCGACATCGATTACAACATCTTTTCCCGTTTGGGCAGCGAACTGAAGCCCGGCATGATCTGGGTGACGAGCGGCGCGGCGGAAATCGGCCGCTTGGATTATATCAAGCGCACGGGGCATGAACTGACCTGCGACAGCGTGGACGCGAAGACGGATTACGCGGCGCAGGGCCAGAGCATCCTGATGGAGCAATATCGCCATTTCATCCGGCAGGAGTATTCCGTGCGTCAGGTGTTGGTGGAGCATCAGCACTTCAACGACCCGGAGAAGCGCGAGCACATCCGCAAATTGTTCATCCGCGCGAAGGAGCAGGGCGCGATTCCGATTGTCAACTACAACGATCCGGTTTCCGACGAGGAGAACCGCAAGTGGGAGCTTTCCAACCTGCGCCGCGAGCACCGCGAGGTGCATGAATGCGTGGACAACGACGAGACAGCGGCGGTGATCGCGGGGCTGGTGACGACGAAAACGCTGCTGATTATGACCTCGACGGAGGGCATTTACGCCGACCCGAAGGATCCGAAGACGCTGATTCGCGACGTTTTGGCGAAAACGCCGGAGGAGATGGAACGCAAAATCCGCGAATTGCAGACGTACTGCATGGGCGCGTCCCGCGCGGGCGCGAACGGCGCGCATGCGAAGCTGGAATATGCGCTTGGCCCGGCGATGCGCGGCACGACGGTGATTATCGGCCACGGTCGCCACCGCATCAGCGATCTGGTGGAGGGCCGCGTGGCCTGCACGAGAATTGGGCTGGAGTGACGGGGGACGTTGGGGTTCCACCCCAAACCCCGGCAGGAACCTGAGGTTCCTGCACCTCCCGCTTCATTTATCGCTTTGCGATAAATGGGGAGGAAATGAATGGAGAAGGGAAACAGCATGAAAGCGAATTATCACACGCATACGGCGCGCTGCGGCCACGCAACGGGCGCGGATGAGGAGTATGTTTTGGCCGCGATCGAGCGGGGTTTTGACGAGTTGGGCTTTTCGGATCACGTGCCGTGGCCGTACAAGAACGGATACGCGCACCCGACCGTCCGCATGAGCTTGAGCCAGATGCCGGGCTATCTGGCGAGCATCCGCGCGCTGGCGGAGAAATACAGGGACAAAATTCACATCCTGACGGGCTTTGAGTGCGAGTATTTCCCGGATTACATGAACTGGCTGGCGGATATGAAGGCGGAAAACGGGCTGGATTATCTGATTTTGGGCAATCACTATGAGCATGACGACGAGCACGGCTTTTATTTCGGCTATACGCGCACGGCGGACGAGCTGCGCCGCTATGTGGATTCGGCGGTGAAGGGCATGGAGACGGGGCTGTTCGCGTATCTGGCGCACCCGGATTTGTTCATGCGCGACTATGGCCGCCCGCTGGATGCAGACGGCCGCGCGGCGGCGAGGGAGCTTTGCCAGGCGTGCAAGGCGCTGAATCTGCCGATGGAATATAACCTGCACGACCGTTTCCTCTCGCCGATTACGCACAGAAAAAGCTATCCCGATGCGGATTTCTTTGACATCGTGCGTCAGGAAGGCGTGCGCGTGCTGATCGGTCTGGACGCGCACGAGCCGGAGGAAATCCGCAACCCGGCGCAGTGGAACCGCGCGATGAAAGAGCTTGAGCCGTTCGGCGCGCTGCACGAGGATCACCTTTCGCTGTGAGTGACCCGCGCGCAAAAGGTGTTGACAGGCGGGGCATGTTGGCGTATGCTGAATAAAAGCGGCCGTCAGGCTGCGACAGCTTCAACATATGCAGGAGGTTTTGAAACATGGGTTTCTTCGATAAATTGCGCGCATCGTTTGCAAGGTTCATGAGCGGGCGCTACGGCGCGGATCAGCTCAGCATGGCGCAGGTCATCGCCGCACTGATCGTCTCGATCATCGGTTCGTTCACGGGCGCGCGGGCGATTACGATGGTGATTTCCGACGCGCTGCTGATTTGGGCGTTTTTCCGCATGTTCAGCAAGGACAGATACCGCCGGGCGCATGAAAACGAGGTCTATTTGAGCAAGACCGAGGGCGTGCGGCGCGGCTTCACGGAGTGGCTCAACCGCGTGAAAAACGGCAAGAGATACCGCTATTTCACCTGCCCGAAGTGCAAGCAGCGTCTGCGCGTGCCGCGCGGCGTGGGCAACGTGACCATCACCTGCAAAAACTGCGGCACCAAATTCGATAAAAAGGCGTAACCTACAAAGGCGGACGGCAAATTTGCTGCCCGCCTTTTGGCGTTTACAGGGAGGCATGCTATGAAGCTCTTTTCGCGAAAAAACGCGCTGCTGCTGGCCGCGCTGCTCATCGTGCTGGCGGCGGCCTGCGCGTTTGCCTTGAGCCGAACGGAAAAGGTGATTTTATCCGATGAACCGCCGCTTGAGACGAGCGCCGAACAGGATGCTTTGTCCGTCAGCGTGGAAGTGACCGAGGATTTGCGCACGGTGAAGGGCGACATGCGCCTGACGGCGACCAACCGCACGGGCGGCGATCTTTCGGAAATCGTGCTGCGCGCCTATCCGAACGCGATTCAGCAGGGGAGCATGACGCTCTCCGGCGCGGCGGTGAACGGCGAAAGCGCGCCCATCGGCATGGACAGCGGCGATCCCTCCGTCTGGCGGATTCAAACGCCGTGGCGCGCGGGCGAAACGCTGGAAATCAGCTGGCATGTCGCGCTGATTGTGCCGCGCGGGGAGAGCGCCATCGGCAGAACGGATGAAAGCGCGCTGCTTCTCGGCGCGCTGCCGATGATGGCCATGTGGGAAAACGGCGCGTGGCGCACGGACGCTTATGACGAACTAGCCGGGACGAGCTATGGGCAGGCGACGGATGTTCAGCTGACGCTGACCGTGCCCACAGGCGTATCGGCGGCGTTTGGCGGCGCGTGGATCGGCGAAACGGACAACGGCGACGGTACGAAGACGCTGACGATGCAGCTTTCCGGCACGCGGGAGATTTCCTTTGCCCTGCGCACGGACGGCGCAATCCGGCAGACGACGGCGGGCGATGTGCTGATTACGGCGCTGGCGGAAAACGCGCGCACCGCGTCGAGACTGCGCGACGCGGCGGCAGACGCGCTGGAAGCCGTCGAAAAGCTGGGCTTTCGCTATCCGTTTTCCTCGCTGACGGTGGTGCAGGCCAAGACCGGGCGCACGGACGGCGCGCTGGGGTCGGCGCTTGTCGCCGTCGATGCGGATGCAAAGGACGATGCACTGCTGGCCCAGCTGACGCGGCTCTGTGCGCGGCAGATTTTCGGCGTTCAGGTGGAAAACGACCCGTGGAACGCGCCGTGGCTCAGCGAAACGCTCGCTTCCTGCGTGGAGTTGATGGCGTATCGGCAGCGGGAGGGCGACGCGGCCTATGAAAAGCGGTTCTATGATGAAATCGAAATCGCGACGCGGCTCACCCGGCCGCACGGCGTGGTCATCGGCGCATCGACCGAGCATTTCGGCGGCGACGGCGAGATGACGCAGGTGCTGCGCGACGCGGGCGCAGCGGGGATGATGGGCGTCGAGCAGGCTGTCGGGCAGGAAGCGTTCATCCGCGCGCTGCAAATCTATATCGAGCAAAACGCGGGAGGCGTCGGCACGCTGGAAGCGCTGGAAAAGGCGCTGGAGGAAGCGACTGGGAGCGATTGGGGCGGCTATCTGGAAGATATGCTCGCTTCCTGATGGATGGGCAGGACGAGCAGGAACAGCAGCGCCGCGCAGAGCGCGCCTAGAATGGGATAGCCGCTCTGCACAATGCGCCCGAAGCCGATAAACGCCAGCAGCGCGCAGACGGCGGCGGCCAGCGCCAATCTGGCTGGAAACGTGAGCGCGCCGGGCAATAGATTTGCCATCGCGCAGAGCATGGCGCACAGGGTGGAGAGCGCCGCCGCATACAGGCACAGGGCGACGAGCAGATAGCCGCCTGCGCCCAGACTGCGGCTGAGCCAGACGAAGGGGAGCGGCTGCATCCAAACGCTCTGCATCTGACGCTGGCAGACGAGCACGCCGAGCGCAAGCAGCGCGCCAAAGAGCAGCACGAGCAGCGCGACGCACGCGCGGCGGCGGCGCGGGGATAGCGCAAGCAGCATCGGCAATGCGCCCGCCATCATCGCGGCGTTCAGCGCGGCATAGAGCGTGCCGTCGAGCGCGGCGCGGAAGACGGAATCCGGCGGCCCATCCGGCAGAAAGCCGGCTTCCCCGGCGGGCAGCTGCATCAGGCGGAGGAGCAGAACGGGCATCAGCACGCAGAGCGAACCGCCGATGAGCGCCAAACCGCGCGCTTCAAACGCGGCAAAGAGCGCGGCCAGCAGCAGCGTCGCCAAAAAGCCGAGCCCGTAAGCGCCGCAAATCGGCAGGGTCAGGGCGGCAAGCTCTGCGCAGGCCGCCAGCATGGCGCCGCCCGTGACCGCGGAGAGCAGAAAGAACAGCGCCGCGCACAGGCTGCCGATGCGCGGACCGAACCGCACCGCGCAAAGCCCGGAAAGGCCGCTCTGCCCGCAGGACAAAAGCCTTTCGGGCAGCAGGCAAAACAGCGCGAACAGGACGATCAGCGACGAAACCACCGCGGCGAAGCCCATTGCGCCGTGCTGGGCGAAAAAGCGCACGATTTCCCGGCCGGAAGCGAAACCTGCGCCGATCACGCCGCCCAGCAGCGCCAGCGCACAGCAGAGGATGTCCATAAAAGCCCTCCCTTCGATTGAACGCGGTCATAGGTATGAGGGAAAAGCGGAAAAAAGAAGGCATGTCTTTCCTTTTGGGGCTGTTCGCGGTATAATAAACCCAATTCAAAAAGAAAGATGGAATCACCATGCAGCGATATAATGTTTGTGAAATCGATTTGGCGGCGATCCGCCACAACGTCGGCGTGATGAAAAGCCATATTGCGGGCGGCGCAAAGTTTTTGGCCGTCGTGAAGGCGGACGCATACGGCCACGGGGCGGTTCCCGTCGCGAAAGCGGTGCTGGAAGCGGGGGCGGACATGCTGGCCGTCGCCATCCCGGAGGAGGGCATCGAGCTTCGGAAAGCGGGAATTGCCGCGCCGATTCTCGTGCTCGGCGGCATTGAGGAAAGCGCCGCGGAAGCCGTTGTGCAGCATGACCTGACGCAGGTGGTCTTCGACGAGAGCCGCGTCCGCGCGCTGGCGCAGGCCGGGCAGAAACTCGGCAAAACCGCCAAAGTGCATCTGAAACTGGATACGGGTATGAACCGCATCGGCGTGCGCACCGAGGAAGAAGCGCAGGCGCTGACGCGGCTGATCGACAGCCTGTCCGGCATTGAATTGACGGGCTGCTTTACGCACATGGCCACCGCCGACGAGAACGATTCGACCGGAACGCTTCGCCAGATTGCGCGATTTGAAGCGCTGTGCAAAGCCGTCAAAGCGGTGCATCCCGGCCGGATCATCTGCCACGGCGCGAACACCGCGAGCATCTTCCGCTATCCGCAGCTGCATGCGGACATGGTGCGCGGCGGGCTGGCGCTATACGGATATCCGCCCGTACCGGAAGCGAAGAATTTGCAGCCCGCGATGCGCTGGGTGACGCGCGGCGTGTATGTCAAGACGATTGCGCCGGGCGACCGCGTGAGCTATGGCGGCAAATTCGAAGCGACAAGGCCGACCGTCGTGATGACCGTGCCCGTCGGCTATGCGGACGGCTATCGGCGGGGAATTTCCGGCAAGGGATGCGTGCTCGTCCGCGGCCGCCGCGCGCCGATTCTGGGGCGCGTGTGCATGGATCAGCTGATGGTTGATGTGACGGACATTCCCGGCGCGCAGGTCGGCGACGAGGTCGTTCTGCTCGGACGGCAGGGCGACGCGTGCATCGATGCGGATGAAATGGCTTCGTGGCTGGATACCATCAGCTACGAGGTGCTCTGCTCACCGAGCAAGCGCGTGCCGCGTGTCTACATCAACGCATGAACAAGGACGAATTGCGCGCGCAGATGCGGCGGATGCGTCGGGCGTTGAGCGGCGAAGAACAGCGGGAAGCCGCAAAAGCCGCTGCCGCGCGGATTTTCGCGCTTGAAGCCTATCAAAGCGCGCGGGTCGTGATGGCCTATGCCGCCGCGAAGGGCGAACTGTCGCTGGATTGGATATTGGATGACGCGCTGACGAGCGGAAAGGCGCTGGCCCTGCCCCGGTGCGAGGGGGAGGGCGTGATGCGCGCCTATCGGGTGAACGGGCGCGATGCGCTGCAAAGGGGTGCATACGGCATTTTGGAGCCGAATGCAGCCTGCCCGCTCGTCGAGCCGGAAACGATCGACCTGATCCTTGTGCCGGGCACGGCGTTTGACGCGCATGGCGGCCGATTGGGGCAGGGCGGCGGTTACTATGACCGATATCTCGGCCAAACGCGGGCTGTCCGCGTCGGCGTGAGCCACGACTTTGCACTGCTGGATGTTGTGCCGACGCAGGCGCACGACGCGCGCATGGATGCGGTCGTCACGCCGAATCACACCATCATCACACGGGAGGAAACGACATGAACAACAAGAAAACGAAAAAGCCTGTCCGCCGCGCCAAACACTGGGGCGCGCGCGTCTGGCCGATGGCGGGCAGAATGGCCGTGATTCTCGTCGCGGTGGCGGTGATGGGGCTGATGTTCAGCGCGCTTCAGGCCATCGGCTCCATCGTGCTGCGGGATATCATTTCGCTGGCGATTCTCTCCGGCATTCTGCTGATGATGTACAGCGAGGGGCTGACGCGCGGCGTGGCCGATATGGACGCGAGCCATGCGGCGGACAGGCTGGAAAAGCTGGGCAGACCGCTGACAAGCAAGGAGGAATCGGCCTGTTATCAGCCGATGAAAGCGCTTTGCGCCTGTCTGATCGTCTTCGGCCTTCCGCTGATTTTGAGCGCCTATCTGGCGGCGACGGCCGAGCCGTATACCTATGCCCTGCAGGATCTGCCCGCGTGGCTGACGGGCACATACGGTGCGCGCGAGGACGTGATGGCCCCGCTGGCGGCCTATGCGCAGAGCACGGCCTTCACCGTTCGCGACGGGATTCGGCTGGTTGTGCGGCTGGCGGTGCTGATTTACATCAACCTGTTCCCCGATCCGCAGACAATGGCGCAGATGATCGACTGGCTTTCTCCGCTGATGGTGCTGACGTATCCCGCCGCGTGCATGATTGGCTATCTGCGCGCGCCGGCTGTCTATGCCAAGCGGCAGAGCATGCAGCGCCGCGCCAAGAAAGCCGCCGCGCGCAAGGCGCAGAAAAAGAGCATGGTTTCCGAACTGCTCGGCAGCGGCGGCGACGTTCACTACGGCCAGCGCCCCCAGCAGGAGGAACACAAGAAGAAGGAGCTCATCTGATGCGCCGGGTTGAATTTGGCGGGTGCATCTGATATAATGAACGGAGCATAACGGGTTTTGACTCCTTCCGGCCGCCAAGGCGGCCACCTCCCTCAAAGAGGGAGGCAGGATTGCTTCTACATGTGAAGAAGCCTGTTGAAGGGGCTTTGGAGGTTTTTCAAATGCGAATCATCGGCGGAGATGCGCGCGGGCGCACGATCGTCGCCCCGGCCGGGGCCAAAACGCGCCCGACGCAGGACTATGTGCGCGAATCGCTGTTCAACATCATCCGCTGGGACGTGGAGGACGCGCGGGTGCTCGATCTGTTTGCCGGCACGGGCGCGCTTTCGCTGGAAGCCGTCAGCCGCGGCGCGCAGAGCGCAGTGCTGGTGGATATGGATCGGGCGGCGGGCGCGGCGATCCGCAAAAATATGGAGACTTCGCGGCTGGGCGATCAGTGCCGCCTGATTCCGCGGGATTATCACGCAGCGATGGACGTACTCGCGGCGGAGGGCGCGAAATTCGATCTGGTTTTTATCGATCCGCCTTACAAAATGGAGAATACGGGCGAAATGTGCGCGGCACTCTATGACAAGGGGCTGCTGAGCGACGCGTTCCTGCTCGTTGTGGAACACCGAAAAGGGCGCGCGCCGATGCTCGATGCGCGCTTTGAGGCCTTTGATCTGCGCCACTACGGCGACACGGAGATCACCTTCGTGCGCCGCGCGCAGCAGGCGGAAGAAGGAGGCGCGTGAATGGATACGTTGCTCTACGCCGGCAGTTTTGACCCGGTGACGCGCGGCCACATGGACGTTATTCGCCGCGCGGCGGCGCTGTGCGGGCAGCTGGTCGTCGCGGTGATGCACAACCCCGAAAAGCACGGCTTTCTGCCCGTGCCGATGCGGGTGGAACTTTTGAAAACAGCCTGCCGCGATCTGCCCAACGTGCGGGTGATTGCACACGGCGGGCTGCTCATCGACTGCGCGCACGAAGTCGGGGCCAAAGCGGTTATCCGCGGGCTTCGTCCGCTGGGCGATTTTGAAAGCGAATATCAGATGGCGCAGGTGAACAAACGTCTTGGCGGCGTGGAAACCCTGCTGATGACCACCAGCGACGACTGCGCGAGCATTTCTTCGAGCATCGTGCGGCAGGTGGCGGCCTTCGGCGGGGACATTTCGCCGATGGTGCCGGAGGGCACGGCCGAGCAGATTCTTGCGGCGCTCTCCCAAAAATAAAGCGGAAACAACACGCTGTTTGGAGCATAGAATATGGAAAATGAACGCAGATATCGCAGACGAACTTCGGACGTGAAGGAGGACAACATGGATAGCAGCGAGCAGGAGCCGCGCACCGTGCGCCGCGAATACGGCAGTTCAGGTGCCTCGGACAGCATCGGGCAGGCGCGCCGGGTGATCGATCAGCTGGAAAACTATGTTAAGGACGCGCGCCGGGTGCCGATGTCCAAAACCTTAAGTTTTGTGGACACGGGAGAGCTGCTGGATTTGATCGGGCAGCTGCGCATCGTGCTGCCGCACACGGTGGTGCAGGCGCAGGCGATTCTGGATCAGCAAAAGCAGATCATCGGCGACGCGAAGGCCGAGGCGGACAAGACGGCGGACACGGCGGAGTCGATTTACAAAGAGACGGTCAGCAAGGCAAAGCAGCTTGAGCAGGAAGTCAAGGCTGACGCGGACGCTTACGACAAGCAGATTCGCCAGAAGGCGCAGGAGGACTCGAACGCGATCATTGCGGACGCGAACACCCGCGCCGAACAGATCATTTTCAACGCCCAGCAGCAGTCGCAGAAGCTGGTGGAGGACAACGAAATCACCCGCCGCGCGCAGGCCTACGCCGTTGAAACGCGCGAGCGCGCCGAAAAGGATGCGGACAGCATCTACAATCAGGCGTGCGTGCAGGTGGACAAGATGCTTTCCGGTGCGGCTGCGGCGCTTTCCCGCAGCGCCAGCGAACTGGCGGCCCTTCGAGATAATCTGCTGACGCAGGGGAACACCCAGCAGCAGGATCGATAAACACGCTTGTCCCTCCGCGCTGGAGGGACGGGAAGCGCGAAAGGAGAAATACCGATGAACGAGAAAAACACGCTTTATATTGTCGTGCCGTGCTACAAGGAGCAGGAGGTTCTGCCGGAGACGAGCAAGCGCCTGCGCGAGAAGATGCACCAGTTGATGGACGAGGGCAAGATCAGCCGCCAGAGCCGCGTGATGTTTGTCAACGACGGTTCCAGCGACAACACCTGGCCGATCATCAGCGAGCTGCACGAGAAGGAGCCGGAGATGTTTTCCGGCGTGAACCTCTCCCGCAACCGCGGCCATCAAAACGCGCTGCTGGCCGGTCTGCTGACCGCCGTGAATTACGCGGATATGATCGTTTCGATGGATGCGGATTTGCAGGACGACATCAACGCCGTCGATGAGATGGTGGACGATTACCACAAGGGTTACGAGGTCGTGTACGGCGTGCGCAGCAAGCGCGAGACCGACACGTTCTTCAAGCGCTTTACGGCCGAGGGCTTTTACAAGGTGATGAAGGCGCTGGGTGTGGATATCGTGTTCAACCATGCGGATTACCGCCTGATGAGCAAGCGCGCGGTCGAGGGCCTGTCCCAGTTTACGGAGGTCAACCTGTTCCTGCGCGGCATTGTGCCGCAGATCGGCTACAAGTGGACGACCGTGACCTATGAGCGCGCGGAACGCTTTGCGGGCGAGAGCAAATACCCGCTCAAGAAGATGATCGCTTTCGCCGCCGACGGCATCACGAGCTTCTCGGTCAAGCCGATTCGGCTGGTGTTCTCTACGGGCGTAGTAGTGTTCATCATCAGCCTGATTATGCTGCTCTATGCGCTGATCGCCAAGATTGCGGGCCATACCTCCGTCGGCTGGACGTCCCTGATGGGCTCGATCTGGCTCATCGGCGGCATTCAGCTGCTCGGCCTGGGCGTTGTCGGCGAATACATCGGCAAGATTTACAACGAGACCAAGCGCCGCCCGCGCTTCATCATCGAAAGCGTGCTGAACAAGGCGGATAACGAATAATGGACGGCAAAAAGCACATCATAACTGTAGTCGCGTTGGGGCCGGACAGCGGCGATATGCTCACCTGCGGCGCATACGATGCGCTGAAGGGCGCGGACAGGCTGCTGCTGCGCACGGGGCGGCATGGCGTGGCGGACAGGCTGGCGCGTGAGGGCGCGGCGTTTGAAACGCTGGACGCGCTCTATGAGCGGACGGAGGATTTCGACGAGCTTTGCGAACTGGCCGTGCGCGCGATTATCAAGCGCGCCGAAGAAGCGCAGACGCTCTGCTACGCCGTCAGCGAGCCGCAGAGCGACGCGACCGTTCGCGCGCTGGCTAAGGCTCTGCCGGGGAATGTTGAACTCCGAATCATCGGCGGCGTGACGCTGACGGACGCGGCGGCCTGCGCGGTGATTCCCTTCGGCGTGAACACGGAAAACCTGCGCACGGTGACGGCGCTTTCGACGACGGAAATGCGCGTGCAGGCGGATTGCCCGCAGGTCGTCACCGAAATCGACAACTGCTACCTGGCTTCGGACGTGAAGCTCTGGCTGGGCGATTTGTTTGACGACGAGACGACGGTTTACTTCTTGGAAAACGCCGCCGAGCCGGGCGCAGCTGCCAGGCCGATTGCGCTCTGCGAATTGGACAGGCAGGCGCATTATGACCACAGAACCGCCGTGCTCGTGCCGAGAGTCAGCGTATACGACAGAAGCCGCGCGTCCTACGAGGACTTTGTACAGGTCATCAGCCGTCTGCGCGCGCCCGGCGGGTGCCCGTGGGACAGGGCGCAGACCCATCATACGCTGCGGCAGTACATGATCGAGGAAGCCTGCGAAGCGGCGGATGCGATGGACGGCGACGACGACATGAAGATGGCCGACGAGCTGGGCGACGTGCTGCTGCAAGTGGTGCTCAACAGCTGCATCGGCGCGGAACATCGCGCGTTTACGGATCGCGACGTGACCAGCATGGCGGCGCACAAGATGATTACGCGCCACGAACACGTTTTCGGCAAGGCCAAGGCAGAAAACGCGCAGGCGGTCGTTTCCGTCTGGGAAAACGCGAAGAAGAAGGAGCGCGGCGAGCAGACGGCGCTGGAGCGCGTGCTCGATGTGCCGCTCTCCCTGCCGGCGCTGATGCGCGGGCAGAAGGTCGTCCGCCGCGAAGCCGGGGCCAAAGGGCAGAAGCTCGACGGCGCGGCGATGCTCGCGCGCGTGGCCGAGCTGGCCGGGCAGACGGGCGGCGACAAAGCGGCGCAGGAAGCGCGGCTGGGCGAGATGCTCGAATGCCTGTGCGCCGCCGCGGAGGCGCAGGGGCTGGACGCGGAAACCGCTTTGCGCGGCCAAACGAAAAAACGCATCGACGCGCTACGCGATGAGGACGAAAAAACCTTGTAAAACCCATGAAATTTTTATAAAAATTGCGTTTCCTCTTGCAGGAAAGAGGGAAACCATGTAGAATATGTCATAGTCGCCTTCATGTGCGATTGATGTTCAAAGGACACGTCAGAAAATCACGATGACGTTGTTTCAAGGAGGATTTTTTACACCATGAATAAGAACGAACTGAGCGCGGCGATCGCCGCGAAGGCGGGCCTGACCCGCAAGGATGCCGAGGCTGCCCTGTGCGCGATGAGCGACATCATTGCCGAGAGCCTCAAGAACGGCGAGAAGGTGCAGATCGTTGGCTTTGGTGCTTTCGAAGTCAAGGAGCGTCCGGCCCGCAAGGCTCGCAACCCCAAGACCGGCGAGGAAATCCAGATCGGCGCGCGCCGCTCCCCGATGTTCAAGCCGGGCAAGGCGCTGAAGGAAGCTGTTGAAGGCTAAAAAGAAATTCCCGGAAGGTTGCTTCCGGGTTTCTTTTTTGAACAACAAAAGGAGAAACCTCCCATGGATTACATTTTCAAACCCATGTCCTATGTGCTCGTGATCGTGCTGGGGTATCTGCTCAAGCGCGCGGGCTTTTTCGGCAGGGACGACCATCGGCTGATGAGCAAGATCATGGTCAACATCACCCTGCCGTGTACCATCATTCAGGCGTTCGACGGCTTTGAGCGCGACGCGAAGATGTTCATCATCGTGGGCCTGGGCTTCGTGTGCGCGTTTGTGCCGATTCTGCTGATGTATCTGTTCACGGGCGGAGTGGAAAAGCGCCTGCGCGCGTATCGCATGCTGAATATCGGCGGATACAACATCGGCTGCTTCTCGCTGCCGCTGGTGCAGGCGTTTTTCGGCAACACGGGCGTTGTGGCGGCTTGCATGTTCGACACGGGCAACGCCATCATGATGACCGGCGGCGCGTATGCCATGACCTCCACGCTGCTCAAAACGGGCGGCGAGGAGAAGGAGAGCTTCGGCGACATTTTGATGAAGTTCGTCAAGTCGCTGCCGTTCGACGTGTATATGATGATGCTGATTCTGGCGGCGGCGGATGTGAAAATTCCTTCTGCGGTTTTCACGCTTACCCGTCCGGCAGGGCAGGCGAACGCGTTCATCGCGATGCTGATGATCGGCATGATGTTTGAGCCGGCGGGCGACAAGGCGCTTCTGCGCGAGACGGCGCGGGAACTGCTCGGACGCTATCTTTTTGCGGCAATCAGTGCGGCGCTGGTGTTCTTCTGCACGCCGTTTGAGCTGGTTGTGCGCCAGACGCTCTGCCTGGTCTGCTTTGCGCCGCTTTCCTCCCTTGCGCCGATTTATACCGACCGCTGCCACAGCGACACGGCGCTGGCGAGCTTCACGAACTCGGTTTCCATTGCGGTGAGCCTGGTCATCATGCTGGCGCTGGGGCTGGGGTTTGTGCTGTAAGGGGACGTTGGGCTGCCGCCCAAACCTGCCTGAGGGATTAAATCCCTCAGACTCCCTTCTTCGCTTCGCGCATACAGCTCGAGGATTAGATATCATGGATTGCGCAGCAATCCATGAAGGAGGGAAATCCAAGAACCTCAGGTTCTTGGTGGGGTATGGGGCAAAGCCCCATCGTTCCTTAAAAAAGGACTTGACTTCAACCGTGGTTTAAGTCTTATAATACAGGGTGTAAGCGTCAAACACTTTGGATTCAGGGAGAGATTACCATGGAAAAGGCAAAAGTCTATTATACCGATTTCCGAACGATCGCGTTCGGCGACGGCCTGCCCACCAAGCTCAAGAAGCTGATTAAAAAGGCGGGTATCGGCCAGATTGACATGGACGGCAAGTTTGTCGCCATCAAGATGCACTTCGGCGAGCAGGGCAACATCAGCTTCCTGCGCCCGAACTACGCCCGCGCGGTGGTCGATGTCGTCAAGGAGCTGGGCGGCAAGCCGTTCCTGACGGACTGCAACACCATGTATCCCGGAAGCCGAAAGAACGCCATCGAGCATCTGTATTGCGCGTGGGAGAACGGCTTCACGCCGCTGACGGTCGGCTGTCCGGTCATCATCGGCGACGGTCTTAAGGGCACGGATGATATCGCTGTGCCGGTCGAGGGCGGCGAATATGTGAAGGAAGCGCGCATTGGCCGCGCAATCATGGATGCGGATGTGTTCATCAGTCTGACCCACTTCAAGGGCCACGAGATGACCGGTTTCGGCGGCACGATCAAGAACATCGGCATGGGCTGCGGCTCCCGCGCGGGCAAGACCGAACAGCACTCCAACGGCAAGCCCAGCATCAACGAGGATGTTTGCCGCGGCTGCCGCCGCTGCCAGAAGGAATGCGCCAACGGCGGCCTGATGTTCGACAGCGAGAAGCGCAAGATGCACGTCGATCACGAGCACTGCGTCGGCTGCGGCCGCTGCCTGGGCGCATGCAACTTCGATGCGATCAGCTTCGATAACTACGATGCGAACGAGCTGCTCAACGCGCGCATGGCCGAATACACGAAAGCCGTCGTCGATGGCCGTCCGAACTTCCACATCTCGCTGATTGTGGACGTGTCCCCGAACTGCGACTGCCACGGCGAGAACGACGCGCCGATTCTGCCGAACATCGGCATGTTCGCGTCCTTCGATCCGTTGGCGCTGGATCAGGCGTGCGTGGATGCGTGCATTGCCGCGAACCCGATGCCGCACAGCCAGCTTTCCGACAACATGAAGAAGCCGGGCTTCGCCGATTGGGGCGACCCGTTCCGCAACTCCACGCCGGAATCCGAATGGCGCAGCTGCCTCGACCATGCCGAGAAGATCGGTCTGGGCACGAGAGAATATGAGCTGATTAAGCTGTAAGCGAAGTAAGCTGAATATCTGCCCCGACTGCGGTAAAACGCGGTCTGGATTTTTGCAACTATAAAGGTCAAAAACAGTCCATAAAGACGGCGCAATTAGAATAATCGAATAATCTTGCACGAAAGAAAAATCCGTTTTATCATAAGGTTAAGCAAAACCTGTGAGGAAACGGAGGAAAAAACAATGTCGCAAATTCTGGGGAACCTGGGCGCGCTGACGTGGCAGATGGCGGCGATGTGGGTCGTCGGCGGGGTGATGATTTATCTGGCCATCTGCAAGGAGATGGAGCCGACGCTGCTGCTGCCGATGGGCTTTGGCTGCATCCTGTGCAATCTGCCGAACTCCGGCGCGGTGGAGGTGCTGGAAACCCTGTTTCAGGCGGGCGTGGCCAACGAGCTTTTTCCGCTGCTGCTGTTCATCGGCATTGGCGCAATGATCGACTTCGGGCCGCTTTTGGCTGACCCGAAACTGCTGCTTTTCGGCGCGGCGGCGCAGTTCGGCATCTTCTTCACGCTGTCGATGGCAAGCCTGTTCGGCTTTGAACTGCGGGACGCGGCCTCCATCGCCATCATCGGCGCGGCGGATGGCCCGACCTCGATCTTCGTCGCTAACGTGCTGGAAAGCCACTATACGGCGGCGATTATCGTCGCGGCGTATTCCTACATGGCGCTCGTGCCGATTGTGCAGCCCTTCTGTATCCGCCTGATTACGACGAAGAAGGAACGCATGATCCGCATGGAGTATACCCCCGGAAAGATTACGAAAACCACGCGAATCCTGTTCCCGATTGTGGTGACGGTGATTGCGGGCATTGTGTCGCCGCAGAGCGTGGCGCTGGTCGGCTTCCTGATGTTCGGCAACCTGCTTCGCGAATGCGGCGTGCTGCGCAGCCTTTCCGAAACGGCGCAGAACGTGCTGGCGAACCTCATCAGCCTGATGCTC
Organism: uncultured Clostridia bacterium; assembly: GCA_934636105.1. Taxonomy (GTDB): domain Bacteria; phylum Bacillota; class Clostridia; order Christensenellales; family Aristaeellaceae; genus Ventricola. The sequence continues at coordinate 24,054 of CAKTZR010000004.1, forward strand.
GGTCTGACGGTGGCGGTGCGCATGCAGGCGGAGAGCTTCCTTGTGCCGGAAACGCTGATGATTCTGGGGCTTGGCCTGATTGCGTTTATGTTTGACACGTTCGGCGGCGTGCTGTTCGGCAAGCTCATCAACCTGTTCGCCAAGAAGAAGATCAATCCGATGATCGGCGCGGCGGGCATTTCCGCGTTCCCAATGTCCTCTCGCGTGATTGCAAAGATGGCGAAGGAGGAAGACCCCTACAACTTCATCCTCATGCAGGCGGCGGGCGCGAACGTGGCGGGGCAGGTCGCTTCCGTCATCGCGGGCGGCATCATTCTGGCGCTGATCGGGCCGCTGGTGTAAAAGGAGGTACGGATTATGAAGCTCAATGTACAGGCTTTTTTGGATTCGCTGGTGTTCATGGGCGAGGGGATGCTGGGCATTTTCGCGGTGATGCTCATCATCATCGGCGTGGTTTATGCGCTCGGACACTTCACGGCAGAGAAGGAGGAATAAACCTTAACGAGAACTTAACAGGCGCAAAAAAGAAAAAAGAGCGTCTGTTCCAAAAACAATGGACGGAAAAGGCGGCTATGCTTCGGCATGGCCGCTTTTTAGATGCTTGGAAAACAGCATAGCTTTCATCCATGTGCGCGGAGGTGTGAGCTTTTGCGAACCGTGACGGAGGTGCAGGCGGCCTCAGGCCGCTTTTTTCAGGCCGCTGTGGACATTGTCCGTGAAAACGGGTATAATGAGAGTAAATCAAAACGAGGAGCGTAAAAGATATGGGCAAATATACGGGCGTGATTTTTGATCTGGACGGTGTGATCTGCTTCACGGATCAATATCACTATCAGGCGTGGAAAACGATTGCGGACAAGCTGGGCATTTACTTTGACGAGACGATCAACAACCGCCTGCGCGGCGTTTCCCGGATGGACAGCCTGGAAATTATTCTGGAGCGCTATGACGGTAAGCTGACCCAGCAGGAGAAGGAAGCGCTGGCGGAGGAAAAGAACAATCTCTATCGTCAGCTGCTGGCGAACATGTCCCCGGCGGACTTGTCGGCCGAGGTGAAAAAGACGCTCGACGCGCTGCGCAGCATGGGTTTGAAGCTGGCGATCGGTTCTTCCAGCAAGAACACGAAGTTCATTCTGGCGCGGCTGGGGCTGGGTGATTACTTTGACGCGATTTCCGACGGCACGAACATCACCAAAAGCAAGCCCGATCCGCAGGTTTTCCTGATGGCAGCGGATTTCATCGGCATGAAGCCGGAAGATTGTCTGGTGGTTGAGGACGCGAAGGCGGGCATTCAGGCTGCTGCTGCGGGCGGATTTGACAGCGCGGGGCTGGGCGAAGCAGCGGCATGCGGTCTGGCGACGTATGCGATGAAGACGTTTGGAGATTTGAAGAAGATTTGCGGGTAAACTCCTTCAGTCAGCTTCGCTGACAGCTCCCTCTAGGAGGGAGCCTTTGAGTATAAGTCGCTGTTCAAAGAAAACAAAGTTTTTGTTTAGCGAAGAAAGCACATTTATTTCTGACAGAGGCTTATACCAAAAGCCTCCCTCTTGGAGGGAGGTGGATGCCGAAGGCAGACGGAAGGAGTAAGCATATTAAGAAAGGACTCTTTCCCGAAAGCTCGAAAAAGAGTCCTTTTTGAAAACGGAGTGTTTTAATACGCAATCACAATGCCGCCGTCGTTGGCATACATGGAGGAGAGCGCGGAGGTCGGGGTCATGACGATTTCGCCGATGGCCGGGCACTTTTCGCGGATCATGTCGCGCACCTGACGCGCGCGCTCCGGGCAGTTGCAATAGGAGATGACGAGCCGCTGGGAAGCGGTGGCTAGCCCTTCGGTGTGCTTGCGGCAGGTTTCGACCATCTGGCCGAGCGCACCCTTGATGCCGCGCGCTTTGCTGATGTTTTTGATGGCGCCGTGGCCGTCGTCGCTCATCAGCAGGCGGATGGAAAGCACATTGGCCAGCAGGGCGACGGTCTTGCTGATGCGGCCGTTCTTGACGAGGTTATCCAGCGAATCCAGCACGAACAGCGTGTGCATGGAGCGAATCTTTTCCTCGACGGTTTCGACGATCTGCTCAAAGGTCTTTCCCGCGGCGATGAGGTCGTGAATCATCAGCGCGAGGTAGGTTTCACCCGCGCTGGCGCTCTCGCTGTCAAAGACATGCACCTTCTTCTCTGGCATATCCTCCTCCGCGAGCTGCGCGCCCAGCGCCGCCGCGTTGTGCGAGCCGGAAAGCTTGGAGGACAGCGTGACGATGAAGCAGTCGCCCTCCGCCGCCTTGATATCCTCGGCATAGAGATCGGGCGAAGGGCAGGCGGAGCGAACCGGGTTTTTGCTGGCTTTCATCGCGGCCAGATACGGCGGAATATCCACCGTGCCGTCGTCCACATAATGCGTATCGTCTATGGTAATGGTCAGCGGCGCGACCCTGGCCTGCGTTTTTTTGAGCAGTTCCGGGGAGAGATCGCAGCAGCTGTCGGCAAGAATCGTCATAACAAGGGCCTCCCAATGGTTCGATCAGTCAAAATCTGGTTTCTTTATTATTATAAGATTTTTTAAGAAGTATGTCAACCACTATACGGCACAATCTAGTATTGAATTCTACATTGCGCGCGAAAAATGAAAGGAGCATTCCATGAAAAGCCTGCAAATTGCCGCCATTCATCATATGCCGTGGCTGGAGGATCGCCATACGCTCAGCGACGGGCGTGTGTGCATCCGGCTGACGACCGCCACCGACGAGTTTGACGCGGTAACGCTGCGCCATGCCGATAACTACGCCGAGGGCGAACCGTTTGCCCGCGCAACCGATACCCCGATGGAGCGCATGTGGCGCGACGAGAACCGCGAGGTCTGGCAGGCGGTATTCCGGCCGCACGACCCGCGGATTGTCTACGCCTTTATCCTGCATGCGGGCGACGTGACGCTGCTGCACGACGCGGACGGCACGCGCGCCGTGCCGGAGAAGCCCGAATGGGTCAGCGGCTTCCACTATGCGCATGCTTATCCGGCGAAGGAGAAGCCGCAGTGGGCGCGCGGATGCGTCGGCTATCAGATTTTCCCGGACCGCTTCCGCCGCGTGGACGTGCCGGGCGAGGAGGCCGTCGAGCCATGGGGCAGCAAGCGCGTGGCGAACGAATATCGCTTCGGCGGCAACCTCAAGGGTATTTTGGAGGCCGTGCCGTATCTGGCCGAGTTGGGCGTGGGCGTGGTCTACATGACGCCGATTTTCCTTTCCGATACCTCCCACCGCTATAACACGTTCGATTATTATCAGATCGATCCGCTGCTCGGCTCGCTGGAGGATCTGCGCAAGCTGGCCGACGCGCTGCATGAAAAGGGTATCCGCATCGTGCTGGACGGCGTATTCAACCACTGCGGCCTTGGCTTTGCGCCGTTCAGGGACGCGATGGAGAAGGGGAAGGAATCTGAGTATTACGACTGGTTCTTCTTTGGGGAGCAGTATCCCTGCGGCTACATGACCTTCGGCGAAAAGTGGGCCTATATGCCCAAGCTGAACATGCAGAACGAAGCCTGCGCGGCGTATTTCCTCGACGTGGGGCGCTATTGGCTTCGGGAAGCGCACGTGGACGGCTGGCGGCTGGACGTCTCGCCGGAGGTCTATCCCGATTTCTGGCGGCAGTTCCGCCGCGCCGTGCTGCAAACGAACCCGAACGCGATCATGATCGCCGAATGCTGGCATGATTCGCGCGAATGGTGCACGGTCGGCGATATGTTTGACGGCACGATGCACTACGTGCTTTCCGAAGCGATTTGGAAATTCTTTGCCGACCGCCGCTGGTCGCTGGCGCAGTTTGACGCGGGTATCAATCGCGCGATGATGCTCTATCCGCAGGAGGTGCAAAACTCCATGTGGAATTTCCTCTCCAGCCACGACACGGCGCGCATGCTGACCCGGTGCGGCGGGCGCGTGAAATTCATGCGCGCGGCGGCGTTTTTCCAAATGACGCATCCCGGCGTGCCTGTGATTTATTATGGCGACGAACTGGGCATGCGCGGCGGCCCGGACCCGGACTGCCGCAGGAGCATGGCGTGGGACAAGGTGGACGGCAACGCGATGCTGGCCTATTACAAGCGCCTGACGCACATGCGAAACGCCAGCGAGGCGCTGCGCGAGGGCACGCTCAAGACATGGGAGGTCGGCGAGGACGGGCTGTACGCCTATCTGCGGCAGACGGAGAAGGAAACGGTGCTCTGCGCGCTCAATACGTCGGACAAGGCGATTCGCCGCATGGTGCGCGTGCCGGAGGCGCTGGCGAGCTGCAAGGCGGTCTGCGACCTGCTGAGCGGCAAGGTGCATAAGGTGCAGGGCGGCTATGTGACGGTCGCGCTGGGCGCGTGCGAGGGCGCGGTACTCGGAAGGACGGAGGCATGAATACCGAAGAAGCTTTTACCCCGGAACAGGTGACGGAGGTCGTCGGCGCGCTGCACGACGCGACGATGGATAAATGGATCGGCGCGGGGCTGATTCTCATCATCGGCGCGGTCGTCATCAAGATTGTCATGCAGACGCTCAACCGGCTGGTGGCCAAGCTGCCGCTGGATAAAGCGCTGCTCAGCTTTCTGACGGCGGCGGCGCGGATCGTGATGGTGATTGTGCTTATCACGATGGTGGCGGGTCAGCTGGATGTGCCGATCACCAGCCTTGTGGCGCTGCTGAGCCTGTTTGCGCTGGCTGTTTCGCTCTCCGTGCAGGATGTGCTGGCGAACGTGGTCAGCGGCATGGTGATTCTGCTCGCCAAGCCGTTTGCAGCGGGCAGTTTCATCAGCACGGAGAACGCGGAAGGCACGGTGGAGCGCATCGGGCTGATGTATACCCATCTGGTCACGCCGGATAACAAGGCCGTGATGATTCCCAACAAGGAACTTTCCGCCGAGCGCATCGTCAATTATACGGAAAAGGCGTATCGGCGCGTGGATGCGAAGCTCTGGCTCGGCTTTGAAATCGATACGGACACGGTGCTGGAGGCGCTGATGGCGGCCTGCAAACGCGCAGGAGAGGGCATAGACAGCGCCAAGCCGCCGTTTGTCGGGATCAACGCCTATCAGGCCAGCGCGATTGAGTACGTCGCGCGCGTCTACGTGCCAACCGAAGCTTATTGGGATGTGTATTATCGGTTCATGCTGCTGATTCGGCAGGAACTGAAAGCGCGGAACATCGTCGTGCTGTCGGATTCGACCTATATCAAGAACGGAGACCAATAAAAACGGAGGAAGACCCGCATGAAGGAATACAAAGTGGTCTATTTGAACAAGGGCTTTAATCTCACCCGCGAAAAGGATATGCAGCAGATGGAGGACAACATCAACGCGCTTGTCGCCGAGGGCTGGGAATTGCAGCAGGTCATTTCGCCCAACGATCTGGGCGGCGCAATGATCGGCATCTTTTTCAGAAATCAATAAATCGATTACGACCGTATATAAAATAAAAGACCGAAGCTGCAAGTCGATGGGCCGCAGACTTCGGTTTTTTGTGTATATGCGCTTCAGGTCGTTTACAGCATCGCAATCAGCTGGGTCAGGCCCATTGCCGCCATGACGGAAACCGCCATGCCGAAAATAAAGCCCGCCACATGGATGAGCTCGCGTGCCGAAACGGTGCGCGCTTCGCCGATACGGTTTGCGCCATTCGCAAAAGCAACATTCGCATTGAGCATCGAGAAGACCTCCTTTTTCTGTCTATACAGGAACAGAAACTTATGTCAACAGAAGCGGCTCGCGCCTGCTTTGCGGCGCTTTCCTTCTGTTGGCAGAGATGATAACACAAGAGAGCGGCTGTTGTAAATAGGCGGGAAAGAAGTTTGGCAGTCTGTGACAAATCGAATCATAACAACAAAAATCAAACAAAGCGAAACATAGAAAAAGAAACCAAAAATCAAAAAACAGCTTAGGACGCATGCAACAAAACGGAAAGCTGTTCATACATCATAAGCTGTTGACGTTTTGGGGTTGACAGGAAAGTGTCAACTACTTTTCCGTGCTGATAACCTCCAAAATCTTCTCCGCCGCGCCTTTTGCGCCCTTGCAGCGATGGAACCCTTCCGCGATTTTGGCGGCCTTTTCGCGATAAACGGGCGTTTGAAGCACATTCTCAATCGCTTTGCGGATGGATCCGGCTTCCGGTTTGTCGAGCTTCAAGCCTGCGCCGAGCTGGAGAACGCGCGTACACACGCCGCCCTGCTCCGGCGTTTGCGGAAACATGACCAGCGGCACGCCGAAATACAGCGCTTCGTTTGTGCTGTTCATGCCGCAATGGGTGAGAAACACGTCGGCGGCTTGCAGCACGGCGATTTGATCCACCTGCGGATGCGCTTCGATGTTTTCCGGCAGAGCGCCCAGATCATCGAGAGAGACCTGCCCGCCGACGGAGAGAATGACGCGATACGGGCTGTCCGCCAGCGCGGCGATACATTGCCGATAAAACGCAAGCTGGTCGTTGACCACCGTGCCCAGCGAGATATAAACGAGCGGCTGCGCGGGTTTCTCCATCGGGTTTTCCGCCGGACGGATGGACGGGCCGACAAAGGCGTAATGCGCGGCGGGAAACGTTTCGGCGCACGGCTGAAATTCGGGCGAGGTATAGACAATCGTATCCGTGTTTTCGTCGTTCTGAATGATATCCAGCACGCTCTTGACCGGATAGCCCGCCGCTTGCAGGCGCTTGATTTCCCTGCCGATTTTCGGCATGGAGACGAGCAGGCCGAAGAGCTGCGCGGGGCTTTGCTTCATGATTTTCGCGGAATAACGGTTGAAAGCAAACGTCGTTGTGGAAGACACGAACGGAATGCCCAGCTTTTTGGCGATGAGCTTGCCCCAGATGGCCATGGAATCCGCGACGATGCAATCCGGCGCAAGCGCGCGCATGTCGCTTAGAATCGCGCGGTCGAGCGCCAGCGTCGTATCGACGAGAATTTTGGTGGAAAAAGCCAAATCCTTGCCCACCCGTTCGCCGTCCTTGGCGGAAAGCCGCTGCTCCGCGTCGTAGGTATTGCAGGAGACGAAAGCCGCGCCCGCCGCTTCAATCGGTTTACGCATGGTGTCGTAGGCATAATAGATGACCTTGTGTCCCTGCACGGTCAGCTCACGAACAACGCCAAGCGTCGGGTTGGTGTGGCCGTAGGCGGGAATGCAGAAAAAGACGATTGTGCTCATGGAAGCGCCCCCTTTGAGGATGATTATAGCAGAAAAACAGGGCGCGAGCAATGCGGGCGCAGGATGCAGGGGCGCGCATATAAAAAAATCCGACCGGGGAAAATCCCGGTCGGATGAAGGAAAGGCTTAGTTATTCGCTTCGGCGCGCTTCTTGGCAGCGAGCTTCTTACGAAGTTCGGTTTCGAGCACGCGCTTACGCATACGCAGGCTCTTGGGGGTGATTTCCAGCAGCTCATCGTCATCGATGAACTCCAGGCACTCTTCCAGCGTCAGCGTGCGCATGGAGGTCAGCTTCATGGCGGTTTCAGCGCCGGCGGCGTTACGGATGGAGGTCAGGTGCTTCTGACGGCAGACGTTGACGTCGATATCGCCCTGACGCGCGTTCTGGCCGACGATCATGCCGGTGTAGACGGCGGTGTTCGGGCCGCAGAACAGCGTGCCGCGATCCTGCGCATAGAACAGGCCGTACATGACCGCGTCGCCCGTCTCGGTGGAAACCAGCGCGCCGACGTTGCGGTGCGGGATATCGCCCTTATACGGCTCGTAGTGGTCGAACACGGCGCTCATCACGCCCTCGCCGCGGGTATCGGTCATGAACTCGCTGCGGTAGCCGAACAGGCCACGGCTCGGCACGGTGAACTCAAGGCGCACGCGGTCAGTGCCGGTCATGTTATCCATCACGCCGCGGCGGCGGCCGATCTTCTCAATGACAGCGCCCGCGTACTCGCTGGGCACATCGGCGACCATCTTCTCCATCGGCTCGAGCTTGTTGCCGTTCTCGTCATAGTGGAACAGCACTTCCGGCTTGGAAACCTGGAACTCGTAGCCCTGACGGCGCATGTTTTCAATGAGCACGGAGAGGTGCAGCTCGCCGCGGCCGCTGACGCGGAAGGAATCGGCGGAGTCGGTCTCCTCGACGCGCAGGGAGACGTCGGTCTGAAGCTCGCGCATCAGGCGGGCGCGCAGATGGCGGGAGGTGACGTAGGTGCCCTCACGGCCGGCGAACGGGCTGTCGTTGACGGAGAAGGTCATGGCGACGGTCGGCTCGGTGATCTTGACGAAGGGCAGCGGCTCGACGGTATCCGGCGCGCAGATGGTGTCGCCGATCATGATATCCTCGATACCGGTGACGGCGACGATTTCGCCCATGCTGGCGCTCTCAACCGGCACGCGCTTGAGGCCCTCGAACGCGAACAGGCTGCTCAGGCGGAAATTCTCGTGGAGATCCGGGTTGAGGTTGTTGCAGCGGGTCGCCATGCTATTGAGCTTGAGCGTGCCGCGGGTGATGCGGCCGATGCCGATACGGCCGACAAACTCGTTGTAGTCGATGGTGGAGATGAGCATCTGCGCCGGGGCTTCGGGGTCGCCCTTCGGCGCGGGGATGTACTGGAGGATGGTTTCAAACAGCGGGCGCAGGTCGCTGCTCGGCTGATTCGGATCGAGGGTCGCCGTGCCCGCGCGGGCGCTGGCGTAGACGACCGGGGTATCGAGCTGGCTCTCGTCCGCGCCGAGGTCGATCATCAGGTCGAACGCCTCGTTGTAGACTTCTTCGCAGCGCGCATCCGGGCGATCCATCTTGTTGATGACGATGATGACCGGCAGGCCGAGCGCCAGCGCATGCTGGAGCACAAAACGGGTCTGCGGCATCGGGCCTTCAAACGAGTCGATGAGCAGCAGCACGCCGTCCACCATCTTGAGCACGCGCTCAACCTCGCCGCCGAAATCGGCATGGCCGGGGGTATCGACGACGTTGATCTTCACGTCCTTATAATACATGGAGGTATTCTTCGCCAGAATGGTGATGCCGCGCTCCTTCTCGATGGCGTTGTTATCCATCACGCGGTCGGCAACCTGCTGGTTTTCGCGGAAAACGCCGCCCTGCTTGAGCATTTCGTTGACGAGCGTGGTTTTGCCGTGGTCAACGTGCGCGATGATGGCGATATTGCGGATGTTCTCACGAATCATTTCCAAATGGAAGCCCTTCTTTCTATATAGTCAAGTGTTGAATGAAATGTCTGTCTTATCTTAGCCAAGACGGGAAGCAGTTTCCGCTAGTTCCAAGCCCTCGTTGTTTTCCAGCGCCCAGCGGATCGACCACTCGTTTTCAAAGAGAATCACATCGCGGTCGCGCGCGTCCTTCGCCAGCGAGGATGTGCTGGAAAGCTTCAAATCCTCAATCGCTTTCGGTGTTTTGGTGATCCAGCGCACAAAGCGGTAGGGGAGCTGCTGGCGGCGGATTTCAGCGTTGTATTCCGTCTTCAGGCGGTGCTCCAGCACCTCAAACTGAAGCACGCCGACCACGCCGACGATGATCTCCTCAAAGCCGATGCCCGGCCGCTTGAAGGTCTGAATCGCGCCCTCCTCGCTGAGCTGCAAAACGCCCTTGACGAACTGCTTGCGCTTGAGGCTGTCGATGCTGCTCACGCGGGCGAAGAACTCCGGTGCGAACACCGGAATGCCCGGATAGCGGCGCTTCTTGCCCGTGCAGAGCGAATCGCCCAGCGCGAAAATGCCGGGATCGAACAGACCGATGATGTCGCCCGGATAGGCGTTTTCAACGGCTTCGCGCTCGTCCGCCATGAATTGCTGCGGCTGTTTGAGCTGAATCATCTTGTTCGTGCCGCTGTGCCAGACGGTCATGCCTTTGGTGAACACGCCCGAGCAGATGCGCATGAACGCCAACCGGTCGCGGTGCGCCGGGTTCATGTTGGCCTGAATCTTGAAGATGAAGCCGGAGAAATCCGGGTCGTCCGCCTGCACCAGCCCCATGTCGCTTTCGTGCGCCGCGGGCGGGGTGGAGTATTCCAGAAAACGGGTCAGGAACGGCTCGACGCCGAAGTTGGTGATGGCCGAACCGAAGAACATCGGGGTCAGCTCACCCTTGCGGACAAGGTCGAGATCGAACGAATCGCCCGCGATATCCAGCAGCTCGATTTCATCCATCAGGCGCTTGTACAGGCGGTCGCCGAGCAGCTCCGGCAGATTCGGATCGTCCAGCGGCACATCCTGCTTTTCCACGCGCGTCTTGCCGTGGTCGCCGGATTCATACAGCTCCACCATCTTTGTGTCGCGGTGGTAAACACCCTTGAAATCGCCGTCCGTGCCGATGGGCCAGTTGATCGGGCAGGCGCGGATGCCGAGCACCTGCTCCATTTCCTCCATCAGGGAGAACGGATCCTTGCCCGCGCGGTCCATCTTGTTGACGAAGGTGAAAATCGGGATGTTGCGCAGGCGGCAGACCTTGAACAGCTTGATGGTCTGCGCCTCAACGCCCTTGGCTGCGTCGATGAGCATCACGGCGCTGTCCGCTGCGACGAGCACACGGTAGGTATCTTCGGAGAAGTCCTGGTGACCGGGGGTGTCGAGAATGTTGATGTGGTAGCCGTCAAACTCAAACTGCATGGCCGAGGAGGTCACGGAAATGCCGCGCTGTTTCTCGATATCCATCCAGTCGCTGGTGGCGTGCTTGTCGCTTTTGCGGGCTTTGACGGAACCGGCAGTGCGAATCGCGCCCGAGTACAGCAGCAGCTTTTCGGTCAGCGTCGTTTTGCCGGCGTCCGGGTGGGAGATAATGGCGAACGTCCGGCGGCGGGCGGTTTCGGCCGCAAGCGAACCGGGCATCGGCGTATCAGGCATGGTTGATCCTCCTTGGGACGGTATAAAGGAGCGGCGAATGCGCTCCCGAGCTACTTTCAAACAATCATATAGTATATCATAAACGATTTCACTTGAAAAGCTGAAAGGTGCAAAAAAATATGGATAGAAAATGCAATATTCAGCAAAACAAATTGTTTGTGTCGGCTTACGATCGAAATGAGGGGTGCAGAAGCCGAAAAAAATCCGCCGATTCTGCAATCGGCGGATGGAAAGATCAGGCTTTCTTTTCGCGCTTCTCAAACGCGTGCATCCAGTCGGCCTTGAAATAATACAGCGTGAACACCAGCGTGCTCAGTCCCCACGTGATCGGATAGGCCCAGGAGACCGTGCTCAGCACGGGGAAGAACTTCACGGCGATGGTGACGTAGGTGACGCGGATGATGCACCAGCACAGCAGCATGACCAGCATCGGCACGGTGGATTTGCCTGCGCCGCGGAAGATGGCGGCCATGCAGTGTGAATACGCCAGCAGGAAGAAAAACGGCGCGGTTGTGCGCTCGTGCATCACGCCGTAGGCGATGGACTCTGCGTCGCTGGTGAACAGTCCGATCAGCTTCGGGGAGAAAATGAAGATCAGCAGCGCGATGGTTTCCGCAATCGTCACCGAGCAGAAAATGCCGACGCGGATGCCCTTCTTCACGCGGTCGTAGGCTTTCGCGCCGAGATTCTGACTGACGAACGTGGTCAGCGCCATCGTGAAGCAGGTGACGGGCAGGAAGCCGAAGCCCTCGATTCGGCTGTGCGCGCCGCAGCCCGCCATCGCCGCCGCGCCGAACTGGTTGATGTTGCTCTGCACGACGACGTTCGCGATGGAGATGATGCTGTTCTGCAGGCCCGCAGGCAGGCCGTTTTGCAGAATCTCGCGAAGCGCGCGCCCGTCAAAGCGAATCTTGCGGAGATTGACGCGGTAGGCGCGGTCGCTGCGCATCAGGCGGATCATGCACAGGGTCATGCTCACCAGCTGGGAGATGGCTGTCGCCGCGGCGGCGGAACCCACGCCCATGTGGAATACGCCGACGAACAGCAGGTCGAGCACGATGTTGACGATGGAGGAAATAATCAGATATTGCAGCGGATGGCGGCTGTCACCGACGGCCTGCAGAATGCCCATGCAGATGTTGTAGAGCACAAAGGCCAGCGATCCGGTGAAATACGTTCTGAAATAGCTGATGGAATTGGGCAGAACGGTTTCCGGCGTATCCATCAGCCGCAGCATGATGGGGGAGAGTGTCATACCCACGACGGTCAGCAGCGCGCCCGCCACCAGGCCGAACGCCAGCAGCGTGTGAATGGTCTTCTGCATGCGGTCGTAGTCCTTCGCGCCGAAATAGCGCGCGATGACCACGCCCGCGCCCATCGAAATGCCGTTGACCAGACCGACCATCAGGAAAATCAGGTTGCCGGAGGAGCTGACGGCGGCCAGAGCCTCGCTGCCCAAAAAGTTGCCGACGATCAGGGAATCTGCCGTGTTATACAGCTGCTGGAACAGGTTGCCCAGAAACAGCGGGAGTGCGAAGGAAATCAACGCCTTTGCAATCGGTCCTTCGATGAGCGAGGTGGGGGTGTGAGCGGTTTGTAAACGCATGGCTGCAAATTCCTTTGTTGTTGATTTCGGGCGTAAAAAAACACCATTCCCATTATACGCTTCGGTTGACAGATTTGCAACCGATAAAGAAAACTCCTTCCGTCTGCCTTTCGGCAGTAGAGGGAGGCATCAATCAAAAGAAAGCAACCTTAGCGCTTTAAATTGGCTCAAGTTGCTTTTATGAAATAAAGGCTCCCTCGTGGAGAGCGTGGAGCCTGTCGCCCGCTGTGCGGGGAATCAGGCAGGCGAAACGCCGAAGGTCTGTCAGCGAAGCTGACTGAAGGCGTGTTTATCGATTGGTGCCCCAATAGATCAGCGCCAGCATGCCGGGGCCGGTGTGCGCGCCGATGACCGGGCCGATATAGGCCACGCGGATATCCGCATCCGGGAATTCCTTGAGCACGGCTTGACGAAGCTGCTCCACGTCGTCCGGGCAGTCGCCGTGGCCGATAACGACCAGCTTGCCCATTTCCGGCGTCCAGCCTTCCTTCATGTGCGCAACCTGCGTGCGGATGGCCTGCTTGCGGCCGCGCGGCTTTTCGGCCACGCGCAGCTTGCCCTCCTCGTCAACGTGCAGCAGCGGCTTGATTTGCAGCATCGTGCCGACGGCCGCGGCGGCGGCGGAAACGCGCCCGCCGTGCTTCAAGTGATCGAACGAATCGACGGTGAACCAGTGGCAGATTTTCAGGCGGTTTTCCTCTACCCAGGCCGCCAGCTCCTCGAGGGTCAGACCCTCCTGCTGCTTGCGCGCGGCTTCGCGAACGAGCATCGCTTCGCCGACGGCGGCGCAGAGGGTATCCACGACAATCAGCTTGCGCTCGGGGTATTCTTCGCGCAGCTCCTCGACGCACAGGTTGGCGGATTGCAGCGTGCTCGACAGGCCGGAAGAAAAGCAGAGGTAGAGGATATCCTCGCCCGCCTTGAGCGTCTTTTCAAAGCACTCGCGATAGACCATCGGGTTGATCTGGGAGGTGCTGGCGAATTTGCCAGCACGCTGCTCGGCATAGAAATGCTCGACGGTCAAATCGCCGCCCGGGCCGTAGGTATAGTTTTCGCCGCCAAGCTCCACCTGCATCGGCACGAACTCGACCTCCGGCATGCCGCGCATCAATTCTTCGCTGACGTCGGCGGTCACATCGCTGAACAGTTTGTAACCCATCGTGCTTCACTCCTTCGTGTCTGCGCCCGCGCGGGGCGTGAATCTGGCTTTATTATACGATAGAAAACGCGAATTGGCTATGCCACAAATGCGCGCGAATGGGGGATTATGCGTCCTTTTTCGGCTCGCCGGTAATCATCATTGCATCGCCAAAGGAGAAGAAGCGGTATTTTTCCTCGACGGCCTGCTTGTAGACGGCCAGCGCGTTTTCGCGCCCCATCAGCGCGGAGATGAGCATGAGCAGCGTGCTCTGCGGCAGGTGGAAGTTGGTAATCAGCGCGTCCACGGCCTTGATCTTCACGCCGGGCGTGATGAAAATCTGGGTGAAACCGCTGCCAGGGTGAACGACGCCGTCCTCCGTCGCGACGGTTTCCAGCGTGCGCACGCTGGTCGTGCCGACGCAGACGATGCGGCCGCCGCGCGCCCTTGCGGCGTTGATCGCGTCCGCCTGTTCGGGCGTGACTTCGTAATATTCGCTGTGCATGTGGTGATCGGCGACGTCGTCCTCCTTGACGGGGCGGAACGTGCCCAGACCGACATGCAGCAGCACCGGCACAATGTCAATGCCCTTCTGCCGAATGCGCTCGAGCAGCTCCGGCGTGAAGTGCAGGCCCGCGGTCGGCGCGGCGGCGCTGCCGTCCACCTTGGCATAGACGGTCTGATAGCGCGTTTTATCGGCCAGCTTTTCATGGATATACGGCGGCAGGGGCATTTGGCCGAGGCGATCCAGCACGTCCTCGAACACGCCTTCGTAGAAGAAGCGCACGGTGCGCCCGCCGTCTTCGCTGATGGTCAGGATTTCCGCAACAAGCTCACCGTTGCCGAACACGAAGCGCGCGCCGGGCTTGGCCTTTTTGCCGGGCTTGAGAATGACCTCCCAATCCGTGAGGTTCAGGCGGCGCAGGAGCAAAAACTCAATCGCGCCGCCCGTGCCTTCTTTCACGCCGTACAGGCGCGCGGGGATGACGCGGGTCTGGTTGATGACCAGCACATCGCCGGGGTTGAGATAATCGATCACATCGCGGAAGATTTTGTGCTCAACCGCGCCGGTATCGCGATGATAGACGAGCAGGCGGCTGCTGTCGCGCGGCTCGGCAGGGGTCTGTGCGATCAGCTCCTGCGGCAAATCATAATCAAAATCACTGGTTTTCATGGCAATTCTCTTTTCTGTATGGGATAACGTTGGGGCGCAGCCCCAACGTGTCTTTTAATCCAGTAAACTCGTCTGCCCGTCCGGCCTTGCGGACTGCGGCATCGGGATTTTCATGTGGTCGTAGGCGGCCTGCGTGCAGATGCGCCCGCGCGGGGTGCGCATGATGAAGCCCAGCTGCATCAGATACGGCTCGACAACGTCCTCAATCGTCACCGCGTCCTCGCCGGTCGTCGCCGCCAGCGTATCCAGCCCCACGGGCCGCCCGTCGAATTTCTTCATCATCGTGGTCAGAATCGTCCTGTCCACGCGGTCCAGACCGAGGTCGTCCACGTCCAGCAGCGTCAGGGCTTCCTGCGCCATCTGCTTGGTAATCACGCCGTCGCCGCGCACCTGCGCATAGTCGCGCACGCGCTTGAGCAGGCGGTTGACGATTCGCGGCGTGCCGCGGCTTCTGCGCGCAATTTCGCGCACGCCGTCTTCCTCCGCCTGAATGTTCAAAACGCCTGCGGAGTGATGCACAATCTGCATCAGTTCCTCCGTCGTGTACATCTGTAAACGGAAAATGATGCCGAATCTGTCGCGAAGCGGTGCGGACAGCGAACCCGCGCGCGTCGTTGCGCCGATCAGCGTGAATTTCGGCAGATCCAGACGGATGCTGCGCGCCGACGGGCCTTTGCCGATCATGATATCCAGCGCGTAATCCTCCATCGCCGGATAAAGCACTTCTTCCACCGCGTGCGACAGGCGGTGGATTTCGTCGATGAACAGCACGTCGCCGCTGGAAAGGTTGGTCAGCAGGCTGGCCAGATCGCCCGCACGCTCGATGGCCGGGCCGCTGGTCACGCGGATGTTCTGTCCCATCTCGCTGGCGACAATGCCCGCGAGCGTCGTTTTGCCCAGGCCCGGCGGGCCGTAGAGCAGAATGTGATCGAGCGAATCCCGCCGCTGCCGCGCGGCTTGAATGTAGATGTTCAGGCTGTCCTTCACCGCCTGCTGCCCGACGTATTCGCGCAGGGTTTTGGGGCGGAGGCTGCTTTCCTGATCGTCCTCCTCCTCGCGGAAGCCGCTCATCACAAGTCTTTCTTCTTCCATTTCCTTACCTCATTGCTGCGTAGCTCCAAAGAATACCCATTTCTTCATGCAGGGGCGCGCATTGCGCGTCCCTGCATGAAGAAAAATAAAATGGCTTTCCTTAAACAAAACGGTTTTCCTTTGCGTTATAGAAATAGCCGATTTCGCCCAGCTTGTCTTCCAAATCGAAGCTCAAAATATGCAGATCGTCGCAAAGTTCGTCCAGCGACGCATATTGATCGCGCAGTTTCATGTTGATGAAGCTGAGCAGCATGACGGGGTCTTCAGGCAGTTTCATCTTTTCATCCTCCTTGATGAGATTAAAGCGAACCGATCTGGCGCAGGGCCAGCATAATCAGCGCATCAACGGTATCCGCCTGATCGCGCACAAGGTTGATGGCGCGCGCCGCTTCCGCGGAGGTGTAGCCCAGCGCCTGCAAAGCCGCCTGCGCTTCTCTCTGCGCGTCGCCGACAATGGGCGCGGCGGGCGCGCCTGCGCCGGAAGGAGCGGAAACATCCTGCTGTTCTACTTTATCCTTGAGTTCCAAAACAATGCGCTGCGCCGTTTTTTTGCCGATGCCCGGCGCGCGGGAGAGTGCCGTCACATCGCCCGTGACGATCGCCACGGAGAGGTCGCGCACCGGCAGCGCGGAGAGCACGCCCAGCGCCGTTTTTGCGCCCACGCCCGTCACCTGGCAGAGCTTTTTAAACATCGCGCGTTCCTGACGGCTGGCAAAGCCAAACAGCTCCATCGCATCTTCGCGCACGTTGAGCACCGAATAGCAGCGCCATTTTTCGCCCTTTGCGG
Source organism: uncultured Clostridia bacterium (assembly GCA_934636105.1). Taxonomy (GTDB): domain Bacteria; phylum Bacillota; class Clostridia; order Christensenellales; family Aristaeellaceae; genus Ventricola. The sequence continues at coordinate 40,661 of CAKTZR010000004.1, forward strand.
GCGCGTCTGCCAGCGTCGTATTGGAACACATCAAAAGAAAGCCCACGCCGCCCGCGCTGATGACCAGCTCGCCCGGCGCTTTGCTTTCCACCGTGCCTTCAATGAAATCGATCATGATAGCCTCACTTAATTCTGAAATGCTCGCGTCCCGCGCCTGCGTGCGCGTGGGTGATGGCACAGGCCACCGCGTCCGCCGCATCGTCCGGCTTGGGAATCTCCTTGATGCCCAGCAGCATCCGCACCATCATCTGAACCTGATGCTTGTCCGCGCCGCCGTAACCGACGACGGCCTGCTTGATCTGCATCGGCGTATATTCAAACAGCTTATCCGTGTATTCCTGACAGGCAACCAGCGCCACGCCGCGCGCGCCGCCGACCTGTATGCCCGTCGTCACGTTTTTGGAGAAGAAAAGCTCCTCGAACGCGATTTCATCCGGCTGAAAGGTTTTCAGCAGCTCCCGCACGCCCTGATAAATACAGCGCAGCCGAACGGGAAAGGCGTCGCGCGGGTAGGTAATCAGCGCGCCGTACTGCACTAGCTTTTCCCGATAGCCGTCCGCTTCAATCACGCCCCAGCCCATTGTCGCCAGGCCGGGGTCAATGCCGAGTATTCTCAAAAAAGTCTCCGCCTTTTGCTTCCTTGTTATTTTAAAAATCATCCTGCATCAGTTTAGCCTATTTTCACCCGTCTGTCAATCAAAGGCGTGCGTTATCCACAGGCGCGCATATTCATCTGAAAATGTATAAAGAAAGCGAAAGAATACCATGTTTATACATTTTGACAGCTAAAAAACTGGATATATCTGACGGAAATTCGCTTTTAAACGGAATATTTAATCAAAAGTATTGCATTTTTATGAGCTGCGCGCTATAATCCATACCATCAACAAACAATTCCCCTGACGCAAATCGCCGGGCGGATATATGGAGGGAATCATCATGGCGGATAAGAAGACTTACAAGCGCGTGCTGCTGGCGTATTCCGGCGGCCTGGATACGTCCATCATCATTCCGTGGCTCAAGGAAAACTACGGCTGCGCCGTGGTTTGCTGCGCGGCTGACGTCGGCCAGGGCGAGGAGCTTGCGCCGCTGCACGAGAAGGCCAAGAAGACCGGCGCGGAGAAGCTCTACATCGAGGATCTGCGCAAGGAATTTGTCGAGGACTTCATCTGGCCGACGCTCAAGGCGGACGCCATCTATGAGGGCAAGTACCTGCTGGGCACCTCTTTCGCCCGTCCGCTGATTGCCAAGCGTCTGGTTGAAATCGCCGAGAAGGAAGGCTGTGACGCGATCTGCCACGGCTGCACCGGCAAGGGCAACGATCAGGTGCGTTTTGAGCTCTCCATCAAGGCGTTTGCGCCGAACATGCCGATCATCGCGCCGTGGCGCGAGTGGGATATCAAGACCCGCGAGGAAGAAATCGAGTATGCCGACGCGCGCGGCATCCCCGTCCCGGTGAAGAAGGATCGTCCGTATTCCATGGATCGCAACATCTGGCATCTGTCCCACGAGGGCTGCGACCTGGAAGACCCGGCCAACGAGCCGCCGCGCGATCTGCCGCTGATCTGCAAATATCCGGAAGATGCGCCGGACAAGCCGGAGTATGTGACCATCGACTTTGAGCAGGGTATTCCGGTGGCCGTCAACGGCGAGAAGATGGACGCGGTGAAGCTGTTGGAGACCTGCAACGAGATCGCCGCGCGCAACGGCGTGGGCATTGCGGATATGGTCGAGAACCGTCTGGTGGGCATGAAGTCCCGCGGCGTGTATGAGACGCCGGGCGGAACGCTGCTCTATGCCGCGCACCGCAACCTGGAGGAGATCACCGTTGACCGCGACACCGCCCATTACAAGGATCAGGTGGCCGTGAAGTTCGCCGAGCTGGTCTACAACGGCCTGTGGTATGCGCCGCTGCGCGAGAGCCTGTCCGCGTTTGTGGATGTGACCCAGAAGTATGTGACCGGCACCGCCAAGCTCAAGCTCTACAAGGGCAACTGCATCGGCGCGGGCGTGACCTCTCCGTACAGCCTGTACATGGAGGATATCGCGACCTTCGGCGATTCCGGCGAGATGTACAGCCACAAGGATTCCGCCGGCTTTATCAACCTCTACGGTCTGCCGCTCAAGGTTCAGGCCATGATGAAGGAAAAGGCCGGCTTGAAGAAGTAAAGTGACCGGGGAACGGCTGGGGTTTCACCCCAGACCCCAGAAGGAACCTGAGGTTCCTTCACCTCCCGCCATGCTTCGCGGCATGCCGCGAAGCGGAGGAGGAGAGTCCAGAGAACTCAGTTCTCTGGCGGGGTTTGGGGCAGCGCCCCAACGTTCCCCTTTTTGCATATATTAAGGAGGTTTCCATGAAACTCTGGGGCGGACGCTTTGAAAAGAAAACCGACGGGCTTGTGGATGATTTTCATTCTTCCATCACCTTCGATCAGCGGCTCTATCATCAGGATATCGCCGGATCGATTGCCCACGCGACCATGCTCGGCGAGCAGGGGATTATCCCCAAGGCTGACGCGGACGCAATCGTCGCGGGCCTGAAGGGCATTGAAGCGGATATTGCGGCGGGCAAGGTGCATTTTGAGCTGGATGCGGAAGATATCCACATGAACGTGGAAAAGCTGCTCATCGAGCGCATCGGCGACGCGGGCAAGCGCCTGCATACCGGCCGCAGCCGCAACGATCAGGTGGCGCTTGACTGCCGCATGTATGTCAAGGACGCCGCGAAGGAAGCCGCATCCCTCCAGCGCGAGCTGTGCGAAACCCTGCTGACCATCGCGAAGGCGAACACGCATACCATCATGCCGGGCTACACGCACTTGCAGCGCGCCCAGCCGATCACCCTAGGCCATCACATGATGGCGTATTTCCAGATGTTCACCCGCGATATGCAGCGGATGAAGGAGGTTTACGCCCATGCGGACGTGATGCCGCTCGGCTCTGGCGCGCTGGCAGGCACGACCTATCCGCTGAACCGCGAGCGCGTGGCGGAGCTGCTGGGCTTCTCGGCCATCACGCAGAACAGTTTGGACGGCGTGGCCGACCGCGACTTTGTGTGCGATTATCTCTACGCCGCCTCCGCGTGCATGATGCACCTGTCCCGTTTCTGCGAGGAGCTGATTCTCTGGAACAGCCATGAGTTCCGCTTTGTGGAGATGGACGACGCGTATGCGACGGGTTCCTCCATCATGCCGCAGAAGAAGAACCCCGACGTGGCCGAGCTGATTCGCGGCAAGACGGGTCGCGTCTACGGCGATTTGACGGGGCTGCTGACGACGCTCAAGGGTCTGCCGCTGGCCTACAACAAGGACATGCAGGAGGACAAGGAAGCGCTGTTTGACGCACGCGATACACTGGTCAAGTCGCTGGTCGTGTTCAACGCGATGCTGGCGGCCTGCACCTTCAACACGGAGAACATGGCGCGCGGCGCGGCGGGCGGTTTCACCAACGCGACCGATGCGGCGGATTATCTCGTCAAAAAGGGTATGCCGTTCCGCGATGCGCATGCGGTCATCGGCCATCTGGTGCTGCACTGCGTGAAGGAGAACAAGGCGATTCTGGAGCTGTCGATGGACGAGCTGAAAACCTTCTCCGATTTGTTTGAGCCGGATGTGTATGAAGCCTGCTCCATGCACGCCTGCGTGGAACTGCGCGACGTGCCGGGCGGCCCCGCGCCCAGCCGCGTGGAGGCAAGCATTCAGGCCGGGCAGGCGTGGCTCGACGCGTTCAGCATCTGACATTGGAAGCAAAACAAAGCGAAGCGCTTTTTGGATTTTTTCCTTGCGGCGCTTCACTTTTTTACGTCCTCTTGTAAAAAGCTGCAAAAACTGTCAAAAAAAGCGTGAAAAAAGGGTTGACAGAAGCGGAAGCATGCTGTATAATAAATGACGTGCTTGGGGTCGTAGCTCAGCTGGTCAGAGCGCCACGTTGACATCGTGGAGGTCGTAGGTTCGAGCCCTATCGACCCCACCAGTACAGCCGGATTTGTCACCCGGCAAGAAAAGATCGGTTAAGTTCCGATCTTTTTTTATTTCCAATAATAATGCCCTCGGCAGTTTTTTAAGCTGTCGGGGGCGTTTTTATAAGTTATTGCAGCTTGCTGGTCAGGTTCAAATCGGCGATCAGCGCGCGGAGTTTCTCGCTCTGCATCCGAATGGAGGAGACAGACGGACAGCCCGACAGCCAGCAGCCCCAGCCCGACGGGCAGAATGCTTCGCACCAGATTGAGGATGACCTCGGGCACGCTGTAAAAATTGTATTTCCACAAACTGCCCTGCGGCAGGGCGATGACAAACAGGCCGTAATCCTCCGTCCAGCAGAAAACCGGATATGCGCTCATGCAGATGGGCATGAACGCCAATAAGCAGGAGGACGTGCTTTCCGGGCAATACGGGCTGTTCGCACTCAGTTGCTTGTTTTGGATTGCAGCGATGTTCGCGCTGGCATGGGTGCTGCTGAAAAGGAGGGATGTGAAAGGATAGAAGTAAAAACCCGTCGAACCCATTTTCCCCAAAATCAGGAAAACGGATTCGGCGGGATTGCGCAGCGGCGGCTCGGCTGGGCATCGCGCCGCTTTTTTTGATTTTCGCCAAAAAAGATCTCAAACCTCCAGCGCGTACCCCTGTCCGCGATAGGTGCAGATATGCGTCTGCGCGTCGATTTTTTCCAGCTTGGCCCGCAGAGCGGAAATATGCACCCAGATGAGTTCACTGCCCGCCTTTTCTTCGCCCCAGATGCGCTGGGCGATTTCCTCCGCGCAGATTCGCCGTCCTCGCCCGCGCATGAGCAGCTCCATCATCTGATATTCCCGGTTGCCCAGGTGCACGCGGCCGGAGGCGGTGCGCAGCTCGAACGCCTGCGCGTCGAGCGCCACGTCGCCCCATGTCAACAGCTGCGACGCGAGACCGTCGTTTCGCTGGGCCAGCGCGCGGGCGCGGGCGACAAACTCCGCCATCACCATGGGCGGCGTCACAAAATCATCCGCGCCCGCGTTGAGCGCCGCAATGCCCAGCCGCCTTTCGCCGCGCTCAAGCAGCAGCATGATCGGCGTGTCTACGCCCGCGTCGCGGATTTCGCCGATGACCTCCAGCGGCTTTTCACAAAACGGCGCGGCTTCCAGCACGATGCAGTCATAGCAGTCGTCCATGCACAAATCCAGCGCCGTTTCAAGGGCAAAGACGCATTCCGCGCTGCAATGCGCCCGCTCCAGCGCATGCTTCATCTTTTCAAGCTGTTCGTTTCGTTTGCCGGCCAGTAAAATACGCATATCGCAGTCTCCTTTGAATCAGATGATCCTAGTTTAGGCCGCGGCTGTGAAACAAAATTGAACGCGCGCTGAACAATGTGGGAAGAATTTGAAAGCATTGCGGCGATTTCCGTTTTCTAAAGTTTCGGTTAAGGGTTCGCCGTATGATAGTTCCCGACATCATTCTTTGGGAGGCGTTCACTTGATTGAGATTCGTCATCTGACCAAACGATACGGCAGCCACACCGCCGTATCGGATTTGAGCCTGACCGTTGAGCCGGGCAAGATTTACGGCTTTCTGGGACCGAACGGCGCGGGCAAATCCACGACCATGAACATCATGACCGGGTGCTTATCCGCCACGGAGGGCAGCGTGCTCATCGACGGGCACGATATTTTTGAGGAGCCGGATAAGGCCAAGGCGCTGATCGGCTATCTGCCGGAACTGCCGCCGGTCTATCCGGATATGACTCCGCGCGAATACCTGACCTTCGTTGCCCGCGCCAAGGGCGTGAGTAAGACGGAACGGGAGAAGCAGATTGAAAACGCGCTGGCCGTCACGCAGACGGACGGCGTGCAGAATCGGCTGATCCGCAACCTGTCCAAGGGCTATCGCCAGCGGGTAGGCATTGCGCAGGCGCTGCTCGGCAATCCGCACGTCGTCATCCTCGACGAGCCGACGGTCGGCCTTGACCCGATTCAGATCATCGAAATCCGCGACCTCATCAAAACGCTGGGCAAGACGCACACCGTCATCCTCAGCAGCCACATTCTCTCCGAGGTGCGCGCCGTCTGCGACGAAATCATGATTATTTCCAAGGGCAAGCTCGTCGCCAGTGACACGCCGGAAAATCTGGAAAAGCTGTTTGCCGGAAGCATGACGCTGGAGCTGACCGTGCGCGGTGAGCAAAGCGCGATTGCGTCCGCGATTTCTGCGATTCCGGGCGTGAGCAGGGTTTCGTTCGGCGCGGGCGAGGTTGAGGGCGCGCAGGGCGTGACGGTTGAAACCGAGCCGCCTGCCGACTTGAGCGAGGATGTGTTCCGCGCATGCGCAAGGGCCAACCTGCCGATTCTGCGCATGAGCATGAAGAAGGCCAATCTGGAGGACGTCTTCCTCGAATTGACCGCCGATCCGGCTGAAAAGACCACGGAGGAAGGGGGCGAACAGTCCGCATGAGCGCTGTTTACCGGCGCGAGCTTCGCGCTTATTTCACGAGCATGACCGCCTATGTGTTCATCGCTTTTCTGTTGCTGTTTGCGGGCATCTACACGATGGCCTACAACCTGAGCAGCGCCTACCCGAATTTTGAATACGTGCTGCAAAGCATGAGCATCATCTTTCTGATCGCCATTCCGATTCTGACCATGCGCGTCATTGCGGAGGAACGGCGGCAGAAGACCGACCAGCTGCTGTACGCCCTGCCCATCGGCATGACCCGCGTGGTGCTGGGCAAATACCTTGCGATGATCAACGTGGTGGCGATTCCCTGCGTCATCATGGGCTTCTATCCGCTGATTCTGCGCAGCTTCGGCAATGTGCCGCTCGGCACGGCGTATGGCACGCTGCTTGCGTTCTTTCTGCTCTCCTGCACGTTGAGCGCGGTCGGCATGCTGATTTCCTCACTGACGGATAATCAGGCCGTGGCGGCGGGACTTTGCTTTGTGGTGATGCTGCTGCTGTATTTCATGAACAGCCTCGCCGGCTTCGTTTCCGATTCGGACAGCCTGCTGTGTACGGCGATGGAGAGCCTTTCCGTGTTTGAGCGGTTTTACACGTTTGTGAACGGCGTGTTCGATTTGACCGCCGTGCTGTATTTTGGTTCGATCATCGGTGTTTGCCTGTTCGTCACGGTGCAGATGATGGAGAAGCGGAGGTGGAACGGATGAAAAAGCCTTCCTTAAAGAAGAAACGATTCGGCCTGAAGGCATGGCTGAAAAGCCGCAGCTTCCGCGCTGGCGGCTATTCCACGGCGGCGATTATCATCGTGGCTGCGATTGCTGTCGCTGTCAATCTGTTCGCGGGCGCGCTGCCCTCGGCTTATACCCATCTGGATACGACGGCCAGCGGCCTGTTTACCCTGAGCGCGCAGACCCAGCAGCTCGTCAGCGCGCTGGATACGGACGTGACGGTCTATTGGATTGTGCAGTCCGGCTCGGAGGACGACACCCTGCGGGAGCTGCTCGATCGATACGCCGGGCTGTCGGATTACCTGACCATCGAGAAGAAAGACCCGGTCGTCTATCCGAATTTCGCCAGCCAGTATACCAGTTCGGCGCTGTATAACAACAGCCTGATCGTCGTTGCCGGCGACCGCAGCCAGTATATCAGCTATACGGATATCTACGTCACCGATTACATGAGCTACTACACGACGGGCAGCGCTTCCACCGAGTTTGCGGGCGAAAGCACGCTGACCTCCGCCATCGATTATGTGACCAGCGACAACCTGCCCAAGGCCTATGTGCTCGCCGGACACGGCGAAAGCGACCTGCCCAGCAGCTTACAGGAGAACGCGGAAAGCGAGCGTTACACCTTCACGTCGCTCTCCCTGCTGACCGAGGAGACCGTTCCGGAGGATGCGGATCTGGTGGTGATTTACGCGCCGCAGAGCGATATCTCCGAAACCGAGCGCGACACGCTGCTTAATTATCTGGCGGGCGGCGGCAAAATGCTGATGGTGCTGGATTACACCGAGACCGCCCAGCCGAACCTCGCTGCCGTGATGGCGCAGTACGGCATGACGATGGAGGACGGCATCGTGCTGGAGGGCGACGCGACGCACCACATGCGCGGCTCGAATTACTACCTCCTGCCGGATATCGACAGCCACGACATCACCGACCCGATCAAAGACGGCGGCTATTACATCCTGATGCCGGTTGCGCGCGGGCTGACGCTGGATACCTCCCTGCGCAGCGGGCTGACCGTCTCCGCCCTGCTGGAAACCTCCTCGGATGCGTATGCCAAGCTTGACGGCTACGCCATGACGACCTACGACAAGGAAGACGGCGACATTGACGGCCCGTTTGTGCTTGGCGCGGCGGCCAGCGAGACGACCGAAAGCGGCGAAGAAGCGCAGCTCGTTGTCTTTACCTCTGCCCGCATGTTTGAGCAGGCGACCAGCTCCCTTGTCGCGGGCGCGAACGACGATTTGTTCCTCAATGCGCTGGATTGGATGTGCGAGCGCGCAAGCGCGATTTCCATCCGCACCAAGAGTCTGGATACCGAATATCTGACCGTGCCGACCGCTTCGGCCTCGCTGCTCAGCGCGATTTTCATCGGCGTGCTGCCGCTTAGCTTCATCGTCACCGGCGCGGTCATCACCATCACAAGGAGGAAACGCTGATGAACCGCAAAAACAAACTGCTTGCGCTGCTCGGCGTGTTGGCCGTGCTGTGCGTCATGACCTTCGCCGCGGGCAAGCTGAACGCCCCGGTGGATACGGAAGCGGACGACGCGGAGGAAGAAAACGAAACGACGGCTCAAAGCGTCGTTGCCGCAGAAATCGCCGCCGACAACGTGACCGGCTTCACCTTCACAAGCGGGGAAAGCACGCTTGCGCTCGCACGAACGGACGGCGAATGGCTTGTGCCGCAGGACCTCGATTTCCCGGTGGATGCGGACAAGGTTGCCGATACGCTGGCCGCGCTGGCCAAGGTGACCGCGACGCAGAAGCTCGACGCGCCGGAAGCGCTGGAAACCTACGGCTTGAGCGAACCGGATGAGACGCTGACCGTCTCTCTGAATGACGGAACGACGGCAACCTTCGCCTTTGGAGACACGAACACGCTGACCGGCGACCTTTATGCGCTGGTGAACGACACGGTGTACACGCTGGATGCGTCGTTTGAAGCGACGTTCACGACCAATCTCTATGATTACGTGAAATACGAAGCGCTGCCGACGGTGGAATCCGCCGTGTCGCTGGCCGTCACGCAGGGCGCGGATTACGCCTTTACGCTCTATCGCACGGAGGAGGCTGCCGACCTGACGTGGCAGAAGGGCGCGGTCTGGTGCTTTGAAAAGAGCGGCCGGACGCAGGTTGTGGATACCTCGAAAGCGGAAACGATGATGAACGCGCTTTCCGGCTTGAGCTGGAACACGTGCGTCAACGCGCATGCGAGTGCCGACGATCTGGACGTTTACGGCCTGACTGACGAGGAAGCGCTGCACGCCGCGCTGACCTATGTCGATGGAAACGGCGATGTGCAGACGTTTTCCCTGCTCGTCGGCATGGATGCGGCCAGCGGCGCTTATGCTCGGCTCGACGGTTCCACGCAGGTCTACACCATTTCGACCGACACGGCCGATGTGCTGCGCTACGCGACCTACGCCGGCCTGCGCACGGATGAGGTTCTGCCGCTGGATATGGACACAGTGAGCGGATTTGCCGTCGCGATGTCGGGCGAAACGACGGAAATCGCCGTCACGGAAACCATCGCGACAGCGGACGAATCGGAGGAGGATTCCGCCGCCGAGCCGACTGTCACGAGGACGTATACCGCGGACGGCGCGACGCTGGACAGCGAAAAGGTGCAGAAGCTCCTTTCCGCGCTGACAGCGCTCAAGCAATCCGGCGCGACCGTCAACCCCGACCCGGATCGTCCGATGCTCTCGCTGACCTTCCACCGCGAAGGCGGCGATGTTTCCCTGACGCTCTACGCATTTGACACCGAAAGCGTTCTGGCCGACGTGAACGGCGAAATCGGGCTGCTTGTCGAGCGGGAGGACGCGGAAAACGTCGTGGATTTGGCGCTGGAAGTGCTGAAAACAGAATAAGACCTGAAATCAAGCGATCAAAAAGGACATGGCACTTGCAAATTTGAAGGATTGGAAAATGAACATCGAATCGGCTCCAGCTTCGGCTTGCGGTTCGGCCTGCGGCGCGGCGGATGAGCAGAAGCCCGCGACCGCCTGCGGCGCATCCGATAAGCCTGCGACGGTCTGCGGTGCGTCCGACAAGTAAGAAATTTGACACGACGCTGGAAAAAATCGGCTGCATCAACCGCGCGGGAATTCGCAGCGTCGTGATGACGACGGTTTCCGGCAAGAATATCGACGAGGTGCCGGACATCATCGACGCGGTGGTGCAGGCCGGGGCTGCCACGCCGTGGCGAGCGGCAAAAACGGAGATTTTTACGCGGCTGACCCGCAATGTTGGAAAGAGGTTGAAATGCAGTGAGCAACAGTGCTATTACGGAAACGATTCTGCATCGCCGCTCGATTCGCAGATTTTCGGAAAAACAGGTCGAAGAAGATGCTTTGCAGCAGATTTTGCAGGCAGGACTGTATGCGCCCAGTGCGGGCGGACGACAGGGTGTGCTGTTCACGGTCTGTCAGGATCGCGCTGTCAACGAACGGCTCGGCAAAATCAAACGCGCCAATTCCCATCCGCACATGGCGACGGCGACCAGCTATGTATCCAAAGAACAGCCAAGCATTGCGGATGACCCCAAACTTATCAACGCTTTCTATGACGCGCCGACGGTCATCACACTGTTTGCGCCAAAGCATTTTCTCTTTGCGCAGGATGACTGCGCGGTCGCTGCGGAAAACATGATGCTGGCGGCGGATGCGCTCGGCGTGGGTTCCTGCTATATCGGGCAGGGCTGGCCTGCTTTTGACGACCCATACGGGCAGGAGGTCTTGAAAGCATGGAATATTCGCACGGATTATTACGCTGTGGCGCAGCTTTTGCTCGGCTATCCCCGCGAAGGCGATAAGCACCCGACTGCTAAACCGCGAAAAAATGACCGAATTATCCGAATTGGGGGGAGAACAAAATGAAAGAGACTCCCTTTAAGGACTTAAAAACCAATCCGTTTTCCTGCTTTGGGGAAGATTGGATGGCGTTGACCAGCGGCAATCAGACGGATGGCTATGACGCAATGACGGTTGCGAGGGGGCATTTGGGGTCAATTTGGGAGCACGGCAAACATCGAAATTACCTGCCGACGGCGACGTGCTTTGTTTGCCCCAACTGCTATACCAAGACGTTTATGGACAAAGAAAAGCGTACTTCTTACTTTCCCATTTTGATGCGTCCCGCAAAAAAGCGCTGGCATATCTGGGCAGAATCACATTCAAATGGCTCTGTCGGGGGATTATGAGCGATTAGCTCGTTTGACGCTTGGGAGAAGCCCTTCTGCGCCTGCCGTTTTCAAAGTAACCATGATAGAAGGTAATAAAAAAACCGAACCCGCTTCCAAACGGAAACGGGTTCAGTTTTCATTTCTGGCTCCCCAGGTAGGGCTCGAACCTACAACCCTTCGGTTAACAGCCGAATGCTCTGCCATTGAGCTACTGAGGAATATGGTGGATTGAAGTGGACTCGAACCACCGACCTCCCGCTTATCAGGCGGGTGCTCTAACCGACTGAGCTATCAATCCGAACGAAAAGGATTATACCGCATCCGGCAATTCCTGTCAATACCTTTTTGATATTTTTTTCGGGCCGAGGGGAAAGAAAAAAGCCGCTTCCACGCGGAAGCGGCCGAAGAAAGCGGAAGGATTATTCGCCGTAGGTGATGGTCACGTTATCCTTGACGAATTTGGAAAGACGGTGAATGCCGAGCAGATCGCTGACGGCTTCAACGATCATCACAATGCCGATGGCCATCATCAGCATGTCGCCGTAGAGCGTCGGATAGATCACGATGGTCACGGCCAGCACCAGCGTCACGATGGCGGAAATCAGCATCAGATACCAGCGCTCAAAGCCATAGCTCTTGAGGGCAAACGCGCGCTTGATGCCGCAGATGCTGCTGACCATAATCAGCAGGCCGAGCACGATGAACAGGAATTTCGCCAGAAAATCCGGGCTGACCAGCGAATACGCGCCGAACGCCGTCGCGCAGATGCCGATGAGCAGCTCCAGCGAATAGGCGACCGTGCCGCGCGAAAAGATGAAGGAAAGAATATTGAACAGGCCGTAAATCGTGATGCCTGCGCCGACGAGGACGCAGAGCAGCTGGGTCACGTGGGCGGGCGCAAAGAGCATGACGCAGCCCAGCACCAGATCGACGACGGCGGCGAGGGTGAAGCTCATTTTGATTTCTTTCGCCGCGCTGCGAAGCGGAAAATCATCGTTCTTCTTCATGGAAAAAACCTCCTATAAACGCATATTTATATGATGGAAAAAAGAAAACGCATGTGGAGCGCCGCAAGGGGCTCTCTGCGGGATTGAGTTCGACGCGTTTGGAAAAAATCCTATCGCGGCGCACCCTGAAATCCCATTTTTAGACAGATTATAAACACATCCGCGGCACGCGTCAAGCTTATTGCGCTGACCGGCGGTCAAGAAGCGGTGAAGAAATGCCCCGCACGTTGACAGCGCACGCCATAAGTTCTATAATAAATTTGAAATTATAGCGTCATATCGCCCTGAGGCATAGGACGACGGTGGAGGAAGAAAGACATGCAGACCAAATCTGCGAAGAAAAAGGTGCAGAGCCTGCGCATCATTATTGTGGGCTGCGGCAAGGTCGGCCATACGCTGACCGAACAGCTGGTGCGCGAGGGGCATAATATCACCATTGTGGATACGAGCGAACGCGTTGTGCGCGACACGACGGAGATGTTCGATGTGATGGGCATCCGCGGCAACGGCGCAAGCCTGAGCGTGCTGATGGAAGCCGGGCTTGAGGAAGCGGATCTGGTGATCGCCGTCACGGGGTCGGACGAGCTGAATCTGCTTTGCTGCACGATCGCCAAAAAGGCGGGCGGCGAGCTGGCGGCCATCGCGCGTGTGCGCAACCCGGATTACAGCGAGGAGCTGCCGTATCTGCGTCAGCAGCTCGGCCTGTCCATGATTATCAACCCGGAGCTGGAAGCTGCGCAGGAGATTGCGCGCCTGCTTTCCCGCCCGCAGGCGCTGACGGTCAGCTCGTTTGCCAAGGGACACGCCGAGCTGGTGCGCTTCAAAATTCCCAAGGGGAGCATTCTGCATGGCCGCCGCGTCATGCAGCTGGACGATATTTTCCACTTTGGTTATCTGGTCTGCGCGGTGGAAAACGAAGGGCATGTCGTCATTCCCGGCGGCTCGACGATGCTGCACGAGGGCAACGACATCACCATTCTGGCGTCCTCCCGCGAAGCGCATCACATCTTTGAGAGCATCGGGATGTATCAAAACTCCGTCAAGAGCTGCATGATTATCGGCGGCGGCAAGTCTTCCTATTATTTGGCCAAGCAGCTGATCGAGCAGAAGATGGAGGTCAAAATCATCGAATCCAACAAGGAGCGCTGCGACGAGCTGAGCACGCTCCTGCCGGAAGCGCTGGTCATCTGCGGCGACGGCGGCGACGAGGAGCTGCTCAAGGAGGAGGGCATCGGTTCGGCGGAGGCGTTTGTGCCGCTGACGGGTCTGGATGAGGAGAACATCCTGCTGACGCTGTTCGCCAAGCGCGTGCCGGGGCTGAAAACCATCACCAAAATCAACCGCATCACGTTCAACGACGTGATCGACGGGCTGGAACTGGGCAGCGTTATCTATCCGAAATATATCACCTCCGAAGCGATCATTGCGTATGTCCGCGCCCGCCAAAATTCCATCGGCAGCAACGTCGAGACGCTGTATCATCTGTTTGACAACCGGGCGGAAGCGATTGAATTCCGTATCGGCGAGGATGCGCCCATCATCGGCGTGCCGATCATGAATCTGAAGCTCAAGGACAGCCTGCTGATCGCCTGCATCAACCGCGGCGGCAAAATCATCTTCCCGCGCGGCCAGGATACGATTGAGCAGGATGACACCGTGATCGTCGTGACGACCCATTCCGGCTTCGGCGACATCAGCGACATTCTGCGCTGACGGGCGGAAGGAAAGAGAAGATGAATACAAAAAGCATACGCTATATTCTCGGCTGGATTCTCAACATCGAGGCGTTGCTGATGCTCCTGCCCGTCGCGACGGCTGTGTTTTATCGCGAGGAGGAGGGCATCGCTTATGCGCTGGTGATGGCTGTCTGCGCGGCAATCGGCGCGCTGATGACCTATAAAAAGCCGAAAAAGCCCAGCTTTTACGCGAAGGAGGGCTTCGTCTGCACCGCGCTGGGCTGGATTCTGATGAGCGTGTTTGGCTGTCTGCCGTTCATGCTCACGGGCGAAATCCCCTCGTTCATCGACGCGATGTTTGAAATGGTTTCCGGCTTCACGACGACTGGCGCGAGCGTCGTGGTCAACGTGGAAGCGCTCAGCCACTGCACCAATATGTGGCGCTGCTTTTCCCACTGGATCGGCGGCATGGGCATTCTGGTGTTCCTGCTGGCGGTTCTGCCGCTGGTCGGCGGCAGCAACATGCAGCTGATGAAAGCGGAAAGCCCCGGCCCTTCGGTCGGCAAACTGGTGCCGAAGGTGCGCTTCACCGCACGGATTCTCTATGTGCTTTATGTTGCGCTGACACTTTTGCAGGTGCTGGTCATGCTGATGGGCGGCATGACGTTTTACGAAGCGCTGTGTACGTCGTTCGGCACGGCGGGCACGGGCGGCTTCGGCATTTACGGCGACTCCATCGCGGGCTTTTCGCCGTTCCTGCAATGGGCGATCACCGTGTTCATGATTGCGTTTGGCGTGAATTTCAACGTCTATTTTCTGCTGTACATGAAGCGCCCGAAGGACGCGCTGCACTGCGAGGAGATGCACTGGTATCTGGGTATCATCGCCGTTGCGGCGCTGCTCATCTGCGCCAACGCCTACGACGTGACGCTGACGCTGGAAAACAACCTCCGCCAGTCGTTCTTTCAGGTTGCTTCCATCATCACGACGACGGGCTTCGCGACGACGGATTTCAACCTCTGGCCGGGCTTTTCGCGCAGCATTCTCGTGCTGCTGATGTTCATCGGCGCCTGCGCAGGCAGCACGGGCGGCGGCCTCAAGGTCTCCCGAATCGTCATCGGCTTCAAGTCCGTGCTGGCGTATCTGGGCGCGTTCCTGCACCCGCGCGCCGTGCGCAAGGTGAAGTTTGAGGATAAGGACGTGGACGCGGAGACAATGCACGCGATCTGCGTCTACTTCATTGCGGCCATCGGCCTGTTTGTCATTTCCGTGCTGCTGGTTGCGCTGGATGGGTTTGACCTGGTGACGACGTTCTCCGCGGTCGCGGCGACGTTTAACAACATCGGCCCGGGACTTGGCGCGGCCGGCCCGACGAGCAACTTTGCCGCGTTCAGCGATTTTTCCAAGGTCGTCATGACGATGGATATGCTGCTGGGGCGGCTGGAGGTCTTTCCGATGCTGATGCTGTTCTATCCGCCGCTGTGGAAGGAGAGCATCGGTGAAGCGCGTATCCGCCGCAACCGCACCGCGCCGCACTGACCAGAAAGGAGCACGCAGGATGAAATGGGGCATACTTTCCACCGGAACCATCGCGAAAAACTTCGCTCAAACGGCTAAGAAGATGCCGGAGGTGCAGCTTCAGGCGGTCGCCTCCCGAAGCCGCGAAAGCGCCGAAGCATTTGCCAAGACCTACGGCATTCCGACGGCGCACGATCATTATGCCGCGCTGGCCAACGATCCGGACGTGGAAATCGTCTATGTCGCCACGCCGCACAGCAGGCATTATGAGAATATGAAGCTGCTGATCGAGGCAGGCAAGCATGTCCTCTGCGAAAAGAGCTTCACCACCGACGCAAAGCAGGCAAAGGAAATCTTTGAACTGGCGAAGAAGCGGAACGTTTTTGTGATGGAAGCGTTTTGGACAAAGTTCATCCCGCTGTATCGGCAGATCGAGACGATTCTGGAAAGCGGAGAGCTGGGCGAAATCCGCGCGGTGACGGCGCAGTATGGCTATACCACGGCGCGGGAAGCGCGCAAGTTTGATCCGGCGCTGGCAGGTGGCGCGCTGTTGGATATCGGCGTATACGCCATCGGCTTTGCCTGCATGATGATGGGCTATGCGTTTGACGATGTGCGCGGCGACATGGTGATGAACAGCGTCGGCACGGACGCGCTGGACGCCATTACCCTGCGAAGGGGTAAAGCGGTTGCCCAGCTGACGACGGCGATTGGCGCGAATATGCCGACCTTCGGCGCGGTATACGGTACGAAGGGACACATCGATATCCCCGAATTTAAGAATCCGACGCGCGCTGTGCTGCATCTGGACGGGCAGGAACCCGTGGAGCTTGTGCAGCCCTTTGACATCAACGGCTTTGAATATGAGATCCGCGAGGCGCAGGCCTGCGTCGAAGCGGGGAAAATGCAGAGCGAACGCATGACAGGCGAACAGACGATTGCCGTCATGCGGATTATGGACGAGATTCGCAGGCAGAATGGGTTCAGGTTTCCATTTGAAGCATCAGACAGATAAAACGAAAAGCGCCGATTTCCGTGGAGAGCGGAGATCGGCGCTTTTCATTGTGGAAGGGAAATAAATGAGGAAGGGGAAGAAAAAAGGAAGATACGTTTGCCTTCGCCGTTGTGTGGAGGGGGAGAAAGAAAGCGAAGGCCTGTAAAGGGGGATGGGATCAACCTTTACGAGAAGCATTATAACGCCGGAATGTGACAGAAATATGATGAAAAAGCGGAAATCCGTGCAAAACACTGTTTAGATCGCGTTAATTTGCAGGAGAGGAGCGGCACGAAAACCCGAAGGTTGCCCTTTTGCGCCCGTTGTGATACACTACAAGAAGAATTCGGAAGGGAGGGCGCGGCATGCTGCGAAAACTGCACGGGCGAAAGCTGGCCGTCTGCCTGCTGGGCGGGGCGATGTACGCGCTTTTCGCCGCCTTTGGCTGGCAGGCGGAACACGGCGGGCATATTCGTCTGGGGTATGCGTTGCTGACGGCGGCGCTGCTCGTCTGGCCGATTGCGGCGCTGCTTTCCGTGCTGCTGGAACGCGGCTACACGCGCTCGATGAAGCAGGAGAAGCGCTTCCGCGCGGGCTGGGCGTTTGCGTTTATTTTGGCCTGCTATGTGCCGATGTTTGGGATTGCGTTTCCCGGCTCGTTTGCCTACGATGTGCCCTATCAGCTGCGGCAGGTGGTCACAGGCGCATATTCGACGCATCATCCGCTGCTGCATACGCTGCTGCTCGGCGGGCTTTTGCAGCTGGGGCGTGCACTGGGAAGCATCAATCTCGGCGCGGCGCTCTACACGGCGGTGCAGATGGCGCTGCTGGCCGGGTGTTTTGCGCTGACCTGCGGCTCGATTGCACGGCAGTCCGGCGCGCGGGCGGCGAAGCGCGCGGCGGTCTTTTTTGCGCTCTATCCACTGCACATGGTGATGGCGGTGAACGCGACAAAGGACGTGCTTTTTGGCGGTTTTTTCGCGCTGACGCTTGTTTTTCTGAACGAGATGAACGCCCAGGCGAATCGAGGGTTGTGCGCGAAAATTGCCGTCTGCGGTGCGCTGACAGTGATGCTGCGCAACAACATGGCCTATGCCGTGCTGGTGTGGCTGGCGCTCTGGATGATCGGTTTGCGGAGGAAGGGCCAAAACGCGGCGCTGGCCATGCTGCTGGCGCTGGCGCTGGGCCTTGGCGGAAACGCGGCGCTCAAGCGCGCGACGCATGCGGCGGACGGCGACATGAGCGAAATGTTCTCCTGGCCGATTCAGCAGCTGGCGCGCGCACGGCTCTATGACGGCGACAAGCTGAACGATGAAGAAAAAGCGGCCATCGACGAGCTGATGCCCGGCGAAGCGTGGCGGCTTTATGACCCGACGGTTTCCGATCCGGTGAAATTTGAATTTGATACGCAGGCTTTTCGATCCAATCCGAAGAAATATATCGGCGTATGGCTTTCTGTCGGAAAAAAGTGCGCGGGAACGTATCTGGACGCGACTGTGGCGCTGACGTATCCGTTCTTTTATCCATACAAAGAATACCGCGTTTCGGGTTATTATGTGCAGATGGGCATGTCTGAAGCCTACGATGAAAGCTGGTGCGATTTCGACCCGCCGGAAAGCCAAAGCCTGTTCCCGCGTGTGCTGGCTTCGCTGTCGTGGCGCTTCGGCGCAAAAGGCGCGATGCAGATTCCCGGCCTCGGCTGGCTGTTCAATACGGGCGTTATCGTCTGGGTGATGCTGTTTTTCGTGCTTCGAGAGCTGTACTGGGGGCGATGGATGCGCTTCGGCATGGCGCTGCTGCCCGTTCTGCTTTGGGGAACGTTTTTGCTTGGCCCGGTGATGGCCGGACGCTATATCTATCCGTTTGTCTGCGCTCTGCCCATGCTGGCGGCCAGACCGGAGAGAAAAAAGGAGGTATAACCATGCGATTGGATAAGTATCTGAAAGTTTCCAGAATCATCAAGCGCCGCACGGTGGCCAAAGAGGCCGGCGAGGGCGGACGCGTCAGCATCAACGGCAAGACGGCCAAACCGTCCAGCGAGGTGAAGGAGGGCGACGTGATTGAAATCCGCTTCGGCGAAAAGCTGGCGCGGCTTCGCGTGCTCTCCGTTGCGGAGACTGTGCGCAAGAACGAGGCCTCGGCCATGTACGAGATGCTCGAAGGGGAGGAAATGGAATGAACGCGGCGGTGATTGTTGCGGCCGGACGCGGCACGCGCATGGGGCTTGAGCGCAATAAAGTGCTCGCGCCGCTCTGCGGCGAACCGGTCATCGCAAGGACGGTGCGCGCGTTTGAACAGACGGGCTGGTTTGACGGCGGAATCGTCGTGGTCACGGGCGCTTGCGATGTGGATGAAATGAAGCGGATTCTCGCCGACACGGGACTGCACGCGCAGGTCGTCCTCGGCGGCGCGGACAGGCAGGAGAGTGTCTGCCGCGGGCTGGCGGCGGCCGATCCCAACGCGGATTATATCGCGATTCACGACGGCGCGCGTCCGCTGGTGACGCGGGAAGTCATCGCAAGGACGCTGGAAAGCGCGCAGAAGTTCGGCAGCGGCGTGGCCGCGGTTGCGCTCAAGGATACGGTGAAGCGTGTGGATGACAACGGCGTGGTGAGCGATACCCCGCCGCGCGACTGGCTCCGCGCCGTTCAGACCCCGCAGACGTTTGAAGCGGGGCTGATCCGCAGGGCGCACGCGGCCTATGCCCTCGGCGAACGCGCGACGGATGACGCGGCGCTGGCGGAACGCATGGGTGTGGCTGTGCATCTGACAGAAGGCGATGTGGAAAACATCAAGCTGACCACGCCGGAAGACATGCTGCTGGCGCGGCAGGTCATTTTGAAGCGCGAAGGCAAAAAGGAGGAAAAACCCATGATGCGGATTGGGCACGGCTATGATGTGCATCGGCTGGTGGAGGATCGAAAGCTGATTCTCTGCGGCGTGGAGGTGCCGTATACGCTGGGACTTTTGGGCCACAGCGACGCGGATGTGGCGCTGCATGCACTGATGGATGCGCTGCTCGGCGCGGCGGCGCTGGGCGATATCGGCCGCCACTTCCCGGATACCGATCCGGCATACAAGGGCGCGGATTCCGGCAAACTGCTCGATCATGTCGTGGCGCTGCTGGAGGAGAAGGGCTATGCCGTCGGCAATGTGGATGTGACGATCATCTGCCAGCGCCCGAAGCTCAAGGATTACATTGAGCAGATGCGGGAAAACGTGGCGCGTCATCTCAAGGTGGACATCGACTGCGTGAACATCAAGGCGACGACGACCGAGAAGCTTGGCTTCGAGGGCGAAGGGCTGGGCATTTCCAGCCATGCGGTTGCGTGCATTGAAAAAGCATAAGATTCATGGCGAAAAAAACGAGAACCCGGAAAACGAAATATAAAAAGCGAAACCCCGTCGCCGCGCTGCTGGACGGGCTGCTGACCCTGCTGGATACCCTTTTGGAGGGCTTCGCGGCGGCGGTCGTGGCGCTGTTTCGCCGCCTTGGCAGGCTGATTTGGCTGATTTTGCAGGGGCTGCTCTGGTTGGTGAAGCATTTGCTTCTGCTGCTGGCGTGGCCTTTTGGCAGGCTGTGGCGGCTGATGGTCGGCAGGCGCAACCGCGCGCATCGCTGTCTGCGGCTGACGGGCTTTGAATTTGAGGAATACATGGCGCAGGTGCTCAAGGACAACGGCTTTCGGCATGTCGAGGTGACGGTGGAGTGCGGCGATCAGGGCGTGGATATTCTTGCCGTGCGCGGCGGCAAAACCTACGCGATACAATGCAAGAATTATGCGGACTTGGTTGGCAACAAGGCAGTACAGGAGGCCTACACGGGCGCGGAGTACTACGGATGTGACACCCCGGTGGTCGTCTGTCCGACGGATTTCACGATTCCCGCGCGGGAGCTGGCGGAATCCACGGGCGTGGAGCTATGGGACGGCGAGCGGCTTTCGCATATGATGCGCGTCAGCGGACGCAGGCCGCACCATGACCCGCGGCGGGATGACGAGCTATAAAAAGATGCTTCAGCGGAGTCAGGGCTCGCTTCGCGCGGATGATGCCGCGGGGCTTGACAAATCACGTTTTTTTTAGTATCATGACGGTGCGAATCGCGTTGAAGGGGTTGGCAGCCCGGAGCGATGCGCCTAAAACAATCGATCAAAAGTGGGCATGCTTTTTTACACATGTCAACAAGGGTGGAACCGCGGAAGAAAGTCTTTCGTCCCTTGAATCCATGCGATGACGCGGATTCGGGGCGGCGTCTTCGCGCGGTTCTTCTTATTTCCCCGACCGATGCAATGAAAGAGAGAGGGTTTTTCCATGGCAAAGGTGCAAAACGACACGATGGACAAGCTCGTTGCGCTGTGCAAGGGCCGCGGCTTCGTCTTCCCCGGCTCCGAGATTTACGGCGGCCTGGCGAACTCCTGGGATTACGGCCCGCTGGGCGTGGAATTTAAGAACAACGTCAAGCGCGCGTGGTGGAAGAAATTCGTTCAGGAGAACAAGTACAACGTCGGCATCGACTGTGCGATTCTGATGAACCGTCAGGTCTGGGTGGCGAGCGGCCACGTCGGCAACTTCAACGACCCGCTGATGGACTGCAAGGCCTGCAAGGCGCGCTTCCGCGCGGACAAGCTGATCGAGGACTGGGCGAAGGCCAACGGCGAGGAGATTGAGGCCGACGGCTGGACGAACGAGCAGCTGGAAAGCTTCATCGAGGAAAAGCAGATTCCCTGCCCGACCTGCGGCAAGCACGATTTCACGGGCATCCGCAAGTTCAACATGATGTTTAAGACCCATCAGGGCGTGACGGAGGACGCGAGCAACGAAATCTATCTGCGTCCGGAGACGGCGCAGGGCATTTTCGTCAACTTCCCGAACGTCGCCCGCACGACCCGCCGCAAGCTGCCGTTCGGCGTGTGCCAGGTGGGCAAGAGCTTCCGCAACGAGATTACGCCGGGCAACTTCATCTTCCGTATCCGCGAATTTGAGCAGATGGAGCTTGAGTTCTTCTGCATGCCGGGTACGGATCTGGAGTGGTTCAGCTACTGGCGCAGCTACTGCCACGAGTGGCTCAAGGGCCTGGGCATTAAGGAAGAACATCTGCGTCTGCGCGACCACAAGCCGGAGGAGCTGGCGCACTATTCCAAGGCGACGACTGACTTCGAGTATCTGTTTCCGTTCGGCTGGGGCGAGCTTTGGGGCGTGGCCGACCGCACGGACTTCGACCTGAAGGCGCATCAGACGACCTCCGGCAAGAGCATGGAATACCTCAACCCGACCACGGGCGAGAAGGTCATTCCGTA
Source organism: uncultured Clostridia bacterium (assembly GCA_934636105.1). GTDB lineage: Bacteria > Bacillota > Clostridia > Christensenellales > Aristaeellaceae > Ventricola. The sequence goes on from CAKTZR010000004.1 coordinate 62,491, forward strand.
TGTCATCGAGCCGTCGCTGGGCGCGGACCGCGCGGCGCTGGCGTTCCTGTGCGAAGCCTACGAGGAGCAGGAGTTGGAGGGCGGCGACACGCGCGTCGTCATGCACTTCCATCCGGCGCTGGCCCCGTACAAGTGCGCGGTTCTGCCGCTGCAAAAGAACAAGTGCGGCGAGAAGGCCGGCGAAATCTACGACATGCTGAGCAAGCATTTCATGGTGGATTACGACGAGACCGGCTCCATCGGCAAGCGCTATCGCCGTCAGGATGAAATCGGCACGCCGATGTGCGTCACCGTCGATTTCGACACACTGGAAACCGGCGTGGTCACTGTGCGCGACCGCGACACCATGGAGCAGGAGCACGTACATGTGGATGAACTGGTTGCCTACATCCAGAAGAAGATTGAATATTGATTTTACCAAAGACCGTTCGGACGCGGGGAGAGAAACTTCTTTCCCTGCGTCTTTTTTTCTGGGATGGAAGCGGCGTTTGATTTGAAAGGAGAAAAAAGTTGTTCGAATCGATTTTATATGAAGGAACGATGATTATCGCGCAGATTCACGAATCGCTGATGCACCTCAACGACAATTTTGAGCTGTATCTCGGCGACAAGGAAATGCACTTCATCGTGATGGCCGTGCTGGGCATGATTTTGTTTTTCATGGTGCATTTTGTGTTTAAACGGCTGGCCAAATGGAGCATCACGGCGATTTCGTTTATTTACGTATTCACGGTGATGACGGTCATCGGCTTTGCGATTGAAATCGGCCAGAAAATCACGGGCACTGGCGAAATGGATTTTCGCGACGTGGTAGCGGGGCTGTACGGCGTGCTGGCGTTCTTCGCGGTCTACACGGTCTATCGGCTGATCGTTTTGCTGGCGCAACATTTGATGCGCAGACGGAAGAAAGCGGGCGCGTGAGACTTGTATTTGGCGCGCGGGCATGATAAAATAATCCTGTATGACTATTAACAGGATTTGCCCGCGCGGCAATTAAAGGAGCAATCATTTTGGCAACAACAGTTGGGCTGATCTCTCTGGGATGCAGCAAAAATCGCGTCGATTCCGAGCAGATGCTCGCAGTGCTCAAGGAGCATGGGTATCAAATCGTTTCCGACCCGTCGCGGGCGGAGGTGATTATCGTCAACACCTGCGGCTTCATCCAGTCCGCGAAGGAGGAAGCCATTTCCACGCTGTTTGAAATGGCGGGCTACAAGCAGACGGGCTGCTGCCGCCTGCTGGTGGCGACGGGCTGCTTCGCCCAGCGCTATCCGGAGGCCATCCGCGAGGAGATGCCCGAGGTGGACGTCATCATGGGCGTGAACGACTATCAGAAACTCGACGAAGCGCTCAAGGAAGCCGGAAAGGGCGGCCGCCCCGTCTACACCGACGACGACGGCCAGTTCCATGAGTTTGGCCGCGTGCTGACCACGCCGAAATACAGCGCATACATCCGCATCGGCGAGGGCTGCGACAACTGGTGCTCGTACTGCGCGATTCCGATGATCCGCGGCGGCTATCGCAGCCGTCCGAAGGCGGATATTCTGGCCGAGGTGAAAACGCTGGCGGCGCAGGGCGTGAAGGAATTTACACTGATTGCGCAGGATACCACGCGTTACGGCACGGACAACGGCGAGGAAAGCCAGCTGCCCCAGCTCATCGAGGAGATCGCCGCGATTCCCGGCGTGGAATGGCTGCGCGCGCTGTACTGCTATCCCGAACGCGTGGACGAGCGGCTGCTGGATACGATGAAGCGCCTGCCGAACGTCTGCGACTATCTCGACCTGCCGATGCAGCATATCAGCCAGCACATCCTGACCGATATGAACCGCACGGACACCAGCGCGCACATCCGCGAGGTCTGCCGCATGTTCAAGGAGCGCGGGATGATGCTGCGCACGACGCTGATGGTCGGATTCCCCGGCGAAACGGACGAGGATTTTGACGAGCTGATGGATTTCGTGAAGCAGACGAAGTTTGACCGCATGGGCGCGTTCATGTTCTGTCCGGAGGACGGCACGCGCGCGGCGGAAATGCCGAACCAGATTCCCGAAGAAGTGAAACAGGAGCGCTATGACCGCCTGATGACGCTTCAGCATGGCATTTCGTTGGCGCAGAACAAGGCGCGCGTGGGCACAACCTGCCGCGTGCTGGTGGAAAAGAAGCGCGGCAGCCGCTACGTCGGCCGCAGCGAATTTGAAGCGCCGGAGACGGACGGCAGCATCTTCTTCGGTTCGGAGGAGCCGTGCGAAATCGGCTCGTTTGTGAACGTAAAGATCACGGGCGCGAAGGCGTATGACCTGATGGGTGAGCGGATATGAAGAAATTTTGGGAAAGCCTGAAACAGGCGGGGCGGGCGATTCACGCGATGAACCTGCCCAACAAGCTGACGCTTCTGCGCGTGGCGCTGGTGCCGCTGTATCTGGTGCTGCTGTGGTGCTTTGACGGCGACAAGACGATGCAGATTTGGCCGCTGCTGGTGTTCACGCTGGCTTCGCTGACGGATTTGCTGGATGGCCGCATCGCGCGCTCGCGCAATCTGATTACCAACTTCGGCAAATTCATGGACCCGATTGCCGACAAGCTGCTGACGCATACGGCGTTCATCATGCTGACGGCGCTCGGACGGCTGAACGTCGCGGCCTGCATCATCTTCATCGCGCGCGAGTTTGTCGTTTCCGGCCTGCGGCTGTGCGCCGTGGAGCAGGGACATGTCATCGCGGCGGGCATGAGCGGCAAGATCAAAACCGTGCTGCAAATGATGCTGGTGGTCGTGCTGACGATTACGGGCGAAGGGCTTCTGCCTGCGGTGCTGACGATTGCCGCGGCGGTGATGACGCTCTACTCGATGGGCGAATACGTCTGGCAGAACCGCGCGGTTCTGGGTGGCGCCAAATGATTGCGGAAATTGTGGCCATCGGCACGGAACTGCTGATGGGGCAGATTGCCGACAGCGACGCGCAGATGCTCTCGCGCGAGCTGCAAAGTCTCGGCATTGCGGTGTATCATCATCAGGTGGTGGGCGACAACCCGCAGCGGATGCGCGAAGCGCTGGCCTTGGCGCTTTCCAGAAGCGATCTGGTCATCACCACGGGCGGCCTTGGGCCGACGCAGGATGATTTGAGCAAGGAGATTGCCGCCGAGCTGCTGGGGCTGCCGATGGAATTTGACCCGGCAAGCTGGGACGCTATCGGAAAGTATTTTGAGCGAATCGGGCGCTTCTGCCCGATGAACAACCGCAAGCAGGCGATGTTCGCCAAAGGCTGCACGATTCTGCCCAACGCATGCGGCACCGCGCCGGGCTGCATGATCGAGCAGAACGGCAAAATCGTCGTTCAGCTGCCCGGCCCGCCGCACGAGATGGCAGATATGTTCCGCAAACAGGTTTACGGCAGGCTGGCGGCCAAGACGGGCGGCTGCATCGCGTCGCGGTTCATCCGCATTTACGGGATGGGCGAATCGCAGGTTGCGCAGGAGTGCGCGCAGTGGATTGAAAACGGCCAGGGCGTGACCGTCGCGCCGTACTGCTCGCTGGGCGAATGCCAGCTCCGCGTGACGGCGCGCGGCCGAGATGAGGACGAAGCGCTTCGGCAGGTTGAACCGGTCGTGGATGCGATCTGCGGCGTGCTGGGCGGCTGCGTATATGATGTGACCGAGACGAGCGACGGCTCCATGCAGCAGGCGGCGGGGCGCGCACTGGTGGCGCGGCACCTGACCGTTTCGACGGCGGAGAGCTGCACGGGCGGCCTGGTTGCGGCAAGCCTGGTGGATTATCCGGGCATTTCCGAATGTTTGTATGAAGCGCATGTGACCTATGCCAACGAGGCGAAGGTCAAATACTGCGGGGTGAAGCCGGAAACGCTGGCGGCCTATGGCGCGGTCAGCGAACAGACGGCGTTTGAAATGGCAAGCGGCCTGCGCGAAAGAAGCGGCGCGGATATCGCCGTGGCGACGACGGGCATTGCAGGCCCGGGCGGCGGGACGAAGGAAAAGCCCGTCGGGCTGGTCTACGTCGCCTGCGCGGACAAGGACGGCGTGACGGTCGAGCGCTTGCAGCTCGGCGGCAGCCGCGCGCGGGTGCGCAAGTTGGCGGCGCTCAAGGCGCTGGATATGGTGCGCCGCGCGGCAACGAAGGAATAACCCTTCCACCGCTCACGCGGTCCCCCTTCCCTTGAAAGGGAAGGTTGAGCAGGAAGAAAATATAGGAGGGCAATATGGCAAGCGATAAGGGCAAGAAATCCGGCAAGACGGTGACGACCATTCCGGCGGGCGACGACGGCACGGAGAAGAAGCGCGCGCTGGATATCGCGCTGGCCGGCATTGAAAAGCAGTTCGGCAAGGGCGCGGTCATCCGCATGGGCGAACGCGCGTCGCGGGATATTCAGGTGATTCCGACCGGATGTCTGGATTTGGATATGGCGCTGGGCGTGGGCGGTCTGCCGCGCGGCCGCGTGGTGGAAATCTACGGCCCGGAATCCTCCGGCAAGACGACCGTCGCGCTGCATGTTGTCGCGGAAGCGCAGAAGATGGGCGGCGTGGCCGCGTTCATCGATGCGGAGCATGCGCTCGATCCGGTTTATGCGCGCAAGCTCGGCGTGGATGTGGATCAGCTCTATGTGTCCCAGCCGGACACGGGCGAGCAGGCGCTGGAAATCTGCGAAGCGCTGGTGCGTTCCGGCGCGATTGATATCGTGGTCATCGACTCGGTTGCGGCGCTCGTGCCGAAGGCCGAAATCGACGGCGAAATGGGCGATTCTTTCGTTGGTTTGCAGGCACGGCTGATGAGCCAGGCGCTGCGCAAGCTGACGGGCATTGTCAACAAGACCAATTCGACCTGCATCTTCATCAACCAGCTGCGCGAGAAGGTCGGCGTGATGTATGGCAATCCGGAGACGACGCCGGGCGGCCGCGCGCTCAAGTTCTATGCGTCCGTACGCATCGATATCCGCCGCGGCGAGCAGCTCAAGGACGGCACGACCGTCGTCGGCAACCGCACCAAGGCGAAGATCGTCAAGAATAAGGTTGCGCCGCCGTTCCGCACGGCGGAGTTCGACATCCTCTATGGCGAGGGCATCAGCAAGGAAGGCAGCCTGCTGGATAACGCCGTGGCGCTGGATATCATCCATAAATCCGGCGCGTGGTTCTCCTACGGCGATCAGCGCATCGGTCAGGGTCGCGAGAATACCCGTAAATTCCTCAAGGAAAATCCGAAAATTGCCGCGGAGATCGACAAGCTTGTCCGGGCCGAGCTGATGGGCAAGAACGCGCCCGTTGTGCAGAGCGCGGCGGACGAGGACGACGAGAAGAATACGGACGACGCTATGGATGATCTGCCGAATCTCGACGACGAGGAATAAAACTCCTTCAGTCAGCTTCGCTGACAGCTCCCTCCTCGAGGGAGCCTTTTGGTATAAGAATCTTGTGTATAAACAAAAAGTAACTTTTTATTCTCATAGCATGTATACCAAAGCCTCCCTCTTAGAGGGACGTTTGAAATCATCGCCGCCAGTGGCGGATTTAGATGATGAAAAACGCCGAAGGTTGGCACAACGAAGTTGTGACGGAAGGAGATTGCAGGGCGGGTTTTATGCTATACTATATGCGATTTTGGCAGACTTTGAGACGAGGATAGGAAGGATACCATGAAGCAGGGTAAACTGGAAGATCGATTGCAGATGCGCAGGCTGACGGTGGATGACACCGCGCAGTATAATGCGCTGCTTCGTTACGCGTTTCAGGTGACGGACAGCGAGCTGGCTTCGCTGGGCTGGAATCAGAAGGAGATGGAGCGCAGCAAAAAGCCTGTGCTCAAAAAGACGGAATCCTTCGGCTGGTTCGACGGGGAAAAGCTCGCTTCGCAGATCAGCGTCTATCCGATGCAGGTCAATCTGTTCGGCACGATGTACAACATGGGCGGCGTGACCGGCGTGGCGACCTATCCGGAATACATGGGGCGCGGACTGATGGCGCATTTGATGAAAAAGGCGCTGGATAACATGCGCGAAAACCACCAGTGCGTGTCGATGCTGTTCCCGTATCTGATTCCATATTACCGCAAAAAGGGCTGGGAAATCGTTTCGGATAAGATGACCTATACCATCAAGGATACCCAGCTGCCCAAGCACCACAAGGTCGGCGGCATGGTTGAGCGCGTGGATATCGACAGCGAGGACGTGCACCGCGTGCATGACGCATTCTCCGCAATGCGCCACGGCGCGCTTAAGCGCAACGAGCTGGAATGGGAGGAATATTGGCGGTGGGAGGCCGACGATGTGCTTGTCGCCGTGTATTACGACGCGAACGAGAAGCCGACCGGATACCTCGTCTATTATATCGCCAACGACGTGTTCCGCATCAAGGAACTGGTGTATATCAATCAGGAAGCGCGGCACGGCCTGTGGAACTATATCTCCGCGCATTTCTCGATGATCGATAAGGTCGTCGGCAACAATTACACCAATGAGCCGATGGCGTTTCTGCTGGAAGACAGCGAAATTCAGGAGGAGATCGAGCCGTATATCATGGCGCGCATCGTCGATTTCGAGGAGTTCATCCGGCAGTATCCGTTCGATATCATTTCCATCCATGACGACCTGCATTTCATCATCGACGACCCGATTATGGATTGCAACTGCGGCGATTTCTCCCTCCGCTGGGACGCGGCAGGCAACACCATTTTGGAGCGCGGCGGCACGCGCGGCGAAACCGTCCGCTGCGATATTCAGACGCTGACGGCGATGTTCTACGGCTATAAGCGGCCGACGTATTTGAAGCGCGTTGAAAGGCTTCAGGCGAACGACACCGCCGTGCGCATTTTGGAGGATATCATCCCCATCGAGCAGCCGTATTTCTCGGATTATTTCTAACTCCTTCCGTCTCGCTTCGTCTGCCAACCTTCGGCGTTTCATCTGTCTGCTTCTGTCACAGACAGCGACAGATGAAACGTCCCTCTGAGAGGGAGGCATTGTCCTTTCTTTACAATGGCTTAAAAAAGTGGGAAGTCCAGAAACCTCAGGTTTCTGGTGGGGTTTGGGGCAAAGCCCCAAGAAAGGTTTGCTATGCAAAATGAAGCCGTCGCGCTTCTTCGCTGCCCGATTTGTTCGGGCAGTTTTCATCAGGAGGGAAAAAGCCTGCTCTGCGAAAAGCGCCATTGCTACGATATCGCCAGACAGGGACATGTCAACTTCGCGCCGAATGCGAAACAGTCCTTCTATAAAAAGGAGCTGTTCGAAAGCCGCGCGAAGGTCTTTGAAGCGGGTGTGTTCGCGCCTGTCGTCGCGGCTGTCGGCAAAGCGCTTGAAAGTTATGTGAAAGCAGAAAGGCCTGTTGTTGCGGACGCGGGCTGCGGCGAGGGATACTACCTGCGCAGCGTGTGTCCGGAGCGAAAGATGATTCGCATCGGGTTTGATTTGGCGAAGGAAGCCGTGCTGCTGGCTGCCAGGGGCGATAAGCAGGCGACGTATTTCGTCGGCGATCTGGCGCATATTCCGCTGGAGGACGGCTGCTGCGACGCGGTGCTCGACGTGTTCACCCCGGCGAATTACGCGGAGTTCGGACGCATCCTCAAAGCGGACGGCGTGCTCGTCAAGCTCGCGCCGAGAGCGGGCTATCTGCATGAATTGCGCGAAGCGGCAGGCGGCAAACTGGAAGCGTATGACGGCGCGCCGGTTTCGGATTATGCCCACGCGCACCTGAACGTGCTGGAACAGAAAATCATCACCTATACCGTGCCGGTGGATGAAGCGCTGGCGCTGCATCTGGCGAAAATGACCCCGATGCTGGCCAACGTCGATGTGGACAGCCTGAATTTGAGCGGCATGAAGCAGATTACGATTGACGAAACGATGATTGTCGGAACGATGAAACGGGAGGGATAACCGTGAAGACGTTTTTCATGAATGATTATGGCGAGGGCGCGCATCCGATTGTGATGCAGCGGCTTCTGGAAACCAACATGGAGCATACCTGCGGCTATGGGCTGGATGAATACAGCCTGCGCGCGGCGGATGTGATTCGCGAAAAATGCGGTCAGCCGGGCGCGGCGGTGCATATCCTGACGGGCGGTACGTCGGCCAACAGCATTGCGATTGCGGCGTTCCTGCGCCCGTATGAAGCGGCGGTCTGCGCGCCGACGGGCCACATCAACGTGCATGAAACCGGCGCGGTGGAAGCGACGGGCCACAAGGTGCTGCCCTGCGCGGCGAAGGACGGCAAGGTGACGCCGGAGGGCGTGGAAGCCGTCTGCGCGCTGCATACGGACGAGCACATGGTTGCGCCGAAGCTGCTGTACATCAGCCAGCCGACGGAAATCGGCACGGTATATCATTTGGACGAGCTGAAAGCCTTGCGCGCTGTCTGTGACAAGCTGGGGCTGATTCTCTTTGTGGATGGCGCGCGGCTGGGCAGCGCGCTGACCAGCCCGGAATGCGATATGACGCTGAAGGATTTGGCCGCGCTGGCGGACTGCTTCTACATCGGCGGCACGAAAAACGGCCTGCTTTTCGGCGAAGCGATGGTGATCGTCAAGCCGGAACTGCAAAAAGATTTCCGCTATATGATCAAGCATAACGGCGGCATGATGGCCAAAGGGCGGCTCGGCGGCGTGATGTTCCTCGCGGCGCTGGAGCACGACGATTATTTCGCATGGGCGAAGCACGCCAACGAAATGGCCGACATCATCCGCGCAGGCTTGGAGCGTGCGGGCATTCCCTTCTTCCAGAAAACGACGACCAACCAGATTTTCGCCGTGCTGACGGAGGAACAGAACGCCGCGCTGGAGCTGGATTTTGCCTATGAGCGCTGGGCCAAGCTGGAGGATGGGCGCGTGGCTGTCCGCTTTGTGACCAGCTGGGCGACGGAAGCGGCGGATTGCGAAAAGCTCGTCTCCGCGCTGGAGGCGCTAGCCTGATGGCGCGCGAGGGGCGATCCCATGTACGCAAGCGAAAAAAAGGCTGTCTGGTTGGCTGCCTGACGAATCTGATGCTGCTGCTCGGCGTGGCGGCGCTGCTGTTTGTCGGCGCGCATGTGCTGGGTTTTGTGGAAAACGATCCGCAGACCGGCGCGCCGACGCTCAAGCTGGATCACCTGCCGGAAATCAAACTCGGCGATTTTGATTTGAGCGCCATTCAGCTGCCGGATGTTTCGGGGTTGACGGAAAAGCTGCCCAAATGGGCGTATGGCGTGAATCCGAACGGATTGACGGTCAAGACCCTGCGCGCGGGCGACGGCGAAGCGATCTTCGTCTGCGCGGACGGCTACACCATGCTGCTCGGCGCGGGCAGCGGAACGGGCGCGATGCTCTGCGGCCAGCTGCTGCTCTGCGGCGCGAACCACTTGAGCGCGGCGGTGGCGATGAGCTCGGAGGACGAGCAGCTCGGCGCCATGAAGCTGGCGCTGGGCATGACCAAGCCGGAGTATCTCTTTGTGCCGCCGACGCAGACGAAGGGCAAGGCCTACGCGCAGATGATCGACGCGGCGGAAAAGCAGGGAACGCAGATCGTCTCCGTGACGCAGGGCATGGCCTTCACGCTCGGCCGGGCGCGCGTGACTTTCATCGGCCCGGCGCGAACCCAGCATACGGACAGCCGCGATGACGGGCTGACCCTGCGCATCGATTACGGACAGACGAGCGTCGTGGTGACGGGCTGCATCACATCAAACGGCGAAAAGGAGATCGTTTCCTCCGGCGCGGCGGTGGCCTGTGATGCGCTGGTTGTCGCCCGCGGCGGAACGGAAGCGGCGACATGTGCCGAATGGGTGGAAGCGGCGAGTTCCCAAATTGCGCTGGTCACGGGCAAAAATCCCGCGAACAGCGTGCGCATTCGATTGCAGAAGTACGGCGCGACGGTCTATGCCGCAAAGGAAAACGGCGTGATGACGCTGCTTTCGGACGGACAGACAGTGACCGTCGAACCATAAGAGAACAAAATAAGCGTTGCACCTTGAAATCTGCTTAAAGCATAAAGGCTCCCTCCTTGAGGGAGCTGTCACGGCGAAGCCGTGACTGAAGGAGTATACGAAAAACCCTGCCGGGCAGCGTCCATGCTCGGCAGGGCCTTTCTTTTCAAAGAAACAGGGAGAAAACAGGGGGGAGTGGTCCTTGCCCGATCAAGCTCGGGCGGGCGTGTCTTGCAGGGGCGTCAAACCTACAAGGCTGCGGAGGAGTGCGTCAAACTTCATCCGCAAGTTGGTTCAGGGAGGTGTTAGATATCTCTAACAACGAGATTATTATACAGGATAGCGCGGCGGTTGTCAAGAGGAAAATTGAAAGTATTTCGCTGGGAATTGCGGGCTTTCAAAAAAGAAGGCACAAACAGCGAAAACGCGGTTTCGTGCCTGAAAAAATCAGCCAGCCAGATGGAAAACCTGGAAAAAGAGCAGATACGCCAGCCCATAATACGTGACGACGGCCACCAGATCGTTGACGGTTGTAATCAGCGGGCCGGAAGCGACGGCGGGATCGACGTGTATTTTTTTGAAGAACATCGGGATTACCGTGCCGACCATGCTGGAAAGCACCAGCGAGAGCAGCAGCGCTGCGCCCGCACACCCGGAGATGCACAGAGAATAAAACAGCGTCTTGCCTTTGAAAAGCCAGACATACAGCCCGATGAATATCAGCGCCATCAGTCCGAGCATCACGCCGCTGAAAAAGCCGACGCGCATTTCCTTGAGCACGAGGTCGAGCTTCTGCCGGCCCGTCAGCTTTTCATCCATCAGCACGCGGATGGTGACAGCCAGCGACTGCGTGCCGACGTTGCCCGCCATATCCAGAATAAGGGACTGGAAGCAGACGATCAGCGCGACCTGCGAAACGACGGATTCAAACAGGCCGACGACCGAGGAAACAGCCATGCCGAGGAACAGCAGAATAATCAGCCACGGCATGCGCTTTTTCAGGCTGGTTTTCAGCGGCTCGTGCAGATCCTCCTCGCTGGTCAAGCCGGCCAGTTTGGCGTAATCGTCGCCCATCGCGTCATCCACGGCCTCGATGAGGTCGTCCGTGGTGATGACGCCGATGACGCGCCGCTTTTCGCCCAGCACCGGGATGGAATCCTCGGCGTAGCTGCGCAGGCGGTCCAGGCATTCCTCCGTGTGCTCGTGGGCGAGAACGGTTGGGAAGTTTCGGCTGATGAGCGAATCGAGCACGGTTTCCTCGCGGGCGACGATCAAATCCTTGAGATCGATTGCGCCGTAGAATGAGCCGTCGTCGTCGCTGACAAAAAGGGTGGAGATATTGTCGTTCTCTTCGGCCTGCGCAATCAGCGCGCGCATGGCCTGTTTGACGGACAGGTGACGGCTGATGGAGACGAAGTTGGTGCTCATCGCGCTGCCGATTTCATCCGGCTGATAGGAACAGATCAGCTGAATATCGTGCTGCGATTCGGGATCGAGCTTCTCCATCAGGGCGCTGCGCAATTCGGGAGAGACGGTTTCCAGCGCATCGACCGCGTCATCCGCGTCCATCGCTTCCACGATGTCGGCGGCCTGCTCCTGCGGCAGTTCGCGGAGATACTTGCCCGCGTCGCTGACATAGGCGAACACATCGCCGAGCCGCTCAACGCCAAGCAGGCGGTAGAGCCGCGCGCGCTGGTGAACGTCGAGCAGCTCAAGCGCGGCGGCGATATCGCGCTCATGCGCATTATGGAGCACGACGTTAAGCTGTTCGTCGGTTTGGGCGCTGCTGCGCAGCTGGCGCGCCAATTCGCTGACGCGCGCAGACATGGAGAGTTCTTCTTCCAAGGGCGTCACCTTCTTTCGCTGGAGATGGGGGGACGTTTGGGGCAAAGCCCCAACGTTTCCCGTTATTTTTTCATGTACTTGTGAATCTGGTCGAGGACGAGCTGCGTGCCGTCCGCGTCGGGGAGCGCGGCGAGACGCTGATGCAGCAGCTCGCGATCCGCCCACAGCGCGTCGATGGCGGGTGGCAGGGATTCAGCCGTCAGATCGCTTTGCAGCATGACGTGCGCCAGCCCGCGCGCCTTCAGCGAGTTGGCGTTGAGCACCTGATCGCCGCGGCCGCTGTGATACGGAATCAGCAGCGCGGGCTTGCACAGCGCCATCAGTTCGGACAGGGAATTGCTGCCCGCGCGGGAAAGCATGATATCCGCACAGGCAAACGCATCCGGCAGTTCCTCTGACAGATATTCAAACTGCTTGTAGCCCGGCGTGCCGACCAGCGATGCATCCAGATTGCCCTTGCCGCAGACGTGCAGCACGTCGAACTGTTTCGTCAGTTCCGGCAGAGCCGCGCGAAGCACCGCGTTGACCGACTGCGCGCCCAGCGAACCGCCGATCATCATCAAAACGGGCTTGCTGCCGTCAAAGCCTGCCAGCTTCAGACCGCGCGCCCGGTCGCCGGAGAAAATCTGCGCACGCAGCGGCGTACCGGTCTGCACGCCCTTCGGCGCAAGCAGCTTCGCGCATTCCGGGAACGTCGTGCAGATGGATTTTGCAAACGGCTTGCAGAGCTTGTTTGCCAGACCCGGCGTGATGTCGCTCTCGTGCATCACCACCGGCACGCCGCAGATGGCCGCGCCGAAGACGACCGGTACGCTGACAAAGCCGCCCTTGGAAAAGACAATATCCGGCTTCAATTTGCCGATGATCCCGATGCTCTGAAACGCGCCCGCAATGACGCGGAAGGGATCGGTGAAATTCTTCCAATCGAAATAACGACGCAGCTTGCCGGAGCTGACCGCGTGATAGGTCACGCCCTGCATCGGCTCAATCAGCGTGCGCTCGATGCCCTTTTTGGTGCCGATGTAGTGAATATCCCAGCCCTCGTCCAGCAGATGGGGGATGAGCGCCTGATTGGGCGAAACATGGCCGGCCGTGCCGCCGCCGGTTAAAACAATACGCTTCACAAAAAGACCTCCCTGCCTTCATTCGCCCTTATTATACCAAGCAAAAAGCGGGGGGTCAAGGGCGAAGTGCCGATGTGAAAACCGCGTTAAAAATATGCTTAGTTGGTGTAGCGTTGCCGTAAAGCAGGAAGAAATTTGTCACAAGCGGACGAATTTTAGGAAGATAACAAATTGGAGGGGCAATCCAGAGCGAAATGTGTTATAATCAAGCTGTTCGATTCTGTCAACCGTGAATCTCATCGACACTGTGAAGGGGTTTTCAAGCATGAACGAGAACATCGAGTCCTCCCAGAAGTTCCCCACGCGGCCGGTTGCGCCGCTGGGCGTCATCGCCATGAACGGCTGCGAGGAAATGGGCCGTCGAGTCAACGAATACCTGATGCACTGGCAGGTGGACGCCACCTCCGACCAGAAGCTCCACAGCTTCTATGGTTCGGATAAGAACGGCTTCCTGCTGGAAGCGCACTGCCCGCGCTTCGGCACCGGCGAAGGCAAGGGCATGATTAAGGACACCGTCCGCGGTTATGACCTGTTCATCATCTGCGACATCGGCGCGTATCAGTGCACCTACAAGCTCTATGGCCGCGAAGTCCCGATGACGCCGGACGAGCACTACGCCGACCTCAAGCGCATCATCGCGGCGGTCAGCGGCAAGGCTTACCGCATCAACGTCATCATGCCGATGCTCTACGAGGGCCGTCAGCATCGCCGCACCTCCCGCGAGTCCATGGACTGCGCCGTGATGCTCCAGGAACTGGTCGCGATGGGCGTTTCCAACATCATCACCTTCGATGCGCATGACCCGCGCGTGCAGAACGCCATTCCGCTGAGCGGCTTTGAAAGCATCATGCCGACCTATCAGATGCTCAAGGCTATGTGCCATACTTACGATGATCTGCGCATCGACAAGCATCACATGATGGTCATCTCCCCGGACGAGGGCGCGCTCAACCGCAACATCTATTACAGCTCCGCGATGGGCGTGGACATGGGCATGTTCTACAAGCGCCGTGATTACACCCGCGTGGTCAACGGCCGCAACCCGATCGTCGCGCACGAGTATCTGGGCGACAGCGTGGAGGGCAAGGATGTGTTCGTGGCCGACGACATCATCGCCTCCGGCGACTCCATTCTCGATCTGGCGTATAACCTCAAAAAGCGCAAGGCCAAGCGCGTGTTCGCGGGCGCGACGTTCGCGTTCTTCACCAGCGGTCTGGAAGCGTTCGACAAGGCGTATGCCGACGGCGTGATCGATCAGGTGTTCGCCACGAACCTGACCTATACGCCGCAGACCGTGCTCGATCGCCCGTGGTTCAGCCAGGCGGACATGAGCAAGTACATGGCCTTCGTCATCGCGACGCTCAACCACGATCAGTCCCTGAGCTACCTGCTCAACCCGTGGAACCGCATCGAGAAGCTGCTGACGAAGTACCGCGCCGAACATCCTTACGAGGATTGAGAGATTCACAGCATATAAAAGAAATCCGCATCAGCTTGAAGCCGGTGCGGATTTCTTTAACTCCTTCAGTCAGCTTCGCTGACAGACCTTCGGCGTTCCGCTTGCCTGCATCCCGCACTGCGGGCGACAAGCTCCACGCTCTCAAAGAGGGAGCCTTAAAACAGAAAAAAAGACCTCCCTCGGTGAGGGAGGTTTGAAATCGTCGCCGCCTGTGGCGGATTCAGACGAAGGAAAACCCCGAAGGTTGGCACGACGAAGTCGTGACGGAAGGAGGCGCCCTTAGAACACCGCAGGGAACAGCATCTGCGGGATCGTCAGGAAGATACCCGGGAAGATGGCCATGATGAGCAGGATTGCCAGCGCCACGAGGAAGTACGGCAGAACGCCCTTAAACGAGCGCTCCACGGACAGATCCGCGATGGAGGACGCAATCAGCAGGCACAGGCCATACGGCGGCGTGGTCAGACCGAGCGCCAGCGTGATGACGATAATCAGGCCGAGCATCAGCGGGCTCATGCCCAGCGCGGTCGCGCACGGCAGGATGATCGGCACGAAGAGAATCATCGCGGGCACAGCGTCCATGAACGTGCCGACGAACAGGAAGAACAGCACGGTCACGAGGATGAACGCCAGATAGCCGCCCGGCAGCGCCATGAAGAAGTTCTGCACAATGACGTTGAGCTGATAGTAGCTCATCAGCTCGCCCAGCGCGCACGCGGCGGCCAGCGCGAACAGGGACAGACAGCTCTGCTTCATGGTATCCATGATGATGCCCGGCAGATCCTTGACCTTGATGGTGTGATAGAAGAAAATGCCGATGAGCAGCGCATACAGGCACGCGAACGCCGCGGATTCGGTCGGCGTGAACAGACCGGTGACAATGCCGCCGATCAGGATGATCGGGGTCAGCAGCGCGGGCAGGGACTGGAGCACGAGCTTCGCCGTTTTCTTGAGCGGCACACGCTCGTTCTTGGGGAAGTTCTTCTTCTTGCCGACGATGGCGACGACGGCCATCATGCCCAGACCGAGCAGAATGCCAGGCAGCAGGCCGCACAGGAACAACGCGCCCGTGGAGACCGACGCAATGCCCGAATAGACGACCATCAGGATGGACGGCGGGATGATGGAGCCGAGCGTCGAAGAAGCGGCGGTGACGCCGACGGCGGTCTCCTCGTCATAGCCCTGATCGAGCATGGCCGGGATGAGAATCTTGCCGACGCCCGCGGTATCCGCCTGGGACGAACCGGAAATGCCCGCGAAGATCATGGAAATGAGGATGTTGGCGTGCGCCAGACCGCCGCGGATGTGGCCGACGAGCGCAACGCAGACCTCGATGAGCTTGGCGGTGATTGCGCCGGAATTCATCAGGTTTGCCGCCAGAATGAACAGAGGCACGGCCAGCAGCGTGAAGCTGTTCAGGCCGTTGAACATCTTCTGGAAGACGACGATGTTCGGGATGGAGGGGAGGGAAGCGATGCCCACGAGGGAGACAAAGCCCAGAGAGAACGCGATCGGCACACCCAAAATGATGAAGCCGACGAACAGAATCACCAGAAATGCAGCAAACATGTTACGCCTTGCCTCCCTTCACGAGCGCCCAAACCTGCTTGATGATGCTCTCGCCGGAGAAAATCATCATGCTCACGGCGCTGATGGGCACGCACAGCCAGGTGTAGCCGCGCTTCATCGTCGGCAGGGACACCCACTTGTAATTCCAGAATTTCTGCATCAGCTGCTTGCCGTAGATGAACATGAAATAGGCAAAGATGAAGATGATGGCGGAAATTAGAATGGAAATCAGCTTTTTGACCACCGGGTTTTTGATGCCCTCGGTGACGGCGGTGAAGGCGAAATGCTTGTTTTCGCGCACGAGCGCGGCCGCGCCCATGAAGACCGTGAAGATGAAGGAATAGGTGGAAACCTCCTCCGTCCACAAGGCGACGATGCCCAGATAGCGGCAGAACATCTGCGCGAGCACCGCGAAGAAGAAGATCGTCAGGGTGATGCTGCCGATGACGGCCAGCACGAACGCCCAGATATCGATCGCCTTCGAAAGACCTTTTCCGAGTTTTTCCATAGTGTTAACCTTTCTTAACAGACCCCTGATAAACCGCAAAAGGGAAGACGGGTTTTCCGTCTTCCCCCTGCATGTGCCAGAGGAATTACTTAGCAGCGTTGCGGACCATTTCGAGCAGGTCGGTCAGGCCGTTCTTGGCGGCGAACTCGTCCTGAATCGGAATCGCCACGGACTTGAAGGACTCGATGTCCATGTCCTCAAAGTTGACGACTTCCGCGCCGTCGGCGATAACAGCCTGCTTGGAGGTCTCCATCATGCTGTAAGTCACCTTGCGCTCCTCCTCGGTCGCGGCCTTGGCGGCTTCGTCGATCCAGCCCTTCATCTCGTCGCTCAGGCTGTCATACTCGTTGCCGTTCATCAGGAACAGGCGGGTGGTGTAATCGTGATGGGTCTCGGAGATGTAATGGCCGTTCGGGGTCTTGTGGTGCTCCTTGAGGTAGAAGTTGGTGTAGTCGTTCTCGGCGGAATCGACAACGCCCTGCTGGAGGGCCTGATACAGCTCACCCCAAGCCACGTTGGACGGGGTCGCGCCCAGCTTCGTCCAGAAATCGGCGACGACGCCGGAGGTCTGGGTGCGGATGGACATGCCCTTCATATCCGCGGCGGTGGTGACCTTCTTCTTGCCGTAGTAATCGCGGACGGAAGAAGTCCAGTAGCCCATGATGCGGAAGTTGTTGCCGGTCTTATCGAGGATGAGGTCCTTCATCGTCTGGCCGAACTCGCCGTCCATCGCGGACTCCCAGTGATCGAAGCTGTCGAACAGATACAGCAGGGAGAGCATATCGACTTCCGGCACGCCGATGGCGGTCATGAAGCCCGGGGAGACGACGATCATGTTCACAGCGCCGAGGTCGAGCTTCTCAACCAGCTCGTTCTCATTCTCGCCGAGGGTGCCGTCGTGGCAGATGACTTCGATTTTGCCGCCGGAGAGCTCCTCGGCGACTTCCTTGAACTTGGCCAGACCGAAGTGATACGGGTTTTCCGGGCTGGTCTGGTTGGACGCGATGAGCAGCGTCAGATCCGCAGCAGAAGCGGTGGCGGCCAGCGCAAGCACCATGGCCAGCGCGAGCATCAGGGTAACCAGTTTCTTCATAAGTGTCCTCTCCTTTTTCGGGAGGTGTCCAAATCCCCCTCCCATTTACGTTTCATTATACAGATTTCTTAATTTAAAATCAACCGAAATTTGTCTGAATGTTCAAAAAAATAGAAATCTTTCTAGGATTAGCGCTAAACCTCATGCGGGTCATCTGAATAAATAAACAAAATCGTCGATTTTTCTTTGTCACCTTTATCGAGATACGTTAAGAAATCGATATAAAGAGCTCCTTCCGTCTGCCTTCGTCGTGCCGGAAGGAGTATAAAAAAGAAAGCGAACCGAAATCGATTCGCTTTCTCAAGAAATTCAACTCAATTAGCCGCCGAAGGAAACGTCCTCGTCTGCGTTTTCGTCGCCCTCAACCGGAACCGGCGTCGCGTTGGCGCTGGCCTTCGGGGTGCGGGTCGGCTTCGGGGTGCGGGTCGGCTTCGGGGTCGCGGTCGGGGCCGGGGTGGCCTGCGCGGTCGCGCCGTCGATCTGCTCGCCTGCGCTGACGATGACGGACTGATCGTTGTTGACGATCTGGATGAACGTCTTGCCGACTTTCATCTCCAGTTCGTCGCCGTTTTCATCCAGGAAGATCATGCGGGCGGGAAGGGACTTCACGTCGTCGCCGGTCTTGCCGTCGTGCGTGCGCACCCACGTGCCGCGGATATACTTGCCGTTCTGGAAGATTTCAGCCACGCCCTGACCGACTAGCTGAATGACCGGGCGCTGCGGGGCGTTGTTGTACCACGCGACGTCCGTGCGGACGATAATCACGTTGGCGTATTCCGTCTGCGCGCCGGACAGCGCGTCGTAATACGGAGAGCCGTTGCGATAGCGCTCGTACAGGCCGGTCGTCTCATTGTACTCATAAGAAGAGATATAAGCCGGGGTCGTGGTCTTGTAGTTGATGGTGATGGAGGACACGTCCGTACCGCGATCCAGACCCGTCTCGGTGAACTTGAACGGATGCTTGGTCGGCTCGGAGGTGAACAGGGACGCAACCGCGTTCATATCGATCTGCACATTGTGCGGCGCGACGTGCTCGCCGTCGTTCTCACGATGGAACAGATCGCCGTAGTTGCGCTCGGTGCCCTCGATGAACGGGAACACCCAGCGGCCCTTTTCGCGCGCATCCTTATGGATGGAGAGCGCCCAGTCGTCCACGTCCACGACGGTGTTGGTGCCGTTGGCCCAGTTCTGCCAGCCGTAGAACACCCACGCGCCGCCCCAGATCTCACGCAGGCTGCCCATCGGCACGCGGCCGGAACGGACAGGACCGGCATAAGCGGGAATCGTGCCCATAAACAGCATGGCGGAACGGGTGGAACCGTCGGCCTGAATCGGCATTTCATAGGAAATGTCGGCGGAAGCCACGCCCCAGTGCGGCAGGGCTTCCGGGTGCGCGTCGATGTTGACCAGAATCGGATAATAATTGCCGTACCAGCTCTCGCCGGTCAGGGGGTTGATGCCATCCTCGACCGTGTTTTCATCCGGCACGTCAACGGTAATCTTTCGTGAAGAAGTGACGCCCTTGGTGGGCAGCTCAAGGTAGTAGGAATCCTCCGCGACAGCCACAGCGCTCGCGCCCAGCAGGCACACGGCCGCGGCGGTGAGGAACCATTTGTGAATGCGATGCAAAGTAACACCTCCAAAAATGTTTCAAAAAGATACCAACCGGAACCATGATACATCAAAACGGGGATTATGGCAAGCGTTTTTAACAAAAAGACGTATTTTCGAAACAAATAACCTTCAAACTGCACGATGAAAAACCAAAAGGCGCGGCGGCGCATAAGCTGAACGGAGACGGTTAAAATCGGATGCAAAAGCGATTTTGCAGGAATGAAAATGAAAATGTGCAAAGCACCCGGAGAAATTTGCCGAATCTGGGCAAAAAAGGATTGCAAAATGCAGAATGAGGTTGTATAATGATTCAAGAATTCATTTCGGGCCTTTGCCCGGTTTCAAGGGGGCGTTTGTTTTGTCCTTAGAGCTTTCCCGTATGTGTGCGGCCATCGCGCCGTCTCCCACGCTGGCCATCGACGCCAAAGCGAAGGAAATGCGCCAAAGTGGGCGCGATGTGGTTTCCTTCAGCGTCGGCGAGCCGGATTTTGTCACCCCGCAGTATATCCGCACCGCCGCGCATGAAGCGCTGGATATGGGCCTGACCAAGTATACCCCAGCCGCGGGCACGCTGGGCCTGCGCCGCGCCATCTGCGAAAAGCTGCGCTGGGATAACGGGCTGGAATACTCGCCCTCGCAGGTGATCGTCTCCAACGGCGCGAAGTTTTCCATTTATGCGGCGCTCGCCGCGATCATCAATCCCGGCGACGAGGTGCTGATTCCCACGCCCTGCTGGGTTTCGTATCCGGAGATGGTGCGCATCGTCGGCGGCGTGCCGGTGCTGGTGCAGGGCGACGCGAAGAAGGGCTTCGTCACCGAGGCAGCCGACCTCGCACCCTATGTCACCGAGCGCACGAAGGCGCTGATTCTCAACACGCCGAACAACCCGAACGGCTGCATCTGGAACCGCGAACAGCTGACGGGCATTGCCAAGCTGGCGGTGGAGAAGGGCTTCTACGTCGTCTCTGATGAAATCTATGAAAAGCTGATTTACGACGGCGAGGAGCATGTTTCCATCGCGTCGCTGGACGAGGATATTTTCAAGCAGACCATCGTCATCAACGGCGTTTCCAAATCTTACGCCATGACGGGCTGGCGCATCGGTTATGCCGCCGGGCCGATTGAGGTCATCAAAGCGATGAGCAGCCTGCAAAGCCAGGTCGCCAGCGGCAGCAATTCCATCGCGCAGTATGCCGCCGAGGAAGCGCTCCGTTCCCCGAAGGGGCCGGAGGAAATCGAGCGCATGCACAAGGCTTACGACGAGCGCCGCCGCCACATCGTCTCGCGGCTCAACGCCATCGACGGGCTGAAATGCGTGATGCCCAAGGGCGCGTTCTATGTCATGGTCGATATGAGCGCACTGATCGGCAAGCATCTGGGCGACCGCAAAATCGGAGGTTCGATGGATTTCGCCGATATGCTGCTGGAAAACGCCAACGTGGCGCTGACCCCCGGCACGGCCTTCTGCGCAGAGGGCTACTGCCGCATTTCCTACGCGACCTCGATGGAGCAGATCGACAAGGGCGTTGACCGCATCGAGCATTTTGTGAACAGCCTGGTTTAAGGACACGGACGCGCCCGTTTGATGCGAGCGCGTCTGATTTTTTTATTGACTCTGCAACTGTTGCAGGGGTTACGATGGGGCAGACAAAGGAGGCGAGTCCCTTGAAACAAAACATGACCACCGGCAGCGTGATGAAAAACATCCTCGTTTTCTCCCTGCCGTATCTGCTTTCGACGTTTTTGCAGACGCTCTACGGCCTGGCCGATCTGTTTATCATCGGTCAGTTTGACGGCGTGGCGGGCACGACGGCGGTTTCCATCGGCAGTCAGGTGATGCACATGCTGACGGTGATGATCGTCGGCTTGGCGATGGGCGCGACGGTGCGCATCGGCCGCGCGGTCGGCGCGAAGGACGACGCAATGGCGCGAGAATCGGTCGGCAACACGGCGACGCTGTTCATGGGCTTTTCCGTCGCGGCGACGTGCCTGCTGCTGCTCGGCGTGAACGGCATTTTGGCGCTGCTTTCCACGCCGGAAGATGCAGTGAGCGGCACGCGCGCGTATCTGACGGTCTGCTTCATCGGCATTCCGTGTATCACGGCCTATAACATCATCAGCTCGATTTTCCGCGGCATGGGCGACAGTAAAAGCCCGATGATCTTCGTGGCGATTGCCTGCGCGGCGAACATCGCGCTGGATGTGTTCTTCATGGGCGCGCTGAAGCTTGGTCCGGTCGGCGCGGCGCTGGGCACGACACTCTCGCAGGCGCTCTCCGTCGCGGCTGCGCTGTGCGCCATTATAAAGAGGAAGATGATTCCCGGCCTTGCACCCGCGGATTTCAAGCCGAAGCGCCAGACGATGGCCGCGCTGCTCAAGGTCGGCGTGCCCGTCGCTTTGCAGGATGGGCTGATTCAGGTCGGCTTCATCGCGATTACGATCATCGCCAACATGCGTGGGCTGAACGATTCGGCCGCAGTCGGCATCGTCGAAAAGATCATCGGCATTCTGTTCCTCGTGCCCTCCACGCTGCTGTCCACGGTTTCGGCGCTGGCGGCGCAGAATATCGGCGCGGGGGAGCATGGGCGTGTTCGGCAGATTCTGCGCTACGCGGTCGCGATGGCGGTCGGTTACGGCCTGTTCATCGGCGTGGCGATGCAGTTTGCGGCGAACGGCATGGTTTCGCTCTTTGCCAGGGAGGCGGAGGTCATCCGGCTTGGCGGGGAATACCTGCGCGGATATGCGTGGGACTGTCTGTTCGCGGGCGTGCATTTCAGCTTCAGCGGCTTCTTCTGCGCGTATGGCTTGTCCAGCATTTCGTTTCTGCACAACATCGTTTCGCTCGTCTGCGCGCGCCTGCCGCTGGCCTATCTGGCTTCGGCCATGGATAAGACCAGCCTGACCCCGATGGGCTTCGCCGCGCCGGTTGGCTCGCTGCTGTCGGTGGTCATCTGCCTGTTGGCCTATCGGTGGATGGGGAAGCACCCGGAAAAATGGAAGGAAGGCAAAACGGAATAAACCATACCGAAATTGAGTATATCCTTTAAAAATGCAGGAAAATGAATGCGTAATTCATATTCCTGCATTTTTGTATGGAATGAAAAAATACGAAAAAGGGGATTGACAAGAAGCTGAAAAGCACGTAAACTATCAATAGTTAGTCTATTCTAACTTATTTTCTGGATGCTTCTCCATTTGGAAAATCAAGAATTTTGAACGCATGGCCGAACTGCTGACGGCTGCGCGGGCGAAATTTCTCCCCCTTGTTGCAAACAAGCCTGAACTGCACAGGCTTGTTTGTTTATTATAACGAAAATGAATTTGCAACTTCCAAAATTGCAGGGACTGTGTTATAATCAAGACGCTCAAAGGGCGGACAAAGCGCCGAAGCGATTCGGGCAGCCTTGTTCTGGATGTGTTTTTCATGTGTGAATCTGAAAGGAGCATATTTATGGCTTATTTGGAGATCGTAAACGTCAAGGGACGCGAAATTCTGGATTCCCGCGGCAATCCCACCGTTGAAGCGGAGGTCACGCTGGCGGACGGTACCATTGGCCGCGGCATGGCGCCCAGCGGCGCTTCCACCGGCGAGTTTGAGGCGCTTGAGCTGCGCGACGGCGACAAGAGCCGCTATCTCGGCAAGGGCGTGACGAAGGCGGTTGAGCACATCAACACGACCATCGATAAGGTGCTCTGCGGCCTGGACGCTTCCGATATCTACGCGGTGGACGCGGCGATGATCGCGGCGGACGGCACGAAGGACAAGAGCAACCTCGGCGCGAACGCGATTCTGGCGGTCTCCATCGCCTGCGCGCGAGCGGCGGCGATTTCGCTGGATATCCCGCTGTATCGTTTCCTCGGCGGCCTTTCCGGCAACCGCCTGCCCGTGCCGATGATGAACATTCTCAACGGCGGCGCGCACGCGACCAACACCGTCGATACGCAGGAATTCATGATCATGCCGGTCGGCGCGCCGAGCTTCAAGGAAGCGCTGCGCTGGTGCGCAGAGGTCTTCCATGCGCTGGCCTCCATCCTCAAGAGCCGCGGGCTGGCGACTTCCGTCGGCGATGAGGGCGGCTTTGCGCCGAACCTCTCCAGCGACGAGGAGACCATCGAAACCATTCTGGCGGCCGTGGAGAAGGCCGGTTACAAGCCGGGCGTTGATTTCATGATCGCGATGGACGCGGCTTCTTCCGAATGGAAGAACGAAAAGGGCAAGGGCTTCTACAAGCTGCCCAAGGCGGGCACGGAATACACCAGCGACGAGCTGATTGCGCACTGGAAGAGCCTGGTGGAGAAGTACCCGATCATCTCCATCGAAGACGCGCTGGATGAGGAAGATTGGGAGGGCTGGCAGAAGCTGACCCACGAGCTGGGCGGCAAGGTGCAGCTCGTCGGCGACGATCTGTTCGTCACCAACACTGAGCGTCTGGCAAAGGGCATCGAGCTGGGCTGCGGCAATGCGATCCTGATTAAGCTCAATCAGATCGGCTCTGTTTCCGAAACGCTGGAGGCCATCAAGATGGCGCACAAGGCGGGTTATACCGCGATTTCCTCCCACCGCAGCGGCGAGACGGAGGACACGACCATCGCCGATCTGGCCGTGGCGCTCAACACCTGCCAGATCAAGACGGGCGCGCCGAGCCGCACCGAGCGCGTGGCCAAGTATAACCAGCTGCTGCGCATCGAGGAGGAGCTGGGCGCGAGCGCGGTTTATCCGGGCATGAAGGCTTTCAACGTCAAGCGTTGAACTGCCGTAAAGATTCCGTTAAAAATTTGATGATTACATAACATGCGAAAGCCGCGCGACGAGCGGGTTTGCCAGCGTAAAAAGGATTGAGTTTACAAATTATCCACGTTTTGATGGCGGCTCCAAATCGCGCGGCTTTTTCTTGGCAGGATCGTCAGTTGTCTGACAATCTTGTTTGTGCTACAATAGCCACGTTTTGACGTGTATTCACTGACGACCATCCATAAAGGAGAGTTTGCATGGTTCATTTTGAGCAGTGGGAGGGCTTCGAGGGCCGCATCTGGCGCGAAGAAGTCAACGTCCGCGATTTCATTCAGAAGAATTATAAGCCTTATGCGGGGGACGAGAGCTTCCTCGTCGGCCCGACGCAGGCGACCGATAAACTCTGGGGCATTCTCCAGAAGCTCCAAAAAGAGGAACGCGCGAAGGGCGGCGTGCTGGATATGGAGACGCACGTCGTTTCCGGCCTGACCGCCTACGGCCCCGGCTACATCAGCGAAGCCGACAAGGACTTGGAGCAGATCGTCGGCCTTCAGACGGACAAGCCGCTCAAGCGCGCGTTCATGCCGTTCGGCGGCATCAAGATGGCGGAGGAAGCCTGCAAGAACTACGGCTATGAGCCGGATCCGGAGCTGCACAGGATTTTCACCGAGTATGCGTCGACCCACAACGAGGGCGTGTTCATGGCGTACACCCCGGAGATGAAGAAGGCGCGCCACAACAAGATCATCACCGGCCTGCCGGATACCTACGGCCGCGGCCGCATCGTCGGCGACTATCGCCGCGTCGCGCTTTACGGCATTGATTTCCTGATTGAGGGAAAGACCAAGGACTTGGCCAACTGCGGCGACGGCACGATGACCGAGGACGTCATCCGCCTGCGCGAGGAGATTGCCAAGCAGATCAAGGCACTCAAGGGCATGAAGGCGATGGCCGCCGCTTATGGCTTTGATATCAGCAAACCGGCCGCCAACGCGAAGGAAGCCTGCCAGTGGCTCTACTTCGGCTATCTGGCCGCCATCAAGACGCAGAACGGCGCGGCGATGTCCGTCGGCCGCATCTCCACGTTCCTGGATATCTACCTGGAGCGCGACCTGGAGCGCGGGCTCATCACCGAGGAGCAGGCGCAGGAGCTGATTGACCACATGGTGATGAAGTTCCGCATGGTCAAGTTCGCCCGCATTCCGAGCTACAACGCGCTGTTCTCCGGCGACCCGGTCTGGGCAACGCTGGAGGTCGGCGGTATCGGCGTGGACGGCCGCTCGATGGTCACCAAGAACGACTTCCGCTTCCTGCACACGCTCGAAAACATGGGCCCGTCCCCGGAGCCGAACATGACCGTGCTCTATTCCGAGGATCTGCCGGACGCATTCAAGCACTACGCCGCGAAGATTTCCGTGCTGACCAGCTCGGTGCAGTATGAGAACGACGACGTGATGAAGCCGGTCTGGGGTGACGATTACTCCATCTGCTGCTGCGTTTCCGCGACGCAGACCGGCAAGGAGATGCAGTTCTTCGGCGCGCGCGCGAACCTGGCCAAGTGCCTGCTGTACGCGCTCAACGGCGGCGTGGATATGAAGACCCACGAGCAGGTCGGCCCGGCGTATCGCCCGATCACCAGCGAAGTGCTCGATTATGACGAGGTCATCGCCGCCTACGACCGCATGATGGATTGGCTGGCGGGCCTGTATGTCAACACGCTGAACCTGATTCAGTATATGCACGATAAATACTATTATGAAGCGGCGGAAATGGCGCTGATCGATACCGATGTGCGCCGCACCTTCGCGACGGGCATCGCGGGCTTCTCTCACGTGGTGGACAGCCTGAGCGCCATCAAGTATGCTAAGGTCACGCCGATCCGCGACGAGACCGGCCTGATCGTCGATTTCAAGACCGAGGGCGATTTCCCGCGTTACGGCAACGACGACGACCGCGCGGACGACATCGCCGTGTGGCTGCTGGGCAAGTTCCTTGAGAAGATCAAAAAGCGCCACACCTACCGCGATTCCGAGCCGACGACCTCCATCCTGACGATCACCTCCAACGTCGTTTACGGCAAGGCGACCGGCAGCATGCCGGATGGCCGCAAGGCGGGCGAGCCGCTCTCGCCGGGCGCGAACCCGAGCTACGGCGCGGAGAAGAACGGCCTGCTGGCCTCCCTCAACTCCACCGCGAAGCTGCCGTATCACTGGGCGCTGGATGGCATTTCCAACACGCAGACGATCAACCCCGGCGCGCTGGGCCACGACGATGAGGAGCGCGCAAAGAACCTCGTGCAGGTGATGGACGGCTACTTCATGCAGGGCGCGCATCACCTGAACGTCAACGTGTTCGGCACCGAGAAGCTCATCGACGCGATGGAGCATCCGGAGAAGGAGGAATATGCCAACTTCACCATCCGCGTTTCCGGCTATGCCGTCAAATTCATCGACCTCACCCGCGAGCAGCAGCTCGATGTTATCGCCCGCACCTGCCATGACCGCATCTAAGCCGCTCGGCCGGGTGCATTCCGTTGAGAGCTTCGGTCTCGTGGACGGCCCCGGCGTGCGCTATGTGATCTTTTTGCAGGGATGCGCGCTGCGCTGCCAGTTCTGCCACAACCCGGATTCCTGGGAGATGCACAACCCCTCCGCCGAAATGACGGATGCGCAAAGCCTGCTGGATCAGGCTTTGCGCTACAAGAAATACTGGGGCAGGGACGGCAAAAAAGGCGGCATTACCGTCAGCGGCGGCGAGCCGATGCTGCAAATGCCCTTTGTCACCGAACTGTTCGAGCTGGCGCACCAAAGGGGCGTGCATACCACGCTGGATACGGCGGGCCAGCCGTACCGCGAGGACGCGGAGTATCAAAGGGCGTTTGAGCGGCTGATGGCGGCCACCGATCTGGTGATGCTCGATCTCAAAGCGATGGATGCGCAGCTGCACAGGCGCGTGACCGGGATGGACAACGCGAACATCCTCGCCATGGCGCAAAGACTGAGCGAGATGGGCAAGCCGATGTGGATTCGCCACGTGCTCGTTCCCGGCCTGACGGACGGCGAAGACGACCTGCGGCAGATGGCGGCGTTCATCAAAACGCTTCAAACCGTGGAGCGCGTGGAAATCCTGCCGTATCACACACTGGGACTTTCCAAATGGCAAAGGCTGGGCATTGTCTATCCTTTGGACGGCGTGCCCACGCCGACGAAGGAGCAGGTGGCGAAGGCCGAAAGCATCCTGAACGGAAACTGAATCATAAGCGGCGTTTTCCCTGTGAAAGCGCCGCTTTTCTAAACGTACGGACCTTGACGGCAAACCATGCAAATGATATTATTGATACTATACAATTTGGAAGGCAGCGTGAGGGGCAC
Organism: uncultured Clostridia bacterium; assembly: GCA_934636105.1. Lineage (GTDB taxonomy): Bacteria > Bacillota > Clostridia > Christensenellales > Aristaeellaceae > Ventricola. The sequence continues at coordinate 89,703 of CAKTZR010000004.1, forward strand.
AGCATGAAGACACTGACGGACGCAAAGAAGCTCGCGGAGGGATTCCGCAGGCTCTATGACGACGCGCGGATTTTTGGCGTGCAGGATGGACGAAAGTTCTGCGCGGATGAAGCGCCGGGGGAATGCTATGCCTGCCTGCGCAACGGCCACCCGTGCCGAAAATGCGTCGCCGCGTCCGCACTGGATGAAAAGCGGGAAAAGTGCAAGATTGAGTCCTTCGGCAGGGATATCGCGCTGATTACGGCGCAGTATATGGAAATCGAGGGGCAGCCCTATGTGCTGGAAACCGTGCAGTGCCTGCCGGATGGATCGATTATGGAGCCGGACGAGGGCGACTATCTGCTCGCCAAGATGACCGGATACAACACCAAGCTCTATCACGATGCGCTGACGGGCATTTACAACCGCCGCTATTATGAGGATATCGCGCGCAACATGTCCGGCCCGGCCGGCGTGGCCATCATGGATTTGGACGATTTCAAGGTTCACAACGACACCTACGGCCACCACGGCGGCGACGTTGCGCTGGCGGTTGTGGCGGACGTGGTGAAGGAGAACATCCGCAAGTGCGACAATCTGATTCGCTTCGGCGGCGACGAGTTTTTGCTGATTCTGGCCAACATGCCGGAAAAGACGCTCAAAAATAAGCTGGAAAGGATTCGCGATCAGGTGCATGCGGCGGTCATCCACGAATGCCCGCATCTGCGCGTGACCGTCAGCATCGGCGGCGTGGTGCAGGGCGAGCACGAGACGATGGACAGCGCCGTTCGCCGCGCCGACAGGCTGCTTTACCACGCCAAGGCGACGAAAAACGAGGTCGTTGTCGAATCGGACAACATCCTGCTGGACAACGGAACGATGCGCAGCAACGAAAAGCCGCGCATTCTCATCGTGGATGATTCCGACATGAACCGCGAGATTCTGCGCGAAATCCTCAGCGCGGATTACAGCATTCTGGAAGCCGCCAACGGCGAGGAAGCCCTCTCGATGATGCACCAGTTCGGCACAAACATTTCGCTGGTGCTGCTGGACATTGTCATGCCGGTCATGGATGGTTTCGAGGTGCTTTCCTATATGAATCGGGATCACACCATCGAGGACCTTCCCGTGATTATGATTTCCAGCGAGGATTCCGAAAACTATATCCGTCAGGCGTATGAAATGGGCGCGTCCGATTACGTCAGCCGTCCGTTTGACGCGAAGGTGGTCTACCGCCGCGTGACCAACAACATCAAGCTCTATGCCAAGCAGCGCCGCCTGATCCGCATGGTGACCGAGCAGATCCGCGAGCGCGAGGAAAACGTGTCGATGCTCGTCGGCGTGCTCAGCCAGATTGTGGAATTCCGAAACGGCGAAAGCGGCCTGCATGTCAAGCATATCCAGCGCTTCACCGAGTGCATTCTGGATCGGCTGATTGAAAAAGACCCGGATTTGAAGCTCAGTTCGAAGGAACGCGACAACATCCCGCTGGCCTCCGCGCTGCATGACATCGGTAAAATCGCCGTGGATGACAAGATTCTCAACAAGCCCGGCAAGCTCACGCCGGAGGAGTTTGAAGCGATGAAGTTGCACACGGTTTACGGCGCAAAAATGCTGGAGGAGCTTCAGCCCTATTACGACGAGCCGCTGCTCAAAACCGCAACGGAGATTGCCCACTGGCATCATGAACGTTGGGATGGGCGCGGCTACCCGGATGGGCTGGTCGGCGATGCGATTCCGCTTTCGGCGCAGATTGTGTCGCTGGCGGATGTTTACGACGCGCTGACCAGCGAACGCTGCTATAAAAAAGTCTATTCGCACGAGCAGGCCGTGGCGATGATTTTGAACGGCGAATGCGGCGTGTTCAATCCCAAATTGATCGAGTGTTTTGTCGAGGTGCAGGATGTGCTGCGCGAGGAGCTTTGCAATGTTAAGCGCACGGATGAGGGAAAAGAATGAAGCGTTCTATTCTGCGCGCCAAGCAGAAGCAATACGTGGATGCGGTCAAAAAATATCACGGCAACCTGCTTCCGGTCGGCATCAGCCCTGAGCGGGAAACCGAGAAGCATCACTGTGAAATCGAAAAGAGGGTCAAATGAAAAATTGACGCTGCTGCGTGAATGCAGCAGCGTCTTTTGAAAAGAAGCGCGGTTTGGTTACGCCTTCCCGCTCATGGAGCGCTCGGCCTGCTCGATCAGGCGCTTGGTCATATAGCCGCCGATGTAGCCCGCCTGACGGGAGGGCAGATCACCGTTATAGCCCTGCTTGAGGTTGATGCCCAGCTCACTGGCGATCTCATATTTCATCTGGTTCAGCGCGCCCTTGGCTTCCGGCACGACGGTGCGGCCGCTGCGGGAGCTGCCGGAGGAAGCCTGCTGCGCGTTCTGCTGGTTCTGCGGATTATTCTGATTCTGATACATAGGAATCAAAGCTCCTTTCTTTCATTCAAGGGACTGCGCGCCGGATGAGCGGCGCGCAATCGGGGAGGTTACCAGTTCTGGCCTGCCATCTGGTGCTCGGCCTGCTCGATCAGGCGCTTCACCATGTAGCCGCCGACGTAGCCGGCCTCGCGGGAGGTCAGGTCGCCGTTGTAGCCCTGCTTGAGGTTGACGCCAAGCTCACGCGCGATTTCATATTTCATGTTGTTCAGCGCGTCCTTGGCCTGCGGCACGTTGATTGGGTTGCCGCCGTTGCTGTTTGCCATTCGTCGTTTCACCTCCAATCGGTTCAGCCCTATTGTGGCGCGCGGCGAATCGCGATATTCTGACAATAACCGCCTGCCCTTCCATGGAAAGGGCGAAAATACCCACTTTTTTGCAAAAAGGGTTGACAGCGGAAAGATGCTGTGTTAAAATAGTTTTCGCAAGTGAGCAATGCGGTAGTAGCTCAGTGGTAGAGTGCCACCTTGCCAAGGTGGATGTCGCGAGTCCGAATCTCGTCTACCGCTCCATGTGGGCGCCTGTCTGAAAAGACGGGCGTTTTTCTTTGATTTTTGGAAAAATCGGGAAGGAAAATCGCCCCTCTTTCGTCAAATAGACAGAATCAGGGAAAGCGGACGAAAACCGCGGAAAGAGGGAAGAATCATGAAGAAACAGTTTTTTGCATGGCTGCTTGCGGCGCTGATGCTGCTTGGCGCGGCGGCAATGGCGGACAGCGGCGATTGGCACGAAAGCCGATTGCGCGACAACTATGTGCGTTTTGCCAGCTATATCGGCGATTATGACGGGTATTGCTCGGCGGATGGATTCGGCGGCGTGGCGGGCGCGGATGACTCTTTCGTGCATGTCATCAGCAAGAGCGCGAGTTTGTGGAGCCAACCCAGCACCGGAAGCAAGCGGCTGGCGAGCATGAGCTTTCAGGATACGGCCACCTGTCGGTTTAACGCGGATGGAACGCCCGTCATGCAGAACAATTTTTATCAGGTCGATTACAAAGGAAAAAGCGGCTGGGTCGGCGCGCAGTATGTCGTGCGCAACACGCTGGAAATCGTGCTGATGGAAAGCAACGTTCCGGCGTATATCGCCCCGGACACGCGCGCGAAGAAGGTCGGTTCGCTGAGCAAAATGACCCGCTATCGCGTGCTGGGCTTCTACGATGATTTCTACATCGTGTCCTTCCGCGGCGCGGCCTGCGCGTATATCCCGATGAGCTGCCGCCATTATGATTCCTCGTTTGAGCTGTTTCATAAGCAGTCGTCGTGGTATTCGGGAACGATCGACGCGGATACCAAGCTGCGCACGGGGCCGGACGACAGCTATCCCGAAATCAAGGACATGAAGGCCGGAACGACGTTCGACTGTATCAACGAGATCGACGGCTGGTACATGATGATTTATGACGGAAAGGATTCGGACGGCGGCTGCTATGCGTTCATCGATTCGGACGCGGCGACGGTAGATTGGAACCGATCCTTTTGAGTGAACCAAAGAGGAACGAAAGATGCGGAAATTTGAAATTATGCGCGCCGAAAAGACGGATGTGGACGAGCTGGCAGCGGTGGAAGCAATCTGCTTCCCCGCGGCGGAGGCGGCGACACGGGAAAGCTTTGCGGCGCGGCTGGACGCATTCGGCGAATGGTTTTTCGTCGCAAAGGATGAAGACGGAAAGATCATCGGGCTGATCAACGGCATGGCGACGGATGAAGAAAGCATTGCGGACGAGATGTTTGAGGATGCGTCGCTGCACAAGCCGAACGGGCGGGTGCAGACGGTTTTCGGGCTGGATGTGCTGCCGGGCTGGCGGCACAATGGCGTGGCGGGCGCGCTGATGGGCGCGTTTGTTGATGCGGCACGGCAGGCCGGGCGGCAAAAGGTGACGCTGACCTGCAAGCAGCGGCTGATCGGCATGTACGAGCATTTCGGCTTTCGACTGATGGGCAGGGCGCGCAGCGAACATGGCGGCGCGGAATGGTTTGACATGGATTTGGATTTGTAAAGGCAGATAAAAAACGCCGCTGGGCGCGCATTGCGCGCCCGCTTTTTGTGTCAAATCGTCTTTTGTATTTGAAGCACTTCACATAAAAACCGAACATTTTTTAAAAGAAAGTGAATTTCTATCGGAAATCGGTTGCTTTCCGGGCGCTTTTTTGTTACAATACGGGGCGCAACATGTTTAGGCGTTGTCCTTGTGACGAAAGAAAGGGGAACTTCAACCATGGCTAAGCAGCTTGAAATGATGTACGAAGGCAAGGCAAAGCAGGTCTTTGCAACCGACGATCCCACCCTCGCGGTGATCCACTATAAAGACGATGCGACCGCGTTCAACGGCCTGAAAAAGGGCACGATCGTGGGCAAGGGTGTGGTGAACAACCTTGTCAGCAACCATCTGTTCAAGATGCTGGAAGCGCACGGCATCAAGACCCATCTGGTTGAGCAGATCAATGAACGCGACAGCCTTGTTCGCCGTGTGTCCATCGTGCCGCTGGAGGTCATTGTCCGCAACATCGCCGCGGGCAGCCTTTCCAAGCGTCTGGGCCTGCCGGAGGGCACGAAGCTCAAGAGCACCGTGCTGGAATACTGCTACAAGGACGACGACCTCGGCGATCCGATGGTCAATGATTACCACATCGCCGCAATGGAGCTGGCGACGAAGGACGAGATGGAGCAGATTTCTGCGATGGCGCTCAAGATCAACGAGCTTCTGACCGCCTATCTCAAGGATTTGGGCATTGAACTGATCGACTTCAAACTGGAGTTTGGCCGCTTCAACGGCGAAATCCTGCTGGCGGACGAAATCTCCCCGGATACCTGCCGTTTCTGGGACAGCAAGACCGGCGAAAAGCTGGATAAGGATCGCTTCCGCCGCGATCTGGGCCATGTGGAGGACGCGTATCAGGAAATCCTGCGCCGTCTGATGGGAGGACACGAAGAATGATCGACCGCTATACCCGCCCGGAAATGGCGGCGCTGTGGACCAAGCAGAAGAAGTTTGAAACGTGGCTCGAAGTGGAGCTGAACGCCACGGACGCGTGGGTGAAGCTGGGCAAGGTGCCCGCCGAAGCCGCCGCCGCGATGCGCAGGAATGCGAAATTCACGGTGGAGCGCGTGGAGGAGATCGAGCAGTCCACCCGTCATGACGTGGTGGCGTTCACCCGCTGCGTGGCGGAGAGCCTGGGCGATGAATCCAAATATCTGCACTTTGGCCTGACCAGCACCGACGTGGTGGATACCGCGCTTTCCAGCATCGTTTCCAAAGCGTTGGATATCATCGAAGCGGATATGCACAAGTTCATCGACGTGCTGGCTTCGCAGGCGGTCAAATACAAGATGACCCCGTGCATGGGCCGCACCCACGGCGTGCACGCCGAGCCGACGACGCTGGGCCTCAAGTTCGCGCTGTGGTATGCCGAAATGCAGCGCAACCTGGAGCGCATGGAGCATGCGCACAAGATCACTCGCGTGGGCAAGATTTCCGGCGCGGTCGGCACGTATGCCAACGTCGATCCGTTCGTTGAAAAATATGTGTGCGAGCAGATGGGGCTTGAGCCGTCGCCGATCAGCACGCAGGTGCTTCAGCGCGACCGCTACGCCGAGCTGATGAGCGTCATCGCCATCACCGGATGCAGCCTTGAAAAGTTTGCCACCGAGGTGCGCGGCCTGCAAAAGACCGAACTGCGCGAGGTGGAAGAACCGTTCCGCGCGGGGCAGAAGGGTTCCTCCGCAATGCCGCACAAGCGCAACCCGATCAACTGCGAAAAAATCTGCGGCCTGTCCCGCGTGCTGCGCGGCTATGCGATGGCGGCGATGGAGGACGTGGCGCTCTGGCATGAGCGCGACATCAGCCATTCCTCCGTCGAGCGCATCATCCTGCCGGACGCGACCGAATTGCTGGATTACATGCTGAACCTGATGACCCGCATTCTGGGCGATCTGTTCGTCTATCCGGAAAACATGCTCCGCTCGATGAGCATGTCCTACGGCCTGCCGAACTCCCAGCACGTGCTGCTGACCCTGATTGACAAGGGCATGCTGCGCGAGACGGCCTATGACTGCGTGCAGCGCTGCGCCATGCGCGCGTGGCAGGAGCAGAAGCCCTTCCGCGATATGCTTGAGCAGGATGAGACGGTGACCAGCCATCTCACCCCGGCGGAGCTGGACGAGTGCTTCGAGCTGGCCTATCATTACAAGCATGTGGATGAGGTTTTCAAGCGCCTCGGCCTTGAAAAGTAACCGTTTGGCTTTTTGAATATCAACAGAATCACCCAAGAACGAACAAGGTTCTTGGGTGATTCTTCTATTTTTTTGAAAAAGGATACGGCGGCCTTGTAACATTTCCTTTTTTAATCTATAATAATATGAACGTTGTGCCCAATTTGAGAACGATTTTTGGCTTTGCCTTGGAGGCGTCATGTACAAATTGCTGCTGGTTTCCGATAAAGAGGAAATCCGTTCGCTGTATCGCCACTATGCTGAGTGGAACACCCTCGGCTTTGAGCAGCCCGCTATCGCGGAAAACGCACAGCAGGGGATCGATCTGCTCAGCCACAATCGCTATGACGCGATTTCTTCCCTGCTCAGCGTGAGCGAGGGCAAGAAGTTCTTTTCGTATCTCTCCCGCCGCCCGGAAATGCTCGGCATGGAGACTGCCCGCGACGAGGAGCGCCTGCGCAAGGAGATCAGCACCGCCCGCCGCGCGCTCTCCACGCGGGACGCGAGCCGCCAGAATAAGCAGGTGGACGACTACACGAAGGTTTTGCAGGGCGAGTTCTTCTGCGATCTGCTGCGCGGCGCGGCGTTTGACCGCGCAAAGATCGACGAGCGCATGCAGTCGCTCAAGCTGGATACGCTCGACGCCCGCTGCCCGGTCGCCACGTCGTCCTTCCGCCTGCCGCAGGGCGACTATTTCCTCGCCGAGGTCTGGCGCTATGGCCGGGAGCGGCTGGAAAACGCCCTCAAAAACATCTTTGAAAACGGCGATCCGAAAATGGCGTTTGTGCTGCTGATTATCAATCCGCATCATATGCGCCTGATTGCCCTTCCCCGTGAGGAGATGAGCAAAGAGGATGTTTACGACATGATGCTCGCCCATCTGGCGCGCTGTCAGGCCAGCCTTGAGCAGTATTTCGAGCTGGATTTGAGCATCAAGCGCGTCGTGCCGTATGACGATCTGTATGCGCTCAGCCAGGAAAACGCGGCGAGAACCGCGCACTGAATCGAAAACGATAAGGCTGTTCTCCGAGGATGGGGGATGGCCTTTTTTGAGCATCTCTCCACCCCGAGCAACATACCTTTCCCCAGCGGGAGGGGATGGCATGCGGGAAAAGAGCTTTGCGCTGTCGCTGGGTCTGCCGGAGGACGCGACGGGCGACTGCGCGCGCGTGACGCTCGTCGGACAGAGCGCGGCGCTCGTGGAGGGTCAGCACGGCGTGATCGAGCTGACGCAAAGCCGCGTGCGATTGCGCACGGGTCGCGGCGTGCTGACCGTGCTCGGCGAAAAGCTCCGCCTGCGGGAGCTGTCCGTTGACGCGGCACTCATCGAGGGCCATGTGCTGACGGCGACTTATGCCGGGGGAGGGCGGACGCCATGAACCTGACCTTGGAGCTTTCCGGACTGAATTTGGAGCGCCTGCTTCGCAACGCCGGCGAAAACGGCGTGCAGCTGAAAAATGTCCGCCGGATGGACGAGCGCATCCTACGCATCACCGTCTCGGCCATGCAGAAAAAGAAGGTGGCCGCCCTCTGCGAAAAATACGGCTGGCAGATGACGGAAATTCGCGCGGGCTGGCCGCTTCGATGTGCTAGAACCTTGAAAAAACGATGGACGCTCGGCGCGGCGATGCTGCTCGGCGTCTTTTTGGTCTTTGTCTCCTCCGAAATGATCTGGCGGGTGGAGATTTCCGGCGCGGGGGAAAACGTCGCGGAGGTGCGCCGCTATCTGGAGCGGGAGAATGCGCGCATCGGGCGGCTCAAGAAGCGGGTTTCGACGGATCATCTGGCCGAGGAACTGGCGCTGGCCGTGCCGGGGCTGTCCCACGTCGCGGCGCGATATGAGGGAAGCACGCTCGTCGTCGCCTGTCAGCAGGCGCGCGAGGGCGAACACGCGGGCGTGGACGGACAGGGCGCGGAGATCATCGCGGCGAGGGAAGGCATCATTGTCCGCATCAGCGCGGAGAGCGGAACGCCGCAGGTGAAGCCCGGTCAGGCCGTACGCAAGGGACAGACGCTGATTGCCGGGCAGGAGAAAACGGGCGGCGGCGAGCTGCGCGCGTGCCGTGCGCAGGGGGAGATCGTCGCGCGGTGCTTCGCCAAGGGGGAAGCGCGCGTGCGGCTGAATCTGACCGGCACGGTGGAGACGGGCGAAACCCGCCGCCGCATGTATATCGAAAGCCCGAAGGGGAGCCGTCTTGCGCGCGACGCGGCGGATTTTGAGCAGCAGGACGTCAGCGTGGAGCTTCAGCCGATTGTCGGGCTGTACCTGCCCGTTTGGCGGCGCGTGGAGACATTGGCGCAGACGGTCAGCGTACCCAGAAGCCGAACCGTCAGCGACGCGCGCAGCCAGGCGCAGGGCGCGGCGGAAAAAATTGCGAAATTAAACTGCCCGGCCGGGGTCGAAATCCTTGACAAATGGGTAGATTATAGTATGATAGATGATGAGTTCGTGTATGCGACTGTGGTGCTTGTTTTTGAAGCGCCCATCGGCACGCGGCACGGCGCAGATTAGCCCTTCGGGGCGTGGGAGGACTGCTTCTTTGGCAGAGGATCAGAAATTGGCCTCGGCATCCGGGGCTTTGCAAAACCTGTTCGGCACGGGGGACGAAAACGTCCGCCTGCTGGAAAAACTGATGAACGTGCATGTGGCCCTGCGCGGCGGCGATATCGTGGTGGAGGGCGCGGACGAGCGGAATGTGGACAGCGCCCGCGAAATTCTCAAAAAGCTGGGCGCGCTGGCCGAAAAGGGCGAGCGCGTGGATACGGCGGTGGTGCAGTACGCCGTGAGCCTGCTGGAAAAGGGCGAGCTGGATCAGCTGGATAACCTGTATGGCGAAATCGTGGCGACGACTTTTCGCGGCCGCCCCATCCGCTGCAAGACGATCGGCCAGCGGGAATATGTGCGCGCAATCCGCCGCCATACGCTGACCTTTGGCATCGGCCCGGCGGGCACGGGCAAAACGTATCTGGCCATGGCGATGGCCGTTTCCGCGCTCAAAAGCAAGGAGGTCGAGCGCATCGTGCTGACCCGCCCGGCGGTAGAAGCAGGCGAAAAGCTCGGCTTCCTGCCCGGCGATCTCAACCAGAAGGTCGATCCCTACCTGCGCCCGCTGTATGACGCGATGTTTGACATGCTCGGCGCGGAGACCTGCCAGCGCATGCAGGAACGCGGCGTGATTGAGGTTGCGCCGCTGGCGTACATGCGCGGCCGCACGCTCTCCGACGCGTTCATCATTCTGGATGAAGCGCAGAACACCACCACCGAACAGATGAAGATGTTTTTGACGCGCATGGGCTTCCGCTCGCGCATCGTTGTGACGGGCGATCCCTCGCAGATCGACCTGCCGCGCGGCAAGCGCAGCGGCCTGACCGAAGCGGTTGAAGTGCTGGAGGGCGTGGAGGATATCAGCGTGCAGCGGCTGACGCATCACGACGTGGTTCGTCATGAGCTGGTGCAGGCCATCGTGCGCGCCTATGACGAGCACGCCGCCCGCGCAAAGGAGGAATGGAGCGATGGACGTTACGCGCAAGAGCGCCCGCAAATGGATTGACAGTTTGAGCCTTCGCGTGCAGCAGGGCCTGTTTGCGGCGGCGACCTACCTCATCCTGCTGGCCATCTGCCTGCTGGCGATTTCGCCGGAACAGTATGATTTGAGCGTGGGCGACGTTGCGCCCAAGACGATCACCGCCAGCAAGGATATCGTCGATGAAATCACGACCGAGCGGCGCAGGCAGGCCGCGGCGGACGCGGTTTCCCCCGTCTATTACAAGGATGACACGGTCTCCGAAACCGTGCTTTCCGATATGGACGCGGTGTTTTCCGAACTGCGCGCCGTTCGCGAGCTGGGCGAACAGATTCGCACCTCGTGGGGCGATGAAGGCGGCTCGTTCGGCGATGCGGATTATACGCAGGCCTCCGGGCTGGTGACGCGGCTCTCCTTGAGCAATTATCAGCTTCGCACGCTGATGAATACCAGCGAAAGCGACTTTGAAAGCCTGTATCAATCGCTGGTTTCCGCGACGCGCACAACGCTGGTTTCCACCATCACCGAGGGCCAGATCAACGACGCGATCAACAACATTCAGCAGATCGTCTCCTACAACACGCGGACGGATTTGTGGTATAACGTGGCGATTCCGACGCTTCGCGCCTGCCTGAAGGCCAACATGCTGATCGATCAGGAAGCGACGGAGGAGAACCGTCAGAAGGCCAGCGACGCGGTCGAACCGACGGTCTATAAGCAGGATCAAAACATCGTGGTCAAGGGCGATCGGGTGACGGCCGAACAGATCGCGGTGCTCGATTCCCTCGGCCTGCTGGAAGGCAACAGTTTTGATTATCCGCTCTACATCGGCGCGGCGGTCACGCTGGCGCTGATTCTGGCGGGAACGTATCTCTATGCGTATCTGTTCGCCAAGCCGATGCTGAAAATGGGTTCGAGCGCGCTGGTGCTGCTGATTGCGGGCGTGCTGACCGTGCTGCTGTGCCTGCTGATGGGCGAATACCTCAACATCAACGCGATGCCCGTCGCGCTCGGCGCAATGCTGGTGGTCAACCTGCTGGGCCCGCGTCCGGCTTATGTGACCAACATCGCGCTGACGCTGATTATCACGCTGCTGACGGCGAAAGGCACGGGGCTTGTCACCTCGCAGACGCTCAGCGTGCTGCTGACCTGCTCGCTGGGCGGGCTGGTTGCGATTTATATGATGCGCAAAAACACGACCCGCGTGATGGTCGTGGTCAGCGGCTTGGTCGTCGGCTTGGTGAATTTCGGCATTCTCGTCTGCGTGCGTGCGCTCACGTCCAGCGATATGAGCGGCGTGTGGACGGATTTAGCCTATTCTGTCGGCGGCGCGGTGGTTTCCGCCGTGCTCTGCGTCGGTTTGCAGCCGATTTTGGAGACGGCGTTCAACCTCGTCACGCCATCCAAACTCATCGAGCTTTCCAACCCGAATCAGCCGCTTCTGCGCCGGCTGATGATCGAGACGCCGGGTACGTATCATCATTCCATGGTCGTCGCGAATCTGGCGGAGGCGGCGGCGGAAGCGGTCGGCGCAAATGCGCTGCTCGCCCGCGTCGGCGCGTATTATCACGACATCGGCAAGCTGATCCGCCCAATGTATTTTAAGGAAAACCAGATGGGCGAAAACCCGCATGATAAGACCGACCCGAGAGTGTCTACTGCGATTCTGACGGAGCACACCCGCGACGGCGTGGAGCTGGCGCGCAAGCACCGCCTGCCCGAACCGATTATCGACATGATCCGCCAGCACCACGGCGATACGCCCGTCATGTATTTCTATGCGAAAGCGGTAAAGATGCTGGGCGAGGAGAACGTGGATATCCGCGATTTCCGCTATGACGGCCCGAAGCCGCAGACCGCCGAAGCTGCGATTCTGATGCTCAGCGACACGGTGGAAGCTGCCGTGCGCGCCCTGCCCGATCCGACGCAGGAGAAGATTTCCGCGCTGATCCGCAAGCTGGTGCGCGGCAAGATGGAGGACGGCCAGTTGGATGAATGCACGCTGACCTTCCGCGACATCGGCAAAATCTGTTCGGCGTTTGAAACGGTGCTGCAAGGCGTTTTCCATGAGCGCATCGAATATCCCAGCGTGGATTTGAGCCGCGCCCAGCACCACAGCGCCCAGAAGCAGGCGGCGCAAAAGACGGAGGAAAAACCATGATTCTCGAATTTGAAGATGAAAAACATCTGCTCGACGATGCGACCCGTGAGCTGATGCAGACCTGCTCGCAGGCCGCGCAGAAGGCGGAGGGCGTGACGCTGCCGCTGTCTGTGTTCATCCGCGTGGTGGACGACGACGAAATCCGCGCCATCAACCGCGAGCAGCGGAATAAGGATACGGCGACCGACGTGCTCTCTTTCCCGACGGTGAATTATCCCAAGGGCAAGACGGCGGGTGCTTGCGAGGCCCTGCTGCGCGAGGAATTTGATCCGGATACGGACGCGTGCGCTATCGGCGATATCGTGATTTCGATGGATCATGTGCGCGCGCAGGCGGCGGAATACGGCCACAGCGAACGGCGCGAATGCGGTTATCTGCTCACGCACGGCCTGTTTCACCTGATGGGATACGACCACATGACCGACGAGGACAAGCCCGTGATGCGCGCGATGGAAGAAAAGGCGCTCGCCTCCATCGGGCTGACCAGAGAGGAGTAACGAACATGACGGATGAAAAGCTGCTTGAGCTGGCGCTGGATGCGCGCAAGAACGCCTATGTGCCATATTCCGGCTATGCCGTCGGCGCGGCGCTGCTGACGGAGGACGGCAGGGTGTTCACCGGCTGCAACATCGAGAATGCGGCCTATGGCAACACGCTCTGCGCCGAGCGCACCGCGCTGGTGAAGGCCGTGAGCGAAGGATATCGCAAGTTTACGAAAATTGCGATTGCATCCAGCGGGTCTGCGCCGTATCCGTGCGGCGCGTGCCGTCAGTCGCTCTATGAGTTTGCGCCGGGGCTTGAGGTGCTGGTCACATGGGACGGCAACGTGGAGCGCGCGCCGCTCTCCGAGCTTCTGCCGCACGGCTTCGGCCCGTCGTCCTTGGGCAAGTAAAAAAGAATAAAAGGAATTAGAACAGTGAAAAACGAAAATACAGCGAAATTTCTTTCGGGCTTCGCCGCCATCGTCGGCCGCCCGAACGTCGGCAAATCCACGATGATGAACGCGATGGTCGGCGAAAAGGTCGCCATCGTCTCCAACCGCCCGCAGACGACGCGCAACCGCATCATGGGCGTGGCGACGGACAAGGATTGGCAGATCGTCTTCCTCGATACGCCGGGCCTGCACAAGCCGCGCACGCGTCTGGGCGAATACATGGTCAAGAGCGTGCAGGACGCAATGGACGGCATCGACGTGCTGCTGGTGCTGGTAGATGCAAACGAAATCGGCCCGCAGGATCGCGCGATTGTCGAGGAAATGAGCGCCCGAAAGGTCAAAAAGATTCTGGTGCTCAACAAGACCGATATCGTGGAGGAAGCGCGGCTGATGGCGGCGATTCAGTCCTTCGCCGAGGCCGGTTACGACGCGATTGTGCCCATCAGCGCGCGCACGGGCAAGGGCATGGACGAGCTGAAAAAGCTGATCGTCTCCTATCTGCCGGAGGGGCCGAAATACTTCCCGGACGATATGATGACCGACCAGCCCGAACGCCAGATCTGCGCGGAAATCATCCGCGAAAAGGCGTTGCTGCATCTGCGTGAGGAGGTGCCGCACGGCATCGGCGTGGAGATGATGGCCATCAACAAATTGAGCGACAACCTGACCGAGATTCACGCGACGATCTACTGCGAGCGCGCGAGCCACAAGGGCATTATCATTGGCAAGCAGGGTGCGATGCTGCGCACCATCGGTGCGGAAGCGCGGCGCGACATCGAGAATCTGCTCGGCACGAAGGTGAATCTCCAGCTTTGGGTTAAGGTTCGCGAGGACTGGCGCAACCGCATGGACGACCTGCGCACGCTGGGCTACGAGAGCAATTAACTCCTTCAGTCAGCTTCGCTGACAGCTCCCTCAAAGAGGGAGCCTTATTTGTATACATGAAAAAGCAAAAAAAGCTGAGCCGCATCAAATTGAAAACACGACGTTTTGATGAAGTGGAAACTTATACGGAATGCCTCCCTCGTTGAGGGACGTTAGAAACCGTCGCCGCCCGTGGCGGATTCAGACGGTGAAAACGCCGAAGGTTGGCACAACGAAGTTGTGACGGAAGGAGTTCGTAGTCCACGAAGCGTGGATTGTTTTACACGTTCTTTTTTAGTATGATTGGGTTTGTGAGGAGGCGAAAAACATGGACTTGCAGAAAGCGGGCGCGCTCATCCGAAAGCTGCGCCTTGAAAAGCAGATGACCCAACGGCAGTTGGCGCAAAGACTCGGGGTGGAGCCGAAGACCATTTCCAAATGGGAATGCGCGCAGAGATTCCCGGATGTGTCGCTTCTGCCCGGCCTATCCGATGCGCTCGGCACGGATATGACCAGCCTTCTCAACGGCCAGCGAAACGAGAAGGAAAAGGACGGAGGCAACATGAAAAGAATCCAATTTTATACCTGCCCCGCATGCGGCAATATTCTGACTGCGACCGGGAAGGCGGAAATTGCTTGCTGCGGCAGAAAGCTCGACGCGATGGAGCCGCGCCCGTGCGACGAAGCGCATGCGATTTGCCGCGAGGAGATGGACGGCGAATGGTATGTGACACTGAATCACCCGATGAGCAAGGCGCATTTCATCCGCTTTATCGCGTGCGTCGGCATGGAGCGCGTGCTGCTTGTGCGGTTGTACCCCGAACAGAACGCCGAAGTGCGCATGCCGAAAATGCCGCATGCGACGTGGTATGTCGAGTGCAGCGAGGGTGGGCTGTACACCTGCAAATAAAAGGAAAAAATTTGGAAAAAACTGAAACAAACGCCTCGTTTCTCTCGTCTTATAGGCAGAAAGAAGCGCGGCGTTTCTGCGCGCGGAAAGAGGGAGAACCATGAAAAGGTGGTGCATTGTGCTGGCGGCGCTTTTGCTGGCCGCGGCGGGCGCGCTGGCCGACGGCGGCGACAGCTCGGGGCTGGACGGCATGCAGGCGCAGGATATCTATCGGCATTATCCGCAGACGCTGATCGAGGATTACAGCGAGATGACGTTAAACGGCAGGCTGTATGCCTTCGTTCTGTTTCGGCACGAGGAAAAGCAGGCGCTGCAAATCAGCTATCTATATGAGTACAGCTACGGCGAGAAGCGCTGGGTCGACTGGTTCACGACGGAGGACGCCGTGCCGCAGAGCGAGCGCGCGCAGCTTGAAACGGATGGGCAGAATCTCACGATTTCGGCAACGGACGGGAACGGGGGGCAGAAGGCCGTCACCTATACGTGGTTTGCGGATGTGCCGAACGAGCCGATTGGGGACCCGCTGTACAAGGATTGGTTGAACGGCGGTTTTCGGCTGACGGCCTACGACGGTGTGCGCGTGGAGCAAAACGGCACGCTGCACTTCGCCGACGGCGACGCGGCGGTGAACCTGCTGACGGATATGCGCTATGTCTGCTACGAAAATCTGCCGCAGACGGCCCAAGCGGCGCGTGAAACCGACGCCGTGCCGCCCGGGTTCTGCGTCTACATTCCCGAGTGGCATACGCCGCCCGCGCGTGTGATGCAGCTTTCGCCGAACCACAGCCGAAAGGTGTATCTCGGCCCGGGAAACGATTATCCGCGTGCGGGAAACGGCAAGGCGGCGGTCGGCACGAACGGCTGGGTGCAGGTGTTCGGCCGATACAAGGGCTGGCTGATGATTCAATATCACATCGACGGCAATCACTATCGCATCGGCTGGATTGACGACAACGCGCTGCCCGCGGGCACGGCGGTCGAGACGCTGCAAATCGACGATTATTGGCCGAATAACAAGCCCGAAGAGGAAATCACGACAGATTGTGTGCTGACGGATGATCCGCTGGGAAGCGGCGCGGCGATTGCGCATCTCAAAGTCGGGCAGAAGGTCAACCACCGCGCGTATTTCTGCGCGGATTGGGAACTCGTCACCGTGAAGATTGACGGAAAGTATTACTGGGGCTTTGTGCCGAATAACTGCCTGACGCACGGATAAGGGGGATGCTGGATGAAAAAAATCGTCTTATGGATTTGCACGATCGTGATGACACTGATTGCGTCGGCCTGCGTCGCGGGCGCGTATTCGCCGTATTTTGCGACCGAGCCGCCACGGGAGGTGCGCGAGCATACGGCGAACCGCTGGCCGGATTACGAACTCGAGGATTATTGCGAGGTGCGCGGCACGCCCAAAGGCGACTACGGCTTTGCGCTGGTGCATCGAAAGAACGAGCGGATTCTCGTCGGCTATCATGAGGTGGATGGCGAAATGAAGTACTGGCTCAAGAACGCGGGCGCTGTGCCGCAAGGCGAGGAAGAAGCGTGGTTTGGTGTCGGCACGGCAGGCTGGGAGGATGAATATCGATACGGCCAGCCGACGGGCAAACAGGTTTACGACGACGGTTTGTGGTTTTATGTCACACAGTTGGATTCGACGGGCGAGAGCTATGAAAAAGGCGTGCGTTACAGCTGGCAGAACGGCGGGTTCTGCCTGACCGACTACCATAAAGCGACGCTGATTAGCGTGACGGTCACGGATGACGGCTTGGATTTTTATGAGTATGGCAACGGCGAGCATGGATATGTGCAGGGCGCCGTTCAGCGCGATATCCGCTATGTGTCCCTGAATGCGCTTCCGGTTTGGATTGACGACGCGAAGGAGAAGCTGACCATTGCGCCGAACCTGCAATCCGGCGACTTTGCGGCGCAGAAGGTCAAGTTTACCGGTGGGCAGAAATATCTCGTCTATACCGGCCCGGGGACGGAATACGCGCGGAGCGGCAACGGCAAAGGGCTGGTCAGCACAAACGGCTGGATTGAGGTCTATGGGCAAAAGGACGGCTGGATTCTGATTCAATACAGCATTTCTGCCGATCACTATCGTTTCGGCTGGATTGAAAAAAGCGCCTTGCCGAAGGGAACGACTGTGCCGGAACTCAATTTCCGCGCCGCGTCGGGCGACCAATCCGTCGTGTTTGAGCGGGATTCGTATCTGACCGACGATCCGCTGGTCAGCCGCGCGAAACTATGCACGGTCAAGGCCGAGACGGAAATCTTTTATCTGGGCAGTCTCAACGACGAGTGGGCGTATGTGATGGTGCAGACGGAGGACGGCAAGTGGATGTGCGGCTTCATGCCGCACGAGGATATTTCAAACGGCTGATGAACGGCGGTTGAACAAACGGCCCTGCGGGTTGAAAACGCTTCCGTTGCGTTGAGTGCGCGGCTTTGGTATAATGCTTGCAGGGAGGCGGGAAAGATGGAAAATCAACTCGGCGCGCGGATTGCGAAGCTGCGCCGCGCATGCGGCCTGACACAGGAAGCGCTCGGCGGTCGGCTCGGCGTGAGCGCGGCTGCGGTCAGCAAGTGGGAAACGGGCGCGGCCTGTCCGGATGTGACGCTGCTCTGCCCGCTGGCGCGCGCCTTGCATACGAATGTCAACGCGCTGCTGGCGTTTGAGCAGACGATGCCGCCCGAGCGGCTGGCGGCGTTTTCGTCGGAGTTTGTCGGGCGTGTGCGCGGCGGCTGCTGGAAGGAAGCGCTGGCCGAGATGGAACGCCTGCTGACGGAATATCCGGGCGATGCGGCGCTTCGGCTGAACTGCGCGGCTATGATGAGTGTGCTGGAAATGAATTGTCCGGACGAGAGCGAAACGACCAAGGCAGCATGGCGCGAAAAGCGGCGCGCGCTGTATGAGGAAGCGGCGCTTTCCGAAAACGCTGCACAGCGGGAAAGCGCAGTCTATGCGCTGGCCGCCATGGATTTGGCGGAGGAGCGGCTCGATGCGGCGCAAATGCGGCTGGACACGCTGCCGGAACACAGCGAGGACACGACGCTTTTGCGTGTGCAGCTCTTGAAAAAGCGCGGCGAGATGGACAAGGCGCTGGAGGTCACGCAGAAGCAGCTCTACCGCGCCGTCGCCAAGACGCTGGAGCGGCTGACGCTGCTGATGGAGGTGCAGACGGACGCGCGCGACGCGCTGCAGACGGCGCAGGTTTATCGGCAGGTGGAAGCGATTTTCTCAGTGGGCGGCGGCATGAGCTATGGACTCATCATGCAGCAGTATTTGAGACTTGGCGAAACGCAAAAGGCGCTGGATTGCCTGAAGCAAATGGTGGAAGCCGCCGTTGGCCCGGCGATGACGCCGAATCCGGTGCTGTTTTCCCCGACGCTTGTGCCGAAAAAGCAGGCCCATCAAACCGCAAAGGAATTGCGCGTCATGCTCCTGCGCGGTCTGCGGGAGGATGAGGCTTTTACAGAGCTGCGCGATACGCAGGCCTATCGGGAAGCGATCCGGCGGCTTGAAAAGAGCCTGGAGGAAGCGAAATAAGACGAAACAGGCGAGAGAGAACCGTAAACGGGTTGTCTGCTCGCCTGTTTTGTGCTATATTGTGTGGGTAATGATGAGCGTGCAGCGGTTTGAACCCGTTTCAATCGTAGACTGCTTCGCAGTCTGCTCTGAAACTACGCTTTTTGCTGATGGGGGAGCACGGTGGGGTCTGCCCCACACCCCGCTGGGGACGATTGCCCCCAGACCCCTTCTTCGCTTCGCGGCAGCTTGAAGCAGGTTTTATATCAATTCCAAAGAGGGAAATCCAAGAACCTCAGGTTCTTGGTGGGGTTTGGGGCAAAGCCCCAAAAGAAAGGAATATCTATGGACAGCTTTGTCTTTGCCCTCAACACGACCATGCCGGTGTTTCTGGTGATTCTGCTGGGCTGGTTTCTGCGCCGCGTCGGCATTCTGAACGAAGGCTTCTGCAAGCCTGCCGACCAGTATGTGTTCAAATGCGCGCTGCCGGTCAGCCTGTTTCTTTCCATCGCCAAGATGGATGTGTACAGCGATTTCGACCCGGCGTTCTGCCTGTTCTGCTTCACGGTGACGGCGATTGTGTTCCTCGGCGTGTGGGCGCTGACGAGCCGATTCATGAAGGATAAATCGCTTGTCGGCGAGTTCAGTCAGGCAGCGGTGCGCTCCAGCGCGGCGATCCTCGGCGTGGCCTTGAGCACCAACATCTATGGCGACGCGGGCATGGTGCCGATGATGGTGCTTTCCGCTGTGCCGTTTTTCAACGTGTACGCGGTGCTGATTTTGCAATTCTCGCCGCATGTGGATGAAAACGGTCGCTTGATTGCGCCCGAAAAGGACGGCGGCGCGGCGGTCAAACGCGCGCTTGTCAACGTGGTGAAAAACCCGATCATCCTCGGCATTTTGATCGGCGTGCCGTTTTCGCTGCTCCGCATCCAATTGCCGACGATTCTATCTTCGACGCTCAGCAGCGTCGGCGGAACGGCGACGCCCGTCGCGCTGCTGACAGTCGGCGCGTCGTTCTCCGGCAGGGAGGCGGCCAAGTGCATGAAACCCGCGCTGGCGGCGACTGCCATCAAGCTGTTCATCCTTCCGGCAATTTTCCTGCCCATTGCGGCGCTGCTGGGCTTCACGGGCAGCGCGATGATCGCCATTTTAATCATGGTCGGTTCGCCGACGACGGTTTCCTGCTACGTGATGGCGAAGAACATGGGGCATAAGGGCGTTTTGACCAGCAACGTGGTCATGCTGGCAACGGTGCTTTCCTCCGTGTCGCTGACGCTGTGGATTTTCCTGCTGCGGCTGTTCGGGCTGCTGTAAGCGGATAGAATAGATCGGAGAAAAACGCATGAAAAGCTATCTCATCAAGGATACCACCCGCGAGGAGCGGGAGCAGATCGTCAGCGAATCCATCGGTCAGATTGAAGCGGCCTGCGACGGCTGCGCGCCGGGCGTGGCCGAGATGTATCAGGCGTACATTGACGGAGAAAAGGAGCTTCGCGAGATCAATCGGGAATATGTCGCACGCTATGTCTCCGGCCGCGAAGGGCCGACGAGAAGCGAGTGCGGGATGTACTGAATGCAAGTGCGGCTGTGAACTCCTTCCGGCTGCCTTTGGCAGCCACCTCCCTCTAAGAGGGAGGCATAAAACATAAGAAAGTAATCGACACCAAAGCACACATCTGTGTCTTCGCGTCGATTGCTTTTGTTTATGGAGTTAGTTATACAAAAACCTCCCTCATTGAGGGAGGTGGCACGCCGAAGGCGTGACGGAAGGAGTTACTCCAGCACCAGCAGCAACGACATCTTGAAGCGCTTGTTGGCGGTGATGGAATGCAGGCCGTTCTTATCAAAGCGGAAGCTGTCGCCCGCGTGCACGAGGTAATCCCTGCCTTCGTAGCCGATGACGGCTTCGCCGTCCAGTGCGGTGACGATGGCGTTGCCCGGCGCGCGGTGCGGGGTCAGGCCCGTGCCCGCGTCAAAGGCCATGAGCACGAACTTCATGTCGTCGGTGTGAACGATGTCCATATTGGTGATGCTGCCGTCCTCATAATCGATGAGGTTGGCGAGGGAAAGCGCCTCGCCGGAATGAATCTGATTGTTCATGGTGATTTCCTTTTCTGTGATGATTTCAGTATAAACCACGCCGTCCGGACTGTCAACGCCGCAGAGCGTCCCGCCGGGGACGATCAGCAGCTCGCCGGAGGAAAGCGCAACCCTGTGCGCGTCTTCGCCGAGCAGAAATACGCCGCGCCCCTCGGCGCAGAGATAGAGGGAGGGGGAATCATACCGCTCGCGGCTGATATCAGTACCTGCGCCCAGCGAGAACCACGAAACGCGGTTTTTTTCGCCGAGTTTTGCATCGCGGGAGACGGTCATGCCGTCGCGGATGGGGCGCATTTGGGAAACGGTAAAGGGATTTTGCATGATAAACCTCGATTCAGTGCGCTTTTTCATAGGATGCGCAAGAATAGCCTGATTATATCGCATTTGCTTCCAATATTCTGTTGGCAAAACAACGAAAAATACAAAAAATTGGGTTGAAACCGGAATGAGATGGGATTATAATGCTTCTGCCGAATGAAAAACGGATTCGGCACCATTTCAAACAGATGAACGGAGGAACGAATATGCCCTGCACAACGATTCTGGTTGGCAAAAAAGCGTCTTACGACGGTTCCACCCTGATGGCCCGCAACGAGGACAGCGGACCCGGCAAATTCATGCCCAAGAAGTTTATTGCGGTCAGCCCGGAGGAGCAGCCGCGGCACTATGTCAGCGTGCTCTCCGGCGTGGAAATCGATCTGCCGGAAAATCCCATGCGTTACACGGCCATGCCCAACGCGATTGCGGACGAGGGCATTTGGGGCGAAGCGGGCATCAACGCCTGCAGCGTCGCCATGAGCGAGACGGAAACCATCACCTCCAACCCGCGGGTGCAGGGCGCTGATCCGCTGGTCAAGGGCGGCATCGGCGAGGAGGATATGCTGACGATTGTTCTGCCGTATATCCACAGCGCGCGCGAAGGCGTGCAGCGGCTGGGCGAGCTGATCGCGCAGTACGGCACCTACGAGATGAACGGCATTGGTTTCCAGGATGTGAATGAAATCTGGTGGTTTGAATCCATCGGCGGCCATCATTTCATTGCCAAGCGCGTGCCGGATGACGCGTATGTCGTCATGCCGAATCAGCAGGGCATTGACACCTTCGACTTTGTGGACGCGTTCGGCGCGCAGAAGGATCACATCTGCTCGCCGGATTTGATCGAGTTCATCGAAAAGAACCATCTGGATTTGACGATGGAGCCGCGCAAGCTGGTCAAGACGAAGGATTTCGACGTGCGTGCGGCGTTCGGCAGCCACACGGATTCGGATCATTCCTATAACACGCCGCGCGCGTGGTATATGCTGCGCCATCTGAACCCGCATACCTGCGTGTGGGACGGCGAAAACGCGGATTACACGCCGGAATCGGACAACCTGCCGTGGAGCATGACGCCGGAGCGCAAGGTGACGATTGAGGACGTGAAATACGTGCTTTCCTCCTACTATCAGGGCACGCCGTTCAACCCGTATGCGCGCCACGGCGAGACGGACAAGCGCGGCATGTACCGCCCCATCGGCATCAACCGCAATAACTTCATGGCGATCACCCAGCTTCGGCCGTATGTGCCCGCCGAACTGATGGGCGTGGAGTGGATTTCCGTCGGCTCGAACGCGTTTAACGAAGCGATTCCGTTCTATACGAACGTGAAAGCCACGCCGGAATATCTGGCGAACGCGGGCAAAGACGCGACGACCGCGAATTTCTATTGGGCCAACCGCATCATCGGCGCGCTGGCGGACGCGCATTATGCGACCTGCATCGCGCATGTCGAGCGCTATCAAAAGAATCTGGCGGCAAAGGGACACGAGATTCTGGCGGCGTCTGACGCGAACTACAAGCCGGGCGACGAGGTAAGCGGTTATTTGGAGGAATGCAACCAGAAGATTGCGGACGAAGCCGAGCGGCAGACGAACGATCTGCTGGGCAAGGTGCTGCATACGGCCAGCTGCGAGATGAAGAACGCGTTCAGCCGCGCGGACGCATAAACAAAGCATAACGGTGCATAACTCTGCATAATATGAATAAATTCAGCGCATGCGACGAATAAAAAACCGTTGTATGCGCTGAATTTTGTCTGTTCTGCCGAAAAGATGTATATTTATGAGAAAGTCATTGACATTTTATACATGACGGCTTATAATCCAATTCATCCAATCAAATCCAAAAACAAAAAGGAGCGGATGAAAATGAAAAAGCTGTGTGTGTTGGCTCTGGCCGCGATGATGACTGTTGGCGCGACGGGCGCGATGGCCGACCATCTGGACGATATCAAGGCGAAGGGCAAGCTGGTCGTCGGCTCCGAAGTGAGCTTCGCGCCGTTTGAATTCTACTTTGTGGATGAAAACGGGCAGGAATACGAAGCGGGGTTTGAAATGGAGCTTGCGCGCCAGATCGCCGCGGATATCGGCGTGGAGCTGGAGGTTTCCGACCAGCAGTTCAACGGCCTGATTCCCGCGCTGCAAAACGGCGATGTGGACCTCGTGCTTTCCGGCATGACGGCCACGGAGGAGCGCAAGAACGCCGTCGATTTCTCCTCGACGTATTACGTCGGCGAACAGCCCATCGTCGTGCGCGAAGCGGATGTGGACGTTTACAAGACCGCGGAGGATTTGAAGGGCAAGACGCTCGGTGCGCAGCTGGCGACGATTCAGCAGACCATCGCCGAGGAACAGTTTCCGGACAGCGAGCTGCTGCTGCTGCCGACGGTGCCGACCCTGCTGATGGAGCTGCTCAACGGCAACATCGAGGGCGTTGTCTGCTCCAAGATCGTGGCGACGAGCTACATGAACATTTATTCGGGTCTGGCCTTCTCCGATGTGCCGGTGGAGTCCAACAAGAACGGCGTGGGCGTGGCCGTGGCTAAGGGCGACGACAACGCAACGCTGCTGGCGGCGGTCAACGCGACGGTCGAGCGCGTCACGGCCGATGGCACGTATGACGGCTGGGTGGAAAAGGCCTGCGCCCAGAACGCCGAGCTGCTCAAGGCGCAGGAAGCGGCACAGTAATTCAGATTGCATTCATACGGGCGGTCAGGGTCAAGCCGGGCCGCCTGTTTTCCCGTCTTTGGGGTAAGCGATAAGGGCGGGCGACAGAGAAGGGGTTGAAAGCGATGTTTTCTTTTGAAGCATGGTGGCAGATTTTGACCACCAAGCTGCCCGTCTTTTTTCAGGGCGTTGGCACGACGGTGGAGCTGGCGCTCTATACCGCGATTTTCGGCACGCTGCTGGGCATTGTGGTCGCGCTGCTGCGCATGAGCCGCGTCAAGGTGCTCAAAGTGCTGGCGGGCGCGTACATCGAGTTTCTGCGAGGCACGCCGCTGCTGGTGCAGGTGCTCATCGTGTTTTACGGCCTGCCGCAGCTGGGCATCAAGCTGCCGCGTATGACGGCGGGCACGGTGGCGCTGGTTATCAACAGCGCGGCGTATATGGCCGAAATCGTCCGTTCCGGCATTCAGGCCATCGACGGGGGGCAGACTGAGGCCAGCCGTTCGCTGGGCATGAACGGCGTGCAGACGATGGTTTACATCATCCTGCCGCAGGCGATTAAGAACATTCTGCCGGCTATCGGCAACGAGTTCGTCAGCATCATCAAGGAATCTTCGATTCTGTATACCATCGGTATTTATGAGCTGACGTATCAGGCCAACAAGCTGGCTTCGACGAATTTCCGCTATTTGGAAACGCTGACGATTTCCGCGCTGATTTACTTTGTGCTGACGTTTACTGCGTCCCGTCTGCTGGGGATGCTGGAGAGGAGGATGCGCCGTGGCGACCGCTAATGAAACGCTCATCAGCGTCAAGGGGCTGAAGAAGCATTTTGGCAAATTGCAGGTGCTCAAGGGTGTGGATATTGATATCCACAGCGGCGAGGTAGTCGTGGTCATCGGTCCCTCCGGTTCGGGCAAATCGACGTTTCTGCGCTGCATCAATCTGCTGGAAACGCCGACCGACGGCGACGTGATCTTTGAGGGCAAAAGCGTCATGAAGGCGGGCAAGGACATCAACGTGCTGCGCGAGCGGATCGGCATGGTGTTTCAGCAGTTCAACCTGTTTCCGCACTTGACGGTGCTGGAAAACATCTGCATTGCGCCGATGAAGGTCAAAAAAATGCCGCGCGCGCAGATCGAGCGGACGGCGATGGAGCTTCTGGCGCGCGTCGGACTGGCGGAAAAGGCGAAGGCCTATCCGGGACAGCTTTCCGGCGGGCAGAAGCAGCGCGTGGCGATTGTCCGCGCGCTGGCGATGGAGCCGGATGTGATGCTCTTTGACGAGCCGACGAGCGCACTTGACCCGGAGATGGTCGGCGAGGTGCTGGACGTGATGAAGCGCCTTGCGGCGGACGGCATGACGATGGTCGTTGTCACGCACGAGATGGGCTTTGCCCGCGAGGTAGGCGACCGCGTGCTGTTTATGGACGAGGGCATCATCATGGAGCAGGGCACGCCCGCGGAGGTCTTCGGCAACCCGCAGAACCCGCGCACGCAGGATTTCCTGAAGAAGGTGCTGTGAGGAAACGTTGGGGCAAAGCCCCAAGTAAAACGGAGGACAGGATGAATCAATCGGAAGCGCTCAAAAAGCTTGAGCAATATGTGAACATGCCCAGCGGAAGCGCTGATTTGGAAGGTTTGGCGGCGTTTGTGCCCGTTGTCGAAAAGGACATGCAGGCGCTCGGTTTTACGGTCACGCGTCATCCGATGGCGGGGCGCGGCGATGCGCTGGAATGCGTTTACGGCGACGGAGAAAACACGCTGCTGCTCATCTGCCACATGGACACAGTGTTCGCGCGGGAGGAAAACCAGCCGTTCGCCGTGGACGGGGACAAGCTGACGGGCAGCGGCGTGATGGATATGAAGGGCGGCGTGCTGATTATGCAGGCGGCGCTGGCTGAGGTTCTGCCGACGATGCCGAAGCACATGCGTGTGGTGGCCATTTTGAGCGCCGACGAGGAAATCGGTTCGGACGGATGCAGCGCGGTCGTCACGAAGTGGGCGAAGCAGGCCATGGCCTGCCTGACGTTTGAGCCGATGCGGCCGGGCAACACGCTTGTGCGCCAGCGCAAGGGCGTGACGGCGTTCCAGATCACCTGCACGGGCATTCGCGGTCATGCGGGTGCGAATTATTTGAAATGCGCCAGCGCAATTCAGCAGCTTTGCGAGGTGGTCAACGAGCTGTATATCCTGCGTGACGACGAGAAGTTGTTGAGCGTCAATGTCGGCGTGATTCACGGCGGCACAGCGGAAAACGTCGTCTGCGACGAAGCGACGCTTCGCGCGGAAGTGCGCAGCTTTGATCCGGCGGCGATTGACGAAGCATGGGCAAAGATTGAAGCGATCTGCGCCAAACCGGGCGTTCCGGGCACGACGACGACGCTGAAGAAGATTGCGGTGCATCCGCCGTTCCATGCGAATGAAAAGAGCGCGAAGCTGCTTGAGCTGGTCTACGCGCAGGCGGAAAAGCTGGGCATGACCGTTTCTGCGGAGGATACCGGCGGTGCGGGCGACGTGGCCTTTGCTGCGATGGAGGGTATTGCGTCGCTGGATGGCTTTGGTCTGCTCGGTGAAAATGCGCACACGACGAAGGAGTGCGGCTCGCTTGCGTCCTTTGAGCGCAATGCGAAGCTAAGCGCGGCCGTGATGCGCGCGCTATTTGAGAACCCGGCGCTGGTGATGTGATTTTTTTGGGGCGCTGCCCCAAACCCTGGCAGGGGAATGATTCCCCTGCACCCTGACTAAAAAGCCCATCGTTCGGAAGTGTCCGATCGATGGGCTTTTGAAGTATGCGCTTAGAAACAAGCTATAAGCGCGAAGCGAAGAAGGGAGTCTGAGGGACTTTGTCCCTCAGCGGGGTTTGGGGCAGCGCCCCAAACTCGTCCCCGTTACTTGATTCGGTGGCAGGCGACGAAGTGATCCGGCGCAACTTCGCGAAGCTCCGGCCGCTCGGCGGCGCATTGCTCCGTCGCATAGGGACAGCGCGCGCGGAAACGACAGCCGCTCGGCGGATCAATCGGGGTCGGCACGTCGCCGGAAAGATGGATGCGCTGGCTGGCTGCCGCCATGTCCGGATCAGGAATCGGGACGGCGCTCATCAACGCCTGCGTGTACGGATGCAGCATGTTGGAATACAGCTCATGCACCGGCGCACGCTCGACCATGCAGCCCAGATACATCACGCCTACGTTGTGGGAAATGTGGCGAACCATGGACAGGTCATGAGAAACGAACAGATACGACAGCCCCAGCTTCTCCTGAAGCGATTCCAAGGTGTTGATGACTTGCGCCTGAATGGAAACGTCCAGCGCGGAAATCGGCTCGTCACAGACGATAAATTCCGGGTTGCAGGCCAGAGCGCGGGCAATGCCGACGCGCTGACGCTGGCCGCCGGAAAATTCGTGCGGATAGCGCTGGAGATGATCCGGCTTGAGGCCGACGAGATCAACCAGTTCGCGAACACGCTCATTCTGATATTCTTTGCTTGCGCCCGCATAGCGAAGCGGTTCGGCAATGATCGAAGCGACCGTCATGCGCGGATTCAGCGACGCATACGGGTCCTGGAAGATCATCTGCATGCGGCGGCGATAGGGGGCAAGCGGCTTTTCGCCGAGATGGGCGATATCCTGCCCGTCGAAGAAAATCTGACCGTCCGTCGGCTCATACAGGCGGACGAGACAGCGGCCGACCGTCGTCTTGCCGCAGCCGCTCTCGCCGACAAGGCCGAAAGTTTCGCCCTTTGCGATGGAAAAACTCACGTCGTCCACGGCTTTGAGCAGCTTTTTGGGCTTGCCGCCGAGCGTGCGGCCGACGGGGAAATACATTTTAAGCCCGCGGGCTTCTACAATCGTGCTCATTCGCGGTTACCCTCCCAAACGACGCGCGGCGCGCCCTCATCCAGCAGCCGGCAGCGCGCGCAATGCGTATCCGACAGGCGGCTCATCTCCGGCAGCGTGCTGTTGCAGATGTTCATGGCATACGGACAGCGCGCCACAAACGGACAGCCAGGCGGCGGCGCAATCAGGTCGGGCGGAGAACCCGGAATCGGAATCAGCTTGCGCTTCTCGCCGGATTTCTGCGGAATGGAGCGCAGCAGGCCCCACGTGTACGGATGCTTCGGCTCGTAGAAAATCTCGCGAACCGTGCCCTCCTCCACAACAACGCCGCCATACATCACCAGCACGCGTGAGCACATGCCCGCGATGACGCCGAGGTCATGGGTAATCATGATGACGGCCGTGCCGAGCTTCTTTTGCAGGCTTTGCAGCAGGTCGAGAATCTGCGCCTGAATGGTCACATCCAGCGCGGTGGTCGGTTCGTCGGCGATAATCAGGCGCGGATTGCACATAATGGCCATGGCGATCATGATGCGCTGGCGCATGCCGCCGGAAAGCTCGTGCGGATACTGTTTCATGCGGCTTTCCGGGTCCGGAATTTCAACCAGACGCAGCTTTTCGAGCACGATCTCGCGCGCTTCGTTTTTGGAAATGCCCTTGTGGATGCACAGCGGCTCAATCAGCTGGTCGCCGACGGTGAAAAGCGGGTTGAGCGAGGTCATCGGATCCTGAAAGATCATGCCGATCTGGTCGCCGCTGATTTTGCGGAACATTTTGGGCGTGAGCTTCGTCAAATCCGTGCCGTCGAAATTCATTTTATCCGCGGAGATTTTGGCGTAGTCCGGCAGCAGATGCAGCACGGAGAGCATCGAGACGCTCTTGCCGCAGCCGCTTTCGCCGACGATGCCCACGGTTTCGCCCTCGTCCACGTGCAGGTTCACGCCGCGCACGGCCTGCACCTTGCCGACGTGGATATCGAACGTCGTCCGCAGGTTTTCAATATCAAGGAGTCGTTGCATGGTAGCCTCCTGTTATTTCTTCAGCTTGGGATCGAGCGCATCGCGAAGGCCGTCGCCGATGAAGTTCAGCGAGAACATCGTCAGGCTGATGGCCGCGATGGGGAAGAACATCTGATACGGGGCGCTGGTCAGCGTGCCGATGGCGTCGTTGGCCAGCGAACCCCAGGAAGCCATCGGCTTTTGAATGCCGATGCCGAGGAAGGAGAGGAACGCTTCCGAGAAGATTGCGCCCGGAATCAGGAACATAACCGAAACGATGATCGGGCCCATCGCGTTGGGCAACAGATGGCGCAGCAGAATCTGGAAATCGCTTGCGCCTGCCAGCTTTGCCGCGAGGGCGTATTCCTGATGCTTGAGGCTGACGACCTGCGACCGCGTGATGCGCGCCGTGCCGACCCACGAGGACAGGCACAGGGCAATCAGAATGGAGCGCACGTTCGAACCCATCAGCATCATCAGCAGAATGGTGTAGAGCAGCGACGGCAGCGCGATGATGATATCGACGATGCGCATCATGACGTTATCGACCTTGCCGCCGAAGTAGCCTGCGATACCGCCGTAGAGCACGCCGATAATCATGTTGACCAGCGCGGCGACCACGCCGATGGACAGGCTGATGCGCGCGCCGTAGAGCACGCGGACATAGAGGTCGCGGCCCAGCGCGTCCGTGCCGAACCAGTGCGCCTTGGACGGCCACTGAGCGATGGAGAGAAAGTCTGCTTCATCATAATCATACGGGCAGAGCATCGGCCCGAAGATGGCAAAGAGCGAAACGATGATAATCATCACCAGCCCAAACATGGCCAGCTTGTCCTTGCGGAAGCGCCGCCACGCGTCCTTCCAATAGGAAACGGAAGGGCGGGAAATCTGGTCGGCGGAGATGCTGGCCTTGTCCAGCAGTTCATAACGGGTATCTTTTTCCATATAATCCTCCCGGTTACTCGTCAAGCTTCACGCGCGGGTCGATGATGCCATAGACCACATCCACAATCAGGTTGCAGGCCACGACGAACACGCCGAGGAAGATGGTGACGCCCATGATGATGTTGTAGTCGCGCGCGGTGATGGAATCCACGAAATATTTGCCCAGCCCCGGAATCGCGAACAGACGCTCAACGATGAACGAGCCGGTCAGCAGGTTGGCGATCAGCGTACCCAGATAGGTGACGACCGGCAGAATCGCGTTGCGCAGGCCGTGCTTGAGGATGACCATGCGCTCGGCTACGCCCTTGGCGCGCGCGGTGCGGATGTAATCCTGCTGCATGACTTCCAGCATGGAGGAACGGGTCATGCGCGCGATGTATGCGATCGGGGAGAAGGAAAGGCACGTCACCGGCAGAATGTAGTGCTTCCACGAGCTTAAGCCGTAGGTCGGCAGCCACTTGAGCACGCCGGCGAACAGATACAGCAGCAAAACCGAGATGACGAACAGCGGCACGCATACGCCGATGGTCGCAATCACCATGGAAATGCCGTCAAACAGACTGCCGCGCTTGACGGCCGAGGTCACGCCCAGCAGCACGCCGATGACCAGCGAAAGCAGAACCGCCAGAATACCGATGCGCGCGGAAATCGGAAAGCCGCGCTCAATCAGGTCGTTGACCTGCACGCTGGAGTTTTTATAGGAAATGCCGAAGTCGCCGTGCAGAATTTGATCCAGATAGGTGAAATACTGCTTGTAGAGCGGCTGATCCAGCCCGTATTTCTCGTTCAGGCGCTGCATGACGGCTTCCGGCACGCCCTGCTCGCCTTTGGAAAACGGACTGCCGGGGATGGCGTGCATCAGGAAGAAGCACGCGGTGATGAGAATCACGATGGTGATGACACCGGATAGAATACGCTTGGCGATGTACTTGCCCACAAGGCGTCCCCCTTTGAAAAAAATATGAAGGCGAAAGCCGATTTTGAGTGCCTATAAAAAACACGCGAAATCATTCGCATCCAACAGACCATGCATTTATTATAAAGCGAAACCGTCAGGATTTCAATATCATTTTCATTGACTTCGAAGGTTTTGAAGGATTTTGACTTTAAAAATTCAGAAAATAAGCAAATTTGAGGCGATATATTGACAAAAACGGGATGTTTTGATATGCTTGATACATATTCAGCCGAACTTGCTTCGCGCGGACGGCTGGAAGCAATCTAAACGTGGGAGGATTTTAACATGAAGAAACTGCTTGCGCTGGTTCTTTGCGCCCTGACGCTGGTTTGCGCCTGCGCCGCCGCTACGGCGGAGGCCGCTATCACGTTCCAGATGGGCGGCGAGCCGGAATGTATGGACCCGACGATCAACGACTATTCTTCCGGTTCCTACGCGCTGCAAAGCCTGTTCCGCGGCCTGTATAAATATGATGCGGACGGCGCGCTCGTCCCCGCGATGGCGGAAAGCTATGAGGTTTCCGAGGATGGCTGCACCTACACCTTCAAATTGAAGGAAGGGCTCAAGTGGAGCGACGGCAGCCCGCTGACCGCGTACGACTTCGAATACAGCTGGAAGCGCGTGCTCGATCCGGAGGTTGGCAGCGAGACGGCCTACACCCTCTACGGCGTGATTAAGAACGGCTACGAGTGCTTCGTGGATAAGACTGTCTCCGTGGACGATCTGCCGATCAAGGCGCTGGACGATACCACCTTCCAGGTGGAGCTGAAAGCCCCGGCGAGCTATTTCCTCACCCTGACCGCTTCTACCGCATTCATGCCGGTGTGCAAGGCGAATGTGGAGAAATACGGCGAGGATTGGGCCGGCAGCCCGGAGACCTATGTCTCCAACGGCCCGTTCATGCTGGCGGACATGAAGAAGGACGAGAGCTACACCCTCGTCAAGAACCCGAACTACTACAACGCCGACGAGGTGCAGATTGACACCGTCAAGTATGTGTTCCTCAACGCGCCGGAGACGGTGAAGATGGCGTTTGACAACGGCGAACTGGATATCGCGACCTCCGTCAACAGCGACGCGCTCAAGGCCTACACCGGCACGGACAAGCTGATGAGCTCTGACCGCATCGGCTACCGTTACTATGAGTTCAACTGCTCCAAGGCGCCGTTCAACGACGCCCGCGTGCGCCGCGCGCTGACGCTGGCCCTCAACCGCAAGATCATCACCGAGGGCATCCTCCAGGATGCGACCCTGCCGCAGCTCTATGGCTGGGTGCCGTATGGCATCAAGGACGTTGTCGATCCGACGCAGGATTGGCGCAATGTCGTCGGCAACGCGTTTGACGAGGATATTGAAGAAGCCAAGGCGCTGCTGGCCGAGGCGGGCTATCCGAACGGCGAGGGCTTCCCGACCTTCTCCATCAAGTATACCCCGAGCACCGAACTTGAAAACGTCGCGCAGGCGATGGCCGCGATGTGGAAGCAGTATCTCGGCCTGAACTGCGAAGTGACCGCCGTTGAGAGCGGCGTGTACTGGGCGGACGAGGGCACCCGCGCGACGGGCGACTTTGAGATCGCTTACATGGGCTACACGCTGGACTACGCCGAGCCGAGCGCCGCGTTCACCGTTCTGGAAAACGCGGAGGGCAAGGCGAAGACCCGCTGGGACTGCCCGGCTTACCTGGAGATGTGCAACAAGATGCGCACGAGACTGACGAACGAGGAGCGCGAAGCGCTGTATAAGGATATGGAAGCGCTGCTTGCGCAGGAATGCCCGGTTATGCCGATTTACAACTACGTCGCGACAGCGCTGGTTTCCGAGCGCGTGAAAGGCTTCACCCGCAACGCGAACGGCCACCCGAACTTCGAATACTGCACCATCGCGGAATAATCCAATCTCCCATCAGGACGCAGGGCTGACGCTCTGCGTTCTTTTTATGTGGCCACATTCGTCAGACCACTTGTCAGATTCGTTAAAGAAGATTTACTAAAATTCAAACGAAAATGCTTGAATGCCTTCAAAGTTTCGGTTATAATAAACACAGTTATTGCCTAAAATTTCATTTCTGCGGAGGTTCATATGGGAAAGAATGCTATCGTCGGCCAGAGCGGCGGCCCGACGGCCGTCATCAACGCCAGCCTGGCCGGCGTGTTTCAGGCCTGCGTGATGCGCGGCGCGGATCGCGTTTACGGCATGCTCAATGGTGTGGAGGGCCTGCTGGAAGAACGCGTCGCCGACCTGACCGCGACGCTCGGCTCGTCGCTGGAGATCGAGCTGCTTAAGCGCACCCCGTCCTCGTATCTGGGCAGCTGCCGTTACAAACTGCCGGACAGCCTGACGCACCCGGAGGTTTACGAGAAGCTGTTTGCCATCCTCAAAAAGCTGGATATCGGCTACTTCTTCTACATCGGCGGCAACGACAGCATGGATACCATCTGCAAATTGAGCGATTATGCCAAACGCATGGGCAGCGACATCCGCTTCATGGGCGTGCCGAAGACCATTGACAACGATTTGATGTGTACCGATCACACGCCGGGCTATGGTTCGGCGGCGAAATACATCGGCGTGGTGATGAAGGAAATCATCCGCGACGCGACGGTGTATGGCACGAATTACGTCACCATTGTAGAAATCATGGGCCGCAACGCCGGATGGCTGACCGCTGCGGCGGCGCTGGCGCGCGGCGAGGACTGCGAGGGCGTGAACATGATCTGCCTGCCGGAAGTGCCGTTTAATGTGGAGCATTTCATTGATAAGGTGGAGCGGATGCAGCGGGAGAGCAAGTCCGTCGTCATCGCCGTCAGCGAGGGTGTGAAGCTGGAGGATGGTCGTTATGTCTGCGAGCTTTCCGACGACGCGCACTTTGTGGATGCGTTCGGCCACAAGAGCCTGACCGGCACGGCGCGCTATCTGGCTAACCACGTGGCGGGGAAGCTCAAGACCAAGACTCGTTCCATCGAGCTTTCCACGCTCCAGCGCTGCGCGGCGCACGTTTCCAGCCGCACGGATATCACCGAAGCCTATCAGGTTGGCGGCGCGGCGGCAAAGGCGGCGTTTGAAGGACACACGGGCGAGATGATTGCGCTCGAACGCATCTCCAACGATCCGTATCAATGCACGACGCGGACGGTGGATATCCACAAGATTGCCAACTTTGAAAAGAAAGTGCCGCTGGAGTGGGTCAACGCCTATCACACGGACATGGGGCCGGAGTTTCTGCAATATGCCCGCCCGCTGATTCAGGCGGAGCTGACCCCGGTCTACATCGACGGCCTGCCGAGACATATTTTTATGAAGTAACTCCTTCCGTCACGCCAAAGGCGTGACAACCTGCGGCGTTTTTCATCGTCTGAATCCGCCACAGGCGGCGACGATTTCAGAACGTCCCTCAAAGAGGGAGGCATGGTTACGGATATAAGCGAATATTTGAGAGAAAAGCAACTTGGACATTTGCGAAAATGTTCGGGTTGCTTTTTCTTTGATGCGCTGATTATACCCAAAGGCTCCCTCTTGGAGGGAGCTGGCACGGCGAAGCCGTGACTGAAGGAGTTTATTCAAAGCGCCGTTTATTTTGTGTTAAAGAAATCAAAATACGCGTCAAAATCCGGCAACATCGCTATGAAAATCCAGCCCGGCCGCATAAAATAAGATATAGAACGGCTAACGGAAAACGGCCAAACAAAGGAGGAAATGTGTTTATGCAAACGGGCAAAGCTGGGGGAGGGGGAACGCCCATGAACAAAGGCGGAATTGCGGGTGCGCTGGTGCGGCTCAACCACATCACGCACAGGGTTGTGCTGTTCATTGCGCAGGCTTCCATTTTGGCGATGGTGGCCATTGTGACGCTGACGGTCATTCTGCGCTACTGCTTCAACACGGGGCTGTCGTGGGCGGAGGAAGTGCCGCGCCTGCTGGTGACGGTGTTCGCCTTTATTGCCTGCGCCATCGGCGTGCGCGACCACATGCACGTCGCGGTCAACGCGATTTACAACAAGTTCCCGGTCGGGGGAACGGGGCGGAAGGTGCTCGACAACCTGACGGACGTCGTGGTGCTGCTGTGCGGCCTGTTCATGCTCATCAGCGGCGGCGCGCGCACGGCGAAGCTGTTCAGCCTGCCGGGCGTTCTGCCGATCACAGGCATTTCGACCGCGTGGCAGTATCTGCCGATTCCGGTCGCGGGCTTTGTGATGAGCTTTGACTCGATTCTCTTTCTGACGGGTATTGTATCCCGCGACGACCTGCTCTATTCCGAGCCGGAAGTGGATTTCACCGATGAAGCGGCCGTTGCCGCCATGACGAAGGAGGCGGAGACGAAATGACGACCGCGACATTGGCCGGTGTGATTTTGATTGGCGGATTTGTGCTTTTGCTGCTGCTGCGCGTGCCGATTTCCTTTGCCATGCTGCTGGCGACGCTGGGCAGCGCGCTGGTGACGGGAACGAATTTCTCCGTGCTGGTGCGCCAGATGGTGGATGGCGCGAACAACTTTTCGCTGCTCTCGATTCCGTTCTTCATCGTAATGGGCGAGTTCATGAGCGCGGGCGGCATTTCCGAAAAGATCGTCGATTTGGCGAATCTGGCGGTGGGCCGTTTCCGCGGCGGTCTGGCCTATGTGAACGTGCTGGACTCGATGTTCTTCGGCGGCATTTCCGGTTCGGCCGTGGCGGATGTTTCCTCGCTGGGCACGATCGTCATCCCGATGATGGTGAAGCAGGGCTATGACGAGGATTTTTCCGTCGGTCTGACCGTCACCACCGCTTGTCAGGGCGTGCTGATTCCGCCGAGCCACAACATGGTCATCTACGCCTTGGCGGCGGGCGGCGTATCCATCGGCACGCTGTTCATGGCAGGCCTGCTGCCGGGTATTGCGCTGGGCGTGGGCATGATTGTCATGTGCATGCTGATGGCGAAGCGCTACAACTTCCCCAAGGGCGAGGGCGTGCCGAAAGGCGAAGGCGTCAAGATTCTGCTGCGCGGTATTCTGCCGATGATGACGCTGATCATCATCATGGTCGGCACGGGCGCGGGTGTGTTCACCGCGACGGAAGCTTCGGCCATCGCGTGCGTCTACACGATGTTCCTGTCGATGGTGGTTTTCCGCTCGGTGAAGCTGCGCGACGTGGGGCAGATTCTCAAAAACAGCCTTAAGACGCTGGCTATCGTCATGACGCTGCTGGCGACGGCGAAGGCGTTCGCCTACATGATGACCGAGCTGCGCATTCCGGCGGCCATCTCCAACGGCCTGCTGAGCATCACGGATAACAAGTACATCCTGCTGCTGATTATCAACGTGCTGCTCCTGCTGCTGGGCTGCTTTATGGATATGGCGCCGCTGATTACCATCATGACCCCGATTCTCGTGCCCGTCGTGACGAATCCGGCCATCGGTATGGACCCCGTGCACTTCGGCGTGGTGATGATTTTCAACCTCGCCGTCGGCCTGTGCACGCCGCCGGTCGGCAGCGCGCTGTTCGTCGGCTGCGCTATCGGCAAGACCCCGATTGAGCGCACGGCCAAGAACATGATGCCGCTGTATCTGACGATGGTTATCGTGCTCATGCTGGTGACCTACATACCGGATATTTCGTTGCTGCTGCCGCGGCTGCTGATGGGTTACGGCGCATAAAGAAAAAGAAAAGCAGCGTCAAGAAAACGAAACGGAAATATACAAATTGAAGTAATATTTCGAATGTTTATTGACAGAAACGCCGTTTGGCGTGTATAATAACGTCAGACCAATACAAAAAAGAACGACGATTTTTGAAACAAAACGCAGGAAAGCGAATCTATCCGCACGGGACGAAACGATGTGCGGTGGAGAATAAAACAAAATGGAGGATTACCATCATGAAGAAGCTGCTTACCCTTGCTGTCGCCGCCGCGATGACCCTGTCTGTTGCGGCCGCGAGCGCCACGACGCTCAAACTGAGCGAGGTTCACGCCGAGGGCTACCCAACCACGCTGGCGGATCAGGAATTTGCCCGCCTGATTGAGGAGAAGACCGAAGGCCGCATCAAGGTCGAGGTGTATTCCGGCGGCCAGCTCTACGGCGAGGAGACCGGCGCGATTGAGGCGCTTCAGCTGGGCGACATCGCGTTCGCGCGCGTTTCCGCTTCTCCGGTTGCCAGTTATGTGCCGGCGCTGAACGCCATCCAGATGCCGTATCTGTATAAGAACGCCGACCACATGTGGGCGGTGCTCGACGGCGAAATCGGTCAGGAGATGCTCGCACAGATCGAGTCCTCCGGCTCCGGCCTCGTCGGCCTGTGCTGGTATGACGCCGGCGCGCGCAGCTACTACACCACCAAGCAGGTTTCTTCCGTGGCCGATATGAAGGGCCTGAAGATCCGCATGCAGAACAACGCGATGATGGTTGACATGACCAACGTGCTCGGCGGCACCGGCGTGACCGGCATCGGCCCGAACGAAGTCTACTCCGCCATCAAGCAGGGCACCATCGACGGCGCCGAGAACAACTGGCCGACGTACCAGAACATGGGCGACTACGAGGCTGCGAGCTATTACGTGCTCGACGAGCATACCCGCGTGCCGGAAATCCTGCTGGCTTCTGCCGAAGTGCTGAGCGGCCTTGACGCGGCGGATGTGGAAATCATCAAGCAGTGCGCGATTGAGACCGAAGCCTATGAGAAGCAGAAGTGGGCCGAGAAGGAAGAATCCGCCGAGAAGATCGTCCGCGAAGCGGGCTGCACCATCACCGAGCTCACGCCGGAAGCCTACGCCGAGTTCCAGGCTGCGATGACCAGCCCGAGCGACGCGCTGGGCGGCAAGAGCCTGTATGAGAAGTACGGCGCGGATTACCAGGACGTGATCGACGCGATCACCAAGGTCGGCGAAGCGTACTAATCTCTGGCGATGCACTCTGGGGGACGACCCTTCGGGTCGCCCCTCTTTTTTACGGGTGCATCTTAACAAAAACGAAAGACTGTATCACGAAATCGAAATGCGAGCTTAACAACGGCTGAATCCATGTTTAGCCTGCGTGCAGACGCGGGGCATGCGCTCGGCCAATCTTGAGTCCGGAGGAATCGTATGAAAAACGTTCAGGATGCGCTGCGCAAGGTGCTTGTGCCGCTGAATCACTTCGTACACCGGATCGTGCTCCTAATCGCGCAGATCTCCATGATGGCGATGGTCGCGATTGTCACGCTGACGGTTGTGCTTCGCTACTGCTTTAACACCGGCCTGTCGTGGGCGGAGGAAGTGCCGCGCCTGCTGGTCACGCTTTTTGCCTTTATCGCCTGCGCCATCGGCGTGCGCGACCATCTGCATGTGGCCGTCAACGCGATTTATAATCAGCTGCCCGTGGGCGGCAAGGCGCGCAAGGTGCTCGATGTGCTGACGGACGTCGTGGTGCTGCTGTGCGGCCTGTTCATGCTCTTTACCGGCGGTGCGCGCACGATGAAGCTGTTCGGCATGCCGGGCACGCTGCCGATCACCGGCATTTCGACCGCATGGCAGTATCTGCCGATTCCGATTGCGGGTTTCGTCATCACGTTTGACTCGATTCTGTTCCTGACGGGCATTGTCAGCCGCGACGACCTGCTCTATTCCGAAAAGGAAATCGATTATACCGACGTGGCCGCGCTCAAGGAAATGGAAAAGAAGGAGGCTGAACACAAATGACGACAGCGACTCTTGCCGCAATCGTGCTCATCGGCGGCTTTATCGCGCTGATGCTGCTGCGCGTTCCGGTGTCCTTCGCGATGTTGCTCTCCACGCTGGGCTGCGCGCTGGTGACGGGAACGAACTTCTCCGTGCTTGTTCGCCAGATGGTGGACGGCGTGAACAACTTCTCGCTGCTTTCCATTCCGTTCTTCATCCTGATGGGTGAAATCATGGGCGCGGGCGGCATTTCCGACAAGATCATCGATCTGGCGAACCTCGCCGTCGGGCGTTTCCGCGGCGGTTTGGCGTATGTGAACTGCCTGAGCTCCATGTTCTTCGGCGGCATTTCCGGTTCGGCCGTGGCGGATGTGTCTTCCCTCGGCTCCGTCGTCATCCCGATGATGAAGCAGCAGGGCTACACGGATGATTTTTCCGTCGGTCTGACCGTCACTACCGCCTGCCAGGGCGTGCTGATTCCGCCGAGCCACAACATGGTCATCTATGCGTTGGCGGCGGGCGGCGGCGTTTCCATCGGCTCGCTGTTTATGGCGGGCGCGGTGCCGGGCGTTCTGCTGGGCTGCGCGATGATGGCGCTGTGCTTCTTCATGGGCAAGAAGTATAACTTCCCCAAGGGCGTGACCATTCCGCCGGAGCAGAAAAAGAGCGTCATTCTGCGCGGCATTCTGCCGATGCTGACGCTGGTGATTATTCTGGTCGGCACGGGTCTGGGCGTGTTCACCGCGACGGAATCCTCCGCCATCGCCGTGGTCTATACCATGTTCCTGGCGTATGTGGTCTTCCGCGATGCGAAACTGCGCGACTTTGGCAAGGTGATTAAGAACGCGCTCAAGACGCTGGCCATCGTCATGACGCTGCTGGCGACGGCGAAAGCGTTCGCTTACATGATGACCGAGCTGCGCATCCCGGCGATGATTACCGAGGTGCTGCTGGGCGTGACGAGCAACAAGTATGTGCTGATGCTCATCATCAATATTCTGCTTCTGCTGCTGGGCTGCTTCATGGATATGGCGCCGCTGATTACCATCATGACCCCGATTCTGCTGCCGGTCGTGACCAACCCGGCCATCGGCATGGACCCGGTGCATTTCGGCGTGGTCATGATCTTCAACCTCGCGGTCGGTCTGTGCACGCCGCCGGTCGGCAGCGCGCTGTTCGTCGGCTGCGCCATCGGCAAGACCCCGATCGAGCGCACCAGCAAGAACATGCTGCCGCTTTACGCGGTGATGGTGGCGGTGCTGCTGCTGGTCACCTATATCCCGGAAATCTCCCTCTGGCTACCGCGCCTGACGGGCTACACGGGTTAAAAAACTCAAGGCAAACAGGCCGCTCTCTCCGAAAACGGGGAGGGCGGTTTTTTTACATGTGTGGTTTACCGCGACGATAAAAAGGCTGCTTGACAGATGGATTTCGAAAGGAATAGAATAAAGCCGAGATTATGTCGTCCGAGGAGAAACAGAAAGATGACACGCTTTGAACAGCTTTATGGCATTGCGCTCACCAAACGGAGACGAACGGAAATCATGATTGCGCTGATGGCGCTGGAAGTTGTCTTTGCGTTCTCCTATCTGGGCTTTATCATTCTTCCGCCGATCTCCATCACGACCATGCACCTGCTTGCGCTGTTTGCGGCGATGGTTTTGGGCACGAAGGAGAGCGTGGCGGTGGCGATGATCTTCGCGCTGACCTCCATGTGGCAGGCGACGGTATCCGGCGTGCAATACAGCGATGTTATCTTTTCGCCCTCGCGAAGCGGCATGCCGATGGCGTCGCTGCTGCTTAACGCGACCAGACCGCTTGCGGGCTTTGTGAGCGGCGTGCTGTTTGACGCGTGCTTTGCCCAAAAGAGAAAACATGTCTACGGATGTATCGCGTTGACGGTCGTTGCTTCCACGTGGGTTTACGGCACGCTGACCTATTTGTTCATGGCGCTGCTTTTCCCGAAAACGGGCGTGACGGTGGCCATGGCGCTGACGGCCTGGATGGAACCCGGCAATCTGGCGGTGTATCTGCTGACGGCGGCGCTGATGCCGCTGATCCATTGGGGCTTGTCGCGTCCGAGAATGAAGCGCTATCTGGCGGTCGTCGGCGGGGAAAACAGCCCCGTCAGGCCGCGCGGCCTGCACGCCTATTATGGCATGATGTTCGCCGCGGCGGCGCTGTGTGCAGCGGTCATGCTGCATGTGCTCGACCGGCTCAAGGTTGTGCTCAGCCAGCCGGGCTACACGGTGACGTTCGCCGCAGGCGCGAAGGAAACGCAGATTCTGATTCAGTTTTTCTGCGCGTTCAGCGGCATTCTGCTGATGCTGTACATCACGGTGCGCTGGATCGGCGAATTTCACGCGGCCAAAAGCATTTCGCTGCAAAAACAGACGGACGCGCTGGACAAGCTCAAGGCCGAGCAGGCGCTTAACCAGAAATTGCAGGCGCAGAACGCCGTGCTGGAACAGCAGCAGCGCCAGCTTCGCGAAGCGGCGGAACACGCGGAAGCGGCCAAGCGGGAGAGCCAGCGGCTGGCGGACGAGGCCCGCGCGGCCAACGCCGCCAAGACGAATTTTCTGTCGCGCATGACGCACGACATCCGCACGCCGCTCAACGGCATTTTGGGGCTGCTCAAAATCGACGAAATGCACCCGGACGATCTGAATCTGCTGCACAGCAACCAGCAGAAGATGATGATTTCGGCGCAGCACCTGCTTTCGCTGATTAACGATATGCTGCAAATGAGCAAGCTGGAGGACGGCGAATATGTCCTCTCGCACGAGTGGATGGATATGAACGAGCTTTCGCAGGATGTGCTGACCATTGTCAGCCAGCGAGCGGCAGAAGCCGGGGTGACGATGGAATACGAGCGAAAGCCGGAACAGATGGCGTATCCGTATCTGTATGCCAGCCCGCTGCATCTGCGTCAGCTGTTTCTCAATATCTATGGCAATTGCATCAAATACAACCATGTCGGCGGTCGGGTGCGGATGGATTTGACCTGCGTCGGTGCGGAAAATGGTCGGGTGACCTATCGCTGGACGATCAGCGATACGGGCGTAGGCATGAGCGAGGAATTTCTGGCGCATATCTTTGAACCGTTTGCGCAGGAGAACAGCGACGCGCGGAGCGTGTATCAGGGAACCGGGCTGGGCATGGCCATCGTCAAGAGCCTTGTGGATCGAATGGGCGGCGAAATATGCGTGACCAGCGAAAAAGGGAAAGGCTCGACCTTTGTCGTCACGCTGCCGTTTGACATTGCCGAGCAGAAGCCGCGCAGGGAAACGAACGCATCGGCGAGCATCAAGGGATTGAAGCTTCTGCTGGCGGAGGATAACACGCTGAACGCGGAAATTGCCGAAAGGCTGCTGACCGACGAGGGCGCGAGCGTTGCCGTTGTGCCGGACGGCAGACAGGCGCTGGAA
Organism: uncultured Clostridia bacterium; assembly: GCA_934636105.1. GTDB lineage: Bacteria > Bacillota > Clostridia > Christensenellales > Aristaeellaceae > Ventricola. The sequence continues at coordinate 131,128 of CAKTZR010000004.1, forward strand.
GCCTTTCAAAACCATCCGGAAGGGTCGTTCGACGCAATTTTGTTGGATGTGATGATGCCGGTGATGGACGGACTATCCGCTGCGAGGGCGATTCGCGCGCGGCCAAGGCCGGACGCAAAGACGATTCCCATCATCGCCATGACGGCCAACGCATTTGAGGAGGACGCGCGAAAGTGTCTGGAAGCGGGCATGGACGCGCATCTGGCCAAGCCGCTGCAAATGGATGTTGTTGTGGCGACGATTGCGAAGCATTGTCAGCATGAAACAAGCGGACGCTGAAAAAGTGCGTCCGCTTGTTTTGTGTTTACAAATCAAAGAAATTCAAAAAAGATTTCAAAAACCTGCAACTTTTCCGCCGCTTCCGTCGTCTAATGATATAGAGGGACGTCAGCGGATGAAGTTGGTGCGCATTTTCGGCTTTTCCATGTCGGGCGGGAGCAGTCCGTTTTCGCGGGCCAGTGCGAACGCACGAATCATATACGCCATGTTGCGCCCAAGCATGCGCATGATCTGCATACCTTCTTCGTCCTTGCGCACATCCTCCGGCGTGCTGCCGTGAACCATCGGCCAATACTGGCTGGGCGCAATGGGCATGCCGCAGATGGTGAAATATTTGGAGAGCTGGTCGAGCGTGGTGGTTGTGCCCGCGCGGCGCGCGCTGCAAACGGCCGCGCCGACCTTGGTGCGCAGCTGGCTTCCGCCCGCATAGAACATGCGATCCAGAAAAGAGGTGATACTGCCGCCCGCCGCCGCATAATGCACGGGCGAGCCGACAACCAGACCGTCGCAAGCCTGCATCTTATCCAGCGCGGTATTCACAAGATCGTCGCCAAAGACGCAGCGGCGTTTGCCGCTTTTGGCGCAGCCGCCGCAGCCGATGCACCCGCGAACCGCTTGGTTGCCGATCCACAGAATTTCCGTTTCAAGGCCGCTTTCCTCAATCGCGCGGGCGACCTCGCAGAGCGCGGTGTAGGTGCAGCCGTGCTGATTCGGGCTGCCGTTGAGCAAAAGAACTTTCATGACGCGTTTCCTCCCTTGAGGGCATTTTTTCCTATTATACATCCGGCAGGGAGCGGGACGCAAGGGCGGCCGTGCGACAAATGTTTTGCGAATTTGTTGATATGGCTTGAAGGAAAGCGATGAATCCTGTATAATATCTTGGAAACCAATCGAATTTTTTCGAGGAGGATATTCATATGGGTGCAACGCTTTTGATTATGGCCGCAGGCATGGGTTCCCGTTACGGCGGAAACAAGCAGGTGGATGGTCTCGGCCCGAACGGCGAGATCCTGATGGAGTATTCCATCTACGACGCGATCCGCGCGGGCTTTGACAAGGTGGTTTTTGTCATCAAGCCGGGCATGCAGGAGACGCTGGCCGCCATCTGCGGCGACCGCATCGCCAAAAAGGTGAAGGTGGATTACGCCTTCCAGGATTTTACGAGCGTGCCTTCCTTCTATCATATTCCCGAGGAGCGCACCAAGCCGTTCGGCACGGTGCACGCGGTGCTCGTTGCGCGCGACTACATCGATCAGCCGTTCGCTGTCATCAATGCGGACGACTACTACGGCGTGTCCGCGTTCAGCACGATTTATGAAAAATTGCAGACGCTGGCGCCTGAGGGCGAGGCAACGATGGTGGGCTATCAGCTGCAAAACACCGTTTCCAAAAACGGCACGGTGTCCCGCGGCGTGTGCCATGCCGTCGACGGCAACCTGGACAAGGTTGTGGAAACCCTCAAGATCAAGCTGTGCGAAAACGGCGAAATCCGCGACATCGGCGCGGGCGAGCCGGGTGAGCTGCTGGATCCTCTCGCGCCGGTCAGCATGAACTTCTGGGGCTTCACCCCGTGGATTTTCAGCAAGCTGGAGGAATACTTTGCGGATTTCCTCAAAGGGCTTGCGCCGGATGCGATCAAGGCCGAATGCCTGCTGCCGGTGTTTGTGGATGAATTGATGCACAAGGGCGAATTGACCGTCCCGATGCTCACCACCGACGCCGTCTGGTTTGGCGTGACCTATAAGGAAGACAAGCCGTTTGTGCAGGCGGAACTCCGCAAGCTGCACGAGAGCGGCGTGTATCCGGCTTCGCTTCACGAGTAATCAGCGAACAAGGAAAATCCCGTGCGGTCGCCAGAGGGTGCTCCGCATGGGATTTTTTGATTGAACAGTAGGAAACGAGCATGAAATTCAATCTGACCAAGGAAGAAATGCACGACCACGTGAAGGTGAAAAAAGCCGCGCTGATTTCCATCGCGATCAACGTGCTGGAGATCATCGCGGGCGTGGTGATGATGATGCTTGTGCGCAAAATGCTGCTCGGCGGGGTGGAGGAAAGCATCGTGCGGATGGTGTCGCTGCTGTGCTTCACCATCGTCGGCTGGGGCGCGCTGACGGATATCGGCGCGTCGCTGACCAGCCTGCGCATGGTGCGCCGCACGCAGGAGCTTGAGGATGCTTATGCGCAGCTGGAAGACCTCAACCGCGAGATGCGCGCCCAGCGGCACGATTTCATGAACCACATTCAGGTTGTGTACAGCTTGATCGAGATGAACGAGCCGGGCGAAGCGATGGCCTATATGGACAAGATTTACGGCGACATGCAGCGCGTCAGCCGCATGATGCGCACGGCCTGCCCGGCGGTCAACGCGCTGATTCAGGCGAAGGTGGTCGAGGCGACCCAGCGGGGAGCGGAGCTGAAACTCTCCATCGCGGCGAAGTGGGACGATCCGCTGATGCCCGCGTGGGAAATTTGCCGCGTGCTGGCGAACCTGATCGACAACGCGCTGGACGCCGCGACGAGCGCCGAATTGCCTGCAGGCGAAAAGCCGACGGTCGAGCTGGTTCTGGGCGAGGATCTGCGCAGCTGGTTCTTCTCTGTGCGCAACAACGGCCCGGCCATCCCCGAAAAGCAGCGCGCCAAAATCTTTGAACCGGGCTTCACCACCAAGAAGACGGGGCAGGGCATGGGGCTTTTCATCGTCAGCCAGACCGTCACGGAAATGGGCGGAAGGATTACGGTGGAATCCCACGACGGGGATACGGTGTTCTCCGGTTTCGTGCCGCGCAAACGGCTCAAGCTCGGCGAAGGCGGAGAGGAAAGCCCAAAAGAAACGCAGAATGAATCACATGTTTATGAAGAAAATGCGCAAAAGGATGACAATTCCATAAACAAATTAGACGCAAACAGTTGACAAATTAACAGAATTGTAATAAAATTGTCTCGTAATGATAAATAGGGATGGGTATATCCGGTTGGGGGAAGGCCCATTTCCAAAAAAAGTCCGCCCCAAAAGCGGACCTGAAAGAGGGGATTTCATCATGAAAAACGGCAGGATCAACAAACGCTTTGCGCTGCTCGCGATCCTGTGCCTGCTGGTGATGGCGTTTGCCGTGCCTGCGGCGAGCGCCGCGAGTTACAGCAAGGTCTATGGCCAGACGCAGGACAAAATCCGCGTGCGCGAGAGCGCATCGACAAATGCGACGATTATCGACAACATCGTCAAGGACGCGTGCGTGTATATCACCTCCTCCAAGACGAGCGGCTCCAATACGTTTGTGCAGGTCAAGTATCGCGCCAGCGACGGCTCGACCGCGACCGGCTGGGTCTGCCAGAGCGACGGCAAGAACACCTATGTGAAGGTACTTTCCGCCGATCAGGCCAAGACCAAGTTCAAGGTCAGCGGCGGCGACCTGCCCAGCAAGGCGGTCGGCACGTTCACCGCGGCGGAGCGCAAGGCCAGCGCGGCCAATTCGGATAACACCTATATCCGCCAGAACGCCAGCGGCGAGACGGTCAAGCGCATTCAGACCGAACTTAAGGCGCTGAACTATTACAGCGGCCAGATTACCGGCAACGCGGGCGAAAAGACCGTTGCGGCGATCAAAAGCTTCCAGAGCAGGAACGGCCTGACAGCGGACGGCATTGCGGGCCCGCAGACGATTGCGAAGATCGACGCGGGCTACGAAGCGAAGACCGGCAATTCCTCCTCGAGCGCGACTTCTTCTTCGAGCAGCGGCCTCAAGCTCAACTCGAAGGGTACGGACGTCCGCAATTTGCAGCAGGATTTGACCACGCTCGGCTATTACTGGGCGGAGATCACCGGCAATTTCGGCGCGAAAACGGAAACCGCCGTTAAGCGCTTTCAGGAAGAAAACGGCCTGACCCCGGACGGCATTGCGGGCACGAAGACGCTGAACGCGATTGCGTCCGCCGTGGCCAGAAAGGGCGGCACGTCCGCTTCCAGCAGCAGCGCGGGCACGACGCTCAAGCTCAACAGCCAGGGCACGAAGGTCAGCCAGCTGCAAACCGATTTGAAGCAGCTTGGCTTCTACTATGCGGAAATCACCGGCAACTTCGGCAGCAAGACCGAAGCGGCCGTCAAAGCTTTCCAGAAGGCGAAGGGCCTGACGGCGGACGGCGTTGCGGGTACGAAGACGCTCGACGCGGTGGCCGCTGCGCTCGGTGGATCGAGCAGCTCCAGCAGCTCGTCTTCCGGCTCTGTGCTTCGACTCGGCTCGACCGGCAACGCGGTCAGCGTGCTCCAGCAGAATCTGACCACGCTGGGCTACTATTACGGCGATATTACCGGCCACTACGGCAACCTGACCGAGCAGGCCGTCAAGAAGTTCCAGAAGGCGAAGGGCCTGACGCAGGATGGTTTGGTCAGCACCTCGACCCAGAACGCCATCACCAGCGCGCTGAAGAACGCGGGTGTGGATCCGGGAACGTCTTCCGGCACGACGACCGCGCTGCGCGAGGGCGACAAGGGCACGGCCGTCACCGAGCTGCAGACGATGCTCAAAAAGCTGAATTATTACTATGGCTCGATCACCGGCAGCTTCGGCAGCCTGACCCGGCAGGCCGTCCGCAAATTCCAGGCGGATAACAACCTGACGGTCGATGGCATTGCAGGCACGACCACCATCAACAAGCTGCGCAGCCTGACGGGCACGAGCGGCTCGTCCAGCAGCTCCAGCGGCTCGACTGTGACGACAGATAAATCCTACGGCAAGATCACCAAGGATAACGTGTATCTGCGTTCGTCCTATTCCACGACTTCCGACGCGAAGGCCAGCCTTCCGGCGGGCAAGCTGGTGCGTATCACCAAGACCTACACAGTCAGCGGCGTGACGTGGTACTATGTCACGGTGAATGTCGGCAGCTACACCTACAAGGGATATATCCGTTCCGACATGATGACGACGATTTCCGAATCCGAGTATAACGGAAGCGGCGGCGACTCCAACAACAGCGCCGGCGATCAGGAAACGCTTGGCATGATTAAGGTCACCGGAAATAATGTTTCGTTGCGTTATGAGCCGAGTACAGACGCGAAGCGTGTCGGCACGGCGAACAGCGGTGACTGCTTCTACTATGTCGATACCACGGACGGCTGGTTCCAGACCAAGGCGGGCTACTGGATTTCCAGAGACTACGCGAAGGTCATGAGCGATTCCGAGGTGGCGGATTACAACAAGAACAACAGCGGCAGCGTTGACAGCAGCAGTACCTACACGATCGGATCGACCGGCTCGACAGTCAGCTACATCCAGACCGCGCTGACCGGACTGGGTTACTATGATCGTGAGGTTACAGGCCACTATGGCAAGTATACGAAGGATGCGGTGCGCGAATTCCAGCGCGACCACGATCTGACGGCGGACGGCGTCTGCGGCCCGGCAACACTGGCGGAAATTCAGAAAGCTTATTCTGGCTCCAGCAGCGCAACGACCAATTACAATGATACGTTCTATAACTTGAACAACTGGTTCAATGAAAAGACGACCATGAGTAATCTTGGCTTGAAGCGTGGCGCTCATTGCAAATTGACGGATCTGCGTACTGGCAAGTCGTTGAACATCTACATTCAGTCCACTGGCAATCATGCGGACGTTGAGCCGCTGACAGCTGCGGATACGACGACGTTGTGTGAAATCTATGGTGTGTCTACGGCAAGCAAGATTAGCTGGCAGGCGCGTCCGATGCTGATTACGGTTGGCAACTATCAGTTTGTTTGCTCGATCTATGGCGAACCGCACGGTGTGAATACGATTACAAACAACAACTATGATGGACAGTTCTGTCTGCACTTTACGGGTTCCAAGACGCATAACAGCGGTCAGACGCTCCAGCGTCACATTGATGCAATCAATGAAGCTATTTCTATCATGACGAAGATGGGTAAGACCCTGAAAACTGGAACTCCGTAACTAAACTAAGTCCCCCCAATCCCCTCTTTGCAGGAGCGGCGCTGAAAATGCGCCGCTCCTGCTGGTTTTTTGGAGAAAGAAAAAGATACGTATTTACAACACGTGCAAAAGATTTTATACTAAAGAAGCGCAGAAAAACTCCTTCCGTCACGCCTTCGGCGTGCCACCTCCCTCAAGGAGGGAGGCATATGATATAAGCTGCGTTGGAAAAAGAAAGCGGTTTTTTTAGCAACTCGGATTTGATATGTAGTACGTATCTTTCGCTATTGAGATAACAGACAAAGATATGCGTAGGATTCGTATATTTAAGGCTCCCTCTTAGAGGGAGCTGGCACGGCGAAGCCGTGACTGAGGGAGTTGTGCGGGCAAAATGATAAACCGCACAAGTTTTCCAAAGGAGTGAGCAAAATGAAAAGACCAAGCGAATACACGTTTGCGGCTGTTTTTGAAAAAGAAGCGGACGGGCGATACAGCGTCAGTTTTCCGCAGCTTGAGGGATGCTTCACCGAGGGCGATGATTTTGAGGATGCGCGGCGCATGGCCGTCGATGCGATGAGCCTGCATCTGTATGGCATGGAGCAGGATGGAGAAGCTATTCCGGAAGCCAATCTGGATATTCAAACGCAAAGCGGGCTTGTCGTGCCGATTACGGCCTGGATGACCCCATTTAGAGACGAAATGGAAAATCGCGCGGTGAAAAAGACGCTGACGATTCCGGCATGGCTCAACGATGCGGCGGAGCGCCAAGGCGTGAATTACAGCCGGATTCTGCAAAGTGCGCTGAAGGATTATCTGGGCGTGTATCATCCCTGAATTTTGGCTTGACAATCCCCTTCTTTCTGACTATAATAAATCCGATATGCAAAGACGATGACGTGCAAAGAGCCGAATTGATCGGGGCGCATAGCGAGCCGGGGAGGGTGCAAGCCCGGTGCGCAGGCAGTTCGGCAGCCCTGCAAGGAGTTCCCGGCGAGGAGTCGGGCGCGCCGCCTGCGTTATGGGCGCTAAGAGGATGCGTCTGCCCTTTTGCAGGCGTATCAACCGGAGTGGTACCGCGAATGCGTCTGTTCGTCCCCGGACGACAGACGCTTTTTTGTACCCTAAAACACAAGCAAGGAGAGAATTTCACCATGAAGAAGATGACTTCCGGCGAACTGCGCAGCATGTGGCTCAATTTCTTCAAGAGCAAGGGCCATGCCGTGATTCCGAGCGCTTCCGTCATTCCGGAAAACGACCCGACCGTTCTGTTCACCACCGCGGGCATGCACCCGCTCGTCCCGTATCTGCTGGGCAGCAAGCACCCGGCCGGCACGCGCCTGACCGACGTGCAGAAGTGCATCCGCACGGGCGATATCGACGAGGTCGGCGACGCGTCCCACCTGACGTTCTTCGAGATGCTGGGCAACTGGTCTTTGGGCGACTATTTCAAGAAGGAAATGATCTCCTGGAGCTGGGAGTTCCTGACCAGCCCGGAGTACCTCGGCCTTGACAAGGATAAACTCGCGTTCACCGTTTTTGAGGGCGAAGGCGATATCCCGCGCGACGAGGAAGCCGCGAATTACTGGATGGAAAACGGTGTGAAGAAGGAGAACATCTACTTCCTTCCGCGTGAGCATAACTGGTGGGGCCCGGCGGGCCAGACCGGCCCCTGCGGACCGGATACCGAGATGTTCATCATCAAGGATCAGCCGCCGTGCGGCCCGAACTGCTCCCCGGCTTGCTCCTGCGGCCGTTTCCTGGAAATCTGGAACGACGTGTTCATGCAATATAACAAGACCGCTGACGGCCAGTATGTGCCGATGGCGAAGAAGAATGTGGATACCGGCATGGGCCTTGAGCGCACGGTCTGCACCCTCAACGGCTGCAAGACGGTCTATGAGACGGACGCGTTCACCGATATCATCGCGAAGATTTCCGAGCTGTCCGGCAAGCATTATGACGACGATGAAGCGACCACCAAGGCGTTCCGCATTGTGGCCGACCACCTGCGCACCTCGACCTTCATTATGGGCGATCCGCGCGGCGTGAGCCCGAGCAACGTCGATCAGGGCTACGTCCTGCGCCGCCTGATCCGCCGCGCCGTGCGCTTCGGCATGGAGCTGGGCATGCCGGAGGGCTTCACCGCCGAAATCGGCAAGGTTGTCATCGATCAGTATGCCGAGGTTTACCCGGAACTCAAGCAGAACGAGAACTTTGTGCTCGAGCAGTTCAAGCTTGAGGAGACGCGTTTTGCCCGCACGCTGCGCCAGGGCGAGCACGAGTTTGAGAAGGCCGTGTCCCGCATGGGCGAGAACAAGGTCATCGACGGCATGGTGGCGTTCAACCTGTACACGACTTACGGCTTCCCGATCGAGATGACCCGCGAGCTGGCGAAGGAGCATGGCCTGACCGTGGACGAGGCGGGCTTTGAGAAGCACTTCGCCGAGCACCAGAAGAGCAGTCACGCGGGCGCGGAGCAGCGTTTCAAGGGCGGTCTGGCGGACAGCAGCGCCCAGAGCGCGCGCCTGCATACCGCAACTCACCTGCTCCATGCGGCGCTGCGCCGTGTGCTGGGCGACGAGGTCGCGCAGAAGGGTTCCAACATCACGCCGGAGCGCCTGCGTTTCGACTTCTCCTTTGGCCGCAAGGTGACCAAGGACGAGCTGGCGCAGGTTGAAGCGCTGGTCAACGAGTGGATCAAGGCGGATGTGCCGGTTGTGATGACCGAAACCACCGTTGAGGAAGCGAAGAAGGAGGGTGCAATCGGCCTGTTCGAGAGCAAGTACGGCGAGCGCGTCCGCATGTACACCATGGGCGAGTATTCCAAGGAAATCTGTGGTGGCCCGCACGCCAGCCATACCGGCGAGCTGGTCAGCTTCAAGATTTTGAAGGAAGAATCCTCCTCTGCCGGCGTCCGCCGCATCAAGGCGGTTATCGGCGCGAAGCCGGAGGACTAAGCCGCCTGAGGCGGCGCGCATATCCGACGACGGTTTTGTGCAGGCTTTGCCTGGCACACGAGGCCGAAGGATGAGCATATAACAGAATAAGCAAAACGGCGCTTTCCCGGAGTGAATCGGGAGAGCGCCGTTTTGCTTATATCTTCTCAAACGCGATTCGTTCTGCGCCGCTGGCGATGTGGATGATGCCGCAGCGCGTGAAGCCGTTTTTCAAAATGACGTGCTGCATGATGGCGTTGTCGCGGTGCGTGTCGATGCGCAGATGCTTCGTCGTCTGCTCGCAGTAGGCGACGATCTGCCCTAACAGGCCGTGAATCCGCCCGTCGCTGGCGACCGCGTGAATCGTGCCATACGGCGCGTCGGAAAGCCATGCGCCCTGCTCGATGACGCGATAGGTCGGGTCTTCGCCGAGAATGAACGCGAAAACGCCGTGAATATCGCCGTCTTCGCGAAGCACATACAGCTCACGCGCGGCGATGTGCGCGGAAATCTCTGCTTCGGTCGGGCGGCTCGTGCCCCATTGGTTGGGATTGCCGTGCTGCGCCATAAACGCGCGGGCATGGGCGTAGATAACGAGAATCTGCGGCAGATCGGCGGCGGTGGCAAGTGTAATCATCCACAAAACACTCCTTTTGCAATCTGTTTTTATGATAAGCGAAAAGATACGAAACGTCAACGCGCAAAACCGATAAAATGCGCGCCCTTGTATTGTGGAAAGCAAGGCCTTATAATGGGAGCGCGGAGGTGCAAGCGATGAGCAGAATTTTTCTGTTGGAGGATGACCCGAGTCTGGCGACGGGGCTTTCCTTCGCGTTTGAAAAGCAGGGGTATGAACTGTGCGTGGCCAAAACTATTTGCGAGGCGCAGGCGCGATGGACGGAAGCAAGAGGTGCAAAAACATGAATCTGTTGGATGTGAAAGCGCTTTGCAAAACCTACGGAAGCGGCGAAACCGCCGTGCATGCGCTGAAAAATGCGAGCTTCTCCGTGCCGAAGGGCGAATTTGTCGCGATTGTCGGTGAATCCGGTTCGGGCAAGAGCACGCTGCTCAACCTGCTTGGCGGGCTGGATGTGCTGAACCTCAAGCAGCGGCGCAATCATCTGCCCAGCCAGCTTTCCGGCGGCCAGCAGCAGCGCGTGGCCATCGGGCGGGCGCTGATGACGCGGCCTGCACTGATTCTGGCGGATGAGCCGACGGGCAATCTGGATTCGCAAAACAGCGCGGAGGTCATCGCCCTGCTGCGGGAAGCCTCCCGCACCTATGAGCAGACGATTGTGATGATTACCCACAACCGCGCGATTGCGCAGTCCGCCGACCGGGTTTTGCAGGTTTCGGATGGCACGCTGACCGATTTCGGGAGGTGCCGCACATGAACAGCTATTTGAGCCTGATTCCGATTTCGGCAAGAGCACGCAGGCGGCAAAACCGCATGACAATCCTGTGCGTCGTGCTGGCGGTGCTGATGGTGACGGCGATTTTCAGCCTGATGGATATGATGATCCGCACCGAAACGGACATGATGGGCGACAAGCATGGCGTTTGGCATCTTTCCCTTGCAGGGTTGACGGAGGAGCAGGCGCAGATGCTCGCCGCGCGGGACGATGTGGACGAGCTGGGCGAATGCGCGGCATTCAACATGGACGTGGATAAGCCGTATTTCATCGGCGAAAAAAAGAGCTGTGCTGTATGGCACGGACGCGGCGTATCTGGGCGATGATGACGGCTTCCTTCGCGCTGACGATTCTGCTGATGCTCTGCTTCTCGGCCGCGATGGAGTTTGCCAAGGAACTGATGCCCTCGCTGCTGCCGTGGAACCCGGATGCGACCGTCGTCGGCTATGCCAACGCGAACATCATCCCCGAAAGCACGGCGCAGGCCATCGAGGGGCTTCCCGGCGTAACGCGGGTGAACAGAATGAATCTGGCCGAGAATGTGACTGTGACGCTTGCGGACGGGCAGACGTGTTCCGTGAAGGTCGTCTCCTATTCGGACAGTATGCTCAAGCGGTCGAAGACGATCACAGCGGCGGGGGATACCCTCTCTGTGCTGGGCGGCAACGGGAACGCAGCAACGATTTACAACCGGGATAACGCGCTGCACGCCGGCAACAGCGTGCGCATCGGCGATCAAACGCTTTCGGTCACCTGCGCCTATTCGCGCGGTCTGTTTGCGGATGAAGACACGCTGATCGTTTCACAGACGACGTTTGACCGTCTGATGGGCGCGCAGGATTACGTCATGTTGGGAGTTGAGCTGGCGGACGATGCGCCGGACGACGTGACCCGCGCCATCGACAGCCTGATTACGGATAACATGATTTTTTCGGATAACCGCGAAAGCAATCGAACGGACGTGTCGAGCTACTGGGCGGTTCGGCTCATGGGATATGGCTTCCTGGGCATTATCGCGCTGATTTCCTTCTCCGGCATTGTCAACAGCATGGCGATGAGCGCCGCGGCGCGCATGAAGCAATACGGCGCGATGCGCGCGGTCGGCCTGGACGGCGGCCAGCTGACGGCCATGCCAACGGGGGAACTGCTGGGGTTGGCGGCGTTCGTGCTGCTGGCGGCGCTGGTTTTGACCGTCGGCCCGGCGAAGCGCATGCGCCAAATGGCGGTGACCGAGACGATCAGCGAATTGTAAAATGCGCGGGATATGTGCTATAATACAGAAAAAACGCGAAGGAAACGGAGGCAGATTCACATGGAAACGAAATGGCAGCGAATCCGATTCATGCCCGCCACGCCGCTGGGCGCGGACGGCGCGCGCATCACCGGCTGCGAAGCACACATCGCGCTTTCCCGCAGGGCGGCTGCGGAAGGCATGGTGCTGCTCAAAAACGAAAACGAGACGCTCCCGCTGAAGCGCGGCGCGCGCGTGGCCGTGTTCGGCAAGGCGCAGGCGGATTATGTCAAGGGCGGCGGCGGAAGCGGCGATACGACGGTCGCCTACGTCCGTTCGCTGGCGCAGGGGCTTCGCATCAAGCAGGACGAGGGTAAGATCGAGGTCTTTGAGCCGCTGGAGCGCTTTTATGCCGAAAACGTGCGGGCGCAGTTTGCCGCGGGCGCGACGCCGGGCAAGACGCGTGAGCCGATTTTGAGCGACGAGCTGGTGCAGCAGGCGCGCGCGTTTACGGATACCGCGCTCATCACCATCTGCCGCTTCTCCGGCGAGGATTACGACCGCACGGGCCAGCCGCACGACGGCGACTACTTCCTCTCCTTTGAGGAGGAGCGCATGGTCAAAAAGGTGCTGGCGGCGTTCCCGCGCGTGGCCGTGGTGCTCAACACCGGCGGCATGATGGATACGCTCTGGTTTAAGGATAACCCCGCCGTCGGCGCGGCGCTGCTGGCGTGGCAGGGCGGCATGGAAGGCGGCTTGGCGACGGCGGATATTCTCGTCGGCGACGTGTGCCCCTCCGGCCATCTGACGGATACGTTCGCGTCGTCGTTTGCGGCCTATCCGTCCTCGGCGAATTTCGCGGAATCCAGAGCCTATGTGGAGTATCAGGAGGATGTGTTCGTCGGCTATCGCTATTTTGAAACGATTCCCGGCGCGGCGGCTTCGGTTTGCTATCCGTTCGGCTTTGGACTCAGCTACACGACGTTCGAGCTGACCGAAGCGCGCGGCGGCCTGAATGACGCGGGGGAGATTGCGCTCACCGCGAAGGTCACGAACACGGGAAAATGCGCGGGCAAGTATGTCCTGCAGGCGTATGCCAACCCGCCGAAGGGAAAAATCGCCAAGCCCGCCACGGCGCTGGTCGGCTTTGCCAAGACGCATCTGCTTGAGCCGGGCGAGAGCGAGACGCTGACGATTGCCTTTGCGCCGTATGCGTTTGCGACCTACGACGACGAGGGGACGATTCAGAAATCCGCCTATGTGCTGGAAAAGGGCGCGTACAACTTCCGCGTGGGCGAAAACGTCCGCGAGACGGTGAACGTGGACTATCAGTACGTGCTGGACGACGACGCGGTTTTGGAGCAGCTTGCTCAAAAGTGCGCGCCGACGCTGCTGCATCGCCGCATGCTGGCGGACGGCAGCTATCGCGAAATCGCCTGCGCGCCCGAAACGCCGCGCGAGGACTGGCGCAGGCTGGAGGGCATTCCCGACGAGGGGCAGTATCCGCTGGAAAACCCGGATCAGATTCCCGGCTGCGCATGGATTTCGCCGATGAAGCCCCAGCTCATCGAGGTGGCCGAGGGCGAATTGACGCTCGACGAGTTCATGAGCCTGCTGACCGATGAAGACATGGTGCGCCTGCTCGGCGGCCAGCCGAACCGCGGCGTGGCGAATACCTTCGGCTTTGGCAACCTGCCGACCTACGGCGTGCCGAACGTGATGACGGCGGACGGCCCGGCGGGTCTGCGCATCAAGCCGGAATGCGGCGTGACGACGACGGCTTTCCCGTGCGCGACGCTGCTCGCCTGCTCGTGGAATACGGAAATTGTGCGCGAAGTCGGCGCGGCGGGCGCGCGCGAGGTGCATGAAAACGGCATCGGCGTGTGGCTGACCCCAGCGATCAACATCCACCGCACGCCGCTCTGCGGGCGCAACTTTGAATATTATTCGGAAGATCCGCTCGTGGCGGGCGAGATGGCGGCGGCGATGGTCGAGGGCATTCAGAGCGAGGGCGTCGGCGCGTCGCTCAAGCACTTCGCCTGCAACAACAAGGAGACGAACCGCAAGGATTCTGATTCCCGGCTGTCCGAACGCGCGCTGCGCGAAATCTACCTCAAGGGCTTTGAAATCTGTGTGAAAAAGGCGCAGCCGCTGACCGTGATGAGCAGCTATAACCTGCTCAACGGCCTGTGGACCAGCCAGAACCGCGAGCTGCTGACCGATATTCTACGCGGCGAGTGGGGCTTTAAAGGCATGGTCACGACCGACTGGTATACCCATGCGCCGCAATATACTGAAATCGCGGCGGGCAACGACGTGAAGATGGGCTGCGGCGACGCGGCGCATACCCTCAAGATGATGCAGGAGGGAAAACTCAAGCGTGAGGACGTGGTCATCAGCGTCCGGCGGCTGCTGGAGATGATTCTCAAGCTGGCGTAAGCCGTCTGAAGCCCCGTCAAACCATAAAAAAAATCCCATGGATCGGCGATTTTCGATTCATGGGGTTTTGCTTTATCCGATTTTTTTGCAGGCCTCGCAGTTTCCGGAGCAGCCGCCCTCGCGCTCATCCTGCGCAATGAGCAGCTCCTGCTCGTGGCGCTTCGCGTCCACATCGTGCGCGACGGCCAGCATCAGGCGGATGCGGTTCTCCTGATTGACCTTCGTGGCGGAGAGGTCGTAGTCGATCGGCACGATGTTGATGCCCGGATGCACCTGCGTCAGGCGGCGAATCATGCCCTTGCCGCAGATATGGTTCGGCAGACAGCCGAACGGCTGCGCACAGATGATGTTTTCATAGCCGTTCTCGGCCAGTTCCAGCATCTCGGCCGTCAGCAGCCAGCCTTCGCCCATCTTGCTGCCGTAACCGATTACGCCTTTGACCAGCGTTTTGATGTGCCTGAACGCCGTCGGCGGCACGAAGTTCGGATGCGCGGCGATGGCTTCGATCAGCGTCGTTTCCATCCGCTCGCAGAACTTCATCAGCCCCTTGCAGAAAATCAGCTTGGGCAGGCTGCCGCCGTAGAGGTGGTGATCCTCGATGCGGTTGTCGATCTTAAAGAGCACAAAGCCCATGATGCCCGGCAGCATGTATTCGCAGTCCTGCGTGCGCAGGAATTTTTCCAGGCCGTTATTGCCCAGCGAGGAATACTTGACGTAGATTTCGCCGACCACGCCGACGCGCGTCTTTTTCTCGCGGCTGCGCTCGATGGCGTCAAAGTCATCGACAATCGCGGCGAGATTTCGGCGCATATCCTTGTTGGACAGGCCCTGTCCGCGGTTGAACTGCTCGATCAGCGCGTCGTTCCATTTTTCAATCAGCGCGTCGGTCGTGCCCTTCTTGAACTCGTAGGGACGCGTCTGGTTGGAGACACACATGATGCAGTCGCCGTAGACCAGCGACGCGATGATCTGGCGCACCAGCGGCACGGTGAGTTTGAAGCCGGATGCGCTTTCCAGACCGCTCATGTTGACGGAAATGACCGGCACCTGCTCCAACCCGGCCTTTTTAAGCGCCTTGCGCAGCAGATAAATGTAGTTGCTGGCGCGGCAGCCGCCGCCGGTCTGAGTGATAATCAGCGCGACTTTGTTGATGTCGTATTTGCCGGAGTGCAGCGCGTCCAAAAACTGGCCGATGACCAGCAGCGCGGGCACGCAGGTGTCGTTATGCACGTATTTGAGCCCCTCGGCCATGACGTTCGGGCCGCTGTTGGTCAGCAGCTCGGCGTTATAGCCGTTCAGGCGAAGCACCTTGACAATCAGGGAGAAATGGAACTCCAGCATGTTGGGCACGAGGATGGTGTAGCCCGCCTCCCGCATCTCGCGGGTAAATTCAACGTGATTGCTGGGCATGGGGGTTAATCCTTCCTTTCGTTATGCGCGGCCAGCGCCTGCTGCTGATCGATGGCGGCGAACAGCGAGCGCAGGCGGATGCGCACCGCGCCCAGATTGGTGATTTCGTCAATCTTGATCTGGGTATAAATCTTATCCTTGGATTCGAGAATCTCGCGCACCTCGTCGGTGGTAATCGCGTCCACGCCGCAGCCGAAGGAGACGAGCTGAACGAGGTTCATATCCTGCTGGGTGGTGATGTAGCGCGCGGCGGCGTACAGGCGGGCGTGATACGTCCACTGGTTGAGTACGCCCTGCGCCTGCTTCTCCATGTGCCAGGAGAGCGAATCTTCCGTGACGACAGCCGCGCCGAAGCCCGCAATCAGCTTGTCGATGCCGTGGTTGATTTCCGGATCGACGTGATACGGGCGGCCGACCAGCACGATGATGCGGCGGCCCTCCCTGCGCGCCTGCTCGATCATCTCCTCGCCCTTCCTGCGCACGTCCGCCATGTACGCGTCGTAGGCATTGTATGCCGCGTCGCATGCGTGGCGAACCTCGCGGGCGGTGATATCCGGGAAATGCTGCTGCAAAATGCCGGTCAGCTTCTTCGGGAACACCTTGCGGTGGTCGATGCCCACGTAATCGTGGATGAAATCGATCTGGCGCACGGCGGGCATGTTGGCGGCGATGACCTCGGGATAATACGCCACGACCGGGCAATTATAATGGTTGTCGCCCAAATGCTCGTCCATGTTGTAGCTCATGCAGGGGTAGAAGATGGTCTTCACGCCCTGACCGATGAGATAATCGACATGGCCGTGCATCAGCTTCGCCGGGAAGCAGACGGTATCCGACGGAATCGTAGCCTGCCCCGCGATATACAGCTTGCGGCTGGAGAACGGGGAAACGGCCACGTCAAAGCCCAAATCCGTGAACAGCGCGTGCCAGAACGGCAGCAGCTCATACATGTTCAGGCCCATCGGCAGGCCGATGGTGCCGCGCGGGGCGTTTTCCCGGCGGTCGTTCATGATGGAGAGCAGCTTTTCCTGCTTGTAGGCGTAGAGGTTCAGGCCGCTCTGCTGCTTGCTGCCGGAAACCGGGCGGTCGCAGCGATTGCCGCTGATGAACCGGCGGCCGCCGCCGAAGTCGTTGACCGTCAGGCGGCAGTGGTTTTCGCACAGGCCGCAGCGCGCCTGCTTGACGTTGTGGGTGAAAGCGTTCAGCGTCTCAAGGCTCAAAACCGTGCTCTCGCCCGGATGCAGCGCGCGCTGTTCTTTGGCGTGCAGCGCCGCGCCGTAAGCGCCCATCAGGCCCGCGATATCCGGGCGGACAACGTCCACGCCCAGTTCGTTTTCAAACGCGCGGAGCACCGCGTCGTTGAGGAACGTGCCGCCCTGCACGACGATGTGCTGACCCAACTCCTGCGGGCCGGAGCAGCGGATGACTTTGTAGAGCGCGTTTTTGACGACCGAGATGGACAGGCCGGCGGAAATATCGGTCACGTCCGCGCCGTCCTTCTGCGCCTGCTTGACGGAGGAATTCATGAACACCGTGCAGCGCGAACCGAGATCGACCGGCTTGCGCGCTGCCAGACCCAGCTGGGAGAAATCCTCGATCTTATAGCCCAGCGCGCTGGCGAACGTCTGCAGGAACGAGCCGCAGCCGGAGGAGCAGGCTTCGTTGAGGAAGATGTTGTCGATCACGCCGTTGTGAATCTTGAAGCACTTGATATCCTGTCCGCCGATATCGATGATGAAATCGACGTTCGGCATAAACGCGCGCGCGGCGGTGAAATGCGCTACGGTTTCGACCAGACCGAAATCCACGCCGAACGCGCTGCGGATCAAATCCTCGCCATAGCCCGTGACCGCGCCCGCGCGGACAATCCAATCCGGATGCTCGGTGCGCAAATCGGTCAGGAAGCTGCGCACATGCGGCACGGGATCGCCGCTGTTGCTCTGGTAGCGGGTCAGCAGCAGCTCACCGTCGGTGGAGATGACGACGGATTTGATGGTCGTCGAGCCGGAGTCGATGCCCAGATACACGTCGCCGGTATACGTCGCGGGATCGCGGCGCTTGACCTGCGCCTTGGCGTGGCGCGCGCGGAAGGCGGCCAGCTCGTCTTCATCCTTGAAAAGCGGCGGCAGGGCGTTATAACTCTCCGTGCTGTGGAAGGCCTCGATGGCCTCCAGGCATTCGCTGAGCAGCACCGGTTCGGAGGGCTGGTGCGCCGCGCCGAGCGCGACGAAATACAGCGAATTTTCGGGGCACACGCCGGTGAGGTGCAGCGCCTCGTCAAAGCAGGCGCGAAGTTCGCTCATGAAGGTGAGCGGGCCGCCGAGGTAGACGACGTTGCCCTCGATCGGACGGCCCTGCGCCAGACCCGCGATGGTCTGATTGACCACGGCCATGAAGATGGAGCGCGCCACATCCGCGCGGGCCGCGCCCTGATTGAGCAGGGGCTGCACATCCGTTTTGGCGAACACGCCGCAGCGGGAGGCGATGGTATAGGTGCGCTGCGCCTTTTGGGCTTCTTCGTTCATTTCCGTCGGAGTCACGCCCAGCAGCGTGGCCATCTGGTCGATGAACGCGCCGGTGCCGCCTGCGCAGGAACCGTTCATGCGCACCTCAAGCGTACCCTGCAGGAACAGGATTTTCGCATCCTCGCCGCCCAGCTCGATGATGACGTCCGTGCCGGGCATGAGCATATCCGCCGCGACCTTGGTGGCGTAGACCTCTTGCACGAAGGAGATGTGCGAACCGAGGGCCAGGCCCATGCCCGCCGAGCCGGAAATGCTCAGCCGGACGGGCGCGCCGTGGACGACCTCGCTGTCCAGCCGGGTGAGCAGCTCGCGCGTTTTCTGCGCGATGAGGGAGAGGTGGCGCTCATAACAGGAATAAATGATTTTGTCGGCCTCGTCCAGCACGACGCACTTGATGGTGGTCGAGCCGATATCCAGACCGATGCGAAGGGTTTCGGGCATAACGAAAACGTCCTTTCTGTTGTGACGTATATGAAGCCGCCGGGGCGCGCCAAAAAGCACGCCAGCAGCTATACATGCGTAAAGCAGCTTTTTTCAACATGACATTATAAGCGAAAAACGATGTTTTTACAAGTATAAACAGAAAAGAGTCAATAATTGTCCAATAAGAAGGAAGCGAAAACGTGAGGAATGACGAGGAAAAGAACGTTTTTTCGCTCTGATGCTTGATGATAATCGTCAAGTCTGCTATAATGACAAAATGGTTGAATGTGTTTGAAAATCAAAGGAGGGAAAGCGATTGGCTAAGCTGGAGGCTTACGATAAGGCGCTGGATTATTCCTACGCACCGGGTATTTTCCCCGCGACGGAATGCCTCAAAAACGCGAAAAAGCGCTGCATGCGGCTGCTGGTTTCCTCAAACGGTTTGCAGAGCGAGGGCGTGCAGGCGCTGGAAAAGGCCGCGCAGGAAGCAGGCATCCGCGTGGAGGTCGCCGACCGCGCGCTGGAACGCATTTCCAAAAAGGAAAACTGCTTTGCGGCGATGGTTTATAAAAAATCGGAAGGGAAGTTCGACGAGGACAGCCCGCATATCGTGCTCCATCATCCCAGCGACAGCGGCAATCTGGGCACGATCCTGCGCACGGCGCTAGGCTTCGGGCTGAAAAACATCGCGATTATCCGTCCGGCCGTCGATTCGGATGATCCCCGCGTGGTGCGCGCGTCGATGGGCGCGGCGTTTTCGCTCAACGTGCGCCACTTCGATTCCTTTGAACAGTATCGCACGCAGTATCCGCTGCGTCGGCTTTTCCCGTTCATGCTGACGGGCGCCGTGCCGCTGGATGAAGCCGTGCAGAAGGTGGACGGCCCGTTTTCGCTCGTCTTCGGCAACGAAGCCAGCGGTCTGCCGGATGAGTTCGCGCAAATCGGCGTGAGCACGCTGATTCCGCACAGCCATCAGATCGATTCGCTGAACCTCGCCATCGCCGCAGGCATCGGCATGTATGCCTTTACGAGAAAGTCGTAATTCCACATGAATATCTGTCGTACCGAAGGTTTCCAAAGGGCGAGCGGAAAGCCCTTTGGTCGTGCCCGCAGGCACGAAATTCTCGCTCAAGAGAAAAAGGAGAAGAAACCATGAAAATTGTCGTGGACGCGATGGGCGGCGATTTCGCCCCCAAGGTCAACGTGGACGGCGCAATCGACGCGCTGCGCGAATACCCGGATATGGAAATCATCCTCGTCGGCCCGGAAGCGCTGGTCGAGGAGACGATTTCCGCATACAGCGACGCGGAGGCGATGGCCAAGGTGCGCAATCGCCTGACGGTCGTCAACGCGCCGGAGGTCATCACCACCGAGGAACACCCGGTCATGGCGCTGCGCCGCAAGAAAAATTCGACCTTTGTCGTCGGCATGGATATCGTCCGCCGCAAGGAAGCGCAGGCGTTCGTCTCCGCGGGTTCGACGGGCGCGCTGATGGCGGGCGCGATGTTCAAAATCGGCCGCATCAAGGGCATTGATCGCCCCGCGCTGGCGACGCTGCTGCCCGTGCCGGGCCGTCCGCTGCTGCTGGTGGACGCGGGCGCGAACACGGACTGCCAGCCCAAGTGGATTGTGCAGTTTGCGATGATGGGCAGCGCCTACATGCGCCGCGTGATGAACGTGGAAAACCCGGAGGTCGGGCTGCTGAACATCGGTGTGGAAGCGGCCAAGGGCAACGAGCAGGCACAAAGCACGTATGCGCTGATGGAAAAGCCCCAGCCGTTCACCTTCATCGGCAATGTCGAAGCGCGCGACGCGCTGGCAGGCAAGGCCGACGTGATTGCGGCGGACGGTTTCATCGGCAACGTGCTGCTCAAGAACACCGAGGGCGTGATTTCGCTGATCTTCGGCCTGATTAAGGGCGGCCTGATGGATTCGACCAAGGGCAAGCTGGCCGCGCTGCTGGCGAAGGATACGTTCCGCGGCATCAAGCACAGCTTTGATTCCACCGAAATCGGCGGCGCGCCGCTGCTGGGCGTGGAGGGCGCGGTCATCAAGGCACACGGCAATTCCAACGCGCGCGCGATCTTCTGCGCGATCCGCCAGGCCAAGAGCATGGTGGACGGCGGCGTGGTCGATGTGATCCGCGAGGAAGTCGCCAAGCTCTCCGTCGAGGACGACAAGGGAGAATAATCCGTCTGAAACCCGGAAACGGGTTTGCATAGAGCAACAACCGTAAGGAGGAAACAAACATGGTATACGATAAGCTCAAAGGCATGATCGCCGATCAGCTCGGCGTCAGCGAGGAAGAAGTCAAGCCGGAAGCGCGCCTGAAGGAGGATCTCAAGGCGGACAGCGCGTCCGTGATGATGCTCGTGATGGACGTGGAAAGCGAGTTCAACATCGAGGTTGAGGACGACGCAATTGAAAAGGTCAAGACCGTCGCCGATATGGTCAAGTATATCGAAGACAAGATGTAAACAGGAAGCGGACGCGCCGCGCAATCGGCGCGCCCTTCCCGTGTATTTCATTTCGCGCGAAACGCCGCGCGAAGCGAAATGGACGGGAGTCACCCTTTGAAAGAAAGCAGAAGCCCCAGCCTCCTCTTTTAAGGGGAGGGGGACCGTCCGCAGACGTTGAAAGGGTAAGAAGATAAGCGAGGCAAGCATGAATTATCAAACCTTGGAGCGGACGATCGGCCATCAGTTTGCCGACATCGGTCTGCTGGATTTGGCGATGACCCATCCCTCCTATGCGCTTCAGCATCGGTGTCAGGATAACCAGCGCCTTGAATTTCTGGGCGACGCGGTGCTTGAAATCTGCGTCAGCCGCGTGATCTATCATCAGTATCCCAAACTGCGGGAGGGACAGCTGACCCGCAAGCGCGCCGCGCTGGTCTGCGAAGCGAATCTGGCCAAGGCCGCCACGCGGCTGGGACTGGGCAGTTATTTGAAGCTCGACCGCGGCGAGGAGGTTGTCGGCGGGCGAGAAAACCCGTCTATCCTCGCCGACACGATGGAAGCGGTGATCGCCGCCGTCTATCTGGACGCGGGCATGGAGGAGGCCGCCAAGCTGGTTGATCTGGCGATGGACGGCTATGAAACCAGCGAAAAGGGCGATCGCGACGCGAAAAGCGCCTTGCAGGAGTATTTGCAGGCGCTCGGCGAGGAAACGCCGACCTACGAGATCATCGGGCAGGACGGCCCGCCGCACGCCCGCGTGTTCACCGCGAGGGTGCTTCGCGCGGATGGAAGCGAACTGGGCACGGGCACGGGCGCGCGCAAGCAGCGCGCCGAGGAAGCCGCCGCCCAGATGGCGCTGCAAAAGCTGAACAAGGCACAATGACGCCCGCGTGCGGGTTTACGGAAAGGGGTCGCGCAGGTGCGGCTAAAAAGACTGGAAATTTACGGCTTTAAGTCGTTCGCGGATCGAACGGTCGTCGTCTTCGATCAGGGCATTACCGGCATTGTCGGCCCGAACGGCAGCGGCAAATCCAACCTCTCCGACGCGGTGCGCTGGGTGCTCGGCGAACAGAGCGCCAAAGCGCTGCGCGGCGGCAAGATGGAGGACGTTATCTTCAACGGCACGCAGAAACGAAAGCGGCTGGGCTATTGCGAGGTTTCGCTCGTCTTTGACAACGAGGATCACGCGCTGGCCGTGGATTACACCGAGGTGATGATTACCCGGCGCGTGTATCGAAGCGGCGAGGGCGAATATTACATCAACAAATCCGCTTGCAGGCTCAAGGATATCGTCGAGCTTTTCCGCGACACGGGCGTGGGCCGGGAGGGTTATTCCATCATTGGTCAGGGACGAATCGACGAGATTCTCTCCCAAAAGAGCGAGGACAGGCGCGGCGTTTTTGAGGAAGCGGCGGGCATTGTCAAATACCGCACGCGCAAGGAGGAGAGCGAAAAGCGGCTTTCCAACATGCGCGAAAATCTCTCCCGCGTGGAAGATATCATCGCGGAGCTGGAAAGCCAGCTTGAGCCGCTGGAAAAGGCCAGCGAAACGGCCAGACGCTATCTGAATCTGCGCGACGAGCTGCGCGTTTTGGAATGTTCGGCCTTTGTGCTGCGCAGCGACCGCGCCAAAGAGCGCATCGCCGAAGCGGAGCAGCTGCTGACCGGGCTGAAAGAGGCCATCGCCAACGAGGAAAAGCGCGCTGACGAACTGAGCATTCAGCGCGAAAAGGCCAACGAGAGCGCGCAGAAGCATGAAAACGAAGTGACCGCCGCGCACGACGCGGTGTTGGAGTTGACACGCGAAACGGAAGCGCGCGAGGGCGAATTGGGCGTTCTGCGTGCGGAAATCAACCGCATGGAAAAAGACGTGCTTGCCCTCAGCCAGGAGGAGGACGTCAAACGCGCCCGAAGCGCCGCGCTCGATGAGGAAATCGCGAAAAACGAGCGGGATGCGCTCGCCAACCGCACGCAGATCATCGACCTGACGCGCCAGCTCAGCCAGAAGGAAGAAGCGCTGCAAGCCGCGCAGGAGGAAGCCCGGCAGGCGGAAGAAAAGCTGGAAGCGCACAAGAGCGCCATCATCGACGCGATGAACCGTTTGAGCGACGTGCGCACCAGCGAAGCGCGGCTTTCCACCATGCGCAGGGAATTGGAGCGCCGCGGCGAGGAAGCCGACGCCCAGCGCGAGGAGCTGGCGCAGACGGCCAGCCGCATGGATGAGCAGCTGGCGCAGGCGGCGGACGAGCTGGAGCAGGCCAAGCGCGGCGAGACTGAAAAGACCGAAATCGAACAGAAAATCGAGCAGGAAGCGCAGGAGACGGCGCAGAAGATTGCCGTCGTTCAAAAAGCGCTGGGCGATGCGAACGGCCAGAAGCAGGCCGCGTCCAGCCGCCTGCGCGTGCTGCGCGAGATGGAGCGCGATTACGCGGGCTATCAGCAGGCGGTCAAGCAGGTGCTGCTGCATGCGCGCGGCAACGCGGGCGTGCGCGGCGTGGTCGCGTCGCTGATGCGCGTGCCCAAACAGCTGGAACGCGCGGTGGAAGCCGTGCTCGGCGGCGCGCTGCAAAACGTTGTCACGACGGATGAATACATCGCCAGAGACATGATCGCGTATCTGCGCCAGAACAAGCTTGGCCGCGCGACTTTCCTGCCGATGACCACCATCAGCGGACGCACGCTCAACGCGCAGGAGCGGCAGGTGCTCACCATGCCGGGCTGCGTGGGCGTGGCCAGCGAGCTGATCGAGTTTGACGAGCAATACCGCGGCATTGTGGAAAACCTGCTCGGCCGAACCGTGGTCGCGGAAAACCTCGACGCGGGCATTGAAATCATGCGGCGCGGGCGGCATGCGTTCCGGCTGGTGACGCTGGAGGGCGACGTGATGCACTCCGGCGGCTCGATGACGGGCGGCTCAAGCGCTTCCCGCATGACCAGTCTGCTCTCCCGCGAGCGCGAAATCAAGGAACATGAGAAGCTGCTTGTCGAGCTGGAGGAAAAGATCGCCGATTATGCCCGCCGCATCGAGCGGGGCGAAGCCGTTCGGCAGGAGATCAAGCAGCGCCGCGCGCAAGCGTTTGAGGATATCCGGCAGGCGCAGATCGACGTTTCCATCGCCCAGGAGCGTGTGCGCACGCTGACCGTGCAGCGCGAGGAACATCGCGCCCAGCAGGATCGATGCGATTTGCTGCAAAAGCAGATTGCGCAGAATTTGGAGCAGATCGACAGCCAGCTGGCGGGCGCGCGCGACACGCAGGCGGGCGAACAGAAGACCAACGAGGAAATGAATAAACAGACCGCCGCTTTGAGCGATGCGCTGTATGAAAAGCGCGAAGCGCTGGACGCGCTGCGCGAGGAAACGCAGAATCTCCGCGTGACGCTGGCGGCCTGCGAGCGCGACGCCAACGCGCTCAATCAGGATGGCGCGCGCATGCGTCGGGAGCAGAGCGCCGTCGGCGTGCAGATCGGCGAAGCGCACGAAAACCGCGAAGCGCTGACTCTGCGCCATCAGCAGAGCACCCAGCAGCTGGCGCGCGATACGGCTCAGCAGCAGGCCTGCGCCGCAAGGCTGGAGGCCGCCCAGCAGGATTTGGCGGCCAAACAGAATACGCGCAATGAGGGGCAGGAGCAGATCCGCCAGCTCACGCAAGAGATCGATAACCTGCGCGAAACGCTGGCGATGGATATGGATAAATGCCATAAGGCGGAATTGGTGCTCGGCCGCACGCAGAGTGAGCTGGAACAGATGCAGCAGCGCATCTGGGACGACTACGAGCTGACCTACGCGGGCGCGAAGGAATATCTGACCGAGCCGTTTGACATGGCCGGAAGCGACAAGCGTTCCGCCGATATCCGAAAGGAAATCCGCGCGATGGGCCCGGTCAATGTCACGGCGGTGGAGGATTACCGCGCCTGCCGCGAACGATACGACGATCTGGCCAGCCAACGGGATGATCTGGTGAAGGCGCAGGACGACCTGCTGGGCATCATCGATTCGCTGCAAAAGCAGATGGAAAAGCAGTTCCTGGAGAATTTCCACCTGCTCCAGCAGTATTTGAGCGAAACCTTTGTCAAGCTCTTTGGCGGCGGCAAGGCCGAGCTGCGCTTGATGGATGAAAAGGAC
Source organism: uncultured Clostridia bacterium (assembly GCA_934636105.1). Classification (GTDB taxonomy): domain Bacteria; phylum Bacillota; class Clostridia; order Christensenellales; family Aristaeellaceae; genus Ventricola. Next base: position 156,277 of record CAKTZR010000004.1, read on the forward strand.
GTGCTCGGCTGCGGCATTGAGATTGTCGCCCAGCCGCCGGGAAAGAAACTGCAGATGCTTTCGCTGCTCTCCGGCGGCGAACGCGCGCTGACGGCCATCGCGATTCTGTTCGCAATGCTGCGGCTCAAGCCCACGCCGTTCTGTTTCCTCGACGAGATTGAAGCGGCGCTGGACGATGGCAACATCTCCACCTTTGCGGATTATCTGCGCGACTTTTCAAAGGACACGCAGTTCGTCGTCGTTACCCACAGAAAGGGCACGATGGAGCGCTGCGACGGCCTTTACGGCGTGGCGATGGAGGAGAAAGGCGTTTCCAAGATGCTCAGCGTCGAGCTTAAGGACGTGAGCGCAGACGCAATGGAGTAAGGGGGACGTTGGGGCGCTGCCCCAAGTCCGGGAAACTCGTATAGTCGCCATTCTGGCTCCTTACGATTTCCGATTTCCGCCATGCTGAATCCCGCACAGCGGACGCATGGCTTCAATCCCCCGGCAGGAAACTGAGTTTCCTGCACCTTCCATATCGCTTCGAGAAAAAATAAAAAAGAAAGGGTCTTGTAAAGATGGGATTCTTTGGATTCGGCAAAAAGAAAGAAAAAGAAGAACAGGTCGTTCAGCAGGAAGCCAGGGCGGAGCAGGAAGCCAGGGCGGAGCAGCCCGCCGAGCCTGAACAGCCCGAACAGGAAGAAAAAAAGCAGGGGCTTTTCAGCCGCCTGTGGCAGGGGCTTTCCAAAACGCGCGGCAATGTCGCCGGGCGCGTGGATGAACTGATCGAGGCGACCGAGGTCATCGACGAGGACTTTTATGAGGATTTGGTGGATATCCTCATCATGAGCGACATGGGCGTGCGCACCAGCGACAAGGTGATTCAGGAGCTGAAGGCGCGCGTGGAGCGCGAGAAGATTACCGACGCGAAAAAGGCGCGCGAAATTCTCAAAAACATCCTCAAGGAAATGATGAACATGCCGCGCAAGCCGCTCAAGTGGCCGATGGTGATGCTGGTGGTCGGCGTGAACGGCGTGGGCAAGACGACGACCATCGGCAAGCTGGCGATGCGCTTCAAGGATGCACGTCACAGCGTGGTGCTGGCAGCGGCGGATACCTTCCGCGCGGCGGCGGGCGATCAGCTGCAAATCTGGGCGGATCGCGCGCAGGTGCCGATTGTCCGCCATGCCGAGGGCGCAGACCCGGCGGCGGTGGTGTTCGACGGCATTCAGAAAGCGAAGGCCAGCGAAGCCGACCTGCTGATCGTCGATACCGCGGGACGGCTGCACAACAAGAAGAACCTGATGGAGGAGCTGCGCAAGATTTCCCGCGTCATCACGCGCGAATATGAGGAAGCCGAGGTGCGCACGCTGCTGGTGATCGATGCGACGACGGGCCAGAACGGTTTGCAGCAGGCGCGCGAGTTCTCCGAAGTGGCGGACGTTTCCGGCATTGTGCTGACCAAGCTGGACGGCACGGCCAAGGGCGGCATTGCGGTCGCGATTATGGATGAGCTCAAGCTGCCGGTGCTTTACATCGGCGTGGGCGAGGGCATCGAAGATTTGCAGGCGTTCGACGCGAACGCGTTTGTGGACGCGATTTTCTAACGGAGACAGGGAGGTGCCGCCATGCGGATTCTCAAACGGCTGCTGGATTTCATCGCATCGCGGATGCTCATCATCACGGTGGTCTGCGCGCTGCTGATTATTTCGTTTTATCTGGCGATGAATACGGCGAACATCTGGGTGCTGATTGACGACGGTTTGGATGCGCGCGCGGGCGTGGTGCTCATGGGCGAGGACGCCAGCAAGCTGACCAGCTATTTCAAGCCGGAGTTTATCGCGCAGGACCCGGTTTTGCAGGTGGGTCTCAGCGACACGTCGCCTTATCGCGATTATGAGATCCGCGGGTACGACCATCGGGTGAAGATGGTTTCCGTCTGGTCGTGGCCTTGGGAGAATGTGGCGCGCGCCGAGGTGATCGAGAGCATCCCGGCTATTGACGGCACGATTCGTTCCTCCAAGCGGGAAGCGGCGCTGGCCGAGGGCGGCGAGGAGCGGCTTTCCCCGCCTGCGTGGACGAGTTCGCGCTACCGCGTGACGCTGGTGCGCACGGCGGGCAAGTGGCTGATTTCCAACCTACAACTGATTGCAGAGTGACGAGAGGACATGGGTGACGTTGGGGCTCTGCCCCAAGCCCTGCCAGAAACCTGAGGTTTCTGGACTTCCCTCCTTTCGCTTCGCGGTATACCGCGAAGCGGTAGCGGAAGGTGTCGGGAACTCAGTTCCTGACCGGGGTTTGGGGCAGAGCCCCAACCGTTCCCCCTGAGGTAACAATGAACTTTGATTTTTTGAAGCGGGGCGCGGTGCTGGCCCCGATGGCCGGCGTGACCGATATGCCCTTCCGCGTCATCTGCCATGAAATGGGCTGCGCGATGGCAGTCAGCGAAATGGTCAGCGCCAAGGGATATCTCCTCGCGCCGAAGGATAACCGCGCGACCAAAGAGCTGCTCAGCGTCGATGACAGTGAGCGCGGCGCAGTGGCCTTGCAGATTTTCGGCCATGAGCCGGAAATCATGGCGCGCGCGGCGGAAGAATTGACGCGCGACGGGCGGTATGCGCTGCTGGATATCAACATGGGCTGTCCTGTGCCCAAGATCGTCGGCAACGGCGAAGGAAGCGCGCTGATGAAAGACCCTGTGCGCGCGGCCGAGATCGTCGCGGCGGTCGCAAAAGCGTCTCATGTGCCGGTGACGGTCAAAATGCGGCTTGGCTTTGAAGCAGGCAGCGAAACGTATCTGCTGCTGGGGCAGCTCGTACAGGAGAGCGGCGCACAGATGATTACGCTGCACGCGCGCACGAGAAGTCAGTTTTATGAAGGACACGCCGATTGGAGCGCCATTGCCAAGCTCAAGCGGCGCGTGACCATCCCCGTTGTCGGCAACGGCGACGTGACCTGCTGGCAGGATGCGCTGCGCATGCTGGAGGAAACGGGCTGCGACGGCGTGGCAGTCGGTCGCGCGGCGCAGGGCAACCCATGGATTTTCAGCCAGATTCGCGACGCGATGGCGGGAAAAACCGTTGCCGAGCCGACAAATGAAGAAAAGCTCGACGTGCTCACGCGCCATCTTCACGCGCTCGCCCGGCTCAAAGGGGAAAATGTCGCCGTGCGTGAAATGCGGCGGCACATCGTCTGCTATGTGCGCGGCTTGCGCGACGCGGCAAGGCTGCGCGTGAAGGTCAACGCGATTACGGAGATCGGCGAAATGGAAAGCGCGCTGAAAGCGTTTATGCTGGAAGGAACCATATAGCAAAATCCCGAACGATGCAAACCGTTCGGGATTTTGCTTATGGAGAAAGGAATGAAGAAAAAGGCGAATCAGGCGGCCGCCTTGGGCGCAAAGCGCTTGCGGAGGCTGGTTTCCACCGACGCGATGAGCGCGATCACCGCGACGACCTCGAACAGGCCGATGGCGGCGGTGAACACATACAAGCTGGCGATGGTCTCGGTCGGCGCGGACTTGATGAGCATCAGCGCGGCGACGCCCATCACAAGGCCGCCGATGATGTAGCGTTTGCTGCACAGCTTTTGCGCGTAATCCCACGCTTCCTGAGAAGCCATGGAAAGCTGGGAACGGTAGCCGCGGCCCGCGCCGAGCTCCGCGCATTTCTTGATGCGCAGAATGCCCGCTTCCACGGTCAGATAAGGCGCAACCATCAGCAGGAACAGACAGAGAATCCAAGTAGCAAGCATGAAATCGATCTCCTTTATCAAACAAATCTGATGGATATATTATCGCGTGAATGGGAAAAATCGTCAAGACGGCACACTGTCAAGAACTCATAAAGAACACTAGACAGGTGTTAACAGCTGTTTATAAAGAGAATTTAACGGATGAAAGGCAGGATTTTACCCGTTTATGGCGTATATAGGGATATCATCAAAAAGCCATACTGGAAAAGAGAAAGGATGATTGATACAATGTTTATGGATAAAATGGCGCCGGGCATTCTCCGCTTGAGCGTGATGGATCATGATATCGACCTGTTTGAAGGACAGTATCCCGTGCCGAACGGCGTGAGCTACAACAGCTATCTGATTGAAGATGAGAAACTCTGCCTGCTGGATACGGTGGATGCGCGCAAACAGGCGGAGTGGCTGGCCGGGCTGGAGGAGACGCTGGCCGGGCGAAAGCTTAACTATCTGGTGATTTCGCACATGGAGCCGGATCACGCCGGATCGATTGCGGCGCTCTGCGCGCGTCAGCCGCAGGTGAAACTGGTCGCCAATGCCAAAACGTTTGGGATGCTCGATCAATTCACGGGCGATCATCCGCTGACGCAGGAGCGCGTCACCGTCGGCGAGGGCGGCACGCTGGCGCTGGGCAGCCATGCGCTGCATTTCGTTCTTGCGCCGATGGTGCATTGGCCGGAGGTCATGGTCGCCTATGAGGACAGCCAGAAGGTGCTGTTCTCGGCGGACGGCTTCGGCAACTTCGGCCCGCTGACGTACACCGACGCATGGGCGGACGAAGCGCGGCGCTATTACTGCAACATCGTCGGTAAATATGGCGCGCAGGTGCAGGGCCTTCTCAAAAAGGCCGCTGCGCTGGACATTCAGACAGTCTGCCCGCTGCATGGTCCGCAGCTGACCGGGGACGCGCTGACCCGCGCGTTGGCGCTTTACAGCCTGTGGGCAGCCTGGAAGCCGGAGGAAAGCGGCGTGCTGGTCGCCTACGCGGGCTTCCATGGTCATACCGCCGAAGCAGCCGAGTTTCTGGCCGAAAAGCTGCACGCGCAGGGCGAAACGGTTGAGGTCATCGATCTGAACCGCGTCCACAAGAGTTACGCCGTCGCCAGCGCGTTCAAATTCGACCGCATGGCGCTGTGCGCGGCGACGTATGACGGCGCGTATGCCCCGGCGATGGAGGCGTTCCTCTCTGCGCTCAAGCTCAAGGGCTTGCAGGGGCGCAGGGTCGCGCTTGTTGAAAACGGCACGTGGGCCCCGATGGCCGCCAAGCAGATGCGCGCGGCGCTGGAAACGATGAAGAATATGCAGGTGCTTGAACAGCAGGTGACGATCCGCTCGGCGATGAATGCGAAGAATCGCGGGGAGCTTGAGGAGCTGGCGAAACTGCTTGTTCGGTAAAGACATGAAAAAGACGCGCATCGCGCGTCTTTTTTGGGCTTAATGCAGCGCGGCCGCCGCGATGTTCAGCAGCGACGTGAACAGGCTCAATCGAAGGAGAATCATGCTCAGGTTGTTTCGTCTCCGCTGAATCGCAGGCCAAAGCGCCAGCAGCGCCCCGATAATCGCGCCGGGAAGCAACCAGAGCAGCACGTTGGCATCCGGCAGAACCAGCCGCTGACGAATCAGCAGAACGATCAGCTTGCCGACCATCGCAAAGAGCGAAACCGTCAGCGCGGCAAACGCGCCCTCGTCGCCGTCTGCCTCGAATAGGAAGAAATAGAGCGTCAGGGTCAGTGGTTCCGCACCGAAAGAGAGGAACGAACCGAGCAACCCGACCAGCAGCGCGACGGGAAAACTGAACAGCCGCGACAGATTCATCGGCGCAATCGTGTGATTCAGCGGGCCGAAATAGAGCGACGGCAGCGCAATCAGCGTGAACAGCAGCGCGTTTTGCAGCAGCATGGCCGATTCCCGCGTAACCATCGTGAAAAAGCGCGCGCCCGCCAGATCGCCCAGCAGGCCGCCCAGCGCCGCGCCGACCGCCAGCAGCAGCAGCTCGTCCGGGTGCAGAGGAAGGGCGTGATTGAGCGCGAAAAAGGCCGCCACCAACGCCGCGCAGAGCGTCGCCATCGTGCAAAGCGCCGCGATGGAGGCGGGGGCCAGCGGCGAAACCGCATCCAGCAGGGGGCGGAGCAGCGTCGTCGGCCCGATGCCGGAGAGCAGCCCGAAAAAAGCGCTTACGCCGCTTAAAATCAGATAAATCATAGGCGGAGTTCGTCCAGCTTGGCCGCGCCGCCCAGCGCATCCTCGATGCGCAGCAGGCGGTTATATTTGCTCACGCGCTCGCTTCGACAGGGCGCGCCCGTTTTAATCTGCCCTGCACCGAGGGCCACGGCGAGATCGGCGATGGTCGTATCCTCCGTCTCGCCCGAACGATGGGACATGATGGTGCGGTAGCCGCTTCGATGCGCCAGCGAAAGCGCCTGCATGGTCTCTGTCAGCGTGCCGATCTGGTTCGGTTTGAGCAGAATCGCGTTTGCACAGCCCATCAGAATGCCGCGCTGCAAGCGCTCGGTGTTTGTCACAAAGAGATCATCGCCGACCAGCTGACAGCGGCTTCCCAGCTCGCGCGTCAGCGCCTGCCACGCGGGCCAATCCTCCTCGCCCAGCGGGTCTTCGATGGAGCGGATGGGGTATTGCTCGCACAGGCCGCGCCAATGTTCGGTCAGCTCGTGCGCGGTGAATGTGCGGCCGGATTTGGGCTGCACATAGCGCCCCTTCTGCTCCCATTCGCTGGCCGCCGCGTCGAGCGCGAGGGCGATATCCGTGCCAGCCGTGTAGCCCGCGCGGGCAATCGCATCGAGAATCAGATCGAGCGCCTGCTTTTCTTCGGAGAGATCCGGTGCAAAGCCGCCCTCGTCGCCTACGCCGGTGGAGAGTCCCTTCTTTTTGAGCAGTGCCGCCAGCGCGTGATAAACCTCTGCGCCCATTTGCAGCGCCGCGCGGAAATCCTTCGCGCCGACGGGGACGATCATGAATTCCTGTACGTCCAGCCCGTTGCCCGCATGCACGCCGCCGTTCAGAATGTTCATCATCGGCATGGGCATAAGATGCGCCTGCGTGCCGCCCAGAAAGCGGAAAAGCGCCATGTTCTGTGCGCAGGCCGCCGCCTTGGCGCACGCCATCGACACGGCCAGCGTCGCGTTTGCGCCGAGCACGGCCTTGTTTTTCGTGCCGTCCAAGGTGATGAGCGCCTGATCGACGGCGAACAGGTTGCCTGCGTCCATGCCGCGAAGCGCCTTGCAGATTGCGCCGGAGATGTTTTTGCAGGCTTGTAGTACGCCCTTGCCGCCGTAAACCTGCATGTCGCCGTCGCGCAGTTCCAGCGCTTCATATTTGCCCGTGGATGCGCCGCTGGGGGAGATGGCCGTGCAGACCACGCCGCCGGAGAGCTGCACCTCCGCTTCGACAGTCGGGTTTCCGCGCGAATCGAGCACCTGCCGCCCGAGGACGCTGACGATTTCCGTTTTGCTCATGATGATGCCTCCCGATACGCTTTTGACTTAGCTTGAGCAGCGAAAGGAAAATTATACGCGGCAGCCAAAAAGGCGCCTGCCGATGAAGCAGACGCCTTTTGAGGGAGGAGAGGGAGAGAATCAGAATTTCAGGAACCAGGTGGAGATGTAGCCGATCTGGCCGTTCACTTCAACCTTCGTCCAGTCGGTCGTCTTTTCCAGCACCTTGACCGTCGTGCCGACCGGAACGGTGCCGATGATGGACGCGGACAGGCTCGCACGGCTGCGGAAATTGACATAGCTGCCGCCGTTGGCGTTGAATACGCGCGCGGTGCCGCTCACGATTTCGCTCGTGACCTTCAGATACTTGGCCATCATGTAGCCGGTCTTGCCGTCCACGCTGACCTTGTACCAGTCGCCCTGGCGGGCCAGCAGGGTCACGGTCTTGCCGTTGCGGTAGTAGCCCAGCGATTCGCTGTTCACGCTCGCTTCGCGGCGCAGGAACAGCACCTGCGTGTCGCGCGGGTTGTTGACCACGGCGGTGCCGGTCGCAGGCTTCACGGTGGAAGAACCGTTGCTCACGCTCTTGCTGGAGAGCCACTGGGCCTGCATGTAGCCGGTCTTGCCGTCCACGCTGACCTTGCTCCACGCGCCGTTGGTGGAAAGCACCGTCACCTTCGTGCCGCGCGGATAAGAGCCCAGGATGTCGCCGTTCGGCTCGGCGCGCAGGTTCAGGCCGCGGCTGTTCGTGTTGACATACGCGGTGGCGTTGGTCGCGCCTTCGCTGCCCAGATACTTGACGTACATGTAGCCGCTCTGGCCGCCGATGTCCACGCTCGCCCAGTCGCCGTTGATGCCCTTGACGAGCACCTCGGTACCCCAGCCATACTTGCCCAGAATGGCGGAGGATGCGCTCTCCTCGGCGCGCAGGTTCAGCGTGCCGCAGGTGATGACGCGGGTTTCATTTTCGGCGAAGGCCGCCAGCGGGGCCACCATCGCCATGCTCAGCATCGCGGCGCAAGCCGCCTTTTTCTTGCCAGTAAACATATAGGAAGTCCTCCTTTGTCATTGCGAAGGCGTCCAAGCGGCCGCTCTTGATCGTCTTCTGCATATCTGACGAAGGTGGATATTCTTTTATTGCAACATAATCGTTTCCAAGTTCTGGAAAAGACGAGAGAAGCGATAAAAAGCAAGCAATATCAGCAAAAATCGGAGAAAATGAAGGTATGGAAGATATTGTCACAGTAGGTGTAAAATGATTGCACCGTTTGAACGCTCTTACCGCTTATACCAAAAGGCTCCCTCTGAGAGGGAGCTGTCGAGCGAAGCGAGACTTGAGGGAGGTCGACTTTTACAGCGTATCCAGCGTGGCGGAAATCGCGGCGAGTCCGGCTTTCAACTCGTCTGCATCGCAGGCATAGCCGATGCGCGCGCAGCCTTCAAGCTCAAAACATGCGCCGGGGGTGAGCAGCGCACCGGTCTGGGCGAGCAGCTTTTCACAGAAAGCATAGGACGGAATCGGGCTGTCATAAAACAGCAGCGCGGTCGTGCCGGCCTGCGGGCGGACGAAATGCACGCGCTTTTCCTTTTCCACCCAGTCGGTCAGGATCGCCAGATTCTCCCGGACAATCCCCCGGTTGCGCGCCAGCAGCGCGTGGCTGTGGCGCAGGGCGAGGGACGCGATGGCTTCATCGAACATGCCGCAGCTAATCAGGCTGTAATCGCGGCGGGACAGGCAGGCATTGACGAAATCCGCGTCGTGGCTGGCCACCCAGCCCAGGCGCAGCCCGGCCAGCGAAAAGACCTTGGACATGCTGCCGATGGAAATGCCCTTTTCATAGAGATCGACAATCGAATCGCTCCATGCGTCCGTCTGCGTCAGATGGCGGTAAACCTCGTCGCAGAGCACGTATGCGCCGACTTCGCGCGCCATGGCGACGATGGCTTCCAGCATCGCCTTGTCCATCAGCGCGCCGGTCGGGTTGTTGGGGTTGTTCAGGCAGATCAGCCGGGTGTTCGGCTTGATGAGCCCGCGCAACTCGTCGAGATCAGGCAGAAAGCCATTTTCCTCGCGCAGCGGGAGCAGATCGACCTGCGAGCCGAAGGACTGCGGAATGGAATACAGCTGCTGATAGGTCGGCAGGACGCAGATCACGTGGTCGCCGGGGCGGACCAGCGCGTACATGGCGAGATGATTTGCGCCCGCCGCGCCGTGCGTGGTGACGACCTCGTTCGGATTCAGCGTTTTGAACAGGTCGCAGATGCCCTCGCGCAGTTCCGGCTTGCCGACGATATCGCCGTAGGTCAGGCGGCGCTGACAGAACGCGTCGAGAAACGCCTGCTTGTTTTCGCCCGTCAAGGCAAACAGTTCGTCAAGCGAGACGGAGTTGACGCAGGTTTCTGCGATATTGATTTTCGCCTGCGTTTCGTAGGCATTCATCCATTCTTCAACTTTGAAAGGGCTGATATTCATAAAAATCCTCCTTAAAAAGGTAAAAGGCATCCGGCCTCCCGCCTTATAACGCTTGCGCGCCGTACCTACGGAGGAAGTCCGAATGCCCGACCGCTTCACCCGGTGGTGAAGCGGGGTGATGATGTGAAGTTGAAATCAGAATATCATAAATCAGACGAAATATCAACGGTAAAATCGGGCGTGCAGGCGATTTCGAGCGGCGCGCCCGTGATGGGATGAATCAGCGAGAGCTTCACCGCGCAGAGCTGATGATAGGGTGCGCGGTATTTTGCAGCCAATTCGGCGGATTCTGCGGTCTGATATCGTGTGTCTCCCAGCAGCGGATGGCCGATGTGCGCCATGTGGACGCGAAGCTGGTGCGTGCGCCCGGTGACGGGAAAGAGCCGCACGAGCGAAAGATCGCCCAGCGCCGCTTCCAATCGATAGCGCGTCACGGCGCGCTGGCCGCCGGGCTGAACCGCACGGGTGAAGCTGTCCGGCGCGATGCGGTCAATCGGCGCGTCGATCACGTCCTCCGGCTTGGATAAAGCGCCGCAGACCAGCGCGAGGTATTCCTTGCGAAAGGTATCTGCCTGCATCTGCCGCTGAATGTGCGCCTGCGCATACGGCAGCTTGGCGAATAAGACAATGCCCGTCGTTTCCGCGTCGAGCCGATGGACGGGATGCGCGCCGCTGTGCAGATAGCTCTGCACGCGCCCTTCCAGCGTGTCCGCGCCGCGCGGGGCGGAGGGCGAAGGATGTACCTGCAAGGGCGCGGGTTTGCGCACGGCCAGCAGCGCGTCGTCTTCATAGAGCACATCGAGCGGAACGGGCGCGGAGAAATCCGTCGGCGTGTCGTACCCGGCCAGCGGAACGCAGACCTTTCGGCCCGCGCCGACGCGCTGATTGGCGAAAAACGGCGCGCCATCCACCGTCAAGCCCAGGCGCTTGGCCTCCCGCGCTTCCCTTGCGGAAAGCGAGAGCGGCCCGCGCAAAAGCTGATCGAGGGTCAGCGCGCCGTCGGATTCGGTTGTGAGATAGAGAAGGTTCATGACTCCCTCAGTCAGCTTCGCTGACAGCTCCCTCAAGGAGGGAGCCTTTTGGCGTTAAGTAAGATAGGAGAGAATAAAGCCTCCCTCTCTGAGGGAGGTGGATGCCGAAGGCAGCCGGAAGGAGTTACAAGACCTTGCTCAGGAAGTCCTGCGTGCGCGGATTCTGCGGATGGTCGAACACCTGATGCGGGTCGCCCTGCTCCATGATGATGCCCTCATCCATGAACAGCACGCGGTTGCAGACCTCGCGTGCGAAGCCCATTTCATGCGTGACGATGACGCAGGTCATGTTGTTTTTCGCCAGCGACTTGATAACCTCAAGCACCTCGCCGACCATCTCCGGGTCGAGAGCGCTGGTCGGTTCGTCAAAGAGCATGACTTCCGGCTCCATCGCCAGCGCGCGCACGATGGCCAGACGCTGCTTTTGGCCGCCGGAAAGGCGGGAGGGCTTGTTGTCGCGCTTGTCGGAAAGGCCGACGCGGGCGAGCAGGGCTTCCGCTTTGGCGACAGCTTCATCCTTGCTCATTTTGCCCAGCAGAACGGGCGCAAGCGTGATGTTATCGATGACGGACATATGCGGGAAGATGTTGAAATGCTGAAAGACCATGCCCATCTTCTGACGGTGCTGGTCGATGTTCACGCTCTTATCCGCGATATCCACGCCGTCAAACCAGATGTGGCCGCTGGTCGGCTCCTCCAGGCGGTTCAGGCAGCGCAGGAAGGTCGATTTGCCCGAACCGGACGGGCCGATCAGCGAGACAACCTCGCCCTTGTGGATGGTTTCGGTGATGCCGTTGAGCACCTTCAGGCTGCCGAAGCTCTTGTGCAGATCCTCGACGCGAATCAGCTCCGGCGCGTTTTCAAACGAATCAGTCATCGCTCTTGAGCCTCCTTTCCAGGACGGTAACCAGCTTGCTCATGGTGAAGGTCACGACAAAATAGATGATACCGATGATAATCAGCGGCTCGATGACCAGATAGGTCTTGCCGGAGATCGTCTGGTACTGCGTCATCAGGTCGCCGACGTAGAACGTGGAGGCCAGCGACGTTTCCTTCGTCACCGCGACGAACTCGTTGCACATGGCCGGGAGCACGTTCTTGAATGCCTGCGGCAGAACGATGCGCATCATCGTCTGGCGGGAAGAAAGGCCCAGCGAGCGCGCCGCCTCGGTCTGGCCGCGGTCGATGGACTGAATGCCGGAACGGAAGACCTCGGACATGTACGCGCCGGAATTGATGACCAGTGCGACGGCGATGCAGGTGAATTTGGAGAGTTTGAGAGCCGGGAGGATATCCGGCAGCAGGAAATAGAAGAAATACAGCTGGAGCAGCAGCGGCGTATCGCGGATGACTTCGGTATAGACCGTCGCAATGCCGCGCAGAACTTTCGACTTGCTCAGGCGCATGATGGCAACCAGCGCGCCGATGACGCAGCCGATGGCCACGGAGATGAGCGCCAGCAGCAGCGTCGTGCCAAGGCCGTTCAGAAAGTTCATGCCGTATTTTTGCAGCAGCTTCATCGTGTTCTGAAACAGCAAGGGAATCCCTCCTTCTTGTGGTAACGGGGTTTAGAGTGCTTCCACACGCTGCATGGCTTCAAACACCATGTCCTGCGTGATGGGGTAGGGGATATGCGCCATGTCCGGCCCGGTCGTGGCCTCGACCAGCGCGTCGTGCAGCGCGGCTTTGTCAAGCGGCACGTCCATTTCGGCAAGCGTTACGGGCGTACCCAGCGAAACGAGGAACGCGCGAAGGCCGCGCGCTTTATCCGCCTGCCCGTCCAGCACGAGCTGAACCAGCGCGCCGTAAGCGACCAGATCGCCGTGCAGGAAATTCCGCTCAACATGCTCAAAATGCTGGAGGCCGTAACAGACCGCATGCGCCAGCGCGCAGTTATAATTGTCGTCCGCCATCAGCGAGACCAGTCCCGCCGAGAGGATGACGCTTCGTGCGCACATTTCCATCGCGGGCCCGGCTTCGTGGCGCTCTACTTCGTCAAGCGCCTGACGGCCGAATTTCACAATCGGATCGTAGCAGGTGCTCGACAGGCTCACACCGATGGCGGACATGTGGTCGAGTGCCCCGCCCAGCTCGTCGCCGCGCGCGCTGAACGTCGATTCAAGGTATTTCGCCAGCGTGTCGCCCAGGCCCGCGCGGAAGAAGCGCGCCGGGGCGTTGGCCGCCAGATTCAGATCGATCAGCGTGAGCGCAGGCGGCGCATCATAAAAGAGGAAGCGATCAAACGGCCCATCCTCGCGGTAGACGACGGAAAGCGCGGTGATCGGCGCGCAGTTGGAAACCAGAGTCGGCAGGCTGACCAGCGGAATCCCCAGCTGATACGCCACGCCTTTTGCGGTATCGATGGCCTTGCCGCCGCCCATGCCGACCAGAAAATCCGGCTGCATCGGGGCGATTTCGGCGGCAAGCCTGTCCATCGCCGCCTGCGTGCAGGCCCCGCCGAAGGGGAGCGCGCAGAGCATCTGCATGCCGCTGTCCGCAAGCCCTTCTTTCAAAGAAGGAAGACCCTTTTCCATCGCGGTCTGTCCGCCGACCAGCGCAAAGCGCGTGCCGAGGGCTTTGCAAAGCGCCGGGAAGCGCGCATATACGCCGCGGCCGAAACAGAAACGCGGCAGAGTGACGACGTCAGTGATATACATCGGGTTACACCAGCTTCGGCAGCTTCGCCAGGCGTTCCAGCGCCTCGTTCAGGGTTTCCTCGCTGCGGGCAAAGTGCAGACGGATCAGATGGTTGACCGGCTCGCGGAAGAAGCTCGAACCCGGCACGGCCGCCACGCCGATGGTGCGAATCATCCACTCGCAGAACTCCATGTCGCTCTTGCCGTGGAAGCGCATACCCGGCTTCTGGAAATCGCTGATATCGACCATCACGAAATAACTGCCCTGCGGCACGGTGTGCTTGAGACCGATGCGATCCAGCCCGTCCAGGAACACCTGACGCTTGTGGGTATACAGCTCGGTCAGCCCGTCGTAATAGCTCTGCGGGAAATTCAGACCGACGACAGCCGCCTCCTGAAGCGGCGCGGCCGCGCCGACAGTCAGAAAGTCATGAACTTTCTTTGCGCCCTCGATCACGTTTTCCGGCCCGATGAGGTAGCCCAAGCGCCAGCCGGTGATGGAATAGGTCTTGGAGAGGGAGGAGCAGCAGATGACGCGGTCGGCGATTTCCGGCAGCGCGCCTGCATAAACATGATGATACGGCGCAAAGACGATGTGCTCATAGACCTCGTCGGTAATCATGTACGCGTCGTATTTATTGCACAGGCCGCCGATGAACAGCAGTTCTTCCTTCGTGAAGACTTTGCCGCACGGGTTCGACGGGTTGCAGACGATGATCGCCTTGGGATGCTGGCGGAACGCGTCTTCCAGCACGTTGCGGTCGAAGTCGAACGTCGGGGGAACGAGCGGCACGAAGATCGGGTCTGCGCCGGAAAGAATCGCGTCCGCGCCGTAGTTCTCATAGAACGGGGAGAAGACAACGACCTTATCGCCGGGGTTGCAGACGGTCATCATCGCGCTCATCATTGCTTCCGTGCCGCCGCAGGTGACGAGAATCTCGGTATCCGGGTTAATTTCGCGGCCATACGCGCGGCCCTGCTTGCGGGCGAGCGCTTCGCGGAAGTTCTCCGCGCCGAAGGTTACGGAATACTGATGCGGGCCTTCGTCCGCGACCTCGCGCAGACGGTCGGTGATTTCCTTGGGCGGCGGAAAATCCGGGAAACCCTGGGAGAGGTTGATGGCGTCCACCTCGTCGCTGATGCGGGTCATGCGGCGGATGACGGAATCGGTAAACGTCTGAACACGATGGCTCAGTTCGGGCATAAATATTCACACCTTTCAAATTGAGGCTTGCATGCTTTTTATTGCGCGAACGCAATGCTCATATTCTAGCACAACATATGAAAATAAACAACCGGTAAAACGGCTTTTCCATATAAATATCGAATATTTTTTCAAACTAACCGAAAAATAAAGTATTTTTATGCAGAATATACACTTGACATATGCATAAACCCGTCGTAAAATAGCATCATCGTTTTTGCGGGAACTGTTCCCGCAGGAGAAAAAAGGAGGAAATCCGATTATGAAAAAGATTCTTGCGTTCGCCCTTGCGCTGGCGATGATTCTCACCTGCTCCCTCGCACTGGCCGATCGTCTGGACGACATCAAGGCCGCCGGCAAGCTGACCGTTGCGACCAGCCCGGACTGGCCGCCGTATGAGTACATCGACGACGACGGCAACATCGTCGGCACCGATATTCTCATGTGCCAGTGGATGGCCGAGCAGCTCGGCGTTGAGCTGGAGATTCAGCCGATGGCGTTTGACGCCTGCCTTGCGGCTGTCGGTCAGGGCGATGTGGATATGATGGTCGCCGGCCTGACCTATGATGAGAACCGTCTGGCCCGCATGGAGCTGACCGGCATCTACTGGAACGAGGGCGATCAGGGCGTGCTTGTCAAGAAGGGCACCGGCGCTTCCTATAACTCTGCGGAGTCTTTCGCGGGCAAGACCGTTGCCGCGCAGAACGGCACCAACCAGCAGATCATGGCTGAGGAGCAGCTGCCGGAGAGCACGACCGTTGAGCTGGTCACCAAGATTCCGGATGGCGTGAACATGGTCAAGACCGGCCGTATCGATGGTCTGGTTGTGCCGAAGACGGTTTATGACAGCATCCTTGCCGAGAACGACGACCTCGAGGTTGCGGACTTCGCGTTCGACTTCCAGGGCGGCAACTACATCGCCAGCGTGAAGGGCGAGGATACGCTCACCCAGGCCATTCAGGATATGATCGACACGATCAACGAGGAAGGCCTCTATCAGCAGTGGGTGGACGAGATTCAGAAGTAATCTTCAAACGAATTGCAAAGTGAAAGCCGCCGGGCGCAAGCCCGGCGGCTTTTGATGTATATTCATATCAAAATGTTTTTTGCCCATTTCATGATTGCATCGGCAAATCATATTCCATACAGCAGCATTCCTTTCTGCGCTACTTCATGTTCAAGCGTGGCATGCTTTTATATACAACAAGACTGCCCCTCCTTTCGGAAAGGCAGCCTGATTCATAGATTTACAGCCAGATGGGATTGGACCACGCGACGCGGCCTTCGCGGTCGATACACTCGACACGCACATAGGTTTCGCCGCCCTTGAGCAGATAATCCAGCTCGGTCAGCGGCCCATCCAGCGCATAGACGGCTTTGCCGCGCGGGGGATAGGTGACGACGTGGATTTCCTCGCAGGGGGTGCATGCGACGTGCAGATGATCGTCCTCCACGTAGCATTCACTGAAGGCCGGGCCTTGCGACGCGTAGAAATCTCCGGCGCAGAGCGCATGCAGAATGGCTTCCCGCGTGAGCGCTTCCGCCCGAACCATCACCCAGCCAAAGAAGCGGTCGCTCTTGGCGGTCTTGCCGTGCGTGTCGTCGCAGGCAATGCCGGTCACGTGCCGCCCTTCGCGCAGCAGCATGTCCCAATAGACTTCCGCGTGTCCGGCATGGCAGAGTCGTTCGGTGCCGGTGTTGAAAATCTCGATGGCGTTGAAATCATGCAGCGCGCGCAGTTCTTCCGGTTCCATGCGCGACCAGACAGGGTGCGCAATTTCCACAAATGCGTTTTCGCTGCGCATCTGATCGATCAGCTGCTGTTCGCTCATTGTGTCGGGATTGCCGCGCGGACGGGTTACCACCACATCGTCCGGCGTGTCGGCCGGGAACAGCCCCACGGCGTGCAGGCATTTGGTCGTGCCATAGGGAATGTCGCGTTCCCAGCCGGGAATCATCAGAAAATCATCGCGATTCAGCTGCGTATGGGTTTTCATGATGTTGTGATCGGTCAGGGCCAGAAAGTCATAGCCCTGCGCGCGATAATCCGCCGCCTGCTGTTCCGGCGAAAGCATGCCGTCGGAAACGGTGGTATGGCTGTGGATGTTTCCTTTGTACCATGTTCCCTTTTCGGGAAAAGCTGAACGCTTGATATTGGGTCACCTGCTTTCTGTTGTGGATTTGGATGTTAAGCGGAAGCGTTTACGCCGCTGCTTTTTTGAAAAAGTATTCGGCCGCAAAAGCAGCGCCGCCAATCACGAAGCCGACCGCGCTCCACAGATAGCTCGGCACGACCAGCAGCACGCCGCCAACCAGCATCAGCGCGCGCAGCGGCAGCGGAACGGGCTTGCGGATGTAGCCGACCAGCGAGATATCGATAAAGACAACGCCGATAATGCCCGTCAGAATCGCCACGATGATTTCAATCAGCGCGCCATCCAGAATCAGGGCGGGGTTGTAGCAGAACGTGAAGGGGATGATGAACGCCGGGAGCGCAATCATGCAGCTGATAACGCCGACGCGGAACCAGCGCGCCTTGGCCAGACCGCTGGCCATGAAAACGGCGACGCAGACGGGCGGTGTGATCGCGGACAGGCAGGCGTAATACATCACGAACAGATGCGCAACCAGCGGAGACAGACCAAGGGTAATCAGCGGCGGCGCAAGCACGGCCGCGCCAAGCACGTAGGCAGCGGTGGTCGGCAGACCCATGCCCAGAATGATGCACACGAGCATTGAGCAGACGAGGCACAGGAACATGTTGCCCTGACCGATGGAAACGATTACATCGGAGAGCTTCACGCCAAAGCCCGTCAGGTTGATGAGCGAAACCGTGATCTGCGAACCGGCCAGAATGCCGCACATATCGATGATGCTGTTGGTGCCGTTGATGACGGTGTTGTAGCAAACCTTTCCGGTGTCCTTCGCAACGGCCTTCACATCGCCTTTGGTGGAAACGATGAAGCGCACGACGTACATCGCCAGCGCGCCGATGGTGGCGTAGAACGCGCCGATCAGCACGGTGTATCCGGCGAGCAGGAAGCCGATGAAGATGACCAGCGGCACGAGAATAATCAGATAATCGCCGACCTTGATGGTGGGTTTTTCATCCGAACCCTTGATGCCGTCGCGCACGGAAACGAGGTGGATGGAAAGGAACGTGCTCAAGTAATACAGCAGTGCGGGCACAATCGCGGCCTTGGCGATTTGAATGTAGTTCACGCCGATGAGCTGCGCCATGATGAACGCGGCCGCGCCCATAATCGGGGGCATGATCTGGCCGCCGGTGGAAGCGACGGCTTCAACCGTGGCCGCCCACTCGTTGGAATAGCCCGCTTTCTTCATGGAAGGAATGGTGAACACGCCGGTCGCGACAACGTTGCCGATGGCGCTGCCGGAAATCATGCCGAACAGGGAGGAAGCGACGACGGATACCTTGCCCGATCCGCCGGTGAAACGGCCGGTGAAGCGCTGACCCATCTTGATGAAGGTTTCTGCGCCGCCCGTGCCGGAGAGAATCGCGCCGAAAATGCCGAACATCGACAGCATGGTGGCGGAAAGACCCAGCATCGTGCCCCAAACGCCGCGGGTGCTGTGGTAAAAGTTCTGGAAGACCATGTTGAAGGTGAAATTCTGATGGCCCCAAACGCCGGGGAACATCTCGCCGTAGAAGGCATAGATGAGAAAACCGATGCCCAGAATCGGGAATGTCCAGCCCACCGAACGGCGGCTGGCTTCCAGAATCAGGATGACCAGCACGACGGAAGCCACCTTGTCAAACCAGGAAACCCACTGGAGCGGATCATAGAGAATCCGTCCGGAAATCGAAACCAGATAGACGCAGGACGCGCAGGAAAGCCCGGCCAGAATCACGTCGTACCACGGCACGGTATCCTGAACCTCGCCTTCCTTGAGCTTGTGGGCGGGCTTGAGGAGGAAAAGCAGCGTCAGGACGAAGGAGAGGTGAACGCTGCGCTGAATGATGTCGGAATACGGACCTCGGCCCGTTGTATAGAGCTGGAACGCAATCAGCGCGAAGGAAAGCACCTTCACCAGAATTGCCCAGCCGCCTTTCAGCTTACGCATGGAGAAACCACCCTTTCAAATTGTCGGATTCGGATGAAGAAAAAGGGGGCGCTGCGGCCCGTAGCAGCAGCGCCCCGCAGGGGGTAAAGACCGTTGGAAGCTGTTAAGTTTTATTGAGCGGGAACGTATTCCGGCGGAATCAGGTTTTCCGGCACATCGTAGCCCTTTTCAATCAGATACTGAACGGTGCCGGCCTGAAGCGGAGTCGCCGCGCCTTGCAGCGTCATCGCCAGCACGTCGTTGTCCTTGCCGACGGGGTAGGCGTTCTGCCAAAGCTCTTTGCCGTCTTCCCACATGGCCTTGATGATCTTGTAGCCGTCTTCCTGGCTGAAGCTCAGGTCGCACTGAATGCCCTGATAGGCGGACAGGCACTGCGCGTCGTTGTCGATACCCTCATAAGAGCCGCCCTTCACGGTCGCGTACTTGATGGAGGGGATGGCTTCCAGAATCTTGGCCAGATCCTCGTCGGAGATGGAGAGAATCTTCACCGGACGGCTGGAATTAAGCTGCATCACGTAGCTGTCGGGCGCAGGGCCGGTCTTCACGGCGCCGACGATCTGACGGTTGGCGTAAGCGTCGGCAGCGTCAGCCTGGCTGGCTTCGAAGTAGTTGGGATGGATGCCCAGCAGGTCGAACGCCTGATGGATGACCAGGGAAGCCACGGTGCCCGTGCCGCCCGGGTTGAAGGACTTGCCGTCCAGATCATAGATGGTATCCACGCCTGCGTCAGCCGCGACGCAGATCTGAATCGGGCTCTGCTCGTAGTACCACATGATGCGGAAATCCTCAAACGGATTGCCCTCAAATGTGGTGCCCGTGCCGGTGTAGCTCTCGTAGTCCGTGTTGGACATCGAGTTGGCGATCTTCACTTCGCCGTTGCGCAGGCGCTTGGTGTTGTCGGAGTTGCCGCCGGATTCGGAAACGGTGATGTTGTAATCCGGGCAATAGGTGTTGATGACCTTGCCGATAGCCACGCAATACGGGAACAGACCCGAAGAGGAGGCGACGGCGGCCAGGGTCAGATACTGGGCAGCGCTCGCACACTGCACGGTGCCCGTTAAGATCAACATGGTAACGAGCAGCACGGCAGTCAGACGCTTGGTGAAACGCTTCATGAAACAAAACCCCTTTCTTTTTGTGTGACGAACTCATGCGCAGATGTGACGCAGGACGCCCCTTTCGTCCCCCTGTACGGAAGGATCGCCTTTTTCATCCGCGTTTTTCTACTTGTATTTAACCATAAAAGATTGCCAAAAGTCCAATACCGATGTACAATAAACTTATAACTATAAATTATAAGATTTGGAGAGGACGCACATGACGTTCAAAACCATCGAGTATATGTTGGCGATTTTGGAGGAGGGCGGTTTTTCCCGCGCGGCGCAGCGGCTGTATATCAGCCAGCCTGCGCTCAGTCAGGCCATCCGCAAGGCGGAAGAAGAAATCGGAACGGCGCTGTTCGTGCGAGATACGCGTTCCGTTCATCTGACGGCGGCGGGGGAATTGCTCGTGCGCGAGGGGCGGGAGCTGCTCAAGCAGCGGGATGATCTGGTGCATCATCTGGCCGGCATGTCCAGCAGCCAGCGGGAAACGATCCGCTTCGGCATTTCGCCGTTTTATTCCAAGTATTACCTGCCGGTGGTGCTTCCGTATTTTTCCGAAAACTTCCCGGCCAGCCATTTGAAAGTGGCGGAGGAAATTTCCGTCACGCTTGAACAGATGGTGATTGACGGTGAGCTCGACCTGTGCTTTGTGCCGCTTGAGCCGCAGAACCCGCGCCTGACCTATGAAATCATCCATGTGGAGGAAATTCTGCTGGCCGTGCCGCCGCAGCATCTGCTCAACGCGCATGCGACGGTTTCAACCGGGGCCATTCCGTATATCGATTTGAGCCTGTTTGCGCAGGAGCCGTTTATTGCGCTCAAATCTGTACAGAAATTTAACAGCATGAACGACCGCCTGTGCAGCGCGGCGGGCTTCACACCGCACGTTGTCTATGAAACGCTGAATTGGGATACGGTCAACATTCTGGCGGCAAACGGCATTGGCGTGGGCTTTGTGCCGGATATTCTGCGCGCCGCGTCGATGTACAATCGGCGGCCCAAGTATTATCGGCTGATGGGGATGGACGCGTCGCGGGCCTATGCGGTGGCGTATAAGCGCGGGGCGGAGCTGTCCTCCCTGGAACGTCAGCTTGTGGAGCTTTTCCGCACGCATATCAAGCGCCTTGTCGAGTGACGCAAACAGCGACAGAAAACATGGATTTATTCTTGAAAGTTATGGATATGCGCCGCGCCGGGCGGCGTGAAAAGCGCCGAGTATACAACAAGACCGCCTATCCCGTCGGGAAAAAGCGGTCTTGTTTGTTATGAAGATGAAGAAGCGAATTACTCGGCCTTCATCGCAGCCTTGTTGGCCGCTTCGCGCTTGTTGATCTTGCTCTGGTTGTAAACGGAGAAGATTACGACCGCGACGGCGACAACGAAGAAGCCGATGGCAATCGGGTGACCCAGGATCGCGCCGAAGTTGCCGTTTTCCAGATCCATGAAGCGGACGAAGTTCTGCTCGCACATCGGGCCAAGGATGAGGGCCAGCAGAATCGGGCTGAGCGGGAACTCGTACTTGTTCATCAGCCAGCCGATCACGCCGAACGCCACGCAGACGCCCACATCGAAGATGCTCTTGTTGATGGAGAACGCGCCCAGCAGGGAGATGACCAGGATGATCGGGTAGAGAATCTTCTTCTCAACCGAGACGATCTTTGCAAAGAAGCGGACGCCCAGGCAGCCCACAACCAGCATTGCCAGGTTCGCCAGCATCAGCGCGGCGAAGACGGCGTAGACGGTCGGCAGCTCGTTGACATACATCATCGGGCCCGGGGTGATGCCCTTCATGATGAAGGCGCCCAGCAGGATGGCGGTAACGGAGTCGCCCGGCACACCGAGGGACAGCAGCGGAATCATCGCGCCGCCGGAGCAGCCGTTGTTCGCGGACTCGGTCGCGGCCACGCCGTTCGGGATGCCCGTGCCCCAGAGTTCCGGATGCTTGCTGAAGCTCTTATTGAAGCCGTAGGAGACGAACACCGCGATGTCGCCGCCCGCGCCCGGAATCGCACCGATGAAGGTGCCGATCAGGCCGCCGGAGAGGATGTTCGGCCAGATGGTCTTGATGGTCTGCCAGTCCGGAAGCACGTTGGTGATCTTCTCGTCGGAATGCTCTTGCTTTTCCTCGCCGTTGATGATGCGCTCAACGCCCGCGATGACTTCCGCCACAGCGAACAGACCGATCAGCGTCGGGATGAACTGGAAGCCGCTCAGCAGCGGCTTCACGCCGAAGGTGAAGCGCTTGACGCTGTACGTCGGGTCGAGGCCGACGGTGCAGAGCACCATACCGAAGAACGCGCTGATCATGCCCTTGGCAATGGACTTGCCGGAGATGGCGACGATGACGGACAGACCGAACACCGCCAGCATCAGCATTTCAGCAGAGGTGAACTTCATGGCGACCTTCGCGACGGTCGGGGAGAGGAAGGTCATGACCAGCGCGCCGATCACGCCGCCGCAGAAGGAGGCGAACATGGCGATGGAAAGCGCCTTGCCCGCCTGGCCTTTCTGGCACATCGGGTAGCCGTCAAGCAGCGTGGCCGCAGCGGACGGGGTGCCCGGCGCATGAATCAGGATGGCGGAAATCGAGCCGCCGTACATGCCGCCGCAGTAGATGCCCAGCAGCAGGCCGACGGACGGAATCAAATCCATGCCGAAGGAGAAGGGAATCAGCAGAGCCACGCCCATCGTCGCGGTCATGCCGGGGATAGCGCCGAGCAGCACGCCGCCCAGAGCGCCCAGGAAGGTCATCAGAATGACCTGAAGGTTCGTGAAGACAGAGCCGTAGCTGGAAAAAAGCAAACTCCAATCCATGACAACGCTCTCCTTTCTTTAGAAATGAATCATGTCCGCGAGGTCGCGCAGCGGCTGCAGCACGCCCATCGGGATGTTGACGCTCAGCATCTTGTAGAAGATCAGCCACATGCCCAGCGGCACGAGGATGGAGACCAGCAGCAGCTCGACGATGTTGCGCTTGCCGATCAGCCACATGATGATGCCGCACAGCAGCGCGCCGACGACCACATAGCCCAGCGTGTCAAAGAACGCCACGAACAGCACGCACAGCAGGATGACAAACAGGCCCGCCAGCACGCCCTTGTTCTTGATGAAGTTGATGGAAGCGGCCGGCTCGGCGAGCGGATCGTCATCCTTCATGCTGATGAGCTTGATGACGGACTGGATGAGCAGGACCACCGTGAAGATAATCATGCCCACGCACATGATCTGCGGGAAAGCGGCGGGCTGCACGGTCGCCTTTTTCACGACCTTGAAGCCATACGTCTGGAAAAGCGCCCATCCTTCGATACACAGCAGCAGAATGGAGGCAATCAGATTCGCAAACGCCTTGGTATGAGTCTTTTTCAAGCGAATCACATCCTTTGGTAAGAAATCTTAACAGGGGTGTAAACCAAAATGATGGGCAGGCGAGTCGCCTGCCCATCTTTCTGCTACTGATTACAGAAGGTCAACGGCTTCCATAGCGGCCGGCACGTCGATCGCGGCCTGCGCCAGGTAAGCGGTGTACTCTTCGGCGTCCATGTAGGAGATCGCCTGGCCGAAGCTGGCCATCTGGGCGACGAAGTCCGGATCCGCGATCGCAGCGGCACAAGCCTCAGCCATCTTGGCGCGGATGCTCTCGTCAACGCCCTTCGGGAACGCAAGACCACGCTGGGTCGCGTACACGCAGTCGAAGCCCTGCTCCTGGCAGGTCGGGATGTCGGAGAAGGTGGCATTGCGCTCGGTGTCCATGACGCCCAGGCAGATCAGATCGCCGGACTCGATGAAGCTGCGCGCTTCAGCCAGAGACACGGTCACGCCCTCGATTTCCTGCTGAGCGGCGGCCTTGACGGCGCCCGCAGCGCCGTCGGCGTAGGTGATCATCTTGATGTCGATGTCAGCCGCGTTCATCAGGTAGCCGCCGGCGATGTGCCAGACGGAACCGGCGGAGGAGCCGCCCATCTTGACCTCGCCCGGATGAGCCTTGCAGTAGTCAACGAAGGTCGCCAGATCGGTGATGCCGTTGTCGGCAGCCCACTTGGCGTTCACGGTCACGGCCGCCGCGTCGGTGTTGATACGGCAGATCGCGTCGTAGTTCTCATAGGTGTAATCGCTCATGTCGCTGGGCTTGTAGGTGGCCAGCTCGAAGGTGATCATGCCGATGGTGTAGCCGTCCGGATCCGCGTCGGCGATGGCCTCGTGGCCGGTAACGCCGGAAGCGCCGGTCTGGTTGTCAACGGTGACGGAAACGCCGAGCTGCTTCTCCAGAGCGGAGCAGAAAGCGCGCAGGCAGTTATCCGTTCCGCCGCCGGCAGACCACGGGTTGATGGCGATCAGACCCTTGGTGGGGTAGTCCGCAGCGGACGCGACGGCAGCCAGACCCAGAACCATGGTCAGGGCAACCATCAAAGCAACAAGCTTCTTCATAACAGGTTCCTCCTCAAAAAATAGTAACCGATCGGAATAAATATCCATGAACCGGCACGTTGTGTGTAGTATAACATTTCATAAAAAAATTGTCAAGAATGCTAAACTCGTCTGATGATGTACGCTTCATAATGAAAAAACAAACAAAATAAAGGGGTTGCGCTTGCACATCGATTCAAATGGTCTTCAAAAGGCCTGAAAAGAAAAACCTTACAAAGATGTAATATTCTGTATAACGATTTTATAAAAGAAAGAAGATGAATAAAAAACCAAAACAACAAAAAAACAGAACGAAAACGCTCTGTTTGGTGGCACCTCCAATGGGAATCGAACCCATGATTTTGCCTTGAGAGGGCAACGTCTTAACCGCTTGACCATGGAGGCAAATGGCTGGGGAACTAGGATTCGAACCTAGACAATACGAGTCAGAGTCGTAGGTGCTGCCGTTACACAATTCCCCAATATCAAGTTGTAGCTGCTCTGCGTGAGCCGCAGCTTTTGAACGAGTGATAGTATATCGCATTCATGCGCGGCTGTCAACCCCTTTTTCAAAATATTTTTTCCAGAATCAGCAGCACGATCAGGTGCGCCGGGTAAAAGCCGTAGGTCAGCCACTTGGGCGTCTGGGTTTTATGATGGATCGGCAGGCTGGCGAGCATCACCGCGGGCGTGGCGAACACGCGCATGCCGAACTGAATGCCGAAAATCGGGTAGCCGCGCCCATCCATCGACCAGGCCAGCATATACGCCGTCGTGGCCGCAAAGCACAGCGCCGGATATTCCGGAAAGAGGTAAAACAGCACCATCAGCCGAATGCCGCTCACGCCGTAGTCCAAACTGCCCGAAAACCGTTCGCAGAGCACGTAAACCAGCAGCGCCAGCACATATTTCCTCTCCCGAATGCACAGCAGCAGCAAAAGCCCCATCAGCAGCGAAAGCAGAATGCTCGGCGTTTCCCAGCTCTTTATATAGAAGGTATAGAGCGCGCGGAGCGGATGCTGCGCAAACGGCACGGCGTACATCGCGTTGTTGGCATGTCCGAGCGCCACGGCATAAAGCGGCTGGCTGACCAGCGCCAGCGCGCCCACGCGGGCGATATACTGCTGGGGATGTTTGGTCATCGCCGCGCCGACGGCAATACCGTAAGCGAACAGAGGGAAAGCGAGCCGCCCGACCAGCCGCATCCACGTCAGCTGGGGAAAGAGCATCTTGCCCGCGTGGTCGATGAACATGCAGATGCAGGCGATCAGCCGAAGCAGACCGCCGTCCTGATTGGTTTTGATTTGCGTGGGGCGAAGGAAATGGTCGAGCATGCTCAAGACTCCTTATCAAAAACGACGGACGCGCAATGCGCGTCCCTGCAAGATACGCGGGAGTGTTTGCGCCGCTACAAAGATAGTCGGTTTTCATCCAAAAGTCAAGCGTCCAAATAAAACCGCCTGCTGTAACAAATTCGAAACAGTTTACTGGTATACTGAAGCTGTTGCGGTTTGAACCCGTTTCAATCGTAGGATGCTTTGCATCCTGCTCTGAAACTGCTTTTTATGTGGGAAATATTGGGCTGCCGCCCAAACCTGCCTGAGGGACGAGTCCCTCAGACTCCCTGCCTCGCTTCGCGGCGGTTTAAAGCGGCGGTTTAAAGAGGAAAGACAAGAGGAGGAACGGCATGGTTCATGTTCTGGTTGTGGAGGACGACATTCGTCTGAATCAAATCGTCTGTGCCAGCTTACGGGGCGCAGGCTATGCGGTGCATGGCTGCACGGACGCCGCGCAGGCGTTTGACGTGCTGCACGGCGAAGGCGCGGATATCATCATTTCCGATATTATGATGCCCGGCGTGGACGGGTTCGAGTTTGTGGCCGACGTGCGCAGCGTCAACAAACACATTCCGATTCTGCTGATGACGGCGCTGGACGACATGAGCGCCAAGCGGAAAGGCTTCGGCGCGGGCATTGACGATTACATGGTCAAGCCCATCGATGTGGACGAGCTGCTTCTGCGCATTGAGGCGCTGCTGCGCCGCGCGCGCATCGAAGCTGAAAAGCGACTGACGGTCGGTTCAACTGTTTTGGATGCGGAAGAACGGAGCGTTTACGTCGGTGAGCAGGAAATCGCGCTGACTGTGCGCGAGTTTGACCTGCTTTACAAGCTGCTTTCCTATCCGCGGCGCACGTTTTCCCGCGCGCAGCTGATGGATGAATTCTGGGACGGCGAAACGAGCGCCAGCCTGCGCGCGGTGGATGTGTATATCACCCGGATCCGTGATAAAATGTCCGTCAGCGACGATTTCAAGATCATGACGGTGCACGGACTGGGGTATAAGGCGGTGCCGAACGTATGAACAGACTTCGGTCGGTTATTGAAAAACGCCGCGCACAGGAGGATCCGCGCGTGCGTCGGCGGCTGTTTTCGTGGCGCATGTTCGTCATCATCCTGCTGGTCGTCAGCGTGTTGAGCGCGGGCAACGTGCTTGCGCTGGAAAAGCTGCTGAAAATGCAGGTGTTCAGCGTTGTGGCGAGCATGGGCGTGGGCTCATACTGGGTGGCGATGGCGTTTCTGGCGGCAATCGTGCTGCATCTGTATACCTGCCGCCGGTTTGACAGGCCGATGCGCGCCTTGAGCCGGGCCATGCGGCAGGTGACGGAGGGCGATTTCTCCGTCCGCGTCACGCCGTTTCACAGCAAAAACAAGTTTGATTACATGGATATCATGTTCGAGGATTTCAATCGCATGGCGCAGGAGCTGGGCAGCACGGAGACGATGAAAAACGACTTCATCGCCAACGTGTCCCACGAAATCCGCACGCCGCTGACCGTCATGAACAGCTATGCTTCGGCGCTGGCGCGCGGCGGCCTGAGCGAAGCGGAGCAGCGGGAGTATGCCGCGACGATTGCCGCCGCCAGCGAGAGCCTGAGCACAATGGTTTCCAACATTCTGAGGCTCAACAAGCTGGAAAATCAGGAGATCACGCCCAATGCCGCGCCGTATGACCTGACCCGCCAGCTCTGCGACTGCGCCCTCGCGCACGAAGCCCGCTGGGAAGCGAAGCACATCGATTTTGACGCGCAGCTTGAGGAGCGCGTGATGGTGCTTGCGGATGAAACGATGATGGAAATCGTGTTCAACAACCTGATTTCAAACGCCATCAAGTTCACCGAACCGGGCGGGCGCATCGTTCTGCGGCAGGTGAGGGATGGCAGTGACGTGGTTGTGACCGTTTCGGATACCGGCTGCGGCATGGACGAAGCGACGATCAGCCGCATCTTCGATAAGTTTTATCAGGGGGATACCTCCCACAGCCGGGAGGGCAACGGGCTAGGCCTTGCGCTCGTGCGGCGCGTGCTGGAAATCTCCGGCGGTACAATCAGCGTAACCAGCGCGCCGGGCGAGGGCTCGGAATTTACCGTCCGCCTGCCGCGCATGGCCGAAGCGGCATAAAGCTTTAAAAAAACAGTTGGATTCACATTTCAGCAACATTTCGCCAACGCTTTTGCAACGCGGGGGCGCTATACTGGGAAACACTTGCGGCGGTTGTGTCGCTTGATGTGAAAAAAAGAGGTGTTCTCCCCAGTGAGCAAAATCATCCTGATGGCCGAATCCGGCAGCGATATCACGCCCGAACTGGCGAAGGAAAACGGCATTGTGATCGTGCCGATGCACGTCTCCTTTGGCGGCGAAACGCGCGACGACGGCGCGTTCCCCACGACGGAGATGTTTGATTTTTATAAAAAACATCGCGAACTGCCGCGCACCAGCGGCTGCACGCCGCACGATTTCGAAGCGACGTTTGAGCGGCTGGATCGTGAGCTCCCCGGCGCGTCGATTCTCTATCTGGCGTATTCCGCCAGCACGACGTGCTCCATGCAGAGCGCGCTGATTGCGGGCGAGGGCCGCGAAAACTTCGTCGCCATCGATACCAAGAGCGTTGCGGCGGGGCAGGCGGCCGTCGTGCTGACCACGGCGCGCTATCTGCGTGAGCATCCGGAGGCGACGCTCGACGAGACGGCAGATTATGTGCGCGGCCTGATTGCGAAAATCCGCATGGGCTTCATTCCCGGCGACCTGGACTATCTGCGCGCGGGCGGACGCGTGAGCAACGCGGCGTATCTCGGCGCGAAGATTCTCGGCCTGCATCCGCTGATTGAGATTCAGGACGGCAAGCTGCTTTCGACGAAGAAATACCGCGGGTCGATGGATCGCGTCGTCCTCCAGATGGCGAAGGAATTTCCGGCCGCGCAGACGCTTGAAACCGACGCGCTTTGGCTGATTTATGGCGCGGGCTTGAGCGAAAAGGTCATGCGCGAGGTCGAGGACATTCTCCGTGAGCAGGGCTACGCCGCTATCCGCTGGGTGGAGACGGGCTGCGTCATCGCGGCGCACAGCGGCCCCGGCTCGTTCGGCATTGTGGGATTTGCTAAATAAGCAGAGCGTATGAAAAAAGCTGTTCTTCCCTTCGAAATGAAGGGGAGAGCAGCTTTTTGTCGATTATTCGAGATGTTTTAGCTCGCCAAAAATCCCTTGCCGACAATCTCTGTCGAAGCGGTGATGACCATGAACGCGTGCGGATCGTTCGCGTGGATGAAGCGGCGAAGCGCCAGCGCCTGCGCGCGGGTCAGCACGGTGATAATCATCGTCTTGCGCTCGTGGTGGAACGCGCCGTAAACATCCTCAAGCGTTGCGCCGCGATGCAGATTGACGGTGATGAAATCGACGATCGGTTCGGGGTTCGTCGTGATGATCTGGAAGCACTTCTTCATGCGGAAGCTGTCCGTCACATAGTCGACCAGCACGGACTTCATCAGCAGACCGAGAATACAGAACAGGCCGGACTGAATGCCAAAGCAGAACAGCGCCGCCACGGTGATGAGCGCGTCGGCGGCCATCAGCGCCATGCCGATGTTCATGCTCGTGTATTTGCGCACGATCATCGCGATGATATCCGTGCCGCCGCTGGAAGCATCCAGATGAAACAGGATCGCCGAACCGATGGCCGGCAGCAGCACCGCGAAGCAAAGCTCCAGCAGCGGCTGATTGGTCAGCGGGTGATCCATCGGCCAGAAACGCTCCATCACGTTGACGGCCAGCGACAGCACAACCGAACAATAGACCGTGCTGAACGCAAAATTGCGCCCCAGAAAGATGAAGCCGACCACGAGCAGCGCCATGTTGATGATGAAGACGAACGCGCTCGGCGTGAGCACCGGGGAGGGGAAGACGCGGCCCAGAATCAGCGACAGGCCGCTGACGCCTCCGGTGGAAAAGTTATTCGGAAATTTGAAAAAGTAAACGCCGACGGCGGTGAGCAGCACGCCGAAGGTTAACAGAATATAACGCTCAACCTGACTCATGGGTTTGGCCGCAGTGGTTTTCATGGGAGACATGTTCCTTTCTCTTGACCGCGAGAAAAGCGGGATTAAGTGTGTTCTTTATTATAACGCTGCGCGCAAAGAATGTCGAGAGAAAAATGAAAAGCGGAAAAAATGCACAGAAAACACGCAAAAAAAAGAGCATGCAATCTTTACAAAAGAAGGTCGTGTGTTGTATAATGAACTGTGCATTTTTTCCAGATGTGGGTTTTGGTGGAAGGAGAGGAAGACGTGATGCACGAAAAATTCAAAAGGGCAGCGAGCTGGATGCTGACCGCCGCTATGCTGGTCAGCAATGGGGGTGCCATCCACGCGCTTGCCGAGGCCACGCCGACGGAGGCCGCGCGGGAGGTTCAGCTTGAGCCTGCCGTGGGCCATGAGGACGCTGTATCCGGCATGAAGAAGGAGCAGACACTTTTTACCGCGAACGACGAGAGCGACGTTTCAACAAAACAGACCGATGGTCTGGAAAGAAACGCGCCTGCGGAGGACGAAGGCGGCGAGGACGATGGGACTTGCAAGCATGTTTTTGAGAACGGCGAGTGCAAGCTTTGCGGCTATGCCTGCCCGCATGAAAACAAAATTTACGGCGATGAAGTGGAAGGTTCGTTTTCAAACTGGATCTACTTTGGCGATGAAAATCACATGCGGACGGTGAACGTTTATCAAACGTGGACGTGTGCGGATTGCGGTGAAAAGGACCAGATACTTGTTGCGGCGGATCAACAGCGGTTTGAAGCGCATGATTTTGTGCCGTATGATGATTTAAGCTATATTTGTACAGCTTGCGACGGTCGTCACTATCATGATTACAGCAATGGCCCGTCTTGCAGCACTTGCGGCTATGCTTGCCCGCATACAAACAGGACAACAAATATAGTCAGCGGGGATGATGAAGACAGCTACGTTTCCATTGATGACAAAGAACATCAGTACGACTATATCACGTATGAAGTGTGGCAGTGCGCTGCGTGCTTGCAGATCGGCCGCGGAGCAGTGCTCAATGTTCAGACGGAAAAAGTAAATCACCAGTATGACGAAAATGGGCTCTGCAAGATCTGCGGACATCAAAATGCCTGCCAGCATAAAAATTCGTATGAACAGCGTGAAATCCGTCAGACCTCGGATTGGAAGGACGACGGCAACGGCCGCACGCATTCCTGCGAAGCAACGGAATACCTCAACTGGTACTGCGATGACTGCCGCCAGTCTAAATCCACGGAAATTGGCAAGACCACGAAGACCGCGGTGCATCACACGGACGGCATGAATGATGACGTTTGCGGCGTTTGCTACGCGCCGATAGAATGTCCGCATTCGCAGCTGTCTGACGTGAGTGAATACGTCACCTGCTCGGATTGGAAGGACGATGGCAACGGCCAGACGCATTCCGGCCTGGGAACACGTCGGCGCGGCGGCTGGTGTACGCGGTGCGGCGTTTATGTTATCAAGGTGCTGGAGGAGAACGTGCCGGTTACGGAGGAGCATCGCTCCTACGACGGAACGACCTGCGCGCAGTGCGGCGCGGCCATTGCGTGCAGCCATGACAAGACCTACGAGCGCATTCTGTATCAGGGCGACCAAACGGCCAAGGATAATGGCGACGGCACGCACACCGTGTATCAGGACATGTATAAGGAGACGGTCTGCGAGACGTGCGGCTATCAAAAATATGAGAAAATGGATGAAACCGCGACACGCGTGGAAAAGCATCCGTATTTGACGTGCCCGAACTGCGGCGCGGAGGCCAAGGCGAATTGTGAGCATGCTCATACCCAAATTGCGTCCCGAACGGTTTCGGAAGATATGAAGCCGGATGCAAACGGCAAAACGCATTCCGGCACGCAGACGATATGGATTCAGGAATATTGTCAGGATTGTCTCGAATTGGTGCGCACGGTTCAGAAGATGACCGCCGACGTCTGCGAGCCGCATGAAATCGACAAGCAGCTCGGCTACTGTCGGGTCTGCGGCTATATCGTGCCGGATGAGGCCCTGTGCAGGCACGAGCAGACCTATACGGAATACGAGGAATACAAAACGGATGTTGCTCAAAATGAAAAGGAGCACAGCTATCGGTCGGCCCTGCGCAAGGTGACGTATTGCAAGCAGTGCGGCGTGGTTCTGACCGATGAGGATGCGGCGAAATCTGATTTGATCACCGAAGCGCACGAGTTTGATGGAACGGGTCTTTGCTGGTGCGGCTATCGAAGGAATAACCAGCAGACGCTCTGCAAGCATGAGCATAAGCGATCTTGGACGGCGGCCCGGCAGACGGTGAAGTTTGTCAACGTGGATGACACGCAGCACACTGTCGAGCAGATTCTGGTGGATTACACGTATTGCGACGACTGCGATGAGATGCTGGAGGCCGGCAACATGCGCCGGGAGACCGTGACGGAAAAGCACGCCTATCTCCTGCCGAAGGTGGGCGAATGCTACATCTGCGGCCATGTCAATGCCTGCCGGCACCCGAACACGGTAACCTCCACGGAATACGTCAGCATGACCCATATCCGCGCGATCAATGACAGGCAGCACAGCTATACGGCTTACGGCGAGCTTGAAACCGCGTATTGCCCAGACTGCGAAACGGTTGTGAGCGAGAAGCTTGTGGATTCCACGGTGAAGCAGATCACCGAGGCGCACTGGCCGGATGAGGATGGAACGACCTGCCTGCTGTGCGGCGCGGCGATTGCGGCCGAAACGCCTACGCCGAAGCCGACCGAAGCGCCTACGCCTGAACCGACCGCACAGCCCTCCGAGGATACGTCCTCCAGCAGCGGCGGAAGCAGCAACAGGGGCAACAGCAGCAATTCCGGCGACACGGATTTCGTGCCTACGCCCGAACCGACCGCCGCGCCCGTTGCGGAGGCCAGCGAGGAGATGAACGCGACCTTCAACGCGCTGGATGAAATCGAGCAGGAAATCCAGCAGGCTGCAAGCGTGGAGATCGAGATTGTCGGCATGGAAGAAATCATGCCGGTCGAAACGGTTGTCCGCGTGCAGCAGCTTTCCGTCAAGGAGCAGCTGCTGATGACGCTGACGGCGGCGGATTGCGGCTCTGTCGCGCAGTCTATCGTCGATTCGATGAACCTGACGCTGACGGAGGACGCGAAGACGCTGTTCGGCGAGCTGAACGCCACCCCTGTGGAGGAGCAGAAGATCAGCGAGGTTCGCCAGCGGATGACCGAGCTGTTCCCGGTGCATGTGATTGTGCGCGACAACGTGTATTATCACGTACATGTGATGACGGTCAACATCACGGTGGACGGCGTGAAGACGACGTATTACTTCGGCCTGCGTCTGGACGAGTTCGGCCTGTGGCAGATGGTCGAGCTGACGAGCGACGAGGCCAGTGAGAATACGCTGCTCAAAAAATAAATCCATAAGAAAAAGCAGGCGCTTTCCTGCCGCTCACGCGGGGAAGCACCTGCTTTCTTTTTTGGAAATTGATGAATCAGTTCTTCAGGAACGTGCGCAGCAGCTTGACGCTCTGCTCGGCCGCCATGCCGACGAAGGTCGGATAATCCATGTGGGACGAGCCGTCCGCACTGTCGGAAATCGCGCGCAGCACGCAGAACGGCACACGGTTGACATAGCAGACCTGGCCGATGGCCGCGCCTTCCATTTCGCAGGCAATCGCGCCGAAGGTTTTCACAATCGCGTCCTTGCGCTCGGCGGAGGAAATGAACTGGTCGCCGGAAGCGATTATGCCCGTTTCCGTGCGGATGCCCAGCACGGTCGCGCAGGCGCTCAGCTGGCCGCAGAGATCCTCGTCGGCCGGGAGCTGCACCTTGTTGATGCCGGAAATCAGGCCGACCGGATCGCCGATGGCGCTGGTATCCATGTCATGCTGCACGACGGCGGAGGAAACCGCAATCGAGCCGATGGTCAGCTTATCCGAAAGCGTGCCCGCCACGCCCGTGTTGACGATGCACTCCGGCTGATAGCGCAGGATCATCGTCTGGGCGCACATCGCCGCGAACACCTTGCCGATGCCGCAGACCGCGGTGACGACCTGCTTGCCCTCCAGCGTGCCGCTGACAAAGGTGATGCCGCTGATCGTCTCGGTCGTCGTGTCCGTCATATACGAACGCAGGGACTCCATCTCCACGTTCATCGCTGCAATAATACCGATCATGTTTGTTACTCCTCATATTTGAATGTCACCGGGCGCGCGTCCAGCTCGGCCAGATAGCGCTGGGCCTCCGTCTTTGCGGCGGCAAGGCTCAGGTTGCGATAGTTGCCGCACTCGCGGCTGCTCGCGCCGAAGACCGGGCCTTCATGGGCGAGAATCTTCATCAGCGTCAGGCGAACCTGACGCAGCACCTCGGCGTTATCGGCGTTGCGCACCAGCAGATAGAAGCCCGTCTGGCAGCCCATCGGCCCGAAGTACACGATAGAATCCTTCAAATCCCCGTTGCGGATATAGGTCGCGAACATGTGCTCCAGGGAGTGCATGGTGCTGTTGTCCATCAGGTCGCCGGTGTTGGGGCGGCGGGTGCGCATGTCATAGGTCGTCACATCGCCGTCCACGCGGCTGACATACAGACCCGGCAGCAGAATATCGTGGTTGATGGAAAAGCTGGTGATGCGCGTTACTTCCTGATCCATAACAAGTTCCTCCTGAAAAATCGATGCGTCAAAACCGTAAACGTTGCTATTATACCGCATTGCCCGCCAAATTGCAAGGCTCATGCAAGGTCGAGTCAGCCGAGTTTCAGCCCGCGGATGAAGCGCCGCGCATACAGGCGCAGACGCTGCATGGGTTTCATCTGCGCCAGCAGGGCCGCATAGACCTTGTGCGCGCGTTCCGGCTGGGTGTGCTTGAGTGCGCGGCCGCTGTATTGCGCCACGCAGAGCGCCTTGCCCAGCCCGGTCAGCTTCACCGCGTCGTGCAGCTCATTTTGCGCGCGCCAGAGGAAGGAGGCGGGGGCTTCGCCGGGCAGGGGCGCAAGGCCCATGCACAGCAGCGCTTCTTCGACTGCGCGATACCACACCAGCAGCGCGTCGTTGGCGTTTTTCTGCCGTTTGGCCACCTGCGCGGGTGCGCAGAAGAACAGGCGGAGTGCGGCGGTCAGCACGAGCAGCAGCAGGATCAGCAGCGGGAAAAGACGCTTGGGCGGATCGCGCGGCGGGTCGTCGTCCTTCGGCGGCGGGGTCGGCGAAACATCCGGCGTGGGCGTAGGCGCATCCGGTTCGGGCGTCGGGGTATCCTCCGGCGCAGGAGAAGGCGTGGGAGAAGGCGACGGCGCGGCGTCCGGCTGGTCCGGCGTGGGAGAGGGCGTAGGTTCCGGCGTGGGGGATGGGGAAGGCGTGTTCGTCGGCGAGGGCGAAGGCGGATTGCTCTCCGGCTCGTCGGAGGGCGAATCCCCGTCGTTCCCGCGGTTTGCGCCAGGCGTGGGATCAAACGGAAGCCAGCCGAAGCCACTGAAATAGATTTCCACCCACGCGTGTGCCTGCTGCTGGGTGACGCGCGCCACGCCGTCGCTGTCCGGCACGGCGGCATAACCTTCGACATAGCGGGAGGGGAGACCGACCATGCGCGCCATCACCGCCATCGCTGTGGCGAAGGACGTGCAATAGCCCTGCCGCTCCTCCAGCAGAAACCACGAGACGAAATCCCGCCCGGCGGGCGGCGTGCTCTGCAAAAGCGTATAGGGATAGGCGCTTCGCAGATACGCGCAGAGCGCGTCGGCGCGGTCGAAATCGGTCTGCGCGTCCTGCGTAATCTGCCCGGCCAGGGTATACACGGCGTTTTCAATGCCCTCGGACAGGGCCAGATAGCTTTCGCGGATGGTATCGGCGTAAGCGTCCCGTTCCTGCGCGGCGGAGAGCACAACGTCGCGAATCCCCGGCGTGTCGCCGCTGACGCGCAGGCCGGAGAATGTGTAGCTGTCGCCGAAAGCGAGACTGCGCGTGCCGAAAACCTCGCTGGCCGGGGAAAAATACGGCACGATTTCGTCGCCGGAGAGCGCGGAAAAGCGCTGGGTCAGATAAAGCGTGCTGGTCGCGTCGGCGCGCATGAGCACAGTGATGGATTCGCTTTCCGGCAGTTCGGCGCGCAGGCTGTCCGACGGACGGATCTGGTCAAACAGATTGCGGCGCAGCGCGTAAAAGCGTGGATTGACATACAGATAGCGTCTGTTCGGCGTGGAATCCGTCCATGTGCTGCCGGTGTAGTCGTTTTTGATGGCGCCGCGCAGCAGCGTCCGCTCGGAAGTGCGCACCTGCATCACCGGCGTATCCTCCGGATGAGCCGGGCCGCCGAGCTGGGCCGCGCCGAGCGGCTGATAGCCCGTCGCGCTCAAAGAAAACGTTGTGCGCTCCTGCGTGAAGAACAGATAGTCGTCGATCATCCGCTGAACGCGGTGCGCCAGCGTTTCAAGCTCCGGCAGAGTCTGCGAGGAAAGCGGCATGAGCAGCGCGGTGACGGCCAGAATGACGGCGCAGAGCGGCACAATGCGCCGCGCCTGCACGCCGGGTGCGCGGCCGCTGAGCAGCAGCGCGAGAATCAGCGGCAGAAGCGAAGCGGCGCTCACCGACGCGCCGAGGAACGAGACAATGAACAGCAGCGCGATTTCCAGCAGCGCCAACGGGAAAAACGCCTGCTCGCTGCGGGAGAGCGACGCGCCGATGCCCGTGAACACAAGCGCAAGCAGCGCCGAAAGCTCCTGCGAATAGGCCGCGAGCGCCAGCGGCTGGCCGTGAACCATCAGCACCAGCGCGGCGCTGACGGCGGCAAACTGACCGCGGAGCGCGAAGACCACCGAGCCAATCGCCAGCAGCAGCAGCGGATAGGCCAGCGCGCGCAGGCGGGGCATGCAGTCCAGCAGCGCAAAGCCCAGCGTGACCCCGCCGCAGCAGGCGGCGCACAGGGTCAGCGGCGCGGTCAGCCCCAGCGAAAGCGAGAGCGGCCAGACGCAGCCGAAGCCGATGAGAAACGTGGTCAGCGCATGGAGAAGAAGCGTGCGCGGCATGGAAAAGAACGGTTTTTTCATGAAAAATTCGCCTTTCTGGCGTGATTATGCGTGCAGATGCACGGCTTCCAGCCCGCTGATGCGCAGCAGATCGAGCAGCTTTTGCTGCTCCTCGCCGGGCTCGTCCATCGTCACCAGCGTATAGCGGATGCGCGCGCCCATGCGGGAAAGCGCGATGGCCGCGTCGGCGATGGCCGGGGACAGCCGGGTGGAAAAGATGGCGACCGACCCGGTTCGGCGCATGCGTGGGGAAGCCAGCAGCAGCGCGCGGGCGAAGTCGTCCTGCCGATTGTATCCGGCGCTGGCGATGGCGCGGCGCATGGAATCAAACGCCTGCATGCTCTGGCCGGAAAGCTCGCCCTGCCCCAGCGCGTCAAGCGGCAGGCACGTTGTGCGCCCGGCCTGCAAAAGCGACTCGATGGTTCCGGCGCAGGCTTCCGTCAGCGCGTCGATCAGCGCGGCTTTCGGCGCGCCCTGCGGCTGGGCAGCGTCCAGCAGAATCAGCGCGTCCGGGCGCTGCGGGGTTTCGTAGGTATGCACCATCAGGCTCTGGCGGCGCATGGAGAGCTTCCAGTGGACGCGTTTCAGCTCGTCGCCGTCCTGCCACGCGCGGATATCCTCCGGCACGCTGTGATCCGACAGCGCGCGCTGGGTCGTCGTGCTTTCGCCCTCGCCGGGGCTGACGGGCAGCGGCTCGGCAGGCGTGGAATTGGGCAGCACGACGAGGGTTTCCAGCGCGCCGCGCAGCCTGCGGCGGAAGGCAAACAAACCAAAGCAATCCGAAAACGTGATGGCCGAAACGCCGACCGGAAACACGCCGACATGCGGACAGGGAAACGCGTTTTCGCTCTCCGTCACGCCGAAAAGCCGGGTGGAAAGCAGAAAATCGCTCTGCCTGCCGCTGGGCAGTTCCACTTTTAGGGAGAGCGGCGCGATGGGCGCAGGCAGGGCAAGATGAATCCGAAGCGAAAACCGACAGGTTCTACCCCGCGGCGCCTGCCCGCCCTCGACCTGCTGCTCCACCCGGCAGGCGAGCACGGCCAGCAGCACGCTGCAAAGTGACAGCGCCCAGCAGAGCAGCGCCGCCGCGCCCAGCAGAAACGCGCCCGAACTGCCGACGGATAGCGCGGTCACGAGCATCAGCGCGCCGAAAAGCAGCGTGTAAAAACCGCGCGCGGTCATTTGAGCCTCACCGGGATGCGGACGGCGGCGAGAATTTCCGAAAACGCCTGTTCGCTCGTATAGCCGCGCATGCGCGCCTCGGCGGAAAGAGCGAGACGGTGGCAGAGCACGCTCGGCGCGAGGTGCTGCACATCCTCCGGAATGATATAGTCGCGGCCGCAGAGCAGTGCGTTGGCCTGTGCCGCGTGAATCAGCGCGATGGCCGCGCGGGTGCTTGCGCCGAGACTGAGCAGCGGCGTGTTTCGCGTGGCGGCGCAGATCGACGCGATGTAGGCGCGCACCTCCTTGGAGCAGTAAACCGTCTTGACTTCCTGCTGCATGGCGATCACATCCTCCGCCGAGCAGACTGGCACGACGGATTCCATCGGCTTCTGTTCGCCACAGTAGCGGTCAAGGATGTCCATTTCATCCTGCAAAGAGGGATAGCCGATGGAAACGCGCATGAAGAAACGGTCCATCTGCGCTTCCGGCAGGGGATAGGTGCCGACGAAATCCACCGGGTTCTGCGTCGCCAGCACCATGAAGGGCCGCGCGAGGGGATAGGTCACGCCGTCCACCGTCACTTGCCGCTCCTCCATGACCTCCAGCAGCGCGGACTGCGTTTTCGGCGAGGTGCGGTTGATTTCATCCGCAAGCACAATCTGGCTCATGATCGCGCCGGGCCGATACTGCATTTCGCCGGACAGGCTGGGCATGGTGAAGCCCGTGATATCCGACGGGGTGATATCCGGCGTGAACTGGATGCGCTTGAACGAACAGGAGAGCGAACGCGCCAGCGCGCTGGCCAGCGTCGTTTTGCCCACGCCCGGCACGTCCTCGATGAGCACGTGTCCTTCGCAGAGCAGCGCCGTGAGCATCAGCTCCACCACGTCGTCCTTGCCCACAACGGCGCGGGCTATATTCTGCTTGAGGTTTGAAACCATCATGCTGAAATTCGTCATTGTCAAACTCCTTTTCCTTGGCCCTCCTAATCTGCACACAGGCGGGCCAGACTAAACGTCGTGCTTTCTATTATAGAGGAAGCGGGCCTTTTTGGCAAGCCGTGCCCGACGGCCTTGCAACAGCGCCGCTTTTTTGTTAGAATAGGGAAAGAAATGACGGCGAAATGCGCCGACGGATGGAGCAGAGAACATGACGGAAGAAATTTTATCGCGCCTGCTGACGGGCGAACCGGTTTCCGGGCAGACGCTCAGCGAGGAGCTTGGTGTGACCCGCGCGGCGGTCTGGAAGCAGATCGGCCAGCTGCGCGAGCTGGGATTCGAAATTGAGGCCTGCGGCGGGCAGGGATACCGACTGGTTTCCGTGCCGGACAGCCTGATGGCCCCGGTGATCGCGCGCGGCCTGAAAACGAAGTGGGCGGGTAAGCGCATCATCTATCTGCGCAGCGTGGATTCCACCAACCGCTATGCGCGCGCGCTGGCCGCCGACGGCGCGGAACAGGGCACGCTCGTTGTTGCGGATGAACAGACGGCGGGACGCGGCCGCCGCGGCCGGGGCTGGATTTCCCCGGCAGGCGAGGGCATTTTCATGACGATGATTCTGCGGCCGCATGCGCATCCCTCCCATGTCGCCCAGCTCTCTTTGCAGACGGCGATGGCCGTGGCGCGCGCGATTTCCCGCGTGTGCGAGGTGGATGCGCGCATCAAGTGGCCCAACGATATCGTCTGCGGCGGCAAAAAGATCTGCGGCATGCTGCTGGAAATGAACGCCGACGAGCAGAGCGTTCACGACGTGGTGGCGGGCATCGGCATCAACGTGCATCAAAAGGCGTTTGAGGGCGACGTGGCGAAAACCGCGTCCTCGCTGGATTTGCTGACGGGCAAAACCGTCTGCCGCGCGGATGTGGTGCGCGCGTTCCTCGAAGAATACGAAGTTGTGGACGAGCTGGCGAAGCAGGGCAGCGAAGCGCTGATGAACGTCTATCGTCAGCATTCCGCGACGCTCGGCCAGCGCGTGCAGGTCATCTCCGCGACGGGGAGCTTCACAGGCACGGCGAAGGCCGTCACCGACAGCGGAAGCCTGATCGTCACCGCCGACGACGATGGGCAGGATCGCGAGGTGCTTGCGGCGGATGTGTCGGTTCGCGGGCTGATGGGCTATGCCTGAAGCGCTGGGGATCGGCGTGGATTTGTGCGCTGTCAGCCGAATGGCGCGCGCGATTGAGAAGGAGCATTTCTTCAAGCGGGTGTTCACCGAAAACGAGCGCGCGTATCTGGAAAACCGGGGCAAGGCGGCCGGCCAGAGCGCTGCGGCGATGTTCGCAGCGAAGGAGGCCGTCGCCAAGGCGCTGGGCACAGGCTTTGCGCAGGGCGTGATGCCGTGGCAGATCGAGGTTACGCATGAAACAAGCGGAAAACCGGGCATTTTGCTGACGGGCGCGGCGAAGGAGAAATTCGAGCGGCTCGGCGGCAGGAAAATTCTGCTGTCGCTGTCGCATGAAGGGGACACCGCGATTGCGTTTGCGGTGATACAGAATTAAATTTTTTCTCTGCCGTTGCGCAGCAACAGCAATGTGGAAGGTCAAGGGAACTCAGTTCCCTTGTGGGGTTTGGGGCAAAGCCCCAAGGAAGGACTTGCAGCATGATCCGAACCATATCGCCGCAGGATATGCGGGAAATGGAACGCGCGTTTTTGGAAGGAACGGGCTATCCGTCGATT
Source organism: uncultured Clostridia bacterium (assembly GCA_934636105.1). Classification (GTDB taxonomy): domain Bacteria; phylum Bacillota; class Clostridia; order Christensenellales; family Aristaeellaceae; genus Ventricola. Next base: position 196,611 of record CAKTZR010000004.1, read on the forward strand.
CTGCTGATGGAGCACGCGGCGCAGGCGGTTGTCGATGCGCTTTTGGCCTATGCGCCCAGAGAGGGCCGCGTGCTGTTCGTCTGCGGAAGCGGCAATAACGGCGGCGACGGATGCGCGGCGGCCCGGCTGTGGATGCAGCAAGGCGGGCAGGCGGACGTGTGGCTGCTCAAAAGCCCGTCGCAGATGAAGGGCGACGCGGGCGTGAACGCCTGCCTGCTCAACAGCTGCGGCGCGTCGCTCAACGTGCTCTATAACGAAGCGCCGGAAGTACCGAAGGATTGCGCGGCCATCGTCGATGCGCTCTATGGCACGGGCTTGAGCCGCGAACTTTCCGGCGCGGCGCTGGCGGCGGTGCAGCGGATCAATGAAAGCGGCCTGCCCGTTGTCGCGGTGGATATCCCCTCCGGCGTGGACGGCGCAACCGGACAGGTGCTCGGCGACGCGGCCCATGCGCGGGAAACCGTGACCTTTCACCGCGCCAAACACGGCCTGCTGCTCTATCCGGGGCGCGCGTATGCGGGCAGCCTGACCGTTGCGGATATCGGCATTCTGCCCGAATGGGACGGCGCGCAGGGGATCGACGTGCTGGAGGAGACCGACGCGGCCGCGCTGCTGCCCGTCCGCCCCAGAGACGGACACAAGGGCACGTTCGGCCACGTCCTCAGCGTGGCCGGAAGCGAGGGCATGGCCGGAGCGGCGGCGCTCTGCGCCAGGGCGGCTCTGCGCGCGGGCGCGGGGCTTGTGACGGCGGCCTGCCCGTTCGCAGTGCTGAATACAGTACAGGCACAGGCCCCCTGCGCGACGGCGAAGGTGGTCGCCGACGGCGCGAGCCTGGACGCGGGCACGGCAGATCAGCTCGTGGAACTGGCCGAACATAAGGCGGCGCTGGCGATTGGGCCGGGACTGGGTCGCGAGGAGGGCGCATGGCTGGCGATTGAAGCGCTGGTCAGGAGCGATAAGCCGAAGGTTATCGACGCGGACGCGCTGTTCCTGCTGGCCAAACATGGCGGCGGCGTGGGCGCGAACACCGTGCTGACCCCGCATCCCGGCGAGATGGCTCGGCTCTGCGGCACAACGACGCAGGCGGTTTTGGCCGCGCCGGTGGAGATGGCGCAGCAGCTGGCGGCGGATTTGGGCGCGTGCGTGCTGCTCAAGGGCGCGACGACGGTGATCGCGCAGGGCGAGGATGTGGCGATGAACATCACGGGCTGCGACGGCATGGGCACGGGCGGCTGCGGCGATGTGCTCACGGGCGTGATTGCGTCCCTGCTGGCGCAGGGGATGAGCGCATGGGACGCGGCTCGCGCCGGCGCATATTATCACGGCCGCGCAGGCGAATCGGCGCAGGAAAAACTCGGCGCGCGGGGCGTGACGGCCTGGGACGTGTGCGAAGCGCTGCGCATCGAGTGACGCGCATGCCCGGCGCAGCATAGGCTGAAAGCGGGGGCTGGCTCCATGATTTTTCTTCCCACTGGGGTGGAGAGTATGGAGATCACGCGCGGCGATATCTTTATCGCGGATTTGAACCCGGTGCAGGGCAGCGAGCAGGGCGGCGTTCGCCCAGTGCTCGTCATCCAGAACGACCGGGGCAACCGATTTTCCCCAACGGTGATCTGCGCGGCGATGACCTCGCGCGTGGGCAAGAGCGATCTGCCGACGCACGCCTGGGTCAGCGCGCGGGACAGCGGGCTGAAAAGCGACTCGCTGGTGCTGTGCGAGCAGATTCGGACGCTGGAAAAGCGCCGCCTGCGCGCCAAAGCCGGGCGCATCGACGGCATGGCGATGGCGCGGGTGGACGCGGCGCTGCTGCGCGCGCTGGGCATCACATAAAGGGAAAATGGACAGAATGAAAGCGGGAGACTGTCAGGTTCAGTGGATTTGGCAGTCTCTTTTCAAAAAGAGAAAGCGGCGGACAGGCCGGGAGGAATGATGAGGATGAAGATCGATTTCAAGGCGGAGGGCAAACAGCTGATCCGGGATTATCTGCTGCTGACGGTGGGCGCGCTGCTGACCGCGCTCGCGTTCGCCGCGTTCTTTTTGCCGCACGACATCGCGCCGGGCGGCGTGACGGGCATTGCGACGGTGCTTTCCAGCGTGACGGGGCTGAACGTCGGCCTGCTCAGCTTTTTGATTAACCTGCCGCTGTTCGCCGTCGGCTGGCGGCGCGTGGGCGTTCGGTTCGCGGTGCGCTCGTTTATCTCGATGCTGCTGCTGTCGCTGTTCATCGACCTGATCCCGGAATTTGATCTGGCGGGGGACATGATGCTGGCGGCGGCCTTCGGCGGCGTGACGATGGGCGCGGGGCTGGGACTCGTGGTGCGCGCGGGCGCGACGACCGGCGGCACGGACATGGCCGCGATGATCGTTCACGAGCACTGGCCGATGTTCACGGTACCCATGGTGCTGTTTGCCATCGATGGGATTGTCGTCATCGTTGCGGCGCTGAATTTCGGCGTGCAGGCGGGTTTGTTTGCGCTGGTCTCGCTGTATACCTCCACCAAGACGATGGATTCGGTCATCAAGGGCTTCAACACGGCGATGCAGTTTCTCATCATCAGCCCGAATCAGGAGGAGATCGTCCGGCGGATCCACACGGAGATGGACCGCGGCTGCACGCGGCTGGAGGCGACTGGCACCTACGAGGGGCGCAGGAACGGCGCGCTGCTGTGCGTCGTTTCCCGCATGGAGGCCTCGCGGCTCAAAAAGATCGTTTCCGAGTGCGATCCGCGCGCGTTTGTCACCGTCTGCGACGTACACGAGGCGCTGGGCGAGGGATTTACGTATCACAACGTCTGACCAAATGCACAAAATCGCGCGCAATGCGTCAAACGCAGTTTACAAAACGGGTCGGATGATGGTATAATCATTCTTGACACAAAGCGTCCCTGTAACGGGAACGCCAACCCACAACTCAGGAGGAATGTATCATGAAAAAGATCCTTTCCGTACTGCTCGTGCTGGCTGCGCTGCTCGCGCTGGCCACGTCCGCCGCGCTGGCCGCCGAGATTGCGCTCGTGACCGACGTTGGCACCATCGACGACGAATCCTTCAACCAGGCCTGCTGGGAGGGCGTGAAAGCCTATGCCGAGGCCAACGGCAAGACCTATCAGTACTATCAGCCGGGCGCCGACAGCACCGACGAGCGCCTGAACTCCATCGATCAGGCCGTTTCCGAGGGCGCGAAGGTTATCGTCTGCCCGGGCTACCTGTTCGGCGAGACCGTTGCCACCGCGCAGGAACTCTATCCGGATGTGGACATCATCGCGGTTGACGTTTCCGCCGGCGATCTGGGCGGCGTGGACGCGCAGCAGAACCTGTACTGCGCCGTGTTCGGCGAGGAGCAGGCGGGCTATCTGGCCGGCTATGCGGTCGTGAAGGACGGCTACACCAAGCTGGGCTTCCTGGGCGGCATGGCGGTTCCGGCCGTGCAGCGCTATGGCTACGGCTTCGTGCAGGGCGCGAACGCGGCGGCTGTTGAGCTGGGCACCCCGATTGAAATCAACTACACCTACGGCGGCCAGTTCTACGGCGACGCGAACATCACCGCCAAGATGGAAGGCTGGTATACCACCGGCACCGAGATCGTCTTCGCCTGCGGCGGCGGCATCTACACCTCTGCGGTGGAAGCGGCTGTCAAGAGCAAGGCGTATGTGGTCGGCGTTGACGTTGACCAGCACTACATCGGCGAAAAGGCCATCGCTGAGAACGGCTACAATCCGTTCGTGACCTCCGCCATGAAGGGCCTGAAGGAAGCGACGGTTTCCGCGCTGACCAAGTTCTTTGACGGCACCTGGGCCGACATCGGCGGCAAGGTCGAAACCCTGAACCTTCAGGCGGGCGACTTCGTCGGTCTGCCGACGGCTGAGGCTTCCTGGGGCTTCAAGACTTTCACGCTTGACGAGTACAACAAGCTGATCGAAGACATCCGCTCCGGCGCGCTCGTCGTGTCTGCGGATATCGCCGATCATCCGGTCGTTGACGCCAGCGTGACCGTCAACTACATCGACTAATCCAAGTCACCAAGGCTCCCCGCTCACAAGGCGGGGAGTTTTTTGGCGTTACCGGGAAATTGCAGCAACGGAGAATTTACAAACTTTGGCGGAGGTGAGGGCGGTCTCAGGCCGCTTTTGCGTTGGTGATGAGAGAATGCTTTTTTTCTTTCCCGCATACAGTGAAGGGCAGGAAGTCCGAGGGAGGGATGGAGCATGGAATTGACCTTATCGCGCGAGACGCTGTGCTTTGAGCGCCTTGCGATGGCCCGAAACGAACAGATCAGCGTGGAGGGCGAAGCGACGCTGCCGGGCAGCATGCGCGACGCGGTGACGGTTTTGAGCGTGCAGGCGCAGGCGTATCTGGAAAAGGCGGAAGCCGTCGCGGGCGGCGTGCGGCTCAAGGGACATGTGAGCTTCCAGGCGCTGTATACGCAGGGCGATTTGACGCGCATTCGGGCGATGGAAACGGCCTGTGATTTCGAACACAGCATTGAAGCGCAGGAGATGCAGACCGATATGCGGGTGAACGCGTGCGTCGCCGTGCAGGAGACGGAGGGGGCGGCGGCCAGCGGGCGCATGACGCTGCGCGCGCTGCTGGATATCCAGACCGAAGCGTTTGAAACCACCCGGCAGGAGCTTGTGACCGGGGCGGCCGACGGCGAAAACAACCTGCGCACGAAGACGCAGACCGTCGCCTTCTGTCGAACCGCGCCGCTGGGGGAGGACAAGACGCTTGTGCGGGAGGAATTTGATCTGCCCGCGCGGCTGGAGGTCGGCGACGTGCTCTGCGCGACGGGAGAAGCCAGCGTATCCGAACTGACGGGCGGCGCGGGGCGCGTCGGCATATGCGGCACGGTGGAGGTGCGCGTGCTGCACAGGGCGCTGGAGGCAGGTGATCCGCTCGTGATGACGAGTCACGAACTGCCGTTTGAATTGAGCATCGAGGCGCAGACGCCGGAGGGCACGCAGCTGCACGCGCAGGCCGAAGCGATCGATGTGATGGCGGATTCCATCGCGGATGACAAGCATCGGACGCTTCGCGTGGAGGCGGAGGTTCGTGTGCGCCTGAGCTGCTGCATGCAGGAGGAGCGGCAGCTGCTCGAAGACCTGTACAGCATCGCGGGCGACGAGCTGATTCCGCAGACGGAGACGTTCGACATTCACCAGTTCGAGGAGAGCGCCGACGCGCGCGAAAGCACCCGTTTGCAGATCGCCATGCCTAAGGATGCGCCGCCCATCGGTACGATGCTTGCGGCGTTTGCGCAGCCGACCCTCACCGCGCTTGTGCCTGCGGGAAAGCGGCTCAACGCGGAGGGCGTGATGGCCGTGACGCTGATTTATCTGCCGATGGATTCGGATATTCCGATGGCCGTGCGCTCGCGTGAGCCGTTTGAAATGACCTTCCCGATGGAAGCGACGGACGACGCGCTGACGCAGGCACATGTGATCGAAGCGACGCCCGGCCCGGCGACGAGCGACCGCGCGGAGGTGCGCTGCGTGGTTGCGCTGCACATGGTGAAACACGGCGTGCGCCCCACGACGGCCATCATGGACGTGGAGCAGCGCGAAGCGGCGAAGCAGGAGCGGGGCTTTGTGCTGGTTTGGCCCGCCAAGGGGGAAAGCCGATGGCAGACGGCCAAGCGCCTGCGCGTCGCGGAGGAGGAACTGCACCCGGCAGGAAAAGGCGCGCTGCTGGCCTTCCACAGGTGAATCATCGAAGGACGCGGAAGCGTCCTTTTTGCTTTGCGCAAAAACGGAAGGAAACATACAGAATGACATGTGTCCATCTGCATAGGATATCGGACGATATAGTGGACAAATCACATAAAATGTCGAAAAAAGTCGAATGTTCTCCATGAAAAAAACCGAAAAGAAAGCGTAAAAATCTGTCCGAAAATATCCGAAAAATATGAGAAAATATTGAAAAATAAAGATAAATTTGATATAATATGGCAGAAGTGATTCTCTGCGAAAAGAGAACAAGCGAAAACGGTTTCAAACCAGCGCAAAATGTATGGAAATGCGCTGAATGGGAAAAGGAGAGTTCGCTATGAAGAAGAAATACGCTGCCGCTGCCCTGATTGCCGCGATGCTGGTAGTCACCCAGAAGCTGCCGACGCAGGCTCACCGCGCCAACGCGGAGGGGGATGAGAGCAACGTGGGCGATCCGAATATGCCGGATCAGCAGAACGAGCAGGGAGAGGCGAATGCCGTCAGCAGCGAACCTGTCTATATAGAGGAGTCGAACGCCGACGAAGAAGCCGCGCGTGCTGCGGAAGAAGCGAGAGCCGCCGAAGAAGCTGCGCGTGCTGCGGAAGAAGCGAGAGCCGCCGAAGAAGC
>CAKTZR010000005.1 GCA_934636105.1 uncultured Clostridia bacterium
TCTTGCCGTGGTCAACGTGGCCGATGGTGCCAATGTTAACGTGCGGCTTGGTGCGCTCAAACTTTTGCTTCGCCATTGGAATAACCTCCTCGATAATTTCGGCTGACAGTTATGGTGCGGCCCGCCGAATTGTCGGTGGTCGCGTTGGAGCAGGTGATGGGAATCGAACCCACGCGGTCAGCTTGGGAAGCTGAAGTTCTGCCATTAAACTACACCTGCAAATGGCTGTCAACCGGTTTATTCATCCATATTCTATCCAAATCCGGGGAAAATGTCAATATCCCGGCGCATTTTTACCTGCAAAAACCTCGCAGGATTTGCAGGGTCAGCCGTTTTTTCCCGTTTGGGATTGAATTGCAGCCGATTTTCAGCCTATAAATTGGAAAAAGCGTTTCAGCCGTTCCCGCGTTCTTCCATCAGCTTTTCCAGCTTGTGCTTGACCCGCTGGAGCGCGTTGTCGATGCTCTTGACATGGCGGCCGAGCATCTGCGCAATTTCCTGATAGCTCTTTCCATCCAGATACGCCGCCAAAACCCGGCGTTCCAGCGGGGAAAGCGCTTCGTCGATGCGGCTTTCGATGCTCACATAGCTTTCCCGGCCGATGAGCAGCTCCTCCGGGTCGGCGCTGCGCCCCTCGGTAATCACGTCGAGCAGGGTGCGGTCGCTCTCCTCCTCGTAAATCGGCTTGTTGAGCGACACATAGGAATTGAGCGGAATGTGCTTTTGTCTCGTCGCGGTCTTGATGGCGGTGATGATCTGCCGGGTAACGCAGATTTCGGCGAACGCATGGAAGGAAGCGAGCTTATCCGGCCTGAAATCGCGGAACGCCTTGAACAGGCCGATCATGCCCTCCTGCACAATGTCCTCGTGATCCGCGCCGACCAAAAAATACGACCGCGCCTTGGAACGAACGAAGTTTTTGTACTTGTTGAGCAGATATTCCGATGCGTCCGCGTCCCCCTGCTGGGCCAGCAGGGCGATCTCCTCATCGGTCATGCTGTCAAAGTCGTGGTGCATGGCTTCCTCCCCGCTCATTCCTCGCCCCGGCGCATCCGCTCAAAGATTTCGCGCTGATGGGGCGGCAGCCGGGAAAAGATATCGCCGCGGGAGACCTTTTCTTCCCGCATGCTCACCCGCCCGGTCTGCCGGGTCTGCGTAATTTCGATCAAAAATTCTCTTGAGGAGATGCGTTCCGCGCCGCGGCCGAGCGTCACCGTCTGCTCGACCGCGTCGCTGGTCGCCACGCGCACACGCCGCCATTTCGGCGCAGCGTCGCAGGCCGCCTCAATGTAGTTATCCGCGCTTTCGGCGTGCTTGGTGAAGACGACCTCCACGCCGTGCATCATCATGCGCGAGCGCGTCGGGCGGTCGGTGTAGTGGCCGTCAAAAACGACGATCACTTCTTCGCCGGAATAGCCCGCATAATCGGCAATCAGGTGGACGAGCCGCTCTCTGGCCTGCTCAATGGTCAGATGCTCCTCGCGCGGCACGTTCCACGCGCCGATGACGTTATAGCCATCCACCAGCAGCAGGGGCTTCATCTCACTTCGCGTCCATCATGGCGTAAAGCAGAATGCCCGCCGCCACGGACGCGTTCAGAGACTCGATTTTGCCCTTCATCGGCAGGGTCACGATCTTGTCGCAGCTTTCGCCGACCAGGCGGCTCATGCCCTCGCCCTCCGAACCGATGACCAGCGCCTTTGGGCCGGAGAAATCGACCTTGCGGTAATCCTCGCCGTTCATCGCCGTGCCGTAAATCCAGACGCCTTCTTTCTTCAGGCGCTCGATGGTGCGGGTCAGGTTCACCTCGCGCGCAACTGGCAGATACTCTACCGCGCCCGCGCTCGCCTTGACGGCCGCCGGGGTCAGGCCCACCGCGCGCCGCTCCGGGATAATCACGCCGTGTGCGCCCGCGCACTCCGCGCTGCGGATGATTGCGCCGAGGTTATGCGGATCGGTCACGCCGTCGAGGATGACGAGGAACGGCGCTTCGCCGCGCTCTTTCGCCAGCGCCAGCATGTCGTCCACCGTCTTATACGCATAGGCGGAAACGACGGCAATCAGGCCCTGATGGCCGGGCGCCATCGCATCCAGATGCGCTCTGTCCACTTCCTGCACGATGACCTTCTGTTCGCGCGCCATCGCGACGATTTCGCGGGCAGAGCCGATCAGCTCACCCTTCGCGACCAGCAGCTTCTCCATGTCGCGGCCCGCCTTGAGCGCTTCGCGGATGGGGTTGCGGCCGACGAGCAGGTTGCTCATTTCTTCCTCCTGCGGAGCAGGCGGCGGGGTCATCGGGCGGTCGCCGTAGGGGCGACGGTCATTCATCGGGCGGTCGCCGTAAGGACGGCGCTCTCCGTTATTCGAACGCTCGCCATACGGACGGCGTTCTCCATTATTCGGACGATCTCCATAGGGGCGGCGCTCTCCGTTATTCGAACGCTCGCCATACGGGCGGCGCTCTCCGTTATTCGGACGGTCGCCATACGGGCGGCGTTCTCCATTATTCGGATGATCTCCGTAGGGGCGGCGCTCTCCGTTATTCGGACGGTCGCCATACGGGCGGCGTTCTCCATTATTCGGACGATCTCCGTAGGGGCGGCGCTCTCCGTTATTCGGACGGTCGCCATACGGGCGGCGTTCTCCGTTATTCGGACGATCTCCGTAGGGGCGGCGCTCTCCGTTATTCGGACGATTGCCATACGGGCGGCGGTTCTTCTCGCCGTCGCGCTCCGGGCGCAGAGTCTCCTCGTCATCGCGCCAATCGTCGCGCGGGCTGCGGGGCTTCTTGGTAAACTGATCGTAGTATGCCATGATGGTTTCCTTTCTCATTCGGGTCGGGTTATGTGTTTAATTAACGTTGTAGGGGCGCGCCTTGTGCAGAATTTGTTTTCGCTCATTTATAGGATTCAATTAAAGTTTTTTCGCTTTTTCCCGCACCTCGGCGATTTTGCCGCAGGTGTTCTTTCCTTCCGGGCACGGACCGGATACGCACGCCGGGCCGGCATGCTCAAACAGCGCGGGTGCGGCTTGCTTGCAGAGCGCGAGCATCTGCCACGCCATTTCGCGGATTTCCCACTGCGCGCGGTTGCAGCAGCGTAGGGAGAAGAAGTGCATCAATTCCCGCGCGTTCATCGTCATCACCAGCCGCGTCGCGGCGGCGTTGGGCAGCACGAAGCGCGCGTCCTCGTTCGCACTTTCCTTTGCGCCGCCCAGTTTTTCCTGCCAGCCGCAATACCATGCGTGCATGGTCTCCATCTGGCGGATAAATTCCTGCTTCGCGTCCCCGCCCAGCGCTTCGATGGCCGGGGGAATCACGTAGTCAAAGCCGTCCGCCATGGAGACATAGCGCTGGCTCTGCACGGAGAACGACGCGATTCTGTGCCGCGTCAGCTGGGCCAGCAGCGCGCGGCTCACGCCCTCCACCGCAAAGGTGAAGCTGGCATGCTCCGTCACGGAGAGGTGGCCGCGCTGCATGACCCGCTCGACGAACGCGCGCTGATCGCTGTTCTCCACCTTTTCCTGCAAAGCGTCCAAATCCGCTTTGGCATAACAAAGCCGCGCGCCCAAAGCGACCAGCTCATCGGGATCGGGCGTGGCGCGCAGCAGAATTACCTTGAGTTTTGCCTGTGCCATAGTTCCTCCGTCCGCGCAATCGCAAGGGTAATCAGCTCGTCCAGCCGCCGGGTCTGGCCCGTCACATAGAGATAGCCCCACAGCGCTTCCAGCCCCGTGGCGTGCGCGTAATCCGCCGGGTCTGCGTGTTTGGGCGCGGCGTGCTTGGCCTGCGCGTTGCGGCCGCGCCGGGTGATATCGGCTTCCTGCTCGGTCAGCTCGTCTTCGATCGCCGTCAGCATGGCCGCCTGTGCCGCCGCGCTGACCATCTTCACCGCCTGCTTGTGCATCGCGCCGACGCTCATCTTTTTGGAGATCAGCAGACTGCGGACATACAAATCGTGCAGCGTGTCGCCGACATACGCCAGTTGAAGCGGGTTCAGCTCCCGCGGATCCGGGAGGGAAAACGCGGCCTGCGCCGCCTTGATTTCTTCGCCTTGCAAAAGGGCACTTCCTTTATCGTTTCGCAAATGGCGCAGCGCGCCATTTTTTCAGAGTATAGTATAGCACCAACCCGAAAAAAGGGCAATCCTTCTTTTTGGAACGCCCGGCGCACGCGTTCACTGCAGGCCCGCCGCGTATTGGAGCGCGGCTCGTCCGGCTTCGTCATAGGTCACGGTGTAAAGCGTCTCCGCTTTCAAGCCGTTCTGCGCCAGAAAATCATCCGTTTCCAGCGCCGCAACGTATACATAATCATAATGTTCTGCGTTCAGCCGGGCATAAACGGCCTCCATGCTGTCCGCAATTCCCGTTCCGTCCCAATCCGCGCGCTGCGCGTCCGTCAGCACCTGCGGCATCAGCGCTTCATAGAGCGCGATGCTTTCGCAGTCTCCCAGCAGATACAACCGCCGCATTTCGGAAAGCTCCATGTTTTCGTGCAGAAACGCCGCCCTTTCATCCGTCTGCGCATTGGCCCACTGCGTTCGGGTCGCCGCTTCGCGCGTAACGAAGGTTTCCGCCATCAGCTGCGGATGATCCAGCGGAACGAGCACCGCAGCCAGCGCCAGCATCGCCGCGCCGCTCTTTTCGTGCAGTCTGTCCCCTGTCTGCGCCAGCATCATCCCCAGAACCAGCGCGATGATGAGCGCAGGCAGCACCGTATAGCGGTCAAACTCCGCCAGCCTTTGTGCTTCATCCGCCGAGAAAAAGAACATATATGTCGCCATGAGCAGCAGCAGATAGACGGCCTGCCCCGCATAGAGCGCCGCCAAAAGCCGCGCCGTCCGCTTCCTGTCCGCGCTCATCCGCCAGACCAGCAGACCGAGCAGCACGAGCGCGCCCAAAAGCGCCGCCGCGCTAACGCCCACCGCATAGGTCGAATACACGCCGGATTGGGGATACGTTCGGGTGAACAGCGCGGACAGAAAGCGCGCGGGCACGCTGGCAAACGGCTCCTCCAATCTGCCCGCCAGCCCTTCGCCGATCCGATTGCCCACCTGCGCCTGATAGCGCGTGGCGATGCCGTTCGCCGCGGCATATATTCTGTACGCCGCATACGCCAAAATCGCCCCCCCGCCGTCGCGGAAACACGCCTTCCGGGCCATCCGTCCGCCGGCCGCCGCGCGGATAGCCAGCGCCAGCGCGACAAAGAGCAGGCCGTTGTTTTTCGTCAGCGCAAGCGCCATTGCGGCGCACAATTCCGCCGCGCCCTCCAGCCAGCCGCCTTCCTCGCGGAACGCGGGCCGCACGCACAGCGCGAACAGCAGCGCGATCATCGGCTCGGAAAACAATCGAAGCACCGAGAACGGAAACACCGTCGTCAGGATCAGCAGCACCAGCGCATAGGCCGCCGTCTTTCGCGCGGCCGTGGCCTGCGCGGGCACAAGTCCCGCCGCCAGCGCCAGCAGCATGAACGCATAGCCAAAATAAGCGATTCCGTCGCGATAGCCGAAAATCCGGCAGACCATCGCCGGAAACAGCGCGCCCATCGGCGGATAATCGTAGAGCGCAAAGAGCGCGCCCGCGCTCTTTCGCGGCAGCTCGTCAAACACGGCGATGTTCTTCATCATCAGCCCCCAATGGCTGTATTCATCGTAGGACATCATCTGCCGGTTGCAGCAGGCATAATACAAAATCGGCGTGAGCAGCACGACCAGCCACAGCACCGGGCTCTGAAATACGCGCAGAAATCCGCGGATCGACCCGCTTTTTCCAAGCGCGAACAGCCACATTGCCGCATCCAGCGCCAGCAGCGCGGCGACGCACCACGAAAACGGCCAAAACGCGCCCAGCGCAAACAGCAGCAGCGAGTGCGCGCAGACCGAAAACGGCAGCGACTTTTCCGCCTGCCATCCTTTGGCCGCGTTCAGCGCGGCGCACGGGCCGAATATCCCTCCCAAAATCAGCGCCAGTTTGACGATGGTCACGCGCGTTTCCTCCCGTTCATTCCATATTGAGCCTTATTCTATCACGTTTTGGAGACAAAGAAAAGAGACCGCTTTCTTTCCTTTCGGCCAAAAAGCGGTCTCGATGCTGATTATTGTGTTTGAAAACGAATTTTACTCGACGACGGCGCCCTTGTTCGCGCTGGAAACCAGCTTCGCATAGCGCGCCAGATAGCCCTTGGTGACGTTCGGCGGCGGGCAGACCCACGCTTCGCGGCGCTTGGCAAGGGTCGCGTCGTCCACCTTGAGCTCCAGCTTGCCGGCCGGAATATCGATGGAGATGATGTCGCCTTCCTCGATCAGGCCGATCATGCCGCCGCTCGCCCCCTCCGGGGAGACGTGGCCGATGGCCGCGCCGCGGGTCGCGCCGGAGAAGCGGCCGTCGGTGATAAGCGCCACTTCCTTGTCCAGGCCCATGCCGCAGATGGCGCTGGTCGGGCTGAGCATTTCGCGCATGCCCGGGCCGCCCTTCGGGCCTTCATAGCGGATCACCACCACGTCGCCCGGCTTGATCTGGCTGGCATAGATGGCGGCGATGGCCTCGTCCTCGCTGTTGAACACGCGGGCCGGGCCTTCGTGGACGAGCATTTCCTTCGCAACGGCGCTGCGCTTGACGACCGCGCCGTCCGGCGCAAGGTTGCCGCGCAGAATCATCAGGCCGCCGGTCGGGGAATACGGATCGTCGAACGGGCGGATGACCTCGTGGTTATAATTTTTGCTCAGGCTGATCTCCTCGCCGAGCGTCATGCCGGAGACGGTCAGCGCGTTCTCATCAAGCAGGCCGCGGCCCTTCAGCTCGCTGAGCACGCCCATCACGCCGCCCGCCAGATGCAGGTCGATGACGTGGTGATGGCCTGCCGGGGCGAGATGGCAGAGGTTCGGCACCTTCGCGCTGGCCTCGTTGACCCAGTTCAGGTCGAAGTCGATGCCCGCTTCGTGCGCGATGGCGGGCAGATGCAGCACGGTGTTCGTGGAGCAGCCCAGCGCCATATCCAGGCAGAGCGCATTGCGGAACGCGGATTTGGTCATGATCTTGTCCGGGGTCAGGCCCTCTTTGACCAGCTCGACGATGCGCATGCCGGTCTTCTTCGCCAAGCGGATGCGCGCGGCGTCCACGGCGGCAATCGTGCCGTTGCCCGGAAGCGCCATGCCGATGACTTCGGTGATGCAGTTCATGGAGTTGGCGGTGAACATGCCGGAGCAGCTGCCGCAGCCGGGGCATGCGGAGGACTCGACAGCGTTGAGCTGCGCGTCATCCATCTTGCCCGCCTTATACGCGCCGACCGCTTCGAACACGGAGTTGAGGTCCATGTCGCCGCTGCCGCCGGGCATGCGGCCGGGCATCATCGGGCCGCCGGAAATGACCATCGCGGGCAGGTTCAGGCGGCGCGCCGCCATCAGCATGCCGGGCACGATCTTGTCGCAGTTCGGGATGAACACCATGCCGTCGAAGCCATGCGCCATCGCCATGGATTCGCAGCTGTCCGCAATCAGTTCGCGGGAAGCGAGGGAATACTTCATGCCGACGTGGCCCATCGCAATACCGTCGCACACGCCGATGGCCGGGAATTCGACCGGAACGCCGCCCGCCAGACGGATGCCGTCCTTGACGGCCTGCGCAATGTTGTTCAGGTGGTTATGACCTGGCACGCACTCCGACTTCGCGCTGACCACGCCGATCAGCGGGAGCTTCAGCTCCTCGTCGGTCAGGCCGAGCGCCTTCCAAAGGGAACGATGCGGCGCTTTCTCCGGGCCGCTCTTGACGCGATCACTGACTGCCATCTTACAGTTCCTCCACTTTCGTGCCCCAGCTCATCTTGCTGCGCAGATCTTTGCCGACTTCCTCCAGCTGGCTGCCCGCCTCGATGCGGCGCTTGGCGAGGAAGTGGACGCAGCCGCTCTGGTTTTCCAGCAGCCAGTTGCGGGCGAACGTGCCATCCTGAATCTCGGTGAGCACCTTTCTCATTTCCTTCTTGGTCTCCTCGGTAATCAGGCGCTGGCCGATCTCATAATCGCCGTATTCGGCGGTGTTGGAGATGGAATAGCGCATGCCCGCGAAACCGTGCGCGAAGATGAGGTCAACGATGAGCTTCATCTCGTGGATGCACTCGAAATACGCATTCTCCGGCTGATAGCCCGCCTCGACCAGCGTGTCAAAGCCCGCCTTCATCAGCGCGGTCACGCCGCCGCAGAGGACGCACTGCTCGCCGAACAGGTCGGTCTCGGTCTCCTCGCGGAAGGTCGTCTTAAGGATGCCCGCGCGTGCGCCGCCGATGCCCGCGGCATACGCCAGCGCGTAATCCTGCGCCTTGCCGGAGGCGTCCTGATAGACGGCGATGAGGTCAGGCACGCCCTTGCCCTCCAGATACTGGCTGCGGACGGTGTGGCCCGGGCCCTTCGGCGCGATCATCACCACGTCGATATCCTTCGGCGGCTTGATGCAGCCGAAGTGGATGTTGAAGCCGTGCGCGAAGGCGAGGATCATGCCGGGGCGCAGATACGGCTCGATGTCCTTCTGATACATCGCGGCCTGCTTTTCGTCGTTGATGAGAATCATAATCATGTCGGCGACCTTGGCGGCCTCGGCGGTGGTCATGACGGTCAGGCCAGCTTCCTCGGCCTTCTTCCAGCTCTTGCTGCCCTCATACAGCGCAACGATCACGTCGCAGCCGGAGTCGCGCAGGTTGAGCGCATGCGCATGGCCCTGGGAGCCATAGCCGACGATGGCAATCTTTTTGCCCATCAGGTAATCGAGGTTGCAGTCCTGCGCGTAAAACATCTGTGCCATTTTGTTTTCCTCCTTGTTGTTCATTCAAATATATCCGAACTCATCACATCGTCGCCGCGCTCCAGCGCGACAACGCCCGTGCGAACCAGCTCCAGAATGCCGTAATCCTCCAGAAGCCGCATCATCGCGGTGATCTTGTCGTTGTCCCCCGTGATTTCCAGAATCATCGAGGATTTGGTCACGTCCAGCACCTTTGCCTTAAAAATATCCACCAGCCGCATCAGCCCCTCGCGCTCTTTCACGCTCGCGGCGACTTTGACCAGCAGCAGCTGGCGCTCCACGTCGTTGCGGGTGCTGAGCACCTGCACCTTCTGCACGCAGATCAGCTTGTAGAGCTGCTGCACCAGCTGCTCGATGTGCGCATCGTCGCCCAGCACCACAATCGTGATGCGGGAGACCTCGCTGTCCTGCGTCGGGCCGACGGCCAGGCTCTCAATGTTGAAGCCGCGCCGGGAGAACAGGCCGGATACGCGGGAAAGCACGCCCGGTTCGTTGGAAACCAGCACGCCGACGGTATAGCGGCGCAGGTTTTCGGGATTGATCATCATAAGCCGCTCACCTCCGTCAGTTCAGGCAGAACGAGTCGATCGGCGAACCCGGCGCAACCATCGGCGCAACCATCTCGTCGATATCCAGCATGCACTCGATGATGCAGGGTTCGCGCTTCTCGACGGCCGTTTTGAACGCCGCCGCAAACGCCTCCACCGTGTCCACCCGCGTGCCGGAAAGGCCGTAGGCCTCGGCCAGCTTCATGAAGTCCGGCCCGCGGTCGAGCGTCGTCTGGCTGTATCGATGGCCAAAGAACAACGTCTGCCACTGGCGCACCATGCCCAGCGTGCCGTTGTTGAAAATGACGACGATCACCGGAATATTGTAATAGCCAATGGTGGAAAGCTCGGTCAGGTTCATGCGGAACGATCCGTCGCCCGTAATCAGCGCCACGGGCCTGCCCTCCGGGTCGCTCGCCGCCGCGCCCATCGCCGCGCCGAGACCGAAGCCCATCGTGCCCAAGCCGCCGCTGGTAATCAGCTGACGCGGATGCAGGAACGGGAAATGCTGCGCCGTCCACATCTGGTGCTGACCCACGTCGGTCGCCACGGTGATTTCCGGCGCAATCGCGGCCATCTGGCGGAGAATCTTGCGCGGCTCAAACAGCTCGTCGCTCAAATATTCCTCCATCATGCTGCGCGCCTGCTGCATCCACTGGGCATTGTCCTTCTGCTCCACGCGCGGGAGCAGCAAATCCAGCACCACGCGCGCATCGCCGGTGATATGCAGCGTGGTCGAAACGTTCTTGTTGATTTCCGCGCGGTCGATATCGATGTGCAGCACCTTGGCCTGCGCCGCGAACGTCGCCGCGTTGCCCAGCGCGCGATCCGAAAAGCGCACGCCGACGGCAATCAGCAGGTCGCAGCGCTGCATGGCGATGTTCGCCGCGTGCGTGCCGTGCATGCCCAGCATGCCCAGCATCCGCGGGTTATCCGCCGGAACCGCGCCCAGACCCATCAGCGTGGAGACCACGGGCGCATCCACCCGGTCGGCAAAGGCCAGCAGCTCGTTTTCCGCGCCGGAGAGAATCACGCCGCCGCCGCAGTAAATCAGCGGCTTCTGCGCTTCGGCAATCAACTTGGCTGCCTGCTCCAGCCGGGGCGCGGCCTTCACCTTGTAGCGCTCCAGCGCTTCGCCTTCGGGGCGGAGCTGCGCCGTCGGGTGTTTCATGGAGAGCTTGGGGATCAGCTGTGCGCCGCTGGCGGATTCATACTCCGTCTCGGCGATCTGCACATCCTTCGGAATGTCGATCAGCACCGGGCCGGGGCGGCCGCTGGATGCGATGTAAAACGCTTCGCGGACGATATCGGCCAGCTTATCCACCCTTGTGACCAGATAGTTGTGCTTGGTGACGGGCATCGTCATACCGGAAATATCCGCTTCCTGAAAGGAATCCGTGCCCATCAGGCTCTGCGGCACGTTGCCGGTGATGAAGACAATCGGCGTGGAATCCATATAGGCCGTCGCAATCGGCGTCACCAGATTCGTCGCGCCGGGGCCGCTTGTGGCGATGCACACGCCCGTCTTGCCGCTGGCGCGGGCATAGCCGTCCGCCGCATGACCCGCATGCTGTTCATGCGCGGTCAGCACATGATGAATGCGATCCTGACGCTTGTAGAGTTCATCGTAAATCGGCAAAACCGCGCCGCCGGGGAAGCCGAACACGGTTCCAACGCCCTGCTCGATGAGGCATTCAATCAGAATCGCCGCTCCGTTGAGTTTCACGTTCTCTCCTCCTGCATTATAAACCTTGCTTACCCCATCTTTAGCCGAAGGTTTCCAAAGGGCGATCGGAAAGCCCTTTGGTCGAGTCCGCAGACTCGAAATCCCTTCGATCCTGATGAAGTGTGTAAAAAAGCAGCCTCCCACCCCGCTTTAGGGCGAAAGGCTGCTTTCGCGGTACCACCTAAATTCCGTGCCTGCGCACGCTCATTGAGCACACATCATGCTCATTTCCCCGTAACGGAGGAAAACCGGCAGACCTACGCGGCCAGAATGGCGTTCAGCCTGCGGCTCCGAGGCGACCAGCCCGCGCGCCCTCGCAGGAGCCTCGCACCGCCGCTCCCTCGCTTAGCGTTTCCACGCGGATTCTTCCTCGTCATCGCCGGAATATGTGCCATTATCTTATCACGACGGCCACAGGCTGTCAAGCCATATTCTGTTGAAAAAAGCGCGTTATTGCGAAAAACCTTGAATAACTTTCACCTTCCGTGTTGACAAGTTGTCTGACGTTCATGTTTCGGCATGCGGTTCGCCGCTTCGATCCACAGCCGGAAGCGCCTCCGGCTTTTCCCCCGGCAGATTGGCCCAGGCCAAAACGCCGCCCGCAATCGCCTGCGCGACCTGCTGGCGGTAATCCTCGGTGAGCAGCAGCGCTTCCTCTTTAGCATTAGATAAAAAGCCGCATTCCACCAGCACGCTCGGCACGCCCAGCGTCAAAATGTAGTAATCCCCGCCAAGCGCCGTCCGCGTCTTTTTGGGGGACAGTTTTTCGTTCATCGTTTCCTGAATCGCACCTGCCAAAAGCCGCCCGGCCGGACAGCCCTCCCGATAAAACACCTGCGGCCCGCTCTGGCTCCGCCCCGCATATTCGTTCATGTGGATGGAAAGCACCATCTGCGCGCCGCCCTGCTCGATGAGCGCCGCGCGGCGCTGCATGTCCTGAAGTTTTTTGCGGATCGGCGGGTCTTCGTCGCAGAGCGCATAGTCGTCCGTCCGCGTCATCATCACCCGCGCGCCCTGCGCTTCCAAAATCGCTTCCAGCCGACGCGCCACATCGAGGTTCAGCCCTTTTTCCGGCGTGCCGCTCACCCGCCCGACCGCGCCGCCGTCATATCCGCCGTGTCCCGCGTCCAGCGCGATGACAAAGCCCGAAAGCGGCCCGCTCTCCTCCGCATCCAAAACTTCTTCCGCCTGCCGCGCCGCCCGAAAGGTCTGCACGGCGTTTTCCCCCGCGCAGGCCAACAGCAGCGCCGTGCAGAGCGCGCTGACCGAAAGCAGCGCCCACTTCATCTTTCTGCCCCACATGGCCGTCCCCCTCCTCGCTTCGGCCACAAGTATGCGGAATCCGCCCAAAAGATGACACGCCGACGCCATAAAGTTTATACGTCTATCCAATTTTATCTTTTCGCAACCAATTTGTCGAACGGGCGCGTCACTTATCCCCGGCTTTCCAACATTTCCCCCACAGTTATCCTCCGTTTTGTCCACAGCCATTTTTGTAGAAATCGCAGGAAAAACGAGTTTTCCACCGAGTTATCCACAGTTGTCCACAGGCAAATCGGTGTTTTTCCCGTTTAACTGTGGATAACTCATTTTATCCACAGTTAGCATTTCCGCAACGTCTGGTGTTTAACCTTTCGCCGCTCCCTGCCTTCTTTCGTTCTTTTCGCAGGTTTTCGACGTTTTTTCCTTGGTTTAACAAGAAAAAAATTCACTTTTCCTTTTCGATTTTCGCTTGGCTTCATTCTTCCCAAAAGTCGCCCCGTTTTCCGATGAAATCCGGCGCTTTCAGCACGAAGTCAGAAAATGTAAAAAAATTTGAAAAAAAGTATTGACATTCTTCGCGATCCGCGGTATAATCATTTTCGTTCCGAGCGACTGGAACGAAAAATTCAAGATTGCACCCATAGCTCAGCTGGATAGAGCGTTTGACTACGAATCAAAAGGCCACAGGTTCGAATCCTGTTGGGTGCACCATAAAAACCCTTGACGAGCTTCGCGCCGTTGAGGGTTTTTCTTTTGTATCTACAAGAAAAAAGAGAGCTTATGGTCGGTCACTTCCCGAAAGCTCTCTTTTTGTCTTTCTCCATTTCATCCACTACATCTTCCACCTGTTTGGGCTGTGTGGTAGAAATGTGGTATACACATCACGCTTCTTTGCCGTCCCAGCTACAAACGCCGTAAAAATTTGTTCCGGCGTAAAAATATTTTCCAGCTTTCTTGGCGAACGTCATGTACGTCGGAGCGAAAGAGCCGTCCTTCTTTTTTTCGTAGGAATACGGTTCGCTGCTCTGGAATCCAACAAACAAGCTATCCCGCAGTCTGAGCGGCGGCAGGAGGTCAAAGAAGTGAAAGTATACCTCTTCGCTGATTTCCGTCCCGACGGGCAAAGTTGCAAAATCTTCAGGGGAATTTTCAAACGTAATCATGCGCCCACATCCTGAATCTTTCTGATTTCCTCGATTGCTTGACGTGCCGCCCGTTGCCCATTACTGTTGAGCTGTCGTTGCCACGCTCCTTGAGATGGTGCCCAGCGGAAACCGTTACCCTTCAATATGCTTCTGATTTCCAGCTCAGGCTTTCCGTCGAAAATAAGCTGAATCCTCATGAGCTGGGTATCTTCGACAACACGCAGCCCTTCAACATCCTCTACCTCAGTATCACTATCGCCAGAAGCCTTAATCTCTTGAAGCTCTTCAATCCGCTTTTTCAACCTGCGAATTTCTGCATTATTGTTCGTGAGGCAGTAGGAGGGAAACGGGGTCGGATCAATTCTCCAATCAGCCGCCGTGTCCGCCTTGAACTTCTCAATCTGATCTTGGCTCAAAAGGTCGCAACCATCTAATGTCTTGTTTTTGCGATAATAGGCATTTACACCTTTCATCCGCTCTTGAAGCTCCACCAAATCTTCCACTTTGGCTTCCAGCTTCACAAGTGCCTGCTCATCATTCGCTTTGATTCCGCCAGTTCCGACTTTGCGAATCTTATCAAGGATTCCTTCGACCTCTTTGTACTTCGCCATGTGAGCATCTGCACGAGCGTTCTGCTTCTGCTTTTTCCGCACCGGGAAGTTGCTGCCACCAGCAATCAGAATAGAAGGACACATCGTTCCAATCCTGCTTTCGGTATTCATCCACTCAGCCAGCTTGAAAGCATAGCGATCAAGCAGAGTGTCGATCACATCGGCATAATCTGGCTTACGCTGCTTCTCGCGTTCAGCGATAGCCGCAGCATCGTCTACCATCTGCTTATATTCTTCGGTCTTCTGTCCCTGCTTATAGTCGCTCATGGACATCATATTATGAGCAACACGCGCAGTCGTTTCATCAATGGAATAGTATTTCATGATATTCTTCTCCTTATCGCTCGAACCTGTACAGGTCAATCAAATCTTGCTGTCTCCAACCTTCATGGGTAAACGGATCGTCTTCGTAATTCTCGACGGCGCATGCACTCTCGGATGCAATAGATGAATCAATTTCCGCATTGATTACATCATCGGAGAATCCTTGCTCTCGCATTTCATCAACAACAGCAGTATAATCCATGCTCATGCCTTCTTTCTGTCTTGACATACGCCCTACTACTTGATAAAATATGGCTGAGAATCCGGGCTGGGGTAGAGCATCCCAACCCGTTTCCCATCAGCGAACTGCCCTTGAGCTGACACACGGGGCAGTTTTTTTATTTGCTGATAATGCCGTCTGCATAGGCATCAAGCTCCTTGCGGAACTGTTCAATGTCCTTGCCCTCAGCAATGGCTTTGTCCAGCATCCGCAATACGCGAAGGACTGCTGCTTCCTCTGCGTATTCAGCTCCATTCTTGCCCATGTCGCAACTCCTTTCGCAACATTCCTGCATTTCTGCATCCTCCTTTCTTCGCTCTACTAGGAGATTCTTCCGTCTCCTTGTATATATTATACTACTTTAAGATAGTGTTGTCAACACTTTTACTTCTGTTTTTGCGATATTTTTTATTTGATTTTGAATGTTTCACGTGAAACAACGATACAATAGTGTGCATACAAAAAAAGCCCCATGTAGAGCAGAAGCTCGACATGGGGCGGTAAAATATTCGTTGGCTTTGTAATTCATCTTTCTTGTTTCATCATCGTTCTATGGTAATTCCATACCAAATCAGCAGCTTCAAGATTTCTGGATTCAATCCAGTAACTCGCGTCTAGTTCGAAAAACAGCTTTTCGGCATACGCCTTGAAACTGGAAAGAATCTTCCTTTCCTTGTCCGTTACCGCCAGTTTTTCGGCCTCGCGAATAATCTGCTCAATCTCGCCGATCCGCTTTTCCCTGACGACCAGTGCCCACCGAATCTGTTTTTCACTACCTTTCAGTTCCGGCAGGCCGCGTTCTTCTGCCTTTTTCCTCGCGGCTTCCGCTTCGCGCTGGTATGTTTCTTCCTTCTCGCGGTTTCTGCACTCCGGGCAGACGGTTATATTCTCCTCTGCCCAGCCCTCGAAGTTGTCAGCGTCTCGCCTGTTTGGGCGCTTTGTGACAACCTCAAACTCTTTCCCGCATCTTTCGCAAATGCAGCTTGCGCGCGCTATCGTCATAATTCCTCCAAGAGAAAACGATAGCTGCCTTACGGCAGCATATCGTCTCCGCAAATAACAATTTCTTTTTCATCTTCGTGGACGTCGCTCCAACGACGCGCCATATCCACGACGCTCATCTTTGCGTCGGAGTACACGACGAACGCGTCGCGTCCAAGTGCATTACCCAGTGCGACCATCTGCTCACGCGTGATGCCGAACAGCCAGTGCTTAACGTTCGCTTTGCGCAGAGCAGACACGAGCTGTTCAGCCGCGGCTTCGATTTCCTTTTCCTCGTCGCAATCCGCGCCGCGCTTCGCCATTCCAAGCATGATCGACATCTTTTCCATCGACGTTTCCACGTCGCCGACGTAGAACTTCTCGCCGTTCTCCCATGCTTCGGCATAGATGCTCAAGCAGCGTTCCTTCTCGGAAGGGATGTTCATCTCCGCCAGCGTCATAGTCTGGTCAGAAATTCGACGTGCGGCAAAATAGATACGATCCTTGATGCTTTCCATAGTGTTTTCCTCCTTGTTCTGTTATTCTTCCTGTTGCGCCTTTCTCTTGATACGCTCCTTCTGGTACTGGTAGCCATACTTGAAATCAATATACGCCCCAGTCTTGATCCGAGCATCTGTATAAGGCTCATCTTCGTCTATCCACCAGTCGCGCCCTCGCTTGACCGCCGTCTTAAACGTTCCGCGTATCGCCTTTTGGCGAACAACTACTGGATTCTTTCCTTGCTTCTCAGCATACTCCTTAAGAGTAATAAGTGCCATATTGGGAAACCTCCGTCCTTTTTTCTGTATTATACTACCTTCAAAGAGTGTTGTCCACCAAAAGACGAAATTCCGGCACGACGGGCAATTTCCATCAGAATCTTCTTGGCGTTCTCCGTGGATGCAGGAAGCATCCAATCGAAGTCAATCTTGTAATTCGCTGTGATCTGCGGGTTATATCGACAGCGCTGGTTGTCGTCGTTGTCGATTGCGTATACATCTACATTCAGCCAATTCGACAGGCGCTCGCTGGTGTAACCGCGCTTGAACCAGAGTGCCGAAAGACTGCCAGCCCCGCCGGGATCGGTACATTCGTACAAATGGACGACGATCTTTTCACCTGCTGCACTCTTCCTGATGAATGTGATCCACGCAAACGGCTCACCATCTACATGTTCAACGATATAATCCATTCTTCATTCCTCCAATCAAATTAATCCAAGGTACTTCTTCGCCATCGCAATACCAGAAGTAACGCAACCGCAAGACGCTTTCCTGATGAGCGTTACCATCCGCTTTTCAGACAGGCTTTCAACCGCTTTGATAAATTCCAACGGCGCTCTATCCGTTGAAATGTACCACTCAAGATTCTGCCAACCCCATTCTGGGTATCGGCATTTGCTTTCATCGTAGGCCTTGAGGCTGCAAAGATGAAGCTTGAACAAAAGTTCGTCTGTGCTCATTTGTCTCTCTCCTCTCGTTCCGTTCATTAGATACGCGGATGAATACCGCACTTTGCGCAAGCTGAAATCATGCGATCCTGAGCCTCGAATCCGATAAACAGAGAATCGCACGTCGCTGCCTTGATGAGGCAAAGAGTGTCATACCACGGTTTACCATCCGCGTCCAGCATGATATCCGTAACAGACTTTTCTATCCTCTGAACTTCTTTCAATTCTTCCGATGTAAAGTCTTCCTGCCTCCAAATCCAGCGATTTTTCTGTGCCTGTTCTTCCTGCACTGAGAACTGCGCAATCAAGCGCGCAATCTTTTTTATCGGGTACTTTTTCACAGCATTTCCGTCCTTTCCCTTGCCCTTTGGGGCTTTATCCGCCGTCTGCTGTCAGGCGGCGTGTAAAACCTCAAACATTGACCTCTTTGAATTGCCGGATGTACATGTGGGACTTGATCTCATCGGCATTGTCCCTTGTGAGCTGCCACAAGTCGGTCAGATATACGCCCGCGATAATAAAACTGCTACGATACTCGCTAAATGCGGTAAATTCAATCCACACGTCAATGTGTCGCGTTTCTTCGTCGAAAGCGTCCCAAACGCGCTGATTCTTTGCAATCTTCGCCGTTGCTTCAATTATCTTGGCACCGTTATCGTCAAAAACTATCCTAGTGGCGACTTTCGCCCAGTCTTTGGCTGAATAAGCGTCTTCCTTCGCGTACTCCATAACCTTCTTCACGGCGGGCATTTCCGCAAAGGAGATATACTCCCTCATTTTTGCCGTAAAATTAACTTTCATCTTCTTGTACCTCTCTTTTCTTGTTTGTTCGCTTACTTCGTATATGCCCGACTGCGGCGGCGATCGGGGAGAAACGCATCGACATAGATGTCGATTTCGCGCGTCTTGCCGCCATCGGAAAGAACTTCGCATTGGAAGATTTGAAAATCTCCGTTTGCCCCTTCCGTGTAATAGCCGGTCACACGGCAGTCCTGCTTACCCGTCAGCAGGCGGGCAAGACGTTCGGCTTTCTTGATTTCGCTGATTTTCATTTCTGTCATTGTCTTTTCCTCCTGATTTTGTTCTCTTGTCCTTACATATATATTATACTACTTTAGAATAGTGTCGTCAATAGTTTTTCTTCTGTTTTTGCGATATTTTTTATTTGATTTTGAATGTTTCACGTGAAACAACGATACAATAGTGTACATACAAAAAAGAAGCCCCATGCAGAGCAGAAGCTCGGCATGGGGCAAGATGTTTAATTATTCAGCAATACTTCCGAGATCTCCCTGCTCGATTTTCGAGAGCTTTTCACCCGCCATGATCTGTTCAAGATTCATCTTGAGCCATGCGGCCTGAATTGCGTCATAAATCTGTTCAGCATCAATGGTGAACCCCATGCTTTCGCAGAGTTCAATCATCGGGGCAAGGATCTTATTGATTCTGGCAAACGCTTCTTCTCGCTTTTCTTCTCCGCCGCCGCTGCCAAATTCAGCTTCAACAGCTCGAACGATAGTCTGTGCAAACCAAGAAATGACGGCCAACGTCGCAGGCGAAATAGACGCTTTGATGATCGGATAGACTTTGATGCAGATTACCGCGAGGATCACGGCGATAATTGCGCCGATAGCAAAAGAAAGATCAATCATGATGAAGTTCCTTTCTGAGCATACATGCTCGTCAGCCCACTGTGTTTACAGTGGTTGTAGAAGATGTTCCATTAAGTGACTTTGAAACCGCCTTATTTGTCAGGTTGACTTTTTCGACGACGGAATTTCCGGTATAGCACCCGAAAATCAGCCCGAAAAGCCCCGTTGTGGTTTTGAGAATTTCGATGAGCGCATTAGATGCTTCCGGCACGTTGCAGGCGAGGACGATGGTAATCGAAACCTGCGCGGCGTATGCCAGCGCCGCAAGGGACGTGATGATTTTGCTGTACTGGATGTAGGTATCTCCGATCCTCAATTCTGACGCGCCCCCCAGTTTACGCCCGGTTCGACCTCAGGGAGGTCGATGAAGTCTTGTTTATAAGACTTGTAGAGATGATTTCTGCCGCGCGACGAGTAAGAATCGAACATGGAGATGAGCGATTCTTTGATTGAGGATTCGCACCAGCCGCGTTTCATGTAGTAGGCATATGCCTGCTGCAATCGGTCGTGTTGGAGCGATCCGACATCATCGCCAAGGTTCTTCAGCTCGTCCCGGATGTCGGTCAAGAGATTCAGAATTTCTTTTTGCTGAGCCTCCTTTTCCTGCTTCATCTTGCGCCTGCGCTTGATGATGGGGGAGATGAAGGTCTTGCCGATGAAAGCACAAATCGCGCCCAGAACGCCCAGATAGCCCCACCAGAGCTTAATCCATTCCATGATGGATTGAAGCATCAGTCATCACGCTCCCGCTGGCAGACGGTCGCCGCGTTGAAGCACTGAGCGAGAGTCTGTGCAGCGGTCTTGGATGCGCACGGGATGAAAATGCCCCATGCGGAAGCGGTTGCAGTGGTGTCGTTCGCCCCATCGTCTTCATCCGAAGAAGATGTAATGCGGGTGACATAATCGGCGAAGACATAGCCAGTGGATCCAGAATACTTGACCTGAACCCACTTTCCGAGTTCTGCCAGAACTTCGACGATTTCGCCGTTTTCGATCTCCGTCAGAATCCGTGCAGACGTGGACGGGGAGGAACGAAGATTCAACGCTCCTCCCTTGGGGGTGCTGACCTTTGCCGTGTAGATGACAGTTGCCATTGAGTCCATCTCCTTTTCATCATCGTCATTGCCTCCGGCGGAATCGGGGTCAATGCCCTTGATGAGCTTGTGCCTGAGAATGTGGGTAAACCCATTTTTGAGATACGTTGCGGCGACGCATCCGCGTGTTGCGCTGCTATGGATGACCTCATACCCGCCGATGCCGCCCATATAGTAGGCGATGTGTTCGCATTTGCCGGTATTGGGGTTGTAGATGCAGGGCAGATCGCCGATGAGTAGGCCGGAGCGTTTTGCCTCGTCGATGGTGAGTCTTTCGACGATGTGATGATACTTGCCCGTTTTGTCGTAGCTGTTCCACAGCTCTGTGCATCCGGCACATCTGTATGACGGATCACCGCCGGAACAGTGACGGATGACGTTGACGACCGCAGCTTTCACGCAGTCCGCTTCGCTGTACGATGTGGGCTTTTCGAGCTGCTGAATCATGTAGTAAGCGCCAGTGATGCCATTAACCGCCATGTTCGTTCAGCCACCTTTCGACCTGACGGTCAGCCAGCGCCGAAACGTTGCATCCGGCAATCATTACGATAGTAGACGCAATGAGGATCGCGCCGAGAATGAGTGCCACGGATAAATTCATAGTTGAACCGCCTCCTTGATTTTGGGATAAAAGACAGGCGGCTGACCATAAATCAGCCGCCCGAAGGATTACTGCGCAAGATCGGCGCAGTCAAGAGCAATGAGAACTTCCATAAGATCACCTCCTCTCAAAAAACAGACGACTGTTTTTAACAGTCGTCTGTTTATTAAATTACGCTTCGAATGTGTGCTGCATGAATAGTTGTCGGATCAACTTCAGCGTAAATCATGGTCGTTGCCACGTTGGAATGGCCGAGCATCTGCTGTACAACCTCAACGCCCGTTCCCGTGAGTGCCTGTGTTGCCATGGTATGTCTCATAATGTGAGGGGTCACAAAAATTCCAGTTTCTTTCTCCATTCGCGCAAAAATCTTTTGCACATTGGCCGGGTGCATCTGGCCGCCTCCGCGCTCATTGCATACAAGCCATATACTCGAATGCTTCCTCGATTTGAGATAGGCATGAATCGCAATAATTGCTTTTGCGTTGAGGAAAACCTTTCTGTATTTATTTCCCTTACCGAGAACTGTAATCTCCCGTTTTTCCCAATCAATATCATCAACTCGAATACTGCATAGCTCGCTGACGCGGCATCCCGTCGAATAAAGCACTTCAAGAATACATGTTTCCCTCTCATCTCGACATACACGTCGAATCCGCTCAAGCTCAATTTGTGAGAGTGCTTTTCTTGGTTTTCTTGTATATTTGATCGGCCTCACATTGACAGACGGATCAGAGGAAATATACCCTTCCGCCGCTGCCCATTTGAAAAATGTGCAAATAATTGTCCGAATCAGATCGAGACTTCGGTTGCTGACTCCTCGTTCCTCTTGA
Source organism: uncultured Clostridia bacterium (assembly GCA_934636105.1). GTDB lineage: Bacteria > Bacillota > Clostridia > Christensenellales > Aristaeellaceae > Ventricola. The sequence continues at coordinate 21,236 of CAKTZR010000005.1, forward strand.
TAGTTATACAGATATGCCCGAATGTCGTTAGTTTTGATTTCAGAAATCGGCTTCACCATTCCATTTATGAAATTGCCTATAATTCTTACGATGTGGTCAATCGTCTTGGGCGAAAGTCCTTCCGTTTTCCTCGAAATGAAGTAGGCACCCGCAACCCTTTTGAACTCATCACGTCCTAAAACAGATAAACCCGTTTCTGCTTTGGTGACAACATAATTTTGCGCTGAAATGTCGAATGCTCTTGATACACGTTTCAAAATTTCGGCTGGCAAATCCCCGATTTGGCTCAAAACCTCATCACGCAACTGCTCGTACATAAAAAAACCCCGCTTTCTGTGTTGCACAAATAAGCGGAGATATGATATAATATCTGCGCCTACTTGTTGGGCGGCAGACGGTTTCAACTTTCCTAGGGCTGGACCGTTTGCCTTTTTATTTTGTTATGCAGATATCATATCAAATTCGCCGTCCCTTGTCAACGGACGGCTTTTCTTTTTCTCTCGTCTTAGTTAACACTAGCAACATTTAATTTGCTTCGTCTTTATCTGCCGCGTCAAGCGCGTCATAATATGACTGTGCCAGCCTTTCGATCTCCTCAATGTCCGCTTCTGTCAGCAGCCCGTTGTCCAGATGGGTATATGCCTTGTCCAGCCAATAGGCTACGTCGCGCCCGGCGGCGATTTCCCGCTTGATAGCGCGCAGGGTCAGGTCATGTCTCGCTCGACTTTTGATAGCCATAGATTTTTCCTCCTTTAAGCTGTCGTCATGGATGCGATGGCGTTTTCAAGGTTTTGGATAACCCGATTCACATCGCGCTGATAATCCAGTCGGATTCCCGCGACATTTTTCGCCTGTACCACGGTCGTCTGCGCATAGGCCATCAGCGCTCCGTATGCCGCAATTTCTTCAGATGAAAGCGGAAATTCCACAGGCTCCATTTCAAAGCCGCTCTGCTCGCTTAGCGTCTTCGTCGCATCCAACGCTTCGACGTTGACTCTTTTAATGCGCTTTCCTTGCGTAAAATCAATCTCATCGCAGACCCATCTCTGACCATTTTCATCCACGAAATTTCCGCCGCTGGATACGGGAATGCCGTGCAGGCCGCCGGAAGTCTGCACCGTGATGACCTGCTCGTGATAAGGTTCATAGGGTAAAAGCGCGCTGCCGTAACATACAACGGGGTATTGCACCGTTATGGTTCCTTCCGCCGCCGTATTTTCATTGCGCGCCATAACGTTATATCTGATATCGGATGCGCCTTCCGGGATTTTTAAGATACTCGTGCTCGAAAAGTAGACCGTCTTTCCGTTCAAGCTATATCGCATTTGGATAAGCGATTTTAACCCGTTCGGATTGCTATCAATGGTACTCCTGAAAAAAATTTGTTTTCCCGCGCATTCATCCGGTAGCGGGATAAAAATTCCAGCCCACCCTTGTTTGTTTAGCGCTTTGACGGTCAAAATGCCGTTTTCAAATGTAAATTCTGCGTTTGCATTTTCACTTGCAGCTTTCTCAAAATCCAGCAAATTCGCGCCCGTGATTTTGACTTGCAGCGTTCCGTCCGCCCCCGCCCCGCCGATCTCTACCGGATTGTCTGCGCTCGGCGTTCCGTCCTGTCTGCTTCTGCCGTAGATGTGCAGCCCACACAGCGGCGCGGCAAATGCGTCGGATGTTGAAATCGGATTACCACTTTCATTGCCAATCAAGACATTTTGGTGGGCGGACACATTTTTTAATTCGACCTTTAGCTGACTAAGTTCGTCAGCAGTTGCCGCCGTCTTTTGCAGTTCCTCAATGTTGGCTTTGAACGTGTCATGATCGTAAGCGGTAAACGCGCGGTAGATTTTGGTCTCTGCCGCCCATGTGGTTGCCTTTGTTCCATTGAAGCCGCGAGTGCAGCCTGTGAGTTTCGAACCGGAAATACCCGTGTAGAGGACAAGCTCAGCGTTTTCGTCAGTTCCAATCGTGACGATGTTCGGCGCGGTAGGAAATGCCGAAACATCATCTACTGCGATAGATGTATCTGAGGCTGTAATAGCTACCGTCAGCGTCGTGACAGGGCTATTATTGATTGCCGGATACATGGTTTTATAGGCCATTTTCGTCATCCTTTCTGTTCTTTGTTAGTTTGAACACTCTATGTAAGACTGTCCATCCGGGCAGTAGCTCGGTTTCGCTTCGATGAAATTTACTCCATCTTCGCAGTAGTACGGGATGCAGAGGACATACTGACCAGCAGTTTCGTCGTAGTATGCCACATAGTTGTGATCGGGTATCGTGTACGAGGAATAGCTACCGTCTGCTGTCTTTCCTGCATAAGAGGCGCGGACGAAAAAACGGCACTCAATGCCAACTGCCCAAGAAGCAATATTGACGCTTGTTGCCGTTCCTGTTGATTTAGATTTCGATGTGAAGCCATTTTGCGAATCGCCGTAGTAGAGCGTATATGTGACATTGGCTCCCGTATCTCCGTAGGAACCCACTGAAGGACTCCAAGACAGCGTGAATACACCATCCTGATAGTTTATCATCGGTGATCCGGGAGCCGTCAGTTTTGGGCTGCTTGCCGTAAAGTATGTCGTGCTGCTCCATTGTTCCGCATTGCAATATGTTGCAAGGATGAAGTATCCCTTGCTCTCATCATAGGCAGGCGGCGTGATGGTGGCTGATGTCCCCGTTCCTTGGTATACGATATTGTCTTCCGATCCGGCAAAAAGATAGTAGTAAACGCTTCCGACACCGCTGCTTCCTTTTGCGGCTGCCCATGTGACAGTCAGCTTTCTCCCAGTTTGGGAAACCTGCGGAGCACCCGGCTTTGTGAGCGATGGCGTAGGCGTAGTGATATAGGTCGTTTCGCCTGTGGCTTCCACCCCGGAATAATAGGCTGTGACGGTAAATCCGTACTGCATTGACCAATCTGAAAACTCGATTGTATATGTTCTTGCAGTACCAACATTGATGGAGGATTCAAAGTAGCCCGTTGCCTTATTGCCATAATGCAGCACATAGGTCACATTTCCTGTTCCGTATGCGCCAGATGCAGCCGACCAAGAAACAGTGAATTTGTTTCCACTGATTGTAACAGTAGGCTTCGAGGGAGCGGCCAGGCTTGTTCTTTGCGGATTTATCCAGATCACATTACTGCTTTCGGAATGCCCCCCATACTCAGCGATAATTTTATACTGGCAAGAGGCATATCCAAGCGTACTCGCAGCAATGGAAAGAGATGTGGCCGTTGTTGAGGCAAGAACCGTTCCATCTGAAGCGTTATAGAGTCTGTAAACAACAGAACCGCTTCCACCAGACGCAGACGATCCAGTCCATGACATGTTGATCGTTTGCCCAGACTGCGACGCTGTGAAATTAGACGGCGCAGTAAGCGTCACGGGGTCGTAAAAGGTGACGTAGAACGTGTTCCATCCTGCAAATGTTCCTGTATAGGCAAGGCATAAGGTCTTTCCATTCAGAGATACCGAGGATGTTATTATTTCCGATCCGGAAGCTCCAACGATCTTTTTAGGGTCGGAATAATCGCTGAAATAATGAGCTGATGAAACAAAGTAAATCCCGTATGCGCTAGAGCCGGCAGAACAAGATAAAGTTGCGCTGTAGTCGGTTATGGATATATTAAATGACTCTTTGTAGCCGCTGGGAGCTTCCAACCCTTCCCAAGAGAGTGTAAAGGAAGATGCAGCCGGTACGCGAACTGCTCCTTGGGTTTGCGACATGGCAACGCCGTTTACTTTGAAAGTTGCCAATCAAATCACCCCTTCGGTTTGAGCCAGATGCGCCCAGCTTTTGCTTCAGGCTGCGTCTGGCTGTATATGATATCAGGAACGGAAAGCAAAGAAAGGCTTTTGAGCAGTTGCGTCACATTGAGATTTCCCTGCCATACATCCCAATCTTCCGAAATATCGACAATATAGGCTTTGTCTGACCTCGATTTTTTGCCTATTCCTATCGCGGTGCCGCCGCGACGGAAAAAGACGAGAAACTGAGATGTGCTGACGGTAATAACACGCTCAACCGTCTTGAAAGCATCAGAAACAACGAATTTTACTTGATAGGTATTGGCTGTTTCGATTTGCCCGCCGCCGAATGTGTAGAAGTTGCCCGGAGTCATGGAGTCAATGCCAGCCGTCCAATCAGAATCTCCGATTTTCTGATAAAAGCTCTTGAGAGTTATTGCGTTTCTGGCTGTTCCATCATCCTTGGAGCATGGTGAGTATTCGGCCGCTGCCTGTGCGCGAACATAGGTTCCCTGTTCGTTGGAAACACCCTCAGCGTCGCACCTATACGCCATAGCGCCGGAAATCGCCGGGGAGCTGTACGGAATGACTTTCAGCGGGAAGGTATATTCGTCGGAGTCGCGTCCGCGAGAATCTGTGCATTTGACCGTAACGTGAACATTTCCGCTTTCTCGAATCGGGTTGATGGTGCAGCTTGTCGTTTTTGACGACTGGGATGTAATGCCGCTGAACGTATAGGAAACAATGCTGCTTCCATAAGCACCAGCACAGTTAGAAACCGCAAGAGAAATTCCCGTGATTCCCTGAACGTAAACATCGCCCCATGAGGACGGAACGCCATTCGCGATACGCTGCGCCGACACGTTGCCGACCGTTGGCTTCACGGACGTGGGAACATTGAGCGTGGCCGTGGTTGTGCTGCTGCCTGCTGGTGTGCCGTCTGATTCGTAGGTTGTTGCACTGATCGTAATTGTGCCGGACGTGGATGAAGGAATGGCTTTGCACCATTCCAGCGGAATATCAAATTCCGCGCTGGTCTGTCCGACCGCAAGTGTTTTTGATTGAGCATAGCTGCCGAAAGAACACTTGATGATGTGAAAAAGTTCTGAGGATTCCGCATTACTGACGGAAACAGAGAGTTTTTGCCCTGCATCGACCGAAGAATCAGCGGAAATGTCGGAAATATCATAAACATCCTTGTAGTTGACGGTGATAGATACTTCCCACATGTAGCTTGATGCCTTGCCTGTGCAGTTGGCTTTCGTATGCAGGGTGAAGGTTCCAGAGGAGAAAGCAGAAATATCGGATCGGGAGAAGTTGAGCGAACCTTCGAGCGTGGTTCTGTTGCTGCTGCCCATCGAGATTTCATCTTCATCCGCGTTGATGCTGGATCCCTCAATGGTCATCTCGACCATGCGCCAATATTGGGACGAACTGGCGTAGGATGCGGACAGAACCAGCGAATAGGTGATAGAGGTGATGAGCTTTTCAGACGGGATTGATTCGCCGGAAAGCTCAATATCGCGGCCTGCCGTTCCTGCACCCGTTCCTCCATATGTGCCACGGTATGTGGTGCTGTATCGTGCCATTCTTCATCACTTCCATTTCAGTCCAAGACCATCTTCTTCGGTCACCCAATCAAAATAGCCATTCGTTTCGGTTCCGATGGAAAGTCTGTCTGTGATTCGTGCCTCGGTAATGTACATGGAGCTGTGCATAATAAAGGCGACTTCCTGAGTGCCTTGCAGGAAAGACATTTTCTCGTTCGTGATTTTGGTCTTGAAATCGCTCCCCTGTTTACCGATGGTTAAACCCTCAACGTCAAACTTCATGTAGGTAATGACTTCACTCATAAAACCTTCAAACGTTTGAGTTTTGTCATCGGTGTACTGAGTTGCCTCAGTGAATTTGAGCAGGAGATTCTTTGCGTTGAGGTCTGCGGCTGCCTCGAATTGCTTTTGAACATCGGCTGTATTGGCCTTGCCGTTCATGTCCTTCTGATAGTCCGTCTGTGAGACCTTGGCGGCGATTTTGTCGTCCATGACAATGAATTTCGTGTCATGGGCTGAGATACGATTTGCCATATTGTTCAGCTCATTGCGGGAAACGGTGCATTCCTGCCATCCTTCGAGCGCGTCATAGCGTTTAAGTGCCGCCGGGGTTGCGCTGGTATCAAGCCAAAGGTGATCCTGCTCAGGGCTTGTCGGCTCAGTCTTCGATATCGTGATTTCTTCGCCGCCGAGATAGCCGGAAATACGGTGTGTTGTTTCGGATGTGGTTCCATCTGTATAGGTGATGATCTCGTAAGTCCAAAGATAGACCGAACTCCCCGTGACTTCTGGAGCATCATCCACCCACGTTTCCGGCTCAGTATCCGGCGACGCAGACACGCCGTATTTGCTGGCAATGGATTGTATACCATTGCCAGACTCGCCCGCTGCGCCGAACGACCCGATGATGATCGGTTTCGTTTCGCTCGTGGTCGTGTCGGTGCATGTAATGATGCTGTATGTCCAGAGATGCGGCTTCTCAGCGTTGATGGTCTGAATGGTTTCCGTCCAGCCCTGTGTTGATGTGGTAACGCCATAGTCCAGTTCTGAAGCAAGGTACATCGGTTTAATGCTGAGGATGCCGCGCACGTTTTCAAGCTGATTCTTCACTTCTTCGGAGAGGGTATCCTTCTTGACGGTTCCGCTTCCGAGAATGATTCCGTTGAATCCGATTGCAGATTGCCACGTCTGGCCGCCGTCGGTGGTATAGGCGATGCCGTAGTTTAAGCCGTCATACAGACCAATGCGGATCTGCTTATTCAAGTGGTCCGGGTCTTGGATGATGATGTTCGCCGCGTCCCAGTAGAAACGGTTGGTGCCGAGAATACGGATAAGATTCGCTTGCAGAACACCGCTGGTGATAGTGTCGGCGACGATGCCTGCACCCGTCATGGCGGTAGACCACTTCCATTGACCATCGACGCGGGTTGAGCTGATGAGGATGCCCGCACCCGTGATTTTGACGGCCGCAGTCCCTTGATCGTTCTCAAAAACCAGTGACCCATCAGTTTCATCAGTGAACATCTTCGTTCCGCTGGACATGATGTGCGTCGTCATGGTGTCGATGTAGCCCTTGAGTAAATCAGGGTTCTTTTTGGCAATCTGAGCGCCCGCCTCCGCGTCTGCTTTTGCCTTTTTGATGGCGGCATTGGTTTCGGCCTGAATGTCGTCAATGGTAAGAACTTTGGTTCCAAGGACAATCTGCGTGTTTTCTGGATGGACGTAGTTTCGCTTGACGTTCGAGACAATGAGCGTTGTTTCAAGGCCGATAGGATCGGCGATGACTGAAACATAGTCATTTACTCGAACGGCTTCAAAGGTACGCCCCCAGACCCGTTCAAGGTCAATGACGGAGGCTTTGACGGTGATCTTTGGTCGATTGAGCTTTTGCAGGGTGTTCCATGTAAGTGAGAGAAGCTGCTCGGGGTCTTCGCAGTCATCGAATACGACGACACGTACCCTCTTGCGCCCTGAGCGCCCATAGGCGGCAGTTGCCGAGGAATCCTCGACCCACTCCTGTCCGGCAGGCTTATCAGCCGGATCACCCGACGCTTTCGACCAGACCACATCGGAAAAGCTGAGCTTTCGTCCGTATGCGGTGCCGCCGTCGTCGGTTTCAAGCTCCTGCCCCTTGCCGCGCCCGTATAGTGCTGTCACAACCTCGGAGTCGTCGTAGACAACCGAAAGAGTGTCAATATCCTTGTCAAGCTCAAAGCGTTTGCCTCTGTTCGTTCCTTCTCCGTTGAGAACATCGACATAGCGGGCAACGATGCCCTCGTCATTGATCTCCCACGAAAAGGCCAGAGAGCAGCCCCATCGTTCTACGATGGTTTGAAGGGCGTTCCAGACGGACGAATACCAGAAGCGGCAAGAGTTCTGCCCCGTGAGCTGTGCCGCTCTGAGCGCCCATCTGGTGCCGTTGAGCGCTGCCGAAACAGCAGCGCCCGCCGTTGTGGTGGTTGGGCGGACATCGACAATGACATCATCGAGCAATTCCGTCATTGCCGCGTGGTATGCTGCGACGGTAACGGTCATATCGAGCGCGTCCTTTTCGGGACGGACGATCTCATACAGTACGAAGTTTCCGTCAATGTCATAAAAACCAATCTTCATTCCATCCTGAATGTCGCGCCCATTGTTCAGAATGGGGAAGGTTGCATCAAGCGTATATTCCGATTCGCTGACCACAAAATCCGACGCATCGTCGCGGATAAAAAGCAGCTTATCGTCTTTGTCGAGGAAGTAGCAGTCATGCGAAATCATGAATCAAAGCCACCTTTCAAGCCAAGAGAACACGCCGCCGGAAGGACCCTTGATGATGTGCTTCTGTCCTGGCTGAATCGCCGGAAAACGGCTCGGAAGCGCAACCGAGGACATGATTGACTGCCCATCGTGCGTGACGATCTTGTTGTTGTAGTCGATGGAGACAGTGCCGGAAGAAATGATCTTTGAATCCAGCAGCTTGATGTAGGTTGAATCATCGAAAGACCATTTTGCGCCCGTGATAGGTTCTGAAACAGTATGCTTGAGGGATGAAAGTGGTTCATCATCGCCTTTGACGGTGAAATAATCACCTACAAGGGCGCTTTTTTCGACGATATCGACGAAACGGGGATCCCAAGCGGTAAAAACGATCTCCATAGCGCCCCACCACGTTTTCGGTGAGAATTCCGAGATGGAGGTGCATGTGCAGGAAAGTTTCTTTCCGGGGTAGCAGGAAAGGCAAAGGTCTTTCGGCTCTGTGCTGTATGCCCATGCTCGTACAGCTCGAAGATTCTCAGCATAAGCAGCAGCGTCAAGGGGCATTTCGACGTTGATCTTGACTGTCCGGGGGGAAAGCCTGTTTCGGACAAAGAGAGAGCCGGAGGAAGTGCCGGGAATGAATGTAGTGGTTTCAATCCCGGCTGCCCCAACGGTCACATCAAGGACGTTGCAGCCGTTGACGGCCTTTCTGATGTCATCGCCGCCGAATGTGACGACCGTGCCTTTTATCCAAACACTGCCGTCCGGCAGAATATTGAATCGTGATGTGTTGTACGGGTTAAGCATTGCCGTCCCTCCTTTGCTTGTCCTTGGTCTTTTTGGCCTGCCGCTCAGATACAACAGGCTCAATAATGGTGCCGACCTTCTTGCCGTCCATATTGACATCCATTGGCGGCGCTTCATCCCAGACGGCACGAGCAAGTTTCTTGTAGTCAATGGGTTCGCCGCCGGAACCGCCGCCTGTGCTGCTCTCAGGATTTCGATCCGTGAAGGTATCAGAGACAGCTCCCGCCTTTGTTTCGACGGCAGTGTTCAACCGTCCAACCATATCATCGTTGATGTAGGTGGTGGTCATGTCGTCCTTGAGCGCCCGCATTGCGTCGGAAACATAATTGTCCTTGTCTTCCAGACCATCAGCCAAGCCCTCGACGCAGTATTTGCCCATCTGAGCAAAGACCTTCGACGGGCTGTGAATACCGAGCAGCGCCTTGAAGCCGGATACCAGTGTTGCGCCGAAACCGGCAATCTTTTTGCCGATCCACTCGGTCAACGAGCTGATGCCCTTCCAAAGACCCTGAACGATGTTCTTGCCAAGGTCGATGAAGCTGTTGACGATACTGCTCGCGCCACCCTTTAGGGCATTGAGAACGGAGGTCATCGCGTTCTTTGCGAGGTTGACTGCGCCGGAGATGCCGCTGGACAGCTTGGAAATGATGGCAGAACCAATGTTGACCCAGCTAAAGGCTTGCAGCGTATCAACGATAGCGGAGATGATCTTCGGGAGGTTTTGGATGATGGTCGGGATGGATTGAATCAATCCTTTGACCAGCATGACGATCAGTTCAACGCCAGCCTTGAGAATCTTCGGCGCGTTGTCGTTGATGACGTTCGCGATGTTGGAAACGATGGTCGGGACGTTCTGAACGATGGTGGGGATGCTGTCAATCAGCCCCTTCGCGAGAGATTTTGCGAGGGAGATTGCGCCATCTACGATCTTTCCGGCGTTTTCGCGGATAGAGCCTGTCAGCTTGACGACCGCTTCCAGACCCACCTTGAGCAGCTCAGAGAAATTATTCTCGATGAACTTTCCGAGGCTGGACATGATTTTGACGGCGGCGGTTGCCAGTTTCGGGAGTGCCGAGGCGATGCTGTCAACGATCTTCGGAACGATCTTCTGTGCGGAGGTCGCCAGACTGGGGAAAGCCTGAGTCAGGCCGGAAATGAGGGATTGAATGAGCTTTGTGCCCGCCTGTAAGAGCTGCGGCGCGGTGTATACGATTGCCTCAACCGTCTTTACGATGCAATCCTTGCCGGACTGGATGAGTTGAGGCACGGAAGAAGCAAAGCCAGAGATCAGTTCAGCAATGAGGTTGATGCCCGTTGTGGCGAGCATCGGAAGCGACGATAGAACGCCCTGAATGAGCGTAGAAACGATTCCTGCGGCCGCCTGAGCAATCGTCCCGGCGTTCTGTTGGATGCCCTGAATAAACGCCTGAATGAGCTGTACAGACAGGTTGATGATGGTGGGGACTGCTTCGGAGATTTTCGCAACCGTCTGAGCAATGACCGTTCCGGCGGCGGCGACTCCACCCGCCAGACCGCCAGTAGAAACGGCGTTGCTCAGCTCCTCGATCATCTTCGTCGCGGTCTGTGTTGCATCGCGTAGAGGATCGCGGAGGTTGTCATATATTGCAATTCCCAAACCTTCCATGCCCGACTTGAGGATAGTGATGTCACCTTCGAGGTTGTCGAGCTGCGTTTGGGCTTGTCCGGCTGCTGAACCTAGGCCGCCAAATTCAGAGTTTGCTTCCGCAAGAGCTTTTTTCCATTCTCCACACGTCTTTGTGTCCGCCTTGAGCATATTGTCGAACGCGGACATGCCATACATGGAGAAAATCGTATTTTCAACCGCTGCACGCTGTTGTTCTGTCATTCCAGCCATAGCGGTGCCGAGGTCATTTACAACGTCATTCAGGTCGCGTGCTTTTCCGCTTTGGTCATAGCACGAAACACCCAACTTGTCGAGTTGTTTCTTTGCATCGCCGGACGCTGTATACAGGTCTACCATCAGGCGATTATATGCAGTTGAAGCCTCACTTCCCGTGATGTTTGCCTTTGCAAGACGTAGCAGGGACAGAGTGGACGAATCAACCGTTTGACCGTATTTAGATGCAGCAGCGGCAGAACCACTAACCGCTTCACCCAAACCAGCAACCGATGTATTTGCAAGCGTAGCGCCTTTTGCAAAAAGATTTGCATAATGCGTAGCTTCGGTCGCAGGTGCAGAGAATCCGGAAAGAGCACCAGTAACGTATGTTGCCGCATCTGCCATATTCATGGCACCAGCAGAAGCCAGATTCAGAACAGGCTCGATCGTGTCAAGCTGCTGTTCTACGCTTTGGCCTGCCATTGCAAGAATATTAAATCCCTGTGCAGCCTCAGTTGCAGTAAATTTGGTTGTTGCGCCGAGTTCTTTTGATTTTGCAGCAATTTCAGGAATTTGGCTTAGAGTTTTTCCCATTGAAGCCGCAACCTGTGACATTGCTGTGTCAAAGCTCATTCCCGTTTTAACCGAGAACGCGCCCAGCGTAGAGAGCGCGCCCGAAACGGCGGTTACGCCTGCAACAGCGGCCTTGCCGAGAGCGGCAAAGCCGGAAGAAGCCATATTTCCGAGGGCGGAAAGCCCCTTCGAGAATTGGGTTGTATCGAGTTTTGTATCAATGAGAATAGAGCCGTCGGACATACGATTCCACCTTCCTTGTGATGAATCGCACGGCTCAACGGCTCAATGTGCTTAGATTTTTACTTGTTTTCCGTCCTTGATGATGATCTCAAAGACTTTTTTGCACCCGCGTGTACATTTCACGAACACGCCTGTGCAGTTCGCGGTGTTGTCTGCAACAACCGTCTTTGCGCCGCAGTACGGACAGGTTATCCAGTTGCGTTCAATGGGCGGTTTTTTGATGCTCATTTCATCATTCCTCCAAACAAAGCGCCCGCCAAGCTCTGCTTTTCCTCAATAGTTTTCGTATCTCGGAGCGCATACTGCGCTTGAAGTCTGGCAAGGCGCTGTTTTTCGGTTTTGTTCTTGATAGAAGAAATATCGACCGAACGCCAGCCCATGATTTTTACAATCAGATTGCTGTCGTTCAGCGCCGCGAACATAGCGGAGAACTTCCACCAATGGAGAAAATCGACATCTTGAAGATCAACGCCGTATTGGGCAAGGAAAGCGGCATAGATAAGCGGTGCATCAATGTCAAAGTCGTAAATACGGCGTTGAATACCGATGTTGCTTCTCCTGCCTGCGTTTTGCGTTCTTTGCTCAACGGTTTCTCTGGTCTGTCTGCTGCACGAATAGAACCAAACAATCGCGTCGATTGCATCGCTGGTCGCCTGAGCGTCAGACAGAATAGCCTTGAGGCTTTCCGGGGAGAAAAACAGCTCAAAGGCGATGCGGCCTTTCATATTGTCCTGCTCTTTGCTTTGCATGAGCTGTTCAAAGAGAATGGCTGTGCGAAAATCCGCATTTATAGAGATATCCCTCCCGGCTACCTCAACGGTTGTCGGGAGGGGATCAATCAAGATGTTGCAGAACGTATCACGCATCAGTTACTTTTCTTTGCCTGCGCTCGACGCTGCGCACGGTTGGGGCTGAACTGCATGATGTAATCGCTGATACGATTGTTGATCTCATCCGTCTGCTTTTTCTGGTCTGCAATGAACTTGAGGAAATCCTCATAGACTTCGAGCATTGTCGTGGAGTTATTCACGTCGCCGAAAATCTTCTGAGACGTTCCTTCTCCAAAGATATCATTGAAAAGATTTCGGAAGATTTGGCAGTATGCCCGGACGCGGGCAGACGCTTTCCCTGTGACGGGGAGGGCTTTTTCGGCCTCGCCCATCTTGTCAAAAGCGTCTTCATAACGCTCCATCGTATCAACATCATGGATGTCGAGCTTCAGCTCAATACCGTTGATCTTCCAAACGGTGTAGTCCTGTTGCGTCTTATTCTGGCTCATAGGCTCATGTTCTCCTTTTTTGTACCGCAGTCGGTCATCATCCGACGATGCAGATGTTCTTGATCTTGTCGTAAGCGTCGATGTACATCTCATGCTTATCGCCGTTGTAGGTGACTTCAAACATGAGATTGTCCGGCGTAGGAGCGGCAAGGATGGCCTTGTGGTTCTGCAACGTCTTGCATTGCCAGACCACGAAAACATCCGTCCACTCGATAGGTTTCTTGTGATGATCGGCAAGGAAAGAAGCCACTTGCTTCTTTGCCTCCACCATGAAATCATAAGTTGTCATGCTGATCCTCCATCATTGGTCAGCCGGAAGACTTCGGCGTAAAGGTTTTCTGGCTGAGATCGAACGTGCCCTGCTGGACATCGCCAACGGCGCGGAAATTGCCCGTATAAACGAGCGCATCGGTGCCGTCGCCCTTTCCGTCCGGGATGATGGCATAACGGCGCTTGAAGGCCGGATACGCGCCAGTAGAGGCGGTTTCATAGGTGTTGACAGACACAATGTCCACCTGAGCATCGGTGCCGCGCAGTTCCTCGTCCGTCACCTTGCAAATCTTGGCGATGACGGGGTTGTTGGTGTAGGTGTCCAAGCTGTACGCAATGGACGGAGCATAGCCCACAACGTCGGTGCGTTCGGTGCTTTCGTTGATGTACTGGCGGCTGTACTCCTTCGGGTTTTTGGATTCACTCAGAGAGGTGAAGCCCTCTCCCATGAGGTTGAAAGCCGGAGAATCGGAAGTGCCCGTATCCATGAAGGACAGGTATTCCGAGCGGCTGACGAGCTTGGATTCGCTCATACTCATGCACTCCTTTGCTTGTATTGGAGCCGGAAAACGGCTTGATAGTCGGCTGAACCATCTTCATAAATCCCTGCGACAGATGGCAAGGTGGTCATGTCGATGGCCGTTGCGGTGCGATTCTGCCCGATGTCGGGCAATGCCGTACTTCTGAGGTAGGCTTCAAGCTGCTGAAAGTAGCCGGATGCCTGAACGTGCTTTGCGGTGTCCGCTGCGGGAAAGCGGATATAAACAGCGAACGGAAACGCGCCGATGAATGATCCATCGACGTATTTCCGCTCAATTACTGTCCCGGAAAGCTGCTGCAAAACCATCGAGAAGGTAGTCGGCTTCTTTGTCATTTCTTCAAGCCGGATCGCGCACGGCTTTTCGTTCCATGCGTTGATATGATCCAGAATGGCTTTGACAATGGTTTCGTCCATCGCTTACTCCTTGATGATCTTTTCAGCGCCGGAAATCCAGTTTTTTTGATGAACGGCTTTTCCCTTCTCAAACCACTGGGCTGACGCTTGCGGGTGTTTGTCCCGGTTGTGCTTATAGGATAGGACGTAATACTGACGACGGGCATACGGTGTATTGTAGACGACCTGCCCGCTGCCGAGCTTGGTTGCAAGCGTGGGGGACTTGGACAATATGCCGTCGCGGAACGGGACAAAGGGATCGCAGTCTTTTATGACTGCATTATCGACGTACTTTTGCGCCTCGATAAAACGGGGGCTGAATCTTTGAAAGACCTTGGAAACGTCCATCTCAAGCCGGACGGTTACGGGAGAATTGCTCATTCAGCCTCAACCTTCCAGTGCCACAAGCACTTCCGTCCCATTTCAAACCGTGCGGTGCGGGTGATTCTGAAAAGATTTTCGCCTTGAGGCAAGGCTTCATCTTGGCAGGCACCAGCATAAAGAAAATCAAGACCCTGTGCGTTCAGAGTCCAAGATTGCTTCTTCTCCTCAATGGGGAGTTTCTGCCATTCGTCATAGGGCACGAATGTCTTTGATGCGGTTGAAACGTCATCGAAGAAGTGAAAGCGGGTTGAATCGGATGGAGTGCCGTTCGCGGAGACTCCACGCGAAAGGTGTAGATGAACGAAAGAAAGGACGGTCGGGGAATATTGAGCATTCCCCGACGCATCTTCTCCAAGGTAATTGTAGATCGTGACGGTGTGCGGACAAACTCGCTTACTTGCCAAAAAGCTCCCTCCTTCGACGTTCCGCTGTCTCTGCGTATGCCCAGCGGCACATGAGGCCGAGGGTTCGGAGAATGGAGAGCGTCAGGGGTGAAACGGGGATGTTGCCGAGTGTGACTTCTGCCTGTTGCGCTGAGCTGGTCTTCGACTCATTGACGCTGTAATCGTCAAGAGATTCGTTCAAGACCTTGCTGCTTTCAGCGTTCCCGGTCACGGCCTCAATGCCTCCCTGTTTCCAGATGTATTCGATTTCGTAGGCGGTTGCTTTCGCGAGCGCCGTCTTGTCTGTCTGATCCGTAATCGGTCGATAGACAAGGGAATCAATGACATCTGATGCAGTCTCAGCCAGCCGCGGAAAATCATCGTCAGGCACGGGCGTTCCGTGGAAGGTGTCGTCGTAAAACTCCTTCGTGACGTATGCCATATAGCATCCCCTCCTGTGCCTTACTTGACGGTTTTTCCGCGTGTTGCCGTTTTAAGCGGTTTTTCGCCCTTCTGATCGTCCGTTTCTTCGGGTGTAGATTCTTTCATGGACGAACCGTGAAGCGATTCCTGCGCCGTAAGAGAGCTTCTGAGCACGGAAAGCTCGTCGGTAAGGGCTTCAACCTCCTGATTTGCCGCTTGGAGAGCCTTTTCAAGCTCGGCTTCACGGATTTTAAGAGCCTGATTCTCGGTCATCGCCTGACTGTAAGTCATGGCTTTCTGCGGCGTAATCTCGCGCCCGGATTCGTCAATGACGGAGTACCCCTGTTTGAGGTACCCCGCCACTTCGGAATCTTCGACGACAAGTTCACGCCCGCCTCGTCTGATGCGGGTCATAATTCGTTCCTCCTGTCATCAGGTGTGAGCGGTGACGGTGTTGTTGCCAGCCGCATAAACGCGGCCGTCAGCATCGGTGGCGAGCATGGTCATCTTCTGACCGTTGGCGACAGTGATCTCAGATTCGCCGTCCCATTCAGTCCACGCGGTGTTCATCGGGGCGACCTCGCCATAGCCCAGCGCGTCCGGCGCAGTAGAGCCGGAGGCATAGAAGAAGCGGGTGCCATCCTTGCGGGCTGCGCCGACCGGGGCGGTGACGGTGATCTTCGCCTTGCCCGTCGCAGAGCCAGCCGCAGAAACAAACGTGAGGGCTTCGTTGCCGAGTCCGGCGACGACGAAATCAAGGCCGTACTGCTTGTTGGGCAGAATGAAAACGTCCTCCATGCTTTCCTCAAAGTATTCCCACTTGCCCTGAGAGCCAGCGGACGGCGGGTCGAGCTGGGCGAAGTCGTAGACTTCCGGCGTGATGCAGCAGGACGGATGAATGAGGATCATCTGAATCTGGTGCGCCGCCGCGCCGACCTTTGCGCCAACAGTGAAGTCATAGGAGGACTTCATGCAGTCAGTCGGGACGACTTCGACCTTGACGTTATCGAGGTTCGCGATGGCTCGCTGGACAGATGCCGGAGCGGTACCCTGAACGTTCAGATTGCGGTAGAAAGCCGCCGCGCCCTTGAGAATAACGTCAACATAGGTGGTGACGTAGAGGATTCGACCAGCTTCCGGGACGTTGTGCTCGGTCGCCATGATGCTCAGCAGGTCGAAATACTGAAGAATGTTCTGCGTGGTGAGAACGCCCGTGAGCGGAACACGACCAGTTTCGAGATAGTCGTTGTACAGGGTGCTGACCAGATACTTGTCCTTTTCCGGGAACTTTTCGTTCTGGTTCATGGTACGGGTGATGTTCTGGATGCTGAGAACCTGATTGGTTTCGTCGATGTCACGCGGATGAATGAAATCATTCCAAGCGCGATGGTTGCGCAGGGTCAGCGGAGTCCACTTGTTGGCGTGACGCTGAACCTTGTCAATCAGGCTGTTGCGGGAACCATCGACGCGGCCAGTGACGGAGATGGACGGAACTTCGATGGTGTGAGCGGAAGCCCAGCGGTAATCGCCCTCCTGAACGCGGGCGAAAAGTGCGCCGAAGTGCTGCGTATGCTCATATTCCTGAGACAGCGCGGCGCAGTATTCAGTTGCGTAGTTGGTAGACGGCATTAAGCATTACTCCTTAATTCTTGTCGGTGGGAGTAGCACGGACAGCGGCGAAATGGAAGTTGAACGGGTTCGTCTTGCCGTTGCCGCCGTTCCCCGTGCCGGTTCCTGTGGTGAATTTGGGCGGTCTCGGCGGCTGGTTGCCGCTGTTGTCCGCGCCGTTGTCGTCGGGATTGTCATTATCCTTGGGCTTGAAGGCTGCCGGATCATCCTTTTCGAGCTGGGCGAGATAGCCATCAGAGCCGACGAACTTTCCATCCTTGAACTCATAGCCCTTGCTCTTGAAATCGGCGATGGCCGCCTTTTTCGCCAGCGTAGACGCAAACGGAACCTCAGCGAAGAAGGATTCGACCGCATGGTCAACCGCTTGGTCGTTGAGCTTCTTCTGAAGGGCTTCGGTGTCGGTCTTGTACTTGGCGTTGAGATCGTCGAGCTGCTTCGTAAGGTCGTCATTGCCCTTGACCTTGCCCTGCAAGTCCTTGATGTCCTTGTCGCGCTGGGTGATCTGTTCTTTCAGACCCGCGATTTCGGTATCACGCGCCTTGATGGTTTCGATGGCCTGATTTCCGGCGTTGACGGCCTTGCCGTACTCAGTCATAATGGCGTTGAGCTGTTCATCGGTGATGCCCGGAATGGTGGTTTTGACAAACTCTCTGTTCATGGTGAAACTCCTTTCGATTACGCATCTTTTACGGCTTGCCAGCCGGATTCGAGCGCCGTTCTTTTACGCCTGCAACGCCAAAGGCGATATACAAAAGCCGCCATGTTGCAGGCGGCTTTTGGTTTCGGGTTACTCTTGTTCCTGAGAGAACATCTCAGGGTTGTTGACGATGAGGGCATAGAGCTGATGCGCCAAGCCATCGACAAGCCGTTCATCATGATTCGTATACCCCAACGAATAAAGCATCGCGTGGATGCACTCGTGAAGAAGCGAAATCCTCATCTGCTGTTGGTGTGTCTGAAAGATTGTAATGATTTGTTCATCCTCGCAGACCGCAGCGGCGTTGTTGGGGCTGAGCGCTGATGCACTGTCCGGCACAATGGTGACGGCGTAATCGAGAGCGCCGATTTTGACGTTTTCTGGAATAATCATTGCTGCGATTTCCTGAATGCCCACGTTGCGCGGGCACTTTCCTTTCTGCCGTATGTCGGCACAAATAGACGGTTGGTGACCTTTGTTCTGTCTGTGTCTTGGCAGAACTGGTCGAGTGCGGCTTCCCGCTTCTTGAGTTTGACCGCAGATTGCTGAAAGAGCTTATCTAGGGCGGCTTGTTCCTCCGAAGTCGTCGCCGCGTCCCGTGCTGCTGAGTATGCGGCACATTCTCGGCGTGATTCCCTGATCCGGCGTTCATACGCCCTTTGTTTTTGGCTTTCTTCGTACATCTGGTCGTTGGACTTCCCCCGTCTGGCAGAAGGATCGCGTTCATAAGCGCGTTCCTGTCCGGCGAAATAGGGTGAAAAGTTGTGATAGCAATTCCAGCCGCAAAGACCATCGCCAGTACCATAGCCAGTAGCTTCTTCGAGGTTTCGATATCCTGTCACCCTTTCTCCATACCAGTAAACCTGTCCCTGCCATACCGCGTGGGAAGGGCGAGCGCCAGCGTGGGCGCTGACCTCCACAAGATGAGTTTGCAGCTCAGTCATGCGGGCGAGCTGCACCTGCGCGGCGGTCTGATTGATGCCCGTCACAAGGGCGCGGCGGGCTGCTGCATCCATGCGAATAGATGATCCAGATGGATAAACGATCCGTTCAATTCCCTTTGAGGACAAATCACGGATGATCGACTGAATAGCCGAGTCAAAAGAAAAAGCGCCGCTGTTGATCTGCATGTAAGCTCGATCAAGGCAGTGCTCAAAGGCTTTTGTCGCCGTGTCCGCGGTCGTTTTGGTGAAGTTGGTCATAAGGTTGTTCGTTTTAATCGCCCCAGCGTTGACGACTTCCATTAGCGCTTCAGACTGTGCCAGTGGGAGCGGCGTATATCCGGCCTTGATGTACTTGTAATCGTCGATGATGAGGGATTCTTTGCAAGCCTCGATGACAAGTTGTTTCGCCTGCTTCTTGCTGATTTTCGCCGTCTTTGCGATTTCGGCGGCTAAATCGTTCTGTAAGATGCCCATCTCACGCGCCTTGAGAATCTGCCACCTTGCGGTTTCGGTCATTTCTCCGGCGTTTTTGACCAGCCTGCGGGCGATATCTGCGATGATGTCACACTCAAGCTGTGACCAGAGTTCAACGAGCGGTTCAGCGACGTTCATAAGATAGTTCGGGGTGAGCATGAAGCATCACCCCCGATTGAAGAACATGCGGTTAAAGAGGTTCTTCACGCGGGTTATGAGCGACGGAGGTGCTGTCATGTATGCAGGATCGCCGAACATGTACATCCTGCCGCCGAAAAGGCTGCGCTTTCGGCAGATAGGACACTTGCACGATTTCACGAAATCACCCCCGCTTAGAAGTGATAGACAATGTTCACCGTTGCGGCCTCAGAAAAGACCAGCGATTCCAGCGGAGTCATTTCACCGCAGACCTCGAAAACCCCGGTCGTCGGCGTGACGATCTGAGCACCGTCAAGGTTGAAGGTCGTTCCTGCCTTGGCGTTGATCGCAAGATGCAGGAGATGGAAAGACGTTGTGTGAGGAAACGACCTCATTCTGAGCCTGTTGTCGTCTCTAAAAACGTCAATCATGTTGGTGCCGGGCGTAACCTGCCCGTTAAAGCTGCCAATCACTGTTTCGGTTCCTCCTTTTGATCGGAATTGTCGGGAATATTCGGCGGCCGATTGAATCCCATGATTTCATCATCGGAATCAGATTGATCCTGAGTCATGCGCTTTGCGGTCTGCTCATCCTCGCCGTACCACTTGACGCGGTATTCCCACTTCTGCATGATGCCGTCCCGGATTTCCTGCAAGTCGCGCATACGCTCAGTGTCCGCATCCGTAACAACGGAATCATCCCACTTGCAAGAAACTTCATAGTCACCAGATTCAGCAAGGTTATAGAGCGTTGCAACCGCGTCCATAGCCCGAATCAGTGAATTGATTGCATTTTCAAGCGAGGTCTGAATCGCCGTCACTGTTGCATAGGTTCTTTGCTTGGAGAATTTGATTTCGGTAGCCGTTCTCGCGTCCACAACCCTGTCAGAAATCGTTCCACGGGCAAGACCAGTTTGATCTTCGATCTTTGCCAAAATCTCGTTCATGCCGTTGATGAGCGAACCGTCACGAAATTCCGGGGAGAATGTCTGAAATGTATCGCCATGTTTAGGGTCAAGCTGATTCAGGCGGAACAGCCGCTCTTTTCCCTTGGGGAGAATATGCTCTCCGTGTTCATCAGTGCCGAACACGTCCTCGCTTGCGTCAATCGCAAGTTCACCGCCCTCATACTCCCAAAGGATTCTCTGATATTGCATATCGGCTTCTTTAATGTTCTTTTCTGCCTTCGCATAAACAGACACACCGAGGGGAGATTTCGGATCGATAGAGTTTCCGAGCGGAATGCGGAAGTAAGAGAAGAGCGGAAAGTCAACGTTTTCGATTCTGACAGATGGCTGAATGTCTTTCCATTCTTCCACTTCTTCGAGTGATGCTTTCTGCCCCAAATCATTGTCGTCCCTGCCCCGGTAGCAATTATTCGTGATGATGTACGCGCCATCCTCAATCTTGTGAAATTCAACTCTGCTGTACACCTTATCTGCAATGTGTTTTCTCTCTACAAAGACAGCTGACGTGATCTCTTTTCTGCCATTAAAGGCGACCGGGTAGAAATCATCAACGTGTATATAGTCGATGGCAATGCCTCCGCCGTCTGGATATGGCTTCATGACGATGCCACCCATTGCACAGGCATATTCCACACATGTATGCAGGTTATCGAGAACGGGCTTGAATTGCTCATTAAGCCAGTCCCCGCGATTCGATCCTGCAATGCTGATCTTCGCTTCCAGTGTCACCAGCGTTGCCATCTCCGACGCGATGACGGCAGGAAGGTTGAGCGATTGGCTGTTTTCGATGAGCCACGGCGCTTTCCCGATGTATTCGTTATACCAGTTCTGAATCGCTACCGCCATTTCGTTTGATACAGCAACTTGAGTGCCGTCAGCAATTCTTTTGTCTGTGCGAAAATTGAACATCTTGCTCATCACTCCTTTCAGCCAATGCGTTAATCTTGAAAACATGAGTCACCTTCTTCATGCAGCCAATCTCTTTTTATTCGTTATAGTGTTGCAGAGATACCGCATCGCGTCCATTGCGTGATCCTTTTCCTTCAAAGGTTTTTCCTCTCCGCGAAGTCTGGCTTTCTCATCCCACACATAGCCGCCGATCTCATACTCAAAATTCGGGCATTTCCCGCGTCGAATCTTGATGAGCCTTTTCTTGATGAGTGTTGCAGTCACGCGGATCCCGTCAAGAACATTGTTGTCAGCTTCTCGAACGTGATACCCGCGCCGCCTTAATTCTGCGCGAAAACTCGATGCAGACGGATCAATGATGACCGTAACCGTTCTGTCGTATTTGATAAACAGTTCAAATTCGTCTGCATACTCCTTGTCGGTCTTTTGCATCCTGTCCATGCCAGCGCGTGAATCGTAGTAATACTCATTGTCGATATAATAGCATTTCCCGTCATCCAGTACATCAAGATAGACCATCGGGTTTGTCGTGCCGTAGTCAACCGCAATATAGCGTTTCTGTATTGTCCTCTGCTGGGATTCGCTGAGTTCATCATAAACATTCTCACTGTCGTCCCACATGTCGTATATGGCGCCCTCAGCAGCAACCCAGCGTCCTTCGATGTAGCGGCGGTAGAAAACGCCGACATACATCTTTTGATATTTTGCTTTTGTCTTGTCGCTGAGCGAAAGGTTATCATCCATCGTAAAATGCAAATACAAGAGCTGTTTGTCCTTGTATTTGTTGATCCAGTTCACTTTGAACCAATGGATTCGAGATCCGGCAGGGTTGCAGTTAAACCAATACTTCGCACCTTCCACCGAGCATCGAGCAGTCGCCTGATTGACAAAAGACTCCGGCATGATTGCAGCTTCATCGAAAAAGACACCCGCAAGCGTCATGCCCTGCACCTTGTCCTGAGAACGTTCATCATTGCCGCCGAACATGTAGAAAAAATTCGTACAGCCACTTTTGGTTATCGTCAGCATGTTTTCGCTGCGCGAATCATCGACGATGTACCCGCGCCCGTCAAGCATACGCTTCAAGTCGTTGATGACGTTTCTCCTGAGGGCGTGAACGGTCTTTCCGCATAGAGCGAAGTTGTAGCCATCGAAATTGTCCATTGCCCACATGATGAAGCTCAGGGACATGCTCATGCTTTTTCCAGATCGGACAGATCCATCGGCTATGATTCCGTTCAGCTCGTGCATCGGGCTGCTTTGCATCCACCATGTCAAAACAATTTTCTGTTTTCTTGAAAATGGCTTGAATCTGAATCCGTGGACGTTGCCGTCGCGTCTATTCCTCCGGGTCGATGTCTTCTGGCGTATCACCTGCATCAACACTCACCTCCGAAGCAATGCCACTCAGCGCATCAAGGAAGCCGTCATCATCATTCGGTTCATCATCAACATTGAGCGACCTGTTCAGACGTTCGAGTTCGGTTCCAAGGGCGATGAACTCTTTGATGTCTCTCGGCTTCATAACCTGCTTTGACTCAACCAGCTTCTCAAGCGATGCAATGGCCGATGACTGCAATTTCATGGCTATGCGAATATGTCGCTTGGTCATGTCGCTGTACTCTTTGACGGCGACTTTATGGGCGATAAGCTCAAGGTTTCTGTCGTATGCGCGACACCTTTCGCTCCACTTATAGGCTGCACTCCATCTCGAAATCAGCCCTGTACTCTTGCCTAACTTCTCTGCAACCTTGGTATGAGAACGATCCGTTCCCATATCTCGATACAGGCAAAAGGCTTCAAAGGGCTTCGCTCCCTCTCCCGGCTGACGTTCCCACGGCTCAACAGCTACGTTTTTCGGCACCCTCAAAACCTCCCATCATCCGCCGTAGTCGTGCCGGTAGATAAAGCCCGTTTTATTTGACTGCGACCCAGCCCATGAAGTTGAGGTTCCGCCAGATACATTCGACATGCGAGAATCCTGCCTCTCGGAGTAGCTGCTCGTTCCACTCCGCTTTGAGGGGAACGAGCTCACCTGTCAGGCTTTTTCTCTTAGTATATATCTGAGTATCTGTATATCCATTCTTTCTCTTATTATTATAATATAGAGTAGTAAGAAGATCGTCCGTCATAGCGTCCGAACCTTGAACCTTTTCAACGAGAATAAGAGCACCGCCGTTCGCAGTATGATCGTAAATCCTCTTGAGGATTTGCTGGCGGCTCTCAGGTGCAGTGAATTGCAGCGTGAGGATGCACAGCGTCAACTCTGCAATGACCTTCGGGTAATCCTCTACAATGTCGATATTTTCAACGTTGACAATACCGCAATCGATGAGATTCCGATACTTCACTTTTGCCTGTTCGAGCATCGGCTCGCTCACGTCGGAAAGAAAGCACCTGATGTGAGCGCCAAAGCGATTGATGAACGGTTCGATTGACAAACCGTTAGAGCAACCGAGATCAACTACATAGTGCTGCTTTCCGTCAATGTTGATGAACTCTGAACCCGTTTCGAGGATCACATCCCGCATAGCCTGATACCCCGGAATTGATCTGGAAATCATGTCCGTGAAGCAACTTGCAACCTTGCCGTCGAACTCCCATTTTCCTTGAGGCATAACGTTATCTTGAATAACTTTTTCGTTACTCATTACGCATCACCTTCTTTCTGTTTCTCCGGGAGTGCGATACCAAGACGTTTGGAGAATGCCTCTCTTGCACGCTTGGAAAGTCCCATTGTCGTTCCGTCCGGGTACGGCAGCTCAAACTCGAAATCAAGCGCCTCTGCCAGAGCAGCAGGGTTGACAATCGGTTTATCGGCTTCAAGATACCAGAATTTTTGAATTTCCTCTGCTCTCTTGATCCTACCAAACGTCGGGTTGAAGATGCTCAGAAGCTCGTCCTTGGTGTGCCCTTTCTGAACCTTCGGATCACGGGAAAGCTCGCCGAGAATGACGTTCGGCTCATAATCCAGCTCAAAGCACATGATCTTTTCACTGGAAATGCTCTTCCTGTCGTTCTGGTGGAACTGCCTGCTGTTGTTGGACTGGCACCAGCAAATAACCTGACCGCCCGGCGCACAAAGAGCAGCGGCGATAACCGCAATTTTCTTACGATCTTCGATAAACGGAACAGAGTTATAAACGGATGAAATGAATACAGAATCATAAATAGTTCCGCTTTCCACTTCATCAAGGAACTTGTTGGCAAGCTCGATACTTTTTCCTTTGTGAATCGTGTCACCCGTGGTGACGAAATAGGGTTCAAATGCCGAAACCTTCACGCCAGCAGCACGAAGCGTCCTTGTGTTATTGAGCTTTCCAGCTCCAAAATCAACAACCGAGTGGCCGTATTTCTTTGTCCACTGCTCAAGAACGTTTCCTGTCAGTTCAAAGAAATCTCGACCCTTATTGTTGGGAAACAAGCCTTTGAAGAATCCATCTCCCAGCGCACAACGCCCCTGAGCGTCCGTCTCGCGCGTTACACGCTCCCGCATATAGGAATTATACCTGAGCATGTCGGCGTAATCTGAGCCTATGTCAAAGTCCATAGAGAGCAAATTGAGCATTGCTTTCGCAAACTCCGCTTGCTCTTTGCGAATAACGACACACTGAACAACCTTCCGATGAGCTTCGACTGCAACCTGAAGACGACCAATTCCGTTGATAACGTTCATGTCATCGTCGATCACGATAGGCATTGGAGTCTGAATCTTCTTTTCAAGCGCCTTGGAGATTTTGGAGATATGAACATCGAAACCACGATGATTCTTCTTGGCGAGTGTGAGCACGTCCATACGCTTGATTGCGTATACACAGGGGAAAGATTCTTTGCTGTTTGGCTCGATATAGGGTAATGCCGCGCTGATGCCGGAAATATCCATGCTGTACAGGCGCTTTTTGATGGACTTGCAGGAATCCGTTTTTGCAAGATCGTTCGTTGCTCTGTTGAACAGGATGTTGACGGCCTTGCGCTTGGTTTCGTCCTGTTCTTCGACATACTGAACGGGAATATGCGTGAATCCCATTCTTGTTGCAACAAGATGCCGCTGATGCCCCGAAAGAATCTCGCCGCTCATATCGGCGTAAATCGGAATCAGGAAACCCAGCTTCGCAAGGGAAAGCTGAGTCAGGTTGAGACGTTTTTCATCGTTTCGGCGCGGGTTGTATTCCGACGCGTGTACCGCATCAATGGGAACGAGCTTAATCATCTGTAATCAGCCTCCTTTGAATTTCATTGATGATTTCCTGCTTATCGAAGTAGCCCATATCTCGAATAGAATCAAGAAGACCGAGATATTCGCCGCGTGTAATTTTGAACTGGCTCGCGCCAATTTTGATGAGTACATTTTCTTCGAGAAGTTCCTCGCCGTTTTCGTCAGATTCTTCATCGTCCGAAACATCATCATCAGCCAGCTCTTCTTCCAGCTCGCTTTCATCCCCCAGTTTATCGGAGAAATCGTCTTCAAAGCCCGTGAGAAAATCGCTTACATCCTCGTCGGCCAGTAGCTCTTCGAGCTTTTCATCATCCCATCTGCCCTTGATCTTATTCAGACCAATGCACAGCTTCTTTTCCTGTACAGGATCGGCGATGTTCACGATAGAGCAGTCAACATATTCAACGCCCATGCCGCGCAATACAGAGATGCGCTGATGGCCACCAATGCAGGTCATATTGTACTCGTTGACAATCGGCGGTTCAACGAGTCCATACTGAATCAGGCTCTTCTTGATTTCTTCGTACTCTTTGCTGCCGGGAACAAGGCTCACGCGGGGGTTGTACTCGCTCTCTTTGATATCTTTAATTGCAAGACGTTTAATCATTCAGCAAGCAGCCTCCTTTTAAGTTCCTCATTCACCATTTCAACCGAGAATCCAACCTTTTCGCGGATATCTGCCATCATATCACCGAACACGGTCTCATCCATGCGGAACTCATAGGTTCCGACGCGGCACGGTACGCCGGGCTTTGTATCCTCTTTTTTCTGCGTAGTTTCGGCATCCGGCACATCATCATCGTCGTCATTATCCATCAGCCCTTCAAGTTCGCCGAGGATATCTCCGATTTCAGATTCAGAAAAGCCCGTACTGAGAAGGTCTTCGCCATCGGCGCTCAGTTCTTCCAGAAGATCATACAATGCGCCATGATCCCACGAACCTTCAATCTTGTTGAGCGCAATGCACAACGCCTTTTCTTTTGCCGGATCGCAATCAATCACTACGACTTCGGTTTCTTCGACCCCCTGATCCTTGAGAACCGTAAGGCGTTGATGCCCTCCCACGAGTGTTCCTGTCCGCTCATTTACGATCAGCGGAACAACAAGGCCATTCTCTTCAATGCTGGCGTTAAGCGCCTTATATTCCCTGTCAGCCTTCGTGAGCTGCACTCTAGGGTTATACTCAGCCGGAACAATGTCAGTTACTCGCATGATCTTCGTTTTGATATTTGTATCCATGTTCTTTTCCCTTTCTTGGTGATATGAAAGCGGCACTCCCTTTTCAGGAATGCCGCTTCTATTTCTTCGTAATCAGCCGAACATGGTCATCTGCTTGCCCTTCTGTTCTTCGATTTCGATGTTTTTCTTTTTGATAAATCTGTCATAGGGTTCTGCAACGATCCCGTATTCAGCGTACATTTCGCGGGTTTTCGGGTTGCTTTCGACCGCATAGTACAGCGATCCTTCTTCTCCGTATTTCGGGAAGATAAACCGATTGAGCGCCGAACGCTTAAACACCGGCGGTTCTGCATCGAAATCATTAAAATACGCTTCATTCGGTTTCCAGCCAGTTTTCTTGAAGATATTTTCCATCGTCATTTCCTGCTGGTATTTGGGACGTGCCGTCACGATGATCACGTAGTCGTTTTTGACTGCTTCGATCAGGTCGAGCCTATACAGCTCTGCATCCATTCTCTTGCTGAACGGTCTGAGAAAACGGGTTTGCATCTGGTTCGATACCAGCGTGTAGTTGAGGTCGAGCAGGCAGATTCTTTTGCTTTCCATTTTTGGTTTACCCCTTTCAGTGTCCGGTTATTTTTGTATTTAACGCACATAAATATTATACCATATTTGGATGAAGTAAACAATAATTAGATAGATTATTTTGGGAATTTCTTTTATTCCTCATCCTGAACAGAAAATAAGAAAAGCGACGATATCAATATCGCCGCTTTCTCTCGTCCAACCACAACGAGCATGACACCTTCAAGGGGGGGAAGGCTGACTTGTAAGGTCATTGTGATTATAACACACGAATCTTCGATAGGGAAGATGGAGTTTTTGCGGCTTTTATGCTGGAAATCCGTTTTTTTCTTGCTTTTTGCGATATTTTACGATGCCATTTCGTAAATTTTCTTCATTGCAGATTTTCGGAGTTCCCGCAGCTTGTCTCTTGAGCAGTTTTCATTGAATTTGGTTTTGTAGCCGAGGATCATCTCGTTGTAGGTTTTCCCCTCAAAAACCTTTCCTTCGATCATCCACTTTTCTTTCTCAGTAAGTCCTCCGAGCCACGCCACAACAAATTGAAGAAGAACGATCTTGCCGTCCAGCTCTTTTTGAAGCTCATCCCGAACGCGTATCAGCTCAACTATTTCAGGCGGTTCGTAACCGCTAGCAAGCATGATTCCCATCCGTTCCGTCGGATTGCCTACGCTCGTTCCATGCGGCATTCCTTCTTCGGTATTTCCGCTCGAATACGCAAGATTTTCGGCGGATAATTTCTTGAACCTTTCGATTTCTTTAGAGTAAGCCTCGATTTGGAGCGTAAGGTGATTGCAGCGTCCCATGCACGTTTTATATTCGCTAAGCATTTTATCTACACTTTCGGGAGTCATTGGATATCACCTCCGCTTAAAATGGCAAATCGTCATCATTTATCGGTGTAAATTCGCCGTACCCGTCGCCCTGCGATTCTCCGTCTGGGTTTGGAACCGCCTGACCCGTGCCGGATGCTCTGTCGTTTTTGCTGGACAGGAATTTGATTTTGTCAACGATGAACTCCGTCGTGTATACTCGCTTCCCGTCCTTCTCATAGCTGCCAGTTCTGACGTGGCTTTGAACCGCTACCGTTCTCCCCTTTGCAAGGTATCTTTCGCATAATTCCGCAGTCTTTTCGTATGCCGTAAATTGAATATAATCTGCATCGTACCCGCCGTTCTGACTCTTGTACTCGCGATTTACGGCAACAGAAAACGTCGTTTTTTTCTTGCCTGACTGCATCACCCTTATGTCTGGATCACGAGTCAAATTTCCGATATGAACACACAAGTTCATCCTTCATTCCTCCATGCAGCTTATTTGTAAACCTTGCCGGATTTCTTGTCCTGAACCTGAATCCGTTCAATCAGGTCAAATCCTGCAAAGTCTATAACAGATTTCACGGTCTTAATCATTCGTTTAAGACGTTCTTCTTCTGCACTTTGTTCTGTTTGCACGGGTTTCATCGCTTCATACGCTGTCGGATCTCGATATCCTTCTGCATTGTGTTGAGGATAGCTTCTCGTCTTACGCATACGGATACCTCCCGCAAGGATTCATTTCGTGGCACACTCCATTACAGTATTCGCAGAGAGGAACTAGTTTTCCGGCATATTCAGGAGTAACGCCAACCACCAGCGCACACATGACCTCCATGCACTTTCTTGTCGTTTCGGATGCCTGCATACAAAGACGCTTATTGGCCATGACCATAATTTCTTCACCGTTCACGTCAAGGATCATGTTCACTGGCGTATTCCGAGGCGCAGAGTCTCCGTTCATGAAGCTCTGCCTGTCATTTCTGAGTGATCCCACATACGGCTCTGCATGTTTATGCCGCGCAAAGTGGGTTGAAATGTTGCTCGGAATACCAGTAATTTTGAACGAATACATAAGGTGACGGATGGGGGAATGGCGAGCGTTGAGAATCCTGCTTTTCCAATCAGACCCCGGAGGGGTTTTCGCGTCCTTCCAGCAGGTAATCAGTGCTCTGCGCTTTACTTCCTCCCAATCTTTTTCAGACGGATACCCGATCAGCTCAATCGAAATACCTTGCATACTTTCGCTCATTTTTCTTCTTCCCTTCTGCTTACCATTCGGCTTCTTCTGCTCCCTGAATGAGGATACAAGGTTCAAGAACCTTCGACTTGGCGCCATCGCGAGTAATCTTGTAGTCTTTCGCGCCTTTGCATCCATACCCATTTTTCACGAGGATTCCAGCGACAATCTGCCGATCTTCTTCCTTCTGAATCCTCAAACGGATTGTTTTTTGTTCGTCCATACGTTCCTCCTTAGTCTGTCACAAGCTGTCCGTTTTTGTCATATCGAGGGGCGATGAACCCTTGATTGGGTGATACCCAATAGTGAACACCGTCCGGGCTTTCCCAGTCGGTGATAAACCCTGCCGTCAAGCTGATTGATGTATCTTTGCACCCAGTCAGCATCAAAAGCAAAATGCTGAGTGCTGCAACAAGAATCACCCTTTTCATGGCTTTTCCTCGCTCCTTTTATATCCAGCATATCCCTTGTATTTATAGTGATGGCATGTTCCGTCTATCGGCTCATCATCTCGAATGTGCGTCATCTCGGTATCGCAGTCGATAAAATACGGCTTTTCGTAGATCGGACGCTTATGATATTCGCAGAATGGGCCACAATAGTCTGATATTTCTTCATACAGTTTGATTGCCTCTGTATCGCTCTCAAGTATTTTTTGAAGAACAGGTGGGATGTTCTTCTCAAGGCTTTCTACGGGCTGATTCATGGCGTATACACCATAGATACAGGTTTTGCAGTTATGACGGCACGGATTTCCGTTGCATTGGCGTTCATGATTCGATGCCGCGCTCTTTTTTTCAAAACATCGAGAGCAGAAGCAGCACTTATAAGCGGTTATCTTGGTCGGCACTATTCTTTCTCCTTTCTGTCTGCCATGATGTTTATCATCGCCCAGCTACCGCCGTCACGATCATCTGCAAGGACATGATCGAAAGACTTTCCGAGTGCACATTTATTGCAATCTTTATCACACAGCACACACTTCTCGTGGGCTGCGGCAACAATGGCGTCCATTTCGCTCA
Organism: uncultured Clostridia bacterium; assembly: GCA_934636105.1. Classification (GTDB taxonomy): domain Bacteria; phylum Bacillota; class Clostridia; order Christensenellales; family Aristaeellaceae; genus Ventricola. Next base: position 51,246 of record CAKTZR010000005.1, read on the forward strand.
TTTTAATGATGGTTTCATCTTCTTCGACGGCGGCATTTTTACCGAAACATGTCTTGTATTGCATGTTTGGCAACATGCGCATAACACCTTGCAGCTTTTCCACCGGAACAGTTCTGAGAATCTTCTCAACCAACTTATATGTCTGCCCGCTGAGAAGCCGAAGATCACGCCAGCCATTCGGGATGGCTTTGACACGTCTTTGCAGCACTTCTTCGCACTTGGTAAATTCAGTGACAGCGGCAAACAGACCGAAAATACAGTTGAGTTCTTCGCGATTACAACGGAGAATCGGAAGCACTTTTTCCTCCGAAGGGGGGGCTTTCTTCGCAGATTTTCCCATATTATTCATCTCCTGTTAGTCCGATTCAAGCCACTTTGGCAGTCTTTTCGCCAATCAATCTTACTCATTTTTGTTTTTCTATCCGATTTTTCCGAACAATTCTTGTCGCCACGGATGCTCCTTCTTGTTGATATTTTTTCTCGCACTTCTACTTATCCCACGGGAACTGCTGAATAAAATCGTCCCCCATAATTTCTCGCAGGCTCGATTTCATAAAAATCGGAGTGTTTTGCTGCGCAGAACAGTAGGCCAGCTCATCAATCCAGCTCTTTTCTGGAATAACCTTGTCTTTCCGATTGCCCGTTTCCGCTCCGACAATAATCCAATCCACCCGCTGTTCTGGCGGTGTGTCGAAATAATTCAGCCCGGTAAACGGTGCAAAAATCGGTTCGATGGAAACAAACGTCTTTGCTTTTCCGCAGAAGAAATATTCCTGCATCGGGTTTTCACAAGTCGTCCCGTACCAGAATCGGTCATTGTTCAGCGGCAATATGCCCGATTGAATCAGTTTGATATATCGTTTTGGATTCTTGGTCAGGAACAGGTAGCGATGTTGTGGCGCAGCTTTGCAAGCCTCAATTACCGCGCTGATCCACTCCGTCGGCACCCACTCGCCAAACAAATCTGCCATCGAACACACGAAAATGGTTTTTGGCTTTTTCCAGCGCTGCGGCTCGTCCAGCTTGTAGCGATGGAAGGTTGGGGAAAATCCAAACGGATACGCAGCGTTAGTTATACTTCCGTCCTTGTTCTTCTGTTCCCACGGATAATCAAGTTCTAACGGTTTTCCCGCTCCTGTCAGCATCCCACGCTCAATCAGGTGCCGTTGGCATTGGCATTCTGGGTCATATATTTCTCTCGACCCAAAACGCTCCGCAATGCTCCGCGCGTAGCAGTATTGACAGCCGTGCAGACAGCCAGTCACGGGGTTCCACGAGCTGTCACACCAATCAATTTTCGTCTTGATTCCCATTAAAATCGTCCTCTTTCGGCGGCTCGGGCTTTGCGATTTCAAACTCTTCTGCAAGCCACTTAAACGCAAAATCAAGCGAATACGAGCCGAACCCACTGTGCATTTCTCCGTCTGTCGGGTCAAAATATGTAATGCCGTAGTATGGTTTTTCAGGCGTTCCGCTCACATAGATTCTGGCGTAGGGCGTTTTTATTTTGTGCTCATCTCTCTTCTCCGCCGCCAGCTTTTCTAGCATGTCGGCGGCTTTCCGCTTTACATAGCCGTTGCAGCCGACTAATTCCTCGCAAGGGCAACCCTCGCACGTCGCCCCCGCGCAAAGCCTCAGCGCGGTCACCAGTTCCTCGGCGTTCAGCTCCGGCTTCGGCTTTTCCTCCGCATACTTGCACACCTCCGGGTGCTCGCTCGTCGGGCATGTGTCACCGCCATACGGACACTTGCTATTGGCGCAGGCATAATCAAGCTCGAAATACCATTTACATTTCATCGGTCATTCCCTCCAATACTCCATCCGATACTCGGAAAAGCATTTTGTCGATTTGAAAATCGCTTTACGGTTTACCCAGCGCGCGAAACGCCTAAGTTCTTCCGGCGGTTCGGCGTTTGTTGTAAAGTCGCGATAGGGCTGTGCAAAAACCTCCGCGCCGATTTCCCGCAACGCAAGTGCTCGCCGCTCCGCCGAATCCACATCCTGCACAAGCAGATAAACAAAAACCCGGTAAGGCTTTACCCCTGATTCGCCCAGATATCGGATCGCAGTCTTAACGGTATCGAGTACAGCATCGGTGTCGCAGCTCATGCGGATAAACCGAATCCATTTGAGCCGCGCCAATAACCGGGCAATCTCCGGCGTGATGAGCCGTGCGTCAAGCCCCTGATTAAAATCCACCCGCACATCCTGACCGCCCATGTCCGTAATCTGCTCTATCCCATGCGCGCAGGCCAGAACATTGTTATCCATGAAGACAATATCCCGGCTGTCCGGGCGCTTGATCTCCCGCCATGTCCGATAGGGGCGAATCTGTCCTTCTTTTTTCGGCACGATGCACCACGGACAGTTCCGAATACAGCCTCGCGTCAAAAAGCCGATGGCGTGTCTGCATCCCGGATAGATGGAGTAGTCCGGGGACATCGCGTCGATTTTCTCCGGCAGTTCGTCCATCCTTCCGTACCCCGTCCCGCCCCTGATCGTGTCCGGCGGCAAGTACGGGTTTTCCGGCGTGAACGTGAAAATCTTGCTGCTGTATACGCGGTCAAACGTCAACATCGGATTCCACCATTCCACGATATCACCATTATTTTTGTGATATGCGGATATCTTCATCAGCGCGAGGTTCGGGAAGCCCGTATGATCGCTGTCGTGTAATGCTACGCGCATCTCGTTACCCCTCTTTCGGCGATAAGTGAAGTTCGGGAAGAAGGGCTTTGTAATCGTCGCAATCAATTCTAAATGCTTCATCAGAACCGCCAACGAACACAGCGTAGGGGCTATCCTTTGCTTCAGATCGAATGATGCCGTCAATTCTGGTGATGTTGAGAATAATTCCAGATGGAAGCAAGGTAAATGCTGTACATTTCTCGCTTTCGGTTTTCTTGGACACATCTAATGTATCATTTCCCGAAACGGCTCGATAGAGAGCAGCGGCGATGGCTTTCTTTTCAATCTGGACGCACGTACTGCTTTCTGGGAGTTCGATAAACGGTGATGTGCTATCGCATACAACGCATTGATACCATGCGGTGTAACCACTCCCACCCTCAGACGTTACGACTTGCAGTTCCATCCTGTCCCCGCAATACGGGCATTTCGGAATTTCAGACATACCCCAACACCTCGTTCTGCATATTTTTGAATCTGGCATAATCCTCAGCCCGTTCTTTGCTCAAAAAGCATGGTCTCCAAGGATAACTCTTGGAAATCTTTTCATTGTCAAGTTCGTCTCGGAAATATTCCGTATAGTATTCGTCTTCTCCTTTTTGGTAAATATAGATAGTGGATATTTGTTCTTCCCCATAACGAATGCAAGTTTCAATTTCATAAATCGGGATTTCGCGCAGAAAAAAACATAACACTTTGCAAGAGCAAGAACAAGGTTCTGTAAGTTCTTTCCCGGACGGCGATTTAAAATGGATTTTCCTCTCATCATCGCACTTGTCACATTTAACGTGCGCATATTCGTACTTGCAATCAACAAGGTATGCGCATTCCTGAACATCTTTCAAAAGTTCTTTGAGCCGAGTATGTCGAATTTCTTTAATCTTTTCGTCCCAATTCTTTTTGATAAGGCTTAATTCCTTAATCTGAGCTTTGAGCCGATTGTTCTCATTTTGGAGGTTTTCAACCTGAAATTGCAGTTCTTCAAAAGTGCTGCGCCTCCATTTTTCAACAAATTGTTGGAACGCTTCATACGTTTCAGGGGCACAGAAACACGGGAACTCTTCATCCGAATAATATTCGCTCATTGCTTTTCCTCCTTCGGCGGCACGGGCCGTGGCATCCAGTGGGTAACGGTAAGACCCGCTCCGTAGTTTGCTGGTACTCTTATTTTCCCGTCCAATGTGCGGTAAAGCCACGCGCCGTTTGAAATTGTTACTGTTTCTCCATCAGTAACAAGGATTTTCCCGGCTTTCGGCAGCCTATCCTTGATGCTGATCCATTGCTGCTTTTCTTCAAGCTGTACCCGCTTCTCGATTTCAAGCCGTAAGCAACGCTCGTGGAAATCCATAGGCACGACACCCTTCATTGCTTTTTCCAGAATATCAGCAGTTTGCAGCATTAGGACGTTGGCGCAATCCGCACCATCAAACATTTTTTTAAGTAATGGACATCCTGCACAATCCATTCCCGCGCAAGTTCTCAACGCTTTAATTAACTCGGAAGAACTGAGTTTCCGCATTTGCTCACTCATGTTTTACCTCGATATTCCTCGTCATCTCGTTTTTCATCTTCTCGAACCATCCCTTTGAACGAAGCTCTTCAAAGCAGGCGGAAACAACCCGCTCATCTGGAATATCCATCTGAAATCTGCCTGTATTGATCGACTTCTCTGCCATCGCTGCAAGCTGGATTGCTTCGCAGGCAGTCAGCAGGGCGTGTTCTTTGATGTTCTGCGCCGCAACAGCCGCGAAATCAGGATCATTCTCTCTAACACCCAGCCAAAATGTATTTTTGAGCCATCTTTCAGCCGCAATCACCTCTTCTTGAGTTTCCTCAAGTTCTTCGAGCATCACGGCGTATGCCTCAGCAATAGAGGCGTGAAGAACACCATGTTCATCAGAAGCCCTCTTATATTCCTCAGAAGCCAGTTCTTCGACCGACTTTTTAAGTTCATTCATCGACATTGAATTGTTCCCCCTTTTCATATCTATCCGGCTCATGAGCATAACATCTAATGCAGTACATACATGCAGAGGGCGGCAAGCTATCCTCATGCTTGCAGCCTTCGCAACCGTCCTTCTTGTTGCCTTCTGTGTTGATGATTTCACACTCCGGCACAGGCTCACCGCCGTATGAATACGGCTTATCAAAACTCACCCCCATACCACCTGCCGGATTCTCGTTCCATGCCATGTAGTAACGGATCGTCGTGTAGATGTTCCACGCAATATAGTGAAACCTGTCTCTTTTACAGCCCGGTTGACCGTACTGATCTTGTCCGAAAATGATACATGCAACCTCTTTCAGAAGACTGTTGGCAAATTCTCTGCGGGTACAATAATCATTTGCGTTGCGTACATCCAGCGTCAACTCCGTGATTTGCTCAAACTGACCGATCTTGAGCCTCGCGTATAGTTCCAGCGCATCCCTTGTTACTCGTGCCTGTTCGGGCGTAAGTCTGAGAACATACTTTGTATTTTCAGGATTCACTTTTTCTTCGTTTCTGTTCATGAGATGTACCTGCCTCAACTGAAATCGTAGTGGCACGGGCGGCGATATTTCCGCTTTTTCTGTCCTTCGCCGTTGATCCGCTTATCCCGCTCTCCGTCTGCTTTGAGTGCCTGACGCAACGCATCATCCATTTCTTTTCCGCTGAGTCCTCCCAGTTCCAATTTGGGCGGCTTGCTCTGCTTACTAGCCTGCCCTTCTTCCGCTTTCATTCGGTCGTACTCATGCACCCCAACGCCAATCAGCCCCAAAATGGCGATAATGAACGGATATACGAAAATAGCCTCTTGAAGTGTCATATCGAAAATCCTTTCTTGCGCATCACGCAATGCTCATGTGTTCCTGTTCGACCCGCCGCCGAAATCGCCTTATAAGGCGGCTTGAATACGATTGTGAAACTCCCTCAGACCTTCCGATCTCATCTTGCGTATATCCAGCAATATACCGTCGAATAATCCTGCCCTCGCGCCCATGAGTTTCCTTTACCATGCGATTTAGATGCTCGAATCTTGTTTCGGTTTCAACATCTTCTTGATCCGTAATAAAATCACACGGCGCCGGATCGTCTTCGTTGCTGCCCGTGCTTTGGTCAAAGCTGACCACGTTTAAGGCTCGTTTCTTTGTAACAAGCCGTCGTCGTTCCATGCCAATTTCATTTCTGATGCAGCGGAAAGCATACGTCTTGAAGCTAAGCCCCAAGTCGTTTCTGAACGTCAGAGCAGCATTGCAGAGTCCGATTGATCCTATCTGGATATAGTCTTCGACATCCTGCTGCTTAAACTCGAAGAACAGCCTTTTGAACACGATGTATCGAACCATGTACAGGTGATCTTCTACCAATTTCCGCTGTTCATCATTGAGCTTTGGCATATTGTTCCTTCCCTTTATCTGAGAGTACGATTACTTTTCTATCCGTTTTGGGCAATGCTTTCGATTCTGACCTCTGAGCGGGGGGGATTGCTGTCGTAGAATTTTCTGATTGCCACTTCGACAATCTGGTTGTCGTCATCAAATGCAACCCTGTTCAACGCATCCTGAATCGCCTTGATGATGTTGTCCATATCCGGCTTCTTTCCGGGTCTGATATCCCCGGAAAGCATCGCGGGGATGCTTCTCTTTTTTGCGCTCTTGTTGGGCATCCTGAATACATCAACCACCAATCTGAGCGCTTGGCTTGAGTCAAAGAAGATTCCCTTGCACTGACTCTCATATTCCATGCGGACAAGGTTCTCGAAATTCGCTGTCTTCTCCGGCGTAATTGCCCGAACAAAGCCGCCCCGCGTCGAAAACTTCGGCCTCCCCTTGCCCACTGGATCGCCCGGAACAACGAAATAGGCGGTCTTTTTCTTTTCTTCCATCTCCGTTAAACCTCGCTACCTCTATCAATCGCGTGATAGTGCATCGTACTCTTATCGAACAGCAGACACACCTTTCCCGTTGGCCCCTGACGCTGTTTCGCGACTCCGATGCACAGATAGGTGAATCCCGACTTCTTGTACATCTCAAAGTCGTCTTTGTCGCGTGGATCGACATATTCATCATCCGCATCATACGGATTATGCAGGAAGATCACGCCGTCTGCGTCCTGCTCAATGCTTCCAGAGTCTTTCAGGTCTTCCAGCGTCGGCATTTTGGCTCTTGCACCGCCAGCATACCGTTTGACCTGCGCGAGGGCGATTACCGGGATTTTGAAGTCCATCGCAATACTCTTGAGCGATTCACTGATATGGCCGACTCTGAGGCGGTCTGCCTCAAATTTTTGAGATGAGGTCATGAGCTGCAAATAGTCTACGATCAGCATATCGAGCTGACCGCTCGCCGTCTTCTTTTGAACCTCAGCACGCAAATCCTCAATCGTCCGAACCGAAAACAAGAAATCAATCGGCATGTTCGCCGCTTCTCCAAGCCCTGCCGAGAGCTGGATCCAGTCTTCATCATCGAGTTTCGCCCGTCTGATCTTCGAGCCGTCCACTCGCGTGACGTATGAGAGGACTCTCTGCCCGTATTGGATATCACTCATTTCACGAGAACACACTCCGACTCTGAAACCGTCCTTTGCAGCCGCCATCGCAATATTCATTCCGAACACAGACTTGCCGACTGCCGGACGCGCACCAATAACGGTCAGCTCGCCCGCGAAGAACCCGCCTATAAGAGAGTCGATATTCTTGATTCCCGTGGTGATGCTCTTGATTTCCCCGGTCGTCCGCTTTTCGATGTAGCCATATGTGTTGGTGACGACTTCTTCCATCGACACCCACTCGTGCCTACTGACAATCAGGTTACCCGTGTTCAGCCTGAGCTTGTCCATGATCTCGTTGATATCTTGCGTGGGATCTTGGAGCTGCTTCTGTAACTCCGTCGTAAGCTGGATTGCCCGCCGCCTTGCAGACAGGTGTTTGATGATCTGCATGTAGTTCTGGCAAACCGCAGCGGTCGGAGTCGCCGACACGCAATCAATCGCCGTATTCAAAGCGTAGGAGATTTCTTTTTCGTCCTTGCTGAGCTTCGGCAACTGGTCGCTGACCGTCACCAGATCGACATTCATACCGTCTTTCAGTACACCGCGTATTGCTTTGGCAATAAGCCTGTATACCGGGATTGTCAGGTCATCCGGGCGCAAGCTCTCAAACTCGGTTTGACAATAATTAAAATTGCTGAGGAAACAGCCGATAACCACTTTTTCGGCTTCTCGGTTCGTGAAATGGTCTTTCGCGGAATCCGTAATCTGCCTTTGCAAAAACTCGTCGTTCGTCATGGTTGGTCACCCTCATCATTCGTTTTGGTCAATAGAACCCGCCCTCTATCGCCGGTGGTCCGTTCTCAGAATTGACCTTCCGTGTCCCTCTCTGCTGCTGTATTCGGCGCTCAAGGTCTTTTGTATACGCCTCTACCTTATCCAGCGTGTTTATGTCGTTTTCTACCCACTTTTTCAGGATTGAGCGGAGATATGTATGTGGGTTGTTCGGACTCGCTTTATTCACGATCTCGATTGCCTTGCAAACAACCTCCGCGCCCAAGTCATCGACATACGATTGCAGCAGGTCGAGCGAGGTTCCCATCGGCAACATTCCGATGTTCCGTTCGTATTCTTCGGCTACCTTCGCCCACTGAGGATCGTACAGTTGAGCCGAAATTGCATCAGGAACAGGGTTTTCCAGTTTTTCTTTAAGTACAGGTTCTTCTTTGGGTTCATCGGACTCAGCGGCGATTTTTCGTTCTCGGAATCTCTTTTGACGTTCCCTGTTCTTTTGTTTCTGAGCGTCCACGCGTTCCTTATACTCCAAGTACCGTCCGGCATAATCCAGCCAGTCATGAATGAACAGACCATCGTCCTCATCATCAAGAAATCCGCTTTCAATCATCGCGTTGAGGAATACATCTGGATCGCCCATCCATCCCGCCGCATCTGCAACATCCTGAGCGTCAAATCCGCTCAATGCGCCGTCTGACGCATTTTCGATAGACCATGACCAGAAGACGCACAGATAGCCGACAACCTGCGGGATATCCTGCGGCACAGACAAGCCAAGCAAACGAGCCAATCTCCGCGTTTTCTTGTGTGTCGGAAGGTTTACATGTAGTTCAATCCATGCCGCCATCGTGCATCCTCCAAAAATAACGGAGGGTCAGACCTACCGACCCTCCGCGTTGTAATTAACCGATTACCTCGACGTTGCATCCGTCGAGCTGAGCGCGGAGCCATGTGACCACGTTGGTTACGGCAACCAGTTTCCATGCGCCGCCGTCGCCATTGAACAGCGCAGGCTTTCCTTCTTCGTCAAACCGCAGAACGAACGGAGAGGCGGGTTGTTCGACCTCGTGGAACGTCCTCATCGGAGTGAGGATAACCGGGTTCTTGAATGTAATATCCTTGAGCGTGGAGATTCCATCCTTGATTGTGACCGTTTGCTTCATGCCGTCGTCGCTCTTTCTCATACTCTGTTCGCGACGGACGCTGCCTGCCAGCGTAAGGACGGTATTCCTGTTTTCGGACTCCTCGAAGCAGGTTTGAAGCATCGTCTGAAACTCTTCGGTTTCCAGATGCCGCTCAAACTTGATTTCCGGGACAGGGGCCTTGCAGTAGGCGATGATCCTTCTCTTCTGGTGATATCCAAGCGGCTTGGATAGAATCTCAACCATCGTCTCGTTCTTCACGCGGACAATGTACCGTTCTGCCTCGTCACCGAAGATGCCGTCAACATCCGTCTTGATGTAGTCAATGAGTCCCTGCAACGTGAAGAACGCCACAGCTTCAGGAGTGGGGTCATCTTCCTCATTGAAGCGGCGAATGAGCTTAGATTCGCCATTGCAGAACACATAATGGCCGCCGTTGATTTCGAGAACATACGGCTCGTACTTCTTGTCAGAGAGTTCCTGACCGACCTTGATGAGGTATTCCTCCACGGCACGAGCCGTTTCAGGAGTCGCGTTCGGCGCAATGCTCTTTTCGTAATTCATTGATTCGTCCTCCCTTTATTTTTCAAAAACAACCATCTTCGGGATATGCGTTTTCCCATCCATGTCTACCTGACCGGGCACCTGCCCCGTCTTTTCAGTGGCGATAACCGTACCGTCATCATCGGTTTCGATCAACATGGATTTGGCAACCGGGACATAGCCCGCAATCTTGCTCGTAACCTTCGCCTTAAACTGCGCGGATGTACGATCCTCCGTCGGCACGATCTCGAACTGAATATTGATCTGCCGCTTGGCAGTCGGTTCGGTGTTCGGATCGCAGCAATTTTCCATGACCCTACGCAGCTCGACGTTGAAGCGTTCAGTAATCTGACCGTCCATCAGGTCATCAAGCTTGTTGATTTGCGTGTACTGACTCACAATTTTTCCCCCTTGTCAAAATGGATTTATCTCAAGCGGAATGTCCATTCCCGCCTCAGCAGCTACCACGTTTTCAATGCCGGAAACTTCCTTCACGCGCTTCACCATCGTCTCTTCATCGCTTCGCTGGTCTGACAGATGAATCAGGACAATGGAGCGCGTCTTGCTCAGGTCGTTTGCTCTCAGTGCGTCGAGTAGACGATTCAGGGACATGTGGCTTCTGCGCAGGCGTTTTCGCAAGGATACGGACACTTCCCCACTTTCCGTCTTCTGGTCAAGGATTTCGTCAACATAGTTGCACTCAATCAGCCAGTAATGGATTCCGGGAAACGTGTATGCCAGATAGTATGTATCTGTCGCATACAGAAGGGTTTCCATCGTCGGGTTATGCCTGACGACGAATCCAAGCGGTTCTTCTGCGTCGTGCTGCGTTTTGAACGGCACAATGGTAAAATCCCCAAGGACAATGGCGAGGCGGTCACAGGCCAGTTTGAAGTGAATTGGGATGGGCGATGATTCGCGCTTTATCGCTTCAAACGTTCCCTGACTCATTACAACCGGGATACCCAACTCAGCGACCCCATAGACCGACTTCGCATGATCCATGTGCTCATGCGTAACCAAACATCCGGCAACCCTGCTCGGTCTTGGTATCGCTCTTTTGATATCCTTCATCTTCACGCCAGCATCCAGCATCAGGATCGAGCCGCCTGCCTCAATGAGATAGCAGTTTCCGCTCGATCCTGTGCCGATTACATGCAGCCGCATCAGAAATCCGGGGTGCTGCTGAACTCGCCGTCCGCGTCGTCCACGGTCACGACAGCATCGGCGGCAGGCTCGGTTTTTTCAGTATCGGAAGCAACATCTGTCGTGATTTCGGGCGGGGTTTCGGGCAGGATGATGGTAGTTCGATTCCCATTTTCTGCAACTTCGGTTTCTACTGCCATATCTGCGAACTCCTGTTCGCGTTGCCGAATGTACTGATAGCTTGCATCAATCTTGTCTGGGTCTCGTGGAATACGCTTTGAGCCGTAAATCTCGCGTTTCATGGTTTTCTCGAACATCTCAGGGAGCCAGCCTTCAAGAGTTGTCTTCACGGGGCGCCCTTTTTCGTAAACGGTCTTTTCTCCACCCCAGAACTCCGGGGATGCGTACTTAGGCTTTCTCTTCATGACATCAGCTTCCGAGAATACGACCAGCTTGTTTTTTGTCGAATCATCGTATTCAATGTAGCCGAAAACGCCAACCGGTTTACCGCGATTGAAAGGCTGCGGAATGTCGAACACATAGCTCTCAATTTTGTTTCGGCTGTCCTTTTTGACCATTTTGAAAACGTCGTTTTCAAATATGACCTCAACTGTAACCGCCTTGAACGGGTCAAGGGCGTATTTCTCTGCCTGATATCGGATTCCGTTATACCCTTCCATCAGAGTTACAGAATACATATTGCCTTTGTTGTTCTTGTACGGAATGGGGAAGAGCGTATTGTCTTCCAGCATGTCAAGACCAACACGGGCGTAGTGCGCCAAATCCTGTGCAAGCATCGGGAGGTCGAGAGTTTTCCACGTGTAGGGCAACTCATTGTCATAGCTATGATCTCGATTGGCGCTATTCTTGCGGACGCGATCCGCTTCGGCTTTGCCCAGCATCTGGTCGATGCAGATAAAATAGTTTCGGATGAGCTGCTTCTCTCGCTCAGTTGGATTGTAAATGCCAGTCTGCGCGTACTGCTGCATGACCATGTTGGTAAAGCGTTCGCTTTGGCTGGGCTTGGCTTCTTCCTTCTTCGTGAGCTGAGTTTCAGGTTTCTTGATCGCGTTTTCAGTGGTTGACATCACATGTCCTCCTTGTTGTGTTCGATTTTCATATCGCTGCCGGAAACGGCAAGCGTGATGAGCTGAGAATCCGTGTGCGCAATCCGATTGACGCGCTCACTGTTGTCCACGAAAAGCGGGATATTTACGCCGTAGTGTTCAGAAAGCACGTTGACGATCTCGATGTCGGCGTTGATCTTCGCTGCGGTATTGGCGCTGTCATAGCTGACAAGACCGCTGCTGCACGGAATCATGCAGATGCAGGTATCGGTGATTCCGCCGTTGATCTGGATATCGAACAATTTCCACCTGACCGTCGGGAACTTTTCGTTGATGCTTTCCTCAAGTGCCACGCACCGATCCATGACAAACTTCTCAAGCAGTATGATCTTCGTTTCCAGCTCTCCGAGCTGGTCTGCGGTTTCGCTCTGAGCCTTCTCAAGCGCCTTGATCCTCTGTTCCGTTTCAACGGCTGCATCCTTCCGGGCAAGAATAGCGCGGTTTCGTTCGAGAATCTGCTGAAGCTCTGCCTTGCGTTTCTTGAGGTCGGCGACCTTCGTTTCGGGCGAGGCTTTCACATCGGCGGCAAGCTGCTCGATTTGGGCTTCCAGCTCGGCGATATGCGGGTTCACGGAGTAGTCAGGCTCCTGCGGCTTGCTGGCAATCTCTATCTTGTACTGCTCAATCTTCTTCGTGAGGTCGTTTTCCTCGATGCTCAGTCCCTCTTTGTGCTTTCCGAGCACGGCGATTTCTTCGGCGATTTCCTTGACGGTTGTTGCTGCTGCAATACCCTTTTGCTTGATCTCGATCAGCTTGCCTCGGCGCTCCGTGTCATACGCAATGCGCTTGTTCGTGAGTGCTTCACGAACACGATCCTCCGGGATCACTTGCCCGCACGTCGGGCAAACCGTACTGACAGTCGATTCGTCGAATTTGGCTTCATACGCCGCCGAATACTCCTTGCGGAGTGCGTCGCGTGCCGTCTCAGCCTTGACAAGTTCCTCCTGCTTGCGCCCGATTTCACGCTCAGTGCTGTTCATGTCGCGCCGAACAGAGAGCAGGCGGTTTTGGGCGTTATCGACTTTCCCTTCAATCTCGCGAATTGCCGTTCGATGGTCATAAGCTACTTCGTTTTTTGCCGTAGCAAGCTCGGTCTTGAGGGCAAGGATTTGAGAATTGAGTCCGGCCTGCGATCCCTGAGCCATTGCGTCAGAAATAGCCGTGTCGATCTTCTCGATGTCCTTTTCCGTATCAGCTACGATATACCGCGCATCATCCAGTTCATGCGCACCGAAGGTCGGCAGGGCTTTTCGAGCTTCATCAATCCGAATCGGGAACGTCTTGATTTCGTCATTCTTGAGCTTTCGCTGGCTGGTTAGAACCTTGCGGAGATCGTCGATGCTGATACCACGCTGAGCAACCTCGTCGGCAAGCGGTCTGTATTCATCGCGGGCAAGCAGTTCGCCGTCAACGTCTGTGTCCGAAAGGTTGATGAGCTGCTGGCGACGCTTTTTCCACTCCAGCGCGTTAAACGCGCTGAGGGAACCAATCAGCCGGAAGATTTCTTCCGACGCAATCAGAGCGATCCGCTCTTTGAACTCAGCCTGCTTGACCTCAACGTCGTTGATCCAGTAGAACGACACGTTGCCGGAATAGGTCGGTTGTGCGCTGCCGCGCTTCTTGACCCAATTTTCGCGCTGCAAACGCTTGATGTTGAACGGCTTCCCGTCTAATGTGCAGATCAATTCAACGCTGGTGTCGAGATTGTGAATCTCCTTGCCGTCCTCATCCAGCGGCTTCTCACGGAAAGCGTCGCTGCCCGGAGCGTTGCCCGCCGCGTCCTTGTTCCACAGCACCCACGAGAAAGCGTCCACGATAGAGCTTTTCCCGCATCCGTTCATGCCGGAGATTTGCGTCTGCTCTGCGAAGTCGATTTCCAAGTGACGGATGCCCTTGAAGTTGTCAATGACCATGCGCGTGATGGACATTCTCATAGCTCGATCCCCCTTTGATTTATTCCTTGCCCTCATCGGGCTTTTTCGTCTGTTCTTCCACCCAAGCATCGAAATGCTTGATTTCAACCCTCAGCAGGCGACCCGCTCGGAGAAGCTGACCGCGCTGCTCAAACATGTGCATGAGCTGGTTTGCGTAGCTCTGGCTGCATCCGAGAATCACAGCCAAATCGTCCGTCGAGTAGAACCGTTTGACCTGATCTGATGTCGGAGTTGACATTGGCTTATCCTCCCAAACTCTTCAACACGTTCACGAACCTCTGGCAGGCACCCAGCGCTTCGACCGCTTCTTTGGCAATTTTCGCGGCCAGTTCTGGATCATCGAACTTTCCGTCCGCCGCGTCCCGCATTGCGTCCCGCTGCATGTCCATCACATCGCCCAGCTCGGCGAACATCGTCATGAGCGTGCCCTGCAAGTTATTGACTGGCGCATCGGGATGAAGCCGGGCGTAGCTGGTGTATTTCGTGCGCATCCAGTCGTACCAGATATTGAGGTCGCCTAGCACCTCGGCGATCTGATACACCGTATCAGGGTCAGGGTCACACTTGCCTGACTCGTAGTTGTAAATCGTCGTCGGTTCGCGCCCTATCATCTCCGCCAGCGTTGCGGCGGTCATTTTTTGTAATTCCCGACGCTTTTTCAGGTCGATATTGGTAAACACTGGCATTTCCGATTTCCTCCTGCGGGTTTAAGATTTAACTATCGAGATTACGAATCTGAAATCGAATCTTCGTGTTCTTCAGGAGTATTTCCAGTACCGAGAATCGCTTCCGGTTTACAGTCAAGAACTTCTGAAAGTTTTGATACGATTTTGCCGCTCGGTTGAGAAAGTCCGTTTTCCCACTGGCTTACAGCCCCTTGAGTAACACCGACAGCATTTGCAAGTTCTTGTTGATTCATGCCTTTTATTACTCGTCTGACTTTAATAATATTAGTCACGCTATCTGCTCCTTTCTATTATTTGCTAATATTATATCACCTATATTAGTATCGGTCAATGGTTTTCTTTAATTTTTCTAATATTTTATAAAAAGTATTTGTAGTTCGGCTTATAAAGTAATAAAATATTAGTGAGGTGAAAACATGAACCATCTAAAAGAACTCCGAAGGATCAACGGATTGAAGCAATGTGAAATTGCCGACATGCTCCATCTTTCCCAAGGATCCATTAGTCAGTGGGAAAATGGGAAGACCAATATTGATTATGAATACGCAAAGACTCTTGCCAATCTTTTTAATGTCTCCGTCGGGTATCTGCTAGGCACAGAAGATACTTCCTCTGCACCAGAGACACCCAAAAAACAACTTTCTGGATTCCGCATTCCTGTCATCGGGACGATTCGCGCCGGAATACCCGTTGCCGCTATTGAAGACATCGAGGATTGGGAAGAAATTCCTCAAAGCGTTGCAAAAACCGGGGAATTTGTTGCCCTTCGAGTACGCGGTGATAGCATGGAGCCAAAAATAAGTGATGGCGATATTGCCATAATCCGACGTCAAGAAACCATCGAATCAGGGCAAATCGCCGCTGTATTAGTGAACGGAGAAGATGCCACACTTAAAAAAGTCAAACTTCTGCCTGATGGAATAATGTTGGTTGCTTTCAACAACGAAATTTATGAGCCTCACTACTATTCGGCAGAAGAAGTACATGATCTGCCTGTCAGAATTTATGGAAGACTGGTCGAAGTACGAAGCAAATATTGATCGGAGGTACAATCACATGAATCGGCTCAAAGAGCTGCGCGAATCCAGAGGGCTTACTCAAACCGATCTCGGAAAAATTCTGAACGCATCTCAAAATACAGTAAGCAACTGGGAGAATGGAAATCGTCGTATAGACAACGAACGATTGTTGAAGATTTCAGAGTATTTTGGTGTGCCTGTCGGCTATATTCTCTGTGCTGATGAATCCTCTGCATCATCCAAAAGTGTTACATTAGATCCTCGGCTCGCTGATCTATTGACCGGTCTTGCACCGGACGACATCGAGAAAGCCTTATCGTATATCGAATGGTTAAAGTCTCAGCAAAAATAAAATTTAGTCAAGCTCTTTTCGGTAATTTTTATGACATTTTGTTAAGTTGCATTTGCTTCACATTTAGTGAAGCGTAAAATAAGTAACGAGGTGATACCAGTGAATAGAATTCGCGAAGCTCGAAAAGCAAAGTCTCTCGTAATGAAAGAACTTGCTCAAAAAATCGGAGTCACTGAAAGTACGATTTCCATGTACGAAAACGGAAAACGTGAACCTGATTTTAAAACTCTCATAAGGATTGCGGACGCTCTTGATGTTTCAACTGACTACCTTTTAGGATGTTCAGTATCTCCTTTATCCAGTGATGCTCAAGTATTTTCTTCTCCGGTTGGTGTTCCAAATCGAATAAAGCAATGTCGCGAAAAATCGAATTTAAGTCAAAAATACGTAGCTGTTGCTCTTGGCGTGGCTGCTCCTTCTGTCAGTAACTGGGAAAGCGGAAAAACCAAGCCAACGATGAAAAATCTCATAAGTTTGGCTAAACTTTTCAATGTACCCATTGAATATATTGCCAATACCTCCGAAGAGCCCGTAGCATCCGTCGATCCCTCTATCCTTGATCCTCGTTTAGTTGATCTGCTTGTCGGTCTTACCCCTCTTGAAAAAGAAAAAACCATATCATACATCGAAGGTCTAAAATCACGGCGAGAATAAAAAATCCGGCGCACGGAAGCCGTGCACCGGGGGTCGGTCTTATTCACTTTGGGTTGTCGCGTTCGCGGATGAGCTTTTCGAGAAATACCAGTAATTTCTCTTTCTGTTCTTCCGTCAACCCTTCAATCAGGGCATACGCTTCCATCAAGGACAAACGAGCCGAAATACTATTCATCGAAAGAAATTCTCGATCTTCCTGTCCAAATTTATGGACGCGTCCTTGAAGCAAGACGCGGATTCTGATAATTTGCGCTTAAACGCCCTTCTGACGGGTTCAAATCGTCAGGAAGTCATTCTATCAAGGACGCACAAAAAGCCGCTCTGAGGGGCTGTCAGGCGGTCTAAGCGATATTTTGAACGTGGGCTCGGTCGTGACATCGCAGTCTTGCGGTCATAGAGCCTCAAATCGAACTTGAAACAGGGGGAACAACCATGTCCATAGCAAGCCAGTTGAACGAACTCTGCCGTCGGCAGGGCGTAACAAAGCAGACACTCGCAAAAGAGATCGGCGTACCGCAATCCACGCTTCAAACATGGATTGCCCGTGACGATGACTTTCCGGCACGGTTCGTCATGCCAATCTGCAACGTGCTCGGCATCCAGCCTGTCGCGCTGCTTGCCGGAGTCGATGCTGAAGCCGCCAACGTCGAAGCGCGGTATCTGCTCAACCTGTTCAACGCTCTGGATCACGAAGGGCAGGTCGTCGTCGTCAATCAGGCTATCATGGAAACACGGAGGCTGCGGAATGACCAGCAAACCGCAGCTTCCACCCCGCAGACGCAGGCGAAACCCTCCGATTCAACGCCTCTTTGAGCTTCTGATGGGAGTTTCTACATTATACGCGCGCGTGCGCACGCGCCACTTATATATATAATAAATAGTTTACCGTAATTCCTTATACATATAAAAAGATAGAAAGTAGAAAGAACGATAGTATATAGGTATAGGTATAGGAGCGTTACAAAGCGTTACTGTAACGCTCCGTAACGTTACCGTAACGTTACCGTAACGCTAAAAAGGCGTTACATAGGTATTAAACATAACAATTTCTTGTTCAACATGGAGAATTTAATTTATATCGCATGATTTCATACATTTTTTTGTCAACAGGTTTTCCACACGTTTTCAACAGTTCCTTATTAAACATAACGATGTAACGCTAAAAAAGCGTTACGTAACGCACCTGTAACGTTACAGTAACGTTACCGTAACGCTCGCATAACGCTTGCGTAACGCGAGCGTCACGCTCTTGCTTTGAAAGAAGGTTTTGCGCATGTCAGACTGTCTTTGCTGCACTTGTGGAGCTTGCTTCACAGTCGATCTTCCCGCTCTTTGTCCGTACTGCGGCAGCCCGAATATCATGGGTGCTCTCCCCGGAACGGGTGATCCTTTTCTTGTCATGGAGAGTGCTCAGCAGCGCGGGCTATGGGATCGCGCTCGTAACCTTCTGGAACAATACAGACATGAAGGGGCTATCGACGACTCAAACTATACGCTGTCAAACGCTCAGATTCAGTGGCGGTCTGACTGCGTGAATCGGATGAAAGAGCTTCAAGAGATACATACGGGAGATGATCTCCGAGAAATATTATATTCTGAATTTGACTCATTCGCTGCTGATTGGGCGCTTGATGTCTATAAGGGGTGATTCTCTCTTGGGTGAAGTCAGAAAGCGGCGCAGGCGCGGAGAACGACCAGACGGCTATATTCAGGTATCTGTCGTTGTCGGTCGAAAGCCTGACGGTTCATATATCCGAAAATACTTCTACGGAAAAAACCGCGCAGAGGCGGAGAAGAAGCGGATAAAATACCAGATGCGGCAAAGCGGCGCTTCTTCTGAGTTCAGCAATGATATCACAGTTGCTCAGTGGGTAGAGAAGTTCAAAGCGACCTACCGAAACAAAGTCAATGAGGCATACATCGCCAGCGACGACGTTCCATACAACCGCCTTGTGAACCGACTCGGTACTATGCGTGTCGTCGATGTTCGAGAACACCACCTTCAAGATGCCCTCGGTGAAGTTCGCGGAATGTCTTATTCCACCGTAGATAAATACATGCACGCTATCAAGCGTGTTTTTTACCGGGCAAAGAAGAACAAGCTTATTGCAGACGATCCGTCCGAAGACCTTGAGATGCCAACCTACACCGAGGGGACACACCGCGCCCTTGAATCATGGGAAATCAAACTCATCCTTGAAAACTGGGATAATCCCGTTGCTCGATCCGGCTTGTGGGTTTTAATCATGATGCTGTGCGGGCTGCGACGCGGTGAGATGATGGCGCTTGAATGGAACGCCGTCGATCTGGATAGACGGATCCTCCGTGTGCAGCAAGTCGCGGTTGTACACAAGAACAAGACGGTAATCGAACAGAGAGCAAAGACGGACGCTGGACTGCGTATTCTGCCGATGCCGCGGATTCTCTGCGATGCTCTGTCAAAGGTTCCTGTTCAGGATCGCGTCGGCTTTGTTTGCCTGAGTGCCAGAGGAAACCCGCTTTCGGACAGCTCCTCAAAACGCGGAATTGAGCAGTTCTGCCGCGTCATGGAAAGACTGATAAACGGAGAGCCAATCGACCAGCGCGGACGACGGACAGATTGTGAAGACACAAAAAAAGATCAGCAGCTTGAAGCCGCTGACCGAATATCTTTCAGTTTCACCGCACACGATCTCCGTCACACATACGCAACCGCGCTCTATGATGCGCATGTTGACGTAAAATCCGCGCAATACTTTCTCGGACATTCTGATATCAAGATCACGCTCGACCTCTACACGCACCTTTCAAGAGAACGTGAAGTTGAGTCCAGAAATCAGGCTGTAAAATTCCTTGACAGTTGGCTCGACAACAGCATTGTCAAGAATGTCATTCAGCTTGATTCTGGTGACGTCGAGATTCACTGATCGTTGAGAGCGTGAATCTCAATCTTTCTTTTGCCGGATATGCTCTATTCACTTCTTCCCTCATTGCGTGTTCAAAACTTTAGAGTAAAACTCGAAAATTGAAGATTAAGGCTCAAAAAATCCTGATTTTATTGGATTCCTGTCTCTGACTACACATTAGAGTAGCTTGCCTTTACTTTAGAGTGTAGAACTTCTGAGGATCGTTTTCAGAGGTTTTGTTTTCTACAATCATGATCCATTTCGTCCACTAAAATTTCTGAGTGTGTGGTATAAATGTGGTATATGTTTGTCAAGAATGAATACTCCATGAGAGTTATTCAAAGTTTTCAACGGTTTATGCACAATTTCTCGTCATTTTGTGGATAAAATGCAGAATGATTCGATTGCCTACGAATCAAAAGGCCACAGGTTCGAATCCTGTTGGGTGCACCACAAAAACTCTTGACGAGCTTCGCGCCGTTGAGGGTTTTTCTTTTGCTTTTAAGTTGAAACAAAAACTCGCCCGACGCAAAGCCGAGCGAGCTTTTTCTATAACCCTATTTTCATTGAAATCTGTTTACAGATATTTTTTCATGGCATATTCCTTCGCGTTGGCCAGATGCTCCTTGAGCAGCCGCGCCGCCTGCTCGTAGTCATCCTGCAAAACAGCCTCCGCGATGGCGATATGCTCCTTCTGGCTGTCGTTGACGCGCGCTTCATTGCTGCGCCAAACGCGGTTCCGATGGTTGTGTCCCTCCAGCATCAGCAGCAGCTCTTTTAAATACCGATTGCCGCAGACATCGTAGAGCATCCGGTGAAACCGTTCATCCAGATCGATCTTCCGTTCAATCTGTTCTTCAGTCTTACAGGCTTGAACAAATTCCCGGACCATCGTCTTGTTCAGCCGATCACCGTATTCACGCATCAGCTCCGGCTCAATAATTTCGCGCGTTTCAAACACCTGAATGATATCCCGAATGGTGATTCCTTTAACCAGAATGCCCTTTTTGGGAATAACCATCACCAGGTTTTCATGCGCCAGACGATTGATGGCCTCCCGAATCGGCGTGCGGCTGACGCCTGTATCCTCCATCAGCCGCGCTTCTGTCAGAATGCTGTCCGGCAGATATTCGCATTCGATAATCTTCGTCTTGATCTGGTCGTACACCGTATCCTTTAAGTATTTCACTTCGGCCTTCTCCCCTCCGTCTTCCGGTCTTCCTCTGCTTGTCAAACGAGCGTTCCCCTCCGTTTATATCCTTCGAAGCGCCGCTGCGAAACTTAAGTTTTTTCCAGCATTTTCCTGTTATCAATAGGATATCGATGTTTTTTATTTTTGTCAAGAGCAATCGGTCAATCCCTGATGTCTTCTCTATCCAACCAGGCATTCCCGTTTCGTCAGGTGTGATGAATCATAATTTTCAAAATCATTTCATCTGTTGCGCGCATGCCGTCGTGCCCAAGCAGACCCACATTTCGAATCGTATTTTCCACGCCCTTTGCAACAATGCCGTCGCCGCCGTAGAACTGGCGGTTCAAGCGATACATTTCAAAGCCCATAATGCCTGCGTCCACCGCGGAAGCGATTTTCGCTGCGCAGGAGGCCTTCGCACCATCGCAAATGATACCGGAAACGATGGCCAGCGCATTGACAATTGTGTGCGCAACTGTAGAAAAATCCTGCGTCAGCAGCCATGCAATGCCCGCACCCGCGCCTGCGCCTGCCGTAACCGCGCCGCAGAACGCCGATAGCTTGCCAATGGTCGTCTTTTGATGGATGGCCGTCAGGTTGGAAACCACCAACGCACGGTACAGCTCCTCCTGCGTCCTGTGATATTCCTCCGCATAAATGGCCACAGGCACAGAAACCGTCAGTCCCTGATTACCGCTGCCGGAATTGATGACAACCGGCAGCTCGCAGCCGCTCATACGCGCATCCGATCCCGCCGCCGCCATGGCCTTCGCCCGATTTCGCACGCCGTTTCCATAGACGCTGAGCAGCGTCTGCCCAACCTGAGCGCCATAGGATCCCTCAATGCCGCGCTTGGCAATCGCCATGTTATATCGAAGCTGGCGTTCCAACGGTTCCCGAACGTCATCAAGCTCCACGCAGGCGGCAAACTCGCAGATTTGCTGAATAGTCAGCAGGTTCTCGTCCTGCGTTCCGCCGCTCTGCGCCGCCTCCATGTGGTCTTCAAGCACCTGTCCGTCCTTCTCAATTCGAGCGATGCTCGTATGCGTATGGCGTACCCGCGTCATCGCCTCGTGGCCGCCGCCCTGAACCACGACAATCATATCCAGCAGATCGTCGCTTGGCAGAAACTCGACCTCAATCGGACACGTATCCAGCATCCGGCGAATGGCCTTCTGCTGTTCCTCGGATACATCGCGGATCACCTCAAGCGCGCGTTCTGCATCTCCTGCGACAATTCCGGCTGCAACCGCCGCGGGAATGCCGCGCAGGCCGCCCGTGTTAGGCACGGTGACGCTTTTCACATTTTTGATGATGTTCCCGCTCACCTGAACCCGAACCCGCTCCGGCATCGTGCCCAGCGTCTGTCTTGCTTTCGCCGCGCAATATGCCAGCGCAATCGGCTCTGTGCAGCCGGAGGCTGCCGTCAATTCCCGGCGCAGAATTTCGCAGTAGGCCTGATATACGTAATCCGTCCTTTGCATCGCCATCGCTCCTTTTTTGCCTCAGCCGGAATAACTTGCGCAGGCTCTCGCCACGCTTGCAATCCGTTCATACGGCATCGTGCCGGGCAGCGTGCAGTCGCTGCCGACAATCAGCTTCTTTTTTCCGACCTGATCGATCAATGTGTGTACTTCCTTTTCCAGTATATCGTAATCATCCTGGAAAAGGCAACCCTCGTGATGATTTAATCCGCCCAGCAGCACCTTGTCGGGGAAAAGCCTCCGGCCCTCGCTCAGCGGCACGCCGCTCTCCTCAACGCCCCAGTTCACCGCATCCGCGCGATAATCCACAAAGCGCGTCAGCCTGACCTTGGGCTTGCAGATATGCAGAATCACATATTTCGCGCCTGCGGCATAAGCGGCCTCAATCACCTGCCGATCCAGCGGCGCAATATACCGGGCATGCTCCTCGTCGTTGAAGCCGTCGCTCTCCCCGCCAAGCGCCGCATAGTAAATTCCCTCCGCACCCGCATGAACGGCTTCCTGCGCCAAAACGCAGAGCGTATCCGCAATGCGTCGGTAAGCGGAGGAAACGGCCTCCGGGTCGGTACGCAGATGGAATAGCTGTGCATAACGCCCGATGCCGTCATAATTGGCAAAGCCCAGGAGCGTATGCGAAGCGGAAGCGACCACACCGTGAATCGTTGCCGCCAGGCTTCCGTCCACACCGATATCTGCGATTCTCTTGATGATATCCGCCTGACCGCGGATGAAATCCGCATCCCTGCTGTAAGACTGCACCGTCTGCCAGTCCGCCGCCGCCTTGATCCGGTGGTCGCAGGGATACATGTATTCCGTCATCACCTTGCAGATATCCGTCTGCGTCTTTTCAAAATATTCCAAATGCTTCTTCACGGCGGCATCCCCGTAGTAATATTCCTTGGGAAAGTGCATCCAAAAGCCAGTCGGCGTTCGATCCGGCTCAAGGCCAGCAAATGTCGCCGTCACGCGTTCCTTTTTGTTCATCGTCTTTCATTCCTTTGCTCATATCCGTTGATTTAAGCGCCGAGATACGATTTCACAATTTCCTCGCTCTGCAAAAGCTCTCTGCCCGTTCCGCTGTTGCGGATGTGGCCCACTTTGAGCACATACGCTTTATTCGCAATGGCCAGCGCTGCCACAGCATTCTGCTCCACCAGCAGCACCGTGGTGCCCTGATCCCGAATCTGCTGAATCAATTCGAAAATCTTTTCCGTCAGCAGCGGCGACAAGCCCAGCGACGGCTCATCCAGCATCAATAACTTGGGATTGCCCATCAGTGAGCGGCCAATCGCCAGCATCTGCTGTTCGCCGCCGGAGAGCGTGCCCGCAATCTGCTGCCTGCGGTCCTTGAGCCGCGGGAACAACTCATACACGCGCTCATAGGATTGCTTCAGCTCCTCCTTGGGCCTCGTATAGCCGCCGATGCGCAGGTTTTCTTCAACCGGCATGCGCGGGAAAATGTGCCGTCCCTCCGGGCAGAGAATAATGCCTTCCCGTACCAGATGATTGGCCTTCATTTGAGACGGCGCAAGCGTCTTGCCCTGATAGCGGATTTCGCCGCTGCGCATCGGCACACTGCCTGCGAGGGTCTTAAGCAGCGTGCTCTTTCCTGCGCCGTTCGAACCGATCAGCGCCACAATTTCGCCCTCGCCGACTTCGATGGAAATATCCCAGATCGCATGCAGATTTCCATAGAATGTATTGAGCTTTTCAACCTCCAAGAGCATATTGCGCGCCTCCCTTTCCGATATAAGCTTCGATGACATGCGGATCGTTTTGAACCACGGCGGGCACGCCTTCGCAGATCAGCTTGCCATAGTCCATGACGTAAACATAATCGGAAATGCTCATCACCAGACTCATGTCGTGCTCAATCAGCAGAATGCTGTATCCCATGCCCGGCAGGGAATGAATAAACTGCGCCAGCTCCTCGGTTTCCATCGGATTCAGGCCCGCCGCCGGTTCATCCAGCAGCAGCACCTGCGGTTCGCTGACCAGCGCTCTGGCAATTTCCAGCTTCTTCTGCACACCGTATGGTAGGTTGCCGATCTTCTCATCGGCATATTGTTCCATGCCGAGAATTTGGAGCATGTGCCGGGCGTTTTCAAGCGCCTCCTGCTCCTGCTTTTTCATCTTTGGAGTTCTGAAAATCGCATCCAGGTGGCTGTACGTAATCATCGACTGACATCCGACCAGCACGTTTTCCAGCGCCGTCATTGTCGGGAAAATGCGCAGGTTCTGAAACGTGCGCGCAATTTTCTTCTGAATGTAGACATAAGCGGGCAGGTTTGTCACGTTCTCGCCGGAGAGCAGCACCTCGCCGCTGTCGCAGGGATAAAAGCCCGTCAGCAGGTTAAACACGGTAGTTTTGCCCGCGCCGTTCGGCCCGATGATACTGACAATCTGCCCTTTATCCACGCGGAAGCTGACGTTCTGCACCGCGGCCAGTCCGCCAAAGGATTTGCAGAGGCTATCCGCTTTCAGCAGCTCCATATTACGCTCCCTCCTTTTCCGCGTCGCGATCCTGCGTCGGTTTGCGCCGCATCAGCAGGCGACCGATTTTCGTCGTTTCCCAGTTAACCGTCTTGCCCAGCATCATCAAAATCAGCAGCAGGCCATAGATGAACATGCGGTACTTGTCCAGTCCGCGAAGCATTTCAGGAATCACGGTCAGCAGCGTCGCCGCAATCACGCTGCCCGGCATGCTGCCCATGCCGCCCAGCACGACCATGCTCAAAATCGTAGTCGAGAAATCGCCGACAAACAGCGACGGCGAAATGTAAACCATGTAGTGTGCCAGCATCGAGCCCGCTACGCCAGCCAATCCGGCCGCCAGGCTGAATGCCTGCACTTTTTCCTTATGCACGTTGATGCCCAGCGCTTCCGCCGCCGTTTCATCCTCCTTAATGGCGCGCAGATTGCGGCCAAACTTGGAGCGGAGAATGTGGTTCAGCAGCAGATACACAATCAGGAACATCGTCAGGGACAGATACAGATACTGTGAGCCGGATTTGATCGTCACGCCGAAAAGCACCGGACGGGGAATGTTTGTAATGCCCATCGGACCGCGGGTGAGGGAAACCCAGTTGAGCAGCACCAGTCGAACCAGCTCGTTGAAGCCGACGGTGCAGATGACCAGATAGCCGCCCTGAAGCCGAAGCGCGGGAACGGCCAGCAGGAAGCCGATCGCCGCGGCCAGCAGCCCGGCCGCCAGCACGCCAATCGGCCACGGCACGCCCAGCCGCATGGTGACCAGCGCGGAAGCATACGCGCCGATGCCGTAAAACGCCGCATGGCCCATCGAAACCTGTCCCGCCACGCCGGAAATCAGATTCAGGCTGCACGCCAGAATGGAGTAAATCGTCACATAGACGCACACTCTGAGCACATACGCGTTTTTCACAAAGGTTGGAATGGCGTAGAGCGCAGCAACCAGCAGCACGACGAGAAAAGCTTTTTTCACATTGTTTTTCTGCATACTTACACCTTCTTCACTTGCTTCGCGCCAAACAATCCCGTCGGCCGCAGGAACAGCACCAGAATCAGGATGATGAAAGCCGGAATGTTGCGGTAGTTCGACCCGATATAGGCCGCCGTGTAGACTTCGGTCAAGCCGATAATCAATCCGCCGACCACGCCGCCATAGAAGACGCCGATACCGCCCAACACCGTGGAGGCAAAGGTCTTTGTGCCAATCGCCGCGCCGACGGAAACATCCACGCTTCGATAGGACATGCAGCCCATCACGCCCGCGACCGCCGCCAGTGCGGAGCCAAGGAAGAACGTGAAGGAGACGACATGGTTGACGTTGATGCCCATCAGCTCAGCTGCCTCCGTGTCCTGCGAGCAGGAACGCATGGCCATGCCGATGCGCGTTTTGTTGATGAACAGGGTGAACGCAATCAAAAGCACGATGGTGGAGATGATGATAAATACCTGCGCCATGGTGATGTTGAAGCCCATAATCTCGATGCTTTTGCCTTCAAAAATGGTGGGAAACTGTCTGGTTTCGCTGCCCATCAGCAGGAAGAACGTGTTTTGCAGCACGATGGATGTGCCGATGGTGCAGATGAGCATCGCGAATTTCGGCTGCTTCCGCTCACGAAGCGGGCGAAGGGTCAGCCATTCATAGCTCACGCCGATCAGACCCGTGAGCACAACGCTCAGCAGGAAGCCCAGCCAGAGCGGCAGCTTGGCGATGGAAACCAGAATATAAAACAGATACGCGCCGACCATGTAGATCGTGCTGTGCGTGAAGTTGACCAGTTCCAAAATGCCATATACCATCGAATAGCCTATGGCCGTCAGCGCATACGTGCTTCCCAGCACCAATCCGTTGACCGTGTAGGCCAAAAAACTGGACATTAAACCGCCTCCTCACGCTTTTCGAGATATCTGCCGCGCATGTAAACGCCCAGCAGCGCCGTGTTGAATGCCCGCAGATCTTCCAGCGGAGAAGCAGAAAGCAGGATCATGTCCGCCGATTTGCCTTCGTCGATGCTGCCCGTCTCGCCGAACACGCCGCAAAGCTTGGCGGATTCCTCCGTCGCCGCATGAATAATCTGCGCCGGTGTCATGCCCGCATCCTCCATGTAGAGCATCTCCTGAACAAATTCGCCCTGATCCATCATGAAGCCGCCGCTGTCCCGGCCGAACGCAACCTTCACGCCCAGATCAAACGCTTCCTTGAAGCGGCGCTTCTTTTCATCCACGATGGCGCGGGCGGCCAGCACGGTATCCATCAGCTGATGCTCCTGCTCGCCCAGCAGCGCGTAATTCATATACGGCAGGAACGTCGGCACGACGTACACGCCGTTTTCGATCAACAGCTTATCCACCTCTGCATCCAGATACGTGCTGTGCTCCACGGAATCCGCGCCCGCTTTCACCAGCATTTCCATGCCCTGACGGCTGTGGCAGTGGCACGCCACCTTTTTGCCATGCTTTTTCGCTTCGGAGACAATCGCATCAAGTTCCTCCTGCGTTGGCTCCACGCAGCCGGGGTCCTCGCCCGCCTTGCCCAGGCCGCCCGTGACCATCACCTTGAGGAAGTCCACGCCGTGCATCAGGAACTCGCGCACGCGGGCGCGCGCCTCCCAAGGTCCGGTGTAGTCCGCGCCCGGCTCATGGCCGCCGACCACCTTGAGCGGCGTGCCGCTGCAAAGCATTCTCGGGCCGATCAGCTTGCCTTTATTGATGTAATCGCGCACGGCCAGCGTTTCAAAGCGCCGCCCGCCGCAGTCGCGGATGGTGGTGATGCCGCAGCGCACCATCTTTTCCGCGTTAATCGCGCCGTCCAGCGTCAGTTCCGCGTCGCTCGACGCGAAGAAGTCGGGCATATGTCTCGTTCCGCAAACCATCGTACTGTGCGCGTGACAATCGATTACGCCCGGCAAAAGGAATTTGCCCGTTCCATCTACTTCGTGATCGCATTGTGTTTCTTCGGGCA
This sequence comes from uncultured Clostridia bacterium, assembly GCA_934636105.1. GTDB lineage: Bacteria > Bacillota > Clostridia > Christensenellales > Aristaeellaceae > Ventricola. Next base: position 78,810 of record CAKTZR010000005.1, read on the forward strand.
GCTTGCCGACGACCGCAATCCTCTCGCCGTCCACAAGAACGTCCTTCGTCAGAAACTTTCCCTTCTGCCATACGTTGGCATTGCGAATCAAGGTTTTCATATGCGCTCGCTCCTATTCTTTTCTGCGCCTGTTAAATTGCATGTGTACGCATATCGGCGTCATCTGGAAGGAGGCCGAGTCAAGCCCCGGCCTCCCTGATTTCATGATGACTTCGCTTTACTGGTTCACCTGAAGCATGTTCCACACGCCGTCGCCCTGGTACTGGAGAATCAGATATTCCTCCTCAACCTGGCGATTGATCCACTTATTCGCGCCCGTCTTGCCCGGCCAGTAGTCAATGGCCAGCAGCGCATCGTAAAGCTCCTGACGGGTCGTCGCGCCGTTGCGCAGGCAATAGGCGATCATGCTCGCACACTCATACGCGTTGCGCTGATAAGCATTGGGAATCTTGCCGTCGATCGCCTTGCACGCGGCGATGAAGCTCTGAATGTTCTCGTCAGGATTATCCGCATAGAAGCCGGTGCTCACATAGAAACCCTTGCCCGCATCGCCGACCAGATTGGTGAAATCGGTGGTATACATCGACTGGTTGCCCAGCCACTTGACATCCGTCAGGCCAACCTGCTGCGCCTGCGTCAGAATCGCCGCGCACTCCACATAGCCCATGTTGACCACGATGATATCCGGATTGGCGTCCTTGAGCTTGAGGCAGATGGCGCTGTAATCGCGAACCTCGCCCTCGTTGAAGCTTTCCTTGGCGACCACTTCGCAATCCACGCCCTCGGCCTTCAGATTGTCGATGGCCTTCACGGCGTTCTCCATAAACTGGAGACCCGCGTCGTTGTTCAGCGCAAGGAACGCCACACGCTTGCAATCCAGCTTCTGCACCGCATAGCGGGCCATCAGCGCAGATTCAATCGGAATGGTCATGCCGCGCTGGAAGGTATAGGTATAATCCGTCGCGATCATGCTGTTGCCAGCGTTGGGCACCATGACCGGCATCTGTGCTTCGTCAAAGATGGAGCCGAAGGCCAGCGCGCACGTGCTGGTGTAACTGCCGATGGCCGCGATATATTTTTCGTCGCTGGTCACAATCTGCGCCATATTGGTGCTCTGCGCCGCATCGGAGGCATCGTCAAAGGTTTCAAACGTCAACTCCGCGCCGTTGATTCCGCCGTCCGCGTTCACCTCGTCGCAAAGCACCTGCAGGCCCGTCTTGTATGCCTCGCCATACTGCGCATTGTCGCCCGTAAACGGCGCAATCAAAGCAATGGTATACTTGTCAGCCGCCAGTGCCTGTGTGCAAACGCCGAGCGTCAGCGCCAGTGCGAGAACCAGAATCAGCATTTTTTTCATTTGATTTTCCTCCATTTCGTTCTTTCTTACATTCCTGCATCAAATGATAAATGCAAGATGTATACTTCTGTTTCAGATAATACTCCACAGTTGGACACATGTCAAGCACTTTTTATAAAAATTTGCGAGATTTTTTTGCGCATTTCTGCGCTCATCCAATTTTTCATGCGCATTCACACGCTTTCTGCTCAAGCAAATCGCTCGAATCCATGCACTTTGCACATTGCTCCTTCCCGTTCTTCCTGCTATACTGATACACAAATCTCTCATTTGGAAAGGATGCAGCCTCCATGTCCCTCGAAAAAGCAAAAGCCTATCTTTCCGCCCGCGGCTTTCTCGATCACATCATCGAGCTGGCCGACTCCACCGCAACCGTCGCCGAAGCGGCGCAGGCGCTGGGCGTTCAGCCCGGCATGATTGCGAAAACCATGTCCTTTTTGCAGGGCGACAAGGCCGTTTTGATTCTCACCGAAGGCACAGCAAAGGTCGATAATCGCAAATATAAGGATACGTTCCACACCAAGGCCAGAATGATTCCCTTTGAGGATGTGGAGCGCCTGATCGGCCACGCGCCGGGCGGCATCTGTCCGTTCGGCGTGCCGGACGATGTGGAGGTCTATCTGGATGAAAGCCTGCGGCGGTTTGAAACCGTCTACCCGGCTGCCGGGAATGATCACAGCGCCGTCAGGCTGACCATTTCGGAGCTGGAACAGGTTGCAAACGCCAAGGGCTGGGTGGATGTGTGCAAGGAAATTGAAACACCTGTTTAATCAGCCACGACGCAAAAAAGACGCCGACATTTTTCGTGTCAGCGTCTTTTCTTTATGGATTCTGTTACTTTCCCAGCTTCTCCCACGCGCTTTCAATCGCTTCGAGCGTCTTTGGATCGGCAACGCCGCTTGCGTTCAATCCGTTGGCCTTCTGGAAATTCGCAACGGCGCGGGTCGTGCCTTCGCCGAATTTGCCGGTACGGATGCTTCCCTTATAATAGCCCAAATCCTTGAGCTGGGTCTGCATGGTGATGACGGCTTCGCATGGCTCCATGTCCTCATAAAGCGTACCCTCGTCATAGAAGCGCTCGGTGCGCTCCTGACCGCAGAGCGTGCAGGTGGCCACGCGAGTTCCCTTCTTCTTGCCCTCCGGCTGGCTTGTTACAGTGTATTTGCCGTAGACATGCTCCAGATGATCGATGGAAACCGTCTGCGTCTTGCCGCAGCGGGCGCACGTCTGCTCGCCCTTGCCGTTCTTCGCGCAGGTCGGCTCCTGCGTCACGCGGATTTCGCCCCAATCGTGCCCCAGCTTCGCGAGGTTTTCCGTCTTTCTGCGTCCGCATACCGTGCAGTAGGATTCGCCCTTGCCGCTTTGCGTGCAGGTCGGCTCGGTCACGACGCTCATCTCGCCGTATTCATGCGGAAGCATTTCGATTTTCTTGGAAACCGTCTGGTTGCAGGCCGAGCAGACGCCTTCCTTGCGTCCCTCCTGCGTGCAGGTCGGCTCGCGGGTGATCGTCCATTCCTCCACTTCGTGCGGCAGTTTCTTGGTGTATCGCTTCTCCCAGTGGTCACACTCGCGGCAATAGCGGAAATCCAGGCCCTCCAATCGGCAGGTCGGATTGCGCTTGGTCTTCCACGGGCCGAAGGGATGATCGCCCTGGCATTCTGCCAGCGCCGCGGTGGAAAGCATCAGAGCAAGCAGCAGCAGCGCGCCGAATCCCCATTTTGTTTTCATGGTATATAGCCTCGTTTCGTTTTTCTTTGATTGTATCAAAAAAACGAGAGTCTTTCAACTCCCGTTTTACGCGCCGGCCATGCCTCGCTTCATTCTCTCAAAAGAAAAGACCCAGACGACCGTCTGAGTCTTCATCTGGAGGCGCCATCCAGAATCGAACTGGAGAATGAAGCTTTTGCAGAGCTTTGCCTTACCGCTTGGCCATGGCGCCGCAGTGGAGCGGTAGACGAGATTCGGACTCGCGACATCCACCTTGGCAAGGTGGCACTCTACCACTGAGCTACTACCGCATAATGGTGCCTTGGGGCGGAATCGAACCACCGACACGGAGATTTTCAGTCTCCTGCTCTACCGACTGAGCTACCAAGGCAAATGGCGACGCGGAAGGGGCTCGAACCCTCGACCTCCAGCGTGACAGGCTGGCATTCTAACCGACTGAACTACCGCGCCATTTATGGAATTGGTGGGAACAACAGGGCTCGAACCTGTGACCCTCTGCTTGTAAGGCAGATGCTCTCCCAGCTGAGCTATGCTCCCGAGCTGGCCCGCCGCATCGCTTGATTGTGTCGAGCGCGGCGACGAAATATATAATACACGATTACACGGTTTTTGTCAACCGTTTTTTGAAAATTCTTCCGAACGATTTTGAAAGGGCAGGGTTTTCAGAAAAAACGGCCGGGAAACCGCCGCCTCTTCGGCATTTCCCGGCCGTGCATTTCATTTGGCTCCACGCGCGCACGCGCACGCGTCCGATTTGGTTTTCTATACGGAGGATGAAGCCTGTCCGTCAGTCAACGGAATCCTCCGCCCCGGTATCGTTCTGTCTTTCGCCGGATTCTTCTTCCGCGAGCGCCAGCTTGGCGATTTCTTCCTCGCTCAACCCGGCCAGCGCGCCCTCATACATCGTATCTTGCGCGGCGTCATCTTCGCCCTGCGCCGGTTCGGCGGTAGCTTCGGGTTCCGGCTCCATGGTTGCTTCAGGCGTCGCGGTCGCCGCGGGGGCAGGCTCACTCGCGCTGTTATTCTTTGTGACGACAATCAAACCGATCACAGCAATCAGCGCGACCACCAGCACGGCGACCACGATCTTCATCTTCGGCTGCATCGGACTCACCCTTTCTTTCGCCGTTTTTGGGAGACGGCTTTGCCTATTCTTTCCAGCTTTTACGCTGTCGTTTACAGATTTTCCAGTTCGATCAGGCCGCAGCCGCCGTCCTTGCGGCGATACACCGTCGCGGTCATGCCCGATTCAATGTTGTTGAACATATAGAAGGAATGGCCGAGCATGTCCATTTCCAAAATGGCGTCTTCCACGCTCATCGGCTTGGCCGCGTACCGCTTCACGCGGACAACCGTCGTTTCTTCCTCCTCGTCCTCGGCTTCCGGAGCGGCCTCGACAGCCGTCGGCTTCTTTCTCAAATCGCGTCCCAGACGCGTTCTGAGCTTCTTCATCTGCCGCTCCAGAACATCTATACCCTTATCCAGCGCGGGCAGGGAAATCTCCCGCTCCTGGTTTTCCGTGCGAAGCGTGTGGCCCATGTAGGGCATGGTCATTTCGACCTTGTAGGTGTTCTTCTGTTCGGTAATGCGAACGCCGATCACCGTGTCGCCCTCGGCCTCATCCTTGAAATAAGCATCCATGCGCTGATGAATCCTGCGCTCCATCGTCTCAACGACTTCGGCGGGAACGTGCGCGTCCTTCAATACGAAACGTGTAATCATGAAATCGGCCTCCTTTGCCTTGGGATTGCCTTGTTTTGTTCATTTGGCCTTTTCGGCTCTTTCTCCTTTCTTCGCTTATAGTATACGGAATTTGTCATCTTTCTTCAAGTCAAATCGCATATTGATTGGTTGGAATTAACAAACGTTCGCCTCGTTCAGCAGCTTTTTATAGGTCGGCAGCATGTCCCGCTCACTCACGTATTTCTCCATGCGGTCAATATCGATCCAGCCGACCGCGCTGTTTTCGTCCTCCGCCACGCGCAGGGGCAGCGCGTCGTCCGCTTCAAATAAATACGATACGTTCAGATGCAGATGACTCCCGACTGCCTTTCCGCGCTTGACATGCGCCCAGACCGGCAGAATCTCCAGCGAGGCCGCGCCGTTTCCAAGCAGCTTGAGCTGCTCGATGCCCGTTTCCTCCTGCGCTTCGCGCATCGCAACATGCAGTAAATCGGTTTCGCCGTCCGCATGGCCGCCCGTCCACGCCCAGCTCTGATAGATTTTGTGAAACGCCATCAGCGTTTTCGTGCGCGCCCGATTGACGATGATGGAGGAAGCCGTGACGTGCGCATAGGCGCAGTCCCGCGTCAAAAGCCGCTCGCCCTCGCGGTCAATCAGGGTCAGCATTTCCGCCTTCTCCGCCGCTTCGCGCTCGTCCTTCGGGATGTAGCCTTTGATGGTCTGCTTCCAGTCCTCCGGAATGTTCGGGTTTTTCATTTTCCCGCCGCCTTTCCTTTGTAGCCTGTCATCAGCTTACCATAAATTGCGGTTCAACGCAAGTCAGCCGAACCCCTCTCCCGCGTCGATGAGCGTTCCGTGCGAGGTCATCTCGACGGCAACGCCCTGCATCTCGTTGCCCGCCTGATAAAACCACACTTCATAGCTCGCTTCGCCCGATTCCGTGCCATAGTGAAGCGCCACCGTGCATTCTGCGTCGTCCAGCCCTTCCTTTGTGCGCATCCACGCCTGCGACCATGTTTCCGAATCCTTCGTCGGCCCCCGTAGCGCAAATTCCTTCGCTTTTTCCTTGGCCTCGTCAAAGCTCAATTCGCCCTCGATCGGATGCACATAATAATAATCCCGCCGACTCGGCTTTCCGATTTCTGCGTCGTCCCCAAGGCGCACGAAGCCCGTTTCGTCATCCTCGTCCTTTCCCTGGTCGATATTCCAGCTGAGCTGGGCCCAGCCATCCGAACCCACGCCAATGATGCTGACGCTCTGCATCGTCCTGCGCAGGACCTTCGCGTTTTCGTCCGGCGCGGCGTAAACCGTCAGCTCGCCCGCCCGCACATCGCGCTCGATATGCGGCACGTCGCGCTCCGTATATGCGCCGTATCCGATATCGTACACGCGCATATATCCTTCCAGAATTGCTTCTCCTTCGCCCACCTGTACATGCGCCCATTCCCGCGTGACCTCCAGCACCTCGACCGGAACGCCGCTGTAATAACGGAACAATGCGTTGCTGCGCTCATCCGGCGCGGCATAGAGAATCACCGTGTCGTTTTCATCTTCCGGCGCGCAGGCGGCTATCCCGGTTCTGGGCATCATGTTGTAGGCTTCCAGCACCTCGCCCGATGTGGAAAGCTCCACATACAGACACAGCACGTATTGCCCCGCGTGCATCACAAGCGGATCGAACAGCTTCACCGCGTAGAACGCCCGCTTCTCTCGCGCGTCATACTTCAAGCCGTCGCAGACCCATTCGATTTCCGTATCAAGCAGGCGCTCGTCGGCATAGTCCTCGGCCAGTCCCCATTCCGCGCGCTTTTCGGCAAACAGCGCCCGCACCGTCTGAATCGCTTCGTCCCGGCTGATTTCGCCCTCCATCGGCAAAATGCGCCACGCTTCGGGATTCCATCGGCTGAACGCCGTCGCCTTTTCCGTCTGAATCCAGCCGTTTTCGTATGCGTAAGCCGCCCATTGATCCAAGCTCCCCACGACCGTCACGCTGGTCGGCCCCATCTGATCTTCCACAACCGCCGATTGCGTGTCGCGCGCTTCATAGACCTGCACATCCGAGTCAAACGAATACGTGCCGAAACAGGGCCGCACCTCCCGCATCGCTTCCTTGCCGTATTTCAGCCGCTCCTGCCGGATATAGCCCTCCAGCGAGTCGCCCGTCAGGCCCATGCGTACATGCGCCCAGCCATTCTCAAGCTCAAGCACCTGCAAAGGTGCGCCCTGAAAATAGCGCATCATCGTTTTGCTCCGCCCGTCGGGCGCTTCATGCAGCTCAACCGTCCCCTCCTGCTCCTCCGGCACGCAGACTGCCGTGCCGACGCGCGGCATATCCGTATCGGCAGCCAGCGCCGCAGAGGTCAGCATGAGCGCCATCATCAGCAGCCCCAATAATTTTTTCATGGTGAAAATTCCTCCCTTCTACTGATATAGACGGAGCGAACGGAGAAAAATTTCAGAAAATTTCCATTTTGCGAAAAAACGGGACGCGCCGACAGTCGGCGCGTCCCGCAAAAATATTTAATTCATCTTCACAGCGTCTTTTTCAAAGCGAATGCCGTATTTGAACAGGAAGCCGAGCACGAGCGCCGCGCCGCAGACCCACGGCGCGAGCAGCACAGCGGCCAGCGCATACAGTGCAGGCACATCCGCCACCTTTTCGTTGGGAGATGTGACGATCACCCGCAGGACGGACAACTGGCGAAACGCGTTGACCGCGTTGTTTTTGATGGTTTCAAAATTCATGCTCATCCCTCCTCAGGCCTTGACTACGCGAACCCGCATGCCAAAGAGCACCACCAGCAGCACGGTCAGCACCGCCAGACGGATGCTCGCAAGCCCCGCCAGCACGGCCAGCCACATCGGCGCCTTGACGAAGGTTCGCCCCGTGCCCTCGACGACGAGCTTACTGCCGAAAATCAGGCTCACCATCTCTTTGATCTTATCCATCTTCGTCTTTTCTCCATATCGTTACAGACGGGTAATCATCAACTTGCCGCTCATGGTATCCATGTGAATCGGCAGGGCGCACGTGCCGTAGCGGTTCGGGCCGAACTCGTTGACGATTTTGCCGCTCATGCCGCTGATGTCGGCCACAAAGCCGCGGATATCGCCGGGCAGCGCCACATGCACGTTCGCGCTCATGGAATTGACCTGCACCTTGCGCGTCGGCGAAACGGTGCAGAGCACCTCCACGTCGCCGGAAACGCTGCTGATCTCCCATTCCTCGCTCGCGCCCTCGGCGTGGACCTTGCCGGAAACGACGTTCAAATCCACGCGGTTCGCGTCGCAGGAGATAAACTGCCTGCCCGAAACGGTGCTCACCACCACGTCGCCCGCGCAGGCGCTGACCGCCGCGCCGCCGGAGATGGTCGTCACATCGATTTCCTTCGCGCGGATGCCCGCATCCGGCTCGACGCGCACGTCGCCGGAGGTCGTGTTCACCTTCACCTTGTCTACATCGATGGCATACAAACGAATATCGCCGGAGGTCGTGCCGAGCACATAGTCGGCGGCATAGCCGCGCGGCACGCGCACCGTCACCTTGCCGCCCTCCTTCTGGAAGACGGAGAAGAACGTTTTGAACACATCCGGGTTCGCGCGACGCACGGTGAGCGTGTGCTCCTCCAGCGTCACGGTCGGCTGCTCCACGCCCTCGCGCCCGGCTTCCCACTCGATGACCACATCCGTGCCGTCCGCCGATTTCACGGTGATGTCGTCGGAATCCAGATTTACGTTCACCTCGCGCAGCCCCGCTGCCGGATAGCGGCTGATGACGACCACGCCCGGTGCGCCCTTGAAGGACTCGGCGGATTCAGCCTGCCTGGCCGCGTCCTCCGCGTCGCGCACCACGTCGTCCAAGTCAATCGGCTCATTCGGACAGCCTGCGTCCGCTTCGACCTCCGCTGCGTCCGCGTTCAGGGTCTCCTGCATCGCGTCCATCTCGCGCTGGAGCGCGTCGAACTCGTCGTCCGAGGTCGTGTCCGTCTGTTCGGCTTTTTCTTTTTCGGCCAGATCGGCGAGTTTCTTTTCCACTTCGTCCGCTTCGGTCTCCAACGCGTAGGCCTTAGCGCGCAGTTCCCGCGCGCCCTCCTGATCGCCTGCTGCCTGTTTCAGTTCCGCTTCGGTGCGGATGGTCTTCGCGCGTTCGCGAAGCGCCGCCGGGGCCTTGGGCTTCTCCTCGCCAAAGTCGATGACGATTTCGCCCTTGTCGCCGGAGAGCTTGTCAATGGCCTTTCCCGCCGCTTTCTGCGCGTCGCTGAGCCCTTTGCCGACCGCCTTGCCCAGGCCGCCGATCACGCCGCCCGTCAGGTCGTCCACCTGCTTCACCAGCTTCTGCGCCTGCGGCACAATCTGCCTGCCCACGTCGCCCAGCGCGCCGAAAGCCTTGCCCAGCGCTTCGCCGATATCCGGCGTTTTTTCGGTCTTGACCTCGAACTCCGGCTCGTCGGCTTTCTCGTTCTCGGCCTTCCCCGCATTCGGCGCTTCCGCCTCGGCTTCCGGCTTTTCCCCGGTCTTTTCTTCCGGCTTCTCGTCGTTCATGTCGTGCAGCAGGCTCTGCACGTCGCCCAGCGACGCGGCCACTTCGGCGAAGGCTTCCTCCTCCGTCTTGCCCGCGCGGACGGAATCCTCAAACCGCGCCTGCGCGTTGGCCATCAGCTCGTCGCGCAAAGCAAGGTTGTCCGCCGTCATCTTCATATCGGCAAAAATTTCGTCAATCATTCTGCGAATCTGCTTGTTCATCATTTTGATGCGTCCTCCATTCCAAACAGTTCGGATATCACGGCGCGATATTTCCGCCAGTCCGCCTGGTTTTCCGCAAAGAGCGCTCTCCCCTTTTCGGTCAGGTGGTAGTAGCGCCTGCGCGCGCCTGCGTTTTCGTTGCCCCAATAGGATTCAATCATGCCTGCCGTTTCCAGCCGCCTGAAAGTCGTATACAGGGTCGCTTCTTTCAGCTGTAATTCCCCGCGGGTGATCTCCTGCACGTTTTTGCTGATGACGTAGCCATAGCTGTCGCCGCCTGCGAGCTGCGCGAGGATGATCGTATCGGTATAGCCGCGAAGGATGTCCGATGAATTCAGCATTTCATCACCTCCGACGAGATACAGTATATATCCATATACCTCGTCTGTCAAGGTATCTTGTGTGAATTTTCCTTCTCTTTTTTCATCGGTCAATCCTCTTTGTTAAATCTTCAGGCATATCATTGACGCTTCCCCGCATTTCTTCTATAATGAGAAAAACTGGATGTCGCTTTGATCTTTGATTCCGACAAGGAGGTTGACCCATGAAGAAAAACCTTGCGCTTTTCCTCGCTTTTCTCCTGTGCTTTGCATGCTCCTTCGCGCTGGCGGAGGACGCCTATGCCCCCGGCGCGCGCACGCAGGCGCTTGTCAGCGACGCGATGAACGCGGGACAGGTTGTCGGCGGCGAACTGCACGTCTCGCTCGATCTGCCGGAGAGCATGCAGCCCGACAGCGACGACGCAGAGGGGCAGGCGCAGTTTGACGCGCTGATGGAGGTCGTCAACGGCGTGAGCCTGGCCGGCGGCCTGGGCAAGCTGGACGACGGCTATCGGCTGGAGCTGGGCGGCGCGTATACCGCGTCCAGCGGCGACAATGTCTTTGTCACCGGCGCGGCCAATCTGACCGGCGACGGCGTGAGCCTTGAAAGCAACCTGATCGAGGGCGAACGACTGAGCGTCAAATGGGAAACCCTGCTGGAAATGCTCGGCTTGAGTGAAGACGAAATCCAGCAGATTCTCGCCTTGAAGGACGTCGATTGGAACAGCGCGGCCGACGAACTGACCACCGCGCTCAACGAAATGGGCGCGCAGATCGGCCAGCTGTCCGAGCCGTATCTGGCCACGCTGGCGGATTTCGTTTCCACGCTGGATATCCAGCAGCGCAGCGACGTTGCCGCCGAGAGCGGTTATCCGGCGGTGGATCACGAAATCGCCATCACCTGCACCGCGCAGGATTTGGGGCGGCTGGTCAACACGCTGGCCGACCAGATGGAAAAGGATTCCGCACTTCTGCCCTATCTGGAGCAATTCATCGCCAACGTCAATCTGACCGTCACCGACAGCGAGGGCAACGAAACCTACGTGATGAGCGCGGACGAGTTTTTCGCGTCCATGCGCAGTTTTGCCGAAACGCTGCTCGGCGCGGACGGTTCCATCGGCATTCTGGTCGGTTATAACGACGACAGCCTGCCGTTCTATCTCACCCTCGCGCTGACGAGCTGCGGCGATACCTCCGCGCTCCTTTTCCAGCTCAATCCGGGCGAAACGGAAAATACCTATGCCTGCGTCCTGACCGCGCTGGAATCGGACGAGGACGGCGAGCTCACCGGCAGAACGGATATCACGCTGGATTTGGCGCTTGATCCGAACGATTTCCGCGTTTTCAATGCCGAGCTGGCCATTGAATCCGCCGATTTCAACATGAATCTCACGATGGCCGAGCAGGCCGTCACCACCGCAGACAATTACCCCGGCTACCAGACCACGTTCGCCGTGACGATGACCGCGGCAGATGGCGGCGACTCCACGCGTTATGTTTACAGCGGCGACAGCCTGACCCGCCTGACGGACACGGACGGCGAACAGACCACCTTCTCCATGAATGCCGACGTTTATGACAACGGCACGGCCTTCATCGTCGCCGCCGAAAGTGGACAGCTCGTCGAGCCGAAGGACGGCCACCTCTCCGGTCGTTTCTATATGAATGAAACCTTCACCATCGATGACGAGCCTCTTGCTTTCGGCCTGAACGTCGATATTTCCTCCTGGGATTACGACGCCGCCGAAACCGCCGCGCTTCAGGAAACCGTGTTCGAAGCCGCAACCGGCGAGGAACTCGCCGCCCTGCAAAACCGCTTCGCCATGGCGCTTCAGGAGAAGCTCGTTTCGCTCATGTCGCTCGTTCCGCCGGAGGTTTTGCAGCTGTTGAATCAGTAAACCGCCAACTTCTCCAAAATAAAATTTCGGTCGTCCTCTCAAATTCGGAAGGGACGACCGTTTTGATTTTGCTGTTTATGCGTTCTCCTCCGGCTCCATCGCGGGAATGCCGCGATGCTCAACCGGGGTGGAAAAGACGATCTGCGTGCGCGTTCTGCCGAAGCGGTGCAGCTGGTTGATGAATTGATCCAGCTCCTGCGTCGTGTGGAAGCAGACTTTGATGAACATGGAATAATCGCCCGTCACGCAGTCACACTCCATCACGTTCGGGCAGCCCTCAATGTAGGGATAGAACTCCGGCTTCTGGCTCGGCTCAATTTCCAGATTGATGAACGCCTTAATCTGGTAGCCCATCGCCGCGCAGGAGAGCTGCGCCTGATACCCCAGAATATAGCCCGCCGATTCCAGCCGTTCAATGCGTGCGCTGACCGCCGGAGAGGAGAGAAAAACCTGCTCGGCGATCACCTTGAGCGGGGTGCGCGCGTTCTGCTGCAAGATGGTCAAAATCTTTCTATCAATGTTATCCATATCCAACGCCCCTTGTCCTCTGTTCAGATAATAAAGAGGATATCACGCTGCGCTTCATTTCGCAAGGGGTTTTGGAAAAGAAACGAAAGAATTCGTCTGCGTTGTCGAATCCGGCGCGCCTTTTTTGACACAACTCAACCCATGATGAGCTTGGCGATCAGCGAAACCGCGCCGCAGCAGACCATGACCAGAATCGGGTTGCTGTGCTTGACGCGCAGAACGACCAGCGCGATGACAAACAGCGCGACATAAAGCGCCTGCACCGTGCTCACGCTAATCACACCGCCGGCGAACACAACGACCCGCAGAATCGTCAATGCGGCGGAGGCAATCAGCGCCACGACGGCCGGACGCAGGCAGGCCAAAACCGCCTGCATCGCGTCCATGCTGCGGTATTTTTCATACAGCCACGAGAGCAGCGACACGATAATCAGCGACGGCAGAATGCAGCCCATCGTCGCCACGAGCGCGCCGGGGATGCCAGCCATGCGGATGCCGACAAACGTCGCGGAATTGACGGTGATCGGGCCGGGGGTCATCTCCGCGATGGTCATCAAATCGGTGAACTCGCTCATCGTCAGCCAGTGGTAATATTCGACGGCCTTCGCCTGAATCATGGGCATGGCCGCATAGCCGCCGCCGATGGAGAACAGGCCCACCTGCACAAAGCACAAAAACAGATCAAGCAGCATGAGCTTTCTTCCCCCTTCCCATGATGGCGCAGATCACACCGATCACGCCGCTGGTCAGAATGATATAGATGACGTTCACACCGGAGAGCGCCGCAACGAATGCCGCGACCATGATGATGTTGAGCAGCCAGCGCTTGGCTTTGAGCACGCCTGCGCCGAGGTTGAGCACCACATCGACGATGACCGCCGCCACGCCCGCCTGCATACCGGCCAGCACCGCCGCAACATACGGATTATCGGCAAACAGCGCGTAGAAATACGAAACGAGCGACAGAATGACCATCGGCGGAATGATCGTCGCAATCGTCGCCACGATAATGCCCGCCGCACCCGCAACGCGCTGACCGACGAGAATCGCGCCGTTGACCGCAATCGCGCCGGGGCACGACTGCGCGATGGCCGTCATATCCAGCATTTCGTCCTCGTCAAGCCAATGCAGATCATCGACGAACCTTCGTTTCATCAGCGTGACGATGACGAACCCGCCGCCAAACGTGAACGCGCTGATGGAGAGCATGGAAAAGAACAGCGTGACCAGCCGCTTTTTCAGGCTCACTTCTTTTTTCGCATCCAAACAAAAACCTCCTTGGAGAACGCTTGGGGTTTCACCCCAATCATCCCTTCTCTTTCTTCTTTATCTTATCGCTTGCTTTTCCGGGTGTAAAATGCTATTCTTTCATCAGACCCATACCATTTTTGATATGATAGGAGCGTGTCAACGTGACCATCCGCCACATGCGCATCTTTTTGGAGGTCTGCCGCACAATGAACGTCACCCGCGCGGCCGAAAACCTCTATATGACCCAGCCCGCCGTGTCGCGCGCCATCCGCGAAATCGAGCAGACATACAGCACCCGCCTGTTCGAGCGGCTCAATCAACGGCTCTATCTCACCGACAGCGGGCGGCGCATGCACGCCTACGCCGTGCATATCGTCGATACGTTCGATCAGATGGAACGCGAATTAAGCGACGGCGACGAACGCGGCATGCTGCGCATCGGCGCAAGCATCACGCTGGGCAACTACGAACTGCCCGGCGTCGTCCAGCGCATGAAGCGGGAGCGCCCCGGTCTGCGCATGCAGGCGACCGTCGCCAACGTCGGCACGCTCAAGGATATGCTGCTGGATAATCGGCTGGATTTGGCGATGATCGAAGCGCCGATCGACCACCGCGATTTGACGGGCGACGCCTTTTCCCGCGACGAACTGGTGCTGATTCTGCCGCCCGACCATCCGCTTCTGCAAAAAGACCGCCTCACCCTTTCGGATGTGGCGGCCTGTGATTTGCTTCTGCGCGAAAAGGGCAGCTCCGGCCGCGCCTTTCTGGATACGGTTTTCGAGGCGCACGACTTGTCCGTTTCGCCTCTCTGGGAGAGCGCCAGCACCGAAGCGCTGGTGCGCGCCGTTGCGGCAGGTATCGGCCTTTCGATTCTGCCGGAAAGGCTGGTTCGCCGCGATCTGGCTTCCGGCGTGGTCTGCTCGCGCCCCATCTGCGACGCGCCGCTCACGCGAACCTGCCACATCGTCTGGCACCGAAACAAATACCTTTCGCCGTCGCTCAAACTGTTGATTGGGCTGATGAAGGAGGAATAATCACTCCCCAAACAGCACCTCCTGATCCTCTGGCGAAAGCACGCCGTCAATCAGAATCGGGATTTGTACATTTTCAGCGACAGCCGCCGTAAAAAGCAGCAGCATCGTCAGAAGGGCGATACCCCCCGAATCCAGGCCGACATTGATTTCTTCATCCGTTTTTTCCGTCCTTCCGTTATCAAAATGGGGATTTTATCTTCATTTCGACGCTGCTCCGTCGAAACCTTGCCGTTTTCGGGTTATTTCTTCGCCTTTTTCCTCATCTTCGCCACGAAGAACCCCTCATACCCTTCGTCCGGGCAGACGCACATCACGCCCTCGATCTTCGTCGGCAGCAGCGGCACGCCTGCAAACGCGCCCGCATCAATCGGCACGAGCTGCACGCCACCCTTTTTGAGCGCAGCGGCGACAACGTCCTCGTTCTCCTCCTTGAGCACGGAACAGGTGGAATACACCATCTCGTGTCCGGGTTTGAGCAGGCGGATCGCTTTCTCCAGCAGAGTTTTCTGCATTTTCACCGTGCGGTCGAGGTATTCCTTTGAAAACTGTCCGCGCGAGCCCTCCGTCACCGTGCCGCTCCCGCTGCAAGGCGCGTCGAGCAGCACACGGTCAAAGGCAAACAGATCGTCGAGCTGGCGCGCATCCATATTCATCACGGTCACGCGGTTTGCCCCCTGCTTTTTGGCATTATATTGCAGCCGCTCAGCGCGCATCTTGTTGCGTTCGCAGGCGGTAATCATCGCGCGCCCGCCCGTCAGCGCGGCAATCTGCGTCGTTTTGCCGCCCGGCGCGGCCGCCATATCCAGAATGTTTTCCTCCGGCTGCGCGTCCAGCACGAGCGGCGGAATCATCGAAGACAAGCTCTGCATATAGATTTCACCGTTTTCAAACATCGGCAGGGCGGTCACAGCCCCCTCGTCGGCGTTTTCCAAAATCAGCGCGTCCTCGCACCAGGGCACGGTCTGCGTCGAAATGCCCGCGTCCGCAAGCGCACTGATGATCTGCGCCGGTTCAGCCTTGAGCCGGTTAACGCGCAGGGTCGTCTTTCGCTTTGCTTCAAACCCCGCGAAGATGCGCCGCGCCGTCTCCTCGCCATATTGCGCCGTGAGCTTTTCCGTCAAAAAAGCGGGAATATTCATCGCTTCTCCTCCTTGATGGTTCGTCAGATGCGGGCATGCTCGTCGCTGAGCACATGCCCGATGCAGAGTTTATACGCAATCGCCGAAGCCAGCGGGCCGATGATATCGCTGACCGGTTCGGCATAAAACGCCGCCCTCGCGCCGAAGCACGCGGGCAGGATGAACAACGCGGCAAAATACACGCCTTTGCGGAAAAAAGACAGCGGGAAGGCGATTTTCACCTGTCCCAGCGCCGTGAAGCCGTCCACGATTTCATATTGCGCGCCCAGCGGAATGGCTGCCAGCATGCACACGCGAATCGCCCAGACGGAAATCCGGGCGATTTCCTCATCCTGTGTAAACAGCCGCACAAACAGAGGGCCTCCGATCCACGCAACCGCCAGCATCACGGCTGTGAAGCCCATGCACAGCATGAGAATCTTTTTCTGCGCCGCCCGCACACGGTCAAACTGCCGCGCGCCGTAATTATAAGAAAGAATCGACTGCGTGCCGCCGGATATGCCGCCCAGCGGCATGGTCATGACGAGCATGAAGCTTTGGGCGATGACCGCGCAGGTCACGAGCCTGTCGCCCTCCAGCGCGCCGCCGTAACGCTGCAAAACCGCGTTCATTGCGATCACCATCACGTTGTCGATGGCAATAATCAAAAACGGCGTAAACCCCAGCGCCAGAATTTTTTTCACCGCCGCAAGGCTCAATCCGCCGCGTTCCAGCCGCACCGCCGCCTGTCCGCCGCAGAGGAAGCGCATCGCGCCCGCCGCGCTGGCCAGCTGGGAGAGCACCGTCGCCAGCGCCGCCCCGCGAACACCCATGTTCAGCACAAAGATGAACACGGGGTCGAGCGCAGTGTTCAGCGCCGCGCCGAGCACCACCAGCCGCATGGCCTGCGCCGCGAAGCCCTGCGCAATAATCATCTGATT
Source organism: uncultured Clostridia bacterium (assembly GCA_934636105.1). Taxonomy (GTDB): domain Bacteria; phylum Bacillota; class Clostridia; order Christensenellales; family Aristaeellaceae; genus Ventricola. Next base: position 95,411 of record CAKTZR010000005.1, read on the forward strand.
GAGGCCCGTTGCCAGCAGCGCAAACACCGTACCCGTCAGATACATGGTGAAATACGCGTCGGCGTAAGGGTAAGTCGCGTCGCTCGCGCCGAAGAAGCGCAGCATCGGCTCGCGAAACGGGATCACCAGCGCCGTCATCGCCAGCGAAAACAGCAGCAGCAGAACAAAGCCCGTCCGCAGAATGCGCTTGGCCTCCTCCGGCTTGCCCTCGCCCATGCGGATGCCTATCAACGGGGACGCGCCCCACGAAATCCATACCGCCGCCGAGCCGACCATCGTCACCACCGGGCCGCAGACGCCCACGCCCGCCAGCGCGATTTCTCCCGCGCCCGCGATGTGGCCGATGTACATTCTGTCCACAATGCTGTACAGCACGCTCACGAACTGCGCCAGCATGCTCGGCAGCGCCGTGCGCCAAACCAGCGCGCCGATCTCGTCACGGCCAAGGTCAACATCCTTTTTCATATCGTGTTTCCTTTTGATTGCGGCAGTTGAAAAACGCCGCTTTTTTATCTGAACTTTTATTATATCTTCTTTCCCTTCAAACATCAACCGCGCGCATTCGTTTTTTCCTTCCGTGCGGTTTTTTTGAATTGTTTTTTATAACTTGCACGATTTGCTTTACCCGATTTTTACAATCCGTCAAACGGACGAAAAAAAAGCCGAACTTTTGCTGTTTTTCCTCTTTTTTCATTTGAGCACCTGTGCTATACTGTATGTGTCAACTAAAGAACCGCGCGAAACATCAAGGAGGATTTAGCTATGAAAAAGCTCCTGACCCTTGCCCTGGCCGTGCTGATGTGCGTCTTCGCCATCTCCGCTATGGCCGACACTGTTTCCATCGACCGGACGCTTGAACTCCAGTTCGTCCCCTCCAAGGACGCTGACGTCATCATCACCGGCACCAAGAACCTGCCGGAGCTGCTCAAGGCCGCGCTGCTCGAGCAGGGCTATGACGTGAAGGACATCAACATCACCGTCGGCACCAACTACGAGGCGACCGGCGAGGCCATGGCCGCCGGCACCGTTGATCTGGGCTGGCTGCCGGGCGGCACCTATGCGCTGTTCAGCGACGACGTGGACGTTATTCTGACGGCTACCCGCGCGGGCCTGTCCAACGACAGCGAGGATCCGACCACCTGGAACGGCGAAGCCAACAAGACCCTCAAGAACGGCCCGCAGGTCACCTTCTATCGCTCCCTGATCTATGCCACGCCTTCCGCTTACGGCAAGGAGCTGGCCGCCAAGGTCAACGCGGGCGAGGAGCTCACCTGGGATGACCTCTCCAAGGCGAACTGGGCTGTGCTGAAGAATTCTTCTTCCGCCGGCTACATCTATCCGACCCTCTGGCTGCAGGATCACTACGAGAAGAAGATCACCGATCTGCCGAACGTCATCACGCTGGCCGGCTATGGCGACGCGTTCGCTCAGGCTGCCGCCGAGGCGGTTGACATCATCGTCTGCTACGCCGACGGCCGCAACGATTACGAGGCCGCTTGGACTCTGCCCACCGGCCAGTCCGACGAGACCGGCAAGGCCGGCATGGGCCGCACCGATTCCATCTGGAATGAGCTGAACGTCATCGGCGTGACCCCGGGCATCTACAACGACACCGTCTCCATCACCAAGGCGAACGCGGATGTTTACAATCCGGAGTTCATCGCCGCGATGCAGCAGGCGCTCATCAACGTCATCAACACGCCGGAAGGCCAGGAGATCTTCAGCGTGTACAGCCACACCGGCTATGCCGTTGCGACCGACGCTGATTACGACGGCGCTCGCGCCGCGCTCAAGGTTGCGCAGTAATTCCGCACCCACAACGGGCGGCTTCCCTGTGGAAGCCGCCTTTTTCTAAGTAAACTCCTTCAGTCAGCTTCGCTGACAGCTCCCTCAAAGAGGGAGCCATTACTCTAAGATACGTCTTCCGTTTAAAAAGGCGTGTTATTCTGTCAGCATTCTTATACCAAACGCCTCCCTCTCAGAGGGAGGTGGCTGCCGAAGGCAGACGGAAGGAGTTCAAAAGCCGCACTCGACTGAAAATAGTTTGAATCCTCATTTTTGCAAAAAGGAAGTGTCCCCTTTTGATCGAGTTCAAGCATGTTTCCAAAACATACCCCAACGGCGTCAAGGGTCTCAAGGACGTCAACCTCAAGTTTGAGCAGGGCGAGTTTGTCGCCATCATCGGCTTGTCTGGCGCGGGCAAATCCACGCTGATCCGCACCATCAACCGCATGATCGATATCACCGAAGGCGAATTGACCGTGGACGGCACGGATGTTTCCAAACTCTCCGGCAAAGCGCTGCGCAAGTTCCGCCGCAAGATCGGCATGATCTTCCAGTCCTTCAACCTCGTCACCCGTGCGACGGCGCTCAAAAACGTGCTGACCTCCATGGTGCCGGATATGGGCTTCTTCCGCGTGCTGTTCGGCCTGTTCACCAAGGAGCAGAAGCTCGCCGCCCTCGCCGCGCTGGATAAGGTCGGCATTCTGGATAAGGCGTATATCCGCTGCGACCAGCTTTCCGGCGGCCAGCAGCAGCGCGTCGCGCTCGCCCGCACGCTCAACCAAAATCCCTCCATCATCCTGGCCGACGAGCCGGTAGCCGCGCTCGACCCGGTGACCGCCCATCAGGTCATGGCGGATTTCAAGCGCATCAATGAGGAAATGAACATCACCATCCTCATCAACATCCACCACGTCGATCTGGCGCTGGGCTATGCGCAGCGCGTGGTCGGCATCCGCGCGGGCGAAATCGTCTACGACGGCCCGGCCAGCGAGGTTACGCAGGAAATTCTGGACAGCATTTACAACGGCTCCGCCGTGCCGCAGGCCGGCGGCAACTAAGGAGGGCGCGCTATGAAGAAAACCGCTGCGCCCGGTGCAAAAACGCCGCTGTTTGACCGCATTTTCAAGCCCGAAGTCATCACGCTTGAAAACGGCCACACCGTCACCCGTCCGCGCTCCCGCACGCCGCTGATCGCGCTGCTGGTGATTGCGGCGCTGGCGATCTCCGTCAAGGTCACAGGCTTCAACCTCGCCCTCATCGCCAAGCGCGCCAACCAGCTGACCAAGATCCTCTCCCAGATTTTCCAGCCCGATCCGTCCTTCTTCAGCAAGGTTGTCACCCCGCTGCTGGATACCATCAAGATGAGCATCATGGGCAGCGTCATCGGCTGTCTGCTGGCTCTGCCCTACGCGGTTGCGGCCTCCGCCAACATCAACCGCAACAAGGTCTCCCTGTCCATTCTGCGCTTCATTCTGAACATCGTGCGCACCCTGCCGACGCTGGTCATCGCGAGCATCTGCGCGCTGGTGTTCGGCCTGGGCACGTTCGCGGGCACGGTCGCCATCGTCATTTTCACCTTTGGCGTGGTGACGAAGATGCTCTACGAATCCATCGAAACCATTAACATGGGGCCGTTCGAGGCGCTGGAATCCGCAGGCGCAGACAAGTTCCGCGCGTTCTGGAGCGCCGTGTTCCCGCAGGTTCTGCCGACGTATCTCTCCCACTGCCTGTACAGCTTTGAAATGAACGTGCGCGCCGCTTCCATTCTCGGCTATGTCGGCGCGGGCGGTCTGGGCATTCTGATCGACGAGCGCATCGGCTGGCGCGATTACAACGGTCTGGGTACGGTGCTGCTGACGCTGTTCGTCGCCGTGCTCATCATCGAAAATCTGAGCCAGTTCCTGCGCAGCAAGCTCAGCTAACGGAGGGATATCATGCAATATTCAAACAACATTCTTGAAAAGTACGAATCCCGCCCGCGCAAATGGTGGCTTTACACGCTGATCGTGTTCATCATGGCGCTGCTGCTGAGCTGGTCGGCCTCCAGCGTGACCTTCAAGGGCTTCGCGGCCAAAGGCACAGAGGTCGCCAAGGGCATTTTCTGGGGTCTGGTCAAGCCGGACATGAATCTGCTGTTTTCCACCACAACCGACGGCGTACCGTATCTGCTGATGGAAACGGTCTGCATCGCCATCCTCGGCACGGTGGTCGGCGGCATTCTGGCGCTGCCCATCAGCTTTCTGGCCAGCCCGAAGATCATGCCCAAGCCCGTCGCTTTTATTTTCAACGCGCTGATTCTGCTGATCCGCACCCTGCCTTCCATCGTCTGGGCGCTGATCTGGATTCGCGTGACCGGCCCGGGCGCATTCTGCGGCGTGATTACGCAGAGCATCTGCTCCATCGGCATGATTTCCAAGATGTATATCACGGCTATCGCCGATCTGGATACGAGCATCCTCGAATCGCTGGACGCCGCGGGCTGCTCCGCTTTCCAGAAGATTCGTTACGGCATTATCCCCCAGCTCACGCCGAATATCATCTCCACCGTGATCTATCGCTTTGATATCAACATCAAGGACGCGACCACGCTGGGCATTGTCGGCGCGGGCGGCATCGGCGCGGCGCTGATTCAGTGCATCAACTCCCGCCGCTGGACGATGGTCGGCTCGTTCATCCTCGCGATGATCGTGCTGATGCTGATTATCGAATTTGCTTCGACCAAGATTCGCAGCAAGCTGGCAAGGGGGCAATGATTCTCCCTCAGTCGCTTCGCGGCAGCTCCCTCTAAGAGGGAGCCTTTTGGTTTAAGAAACTTTTCATACAAAAAACAGCTCTGAATGACATCACTACTATAGCTTCGCCATGGTTTCTTTTCTATAATGCCTCCCTCCCAGAGGGAGGTGGCACGGCGAAGCCGTGACGGAAGGAGTTCGTCCCATTCATGTCTAAAACCCTCACCATTCGCTACACCTCCGATACCCACGGCTACCTCTATCCCACCAATTACGCCGACATGCAGGATCGCCCGATGGGCCTGATGAAGCTGGCGAACGAATACCCGCACGACGGCAACACGCTCATCATCGACGGCGGCGACACCATTCAGGGCTCTCCGCTGACCAATTTGTATCAGCGCCTGTCGCCGGAGGAAAAGGCCGCCTGCCTGACCGACGATGCCTACGGCACGCACCCCATCGCCGCGATGATGAATCTGGCGGGCTATCAGTTTGTGACGCTGGGCAACCACGATTTCAATTACGGCGTGGACGCGCTGCTGGATTATCTGACCAACCTGGACGCGCTCTGTCTCTGCGCCAACATTCGCGACAGGGAAGGCCGTCTGCCCATCGCCCCCTACGCCGTGCATCAGCTGGAAAACGGCCTGCGCGTCGGTCTGGTCGGCGTATGTACGCACTTCGTCCGCCGCTGGGAGAACCCCAAAACGGTGGAGCAGCTCGTCATTGAGGAGCCGATTCCCGCCGCAAAGGCCGCGCTCGAAGCCGTCAAGCCGCTGTGCGATCTCACCGTGCTGATCTATCACGGCGGATTTGAGTGCGACTTGGAAACCGGAGAGTCGCTGACCGCCAGCGCCGAAAATCAGGCGTGCCAAATGTGCCGTGAGCTGGGCTTTGACCTCGTGCTCACGGGCCATCAGCATATGCGCGTGGACGGCGTTCACTTCGGAAACAGCTTTGCCGTGCAGCCGACCTATCGCGCGCCGCATTGCTGCGGCATCACCGTGACCGTGGAGGACGACGGCAGCAAGCGCTTTGAAAGCCGTATCATCCCTGCCGACGGCAGGCCGCTGGAAAGCGCCTACAACCTGCTCATGCCGCTGGAAAAGCGCGTGCAGACGTGGCTGGACACGCCCGCCGGCCATCTCGACCTGCCGCTGGCTGCCGAAGACCACCTGCAAGCCGCCGTCAACGGAAGCTATCTCGCGAATTTCATCAACACCGTGCAGCTGGAAGCCTCCGGCGCGCAGATCGCCTCCAGCGCCCTGCCCAACGAGTTCAAGGGCCTGCCGACCGAAGTCACCATCCGCGACGTGGTTTCCACCTACATCTACACCAACACGCTCGTCGTGCTGGAAATAACCCGCCCCGCGCTCAAGCAGTATATCGAGCGCTCCGCCGCGTATTTTGCCCACGATGAAAACGGCGAGGTCTGCATCTCCGGCGAGTTCCTCCGCCCGAAGGTGCAGCACTATAATTACGATTTCTTCTCCGGCATTGATTACACCCTCGACGTGCGCAGGCCCGTCGGCCAGCGCGTGACCTCCATCGTCTTTGCGGGGCATGAGCTGGGCGAAGATGAGCCTGTCACCGTCTGCATCAACAGCTACCGCTTCTGCGGCACGGGCGGTTATGACATGCTCCCGAAGCAGAAGGTCGCCCGCGAGGTGCTCACCGACGTGGCCGACGCGATGATCGATTACATCACCACCCACCCGGATATCCATGTCGATACCCATCGGTACTGCACCGTGATCGGCTGATTTTTCCAAAACATGCCAGTTTCCTCCTTCCGCGCCCGAACCATCCTAACCGATGCAAAACGACGCGTTGAAGGAGGATTTTTGTATGGAAAAAATCAAAGTTGTTCAGTATGGCTGCGGCAAGATGAGCAAATACATCCTGCGCTATCTGCATGAGCACGGCGCGCAGATCGTCGGCGCGATCGACGTAAATCCGGCCGTCGTCGGCATGGATGTCGGCGATTTCGCGGAGCTGGGGCTCAAGACCGGCGTTATCATCAGCAAGGACGCAAACAAGGTGCTCGACGAATGCGACGCGGATGTGGCCATCGTCACGCTGTTCAGCTTCATCGGCGACATTTACGACCATGTGGAGAAGTGTGTGAGCCGCGGCATCAACGTCATCACCACCTGCGAGGAAGCCATCTATCCGTGGACAACCTCCGCCGCGCAGATCAACCGTCTGGATGCGCTCGCCAAAGAGACGGGCTGCACCATCACCGGCAGCGGCATGCAGGATATCTTCTGGATTAATCTGGTCGCGCTCGTCGCGGGCGGCTGCCACAAGATCACCAAAATCAAGGGCGCGTACAGCTATAACGTCGATGAATACGGCCTTGCGCTGGCCAAGGCGCACGGCTGCGACCTCACCCCGGAGGAGTTTGAACAGCAAATCGCGCATCCGGAATCCTTCGAGCCGTCCTACGCGTGGAACGCCAGCGAGGCCATCTGCAATAAGCTCGGCCTGACCATCAAATCCATCACGCAAAAGCACGTGCCGTGCATCATCGACCACGATATCGAATCCTCCACCCTCGGCAAAACCATCAAGGCGGGCCGCTGCATCGGCATGAGCGCCGTCGTGACGATTGAAACCATGCAGGGCATCACCATCGAGGAGGAGACCATCGGCAAGGTTTATGGCCCGGAGGACGGCGATATGTGCGATTGGACAATTTCCGGCGAACCGGATACCGAGTTTCACGTCGTCAAGCCCGCCACAGTCGAGCATACCTGCGCGACGGTCGTCAACCGCCTGCCCAGCCTCATCAACGCCCCGGCCGGATATGTCACCGCCGACCAGCTTGACCCGGTTCAGTATCTGACCTATCCGATGGAGCTGTATTGCTGACTTCCTTGAAAACGCAAAACAGGCTTTTCCCGCAAAATCAGGAAAAGCCTGTTTCTTTTATTCCGTTAAAATTCCTCCAGCGCTTCCATCACGACAACGCCTTCGGGCACGCTTCCCGGCCTGACCTCCAATTTCCGCACGGGCTGCACATCCTTCGCACCCATGATTTCAAGGAACGGCTCAACGCCCGCGATGGGATAGGTGCAGTGCTTCGTCTTGTAGTGCATCGGAATCACGCACTTCGGGCAGGCCAGATCGATGATCTCCTTCGCGCCCTGCGCGTCGATGGTGTAGTAGCCGCCGACGGGAATCATCATCACATCCGCGTTCAAAATCGCCTGCATCACCGGTTCGGCAGGCCAGCAGCCCTGATCTCCCATGTGAACCACCTTGAGCGTGTCGATGTAGAAGATGCGCACGTTGTTCCGCCCGCGCAGAGCGCCGCCCTTGTCATCGTGATAAGATGCGACCGCCTGCGTCGTAATGCCGCGAATCTGCGCCGGCTTCGCGCCCTGCGCCACCTGCGGCTGACCGGAAATCATCGACAGGTTGTTGTGGTCGTGGTGCTCGTGGCTGATCGTCACCAGATCGGCCTCCAGCTTCGGCACGCGAATCCCCACGCTGTCGTCATAGGGGTCGGTCACAATCACCGTCCCATTTTCGGCCGTCAGGCGAAAGCATGCGTGTCCAATCCATTCCAGTTTCATGGCTGCAACCTCCTTTTCGGGCCATGCCCGCAGCTTGATTCAATCCCTTTGTTTCTGAAACCGTTCGGCCAGCAGCGCCCCGGCGAGGAAAAAGCCGCTGTCGTCGTGCTCACGCAGGCAGGCCGCCGCCCGCGCGCGCAGCATCGGCAGCCCTCGGCGCACATGCTCGTCATCCTGCCAGAGCAAGCGGAGCGTTTCCACCGCAAGGCGCAGGCCGTTTTCCGTCAGCGGCCGATCCTCCCGGCGCATCAGCCGCGCCGCAAACGCCGCAAGGGGCGCGACCGCCGAAGCCCAATCCACGTCGATGCTTTGGGGCAGATTCAAACGGCGCAGTCTTTCCTCCGTCGGCGTGAGCAGCAGCAGGCCGTCCCGTTCCTGCGCATCAAAACCCGCCGCCCGGCACGCTTCCAGCAATGCGGACGGCCTTTCGCACCGTCTCGGCGCGTCGCTGACCAGCAGCGCGTCTTCCCCGGCGGGCAGAAAGCGCACGAACCCGCACCCGCCCGCCGCGAAAATCGCGTCTCTCGCGCCCGCCCGAATCTCGTTCACAGTCGCCATGTGAGGGTCATCACCGTGGCCGCCGTGCGGTCGCCGCCGACAAACACATCATAATCCAGCCGCATTTCGCCGCCCCGCTCGTTCTCCTCGACTGCCACCTCGCGGGTATAGACCGCCACGGGGATGTCGCCGTAAGCCGTTCCGTACAGGCCGGGCGTTCGCCTGCCGGGCTGAAAATGCAGCGCCCCGGTCATCTCGCCCATGCGGCGCATCTGCACGCCGTCCGCCATCTGCGTCAGGCTGATGCGCGCGCGAACGCCGTCGTCCACCTGCTCATAAGCGATTTCAAGCCCGTTTTCCGCCGCGCGCAGCGTGCCGCGGTGAACGGTTTTGCTTTCGTGGCGCGTGCCGTCCGGCTCGGTCATCACGCTGACCACGCGCAGGCGGATTTGCTTTTCATCCTGCATGATGGATCACCTCTTGTCTTTTCGCGCCGGGAATCACGCCCAACAGCATGAACAGCGCCGCCGCGCAGAGCGCAAACGCGTACACGGGGCGCAGCAGCGTTTCGCCCGTCGCGGGATAGCAGCAGCCGCCCGCCGTTGCGAAAAGCACCATGCACGCGGGCAGGCGCATTTCCGGCTCCTTGAGGATCGCCGCCAAACAGAGCATGCACAGCGGCAGCCACGCGCCCATCCCCGCGCCGGGGCAGAGCAGCATCGCGCCCAGCGCCAGCATCAGCGTTTTGCGCAGGGCGGAGGACGTTTGATCCCGCTTCAGCCAGGCGCACAGGCCGACGAACATCGCCAGCGCGGCAATCGTGAGGCCGCGCATCAGCAGTTCAAAATGCGCCTGCGTATAGACAACCGGCGCATTAGTCACCGCGTCGATTTCGGGGAACGCCTGAATCAGCGCGTATTCCGGCATCTCCTCCATCGCCGCGCGCGGGAACGCGCTCATCAGATTCGGCACGCCCGACGCATATTCCGGCACGGCGAAATTCGCGGCAAAAAGACTGCCCAGCGCCTTGAGCGCGGGGACGCCGCTCATCACCGCAGGCAGGCAGGCCGCCAGCGGCAGCGCGACGGCCAGCGCCGCATGCAGCGGCTTTGCGCCGCTCCTTTTGAAAAGCGGCGCGACCAACGGCAGGGCATAGAGCGCCGCGCCGGAAAAGGACGCCGCCGCGCCATAGAGCAGCAGCCCAGCGAGCGGATGCTTTTCATCCAGAAGCTCCAAAGATGCAGCCAGCAGCAGCGCGCCGAACACGTCGATCTGCGGCGCGCTGCCCGCCATCAAAAAGCCCTGCGGCAGAATCAGGCACAGCAGCAGCAGCGCTTCGCTGCGCAGCCCCCAGTTTCTTCGATCCGCCGCGCGCGCCGCCAGCAGCGCCAGCAGCAAAAAGCATGCCGCGCACGCCAGCTTGACGGTGTACATATCGTAAATCGGGCCGCGCGTCAGCAGATACAGCGCCGTTGCCGCCGGGGCGGAGAGGTTGAGCTGCATCTCGCCGATGGCCGAAAGGCCGGCCGCATCCATCTGCCGGATGAAAGGGAGCAGCTGATTGACGAACAGATACGACTTATGGTTGATCGCCAGCAGCAGGATAAACAGCCCCGCCGTCACGAGGAGCTGGCGCAGCGCCAGCCGCGCAAAACTGCGCGGACCCATCAGCGCCGCTGCGGTCAGCACCATCATCTGCACAAGCGCCGTCATGACGATGAAAATCATGCGGTTGCGCCAGCCGCCGATGTCGTTGAGGTTGCTCAGCGGCCCGCCGCTCACGTTGTAAACCGCCAGCGCCGCGGAAAGCAGCGCGCCGAGCAGCAGCCCCAGAATCAGCGCGTGCCGATCCAGCCAGCGGAGCACAACTTCGCCCTTCTGTCTCATGCTGCCTCGCCTCCCTTCGTTTGCAGCGCCGCGCGGTTTCGGCGCATCCGGCTGAGCAGGTCGCGCGACACGATGACCAGCGCCGTCAGCATCATCAGCGCCAGAATCCGCATATCCACCGGGCGCTGTCGGGTGATAAAGGGCATGTAGCTCATCAGCGACGCGCTCACCACCAGCAGCGGCATGAACCGGCGGTCACGGTACCTCGCCGCATACAGAATCGAGAGCATATCCGCGAGGAAGAAATAGCGGTCATGGATTTTGGGCATCACAAACGGCAGGAAGATCGCGAAGAACAGCGCGAAATCCAGCGTCATTTCCGGCGTAATCTCCCGCGCGTGCATCAGCCAATAGACGACGACCAGCAGCGTCAGCAGCACGCAGGCATACAGCGCGGCATTTTGATAGGTCGGCGTGAGCGCTTCGTCGATATAAGGGTTGGCCAGTTTGCCGTCCAGCCCGGAGAGATAGCGCATCCACGTAAATTCCTGCCGGTTGGCAAATTCGCGCAGGGGAAAGAACGCGTAGAGGTTCGGCGCATTGTAAAACAGACGGTCGTAATACTGGCCCATCGACTGATTGGCGTATACGCTGATCGCATCCATGAACGACCGCCCTGCCAGCATCGCCGGGAGCATCGTCACCAGATACGCCAGCGCGAAGGCCAGCGCATGCTTCGGCTTATATTCGCCGTGAATCAGCGCCAGCAGCACCACCGGGAAAAAGAAGATGGTTTGCAGCTTGAAAGCGAACGCCAGCGACAGCATGATGGCCGCGCGAACCGGCTTTTTCGTCTTCATCCAGTACAGGCTCATCACGACCAGGAACGCGTAAACCGTATCGCACTGCCCCCAGCATGCGCCGTCGATCAACGCCGTCGGCAGCGCGCAGACAATCAGCAGCACCGGAAGCGCCGCCCGTTCACCCGCGAAATACTTCGCCGCGCGCATCATCGCCAGCGCCAGCGCATAGTCAAAAATCACCGTGAACAGCTTGATGAGATACAGATCATGCAGCGGCACTTTAGCGATCAGCAGCAGGACATATTGATACAGCAGGTTGTAATCGCCGACGTTCTGCCCCAGCGTTTTGAATCCGCCGTCGCGGAACAGCTGCACCCACTGGCTCAAAAAGGAGGTGTAATCCGCCGTCACATAGTCGAGCATGCTCACCCGCGCGAGCATCGTCAGCGCCATCACGCTGCCTGCCAGTGCCAGCGTCCGCCCATTCGGCTTTTCCAGATGGGCATAAACCGTCATCGCGCCGCCTGCGACCAGCGTAAAGAGCGCGGCCAGCGCCAGCGTTTGCCCCCACGTGCCCGCATAAGCCAAATTCACGCGCATATAGGCCGATAAAACGGCAAACAGAGCCAGCGTCATGAAACCGCACAGCGCCGCCCTGCGTCTGCTTTCTTTCATATTGTTCCCCCTTAAACCAGACTGCTTTTTATTATATCATAATCCCCCGCGCGGCACAACCGCCCGTCCCGGCTCAACTGGCATGGTCAAAAAAACGCAATCTGGCTCTTTACGCCATGCCAGATTGTGCTATAATGCTGTTTATCAACAAACAAGAGCGGCAGACTTAACGCCCGCCGCCCGCAAAAGAGAGGTTTTTGATTATGGCTCATACGACACGCGAACAACGCACCCGCATGCTCTGCACCGCCGGCCTGATGGCCGCGCTGGCCTGCGTTTCCAACTTCATCAGCATCGCGACCCCGGCTTCCCGCATTCACATCGGCAATGCGGTCTGCGTGCTCTGCGGCCTGATTCTTGGCCCGGCCTACGGCTTCTTCGCCGCGGGCGTGGGCAACGCCATCTTTGATATCATCGGCGGCTACGGCATGGAGTTCATCATCACCTTCATCAACAAGGGCGCCATCGCGCTGGTCACAGGCCTCATCGCCTACAAGGCCGCCAGCCAGGAAACCCTTGAAAAGAAGGATCATGTCCGCATCGTCGTCGGCAGCGCGCTCGGCGCGCTGACCTACACTGCGCTCTATCTGCTCAAATCCTACATCAAGCTGCGCTTCACCACCGCGGACGTCGATCCCGCCGCGATTCAGGTGACGATGCTCTCCAAGGCGACGAGCAGCCTATTCAACGCCGCGTTTGCGTTCGTCGTCGCGCCGATCTTCTTCGGCGTGCTGCGCAAGCCGCTGCGCCGTCTCGGCCTGTACAGCAAGGATTAAATCCGTTCGCCCCACTTAATTTTCCGGGCCCGCTTCCAAAGCGGGTCTTTTTTTGTGACCGTCAGCGTTCTTTCTCCGCCGTTTTCGCAGATTGGGAGCAAAATGCGGCCGGGGCTGATCTGCGCGTGGCGGAGCAGCCGGGCGCGGCACGGGTTTTCCGGCTTTTCCCGCGTCAGGGCCAGATAGCCAAATTTTTCATCTTCATACGGCGCGTCGCCGCCCTTGAGCGCCTTGTGCAGCCGCGTCCGCTGCACGCGGACGGCAAAGTGGCACCAGTTATCCCCCGTCATCGGGCAATTTTCACTCCCCGCGGGGCACGGCGCGGCGACGCATGCGCCCAGCCGGGTCAGTTGTTCGCGAACGGCGCGCAGATTCGCAAAGCCCTGCGGCGTGCCCGGCTCGATGAGCACGAGCATCTGCCCGCACGCATCCCAGAGCTTTTGCGCCACAACCGGGCGCATGGCTTCCTCCAATTCGCCGAGCATATAGCCCTCGCAGACCAGCTCGGCGCGCGGCAGCGGCGCCTTATCCGTCAAATCGCACGCGGCCCATTCGGCCTGCACGCCCCCGGCTTCGCGCATCAGTCGCTGGCCAATCGCGCGCATCGCCGCTTCGCGCTCCAGGCACACGGCCCGCTCCACATGCAGCAGTTCATCCGCCGCAAAGGTCACCGCGCCCGTGCCCGCGCCGCAGTCGAGCAGGGTTTTCGGAGCAAGCCCCGACGCCTCCAGCGCTTCATTCAGCGCCGCTTTGGCCGCCTCCACCGTCGCGGGCATGCGCGAAAGGGCGTAGGCCGCCGCCTCGCTCTCCCTGGTCAAAAGCCGCCTGCCCTCGCCCGTCTTCAATCGATATGCTTCGCTGATCGTGCGCGCGTCCTTTTCCAGCGCGCCGCGCGCGTAATCCGCCGCGACCGTCTCAAGCGCGGTCTGCCAATCCGCCATGCCGTTCCTCCGTCATCTGCCGCTCCACGTCGGGCATAATCACCTTGCCGCGCGAAGCGAGAAAATCATAATGCGTCGTCTGAATCGTTCCGTCGGGGAAAAGATCGTATCGATCGGTGCGCGTCCGTCGCGGATCATGCACCAAAAAGACCCAGCGCTGCACGCCTTCGCGCACGGTTTCGGCTCGCAGAATGCCCAAAATCGCGTTCAGGATATCCGCCGTCATCGCGTCCGTCTGCACATAGGTCGAGCAGACGCTGACCCCCGCAAAATCGTATCGCTTCTTTCCCAGCATCGCCAGCGTTTGGGGCGGCAGGGTCATATCCGCCAAATCCATGCCTTCGCGCTCCAGCCACGCTTCATCCAGGCCCAGCCGCACGGCCTCGTCATGCGCCCAGCGGCGCTCCTCGATGGAAATCTTGCTGCTGCGAAGCGCAATCGTGTCCAGATACATCGCCAGCACGACCAGCTCCCGCTCCGCGCGCGTCAGCTCCACCCCGGCCTGCTCCATCAACCGCATGACCAGCAGCGCGCACGCGCCGACCGGCTCGATGCAGACGAACTCCCCTTCCGGCGGATAGGCCGTCGGGTGATGGTCGATGCACGCGCAGATTTCGCCCTCGTGCAGCGCCTGATGGTGATCCAGCAGCACGAGCTGATCGTCCGGCCGCGTCGGCTGCATGAACGCATCCGGGAAAAGGCCGAACCTCGGCAGAATGCGCCGCGTCTGCTCATCCGCCTGCGTGGGCAGAACGATCTCCGCCGAAATCTCCCACGCCCGGCAGAGCGAGCGCATCAGCGCGCAGCTGACCACCGAATCCACATCCGGCGCGTCATGCCCGATAAGCGCCACGCGCCCGCGCGCAGCCGCGCCTTGCAGCGCCGCTTTCAGCTTTTGAACGTCCATGCTGCTCCTCAATCCTTCTGAATCGGCGAAACCATCTTTTCCGGGCGAACGATTTTGTCAAATTCCTCCCCGGTCAAGAAGCCGAGCTTCACCGCCGCTTCGCGCAGGGTCAACTGCTCGCGGAAAGCTGTTTTGGCGACCTTCGCCGCGTTTTCATAGCCGATATGCGGGTTGAGCGCGGTGACAAGCATCAGCGATTGATTCAGATATTCCTGAATCTTTTCGCGGTTGGGACGGATGCCGCGCGCGCAGCGCTCGTCAAAGGAGCGCATCACGTCGCCCAAGAGCCGCGCGGATTGCAGGAAATTATAGATGCACACGGGCATGAACACGTTCAGCTCGAAATTGCCTTGCGAAGCGGCCATGCTCACGGCCACGTCGTTGGCCATCACCTGCACGGCCACCATCGTCATCGCTTCGCACTGGGTCGGGTTCACCTTGCCCGGCATGATGGAACTGCCCGGCTCGTTTTCCGGGATGAGCAATTCCCCGATGCCGCAGCGCGGGCCGGAGGAAAGCAGACGCACATCGTTGGCGATCTTCATCAAATCCGCCGCCAGCGCCTTAAACGCGCCGTGGAGATAAACCAGCTCGTCCTTGCTGGTCAGCGCGTGGAATTTATTCGGCGCGGTAATGAATCGCTTCCCCGTCAGCGCCGAAATTTCCGCCGCGACGGTCTCGCCGAACGCCGGCAGGGCGTTCAGCCCCGTGCCGACCGCCGTGCCGCCCAGCGCCAGCTCGCGCACGCCCTCCAGCGCCTGACGGATCATCCGCTCATCCTTTTCCAGCGAAGCCGCCCATCCGCTGATTTCCTGCCCCAGCGTGAGGGGCGTCGCATCCTGCAAGTGCGTCCGGCCGACCTTAATCACATCGGCGTATTCCGCGCTCAGGCGCTCAAACGTGCCGCGAAGCTGCGCCGCCGCCGGAAGCACATGATCCTCCGCCGCAATCAGCGCGGCAATGTGCATGGCCGTCGGGAACGTGTCGTTGGAGCTTTGGGATTTGTTCACATGGTCGTTGGGATGCACGAGCTTTTCGCCCAGCAGCTCGTTGGCGCGCGCGGCGACAACCTCGTTGACGTTCATGTTGCTCTGCGTGCCGCTGCCCGTCTGCCAGACGACGAGCGGGAACTCGTCCGCCAGCTTGCCCGCCAGAATCTCATCGCAAGCCGCCGCAATCGCGCCCGCGCGGCGCTCGTCCAGATTGCCGAGCTTGCAGTTGGCCAGCGCCGACGCTTTTTTCAAAACGGCAAACGCGGCAATGACCTCCTGCGGAATCGTTTCCGTGCCGATGGGGAAATTCTCGTGGCTGCGCTGGGTCTGCGCGCCCCAGTAGTGGTTCGCCGGCACGCGAACCTCGCCCATGGTGTCATGCTCAATGCGGTAATCCATCGCTGTATCCTCCCTATTGTTTCTTGAAAATTCTCGTCTGTATCAGGCCAGGCACGCCTCCAGCGCCGCCCGCGTGCCTTTGACCATCATCTCAAGCTCCATCCCCGCAATCGGCGCAGTCAGCAGCTTTTCCCGCGCTTCGTCGTCCGCCGCGGCGGCCAGCATCCTTTCCCGATGGCGGCAGGCGTATTCCATCTGCGTCGGCACGTGCATAAAGCCCGCGCGCAATCCGGTCTCCCGGCTCAATTTGGCGAGCCGATAGGTCATATAGTTGCAAAGATACATGCCCGTCGTGCTCTGCATCGCCAGCGGCGCGCCCTCCGGCGCAGGGGTCAGCGCACCCATCTGCGCCGGCACGCCGACGGCAAGCGTCGCGCGTACCATCGCTTCATAAGGAAGCGCGCCGCGCAGCCAGTCCGGTTCGCCCGCAAAAATCGGGGAATTTTCCTCCGGGGTATCGCCCGCGTCGCGTCCCTTGCGCCAGTTGACCCCAAAGGGTTCCGGGCGCAGAGCGCTTGCGCGCGCATCCGTGCCGAGCGCCAGCACGAGATCGGGCTTCATTTCATCAATCGCCGCCTGCACCGGCTCGAACGCGCCGTGCCAGAGCACGGGCATCGTCAGGCCATGCACCGACGCGCGCACATCGCCGCGCGTCAGCGTTTCGCCGTCCAGCGCGCGGGCAATCAGTTCGGCATTGTTGGTTTCGCCTTCCGGAATCCCGGCAAACCAGCCGTATCCGCAGAGCAGAATGGAAAGAGAACGCATGGGGCTGCCTCCTTAAAAAACGCATTCACAGATGAGCATAGCATAAAAGAAACGCCCCCGTCTGTCAATATCCGCGGGCACTGAACCGGGCGTAAAGTTTAGGAAAAGCAAGATTTCAGATTCACTTAACAGAAACCCAAAAATCAAGTAATATCAGAAAAAACACAGAAATTCGGCCGCCGTTTTGCACGAAAAACCGAACAAAAAGCAGAATTGAACGGAAAGTTTTTTCAAAACGCTTGACACAGGGGGCGAAATGTGTTTTAATCTGCATCGCGATATTAACCCGAAAGTTACGCACGACTAAACCTGGAGGCGTTTTTGTGGGCATCAACATCGGCGGCAAGCTGCGAAGTCTCCGCCAGAAAAACAATTTGACGCAAAAGGAGCTGGCCGACCGCTGCGAGCTTTCCAAGGGCTTCATCTCCCAGCTGGAAAGCAACCAGACCTCGCCCTCTCTCTCCACCCTGGAGGACATTTTGACCACGCTGGGCAGCTCGTTCCACGAGTTTTTCTCCGACGAGCAGGGCGACGACCCCGTCTGCCGGAAGGAAGACGTGTTCATCAAAGAAGATGACGGCGTGACGATCCACTGGCTGATTCCCAACGCGCAGAAAAAGGACATCGAGCCGATTCTGGTGACGCTCCAGCCCGGCGCGAAGACCGAAACCGACCTGCCGCACATGGGCGAGGAATTCGGCTATGTGCTCTCCGGCGCGGTGACGCTGGAATTGGGCGGCAAGAGCTACCGCGTGCGCAAGGGCGACAGCTTTTCCTTCAAGCCGTCCCAGCAGCACGATTTAAAAAACACGGGCAAGACCCCGGCGACGGTCATTTGGGTCTGCACCCCGCCGAACTTCTAAGGAGGACATCATGGATAATCAGGCGATTCTTTCCATTCGAGACCTTCGCGTGGTCTTTGAGGATGGCTTCACCGCGCTGGGCGGCGTGAGCATCGACATCGGGGAAAACGAGTTTGTGACGCTGCTCGGCCCGTCCGGCTGCGGCAAAACGACGCTGCTGCGCTGCATCGGCGGTTTTGAAAAGCCGACCAGCGGCGAAATCCTCTATAAGGGGCAGAACATCATCGGCCTGCCGCCGTATAAGCGCGCGATCAACACCGTGTTTCAGCGCTATGCGCTCTTTCCGCATCTGAATGTGGCGCAGAACGTCGCCTTCGGCCCGGATCTGCGCAAGGAGGATAAGAAGAAGACCGCCGAGGAGGTCAGCCGCATGCTGGCGCTGGTCGGTCTGGCAGGCTTTGAAAAGCGCCGCATTTCCAGCCTCTCCGGCGGCCAGCAGCAGCGCGTGGCGATCGCGCGCGCGCTGATTAACAAGCCGGATGTGCTGCTGCTGGATGAGCCGCTGGGCGCGCTCGACCTCAAGCTCCGCCGCGAGATGCAGCTGGAACTCAAGCGCATTCAGCGCGAGAGCGGCATCACCTTCATTTTCGTCACCCACGATCAGGAGGAAGCGCTGACCATGAGCGACCGCGTGGCCGTCATGAGCGCGGGTCATATCCTCCAGCTCGGCACGCCGGAGGATATCTACAACGAGCCGCAGTCCGCTTTCGTCGCGGATTTCATCGGCGACAGCGACATCATGGCCGGCACGATGGTGCGCGACAGGCTCGTGCGCTTCCTCGGCTGCGATTTCCCGTGCGTGGATACGGGCTTCGGCGAGAACGCGGATGTGGACGTGGTGCTGCGCCCGGAGGACGTGAAGCTCAAGCCCATCGACGATCCGGTTCAGGGCGTGCCGCAGGGCGTTGTGGAATCCCTGCTGTTCAAGGGCGTGCATTATGAAATGAAGGTGCGCGTGGGCGACAGCGTGCTGCTGGTGCATTCCACCCATGCCCGCCCGGTCGGCACGCAGGTGAAGCTCACCGTCGCGCCGGAGGACATTCAGGTGATGCACAAGAGCGATTATTCTCCGGACATTCTCAAGCGGCATGCCGCGCGGGCGTGAGGTGAGCAGCCATGAAGAAAAACAAGGCGCTTGCCGTGCCGTTTGTGCTGTGGGCGATTCTGTTCATTGCCGTTCCTCTGGTGATGGTGGTGTGGTATGGCGTGACGATTGAGGAAACGCCGGCTTATGTCGAGGTTGAAGGGCTTGACGGCCAGACGATGTTCCAGCTTGAGGATGGCACGCTGACCGCCGAGCGGCCGCAGAAGCAGACGGTCGTCTCCCTCGCCAACTTCAAGCGCATGCTGGAGCCGACCTACCTCAAGCTGCTGCTGCGCTCGCTGAAAATCGCGCTGTTTACCACGATCATCTGCCTGCTGCTGGGCTATCCCGTTGCGTTGATTTTGAGCGGAAAGGATTTTAAACGCCCCGGCCTGTGGCTGATGCTCATCATCCTGCCGATGTGGATGAACTTCCTGCTGCGCACGTATTCGTGGATGTCCATTCTGGAAAACTCCGGCATTCTCAACAGCTGGATTGCTTCGCTGCGCGACGCGATTCCGGCGTTTGACCGCTGGCTGACGAGCATGGGCGTGGGCAAGAAGATTATCTTCCTCTACAACGAAAACGCAGTCGTGCTCGGCATGGTTTACAACTATCTCTCCTTCATGATTATGCCGATCTACACCGTCATCGAAAAGACGGATCACAGCCTGCTGGAAGCCGCCGCCGACCTCGGCGCAAGCCCGGTGCAGAGCTTTCTGCGCGTGACGCTGCCCTACTCCCTGCCGGGCGTGCTGGAAGGCATCACGATGGTGTTCGTTCCGGCGGTCACAACCTTCGTCATCAGCCAGCTGATGGGCGGCGGCAAGGTGCCGCTGATCGGCGACATCATCCAGAACCAGTTCGGCAAATCGAGCGACTGGCACTTCGGCTCGACGCTCTCGCTGCTGGTGATGGTGGTCGTGCTGGCGTTCATGGGCGGTCTTCAGCGCATTGACAAAGAGGAAGAACCGCAGAAGGAGGTGCGCATTCTCTGATGAAAAAGCTGAGAAAAGCGTACATCGCTTTGATTATGGCGTTTCTGTATGCGCCGATTATCCTGCTGATTCTTTACTCCTTCAACGACAGCAAATCCCGCGCGAACTGGGGCGGCTTCACGCTGCGCTGGTACAAGGAGCTGTTTTCCGACGCGGCGATCATGTCCGCGCTGGGCACGACGCTTTCCATCGGCCTGCTGGCGGCAGTCTTTTCGACCATTCTCGGCACGGTCGGCGCAATTGCGCTTTATCAGATGAAGCGCGGCCCGCGCAAGGCGCTGCTGAGCATCGTCAACCTGCCGATGCTCAACTCGGAGGTCGTCACCGGCGTTTCGCTGATGCTGCTCTATGCGATGGCGAACATTCAGCTCGGCCATCTGACGCTGCTGCTTTCGCACATTGCGTTCTGCGTGCCATACGTGGTCTTGAGCGTGATGCCCAAGCTGCGCCAGCTTGACCCGAACCTCGCCGAAGCGGCGCAGGATTTGGGCGCAACGCCGACGCAGGGCTTCTTCAAAGTGATTCTGCCGGATATCATGCCGGGCGTATTTTCCGGCTTCATCATGGCGCTGACGATGTCCATCGATGATTTTGTGGTCAGCTTCTTCACGACCGGCTCCGGCGTGAGCAACCTATCCATCACGATTTACACGATGGCCAAGCGCGGCATCTCTCCGAAGATCAACGCGCTCTCCACGATCATCTTTGCCTGCGTCTTCATTCTGCTGATCGGCCTGAATCTGCGCGACTTCCGCAAGGACGGCCGCAGCCAGAAGAAGCTCGACGAGGTGAAGATACCGTATTAAGGGACGATAGGGGACGCCGTCCCCTAAAACCCCTGCCAAGAACCTAAGGTTCTTGGATTTCCTGCTTATCGCTTCGCGCTTACTGCTTAATCTAAACAAGCAATAAACAAGTAAAGGAGACCAAAATCATGAAGAAACTCGCCATGCTGCTGCTCGCCGCCGCGCTGACGCTCTGCCCGCTTTTCGCTTTGGCGGCGCAGGAGACGATCAGCGTCTACAACTGGGGCGACTACATTGAACCGGAAGTGCTCGACCTGTTCGAGCAGGAGACCGGCATCAAGGTCATCTACGAGACGTTTGAAACGAACGAGGACATGTACGCCAAGATCGCCATGGGCGGTTCCAGCTACGACGTGATTATCCCCAGCGACTACATGATCGAGCGCATGATTCAGGAGAATCTGCTTCAGAAAATCAACTGGGAGAACATTCCCAACGTCGCCAACATCGACTCTCGCTTCATGAACGAAAGCTACGACCCGCAGAGCGAATACTCCGTGCCGTACACCTGGGGCACGATGGGCATTCTCTACAACACGACGATGGTGGACGAAGCGCCGACCAGCTGGGAAACGCTGATGGACCCGACCTACACGATGGATATGCTGATGCTCAACTCTCCGCGCGACACGCTGGCCATCGCGCTGGTGATGACGGGGCACGACCTGAACTCCGTCGATCCGGCCGATCTGGAGGACGCGAAGAACCTGCTCATCGAGCAGAAGCCGATGGTGCTGGCCTATGTCGTCGATGAAGTCAAGGACAAGATGATCGCGGGCGAAGCTGCCGTCGCACTGGTTTGGAGCGGCGACGCGACCTTCTGCATGAGCGAAAACGACGAGCTGGACTACATGATTCCGCCGGAGGGCAGCAACATCTTCTATGATTCCATCTGCATCCCGGCAAACGCCCGCAACGTCTCCGGCGCGGAGAAGTTCATCGACTTCCTTTGCCGTGGGGACATCGCCGCGATGAACTACGATTACGTCGGCTACGCGATTCCGAACACCGCCGCGATCGACATCATCGGCGCGGACGAGTACAACGCCTCCCCGGTCAATAATCCGCCACAGGAAGCGCTGGATCACTGCCAGGTCTTCAAGTATCTGGGCGACGATACCAAGCTCTATGACCAGATTTGGACGGAGATCATTTCCGAGTTCTAATCCCCTTCATGACCTCCCCACTATGGGGAGGTTTTTGTCTTCGTTCGGACAAGCCTGTTTTTGACCGAGTATCAGAATCGAGGAAAAAACAATGAGCGAATATGTTTTGGAAAAGGGCCGCCCAGCCGATGTGTCGGGTCGGCTCGACAAGGAAATCCGCGTCTATGATTTTCTGGACAAGCTGGGTATCGATTATGAGCGCGTCGATCATCCGGCGCTGATGACCATGGAAGCCTGCGAATCGGTAGACAAGATGCTCGATACGCGCATCTGCAAAAACCTGTTTCTGCGCAACGCCCAGCGCACGCAGTTTTACCTGCTGCTGATGCCGGGCGACAAGAAATTCAAGACCGCCGTGCTCAGCAAGCAGATCGGTTCGGCGCGCCTGTCCTTCGCCGAGCCGGAGTTCATGCTTGAAATGCTGGATATCACGCCCGGCAGCGTCAGCGTGATGGGCCTGATGAACGACAGGGAAAAACGCGTGCGCCTGCTGATCGACGAAGACGTGCTCAAAGAGCCGGTTTTCGCCTGTCATCCCTGCATCAACACCAGCAGCCTGCGCTTCGCCACAAGCGATTTAACAGATAAGATTCTGCCCGCGTTGGGCGAGCCCTTCACAACGGTGCAGCTGTAAGCTGAAATGCCCCTGCAAAGCCACAGCCTTGCAGGGGCATTTCTCTTATCGAATTTCACTTTCGAGCACGTCCCGCCAGTTTTCCGGAAAACCGCAGCACGCCAAATCTGCTTCGGGATAATCCTCCTCCAGCAGTGCAATGCCCGTCATCAGCCGCGTAAATACGCGCTCCCGTCCCAACGCATACGCAAGCGTCAGCAGCAGCGGGAAAAGGCGGTCGCTTTCATACAGGCGCAGGCGGTTGGGCAGAATCGGCTGATCCTCCAGCGGCTGATTATACAGCCGATTGTAATGCGCGCAGATGTTTCGCACATTCACCGCCGCGGCCATCAGCGCGGAGAGCGACTCCGGCGAAAGGTCGTAAGCGCGGCTGACGGCGCGCTGGTCGCTCTCCTTCATGATGTCAAACAGCGACGACAGCATGCCGAATGTGAACAGCTCCACCGCCGCCCAAATCGGGAACTGCCCGCCGTATTTGACCTTGTGATGGCGCACAAAGGGCAGCGCGCCCTGCCGCTTGACCTCGTTTTTGAATTTGCCGATCAGGTTCTTGTGAATGGACGAGCCGTTCGCCAGCGTCGCCGGGCGAAAGTTTTCGGCGTCCATATACCCCAAAGAACCGTACGTGATGGCCAGCTGATAAGCGATTTTGGCGCGCAGCTGCACCTCGAAAAATTCCAGCACGGGCAGGAGCAGGTGGCGCAGCCCCATATCAAACTGATATAAACCGTAGAGCGTTTCCAGCGTCACGCCGGGCTGAAATTTTTCGGGATCATCCGCCCGGCGGAGGTGTTTGCCATAGGTCGTCAGGCGGTAATAATTGACGGTGGAGAGGATATACCTCGCCCGCTCCAGCTCGCCGATGGTCAGACCGTGGATTTCGGAGAGACGGGCGAGCTGTTCTTCGTAGCTTCGGGCGGGCTTGACGGGGCTGTAACGTTTGCCGCGGGCATTCATCTCAAAAGCCCCTTTCTATAAATCAAGCCCATCGGAACGATGGGCTTTAGTGGAAGGTCAAGGGAACTCAGTTCCCTTGTGGGGCTCGGGGCAAAGCCCCGATATCTCCCTCCCTTAATTGTTGATTTCCAAAACCTTGTCGCGAAGCTCCTTCTCGAGACGGCCAAGCTCGATGGCGGCGGCGGCGCGCTTCTGGGCGCCCTCGCGCTGAATCTTCTGCACCTCGTTCAGGGTGTCGATGAGCGCGGTATTCGCCGTGCGGATGGTTTCGATATCCACCACGCCGCGCTCAGCTTCCTTCGCAGTCTCAATCGTGCCGACCTTGAGCCGTTCGGCATTGGAGCGAAGCAGTTCGTTGGTCATGTCGGTAACGGCTTTCTGGGCGTTGAGCGCACTCTCCGCATGCTGCATGCCCATCGCGATGACCATCTGGCTCTTCCAAAGCGGAATCGTGTTCGCCACGGTGGACTGGATGCGCTCGGCCAGCACGTTGTCGTTGTTCTGCATCAGGCGGATCTGCGGGCCCATCTGCACGGAAACCATGCGCGTGAGCTTGAGATCGTGAATGCGCTTTTCAAACCGCTCGATCAGCTGGCTGAAATCGTTCGCAATCTGCGCGTCGGCCGGGTCGGCGGTCTGCTGGGCCTTTGCCAGCAGCGGCGGCAGCTCCTCCTCGCGCAGCTTCTTGAGCTTGATCTCGCCCGCGATGATGTAGAGCGTCAGCTCGTGGTAATACTGCTCGTTCTGGGCGTACAGCTCGTCGAGCATCTTGCAGTCGGAAATCAGCTGCTTCTGGTGGTTTTGCAGCGTCGCAATGATCTCGGCGACGTTCGCTTCCACCTTGTCATACTTCGCGCGAAGCTGGGTGATGTTGTTGCCGGCCTTCTTGAACAGCCCGAACAGGCCGCCCTTCTTGCCCTCGTCCACATCAAAGCCCTTCAGCTCGGCGACCAGCTTGGTCAGCATGTCGGAAACCGCGCCGGTGTCCTTGGTCTTCACGTCCTCCAGAATCTTGTCGGAGAACTGGGAGATCTTCGTCTGCGCGGCGTTGCCGTACTTGAGCACCGTCTCGCTGTTGTGGATATCGATGCGCTCCACAAACGCCAGCACGGCGGCCTGCTCCTCGGGCGAGAGATTGTCAAAGTTCAGCGAATCGTCCTGCGCATCCACAGGGGTCATCGTCTCGTCCTTTTTTTCCTCCTGAACGGGGGCTTCCTGCACGGCGGCGGCAGCCTGCGCGGCGGGCGCGGCCTGAGCAGGTTCGGCGGCCTGCGCTTCGGTCTGCTGGGCTTCCTCCTCGCCGGGGAGAACCAGAGACGGAATGGTTTTATCTTCCATAATCGTATCTCCTTTTTGATGATCTTCCTCAATTTGAAAAGACATCCTGAATATCATCGTATGCTAACACTCATGATACACCAAATCAAAGCAGGTGTAAAGAGCTTTTCTTCCGGGCGGGTTTGTGTTACAATAGGATGAACCTGCATGCTTATGCAAAAATGGAGAATAAGGACGTATAAACTCATGACAAAACGCGAAATTCTCGCCGACGGCCTGCTTTTGCTCACCGCCCTGATCTGGGGCTGCGCGTTTGCAGTCGTCAAAAACGCGCTGGACAGCTTCCCGCCGGGGGCGATCATCGCCATGCGCTACCTGATTGCGGCGGCCATTACGGGCCTTCTGTTCCGCAGGCATTTAAAGGAGCTGACGCGCGGCGACGTAGCGCGCGGCGCGCTGGTCGGAGCGCTGCTTTTTGGCGCATACATCGTCCAGACCATCGGCTTGCAGCATACGACGGCGGGCAAAAACGCCTTTCTGACGACGGTCTACGTGCTGATCGTGCCGTTCGGATGCGCGCTGCTGTTTCATCAAAAGCTGCAAAAAAGCAATTTGATTGCCGCGGCGATGATGCTTGCGGGCATCGGCCTGCTGTCGCTGGACGGCCAGGGCGGCGGGCTGAACATCGGCGATATCCTGACGCTGATCTGCGGCTTCCTGTTTGCGGGGCACATCATCGCGGTGGAGCAATGCCAGAAAAAGACGAACACCTATGCGCTGATCGTGCTGCAATTTGCGTTCTGCGCCCTCTATGCGGGCGTTTACAACCGCATCTTTGAGCGCGGCCAGCCGCTGACCTTCACGCCCGGCTCGATCGGCGGGCTGCTGTATATCGCGGTTTTCTCCACCACCATCGGCATGAGCCTGCAAAACATCGGCCAGAGCATGGCCCCCGCTTCGCACGCGGTGATCCTGCTCTCGCTGGAATCGGTGTTCGGCGTGCTGTTTTCCTGCCTGCTGCTGGGCGAAAGGGTCACGCTGCAAATGGGCGTCGGCTTTGCGCTCATCTTCGCCGCGCTGATGGTCAGCGAGCTTGCGCCCCGCAGCGGCAAGAAAAAAGAATGACGCGCGAATACGTTTTCGGAGGATGCGGATTGTTCCGGCCTGCCGATGCTGGGCGAAACCGTCTGCAATTATGACGAGGGCTTCGTCGCCGGCATTCTCTCTCTACTCCGGCAAGCCGTATCGCGCCGTCGAGGTGGATTGCTGGGCGACGGGCGACCGCGTCTGCCGCTTCCGCGCGGAAATCGTGGAGACAGGGAACGACTGATGACCGAGCAACAAAACTGCGGGCTGCTGTTTGAGTATCTGCGAAGCATTCTCTACGACGCAAGCGTGAAGCCGCTGGACGTGGACGCGCTCGATCCGGCCTACCAAAAGCTGGGAAAAGGGCTGCAATATCTGGATCAGGCCGTGCGGGAGCTGAAAGCCTACTCCGCGGCGCTCTCCGTCGGCGACCTTTCCCGCGGCTATCCCTCCTATAATAACCCGCTCTGCGACAACCTCAAAAACATTCAGGCCAACCTCAACCACCTGACCTGGCAGGCCAAGCAGGTCGCCAAGGGCGATTATTCGCAGACGGTTTCCTATCTGGGCGATTTTTCGCAGGCGTTTAACACCATGACCGCCCAACTTCGCGAGCGCGAGGAGGCCCTCAAAAAGCAGGCGCAGCGCGGCGCGGCGCCCGACGCTTGAAAAAACAACTTTGCATCAAAAATCCGAACCCCGTTTTTGAGGTTCGGATTTTTCTTTATTTGTCCTCGTCTGTCCAGACTTCCTTCGCCATTTTGAACGCTGCCCAGGCCTTCGGCCAGCCCGCATAGAAGGCCGCATGCGTCAAAATCTCCGCGATTTCTTCCTTCGTGATGCCGTTGTTCTTCGCGCTCATCAGGTGATACTTGAACGAACTGTCCACCAGCCCCTGCGCCATCAGCGCCGTGACCGTCACCAGTGAGCGATCGCGCAGGGAGAGCTTGTCCTCTCTGCTCCAAACCTCGCCAAAGAGCACATCGTCGTTGAGCTGGGCGAATTTCGGCGCAAATTCGCCCAGCTGATCGCGTCCCGCCGTCTGTTTGACCATTGCCTTTTTCCTCCTGTTTTTCATTTTTCTTCATGATACGCCTTAAAGTCAAGTTGAAGTCAAGAGAATCTTTCCCGTCTTTTCCAAAACATCAAAAACCCCCCGCCAACGGCAGGGGGCTGAATTTCCGGGAAAGGGAAATTACTTGATTTCGACCTTCGCGCCCGCTTCTTCGAGCTTCTTCTTCATGGCCTCGGCTTCTTCCTTGGAAGCGCCTTCCTTCAGGGTCTTCGGAGCGCCTTCGACGATGTCCTTGGCTTCCTTCAGGCCCAGGCCCGGCACGACCTCGCGGACGGCCTTGATGATGGCGACCTTCTTCGCGGCGTCGAAGCTGGCCAGCACGACGTCAAACTCGGTCTTCTCCTCAGCGGCAGCAGCCGGAGCGCCGGCAACGCCAGCAGCGGCAACCGGAGCGGCAGCGGAAACGCCGAACTTCTCTTCGAGGGCCTTCACAAGCTCAGAAGCCTGGATCAGGGTCAGGCTTTCGATAGCGGAAACGATCTCATTGATTTCCATGGTAAGTTACCTCCATTATTATAGATTGGATTGGTTTGAAGATGCCGTCTATCCGGCTGTCTTTTGCAGATTACTGCTCGCCGGCTTCGGCCTTCTTGTCGGCAATCGCCTTGATGACGTAAGCCAGAGCGGTCGCCTGAGAATTGAGGCAACCCATGATCTTGGCGATGAGCTGCTCGCGCGGCAGGATGTCGGCCAGCGCCTTGACCTCTTCCACGCTCTGCACAGCGCCGTCCATGATGCCGGCCTTGATGGTCAGCGGGGACGTCTTCTTGTCCTTCTCAGCGGCGGTGATGAACTCCTTGACGAGCTTCGGAGCGGACACCGGATCGCCGTTGCTGAAAACGAAAGCGTTCGGGCCTTCGAGAATCGCATCGTCGACCTTGATGCCCTTGTTCTCCAGCGCGCGCTTCATCAGCGTGTTCTTGAGAACGCAGTAATCGACGTTCGCCGCGCGGCACTTGGCGCGCAGAGCGGTGACAGCATCCACGGTCAGCGCCTTATACTCGACGATGACGATGGACTGCGCCTTCTCGATCTTCTCCTCGATTTCGGAAACAACGACTTTCTTCGCTTCAAAATTCTTGGACATGTCATTTTCCTCCTTCCCGAAAGGTTTCGGAAAAGAAAAGCCCCTGCGCTGGGCGCAAGGGCAGAAAACCGTTTTCACGGAAAAATCGCACTCGCACCTCGGCTGGCGGAAAAACCTTTACGACGCGCAAGCGCGTGACCAACTGTCTTAGGCACAGAACTTTTCAATTCACGGGTGCTATCATAACATATTTATCAAGCGTTGTCAACGGTTTTTCACGGAAATTTATAACCGACGACCTGAAAAATCACATCTTCCGTTTTCTTCTGCGACATATACGGCGCAAGCTCTTTTTCGGCTTTGAATGTTCCGCCGTTCAGCATACTTTCGTTATCCTCCGTCCTCTCCTGCAAGACGTCAAGGATATGTCCTTCCCTGTCGCTGACGATGACGCTCAGCGACACAAAGCCGCTCAGATCAAGCCCTTCTGCTGTTTCCAGATGCAGCTTTCCGTCTTCGATCCACGCCTTCGCATCCGTGACCTTTTCCAAATGCCCCCGCGTCTGCGAATCAATCCGCGTCTCCAGCCGCACCCGCAAGAACTTTGCCCGCCGAATCTTTCCCGCAAATTCGCCCAATCCGGTCTGCCCCACCGTTTTCCATTCTGTCGTTCCGCGCTTTTCGTCATATGTGTACGCCTGAATTTCCTTGGCTCCCGCGAACAATACAACCCGTTCGCCCGGCTGGATCACGCGAACCGTGGAATAAAACGCCCCGCCAATCGCCGGGACATGCCAGCGCGCAAATTCCTCTTTTTCCGCGTTGCAGGCAATCAGCCACGTTTCATCCAGCACGATTTTGCTTTCCGACTCGTTTTCCACTTCGATAAAAACGGACCACTGCGTCCCTTCGTCATCCCACGGAATGACCGATTGGCGCACAACCTTGAGCATGTCCGGTTTCATCTGGATTTTTTCCTGAGCCGCTTCTTCTTCGCTTAAAATCGCTTTGGGCAAATACGCATTGAAGAGCGTTCCGCTCGCCTGTGCCGTCATGCCGAATCCGATGCACACGCATAACATCCACACAAAAATCAGCTTTTTCATTTTCTTTTCCTCGTTTCATGGTGATTTTTTATTCCATCTTCCCGTTTCCGGAACACGGGAAGCCCTGCAAAGAATTTGAAAAATCTGTTTCGCGCGAAAATCAGTTTTTTAGGGGGCGTAAATATCTTATTGAATCAGCCGATAGCCCACCGAACCCGTCTCGGCCGTATCCTCCTGTTCCGGCGTGACCCAGCTGCCGATTCGCTTTTCAAACGTCCATGTTTCGCCCGCGAGCAGCTGTTCGCCCTCCTCCAGCGACGCATTGAAGCCGTCGAGCAGCAAGCCCTCCGAATCCGTCGCCCAGATACTCACATAGCCGTTGGCTTCCTCGCCGTCGTCCGCGTCCTCGGTCAACGTCGCCACAAAATAATGGTCGCGCAGTTCCGCGTCCGCGTCCTGCTCCTCGGCGACGTATTTCGGCGCTTGTTCGATGTTTAGCCAAAGCTCAAACCGTTCGGCCCGATCCATCGTTCCCGGCTCGATCTCGGCCGTCACAACCGCCTTTCCGCCCGCCAGAATCGCCGGGCTGGCGCTGACCTCCACCGCCGATTCCATCTGTTTTCCGTCGGCATCGAAGCCGACGAGATACGCGCCGTTTACATGCAGCTCCTCCGCGCTTTCGACCAGCGCCAGCAGCATGCGCACGCCGCCCTCTCCGTCCACATCGGTCAGCGTCTGCGCCAGCAGGCGGAGCTTGCTCGTCTCGTCGGCAATCTCCCGCGCCGCCGCCTGATTCAGCGTCAGCGTTTCCGGGCTGATAGGCAGCGTCAGCCGCGCGGCGCTCATCATATCCGCCGCTTCGACCTGACGGTTTTCCTGCAATTCCTCAAGCCGCCTGGTGTGGTCGTTGCCGGCCAGCCCCAGCACCGTTGCCGTGCCGCCAAAGGCCAGCACAGCCGCCGCCAGCGCCGCGGCAATGGCCGCCGCCTTAGGCCTGCGGCGCGGCGTTTTCTCTGCGGCGCGCATCTGTCGACGAATCGCAAAGCGGTTTTCCTCGGTATGCAGCGCTTCGTCCGCGCCGCTCAACTCGGTCAAAAGCGCTTCGCACGCGTTCACCACGTCCATGTCGATGTCTTCGGGCTTTTGGCTCAGCTCCCGTTCCATTTCGTCTTCCAGCGCTTTCCGCGCGCCGTCCGCCGTCAGTTTTCCGGCCTTGACTGCGCGGCGGATCTGCTCCATTTTGTCGTTCATCCCGTCGCCCCCTTTCGGCTTCATTCACGTTCGTCTTCGGCCAATCGGCGCGCCTTTTTCCGCAGCCGCGCCAGCGCCGCCCGAATCGCGCCAACCGTCGTCTTTTCCTTTCGGGCCATTTCTTCAAAGCTCGCGCCGTTCACAAAGCGATCCCGCACAAGCCCTTTTTCCCGCTCGCTCAGCGTATCCAAAATCCGATCCAGTGTCTCCTGATTGCCGATTTTCTCCGGCAGCGCGTCGATGGCCGTCATCAACCGCTCATCCGAAACAACCGTTTCGCCGTCCAGCGCCACGTGCCGCTTCTGCCGCCTGCGATAGGTGTTCAGTTCTGTCATCAGGCGATGGCGGCAGGTTTTAAACAGCCACGCTTCAACATACGGCGCGTCCTTCAGCTGGTCATAGGCTTCGCAGGCTTTCAGAAACGTCTTCTGGATGCTGTCGTCCACCATGTCGCGATATTCCGGCCGATGCTGCACTGCGTTCAGGCTGGCGCGTTCCAGCTTCACCGCGTATTTCGCGTAAAGCGATTCGATAAACGCTTCTTTTTCCCGCTCCATCGCCGTTCACGCTCCATCCTTTGCCCTTCTGTCTGTATAGCGCGCGGCGCACCCAAAAAGTACGCTTTTTTCAAATTTTTATCAGTTGTTTTTTACCTGATATGCCCACGCTTCGCATACCGCGTCCGCGCCGATTTTCAGCGTCGCGCCGTCCTCCAGTTTCTTGCGCCAAACGACCGTGCTGCCCGGCAGAAGCCCCATGTCCTCCGTGCTGTAAGCGCTTTGCAGCTGCATATCCAAAATCTGTCCGTCCGCATCCTCGACCGTCGCGCCGCAGATCGCGCCGAAAAGCGTTTCCTCCGTCGTGTTCGTCAGCTCCACGCAGAGGTATTGCCCCTCTGTCCACGCGCGAACGCCGTCCAGCGCCACCCAGCGCGTATAGGCGCGCGCGTTCGTCTCCACGCTGATTTCAACGGAGGCCACCTTGCTGATGTCCTTCGTGAAATCGTACATCCATTCGCTGACCAGCAGCGTTTCGCCCGGCTCCACCACGTCGGGCAGATGGCTGGCGTATCGCTCCTCGTGCAGCGCTTTTCCGCCCGCATTCTTGGCCGTCATCTGGATGGATTGAATCGGCAGGCGCTGGCTGCTCGTGTTGCGCAGCACCGCATAGACATGCGCTTCCGCCGCATAGTCGTTTTCCAGCATCACGCCGTATTTTTCAACGGTCAGCCGTTCGTCCGAACAGGTGACGGGCACCTTTTCGGGCACGCTTTGTTCGGCGCTGCTGCCGTCGTCCATCACCTGCATCCAAATCGGTTTGAGAAAGTCCAGCCCATCGGCCGTGGCCGATGCGCCGCCCAGCAGCAGGCCTGCCGCCAGCAGCAGACAAAATTTTTTCTTCATAATTT
Organism: uncultured Clostridia bacterium; assembly: GCA_934636105.1. GTDB lineage: Bacteria > Bacillota > Clostridia > Christensenellales > Aristaeellaceae > Ventricola. Next base: position 126,774 of record CAKTZR010000005.1, read on the forward strand.
GCTCCTGCCAAAAAGCGGCTAAGCAGCTTTGGGCCGCCGAGCCGCCTGTATTTTTGATGATTAATCCAGCTCGTGCAGCGCGTAAACGGTCGCGTTGCCCTCGTTCAGGCTGGTGTCATTGGCGTAATCCCTCGCGTTGGCACGCAGGATCATCGTGCTGCCGGGGAACACGCCCACGGCGTTGCCCGTGCCGATCTCACTGATATCCAGCAGATTGCCATCCGCATCGTCCATCACAGCTACCGCATCGATGCCGTAGATATCCGTATCCAGCGTGTTCTCCACCAGCGCATAAACGATACCATCCATCACAACGCCCTGCGCGTCGATCTTCTGGTATTCCGTATAGCTGCTCGTCTCGGTTTCCACCGTCACCGCGAAGGACGCGATTTCCTCAATCGGGGTATCGAAGCCATAGAACCAGTCCCAAACGAACATGCTGTCGCCGTTCTCCACCATGTCCGGCGCGCAGTTGGAATAGGTTTCCTCCTCCACGACCTCGCCCGCCGCGTTCAGCGCCGAAACGGTCGCGCTTCTGGGATAGAGCGTGCGGCCGCTGACGTTCTTGACCTCGATCATCACGTTCGCTTCCTTGGAATACTTGTCCTCGCGCACAAACGCGGAGGAGCGCACCTTCTCAAAGAACGGATCGTCGATCTTCACCGGCTGGCCGAAGCTGTTGTCGTCCTCGCTCTGGGCCACCGGTTCCGGTTGTGCGGTCTGCTCCTGCACCGCGTTGTTTTTCAATCTGCCGGTGAAATCCTTGAGGCTGCTCGATTCCTCGGCCACCGCAAACGCCGCGCTCAGGCTCATCGCCGTGACAAGCGCCAGAGAAACCCACTTTTTCATTGTCCACACCTTCCTTGTGAAAAAATTTCTTTTCTTTAGGATATCACCGCCGCATGGCCGTGTCAATCCAAAAAACTCCGCACAGAGCGAATCTGTACGGAGTCAGCGTTCTATTTTGAAATTAGAACTTGAGCGGGTTGACCTTCACGCCCGGGCCCATCGTGGAAGACAGGACGACGGAGCGCAGGTAGATGCCCTTCGCCGCGGCCGGCTTGGCGCGGTTGATGGCGCTCATCAGCGCGTTCAGGTTGGCGGTCAGCTGCTCGGCGGTGAAGGACTTCTTGCCGATCGGGCAGTGGATGATCGCCTGCTTGTCCAGACGATACTCAACTTTACCAGCCTTGATCTCGTTGATGGCCTTCGCCACATCCATGGTGACGGTGCCGCTCTTCGGGTTCGGCATGAGACCCTTCGGGCCGAGGACGCGGCCCAGACGGCCGACAACGCCCATCATGTTCGGGGTCGCGACGACAACATCGAAGTCGAACCAGTTTTCACCCTGGATCTTCGCAACCAGCTCCTCAGCGCCGACGTAATCAGCGCCGGCTTCCTCGGCGGCCTTGGCCTGCTCGCCCTTGGCGAACACGAGGACGCGGACCTTCTTGCCGGTGCCGTGCGGCAGCACGACAGCGCCGCGGACCTGCTGATCGGCCTGACGCGGATCAACGCCCAGACGCACGGAAATCTCCATGGTCTCGTCGAACTTGGTCTTCGCGGTCTGCAGGGCGAGCTTCACGGCCTCGTCCGGATCATACAGCTTGTTGCTTTCGATGAGCTTCGCGCTCTCGAGATACTTCTTGCCATGCTTCATAGTTTATGTTCCTCCTTGTGGTACAAACGGCTTCAAATCCTCCCACAGTTTCCGGCCTGCTTGTCAGCAAGCCGCCTCGCGCGGGCTTCCGCGCTTTTCACCGCCTATCAGGCGTCGGCGACAGTCACGCCCATGGAGCGGGCGGTACCCTTGACCATGCTCATCGCAGCCTCGATGCTGGCGGCGTTGAGGTCGGGCATCTTCTTCTCGGCAATCTCGCGGACCTGCGCCTGCGTGAGCTGGCCGACCTTGGTCTTGTTGGGCTTGCCGCTGCCGGACTCAAGGCCCAGCGCCTTCTTGATGAGCACCGGGACCGGCGGGGTCTTGGTGATGAAGGTGAAGGAACGGTCGGAGTAGACGGTGATGACGACCGGGATGATCAGGCCGACATCGTTCTTGGTGCGCTCGTTGAACTCCTTGCAGAAGCCCGGAATATTGACACCGTGCTGACCGAGCGCCGGGCCGATCGGCGGCGCAGGATTGGCCTTACCGGCCTGCACCTGCAGCTTAATCATGCCAGTTACTTTCTTAGCCATGGTAATAATCCTCCTCAATCTGTGGTCACGCGGAACAAAATGTTCCTCCCACGTCCGGCCTGCCCGCTAAAAAAGCAGACCGGGCTGACGCTCATGCCCTGCGGGCGTGAGCCTTTTCAACAACCGGAGACCATGCTCCGGGGGTTGTCCGTTTCGTCTTTCCGACGCGGCCGCCTTACAGGCGCTCCACCTCGGAAATGTCATACTCCACCGTCGTCTTGCGGTTGAGGATCTCGATGGAGACCTTGACCTTGTGTTCCTCGGCGTTGATCTCCTCGACCGTGCCGATGGCGTTCTCCACGCTTCCGGTCTTGATTCGGACGTTGTCGCCCGGCTCAAGGTCGATGCGGATGGTGCCCTGGCAGCTGGTCATTCGCTCATATTCCTCGTCCGTCAGCGGAATCGGCTCGCTTCCCGGGCCGACGAAGCCGGTCACGCCGCGCGTGTTGCGCACGACGTACCACGTTTCCGTCGTCTTGATCATCTTGACCAGGACGTAGCCGGGAAAGAGCTTATGCTGAATGGTATGAGGCTTGCCATTGCGGATCTCGACGACTTCCTCAATCGGCACGGTGACTTCCTGAATCAGGTCGCCCATGCCGTTGTTTTCCACCGTCTTGACGAGATCGTTGGCGACTTTGTTTTCATAACCCGAATAGGTATGCACAACATACCAAAGGGCCTTCTCGTCCGCCATGTTAACCCTCCTGTGGTCAGGTCTTACAGCTCAATGAGCTTCTTGACCAGGAACGAGGAACCGGTATCCAGCAGACCGACGACAATCGCCAGCACCACGACAAACGCGATGACGACGATCGAGTAATTGATGAGATCCTTCTTGGACGGCCACGCGACCTTCTTCAGCTCGGCGACCATGTTCTTGAACGCACCGGAAATGCGGCCAGGCAGGGCGACGATCCAATTCTTCGCGCGGGTGAAGAAACCGGGCTTTTCGGTGTTCTTCGCGCCTTTGGTTTCAGACATCTCTTTCACATCCTTGTCCGTCTTGTCGCGTGAATTAGCGGGTTTCCTTATGAACCGTGTGCTTCTTGCAGAAACGGCAGTACTTGCTCATTTCGATACGGTCCGGGTTGTTGCGCTTATTCTTCATCGTGTTGTAATTACGTTGCTTGCACTCCGTGCAGGCCAGCGTGATCTTCACGCGCACACCAGCAGCAGCCATACAAGACACCTCCTTCTCAAAAAGCGGACTTCTTTTGTCCGTTAAACATGCTTGCATATTGTACACCTGTCGGCTATGCTTGTCAACCGTTTTTTGCAAGTTTTTTTAATTAGTTCTGGTCTCCTCCCGTTTTCTCTCGTTTTCTCCCGTTTTCTCCGTTTTTCAGCCTCGGCAGGTCAAAAAATCCAGATAGAAAAAGGCCCGGCGCGCGTCGCGCCGGGCCTGTCCTTATTCAAAAACCGCGTTCAATCCGAGCGCGTAAAGCGCGCTTTCGTCGGTCTCTGCAATCAGCATGTAGACATGCTCGCCGCTCTGCGCACAGAGCATCGCGTTTTCGCCGCCGACGGCGTAAATCGCATCCAGCGAACCGAGGACAAAGCCGGTGACAAGCTGCGCCTGCCAATTCTCCGCCTTGAGCCGCTCAACATAAGCCGCCGGGCTGGCAGTCACGGCCTGCGCCTGCGTGCCGTCCTCCAGCTGATAGGTTCGGATCAGCACGTCGCAGACCCTGCCGCCCATCCGCACGCTTTGCCGGCTCTCGTCCGTCAGCGTGCCGACGCTGAGCGCCAGCGTTCCGGTTGCCGCCGGAGTTTCCTCCCCAGTCTCCCCAGCCAGCTGATAGACCATCGTGCCGTAAAACACCGCGCAGAGAATCAGCGCGCAGACCGCGCCCAAAAGCGTCACCAGCGTGCCGACCAGCCGATTGCGTTTCTTTTTGGCCTTCATGTTTCCGCCTTTCTGCCCGGAATCGCCATGCTCACCGCCGCAAACACCGTCACGCACAGCGCCCGATAGGTGAAGAACGCATGCTCCGCCGAATGGTTGAGCAGCACCATGTACCACCCAAAAGGCAGCAGTGCGCAAAACAGATACGGCGCAAGCCGCTTCATGCCCTTCCGCTTTCCGCCGCGCATCCACATCAGCGCGCAGACCGCCAGCACGCCCAGCAGCATCAGCACCGTCAGCGGGTTGAACATGATCCGCAGATTCTCCTGCACACCGGTCGTCAGCGCCAGCTCCACGCCGCTGTCATCCACTGCGCCGAGCCGATTGCCCATCGCGCTCCCGGCCTCCGCAAACACATTCTGCCCGGTCAGCAGCGCCGCCATGAGCCATTTTCCGCTCCACAGCCCCGCATAGCCGACACCCCAGCCTACGCAGGGGCGCACAAAATCCAACGCGCCAAACGGCTTTTTCTGCTTCTGCCGGAGCGCAATCAGCAGCGCCAGCGGCAATCCAAGCGTCGCGATGGGATAGGTCAGAAAATCAATGAAGCTGGTCAGCATGCCGACCGCCATGAAAAACAGGGAATCGTTCAGCCGCCCGTCCGTTTCAAGCAGCACGGCCATCGCACCGAAAGCCGCATAAAACGCCGTCGAATATTGCAGCGACTGCATCACCGCCGCCGGGCACAGGCTCGCATAGGCCGCAAACAGCGCCAGCACATGCCGCGAAAGCCCGTGCCGAACCATCAGCGCCGCGACCAGCAGCACCAGCGCAAGCTGGGCATACATGTTCAGCACGCGGATGGAGTTCAGGTTCATGACCATCAGCAGCGGCTTGAGCGCGACCAGATAGCCGTGCCAATACCGCGCGTAGGATTCCGTCGGCACATCCTCGCCATCCAGATAGCTCATCAGCGTGCCGATGGTCTCGCCGCCCGCAAAATGCCGCGCCGTCATCGCGCTTTCCACCGGGTTTTCCGTCGTCAGCACGGCGTTGCCGATCATGATCGCATCCGTGAAATCATCCAGCCTGCTGGCGTGATAGCCGTCGATCACCTCGTATCGAAGCCCTTCGTCCGCCAGCGTCTGCACCGATTCGCGCACATTCTCCCAGACCGTTTCCGCCGGGATGGCATATACCGCGATCATCAGCAGCGCTGCAAGCAGAACGCCGCCCGCCAGCATCAGCGCGCCCTTGAGGATCGTCTTTTTCATGCCAGCCCGCCTTCGATGTAATCCACAAACTGCCTCGCAATGCGCGGAGAGCAGCCGTTGTGGCTCACCGTCCACGCGCGGGCGCGCGGCATCAGCGTCTCCCAATCGTATTTGACCCCGCGCGCATCCAGCAGCGCGCGGCAGATGGTGAAATATTCCTCCTGCGTCGGCGCAGAGAACGTCAGCCGCAGATCAAAGCGATCCGCCAGAGAGAATTTTTCCTCCAGCGTGTCGCGTTCATTCACGTCGTCGTTCCGCTCGGAGAAGCGCTGGCGGACGATGTTGCGGCGGTTGCTCGTCGCATAGACCACGACGTTCGCCGGGCGCGCTTCCAAACCGCCCTCCAAAACCGTCTTGAGCGCCGTGTATTCCGGGCAGGAATCGTTGAACGCCAGATCATCCACAAACACGATAAACTTGCCCGGCTGTTCCCGCAGGATGGAGAAAATCGTCGGCAGGTTCGTCAGCTGCGCCAGCGGCACCTCGACGATGCGCAATCCCTCCAGCCACAGGCTGGTGAGCAGTGCCTTGACCGTTGCGGATTTGCCCGTGCCCTTGTCGCCGTAAAGCAGAATGTTGCACGCCTGCCGCCCGTCCAGCAGGCGGCGCGTGTTTTCCACCAGCACGCCGCGCTCCTTTTCATAGAGCACCATGTCTTCCAGCCGAATCGGATCGGGCTGGCGGATGCCGCGCAGGCCGAGCGGATATTTTTCGCTCTCGCCGACCCACGTGCTGCCGGGGCAGCGGGCAAACAGGCCCGTCCCCTGCTTCTTGAAAAACGCCGCCACAAGCGACACGCCCTCGCGGCTCAGCATCGCTTTGGAAAGCCGCGGATCGCTGAACTCGCTGCCCAGCGTCGGCTCCCAGACCGGCAGGCGCGCCGCCGTCTGGCCGCTCATGCCCGCGCGCTCGCACAAAAGCAGGAACATCGCCGGTTCAATCGCCGTCAGCCGCCCCAGCGCGTCCAGGTCGCTGGCCATCGCGTTGGTCAGGCTGTACGGCAGAACGTCCATCCGCGCGCAGAGAAGCGCCGCCGGGCTTTCCTCAAACAGCACCGCTTCCAGCGCTTCGCGCGCAAAGCCGCCGCGCCCGTGCGCCGCCGCATCCAGCCACGCGTCGTATGCGCGGCAGTAGGCCGCCGTCAGCGCCGCTTCGGATGCGTTGTCCTTCGCGCATTCGCGGCATAGATCGACCAGCGCCGCAACCGCCCTGTTCTTGAGCGTGTGGCGTAAGGCCGTCATACATTCCAAATCGAGCAAAAGCCCGCGAAGCTGTCCGATGTCCATAGCGTCCCCTTTTACATTCTCTCTGGCGCTTCCACACCGATCAGATACAGGCCCGTCTTGATCACGTTGCGAACGGCGCGGGTCAGGTTCACGCGCGCCGCCGTGCCCGCCGGATCGCTTTCGTCCATGATGCGGTGCTCAAAGTAATACTTGTTGTAGGCCTGCGCGAGCTGGGTCGTGTGGCGGGTAATCAGCGACGGCTCGCTCTGCTCCATCGCCTTGCGCACCACCTGCGGGAAGTGCGAAATCAGCATCAGCACGTCCTGCGCCTCGTCGTCGGTAATCACGCTGTAATCCGGCTCGGCGTCCTTAAACCCTTCCGCCTTGCGCAGCACCGAGCAGCAGCGCGCGTGCGTATACTGCACATACGGGCCGGTTTCGCCGTCAAAGTTGAGCGCGCGCTCCCAGCGGAAGTCGATGTCCTTGTTGCGGTCGTTGTGCAGGTCGAAATAGACCACCGCGCCCACGCCGACCTGACGGGCAACCTCGTCCTTGTTGGGCAGGTTCGGGCTCTTTTCCTCGATGATTTCGCGCGCCTTCTCGATGGCCTTGTTCAGCAGGTCTTCCAGATAGACGACATAACCCTCGCGGGTGGACAGCGCGCGGCCCTCATAGCTGACCATGCCGAAGGAGACGTGCTCCATGCCCTTGTACCAGTCGTGCCCCATCAGCTCGATGATCTTGAACAGCTGTTTGAAGTGCAGATTCTGCTGATAGGCCACCACGTACAGGCACTTGTCAAAGTGATACGTGTTGTGGCGGTAGAAGGCCGCCGCCAGATCGCGGGTGATGTAGAGCGTCGCGCCGTCGCTGCGCAGAATCAGCGCCGGCGGCATGCCGTAGGCCTCCAGATCGACGACCTGCGCGCCCTGCGACTCGATCAGCAGACCCTTTTCGCGCAGCTCCTCGACGACGGGCGCCATCTTGTCATTGTAGAAGCTCTCGCCCGCATAGGAATCGAACGACACGCCCAGCAGGTCGTACACGCGCTGGGTGTCCTTGAGCGTGACCTCCTTGAACCAGGTAAAAATCTCCATGGCTTCCTTGTCGCCGTCTTCAATCTTCTTGAACCAGGCGCGGCCCTCGTCCTCCAGCTCCGGGTGCTGCTCCGCTTCGTGGTGGAAACGGACGTACAGATCGACCATCGCCTGCACGCCGCCCTTTTCGACCTCCTCGCGGTTGCCCCACTTCTTGTAGGCGCAGATCATCTTGCCGAACTGCGTGCCCCAGTCGCCCAGATGGTTGATGCCGACGGTCGTATAGCCGTTGAAATCATAAATGCGCTTGAGGCTGTTGCCGATCATCGTCGTGGACAGGTGGCCGATGTGGAAGCGCTTGGCGATGTTGATGGAGGAATAATCCAAACAAACCGTCTTGCCCTTGCCAATCTCGCTGGAGCCCCAGCGGCCCGGATTCTTCAGCACGGCTTCCACAATGTCACGCGCCAGCCCGCCGCGGCGGAGGAACACGTTCAGATAGCCGCCGACGACCTCCACGTGGTCGATCTCTTCGCAGGCGATCTTCTCGGCCAGCTTGCCCGCGATCATCTGCGGCGCGCAGCGCATCACCTTCGAGAGGCGGAAGCACGGCAGCGCATAGTCGCCCATCTTCTTATCCGGCGGGGTTTCGATCATCGCGCAGATGTCGTTTCCCGTGAGCACGCAGTTTTCAAAGCTCTGCTGAGCAGCCTGCGCGATATATTCCGCAACCTTGAGTTTCATATCCATAGATTTGTTTCTCCTTCATCATCCGTCCAAGCGGGGAAAAATTCCTGACGTTTACGTTTTATTGTAACAGAAGCAAGGCCAAAACACAAGGGCGCGCCTCGAGCGCTTCCGTCAACTTTTTATAAATTCGCAGTTGACAGCAGGCGCGCCGCATGGTACACTGTTTGCCGTCAACTGCATTTTGATTTTAAGTTTACAGAAGGAAGGTTATCCCCATGTCCGAAAACGCCGCTTCTTCCCGCCGCTCGGCGACGCGCAGCCTTGTGCTCTGCGCGCTGATGGCCGCGCTGACCGCGATCTGCTCCCAGATTCAGATTCCCCTGCCGATGATCCCGATTAACCTCGCGCTGCTCGCCGTGCATCTGAGCGGCGCGCTGCTCGGCTGGAAATACGGCGCGCTGTCGATGCTCGTCTACGCGCTGCTCGGTGTGATCGGCGTGCCGGTGTTCGCCGGTTTTGGCAGCGGCCCGGCGGTGCTTTTCGGCAAGACCGGCGGCTATATCCTGGGCTATATCCTCTGCGCGTTGATCGTCGGCGCGCTCTCCCGCAAGTTTGCGTTTAATTTCAAGAATCTGTGCCTGTCCATGGTGCTCGGTGTGGCGGTCTGCTATGCGTTCGGCACCATCTGGTTCATGGTGCTGACCGGGATGAACCTCGCCACGAGCATGAGCTACTGCGTCATCCCGTTCCTCCCCGGCGACGTGGTGAAGATTCTGCTCGCCGCCTTCCTCGCGCTGCGCCTGCGTAAGCCCCTTGCCGCGCAGGGCTTCGCCGCGTAACTCCTTCCGTCTCACTTCGTTCGACACCTCCCTCTAAGAGGGAGGCGTTTTCATTTTCGTATCACCGCCACGGCGCACGGCACGCGCCCTTCAAAGAACGCATATTCAACGTCCTCATACCCCGCCGCCTTGAAAAACGCCTTGTAGGAATCCAGCGTAAACGCGCGCTTAAAATCCGCGCCCGCCTGCCCGACGACGGTCGCAAAGCCACTGATCTGCCCCTTTTCGTTCTCGTTCATATACGTCGGGATGATGATTTTCCCACCCCTGCGGCAGACGCGGTCCAGCTCCGCCAGCGCCCGAAGCGGCTCATCCAGCAGATGAAGCACGTTGGCGGCCACCACCGCGTCAAACCGTCCGTCCGGCTCGTCGATTTGCAGAATGTTTTCCCGCTTGAATGTAACGTTGCCCAGCTTCCCGCACTTCTTTTTCGCCTTTTCCAGCATCTTTTCGGAAAAATCCGTCGCGACCAAATGCCTGCACTTCGCCGCAAGGCCTTCGGTCAGCAGCCCTGTTCCGCATGCGCATTCCAGCACCTCGTCCGCGGGCGAAATCTGCGCCTGCACATACGCGCAGAGCGCCTTGTGCGTCTTTTTATTCCAGACGTTGGCAAACAGGTCGTAAACGCCCGCGACACGATCCCAAAACATGCGGATTTCCTCCTTAGCTTACAGCGTCAGCACGCCTGCGCAATTCGAGAGCGGTTCAAAGCGCAGCTGCGGGATGTACGCTTGCAACTCATCGACGACAAAATAGATTTCGTCGTCATCCCAGTCGTCACCCGCGTCGGCCTTGCAGGCCTCCAGCTGCGCGCGGTTGCCAAACGCCACGTCGCCGATATAAATCCTGCCGCCATCGTTCAGCAGCGGGCGCAGGTTTTCGATGAAAACGACCTTTTCCACATCCGTCAGGTGGTGCAGCGAATAGGTCGCGATAATCGCGTCGTATCGGTTCTGTTTCAGCGCATCCACCAGCCCCTTTGTAAAATCGCCTTGGTAAAGCTCGGCTTTCGGCATTTGGGCCTTGGCCAGCTCAATCATCCGCCGCGAAAAATCCTGCCCGTACACGGTGCAGCCGTGCTCGTAGAGCTTCTGCGTCAGCGTACCCGTGCCGAAGCCGATATCCAGCACGGTCTGACAGCCGCTTTCCAGCACCTTGTTATAAATCGCGTTCAGCACGCGCTTATAGCCCGCAAACGGATACGTGTTTCCCTCGTCAGAAAGCCCAACGCTTCGGTCATAGCCATCCGCCCACAAATTAAACCCCTGTTGATCCAGCATGTCTGTTCTCCTTCAAATGGTTTTCTTCCTCCGCATATACAGCAGCGGATACGGCCCGCCCAGCTCGTCCTGCTTCGTCCGTTTATAGGTTTCAAAACCCATATGCCGGTAAAACCCGACCGCCTGCGGGTTCTGCTCGTTGACGGTCAGCTCCCGCACGCCGTAATGTGTCATGCCATATTCAAGCAGCCGTCGTCCCAGCCCCGCGCCGCGCGGTTTCCCTTGTCATACGGTTCGGTCACGGTGTGAAAGGCCGCGGGATGCTGCTCGGCGTTCCTTTGGTCCTTCCTTCCGTTGCTTTGGAAGATCGCGTTGATGAGCCGCATATCCAGCCCGCGGTTGAGGTTGAAGATTTTACCCAGCTTGCAAAAAGCCCCCATGAACAGATTCTGCACAAAATCCTGAAGTTCCTCCACCGGCGGCTGATCCGGCAGAAGCGGATAAAGCGAAAAGACGAGCAGCGCACCGTAAATCGCCAGCGCGTGATTGGCCTTCTTCCCGCCGTAATCCGGCAGCTCTTTCAAATATTCGTCATACTGCGCGGCCGTCGCCTGCCAGATGGCCGCGCCCTGCTTTTCACCGTATCGTTCGTTCAGCCAGGCCTTCACGCTTTCGCAGAACTGCGGCATATCGCTCAGCTGCATATGCTCCGTCACGGTTATCCCCTCCGTCCGTTTTCACTTCTTCGCCAGCATGCACAGCCAGTGCTTTTTGGGTTCGCTTCGGCTTTCAATCTCGGTGAAGCCCGCCTTTTCCAGCGCCGCGCGAAGTTCGTTTTCGGTATAGATGCGCATGCCGTCGATGAGTTTCAGCCATTTTTCATCCGCCGCGTTCGTGCCGTCGCTCTCGTTGCAGATCATGAACGTGCCGCCGCGCTTCATCACGCGGTTCACCTCCGCAAAGCATGCCTCAAGCCCCGGCCAGAAATAAACCGTTTCAAAGGCGGATACAATGTCGAATGCTTCGTTCTCAAATGGCAGCGCCGCCGCGTTGCCCTGCACCACGTCGCATCGCCCCGCCTTGATGGCCGCGTCGTTAATTTTCCGCGCTTCCGCCACGCTGATTTCGGAATAATCCATACCTGTCACATGGCCTTTGGGGCATTGCTTCAGCCATTGCGCCACGTTCGCGCCGCCGCCGCAGCCTGCGTCCAAAACCTGCGCGTCGTCCTTCGCCTGCATCTGCGAAAAGCCCCAGCCCGCCAGCTTCGCGTGGCCGCTGTTCATCATTTTGACCATCAGCTTGCCGCCAAGGCCGCTGGGCTTGCAGGTATTTTGAAAAAAGCTCATGGGATACACCTCTTTTTCCAGCCTATTGGGCTGCCGCCCAAACCTGCCTGAGGGGATCATCCCCTCAGACCCCTTTCTTCGCTTCGCGCTTATTTTCCATTTATTTGTATATACTATCATTTTCTGCAAAAAAAACGGCGTTCCTTCCGTTTTGTGAAAGAAACGCCGCCTATTTCAGCTCAAAACCGAATTTTTTCCGGGCTGATTCGATCCTTCTCGGTAATCGGGCGAATCACCCGGCAGGGCACGCCCGCCGCGACAACCCCTGCGGGAATATCGTGGGTGACGACGCTCCCCGCGCCGATGACCGAACCCGCGCCAATCGTCACGCCGCCGCAGATCGTGGCGTTTGCGCCAATCCAAACGTTATCCCCGACCGTGATGGGCGCAGATGTGCCGATACCCTGACTGCGCTGCTCAGGATCGACGGCATGCCCGGAACAGGCCAGGCAAACGCCCGGCGCAATGAACACGCCCGAACCGATCTGCACCGGGGAGGTATCCAGAATCACGCAGTTGTAGTTGATGACCACCAACCCATGCGTATGGATGTTGAAGCCGTAATCGCAGTGGAAATCCGGCTCGATGCCCGTCATGGGCGAACATGTGCCGAGAAGTTTCTGCAAGATGGCGCGACGCTTTTCCGTTTCATCCGGCGCAGTCTGGTTATACGCCCAGCAGAGTGTTTTTGCCCGTTTTTGGGCCTCCGCCGGGATGCGCTCGTACCCGCTGGCATAGCCTTCCGGGCTTTTGATGATGTCCAGTACGTCCATAAAACTGCTCCTTCATCTTTCAGACAAAATTCGGCGTTCCTTTCGCTCTGCAAAAGAAACGCCGTTTCGTTTAATTCAGTTTCTTCTCTTTCTTCACCAGCGGCTTATAGCTGCCGTCGGCCTGCTCCACGCGAACGCGCTTGAGGGTCGCCTCGGTCTGTTCGCGGAATTCCTTGATATATTGCGCGTGAAGCGTCTTGCGCTCCTCGGCTTCCTCATCGGTCAGGCCGACTTCCTTTTTCTTTTTCGCCAACTCGTTGATGCGCAGAATTTTTTCGTGTTCCATCTTTTCAAAACCTCCGGGCTTACAGATTGCCTGCCAGCATACACCCTTTTTTCGTTTCTGTCAAGGGTTAAAACGGCGCGGGCTGACCAAGCCGCTCAAGCGTGATGCGCTCGTCAAACCATTCGCCCGCCCATTTGTGCAGCGCCAGAATCAGCGCAGGTCTGTCCATCTGGCCGGGCAGGGGCAGGCGCTCAAAAGCGCGCGCTTCGTCCGCCGCTTCATCCGGCCATTCGCGCACGTCGGCCACATAACAAAATCCGCCGGTTTCTTTCCCGTTTTCATCGTTTACGCCGTAGGCGCACAGCGGGTAAACGTCGAACACCGCTTCGCCGATGGCCTCGCCCAGCGCGCTTCGGGCCGCTTCTTCGGCGCTCTGCCCGCGCTTCATCTGCCCTTCGGGCAAAACCCACAGGGCGTTGATCCGGTCGCGCCGCAGAATCAGCGCTTCACCCAGCCGCGCCAGCACCAGCACATGGTCAAATCCCGCGCGGCGGCGTTTTTCATCCGTCGCATAGATGGCAACTTGCAAGCTCTCCGTTCCTCCCGTTTATTCTGCAATCACGCCCGCGAGCTTCCAGTCCGCGTCCATCAGCGTCAGCACGCCGCAGGCGCCCGGCTCAATGCGGCCGTATCCCTTCGCGCCGACGGAATCCGCCGGGGTGCTCGTCGCCATCGGAATGACCGTCTCCGGCGGCATCTTCGCCAGCGTAATCATGTTGCGGATCGCGCGGTGCAGCACCAGCGTCGAACCCGCGATCACGCCGTCAGCCAGCCTCGCCTCGCCGTTTTTGACGAAGACGGCCTGCCCGCCCAAATCATACTGCCCATCCGGCATGCCCGCCGCTTCCATCGAATCGGAAATCAGCGCCATGCCCTTCGCGCCCTTGCAGAGCGCCGCAATGCGCAGCACATCCGGGTGCAGGTGCAGCCCGTCGGCGATGACCTGCACGATGATCCGGTCATCCGCCAGGCCCGCGCCCGGCACGCCGGGCTTACGGTGGTGCAGCGGGCTTTGCGCGTTGAACAGGTGCGTGATCTGCGTCAGGCCCCTGTCCGCCGCGGCATGCACATCCTCCGCCGCCGCATTCGAATGCGCCGCGCAGGTGACAACACCCTTTTCTTTGAGATAGGCGACCATGTCCAGCGCGCCCGGCAGTTCCGGCGCGAGGGTCATCATCTTCACGCAGTCTGTCCCCCGCGTCATGGCTTCATACGCCTGAACGCTCGGGTTCATCAGGCATTCGCCCAGCTGCGCGCCCTTGTACTTTTCGCACAGGAACGGCGCTTCCATATGCGCGCCGAGCACCGCCGCGCCCTTCCCGCAGGGGCGGTCCTTCACCCGCTGAATGCCCAGCAGGGCGCGGTTCGTCGCCTCAATCGACGCGCTCATCGTCGTGGGCATGAACGCCGCCACGCCGGTTTGAAGCAGTCCCTCGCTCATGCGGCGCACGTCGTTTTCCCCGCGCATGCAGTCCGCGCCCGCGTAGGCGTGGATGTGGATATCCACAAATCCCGGCAGCACATACATTCCCGCCGCGCTGCGCACTTCTTCTCCTTCGCGCGGCTGCAAATCGCCAATCTGCGCGATTTTTCCGTTTTCCACGCGCACATCGGCGCGCGCAAAATGACCGCCGATGAACGCCGTTCCGTTTTTGACCAGCATGGTTTACTCCTCAAGCATCAGTTTGCCCGCTTCGCGGTCGGTCAGAATCACGCAGCAGGGATGCAGCTGCAAAACCGACGCGGGTACGCGCGGGGTGATCGGCCCGCGGATGGTGTCATAAACGGCTTTCGCCTTGTTTTCGCCCGTCGCCACCAGCACGACGCATTTCGCCGCCATGATGTTGCCGATACCCATCGAGACAGCCTGACGCGGCACCTCGTCCGCGCTTCTGAAGAAGCGGGCGTTCGCTTCAATGGTATCCGCCGTCAGCGTGACGACGTGCGTGCCATAGGTAAATTCATCGGCAGGCTCGTTGAAGCCGATGTGGCCGTTGCGGCCGATGCCCAGCAGCTGAATGTCAATGCCGCCCGCATCGTGGATCGCCTTGTCATAAGCCGCCGCATCCGCCGCGCCGTTGCCGCTGGGCAGATGCACGTTTTCCGGCCGGAGATTGACCTTGCTGAACAGGTGCTCCTGCATAAAGGCATGATAGCTCAGCGGGTTCTTGTGGTCGATGCCCACATATTCATCCAGGTTGAAGGTGCGCACACGGTCAAAGTCGATCACGCCGCGGTCGTACCATTGCGTCAACATTTCATAAGCGGGAATCGGGGTCGAACCGGTCGCCAGGCCGAGCACGCTGTCGCCCTTGCGGGTGATCTGCGCGGCAATCAGCACGCCCGCCGCTTCGCAGGCCGCGCGCGCATTTTCGTACACATGAAATTCCATAAACGTCCTCCTTGATATGGATTGCTGCCGCCATTATACCATAATCGACAACAAAAAACATGTTTTTGTGCGAAAATTCATGTTTCGTTTTCCATTTTTTAATCTTTTGTACAACTTTGCAGTCAGTCCTTCGTCGTTTATGCTCATTTATATCATTTATTTTGTAGCAGTTACGCACAAATCGACATTTCCGCGTCCTTCGCCATCCGCTCCATCTGCGCGCCCAGCGTCTGGGACAGACTCTGGCACAGCCGCGCGGAAAAGCCGTTCGCCGGGTCGGCCAGCGCCTGAATCATCGCCTTTTCGATGTCCTCTCTCTGGCGGGAAAGCCCGCGCTTCACCGCGTTATCCGTCACCAGTTTACGCACCAGCAGCGGCAGTTTCGCGCGGGTCAGCGCCTTTTCCATGCCGCTTTTGCCGACCAGCGCCAGCAGAATGCCCGCCGCCGCGCCCGCAATCATGCCCACCGGCCCGGCGCTCACCAGCGCCACGCCGCTGCCGCCGCAGACGCTCGCGCCGACAACCGCCAGCACCACGCCCATCAGCCCGGAGAGGATATCCATGCCCATCGCATCCAGCAGCGAGAGCTTCACGCCGTCCAGCCCCGCTTCCACCTTCGCTCCGGTCAGGCTCATCCGCTCCGGCGGCACGCCGCAGCGCACACAGAGCGTCGTCAATTCGTTTTCCAGCTTTTGCATCAGTTCGTCCAGCCACGCGTGCAGCTCGTTTTCGATGCGGCCGCAGAGCTCATCCCCGGCAAAAGCTTTGGCGATCTTCTGCTGAACCGCTTCGTTCAGCGCGTCGATGGTGTCAATCCCGCCCTTGCGCCAGAGCCGAACGGCTTCCAGCGTGCTCTCCTGCGCGATATCGAACAGCGCCTTTGCCACCGGCTCATACAGCTCGTGCGCGCTGGCGTTCACCGCCACGGAGAGTTTTTCCCCGTGGGCGATGGAAGCGACCTCCTGCCGGAAGGTTTTCAGCCGCTCGTCCACGCGTCCGGCATAGGCCAGCCCGCGCGCGATGGAACATTCCGGTTCGGGGCAGAGCACGACCAGCGCATCCGAAAAGGCTTCGCGGCACGCCTGCTGGAAGAACGCCATGCGCGACGCGCCGCCCGTCAAAATCACAACCTCCGGCGGACAGCTTCGGCTGACCTCCACTGCCGCGCGCAGCGCGTCTTTTAAACAGCCGACAAAGCTCCTGCCGCCCAGCGCGGCGATCGGCTGCTCCACCATGCCGCGGATGCTGCCCCCGCCGATGGAAAGTTCCAGCGCCAGCGGCTCGTCATAGCAGACCGTCAGCGTCCGGGTCAGCGGCGTTTCCGTCCATTTTTCCTCGTCGAGGAAATAGCTTTCCTTGAGCCGCCGCGCCTCTAGCTCGCAATAACTGCGCCACGCGGGGCTTTCCGCAAAGACGGCCTCCAGCGCCTTTCGATCCCGCGAAGCCGTCAGCGCGCGGGCGAGAAGCATTTCGTCAATCAGCCCGCCGCCCAGATTCGTGTCGCCGAAAAGCGAAACGTTCTGCTGGTGGCCGTCCACGATATAAGCAAAATCCGTCGTCGAGGAGCCGATATCGATGACCATCGCGCTTTTCTTCATCAATTCCGGGCTGACGCGCAGGCCGCGCGCGTGCCGCGCATAGAGAAACGCGGCGCGCGGTTCCGGCACGACGCTGACATTCGGGAAACCCGCCGATTCCAGCAGCGCGGCGTATTGCTCCCGCCGCCCGTCGCCCCAGCCGGCCGGACAGCCGACCACCGTTCGGCTCACCTCGGCCATCAGCGCGGGCTGCGTGCGCGCAAGCTCGTTCATCACGCCCTGCGCAAACGCGCGCACATCCGCCGATGCGGAGGGATCGGTCAGATAGCGCGATTTGAAGCGCACCTTCGCTTCCGCCGCGCCATCCGTCACGCTGGCCTCCTCGCCGATGACGATGCGCCCGTTTTTCACGCCCACGGCGGAAAGCAGGCTGTTCCGACCGCAGAGCGGCAGGACGCGCGGCTCGACGGTGGAATCCTCATCCAGCAGGGTCACGGCGCTTTCGCCGTCGCCCAGATCGAAGCCCAAAATCTTCATGCTCACGCCCCCTTTTCGGCCGTCGGCGCGACCGCCGCCACGCCCCGGCGCACCAATTCGCCTTCGCGCACCAGCGCCGGGCGAACCGTCCGCTCGCCGCTTCGGGCGGGCAGCACGTCAAACAGCGCCGCATGCGCCGCATCATAAAACACGCTCTGTACGCCCAGCATGCGCAGATACTGTTCGGCCTGATCGAGACTGCGCAGCGCCAAATCCTGCCGGCCGGAGGCGCGCGCCTCCATCATCGCGGAAAGCAGATCGAGCATCGCCTCATCCGCCGTGCCGGAGAGCCGCGCCGGGCCGTTATCCTGCTCGATGAGCGCCAGATCCGCCGCGCACAAATCCGCCGCCTGGCAGATTTCGCCGACCTCGCGCACCATGTCCTCCGCGTCGATTGCCGTTTCCGCCTGCGCGTGCGGGGTCTGCCTGGCCGTCGCGGTCAGCGGGCCGTTCACGCCGAAAAGCATCAGCAGCGCGCCCAGCGCCTGCAAAAGCGCAAAAGTCAGCTTGCCCCCGACGGCTTCATACACCGCCAACGCGGCCAGCATCACCGCCCCCGCGCCGACCGCCCCGCGCCGAATTTTGCTCGGCTGCTCCTCGGTCTCCTCCAGCACGATCTGCGCCTTCGCGCGGCTGGCGCGCAGGCTCATCGGCAGGCGCTTGGCCAGCGCCATGACGGCCTGCTGCCGCTGGCGGGCAAAATCATCCTGCTCATCCTGCGCCAAATCGCAGGCAATCTGCTCCAGCGTCATCGTCGCGGCGGAAATGGCCTGCGGCATGTTTTCGCTATTTTCCAGCTGCTCCCTGAGCGTATCCTTTCGATTTTCAAAAGCGGCGACAGCGTTCATAAGCGTCCCCCGTTTCTACGTAGTTTGTATTTTCATTTTACCTCCCAGCCGCCGACTTTGTCAATTCGCCGCGAAAGATGGGCCAATCCGCAAAAACAGGGTCTATCTTTCCGACCAAATATGATAAAACAAGCGCATCGTTAGCCTGTTCTAACCTAATCATTTAGGGGAGGTTCGTTTCATGAGCGTCTTATACAGCATTTTGAAGCCGATTGTCCGCAAAAAGTCGAAGGGGCGCGGCCAGCCCATGCCCATGCCGCAGATGATGATCGCCGTTTCTCCCTGCAACCTGACGGTCTCCGAGGAATCGTATAAACGCATGGAGGAGATCGAAAAGCGCGATATCGCGATGCACGCCTCCGACACAAAGACTTTCCTGCCGCTCTACGACCGCCATCATCGAATTTGGGCAGGAAAACCCGACGCTGATGGTCATGTTCCACGGCGGCGGCACGTCCTATCGCGGCGCGGAGCCTTCGGCCAGGCTGCTGGGCGAGCGCTATCACGTCGTGCTCGTCGCCTATGACGGGTTCAACCCCTCCGAGCCGGAGACGACGTTCGTTTCGCCGATGGACGAAGCCAGACGGCTGGGCGACTACATCGTTGAGCGCTACGGCGGCAAAATCGACATTCTCTACGGCATTTCCTACGGCTGCCGGATTTTGATGGAGGTTTTGGCCGACAAGCGCCTGACCATCACCGCCGCGATTGCGGACGGCATGAGCTTAAACGACTATCCCAACATCAAAAGCACTTGGGGCAAAAACCTCTACGGCCGCGCGACGTGGCAGAGCTGGAAAAATCAGGATTACGCGCTCATCGGCAAGAAGACCGATTACAGCCTGTTTGCCCGGACGCACATGTTCCTCTGGTACGGTATCAAAGGCTTGGTGGATAAAAAGCTTTCCGCCAATCTGGGCAAATTAAAAGCGCAGGGCTATCCCTTCGAGGAAAAGATTTTCACCGATTTGGGCCACGGCGGCCTGGCGGGCGAGCAGCCGCGTCGATTCATGGAGGAGGTCACTCTTGCGTATCAAAAAGCGACCACCTGACACCCAATGTTCACGACGGACGCACACCGCGCCCGTCGTTTTCTTTTGGTTTCTAAAAAGGAATTAAGCGCTCTTGGGGCGTATTGATACAGCATCAAAGGCTTTGAGGTGCTTTTCATGCGCATTTTGACCTATATCACCACCGAGGAGGACGCGGGCCGTGTGGCGCGCAGCGTCGTTCCCCGGCGTTTTCAGCTGGGCACGCACGCGTTTCGGCGGCTCAAGGTAGCGGGCGGCATTCTCTGCGACGGAAAGCTCCTCCGCGCGGATACGGTTCTGCGCGCGGGCCAGCTGCTTGAAATCCGCATGGAGAACGGCGAAGCGCAGGCCGCGCCGACCGACGGCGGCTTAATCGGTCTGCCCCCGTCCTTCATCCGCTACATCGACGAAGATATCATCGTCGTCAGCAAGGGCGCACCGCTGGCTACGCTCCCCTGCGGCCATATCCACACCGGCACGCTCCGCGAACAGCTCGCCGCCCTGCTTGGTCAGGATGCGGCGGCGTTTGATTATCACCCCGTCAATCGGCTGGATAAGGGCACGAGCGGCCTGCTCTGCGTCGCACGCCACGCCCACGCCCAGCGCCTGCTGACCCGCCAGCTGCACACGGACGGCTTCATCCGCGAATACCTCGCCGTCACCGAAGGCGTACCCGACAAGCCCGAAGGAATCATCGACGCGCCGATTGCCCGTCTCGGCGCGGGCGCAAAGCGCGCGGTTTTGCCCGACGGCCAGCGCGCCGTGACGCATTACTGCGTTGAGCAGGTCGCCGGAAGCCGCGCGCTCATCCGCCTGCGGCTGGAAACCGGGCGCACCCATCAGATTCGCGTGCATCTGTCGCACATCGGCTGTCCGATCTGCGGCGACTATCTCTATGGCCGTGAACTGCCGGAGCTGAAAGACCGCTTCGCGCTGCACTCCACCTATCTGCGCTGCACGCAGCCCGTCACGGGAGAGACAGTGGAGGTCAATGAACCGCTGCCGGAAGAATTAAGAGCACTTTTAACTCCTTCAGTCAGCTTCGCTGACAGACCTTCGGCATTCTGCTAGCCTGCCTCCCGCACTGCGGGCGGCAAGCAACATGCCCTCAAAGAGGGAGCCTTGGTTAGCGCATTAAATGCCTCCCTCTTTGAGGGACGTTTGAAATCGTCGCCGCCTGTGGTGGAGTCAGACGATGAAAAACGCCGAAGGTTGGCACGACGAAGTCGTGACGGAAGGCGTATAAAATTTCCCCTGCGGCGTCATGATATGGGTATCAAACGCAGACAGGGGGAAATTTTTTATGGCTCATCAAAGCAAAAGCTCGGCAAAGGCGTGGAATCCGCCCGCGCAGAAGGGCAAGCCCCGCACGGGCGAGGACGTGGCCAGCAGCACGGAATGCACCGGGCTGACCCCAACCGAACCGGAGGATTTGGAAGAAGCCTACGCGCTCGGCGAGCTTTACGCCGTGCATACGCTCAGGCCGAACGAAAAGCAGCCCTCACAGTGAATCCATCATCCATTTGACGCCCTTCGCCACGCGCCGTTCCGGCTCCCGAAAGTGGTTGCCCGCGTTCCATTCCAGCGTGCAGTCCGTCTTTCGCGCTTGCAGCCGTGCATACAGCGCGCGTATCTCGTTTCCGACAGCCGCCATCGCGCGGTTTTTTGTTTGTTCTTCGCGGTCGCCAAGGCTCAAATACACATGCCCGGCGCGAATCGGGTGCGCCTGCTCATAATCGCCATAGGCCGGAAACCAGACTGACGGCGAAACGCCCGCAACAGCATCAAATCGCGCGCTTTGACTGCCCGCCCAGAGCGCAAACAGCCCCGCAAGCGAATAGCCGCACAACGCGATTTTCGTCTGTGCCGCAAGATGATACGCCGCAAACAGTTCGGGAATCAGCGCATTTTGGAGATAAGCGAGCGTTTCTTCCGCACATCCGGCAAAGCCATGTTTGCCGAAGACAGGCGGTGCGGGCCACGGCGAAAGCGCGTCGTTCCAATCCTCCACCGCGAACGCAGCCCAAAGCGGCAGAGCGCCGTCCATGCCCTGCAGCGCCCTGATTTCGTCCTCCAGCCGTTCCAGCTCCCGCGCGTCCATCGCCTGAATCACGAGCAGGCCGCTGTCCGGGTTTCCACAGACCTTCACGCTTCGTTTTCCGCCAGCTTGCGGCCCATCAGCACGCCCATCGCGGAGGCCATCATCAGGCCGCGCGTCCAGCCGGAGGAATCGCCGAGACAGTGCAGGCCGCGGACGTTGGTGTTCAGCTCCTCATCCATCTTGACGCGGTTGGAATAGAACTTGAGTTCCGGCGAATACAGCAGCGTTTCGGAGGACGCGAAGCCCGGCACGACGATATCCGCCGCCTGAATGAAGTTGATGATGTTGGTCATCGCGCGATACGGCATGGCGGCGGTGATATCGCCCGCAACCGCGTCCGGCAGGGTCGGGCGGACGTTGCTCTGTGCCAGCTCCTTCTGCCAGGTGCGCTTGCCGTCGAGGATATCGCCGAAGCGCTGCACGAGAATGTGACCGTTGGCGAGCATGTTGGTCAATTCGCCGACCTTCTGCGCGTAAGCGATCGGCTGATTGAACGGGATGGAGAAATTATGGCTGCACAGCACGGAGACATTGGTGTTGTCGCTCTTGAGGTCTTTATAGCTGTGGCCGTTGACGACGGCGAGATCGTTATCATAGTTTTCCTGGCTGACGAAGCCGCCGGGATTCTGGCAGAAGGTGCGCACCTTGTTCTTGAACGGGCGCGGATAGCCGATGAGCTTGCTCTCGTAGAGCACGCGGTTGACTTCTTCCATGACCTCGTTGCGGCACTCGACGCGCACGCCGATATCGACCGTGCCGGGCTGATGGGCGATGCCGTGCTCGGCGCAGAGCTTTTCCAGCCAGTCCGCGCCGCGGCGGCCCGTCGCCACGACGGTGTGCTTGGCACGGATTTCCTGCGTCTGGTCGCCCTTGCGCAGGGAAACGCCGAGGCAGGTTTCGCCGTCCATCAGCAGTTCTTCGCACTCCCAGCCGAAGATCAGCTCCACGTCGTTGTCGCGCAGATAGTTTTCCAGCGCGAGATAAAGCGTCTGCGCCTTTTCCGTGCCGAGGTGGCGGATCGGGCAATCGACCAGTTTCAGGCCTGCCTGAATCGCGCGGCGGCGGATTTCGCGCACTTCCTCGGTGTTGCCCACGCCCTCGATGTGGCTGTCTGCGCCGAACTCGAGGTAGATGCCATCGGTGTAATCGATCAAATCCTGCGCGTTCTGCTCACCGATGAGCGTCGGGAAATCGCCGCCGACCTCATGGGAGAGGGAAAGCTTGCCATCCGAAAACGCGCCCGCGCCGGAAAAGCCGGTGGTGATGTGGCAGTATGGGCGGCAGTTGACGCAGTGCTTGGTGGCGGTCTTCGGACAGCGGCGCTTTTCAATCGGCTGGCCCTTTTCCACGATGGTGATATGCTGCTTGCTGCCCCTGCGAATCATTTCAATCGCGGTGAAGATGCCCGCCGGGCCTGCGCCGACGATGACGATATCGGTATTCATGTGTTTTCCTCCTGTTCCCTGAAGCGGGATTGATCGCTATCTTTGAAAGGTTGCTTCCTTGGTTTCCAGATTGACGCGAATGACCGCGGTGATGTTCTGCCCATTATCGCGGTCTGTTCCACAGATGTAGGCGTTTCCGGATGCGTCGAGCGTCAGCCGTGCCTCCTCAATGCCCAGCCCAATCGGAACAAAGACATCATAACTGCCGTCCGGCGTTTGAATATCGCATACGCCGCCATCCGTATATTCGCTGCGCGCGGTGAGCAGCAGCACGCCCCTTTGGGGATCATAGGCCATGTCGCGCACGCAGCCGATCGTCTGATCCCTTGCCTTGGTTTCCACGGGGACGATCTGACGCAGAACGCCCTCGCGCCCGATGATCGCCATGGTGGCGGCCTGCTCCTTGACGACGCTTTCCCCGGTGAGGTAGCGCCCGCCGAGCGCATAACTGCCATCCGGAAGCTCCATCGCGCAGAACCATTCCAGCCTGTCCGCCGCCGTATGAATCATGGTGCGCACATGCCAGATTTCGTTGCCCTGCTCGTCCTCCAGCGTCACGACCGCGCCGCCCGGCTCCTCTTTCCAAGACAATGTGCCGCCGGAAACCGCCTGCCGGTTCGCTTCGCGCGGCTCTGGCGCAGTTGTCTCTCGCGCTTCGCCGTTTGCATCGACAGATACGCCAACCCGCTGGCCGTCGCCCCGTTCGAGCAGAATCAGCACGCCGTTTTCCTGCGGCCACGCGTCCTTGAGCACGCAATCAAACGCGTGATAGAGCGCTTTGTCATATTCGTCGTCCGGCACTTCGATTCCTTCACCCGGCACAAAGACGATTTCCGCGCGATTGCCGCCGAAATCCTCCGCATCCATCGCCATCGCCGTGCCGTCGCCCATGGGCGCAATATCCATCATCGCCAGCACATACTCCCGCAAATACGCAATCCTCTTTTTGCCCAGCAGATTGCCGTCCTCATCAAAATAATACAGCTGATCGGCCACGGCACAGGCGAATCCCTCCGGCGTTAAGGCCAGCCCCTCCGGCAGATCGTCCGTTTCCACGGTGAACATCGTCTCGCCCAGCGCATTGACCCTCGCCAAAAAGCCGCCGACATTCACCTTCTGCCCGCCGAGAATGACCGAGCCATCCTCAAGCGGCAGCAGCATCGTTCCGCAGTCGGATGCAACGCCCTCGACCTCCAGCTTCTGCGGCACGTCGTCCGTGCCCGGCTTCACAATCAGAACGCCTGCTTCCTCCCGGTCGCAGTAGCCCAGCGCCACACATCCGCTCCCGTCCGCGCATGGCTCGATTCGGCTGTTCGGCCCATCCACAAAGCTCAGGCCGCGCGCAATCTGCCCGTCCATATCCATATCGGCCAGACAGATGGTGCCGTCCCCATGCTCGACACACAGAGCCAGATGCGGCAGGCCGCCCCGGTCATAAGCAATCCCGCTGACGCCCTGGCCGCCGTGCGCGCAGGCCGCTTCGACCTCCGGCACTTCCATCCGGCGGACGAGTTTTCCCTGCCCGTTGATGACCAGCCACTCCGACTTTGGGACATCCCAGCCCCACAGAATGGCGGAAATCAGCCCGTTTTCATGGACATACACGCCGCCCATCTGATTGCGCCCGTTTTTCGCCGTGCAGAAGCTCCAAAGCGGATTGCCCTCGCCATCCAGACGGAGCATCCACCCCGCCTGATTGTAGCGCGTGCGCATCTCCAAATCGCCGTCGCTTGAGGAGGTTCGGCCGACGGCAATCAGTCCGTCTTCGTATGCCGCCAATTCATCCAGACGGTCGCTGCCGCTTCCGCCGTAGCCGCGCGTCCATTCTTCCGCCGCCGCGGAAGCGGACAGCAGCAGCATCGCCGCCGCCAGCGCCGCGAACACCCTCCTGCGCATGTCAGGCTCTCCCCTTCACCATGCTGAGCGCAATGCGCTGTTTTTTTACATCCACATCGACAACCCAGACCGTCACCACGTCGCCGACATGCACAACCTCGCTCGGATGACGGATGAACTTATCCGCCATCCGGGAGATATGCACCAAGCCGTCCTGATGCACGCCGATATCCACAAACGCGCCGAAATCGATGACGTTGCGCACCGTACCTGTCAACTCCATGCCGGGCTTCAAATCCTCCATGCTGAGCACATCCGTGCGCAGGACGGGCGCGGGCAGCTCGTCGCGCGGGTCGCGCCCCGGCTTCTCCAATTCGGATGCGATATCCCGCAGGGTCATTTCACCCACGCCCAGCTCGTCCGCCAGCTTCTCCATGCCCGCCTGCTCGGCCTTCGCCAGAATGCCGACAACGCCGCCGCGCTTCAAAGCCTGCGGCGCATAGCTGAGCTTCTCCATCAGCGCTTTCGCCGCGGCATAGCTCTCCGGATGAACCGCCGTCGCATCCAGCGGGTTGCTGCCGTGAACGCGCAGGAAGCCCGCGCACTGCTCAAACGCCTTCGGCCCCAGCTTCGGCACCTTTTTGAGCTGGGCCCGCGATGCAATGCCGTTTTCATCGCGATAGGCGACGATGTTGTTCGCCAGCGCTTCGCCGATGCCCGCCACATGCGTCAGCAGCGACGCGGAGGCCGTCTCCACATCCACGCCGACGCTCGACACGCAGCTCTCCACCACACCGGAGAGCGCGTTTTCCAGCTCCGCCTGCTTGAGATCGTGCTGATACTGCCCCACGCCGATGGCCTTCGGATCGATTTTCACCAGCTCGGCCAGCGGGTCCTGCATGCGCCGCGCGATGGAAACCGCGCTTCGAAGCGAAACGTCATATTCCGGAAATTCCTTCGCCGCCAGCTTGGAAGCCGAGTAGACGCTCGCGCCCGCTTCACTGACGATGACATAAGCCACGCCCGGCGCTTCCGGCAGCAGGGACGCAATGAACTGCTCGCTCTCGCGGGAGGCCGTGCCGTTGCCGATGGCAATCGCCGTGACTTTGTGGCGGCGAATCATGCCCAAAATCTGTGCCTTCGCTTTAGGCTTCTGCGCTTCGTGGTTCGGCAGGGTAAAATAGCCCACGCCCGTTTCCAAAACCTTGCCCGTTTCATCCACAACGGCCAGCTTGCAGCCCGTGCGGAAGCCCGGATCGACGCCAAGCGTCACCTTGCCGCGAATCGGCGGCTGCATGAGCAGCTGATGCAGGTTGTCGCCGAAGACGCGGATCGCGCCCTCGTTCGCCTTATCCGTCAATTCGCTGCGGATCTCGCGCTCCAGGGACGGGCTGATGAGCCGACCCCACGCGTCCTTCGCCGCCGCGCGCACCACGTCGCAGCATGCGCTGCCCGGACGAATCACCGCGCGGCAGATGATTTGCAGCGCCTGCTCGTCGTCGCATTCCACCGTAACCTTGAGCCATTCCTCGCGTTCGCCGCGGTTGATCGCCAGAATGCGGTGTCCCGCCGCGCGCAGCACCGGCTCGCGGTAATCCGCATATTGCGCATAGACGCTCTCGCCCTCCTTCGCCGCAACCGAACGCAGCACGCCCGTCCGGCGATAAAGCGCGCGAAGACTGGCGCGGATCGCCGCATCGTCGCTGATCTGCTCGGCCAAAATATCCTGCGCCAGCTGAACGGCGGTCTGCGCGTCGGGCACGCCTTTTTCCTCGTCGATGTACGCCTGCGCCAGCTTGAGCGGATCGTCGCCGCGCCGCTGGGCAAAAATCAAATCCGCCAGCGGCTGCACGCCCTTCTCCTTCGCAATCATCGCGCGGGTGCGGCGTTTCTGCTTATACGGGCGATAGATATCCTCCAATTCGGAGAGCGTCGCCGCTGCGGAGAGCTTCTTTTCCAGCTCTGCGGTCATCTTCCCCTGCTCGGTGATCGAAGAAGCGATCTGCTCCCTGCGCTTATCCAGCCCGCGCAGATACTCCAGCCGCTCGCTGATCTCTCGGAGCTTCTGGTCATCCATCGCGCCGGTCATTTCCTTGCGATACCGGGCGATGAAGGGGATCGTGTTGCCCTCGTCGATCAGCGAAACGATCTTGCCGATGATCGCGGGCGCAGTTTGAAATTCACTTGATAAAACGGCCTGTATATCCATGCGTGGGATGTTCCTTTCCTCGCTTGTTGTTTTTGAACGACACTGTTTTGATTATACCTCTTGTTGACGTTTCCCATCAAGCCCAAAAACACAAAAGCGCCAGGCGCTTTCGCGCCCGGCGTAACGTTTGCATATTCCCCCGCCGTCTTTGGCAGCCCAAGCTTACTGAATGTCGATGTAGTGGCTTTCCTCAACCTTCGGCTGCTCGACCTTCTTCGGCACGTTCAGCTTCAACACACCGTCCTCGTAAGCCGCAGCCACATCTTCCTTCTTCACATGGTCGCCCACGTAGAAGGTGCGCTGGCAGGTGCCCATGAAGCGTTCGCTGCGGATCACGCGGCCCTTCTTATCGGTCTCCTCGTCGTCAGTCTTGCGCTCGGCCTTGATGGTCAGGTATCCATCCTTCAATTCGGCCTTAATGTCGCCCTTCTTGAAGCCGGCCATATCAATATCCAGCTCGTAGTGGTCGTCATATTCCTTCACATCACAGTTCATCAGGCCCTTGGCACTCTGATTCGCAGTCGGCATATCGAACATATCATCAAACATATCGGAAAAAACGTTGCTGAACAGCATAACAATCCCTCCATTGAAATTCATTCTTTTATGATGCTCGCGGAAGGTTTTCGTCCCGGCGCGCCGCCCGGACATCCATCCGTCGGCTGCTCCCTTTGGGCTTCCTTCCGTTTGCGTGAAGTATTATAGCACTGCTTGTTAGCACTGTCAATAGACGAGTGCTAACTTTTTCTTAAAAAATAAGATTCAATTTGCGAGCATGTCTGTTTTCGCTTGATATTACTTGATTTTTTGCTCATAAATAATTTTGACTTTTTTTGATTTTTCTCTGGATTTTCACCTTTCAGAGGAAATTATGCCGCATTCAACCCCGTTGGTGTGGGCGCAGTCCGGCCAAGTTCCTTGGGTCAATCAGCCGAACAGCCTTGAACTTATGCTTTTCATAAGAAAAAACTTAAAAATATGCGAAAAATAAAAAGTATTCTGTCCGGAAGGATACCGGGTCCGCCATGCCGCCGCTTTGGGCATTTTACTTATTGCAAAACCTAGAATACTATGATAGAATAACTGAGACTACGAGAAGAAATGCAGCATCCTATTTATTGTGTGTTTTTCGGAAAACAAAACGGAGGTTGGCGCGGAATGCCACAAAGCGAACCCAAAAACAGCGTTATGGCGGTGGTCGTTACCTTCAACCGTCTGGAATTGCTGAAGCAATGTGTGGAGGCCCTTCGGGCGCAGACTGCCCCCTGCCATATCCTGATTGTGGACAATGCCAGCACAGACGGCACGGGTCAATGGGCGGCGTCCCAAGCGGGGCTTTCCTACCGCAGCACCGGCAGCAACCTGGGCGGCGCGGGGGGCTTCAACCGGGGCATGTGCTGGGCGGCGGAAGCCGGATATGACTATGTGTGGATCATGGACGACGACACCCTGCCCAAGCCCGACGCTTTGGAAAAGCTGCTGGAAGCCGATCGGGTTTTGAAAGGAAACTACGGCTGGCTTTCCAGCGTAGCCCTGTGGACCGACGGCAGCGAATGCAAAATGAATCGGCAGAAGCTGAAAAAGAGCTATTACGATTACAGTCCGCTTTTGAAATACGGTCTGGTTCAGGCGGAGCAGGCCACGTTCGTTTCCCTTTTTCTCCGCCGGGAGACGATCCTGCGGGTGGGACTGCCGATTCAGGAATTTTTCATCTGGGGTGATGACATCGAGTTCACCCGGAGAATCGCCGTAAGAGAGGGGACGCCCTGCTTTGTCGCGGGCGGCAGTCAGGTGGTTCATGCCACAAAAAACAACGAAGGCTCCAACATTGCCCTGGATGACCCGGAGCGGATCGGTCGGTATTTTTACGCTTTCCGAAACGAAGCGTATCTGTATCGGCAGGAGGGAGCCAAAGGGCGGCTGTTCTGCTTTGCAAAGCGGTGCAGGGACTTTTTGAGGATTGTGCGGTACGGACGGCCGCTGGGGCCAAGGCTTGGGGTTCTTCTGCGTGGGATGTGGGCCGGGATGTTTTTTCGGCCGAGTGTAGAGAAAATACTTTCTGAGACAATATAATCATGCGCATATGGATGGGTGACAGAGTTGCGGGAAAAGAGAGTCCTCTGGGTTGATAATGTCCGAGCAATTGCAACGGTATTTGTTGTACTGTGTCATGCAACAGAGAGCATATATTCTCTGAATTTGGAAGGGATGAAAGAGCTTTCAAACTGTGAGCAAGCTCTGTCGTTACTTCTTTTTACATTTGGCAGGCTTGGAGTCCCCATGTTCTTTTTCATTTCGGGTTATTTGTTGTTGGGATTCGAATATGATGAGAGAAAAACAAGAAGGTTTTACAGCAAAAATTTGCTGGGACTGGTGGTCGCCACTGAAATTTGGTTTTTAATCTACCAAATTTACAACAGCGTTTTCTATCATAAACAGTTTTTGCTCGGAGAATGTATAAAAACGGCACTTTTCATGACGCAGACTCCCATGACGCATACATGGTATATGCCCGTAATTATCGGAATTTACATGATGATTCCTGCTGTATCAAACGCATTATGCCACGCAAATAAGTTGTTCCTAATTCCGTTAGTTTTTTCATTTATCGCTGTTTTTGTAATTCCGGAAGTTAATGTTGTCATGCGATTGAGAGGTCTTCCCGAGTTTTCTTCTTTTCTTGATCTAAATTTCGCGGGGGGGGGATACGGTTTCTGCGTAC
>CAKTZR010000006.1 GCA_934636105.1 uncultured Clostridia bacterium
GGCAGGTTTCCCTGCCCTGTGCAGACTGAGTTCTGCCAGACTTGTAAACGAATTTGCGCATAATACTTGACGGTACCGCGCAAATTGATTAGAAGTTGAAATTTGTCAGTTATCGGTTCTGACTTCGTGCCAAACTGGCACGAAGTTACTTCTCGCCAATTTGGCGAGAGGTACGGTTCCTGCTCTTTGACTTGTTCCCGATTTGGGAACAGGTCCGATCGTGAGAACTCTTAATTTCACTTGTACCCAAGTTGGGCACAAGTTCAAATATGGAAAAAGAGTATTTCGGCTTGTGGACGAATTGGCTACAGGTGGCATAGTGGAATTATTCCCAAGTTGGAAATAAATTGGAGCCGTATTTTGCCCCTTCACAAATTGGCAAGCAGTGTAAACCTGTACAGGTTCACGATTTTTGCAAATCCGCTTGTTGGGGCAACATCCCCAATCCCCTTCGAACATCATCTTTCGATGATGGCTGCTCGCTCATTCTGAGCGTTTCCGAGAGTGCAACTTCTGGCCAATTTGTCCAGAAGTAACATGATAAAAAATAACTTCTGTGCAACTTGCGCCGAAGTGAAAAATGTTTTTTCGGTACTCCTCGACATACTTGTTTTTTCTACAATTATCCAGTAGAATAAACGCAGAAAATTGAATATCGGTTCGAGATTGATTTTATAGTTTTGCGGGATTACCAGATTTGAAGTCCGACATATTTGTGAAGGGACGAGTCCTTCTTCACGTTGGCTGTTACATAGAACCATCAGATAAGTGCAAGTGTTCTTGTGCTTGTTTCTTGATGCCTATGTGACAGCTTTTTTGTTTTAACTTCTGCCCAACTTGGGCGGAAGTTAACAGGCAACACACGAAGGAGGAAATAAATGACCAACGAATTTAATTTTGATGTAAAGCACGAAGATTACAAGGAATGGCTCAACCAGATTGAACAGGTTTCGGATGCTGATTGCTCACTACTTTCTGAGCCAGACCCTTACACTAAATGTGTACGTTCGCCAGAAATCCAGAAAAATGCTGATGCAAAGATGGATGCCAACGGAAATATCCATGCAGGCAATATCTCTGCATACTGAATGCTGCAGATCACGCTCCAAAGGGAAATTGGCGGGACAGTCTATACCGTCACCGGATATTACGAAGGGAAAACTGATTTCCTCCGCAAACTGGAACGAATGACCGTTGACAGAATGCGCAGAGCTATGGAGGACGACATCAATGACAAATAATAAAACCTTTGATACAATATCCTTGACTAACCAAGAACTGTCAGTTGTCCCTATGAAGGAGGAAAGAGAAATGTTAAGGGCAACAGACAAAATTACCGCTTTATATTGCAGACTTTCTCAGGAGGATGCACTGGCTGGCGATAGCAACTCCATTGTAAATCAGAAAAATATCCTGCTCCAATATGCCAAGGATAATCGCTTTCCGAATCCGACTTTTTTCGTAGACGATGGCTACAGTGGCACTACCTTTGACCGCCCTGGTTTTCAGAAAATGCTGGATGAAATTGAATCCGGCAATGTAGCAGTTTGTATCACCAAAGACCTTTCCAGACTTGGCAGAAACTCTGCTATGACTGGCCTGTACACCAACATCACATTCCCGAAACACGGTGTCCGCTATATTGCCATCAATGATAATTTCGATACCAGCGATCAGAATGGCATGGGGATTGATATGGCAGGCATCAAGAACTGGATCAATGAGTTTTATGCCCGTGATACCAGTCGCAAAATCAGAGCCGTCAATAAATCCAAAGGTTCTCGTGGTATTCCACTTACAACCAATGTCCCTTACGGATATATGAAAAATCCGGATGATCCTACCCGTTGGCTCGTTGATGAAGAAGCAGCTATCATTGTAAAGTATATCTTCAAGATGGCAATGGAGGGACGTGGGCCGAGCCAGATTGCAACGCAGCTGACCAAGGACAAGGTACTTACTCCAACAGCCTATAAGCAGAAGCAGGGCTTAAATACTCCACAGGCGACACCGGAGAATCCAAGTAAATGGCATCAGACCACAGTGAGAAAAATACTGGAACGCAGAGAATATACAGGCTGCATCGTCAACTTCAAGACCTTTACCAATTCCATTTGGGACAAGAAAAAGCGTGATAATCCGGTAGAAAATCACTCTGTTTTCTATGATACTCACGAAGCAATCATTCCAGAGGATATATTCGAGAAGGTTCGGGTGTTGCGTCAGAATCGCCAACGCAGATCCAAGACAGGTAAAACAAGCCTGTTCTCCGGCATGGTGTATTGTGACGATTGTGGTGAGAAGCTGTATTACTGCACAGCTAAAAATTTTGAGAAACGACAGGATTTCTTCGAGTGTTCCACCCATCGTAAGAACGATGAAAAATGTAAATCCCACTACATCCGTGCAGTCGTTTTGGAGGATATGGTGTGGATGCACATGGAAACTGTCATCAGCTATATTCTCCACTATGAAGATCACTTCCGTGTAGTTGTGCAGGAACAGCAAAAAATAGAAAGTGATGAAAAGATACAGGCATGGAGAAAGCAGTTGACACAGGGTGAAAAACGTATTGCTGAGTTGGACAGACTGTTCGTGAAGATTTATGAGGACAATGCCAAAGGGAAACTGTCTGATGAGCGTTTTTCTATGATGAGTGGCAACTATGAAGTGGAACAGAAAAAGCTCAGAATGGACGTTGTAGAGCTTCAGAAGAATATCGAAGAACAGGAGCGTCAGAATGAGCGATTGGAGAAATTTATTCAGAAAGCAAAACAATATCAGGATCTGAATTCTCTGACTCCTGATGCGCTGCGAGATATGGTCAGTGCCATCTATGTAGGTGCGCCGGACAAATCTTCCGGCAAACGTCGGCAGAAAATTGAAATCTACTATGATGGTGCAGGCTTTATTCCGCTGAACTTATTGATGCAAAGAGAAACGGCGTGACCGAAGTCACGCCGTACTCTCCCCGAAAATCGGGACTTTTAATTTTTTCCTGTTTTACGGGCACCGCCCGAAAGCGTGGCTTCATGAGGGCAAATTCAGATTTTTGAAGGTTTGTAGAATAGCCTTAATCCGCAACTGGTCGTTGGGCGAAAGCTCATCCAACCGCAATGCTTCCTTATCAGTCAATCCCAGAATAAAATCAGCAGAAGTGTTCAGCAAAATAGATAGCTTCTTGAGCGTTTTTGACGACGGTAGCGAAACGCCTAGTTCCCAGTCGCGGACGGAACGGCCGTTTAGTCCAACTTCTTTTCCAAGCTGCGCCTGCGACCAACCTTTTTCAAGCCGTAGCTGTCGGATGCGTTTGCCTGTTTCTGTTAAATCATCCATCAAATCCCTCCATTACGCTCTTATCTTACCGTAAATGGAGAGTATTTAACCTACTATAAAACGGTAGAATACACCCTATCGAGGGCGTAAAAGTTGCATTTCGAGTTTTTTTTGCATTTCAGGAATAGCGCTCCACAAGACAGCACTTTCCTGCTATAATGACGGCAACAACCGAAGAAGAAGGGAGGGAAAAACAAATGAGCAAGATTCTTGAGAAGATCGCCGATTTTGCTTATAACTGTGGCAAAGACGGTGCGCAGCTGCCGAGCTGGCGCGGAAATCATGAGCCTGTCGTTCCGCAGGAGCTCCAGGAAAATGAAGAAAAAAAGTAAGATGATTGTTGAGTCCCCGAATCGCCGAACATGAAAGTGTTTGGCGATTTATTTTTTGTAATCAAAGGCGGCTGAAAAGGAAGCAAATTACCGAAAAAAAGGAAAAACTTTACCCTAATAAGTCGAAAACGCTGCATTTCAGGTATCTAAATTGTCGTTTCGAGTAATCCGCCCCAAATGATGGAGTCTTTGTGATATAATTCGAAGCGTGGAAAGTGTTATGGTCGTACAAGGAAGGGGGCGA
This sequence comes from uncultured Clostridia bacterium, assembly GCA_934636105.1. Lineage (GTDB taxonomy): Bacteria > Bacillota > Clostridia > Christensenellales > Aristaeellaceae > Ventricola. The sequence continues at coordinate 3,913 of CAKTZR010000006.1, forward strand.
CGATATGACACGGTTCAGGTGTCGTGATCCGGGCTAATCGGAAAGAAACTAGCCCCAAATAAAAAAGTTCTTGCAAAACATGCCGGCAAGCACCTCATCGCCGAAGCGATGAACGTTTCGCAAGAACCCATAACATTTTATCACAGAAAAACGCACACTGTACATATCCAAAGCCAATAAAAAGGAGAGAAAAACTTATGAAAAAGGTTCTTATCGCTGTTTTGACGTTGACCATGCTGCTGGCGATTGCGGTGACTGCCTCTGCTGCAAAGAGCAATTATACAATTTATAATATGCCTTGCGAAGCCATTGCTGATAATATGCTTTATCAGTATCACGCAGATACGAAAAACAGTGTTACAAAGTTGGATGTTGATCACATCGTACAAATCAGCCATACTGTTGCGCAGACCAGTGCCGTAGAGACGAATCGCATTGCCGCATACGATTGCACTACCTCTAAAACGATGGGCGCAAATTGGCATAAAGCTAATGGTAGTGCGTATCCGTGTAATTCCAATGCAATTACCAAAGGTCATCGATATACTGTAGCAGGCCGAGGCAACACGAATTATGCCTCTAAATATGGCTTGAGCAAAATTACGATTAGTGGAATCATTAATTCGTATGACGACTAATTATAGATCATGAATAATAATAGGTAGCCTTTAGGCTGCCTATTATCAAATTATGAAAGGAATAGACTATGAAAAGATTGTTGTCATTATTTTTAATTATTTTAGCAGCTAATAGTATGACAGCAGCTGCTGAGGAATATTTTACGCTTCCCGAAATTCGAGAACAATCATCTGATGGATGGCATAAAACATATACGGACAAATTTGGAAGAACGATCGTTGTTGATATCGATATAGATGTATATGGTGAACAGGTTGCCCCAGTACTCGAAGTTGGATGGGGAGAATATGGAAAAGCTGTAGAGGATCGTATGTTCAAATTAGATAATAATCAACCTATTGGAAACTTAAAAGCAGCAAAAAAACGAGGAGGAACATCAAAATATGTATATGAATCTGTTTCAAATATGAATATAGATATACAGCAAAAATATGGTAAAGAATATGGAAATGAATTGACACTTCATGAAGTGTATGATTTCACAACTGAAAAATTAAAAGAACAGGACCTTCCCATTTATGATTATTTGTATGAAACTCCAATGCAATTCAGTTTAGTATATAGTATAAATGAGAATACAAATGAAATTCTAGTTCCAGCATTTTATATCGTAGAATTACAAATGAAAAAAAGGGGATTACCCATTTTTAATCATGTATCTGAATCATACTTGAATCGTCCAACACCTTTTTATTTCCCTTCCATCTCAATAGTTGTAGAAAGTGAAAGTTCATACAGTATAATTGAACGGATATTTGAAGAACAAAAAGTAATTGCAGATGATATTCCACTATGTGCATTAAACACAGTTATTCAGAATATTGAAAAGAATATAGAATCAGGATATATTCAAAATGTAATATCTTTAAGATTTGGATATTCAATATACAATGATCCAAGTATTGTAGATGTTAAGCGCTATTCAGGGTACGATGCAGAATGCTATTATCTTGTTCCGTCTTGGATAATCGAATGTGCTATTGTTGACAATCCAAAAAAGATTACGAGTCTTATCATGAGTCAAGAATCAGAGACATTACTATCAACGCACAAACAGGGGAAATGCTTGATTACATCGATAAGAGTTATAAAGGATATGGTGATGCTCGTTATAAAGGATTTGTTTCGTGGAATGATGTTAAAAAGTAAAGAATCCCACATCAAAATCGCTGGACATTCAAAATGTTTGGCGATTTCTTTTATACGCAAAAGGAACGTCCATTGTTTTGCTTGGAATAGGAAGGAAGAAAATTACTGTAAAAAGGGTAAATTTTACCCTGTCAAGCGTCAAAGATTGCATTTCAGGTATCTAAGGAATCTCTGAATAATAAGCCCTGCATTCTGGTCAAACACGCCATTCAAGCGTTTTTTCAGAATACAGGGCTTATCTTTACTCAAATATGCTTATTTTCGCTGATTAGCTGCTTTCTTTTCTGTAAAAGGGCAGACTTCCCCCTTGATTTATGTTGTGGAAAGTTTTCGACCGGCAATCGCCAGCGAATACAAATTGGCACAGGCAAACAGGGCATATAAACGATTTTCGTTTTTCTTTAATCCGCGGTAAACGACTTTTTTATAACCGAATTGGCACTTGATAATTCGGAATACATGCTCGACCTTGCTGCGGATGGAAGATTTACGATGCTCAATATACCGTTCCCAATCAATCGCATGATCGCTTACTTTGGGTAAACTCTTTGGACGACGGTTAATTCTGGAATCGACCTTGGAAAAATGCTCGTTTTGCTGGATTTCAGAGCGTTTCTGAACGCCGAGATATCCTGAATCACCATAAACGACTTCGTCATCTTCCCGAATCAGATTTACGGTTTCGGTAATATCGTGCTTGTTCGCCGAGGTAACCGTAATGGTATGGACCAATCCACTTCCAGCGTCTACGCCAACATGACATTTCATACCGAACCGCCATTCATTACCCTTTCGGATTTGATGCATTTCTGGATCGCGAGCCTTCTCTACATTTTTTGTTGAGTTAGGCGCGTCGATAATCGTGGCGTCCACAATCGTACCGCCTTTCATCATGTGACCGCTTTGTACCATGACTCGGTTTATTGCTTCAAAAAACAGCTTGTTCAAGCCGTTTACTTCCAGCAGATGACGGAATTTGCACAGTGTTGTCTCGTCCGGCACGGATTCTTTCAGAAAATCAATACCTGTAAATTTCCGCATTGCATAGCTGTCATAGACAGCGTCTTCAGTTGCAGGATCAGACAGATTAAACCAGATCTGAAGCAGGTACATCCTCAGCATTTTTTCGATACCCATAGGCGGACGTCCTCGTTTTCCCTTGGGATAATACGGTTCAATTACGCCTACCCATTCATCCCATGGAATAATTTCATCCATGATCTCAAGAAATTCTTCTCGTCTTGTCTTCTTTTTACGACCGCTGTACTCAATGTCAGTAAACGTTCCCTGCTTCACTTCTTTTCACCACCCTTATTTGTTGGCTTTATTATATCATATTTTATCGTTTCGTTCATGGTTTCGATTAAATCAGAGATTCCCTAAATTGTCGTTTCGAGTAATCCGCCCCAAATGATGGAGCCTTTGTGATAAAATCCGAAGCGTGGAAAGTGTTATGGTCGTACAAGGAAGGGGATGATGATATGGCACAGTTTAGGTGTCGTGATCCGGGCTAGTCGGAGGGAGACTGACTCCAAATAAAAAGTTCTTGCAAAACATGCCGGCAAGCACCTCATCGCCGAAGCGATGAACGTTTCGCAAGAACCCATAACATTATACCACAAGTAAGTCCTAATAAAAACAGTTTTCAATCAGGAAGGAGAAAAACTTATGAAAAAACTGATCGCTATCATTTTGGTTGCCACTACGTTGCTTTCTATTGCGAGCATTGCATCTGCTGCTGTCAGCTTTACTCTTCGTACTCCGTGTGAAGCACTCGCTGATAATCAACTCTACCAGCATCATAGCGAGCAGAAGGTTTGGAAGTATTCCGGCGGCAACAAGTTCTATGTGAAGCACAGGATTCAAGAAACCAGTGCAGTGGAGACGAATCGAATTGCAGCATATCGCCATGATACGGGCAAGACGATGGGGGCAAACTGGCATCGCTCTGACAACGGCGAGTATCAGTGCATGTCCAATGCATTGGTTATTAGTCAGTATTACAGCGTTGCAGGGCGTGGCAATACTAATTACGCAAGTAAGTACGGTCTGAATAACATTACTTTGTACGGCTCGATGCGTGCGGATTAACGCTGATCCATCTTATGAGTAGCCGATGTTTGACATCGGCTACTCATAATCCAATTATTTAAGGAGAAATGATTATGACGAAATGGATAAAAGTGTTAGCTGTTTTGTGTATGTGGATGGCGTTACCCACAGGTTGCTTAGCACAAGAATATTATAGGGTGTCAGATGTTTATAAGCAGGTTCAAGAAAAATGGAAAGCGGAATATAAGGATTCACAAGGCAGGGTTATTCCAGTTGATGTAAATGCAGAGGTTTATGGAAATGGAACATTATCTGTTTCAAAGGTAGAAATTGCCGATTACAAATTAGACGAAACTCTCTTTCAATCCGAAACAGAATGGAACGATAAAAGAGGAGCTATAATCTTACATCATAATCCGGCAGATTATATTTTTCGCGAAAAAAAAGGCGAAATGCCACGTATTGTATATCGTTCTTACGGGGAAAGGATAGATTTGAATAAGATATATGGGAACGAATACGGAGAAAAATATACTGTTCAAGATATGATTGATTGCGCACAGAATATTTTAATCCCTCAAGGAATCGAAGCAGATTCATACCTTTTTGAACAACCTTTTGATTTTAGTGTTAGATGCAGAGTAAAGAAAGATAGCTTAGAAGTAACAGAACAAGCGATCTATCTGTCACACTTCTGGCAGACGATAGATGGAGTACCGATTCTTGAACATGCAAATCGTGCTTTCTATAAGACAGGTTGGCCGGATTTCTTTCCTCAACTTGTGTTGGGAATGCGAGAGAAGGATGAATATCAAATAACAGTGAATGCAGTTAAAAAAGTAGATGAAATTGCAAGTGACATTCCATTATGCTCTTTTGATGAAATTAAAAGAAGTATTTCTAAATTAATAGAACAAGGCCACATTAGGAAAATATATGATATTCAACTTGGATATGTTCTATATAATGATCCGAATTACCCGCAGGGAAAAAGAGATGCGTATGAGGCAGAATGCTATTATTTAGTTCCAACGTGGTGCGTAAATTGTATATATATGGAAAATCCAAAAGAAGAATATGTATATAAGGGAAAACAGGAAGATGAAATGAATGAAGACGAGAAAAATACGCCGGAGTATAGAATGGTCATGATTGATGCTCAAAGTGGAGTGGTGCTGGATCCATTTGATAGGAGTAAAAATGGACATGGAAACGCTGATTATAAAGGAGTTTTGACATGGGATGATGTCCAATAAGCGGAAAACAAAGGAGTATTTTAGACTAGATTGGAGATATTTAATTTGCCCATTAGCCTTTCTTATTGTTTTATGGACGAGTGCATCTTTTACAGGGCATTGGATAACAGAAGAAAATCCATATCGTTCATATACATTGCAAGCATGTGCATGGCTAGATGGACGATTGGATTTAGGCACGGATTATCCTTGGTTAGAGCTGGCAATTTATGAAGGGAAGTATTATGTAAGTTTTCCTCCATTCCCATCGCTAGTACTACTTCCGTTTGCTGCGATATTTGGAACAAATACGCCTGACCACTGGATATCGCTTGTTTTTTCACTTGTTGGCATTATATATGCGCTTCGTCTTTACCGTACAATAACAGGAAAATATGTAATGGCGGAACAATATGTTTTGTTCCTATTTTTAGGGAATGGCTACCTATTTATTTCCCTGCAAGGCGGATGGGTTTGGTACATGGCTCAAACAATGTGTTTTGCTCTTTCGTTAATGTCTCTTTTTTATGCAGTAAATCAGCACATGGGGAGAGCGTTTGCCTTTTTAGCCTGCGCCTTCGGATGTAGACCGATGGTCGTTGTTTATATACCACTAATCGTTGCACTTGTAATTAAAAAAACAAGAATAAAAACATTGGTAAAAAAGAGATATCATCTAATTCCAGCATGTATGATAATTGGATTTTATTTGACGCTAAATGCTGCTCGATTTGATAATCCGTTTGAGTTTGGGCACAACTATTTACCAGAATTTATTCGTGCAGATGAAGGCCAATTCAGCTTTAGCTATGCAATAAAACATTTGAATCAACTTTTAAGGTTACCCCAAACAGGAGGAGAACATGGAATGTTGATTTATGACACTTATGATTGTATGGCATTTTGGCTGATTGCTCCAATGACATTTCTTTTTATTGTGTTGTGGGTTTATGCGCTGATAAAAAAGCGAAAAGAATGCAAAACAAGTTTAATAATAGTTCCTATGACGGTGTGTATACATTTAATCATTGTTTGTTGCCATCGAACCATGGGAGGGTATCAATTCGGAAATCGGTATATTATTGATATGCTTCCGTATGTGTTTTATGGATTATTATCATATAAACAAGAACAACGGATTGAAAAAATAGAATGGATGAACATTCCACTTTTTGCACTTGGATTCTCGATAAATTTAATTGGAACAGTTGCAACTTATAATCATTGGATTTGAATTAAATTAAGGAAGTGAAAGAAGTGCACGAAGAATTAAAAAATACATTTCGCTCTAAAAGATTTTGGATTGCGTTCGGCGTAGCAATATTCACTTTGATGGGCTATTCAGCAGCATACTGGATCGGCAGCGCGGATGAATGGCTCGAATACCGAGAAAGCGCGTTGCATCTTTCGATTGGGGGCATTTTTTTCGGCGGATTTATGTTGTTGCTGCCGTTCTGTGCGGCGCTTGCACATTCGACAAGCCAAGTCGAAGAAGAAAGCGGAAGTATCATGCAGTGGAGAACATTGCGAAGCTCGGTTGCAAAGTATGTTGCAATTAAAGCAAGTGCTTCGATGATTGGCGCTGCGGTTGCAACAATGAGTGCGTTTATTCTCCATGCAATTATCTGGAATATCATTGCGCTGCCGTGCGATCCAACGACTTATCCAAACCATACCATTTATTTTGACCCGTCCTGTATCTTCTATAATTGGTATACGATCTGCTATGGATTGCCGGTTTATTTTGAAATCACAATAGGTATCGGCTTCACAGCGAGTGTTTGGGCGGTTGTTGCCTTGGCTGTTGCAGTGTGGATTCCCGATAAGCTGCTGACAGTCACAATTCCTTCATTCCTCTACTATCTTTGGAACGCGGATGTCATTTTCTTCTTCTTCGGCATCCAAACGCCACATCCTGCAACACTTTTTAATGACGGTTTAACCCCGCAAAAAGCAGTTGTGTCGATTATCAGTTATCTGGTTGTGCTGACGGTCAGCTTGGTTATTTACTATGCCGGATGTAAGAGGAGGTGTGAAAATGCTTAATGGAAAGAAGGTGAAAGGATGGCTGACAGCTTGTCTTCAAGGAGATATGAGCCTATGGTTACATTCGATGAGAACGGGTCTAATGTTGGTGTTCATCCTGCTGATGAACTTTATGCTGGTTCGCAGTAATGCAACGATGATAGGCATGTATGGATATAAAGTACATTTGGGTGAAACGCTTTTTACTTGCCTGAATTCCGGCTTTAATCTGATTATGACGAGTGTTTCATTTCTTGTCATGATTTCAGAAATACCAAAGCGGGTATCTTATCAAAAATATGTGCTGATTCGCCTTTCGAGAGGAAAGTGGCTGCTGTCTCTGATTGTATTTTGCATCGGCATTGTAGCGTTTTTCCTGCTGTTTATGACAGCAATGTGTGCATTATTTTCGCTGTCTTATGTGACTCCCGGAAGCGGATGGAGCGATTTGGAAAGATTGGCAGAAAACGCTGACTACATCTATGAGATGCAGATTATTCCACAATACATTCGAGGTCTTTCGCCATTTCAAGCATGCTTCTTGGCGTGGTTTGTGCTGTTTTGCTTCTTTTTGACAATGACCCTTCTGATACTGTCTTTTTCTCTTTTTGAGATGCCGAACCTTGGAATTGTGGTATGTGTTTCCCTGTTGTTGCTGAATATCACAGTGCTTTTTGAATATTTGCCGGGCATTGTTTTGCCAAGTAATTTTGCAACTCTGGGCGCGATTGTTTCCATGAAACCAGAACATGAATTTGAAATGCTTTTGAAAGTGCTGGTCGGCTACGGCATTGTAGATGCCTTGATTATTGCTCTGATGTCTTTCCGTATGAAAAAGATGGATATGCAATTCTAATTTTGAAAAGAGAAAGAGGTTTCGCTATGATTACAATTCAAAACCTGTCCAAACGATACGGTAATAACACGGTACTCAAAGATATTTCTATCCAGCTTGAAGCTGGAAAGATTTATGGTCTGGTCGGTGCAAATGGATGCGGCAAAACAACGCTGATGCGTTGTATTTGCGGCTTCTCACAACCTACAACGGGATATGTCGTAGTAAACGATTGCCTGATTGGAAACAAAGCAGCATTGAAACGAAATCCGGATTTGAAGAAAACGGCAAATCCTCCGTACAAGACGATGGCAGATTTTTCTCCATCCACAGGCGTGATTATCGAAAGCCCTGGTTTTCTTCCTAACGAAACAGGTTTGAGGAACTTAATGTTGCTTGCGGACATGTCGGGCAAAGTGGATAAAGCAGCTGCGCGGAAAGCAATGGTTACACTAGGGCTTGGACCTGACGAGAAAAAGCCGGTCGGAAAGTATTCGCTTGGACAACGTCAACGCTTGGGGTTTGCGCAAGCCTTTATGGAAAACCCGGATGTCCTGATTCTGGATGAGCCTTTTAACGCAATGGATAAGGCTTCGATGGAAGAAGTTCATGATCTGCTTCAGCAGTTCAAACGGGATGGAAAGACGATCATTCTGGCAAGTCACAGTGCGACGGATATCGAAAAGGCGTGCGATATTGTTTATGAAATGGAAAACGGAAATCTAAATGTGATTCAGGACAAGACGGTGAATTGAAAGGAGCGGTAATCGTGAAAAAACTGTGTGCGGTGCTGGTGCTGTTGGTGCTGCTGGTAGCAGCTGTGGCTTTTGCAGAGGAGGATGCGGCATTGAACCTCACGCAGGTTCATGATTATGAAGTCGCAGATTCGCTTTGTTACGTGGGAGATACGCTGTATATGCTCGGAACGTATGGCGTGTATGCGTATCAGGGTGAAGAACTTTCAACGGCTATTGATCTGTCGGATACTTATTTGTACCGCTATAATCAGGAGCGCCCGGAGGATGAGACGGAAGCGTCCGTCTGGGAAAAGGCGATCAGCGTCATTTTTACAGATGGTCAGAAGCTTTATGGGTTGCAACCGTATAGCGGACAAATCTTTCAACTTACGGAGGGAAAGCTGGAATCGTATACACAGCTTCCTGAAGATCTTCTGTATGTTCAGAGCGATGATTTCTACCGAGAAATCAAGGGAACAGCCATGAACAACGGAAAATTGTTCCTGCTGCTCGGAACGGATAACTACGATGAATATGATAAAACCGAGCTTGCAATCTTTGACTTTGCCACGCAAGACGTGATGTATTCGGGAGTTACAGGGATTCAGAGTATAGCGCAAGGAGAAGATTGTGATCTGATTATATATACGCAAGATGATGAAAATGCAATCTGGAAATATAATGTCAATTCGGATACGAATGAGAGCGAGGTTATGAAGCTGGAAGGCATGGAGACTCCCAGTGGAATGGCTTTCTATCAAGGAAAACTGATTTATTTTGCAGATAATCGCGTTTATGAAGTAGACGAAGCCGGAAATCGACTGGTTAAAGCGTATATTCCGGTTCAGTATGCAATGGTGAGCACGAGTGCCGCTTGTTCGGAAGCAGGAGTGTATGCTTATCCGTATGCCAATCGTGTATTTCTGAGAGATATTTCAAAGGATGGAGAAGCAACACAGACTGTATTGACGCTGATGGGTAGCGTATCGCCGGATATGCTGGTTAATTTTTCGATTGAACACCCTGATGTTGCAGTAGTATCGGCACAAACACTTAACAGCAGTGAAATCCAGCAGGCTGCCCTTTCGGGTGACGATTCCATTGACTTGTTTGTGGTATCCGCGCCCGGTTCATATACGGCACTTAAAGAGAAGGGTTATCTGGCTGCGATTGATAACGAGTTACTCTGTGCGGATGCTAAAACACTCTATCCTGCAATTCAGAACGTCATTTTTGATGGCGAAACTCTGCTGGGTTATCCAATTTCTTTGATGCTGGATTCTTGGACGGTTAATGAAACGCAATGGAAGAATATGGAGCTGGGTGAATATCCGACGACGTATGCAGAACTCTTTGATAAAATCAAGGTCTGGCTGGATGAATATGCGCTGGACTATCCAGATTACACGCTTGCCGATATTCAGCAGATGGGTATAGACGGACTTGTGACGATGATGGTCAAAGCGTATGTTGCACAGAATGAAAACGAAGATGGTCAGATTTCTTTTGATACGGAAGAATTTCATTCATTGATGGCACTTGTCGCCCAAAGTCAACAGCTGTTTGCAGAGGAAAACGAGCAATGGGGTATGCCGTTAATTTCCTCGTATTATATGGGATTTGGGATTACCTACGCCGATAGGGATGCAATGGTAATGATGCTGCCGCCGACGCTTGAAAAAGGGCAGCAACAAACGCTCAACGCGAACATTGAAGTGATGTGCATCAGTGCTTCTTCTAAGAAACAGGAAGTTGCGAAAATATTTATTGCATATTGTACCGAGCATTTGGATCAAATGACCCAATATGAGATTCATCCGAGCATGACCGCACCTGTTGAAAGCACAACGTATAAAGCTCGTTTGGAGACGCTTAATTCTGAATTGAATGATTTGCAAGACCGATATGCTAAAGAAGAAAATGATGAGAAAAAGTATACGTTGGAAGATGAAATTACGGCGAAGCAGGAGATGATTGCAAGCGTTGAGGACGGAAAGTGGGTGATTTCTCCTGAGAGTATTGAAATCTATCGTAAAGCTGCTGAGCAAATGACTATCCCATATCAGTCAAAGTTTAGCTCAAACGGAAGCGACGGATTTGGGATGCTTAGCGATGTTGTTTTGCAGTACTGTGCAGATGGACTTGAAGAAAGTGAAGTAAATGCGTTAATTCATGAGTTAAATCGCGTTGCAGATATGGTTTATATGGAAAATCATTGAGGGGAGAAAATAGAAATGAATGAATTCATGAAATGGCTATATGGAAAGAAAATTGAAAGGGAAATGAATAAATCGGCAGATAAAATCAACGTAGAAAAGATTAGAACTTGGATAAAAGAAGTCGAAGCTGAGGCAGATACGCAGGAAGAACGGGATAAGATGGAAGTAATGACCCGTAGACTGATGGAAGATATTGAAAACAGAATCATGGAAAGATAAAAAGAGGAGGAGAAAGCGATGAGCGAAGAAGAAGTGCTGGAAGCACTGGAAACGATAAAGTCAACTTTACTGGGAACAGCTCATCGCTTTTTCTCCTGTTATGCGGACTGTGAGGATGCTGTCCAAGAGTGTTTTTATAAAGCATGGAGGGGACGGGAATCCATCCAGAATCCTGAGTATTTCAAAACATGGGCGACGCGCATCCTTGTTAATGAGTGCAAAACGATGCTCAGGAAAAAAGTGCCTATCCCTATGGAAGCAGATTATAATTCGGTTTATTATGAAAATGAATATGAACATATCGTTGAGCTTGATCCGCTTCACAAGGCAATGGAAAGGATAAGAGAAGACGACAGGCAGCTTATTCAAATGCATTTCATTCAAGAGTATTCGTACCGTGAAATCTCAAGAATCAAGAACAGAAGCGTAGGTGCGGTAATCAAGCGGGTAAATCGCTCACTTGAAGTCGTAAAAAGAGCTATGTAAAAGTAAATAGGATATCTGTGTACCCCAAAAGCACCGAGTTGGAAATTCCAATTTGGTGCTTTTATTTATATGACATGCAGGATATAAATAAACAGAGCAATATGTTTTTTTATATTCACAAAATCGCGTAAAATGTCGCTCTCCACCAAGTTTCTGATAAGAAATTCAGAAATTTGGAGGAAATATAAGTGAATTATAATATGAAAGAAGTCGGAACTCGAATCAAACAACTCCGAAAGGAAAAAGGCTTGACACAGGAACAGCTTGCTGAAAATCTGGATATTACAGCAGGAACTATCGGAAAGATCGAAATTGGACGGACTGGCATATCCATTGATTTACTGATTTGCATGTCAGATTTCTTTGAAGTGCCGACTGATTATATCATTTTAGGGAAAAAGTCAGATATGCGTTTGTTGAAGGGAGAAATCCATAATATCATTGTAAGGTTGGAGGAAATGGAAAAAAGCATGTAATTCCGTCTATCAGACCATAAAAGGGGCTAAAATCCGTCTACTGGGCAATAACGGAAAGAAAATAACTGCGGTATAATAAAGATGCGGATCAGAAAGAGATTCGTTTGAACCTGATAACCGAATAGTCATTTCATCAGGTACGTTCTCATTGTTGATGCGAAAGTGTCAGCCACCTTTGCGATACGCCACGACGGTGTTTTGAACACAAGAGCGATTCCTATCGGCAGTCGATATCGTGCAGCTCATGATAAGGCGATGACCGGCAATGAGGATAATGATACTTCTGTTCAGCCACAGCCCTTATGAAAGGATCACGCAATGGGAACAGCCCGGCAGGATGCGGGGAGGTAAAAAACCTATGGCACTGGTTCGCTGCCAGCCGCCTGATGATTTCCCTGCAAAAACCTTGTTTTTGCTGCTCAGGGGTGTCGAGGACAAATGTGAGAAAAACGTGAATTTGGGGAGAGTCGATAAAAATCGGCTCTCCTCTCTTTTTTTGTATAGGGTGAAGGCATATTTCAAAAAGCAAACGCGAAAAGGTGGATTTATGATGAACAATGTGGACTACAAGGCAATGCTCTACAAAAAAATGAACAATGAGCAGAACAGCTATCGTAAAGGGCTCATGTCTCAGCAGCCTGCGGAGATTTTGAATCAAACTTATGAGTATACGACAAGAGAAGATATTTTGATGTGCATGGAGGAATTGTCATTGCAGCCAAAGCAGGCAAAAGCTATGTTTAAATCTCCGTGTCCGCTGAAAGACATATGCCGAACGGGCATCAGAAGCCATACGGCAGAGAATGATACTCTGCCGTATCCTTGTGATGCCGAAATCCGTCACAGAATGAGCGAGGATTTGGAAAGAAGTGGGTATATTTTCCACATGTTAGGAAAAGAAATAAGTTCAAGAGGTGAGAGTATGAAAATGTACGTCGATCATCAGTTGCATTTGGTTTCAATCTGGCATCCGAATGACGAAAAGGATGTGACGATTTTAGAGCCGGTGTATCGAAAATATAAAGGAACACCGTATCGCGTGGCTGTTTTCCGCTCCGGCAAAGGGAATCTGCTGACCAACACGGCGGCATTGCTGAAAGCAAACCGATAGGAAAAGCGAATATCAATCCGATACGGCGGATTACTTTCCTGAATAGTCGGCTACATTCTTTTAAGATAAAGGGCAGAGATGAAGAACAAAGAAAGCGAAAAACGGAGCAAAAATTACTGGAGAATTTGCTTGGGTAATAATATTGAGATAAAAAAAGCAAATAATTTGATATTTTGAATTGAATTTATGAAGGAATGGGATTATACTAGTAAAGGAGGTGGTTGAATGCTGATTGAATTTCGTTTTAAGAATTACAGATCCTTTCGAGATGAAACGACCCTTTCTATGGAAGCAACGGGGATTGGGACTTTTAAGAATAGTTTGATTCCGTATGGCAGCATGAATCTCTTGCCGGGTGCAGCAATTTTTGGAAAGAATGGCGGCGGAAAAAGCAATGTAATTCGTGCATTTTGGTTAGCTGTGCAGTTCATCCGAAATGCGCAGCGGACACAACACGAAAAAGCGACAATTCCGGTTATTCCTTTTGCACTCAATGACTACTCTGCATCAGAGCCGACTGAATTTGAATTTTTCTATACGCTGGATGGCATCAAATACTGGTATGCTTTCTCGGCAACCAAGGAAAAAATCGTTTCGGAATCTCTGTATCATGCGCCTAAGGGACAGCGGGCACTTGTATTTTTAAGAAAAGGACAGGTTTTTGATTTTAATACGGATAAATCCCGTCGAAATTTGATTAAAGAAGCGGTAGCAGAGAACCAACTGTTTTTTTCAGTTGCCTGCACAATGAATGATGCGGATTGTTCCCGTGCGATGAAGTGGTTCAGAGAAAAGGCGTTTTTTTCCAGAGATTATTCAGATATCCCGCGGCAGCTTCTTGAGTATTCGAATGATGCACACATGTTAAAGGCGATCTCTGATTATGCTAAGGCGGCTGATTTGGGCATTGAAGATATGCAGTTTGAGATCAACAGTAAGGAAGTTCAGAAGGACGGAAGTATCCCAGATGACATTCCCGAAAGCATTAAGGCGGCTTTGATTCAGTTTATGCAAACGCTGTCCGAAACGTCGAATAATTCTGAAGTGCGCTTAAAAATGGGCGAAGTTAAGGCGACTTCCAAGCATAAAGGCTGCAATAAAAATGGAGAAAGCCAGCTTTATTCTCTTGATTTGGAAGATGAGTCGGATGGAACGAGAAAGCTCATGTCTATCGCGCCGGCGATTGAATCGGTGCTGACGAACGGGGGTATTTTGCTGGTAGATGAGCTTGATCGTGAGCTTCACCCACTGTTGGTGAAATTTGTAATCTCAAAGTTCCAAAGCAAGAAAACAAATCCACTTGGAGCGCAGATCGTGTTTACTACGCATGACACTGAACTGTTAAATATGGAATTGATTCGAAAAGATCAGCTGTACTTTGTTGACAAAAATCAAAAAGATGGTGCATCTGAATTGTATAGCATTAGCGAATTTGGAACTCGGACAACTGAGAATATTCGAAAAGGATATCTGCTTGGTAAATATGGAGCCACCCCCGATGTTGAAATTGAGGAGGTGGAGTAATGTCCCGCCAAGTGAAGAAGCCTAAACCTTTGATATATGTTTTTTGCGAGGGTGAAAGTGAGCAGGCGTATGTGAAGTTCTTGAAGAAGAGGTTTTCCGACGTTGCTGTGATTAACGGCCCATCTAAGCCTGAACTGTTCGAAGAAGCGGATAGACGTTTCAGAAAGGATCCCAAATTTCGCAATTCAGTCGAAGTTACGGATGAAATCTGGTTCTTCTTTGACGTAGAGAGGAAAGATATTGAAAAGTGGGATCGGCGATTAAAAATCATTAAGAGTCTAAGGAAGCTCAGAAAGAACCCGAATATTTGCGTTCGTCTGCTTATGACGACAGGGTGTCTCGAATACTGGCTGATGCTTCATTATAAGATGTTTGCTCCACCACTTTTGGAAGTTGCGGATAAAGAACGGATCATTGCCGAAGTAAAAAACAGAGAACCGCTATACGAAAAAGGAAATGAAACTGTGACGGCACGAATTGCAGAACGTTATCCGACTGCGATGGACAATGCAAGAAAAATAATGAGTAATCTTCTTTCAGAAGGGTTGCCAGGATTGGAAGATACGGATGAAAGGAATGAATGGCTTTGCAAGCAATGCAAGACGTTCTCGAATGTGAACGAAGCCATTGAATTCCTCGAACAGCTAAAAGGATAATTACGAATACTCCAAATGCCTAAAGCACAGTGTTCATTGGAATGATGAACGATGTGCTTTTTCTTTTTGAAAATTAGAACGTTAACGGCGGACCTCCTTCCTGGCAGGTCTGCCGTATCCTTGTCTAAAGGAGACGATGCGCTTACAATAACATCAGGCGGCGGGGTATACCTTCTGCCAAATGATGGGAAAATGAGGTGTGCGTCATGGAATTAGAGGTTCAGCATGAAAATCAAACGATCATCCTTTGGCTTCGCAGCGGGTGCCGCACGAATTTAAGCCTGCTTTATGAGCTGGGAAAGAAGTGGAGATACCGGGTGGTGGTGATCCGTTCCGGCTTTGGCAGCCTGATAAACAATACGTCCACGCTTCTCTGGTTCAACCGCGGAACGCCGATTGGAAGGGATTCCCATGGGTGCGCATTGGCAGCATCCTTGCACTGAAGAAAGGGAGAAGAATACAATAATAAGGACATTCGGGGCAAGGAGATTTTGATATGGAAGCAAGAGTTGAAAAGCCGCATCGTATCGCGGGCTATTGCCGGATTTCCGTGGATGTGGAAGCGGATCGGGATAACACGAGCATCGAAAACCAGAAGGACATCATTTCCGACTATGTTCAACGGTACTTCCCGGACAGCGAGCTGACCTTCTTTGTGGATCGCGACCGTCTAAAAAGACACGTTCTTTTACAAAAGTGAACCTATATAGGGGAAGCGCAATTAAGTTTTTTGATTAAATATCGTTTAAAAGCTTGAGCTTAAGTTGCTTTTCTTGAGTCAACGAATACTCAACTAATTTGATGGGCTTGTTTTCGATGCGCTTACGCATTTTGACGTAGCCAATAACTTCTTGAGAAAAACTACGAGCAATGGCTGTTGAACGAATCATCTTTTGATCACCAGAAGCTTTATTTTGCAAAAACCATGTTTCGTAATTGATAAGTTGACTTAATGCTTTCTCGTCAAAGATGTCCCGTTTTAACTCCAGAATGTCATATGAAGAAATCTGCTCTGGTTGTAAAGGATTTCCGAACATTAGGAGAATATCTATCTCTCGTCCTGTATTTGTTGGCGAGTAGCAAAGATAGTCTGTATAGTTGCCGAACAAGTCTCTATGTCGGCCAACTGTTAAATCTGAAAGAAGATAAGCCATAACGCCAGCTTCGTATTTGAGCTGATTGTTGTCATTTAAACATATCTTATCTAACAAAGAAGAAATGATTATTGGATAAGGCTCTAAAATTAGATGCTTAGAATTCGTATAGGGATTGATTTTGCTATATTCGTAAAGCAGAATGCGAAATTCGTTGTCGGAAATAGAGAACATAGCATTTGAACCACTGGCTCTTTTTAGCGCAAAATTCCAGAGTTTGCCTTTGTTGCACAAATCATAAATATCATGTAGCGCTAAAGGAACGTCATAATGATAAGGTGTGTTTTTAAAACGTATACGGTAAGGATATAGTTGTGGGCGCGATGGATCAATTGGCCAGAGGGGAGATTTGTCAAAAAAGGGGGAACCCTCCACCTGCCAAATGCCATAAAGAGAATGTTCTCCAGTAATGTAAAAAAGAATATAATCATTTTCTTTTACAATACACAGCCTTGAAATAAGCGCGTTATTGATAGAATCTTTGCTGGAACTTCCTTCTTTTGCGGATGGAATGCCTGCAACGCCGCGACGCATGCAGATGTCATAATTGCTACGATCCATAACAAGAATATGTGCTGGCATAGTTTTTTCCTCTTTTAAGCAATACTGTTTTTATAAAATTCGATTTGTTTAAGAAAAGTCCTGCTTCATTTGTAAGAGCTTACATGTCCTCTACACCCTTAAACTCTCGCAAATTTAAGAAAAGGAAGTGCACCTTGTCAACCTTTGCCATCTTTCTAAATGGAATATTCCAGATGACTTGCATCCATACTGTGAGAGCGGACAGAACGCAGAGTAGAAGGAGGCAGCATATTTGTGCGAGCAACGGGCATAGTGCGAAGAATCGACGAATTGGGACGCGTGGTGATTCCAAAAGAGATTCGGCGCACACTGCGAATTCGCGAGGGCGACCCGCTTGAAATCTATACCGATAAAGATGGAGAGGTCATCCTCAAAAAGTATTCCCCGATTGGCGAGATTTCGAATTTTGCCAAGGATTACACGGAATCCCTGTTCCGGTCGCTGGGACATATCGCCTGCATCACCGATAAGGATATGATCGTTTCGGCCAGCGGCGTTTCCCGCAAGGAGCTTTGGGAAAAACCCATCAGCCGCGACTTGGAGCAGGCCATTCAAAGCCGTCAGGTGGTGACGGCCAATCGCGGAAACGGCACACGCCTTGTGCCTGTCACCAGCGAGGAGGATGCGCAGGCCTACACCGCGCAGGTGATCTGCCCGATCATCGCGGATGGCGAATCCATCGGCGCGGTGGTGCTGCTCTCCCGCGAACCGGCGGCGCGCATGGGCGACACAGAACTCAAGGTTGCCGAAACGACCGCGAGCATCGTCGGGCGGCAGATGGAGCAGTAAAACGAAAGGCGGGAGAATTTCTTCCGTCTTTTGCTTTGTCTGCGAAAGCTGGGAAGATTTTCCGGCAGAGATTCGTCTTTTTTTCAGCGGGGCTTGCCCACCTTGTCATGGGCAATACGCCATGATATAATGTGGAGGATAGGTTTGCATCAAGAGGAGGATACGATGAACCGAGGGATGAAAACCGCGCTGCTTGCGGTGATGATGGGATTGCTGATTGTGTTGGCGCCTGCTCCGGCGCTGGGCGGCAGTTCGACGATTTATGGCGTTGGCGTGGCGCTCGCAGCGCTGGCTGCGGTGTTGATCGGCGCGGCACAGAAGCAGAAGGGCGTGGATACGCTTGATTTGGCACTTTGCTGTGTGCCGGGCGCGTTTGTGGGCGCAAGGCTGCTGTATGTGCTGTTTCGACTGGATTTTTACTTGGCGGAGATGGGGCCGCTGCACATACTGACGACATGGGAGGGCGGCTTCCTGCTCTATGGCGCGGTTTTCGGCGCTGTGTTGAGTGCGGCGGCGCTGGCTAAGCGCGGCGGCGTTTCGGTCGCGGAGACGCTGGATCGGCTGGCCGTTCCGGGGCTTGCGGCGATTGCCGTCAGCCGCCTGTTCGAATGTACGGTGGGCGAGGGACTGGGCGCCTGGGTGGAAAACGAATCGCTGTGTTTCTTCCCGCTGGCGGTTCAGAATGAATACGGCGAGTGGCAGTTGGCGGTTTTCCTGTTTGAAGCGGTCGCCGCGCTGGTGATGCTGCTCATTGTGCGGCGCATGAAGCCGCAGAGGGCGGGCGAACGCATGCTGTCCGCGCTGCTGATGTATGCGGTCTGTCAGGTGCTGCTGGAGAGCCTGCGCATGGATGGCTGCCTGAAAATTGGCTTTGTCCGCGTGTCGCAGGTGCTTTCCGCCGTGGTGATTCTGACGGTCACGGTTCTGCACGCGATGGGACGGGGCGGCAGAAAGGCGGCCATCCAGCGCGTACTGATCTTTGCGCTCTGCGCGGGCGGCGTCGGCGGAATTGAGTGGGCGCTGGATAAAACGCCGATTTCCAATCTGCTGCTGTATGCCGTGATGGCGGCGTTCTGCGCGGCGATGTACGTCAACGGCCGGAGGAAAACGGCATGAGCGCGCTGGGCGACGCCTTGCAAAGGGCGCGGCGGGTCGTCTTTTTCGGCGGCGCGGGCGTGTCCGTGCCGAGCGGCATTCCGGATTTTCGCGGCGAAAATGGTCTGTATGCGCGTGAATACGACGGCTTGACGGTGGAAATGCTGCTCAGCCACTCGTTTTTCTGCCTGCATCCTGATATTTTTTATGATTTTTATAAAAAACACATGGTCTATCCGAAGGCCAAGCCGAACATCGTCCATCTGAAGCTGGCCGAGCTGGAACGTGCAGGCAAGGTCACGGCGGTCGTCACGCAGAACATCGATGGGCTGCACAAGAAAGCCGGAAGCCGCAACGTGTTTGAGCTGCACGGCAGCGTCTATGAAAATTTCTGCATGGGCTGCGGCAGGCGGTTCGGGCTGGATTTTGTGATGCGCTCGCCCGGCGTGCCGCATTGTCCGGACTGCGGCGACATTGTGCGCCCGGAGGTCACGCTCTACGGTGAGCCGCCGGATCACTGGTTCATGACGGGCGCATGCCGCGAAATATCGAATTGCGATACGCTGATTGTCGCGGGAACGAGTTTGTCGGTTGAACCTGCTGCATCGTGTCTCGAATATTTCCGGGGCAGGCAGTTGATCGTCATCAACAAGGACGAAACCTCAGCGGACGCACGTGCAGCGCTCGTGCTGCACGAGGATATCGCCAAGGTTTTTGAAACGCTGTAAAGGAGTCATTTTATGCGCCAAAGCAAGAGACAGGTGACGGACAAGGCGACGATCTGCGCCATGCTCGACGCCATCGATACGATTCACGTCGCGATGCACGACGAGCCGTTTCCGTATGTCGTGCCGCTGAATTTCGGCTATGACTGGGATGAAAAGCTCGTTTTTTTTTTCCACTGTGCGCACGAGGGATACAAACTCGATTTGCTGCACAAAAACCCGCATGTCTGCGTCAACGCGTCGAGCTTCGTTTCCTACGCGGGCGCGAGTGTCAAGGGCCATCTGCACGATTATCGTTCGGTGACGGCGCGCGGCGTGGCGGAAAAACTGGAACCCGGTTCGGCGGCGTTCATTCACGCGCATGAGCAGCTGCTAACCCACAATCTGCGCGATAAATCGCAGGTGCATACCACGGCGATGCAGTTCATTGAGCTGTGGAAAATCACCTGTGAGGATGTGACGGCCAAGGCGGAGATCACGCCGAAAACCCTGGAGGGCGTGGCTTATGCGCCCGCAAAGGGCGACGGCGTGCCGCTGGACGAAAGCCATATTCTGGATATGCACAAATAAAATGAAACCCCATGACTCAAACGATTCGTCGGTGAACCATGGGGGCTTCATTTTATTTGTGCGGTTTAATTGCCGCATTCAATGCTGATGGCGTTGAATTTTTCGAGGATATCTTCGACTTTGAGGTTTTTGCGCGCTTCGCCGGAAACATCCAGCTCTGCATGCCCCTGATGCATCATCAGCAGGCGGTCGCCATATTCGACGGCATAGCGCAGATTATGCGTGACCATGATGGTCGTCAGCTGCTTTTCGCGGACGATTTTACCCGTCAGCTGCATGATGATTTCGGCGGTCTTGGGGTCGAGCGCCGCGGTGTGTTCGTCGAGAATCAGAAACTCAATCGGGGTCATCGTGCTCATCAGCAGCGCCATTGCCTGACGCTGGCCGCCGGAAAGGTTGCCGACCGGAACGCCCATTTTATCCTCCAGGCCAAGACCGAGCTGGGCGAGCATCGCGCGGTATTCCTCCGCTTTTTTGCGGTTGACGCAGGGGAGCAGGTTGAACGGCTTGCCCTTGTTATCCGCCATGGACATGTTTTCCAGAATCGTCATCGAGGGGCATGTGCCGCGCGAAGGATCCTGATAGACGCGACCGATGCGGCGGTGACGCTTATGCTCCGGCATATGCGTGATATCCTCGTTGCCGATGAGAATTTTGCCCTCGTCAATCGGGATCGAGCCGCAGATGATGTTGAGCAGCGACGTTTTGCCCGAACCGTTTGAACCGACCACGCAGACGAACTGCTTGTCCGGAATGGAGAGGGAGAAATCGTTGAACAGACAGGTTTCGTTGACCGTGCCGCCCTGATAGACCTTGACGATGTTGCGCAGCTCAAGCATGGTGTTTCGCCTTCTTTCGATGACCGCCCGCGACGATGATGATGAACAGCAGCGCCGCCGTGACGAGTTTGAGATCAAACGGGGAAAGGCCGAAGCTCAAGGCGAGCGCCACGCAGCCCTTGTAGAGAATCGAGCCGAGGACAACCGCCGTCGTTGCGCGCAGGAAGCGCAGGCCGCGGAGCAGCTGCGTGCCGACAATGACGGAGGCGACAGCCAGCACCAGCGTGCCCGTGCCCATCGAGATATCGAAGTAGCGCTGATATTGGCACATGATGCAGCCGGAGAGCGCAACCAGCGCGTTGGCAATCGCCAGACCAAGGATTTTCACCTTGCCGCTGTCCTTGGCAAGGCTGGCGACGAGCGTGGGGTTATCGCCGGTTGCGCGGAGCAGGAAGCCGGAACGGGTGGAGAGGTACGCATCCATCAGCACCTTGACGACAATCGCAATGATGGCCATCAGAATGACCGGGGCATAGGGCTGAACGCCCGCCGGCAGGCCGGAAATGAAGTCGTTTTTGAAAAGCGTGTTGAAGGAGAACAGCTGCACGTTCGCGCGGCCTGCGATATGCAGGTTGATCGAATACAGGCCCGTCATCATGATGATGCCCGAAAGCAGATCACGCACGTGGAATTTCACGTGGATGACGCCGGTGACAGCGCCAGCCGCCGCGCCCGCCAGCAGGGAAGCCGGAAGCGTCCAGAGCGGATCAATGCCGTTTGAGATCATCAGCGCCGTGACCGCCGCGCCGAGCGGGAAAGTCGAATCGACCGTCATATCCGGAAAATCCAGAATTTTGAATGTGATGTACACGCCGAGGGCCAGAACCGCGTAAATCAGGCCCTGTTCGAGCACGCCGAGCAGCTGTGCCATATTGAACCTCCGTGATGACGCAAGCGCGCACAGAACCTTCGTCCTGTGCGGCGCGATGCGGTTTCTTTTTATGGAATGGGATTATTCCGCTTCGATGGCGCGGGCGGCCAGATCATCGGAAAGGGTGATGCCGAAGCGGGTGAGCGCTTCCGAATTGATGTACAGGCTCGGATCGGAGATGACTTCATAGGTCATGTCGCTGGCCTTCGCTTCGCCCTTGAGCACCTTTGCGGCCATCAGGCCGGTCTGGCGGCCCAGCGCAATGTAATCAAGACCTTCGGCGGCGACGCAGCCGAGCTTCACCTGCTCAATTTCGGAGCCGAAAACCGGCTTGCCCGCGGCGTTGGCTTTATCCAGCACGAGCGCCAGCGCGGAGACGACGGTGTTATCCGTGAGATTGGTCAGGCAATCGACCTTGGAAAGCAGCGCATCGAGCGCCAGCGGGATATCGGCCGAGGTGCTGATGCCGGATTCGATGATTTCAAAGCCATAATCCGGAGCGAGGGACTTGTAGGTTTCGATGGTCGAGAGGGAATTGACCTCGCTGGTCGTGTAGAGAATGCCGATGGCTTTCGCGTCCGGCAGCATGGCGCGGATGGTGGCCAGCTGCGCCGCGACCGGCAGTGCATCGGAAGTGCCGGTCACTTCGCCGGCGGCCTTGCCGTCCGCATCCGCAAAGCCTGCGGAAACCGGATCGGAAACGGCGGTGTAAATCGTCGGGATTTCGCCCGCCGCGTTGTAGCAGGCCTGCGCCATCGGGGTCGCAATACCTACCATTAAGTCAACCGGCTTGGCGGCGAACTGCGCGGCGATCTGCTGGGCGATGCCCATATCGGCCTGTGCGTTCTGGTAGAGGATGGTCAAATTGTCGCCTTCGACCAGACCGGCTTCCGCCAGGCCTTCGATGAAACCGGTGCGGCAGTTGTCCAAAGAGCCGTGCTCGGCGAACTGGCCGATGCCGACGGTGTAGCTTTCTGCGGCCGCAAAGGCGGCGGTGGCGGTGAGAACGAGGGTGGCGGCGACAGCGATCATGCGCTTCATCATAGGAATACCTCCTGCTTTCTGGGCTTTTTTCGCCCGGTCGATTGGTTAGTAGCGGGAAAGCGGGGAAGTGGGGGTAAAAGAAAACGCCCCATGCTTCCTTTTCAAGAAACATGAGGCGGAAAATACATTCCGTGGTGCCACTCACATTGGCCAAACTGGCCCGCTCACCCCGTACCATCATACGGTGCAGCCTGATAACGGATCTGCGTCCCGTCCTCGTCTAATAAGGCCAAAGCCCGTTGACGAGGCCCTCGGAAAGCCCATTTCGAAAGACCGGCTATACCGCACTTCCAGCAACGGCGGCTCTCTGCAATAGCGGGAAAGCTTTCTACTTCTCTTTCCTCAAGCGGTTTGTGTTTTGTTTGATTGCATTATAGCGGCGGACAAATCATTTGTCAACCCCTATTTTCATTTTTTTTCAAAAAAGTTCAAATCTCGGTCGAATGCGCGCGAAGCTGGGAAACTGTCGTCCGGCAGATAGAAGGCTGCGAAAAAACGGGAACAGCCCTTGACGCGCCTATTCAACGCGGCTATAATAAAAACCGTCATAGGTTAGAAAAAACTAACGATAGTCGCATACAAAAGGGGAGAGCGTTATGAAGGTGTATGCCTTTGGAAAGCCGGATGCGCCCGCCATCCTGCTTCTGCCCGGCACATGCTGCGATTGGAAAGGAAATTTTGAGGCGGTGATTCCGCTGCTGGCGGCCAAACACCGCGTGCTCTGCGTCAGCTACGACGGCTTTGATTCGAGCGAAAAAACCGAGTTTCCGACCATGCTGGAGGAAACCGAGCGGATCGAAGCCTATGTCACGCAGCATTGCGGCGGCCATGTCTGCGCGGCTTACGGCTGTTCGCTGGGCGGATCGTTCGTCGGCCTGCTGGCAGCGCGGCAGAACATTCGGCTGGATTACGGCATTCTCGGCAGCTCGGATTTGGATCAGGCGTCGCCCTTAATCGCCGGGCTGCAAATGAAGCTGTTGATGCCGCTGATCTATCCGCTGATTCGGGATGGGCAGTTCAAGCTGGGCTTTCTGCGCAGGCAGATGGAAAAGACGCTGCGCGAAAAGGGCGATTACGCGCAGGCGTTTATGAGGATGTTTGGCGGCGCGCGGCCCTTCATTACGAAGAAAAGCTGCGAAAACCAGTTTTATTCCGATTTGGTCACGCTTCTGCCGGATCATATCGACACGCCGACGGAAATTCACATCTTTTATGCGCTGAAGATGGGCGCGAAATATCGCGCGCGATACATGCGGCATTTTGCGCATCCGATTCTGCATGAGCAGGATTTGCAGCACGAGGAGCTGCTGGCGTGCCATCCGCAGGAGTGGGCGGAGCTGGTCGGGCGGATTATGGAAGGAAAAGAGGAGGCAAAGGCATGAAATCGATTCATTTTGACGTGGAGCAGAGCGGCTTTTACGGCGCATATTGGAAAAGCGAACAGCCTTCGGATTGCGCGCTGATTGCGATGCTGGGCGACGATCCGGAGGATTATCTGGCGCGGTCGGCGGTGAAATGGGTGATCCGCCAGGGGATCAACGTGATGACGATGTCCCCGGCGAAAAAGGATTACGGCCATCACAACTATCCGTTGGAGCGGATTGAAGCGGCGATCCGCTGGCTCAAGGCGAACGGCAACCGCAAGATTGGCATTGTCGGCGCATCGACGACGGGCACGCTTGCGCTGACAGCCGCATCCTATTTTCCGGAACTGACGCTGACCATCGCCATGACGCCCAGCGACTTCATCTGGCAGGGCTTTATGCAGGGCAAGCGGGACGGCTGCACGGAGTGGCCGATTGAGGGCGAATCGCTCTTTTCCTATCACGGCGAACCGCTGCCGTATATGCCGTTCTGCTATCAGCACCCGGAGTATGGTCATGTGATGCAGGCGGAAACGAAGGGCTCCGGCGATTTCCTGCGCTCCTGCAGGCTGTTTGAGGATTCCGAACGGGCCCATCCCATCACGGAAGCGGAGACGATCAAGATTGAGCGCATTCAGGGCAAGCTGCTTGTTGTCGGCGCGGAGGACGACGGCCTGTGGCCCACGGCGAAATACATCCGGCGCATGGAGAAGCGGCTGAAGGAAAAGCCGCATGCCTGTGAAGTGGAGATCGCCGTTTATGAGCATGGCACGCACTTCGTCTTCCCGGAGGGGATGATGAAGACGATGCTGCCCGTCGGTTCTGGACTGTTTGTGAAGCTCATGTTCAGAGATGCGCGGAAATACGGCAAGGCGTGCAGGCAGACGCGCGAGGACATCGACCGCCGCGTGACGGCCAATCTGGCTGCATGGAGGAATGCAAAATGAAATACGCAGGAATGCCGATGGGCATGTGGGTGCTGTTTGCATCGTCCTTTCGAAAGAACCTGACGAAATTCTTCGATATGGATGAGATGACGGCGAAGGCCGTGACGAAGCGGGCGAAGGGCAAATACCGCGAGATCATTGATGATTTACCGAAGTTTGAAAAGACCGATCGATTCAAAATGAACATCGTCAACAGCGCGATGCTCTGCGCGTTCATCCTTTCCATGCCCAAGCGCCCGGAGGTGGAGCCGCTGACGGGTTATTACGAGGCGGCGATGATGACCAAACCCATGCGTTGGTTCTGCCGAAAGAGCGGCAAGAACAAGTTCAGCGAAAAGGATATTCAGGGCATGAAGCAGACCGAGCAGCTCAAGGCCGCCGACCGCAACCCGTATTCCTGGAACATGGAATTTTATCCGTATGCGGATGGCAGCGGATACGAAGCGCGCTTCACCCAATGCGGCATCTGCACGCTGATGAAAAAGCTGGGGCTGTACGACCTGACCCCGGCGATGTGTCATCTGGATTATTCCATGAGCGAAGCAGGCGAACGCACGAATTTTGTCCGCCAATATACGCTGGCTTCCGGCGGGCCGTATTGCGACTGCGGATATGTGGATAAGAAAAAATGACGGCAGCTTTTGCTTGCCACGTCTGTATAAAAAAACGGGCACAGGCTCTGCGCGGTTGACGGAGTCTGTGCCTTTTTAAAGATATTTTGCTCAAATATACAAGAAAAAAGCCTGAAAGTCAGCACTTTCAGACAAAATGGTGGAGGTGAGGAGAATCGAACTCCTGTCCGAAAAAGCGACAGCCAAGTTTTCTCCGAGCGCAGTCCGCGATTTAACATTCCCTCCTCCCAGCGCCCACGAACGGGCTCAGGGATTCAGTAGCTTCATAATGTGTTCAAGCTGCAAAGCTTAGGCAAGAACATGGCCCGCTAAATGACGCCGGGTTCCGGTGCAGCGGGATCACCGGGCCGACGCGCAGCCTAATTAGGCCGCGAGGCAATAATCGTTATTGTCAGTTCATTTTTAAATTTCCCGATTTTTACGTGGCTCGGGGCCACGGCTCGCTTACCTGACCGCCCACAATCCCGTCGAAACCAGTACACCCCCATAAAAGCAAGAATCAGTCTTCTCCGCGGTTTTTGGAACGCAGCGCGCGCTGAATGTCGCGTTGAGCGTCCTTAGCCGCCATATCGTCGCGTTTGTCATGCAGCTTTTTGCCCTTGCAAAGCCCAAGCTCCATTTTGAATCGGCCATCCTTCAAATAAACCTGAAGGGGAATGAGCGAATAGCCCATCTTGCCGACTTCCTGCGCGAGATGGCGGATCTGGCTCTTGTGCAGCAACAGCTTTTTCTGGCGCAGGGGATCGGTATTGAAGATGTTGCCCTGCTCATAGGGACTGATATGCATGCCGCAGACCAGTACTTCGCCATCCTTGACGATGGCGAAACTCTCTTTGAGGTTCATCCGCCCCTGCCGCATGCTCTTGACTTCGGTGCCCTTGAGCTCCATGCCGCATTCCAGCCGCTCCTCGACGAAGTAATCGTGGAACGCTTTTTTGTTTTGAGCCATCGGCTTAATGCCTTTTGCGCGCGCCATGCGATTTCCTCCTCGAAAGATGCTGTGCATAGTATAGCACAGGGAAGGAAAATTGGCAAGCGGCAGGTTCCGTTCGCAACGATAAACTGACTGATTTGCAGTTTTTAAAGCTGTGAAACAGCACGCTTGAGGTTTGTTTTATTTTATGATATGATGAATAAAAACACAGATTCAGTTCCAATTATTAGACATTTTATGAATCTTAATAGGATATAAAAACAGAAAATCGATATGTATTCGGGCTTTATGCAGATTTTAAAATAGAAAGGATATCCCCTCCATGACCATTTTGCTTCTCGGCGACCTGACGGGCCGCAGCCGCGTTGCGCTGCGCATGCTGACCTTTGAACTGGAAAAGCGCGGTCACGAAGTGCTGATGCTTCCGACGGCGCTCATTTCCAACACCCTCAATCTGGGCAGAGCCGCGACGCTGGATACGACCGATTATCTGCTGGAATCGCTGGCTGCGTGGAAAAGTCTCGGCCTTTCGTATGACCTCGTCTACATCGGCTATGTAACCGGGCTTGCGCAGGCAGAAAAGCTCTGCGATATTGTGGATGGTGCGCGGGCGCACGGCATTCCCGTTGTGGTTGATCCGATTCTGGGGGATAACGGCAGACGCTACAACAGCGTGACGATGGAGCAAGCCGAAGCCATGAAGCGCTTGGTGCGGCACGCTGACGTCATCACGCCGAACCTGACGGAAGCCTGTTTGCTGACGGATACGCCCTTTGCGGATGCAGACGTTCAAGTGCTGCTGGACAAGCTGGGCGAAACCGGGAAAAGTGTGCTCATCACCAGCGCAGGCGATACCGTGGCCGGGCTGGATGTGCAGACGGGGGAGCGCTTTTGCATTCCGTTTGAACGTGTGCCCGGCGAGCATTGGGGCACGGGCGACCGTTTCTGCGCGCTGCTGCTGGATGGACTGGCGCGAAAAATTCCGCTTGCGCAGGCGGCCAAGCGAGCCAGCGACGGGGTATACAGCGCACTCAAAGCAGAAAATCCCTCAAATCCTATTGACGAAGTATGATATAAAGTGATATACTGGGCATACTGAAGTGAGAAGCGGAGGGATTGCGCATGATGATTTCAACCAAGGGACGGTATGCCCTGCGCATTATGGCGGATGTGGCGCAGCACGACGGCGAAATGCCGGTGAGCGTGCGCGAAATCGCCCAGCGGCAGGATATTTCCGGAAAATATATGGAGCAGATCATCAGCGTGCTGACGAGAAGCGGCCTTTTGCGCAGCATTCGCGGCGCGCAGGGCGGCTATCATCTGGCGAAGCGTCCTGAAGATATCACGGTCGGCATGATCCTGCGCGCGACGGAGGGCGATCTCGCTCCGGCCGAGTGCGTTTCGATGGATGGGCATGTCTGCACGCGGAGCGGCGTGTGCCCGTCCCATGCCGTGTTTGCCAAGGTATACAGCGCCATCAACAATGTCATTGACGGCGTGACCCTGTGCGATTTGATTCCGGAGGGCGAGAGCCTGCCGATGACGCACACGGGCGCCTGCATGTAAAGCTGCATATCATCAAAAGGATCGCCTCTCAACGTGGGAAGCGATCCTTTTTTGATGCGTTTTTGATTACAAAGCCGTAGAATTATGCCGCGCTGGCTTCCTCCGGGGTCGCCGGTTCGGGCGTAACATCCGGTTCGGATGTCGGCTCATCCGTCGGGTTCGGCGTAGGAGCGGGGATTGGCGTTTCTTCGGGCATCGGCGCGGGCGTATTCGTCGGTTCAGGCGAAATTTCCGGCGTGGGTTCGGGCGTGCCCAGCGGATCGACAACATCAACT
Organism: uncultured Clostridia bacterium; assembly: GCA_934636105.1. Taxonomy (GTDB): domain Bacteria; phylum Bacillota; class Clostridia; order Christensenellales; family Aristaeellaceae; genus Ventricola. The sequence continues at coordinate 32,663 of CAKTZR010000006.1, forward strand.
GAAGACGTGATCTCCGGCAGGGGCGTGACCGCCGTGTTATAAGAGAACGTATTTTCGCCGTCCTGCAGCAGGCAGTTCACCACGCGGGCATGGGCAATGCTGTCCCCGACAACCAGCAGGGATTGCCCCGGCTCGCCGACTTGCGCGGACGCGTTGCCGCCCATCAGCGAGCCGCTCAAATTAACGGAAGAAGCCGCCGTCGCATCCATCAGAATCAGCGCGTCGCCGCCGTATTCCGCGCCGGAACCGCCGAGGATTTCGCCGCTCACGCCGATGGAAACCGTGTCGCCGATGGAAACGACCTGCATGCCTGCGCCGCCGACGGAACCTTTGCCGCCGCGCACGCTGCCCGCCACGGTGATAAACGCGTTGCCGCTCAAATCAAACAGATTCAGTCCCGTGCCGCCCATGGAAGCGCCGTCGCCGCCGCGAATGCTGCCGGCCAGCATCATGGTGCCGTATTCGGTCATGGGGGAGACCTCCATGCCGCTGCCGCCGTTTTCGCCGCCGACCACATTGCCCTCGATGCTGACGTAGAGATCGCTGCCGCGCTGGCTGATGGAAACGCCCGTCGCGCCTGAACCGCCGGTGACGGTGCAGTCCTCATCGATGAGCAGCGTGCCGCCGCCGACGAAGGACAGGCCGCTTTCGCCCGCTGCGCCCTCGACCCGAACGGCGCGAAGCTCTACATTGGAAACGCCGTCGATGTTCAGCGAATCCAGCAAAGACAGGTTTGAAAAGACGATGGAAGAATCGCTGACATGCAGATGGCGGAGCGTCGCCCGGCCGTCGCCGGAGATTTCCAGCAAAACAGGGGAGACCAGCGCTTCATCCGTTGCGGTCAAATCACCTGAAATGAGCAGCACGTCGCCGTCGTGCGCCTGCCGCACCAGGGAAAGCAGCTCGCCGTAACTGAGCGCCGGGCCGAGCGTTCCCGCCTGCGCTATGGATGGAAAGATCAGCAAAGTCAGCAAGAACAGGGCCAAAGCCTGCGTTGCCTTCATGAAAAAACTCCCTTTCAAACATGCACCGCATGAAAAATTGGGTTTTATTATAGCACAATTCCGCCCGACGGGCAAGCAATGACAAAATTTGCAAAAATGTGAAAAAAGGTGTTGACAGAAAAAGACGGATTTGGTATAATCCTTTTTGTCAACTGAATGAATGCATTGGGGAATTGTGTAACGGCAGCACCTACGACTCTGACTCGTATTGTCTAGGTTCGAATCCTAGTTCCCCAGCCATTTGCCTCCATGGTCAAGCGGTTAAGACGTTGCCCTCTCAAGGCAAAATCATGGGTTCGATTCCCATTGGAGGTGCCAAAAAGGCCGATTGCTTTTGCAGTCGGTTTTTTCTTTTGTCTCTAAATTTGAATGCGGATGCGGGGGACAGTCTGGCCGCGGTTATAAAATCGTGGGTTTGAGGTTGCTTTTTTGCACGAAAACCAGTATAATGAGGCTGCCCCGCAGTGTGCGAGGCTTTCACATGATTAAGCGCATTTGGAGGCCATACCCATGGGTTATATTGCCGGTATCGGCGGCGCGAATATGGATATCCACGGCAAGAGCGATCGTCAGCTCATCATGCGGGATTCCAACCCCGGTTCGCTGCATACCTCTCTGGGCGGCGTTTGCCGCAATATCTGCGAAAATCTGGCTCGGCTGGGTGAAAATGTCCGCCTGATTACCGTCGTCGGCGACGATGTGCAGGGACGCGGCATCATCGAGGGCTGCGAAAAAGCCGGAATCGACATGAGCGCGACCCGCGTGCTGCGCGGCGAACGGTCTTCCAGCTACATCTCCATCATGGACGGCGACGGCGACATGCTGCTGGCGATGAGCGACATGCACATCATCAAGCAGCTCAACGCACAGCTGGTGGATGAATCCCGTGAGCTGCTCTGCGGCGCGGATTTGGTGGTCTGCGACGGCAATCTTTCCGCAAAGACCATCGAGCGGTTGTCCCAGGTCTGTGACAGGCCGCTGTATCTGGATCCCGTTTCGACAGCGTGGGCGCGCGAACTGCGCCCGTATATCGGATGTTTTGACACGATCAAGCCCAACCGCATGGAGCTGGAAATTTTGAGCGACTGCCCGGTGGATACGCCGGAGAACGTCGAGATGGCCTGCGATATTGTACGCGGCAAGGGCGTGCGGCGTGTGTTCGTCTCCCTTGGCAAGGACGGTATGTATTACAGAGGACCGGAGGGCGGTATCTGGGGTCAGAGCCGCGTGTTTGACGGCATGGTAAACGCAACCGGCGCAGGCGATGCGTCGATGGCCGGCATCATTTATGCGACTCGTCAGGGCTACGCCGCCGAGGATATCCTCGCGTTCGGCATGGGCGCGGGCATGGTCGCGATTTCTTCCAGTGACACCATCAGCCGTGAGATGTCTCCCGCGGCGATTGAAAAAATGGTAAAGGAGTATATCAAATGAATAATTTTGATCTGAAGGCCTACATGGACATCACCCCGGAAATTGAGGAAGCCGTTCGCACCGGTAAGCCTGTCGTCGCGCTGGAGAGCACCATTCTCAGCCACGGCATGCCGTATCCGGAGAACCTGAGCTTCGCCCGCGAGGTGGAGAAGATTATCCGCGAGCAGGGCGCGATTCCCGCGACGATGGCCATTATCGACGGCCGTCTCAAGTGCGGCCTGACCGAGGCCGAGCTGGTTCGCATGTGCGAGGCGAAGGGCGTGCTGAAGGTAAGCCGCCGCGATCTGCCGATCGTCGTTGCGCAGAAGCTGACCGGCGCGACCACCGTCGCCACGACGATGATTCTGGCGAACATGGCGGGCATTCACATCTTTGCGACCGGCGGCATCGGTGGCGTGCATCGCCACGGCGAGGTGACCATGGATGTGAGCGCCGATCTTCAGGAGCTGGCGCATACCCCGGTTGCGGTTGTCTGCGCGGGCGCGAAGATGATTCTGGATATCGGCCGCACGCTCGAGTATCTGGAGACCATGGGCGTTCCGGTGCTCGGCCTGAATAGCGACGATTTCCCGGCGTTCTACTGCCGCAAGAGCGGCTTTGGCGTGGATTACAACGCCAAGACCCCGGCGGATGTCGCCGCGATTGCCAAGGCCAAGTGGGGCATGGGCCTTCAGGGCGGCATGCTGATCGGCAACCCAGTGCCGGAAGAATATGCGATGGACTTCGACCAGATGAGCGCCGTCATCGACAAGGCGATGGCGATGGCCGACGAGGCGGGCGTGAAGGGCAAGAACATCACCCCGTTCCTGCTGGCGCATATCGTCGAACTGACCGGCGGCGACAGCCTCAAGACCAACATTCAGCTGGCCTATAACAACGCCCGTGCGGCGGCGCAGATCGCTGTTGAGCTGGCGAAGTAAAACCAAGGTATATGAAAAGGCGCTTTCCCTGTCTGCGCGGGGGAAGCGCCTTTTGCTTTACTCCAAATGTGCGTAAACCTCTTTGAGATGCTGCGTCAGCCTGCCGTTTTCGGCGTAATCAATCGGGCATTCAATGAGCGCGGGCACATCCTGCCTGAAAGCGTCCTCCAGCATGGGCAGAAGATCATCTGCGCTGGTGATGCGGTAGCCCTTGCAGTGCATCGCTTCGGCGTAGGCCACCAAGTCCGGGTTGGTGAAATCGCAGTAGTGCGTTTCGCCGAATTTATCCATGCCCTTCCATTTAATCAGCCCGTAGCCGCCATCGACAAACACCAGCACCACAAAGGGCAGATGTTCGCGCACGGCGGTTTCCAGCTCCTGACTGTTCATCATGAATCCGCCGTCTCCGGTGACGACCAGCACGCGTTTATCCGGCGAAACGAGCTTAGCCGCCAGCGCGCCGGGCAGGGAGAAGCCCATCGTCGCGAAGCCGTTGGAAATCAGGCAGGTTTTCGGCTTGTAGCAGTTGTAGTGGCGGGCAATCCACATCTTGTGCGCCCCCACGTCGGAGAGCAGAATATCGCCCGGCCGCATGGCTTTGCGCACGTCGATCAGCACGCGCTGGGGCTTCATCGGGAAGGAAGCGTCCGCCGCATAGCTCTCGTGTTCGGCGACGAGCTGCTCGCGGATAGCCAGCGCGGCGGTCGGCTCCTGCGTGCGGTGCGTGCGCAGGGTGATGCGGTGCAGCGAATCGCTGATATCGCCGACGACTTCGCACGTGGTTTGATAATATTTGTTGATGTGCGCGGGCGTGGTGTTGATGTGCAGGATGGGCGTTTTTCGCGTCGGGTTGATGCGCTGGGGCGCATATTCAACAATATCATAGCCCACGCAGATGAGCAGATCTGCGTCCTCCAGCACGCGGTTTGCATAGTCCTTTTGCGGAATGCCGACCGTCCAGAGGGAATAGGGGCTGGTGTAGGGAATCATGCCCTTGGCCATCATCGTGTTGACGACGGGAATGTGCAGCGTTTCGGCCATTTCGGTGAGCGCTTCGCTGGCGTCCTCGCGAACCGCGTCGCTGCCGACAAGAATCACAGGGCTTTGACTGCGGAAAATCATACCCGCCGCCACTTCGATGTGTTCCAGCGATGCGCTTTCCGGGTTCGGGCCTGCGCGGTGCAGCGGCGCTTCGTCCTCCGGCACCTCCTGCAAGGATACGTCCACGGGCAGATCGATGTGCGTCGCGCCGGGCTTGCCCTCGCCCTCGGCATATTTGAACGCCAGCCGCGTGATCTCCGCGATGGAATCCGGGCGCATGACGAGCTTGGTTCGCTTGGTCACAGGCTCAAACATCTTGGTTAAATCGAGAAACTGATGCGCCGTCAGGTGGATTTTGTCGGTGGAAACCTGCCCGGTGATGGCGACCAGCGGCGCGCCGTCGGAATTGGCGTCCGAAACGCCGGTGATCAGGTTGGTTGCGCCGGGGCCGAGCGTCGCCAGGCAAACGCCGGCGTGTCCCGTCAGCCGGCCGTAAACATCCGCCATGAAAGCCGCGCCCTGTTCGTGGCGAACCGTGATAAACCGAATATTTGAGCGCGCTAAAGCATTCATCACCGCAAGGTTTTCTTCGCCCGGAATGCCGAAAACCACTTTCACGCCTTCGTTTTCCAAACATTTGACAAGCAGCTCTGCTGTGTTCATGTGCGTCCTCCATGTGTATATTTGCATGATGCACTATGATAACACACAAAAAAAGCAAATTCAATGCCTGAATGACAAGAATTTGCATGATTTTATTTTTAATCCGTCAATTCTGCGTATTGAGCGGAAATCAGGCCACAGAGTGCGTCCGGCGCGAGCTCCACCTGCGCGCCGATTTTGCCCGCGCTGACGCAGATGGTATCAAACAGCTGAGCGCTTTCGTCGATGAAGGTGGGATAGAGCTTTTTCATGCCGATGGGGCTGCATCCGCCGTGAATGTAGCCCGTGTTGGGCAGAAGCGCCTTTTGCGGAATCATCTCAACCGCCTTTTCGCCGCAGGCCGCCGCCGCGCGCTTGAGATTCAGCGAACCCGTCGCCGGAATCACGAAAACGTAGAACGCGCGGCTCTTGCCCTGCGTCACCAGCGTTTTGAAGACCGCCTGCGGGTCCTGCCCCAGCGCTTTGGCGACGGAAATCGCGTCGATGCCCGTGTCGGGCGAGTAAAAATGCGTCTGATAGGGGATTTCCGCCTTGTCCAGAATGCGCATCACATTTGTTTTTTCAACTTTGTTTGCCATACGATGGCTCCTTTTGATGATGAAAATGGGAACGGTTGGGACGCTGCCCCGACGTACCCTTTCCCTCGTTAAAACGACTTGCTTAAATCCATCTGAATCGGCTTCGCGACTTTTTTCGGACTTTTTGCGGCAAGCGCGGCTAATCTGTCAGCATAGCGCGCATCGTCAAAGGGCAGATCAACCGCCGTATGCTCCCACGTTGAAAGCAGCATCGCGTTGGCCAGCATCAGGCTGTTCAGCCCCTCGCGCCCGTCGGCAATCATCGGCGCGCCCGTCAAAATGTGATTAACAAACGCGCGAATCACGCCCGCGTGCATCGTGTAAGGCTCGTCCGGCGTGATGTCCTCCACCGTGACGTTCGGCTTGCCGTATCCGCCTTCGTATTCGCGGATGAAGCGATCCACCGGAACGTCGGGTCTGGCCAGCGTCAGCCGATTGTTTTCATACACCAGCTGTCCGCCCGTCAGCGAAACCTCGAATCGATTGGTGCCGGGCGCTTCTCCGGTGCAGGTGATGAACGTGCCCGTCGCGCCGTTTGCATATTCGACATAAGCCGTCACGTCGTCTTCCACTTCGATATCATGCCAGCGGCCAAAGCCGCAGAACGCTTGCACGCGGACCGGCATGCCGCAAATCCATTGCCACAAATCAAGGTTGTGCGGCGCTTGATTGAGCAGAACGCCGCCGCCGTCCGCCGCCCATGTCGCGCGCCATGCGCAGGAGTCATAATAGCTCTGCGCCCGCAGCCAATCGGTGATGACGACGTTCGTGCGCCGGATTTCGCCCAGCTCGCCGGAGACAATCAACTGCTTCATTTTGCGATAGGCGGGGTTGGTGCGCTGGTTGAACATCGCGCCGAAAGCCCTGCCGCTCTTGTCCGCTTCCGCGTTCAGCAGACGGACTTCCTGCGTGGAAACGCCCGTCGGCTTTTCGAGCAGCACATGCAGCCCCGCGCGGAAGGCCTCGATGGCCTGCGCGACGTGCAGCCTGTGCGGCGTGGCGATCAGCACTGCGTCGATCAGCCCGCTGGCGTACATTGCCGCAGGCGCGGCAAAAATGCGCACATCCGCCGCGCCGGAGAGCGCAAGCAGCTCGGCTTTGTGCGCTTCGCTGGTGGTTACAGCGGCGCAAAGGCGCGCGTTCGGCACGGCGTCCAGCAGCGTTTTTGCGTGCGTCATGCCCATAGCCCCCAGACCGATCAGACCGAAACGAACTTCCTTCATGGAGAAACCTCCTTATGCAAGACGATATTTGTCTTCCAGCGTGCCTGCGAAAAAATCAAGCACATTCTGCGCGGCGCGGTTGTTCATGGCGATGAAATTTTCGCTGGTGAAGGGCGCGGTGTGCGGCGTAAGAACGGCCTTGCCGCAGCCGACAAGCGGGGAATCCGTGCAGGGTTCGGATTCATAAACGTCGATTGCCGCGCCGCCGATTTCGCCGTCATCGAGCGCTTTGCGGAGCGCCGGAACATCCACCACGCCGCCGCGGGCAATGTTGATGAGCACGGCGGTGGGCTTCATCCGCTCAAACTGCGGCGCGGAGAACATGCCGCGCGTCTGATCGGTCAGCGGCACGTTCAGCGAAATATAATCGCTTTCGGCCAGCAGTCCGTCCATGTCGCGGTACGTTACGCCGAACTCGCTTTCCCACGCGGGATTGGGATGCCGGCAGGTGTAAACCACGCGCATGCCGAACGCCGTCGCGCGCTTGGCGATCTCTTTGCCGATGCCGCCGAAGCCGACAAGCCCGAGTGTGCGTCCCTTCGCGCCGGGGGTCATCACGCGAATCCATTCACCACGCTGCATGGCGGCGTTCTGCAAATCGATCCTTTTGGCGAAATAGAGGATATAGGCCATGACGTGTTCGGCCACCGCGCCCTCGACCAGGCCCGTCAGCCTTGTGACGGCGACGCCGTGCGCGCGGCACGCATCCAGATCGATGGAGTCATAGCCGATGGAGCGGCGGGAGACGAGCTTGAGGTTCGGGCAGTGCGCAAGCACGTTTTGCGTGATGGGTTCCAGCCCGCAAATGGCGGCCTGCGCGCCTGAAAGCGCTTCGATCATGTCGATTTCGGGCGTGACGATGGTGAAATCGCGGCCGGACAGATCGACGACTTCGTGACCGCAGGCGCGCAGGCTGTCGATGGCGGCGCGGTCGTAATTGGTGAAGTTGCGGGCAGTGATGACGATTTTCATGGAAACTCCTTGGTTTTAACGGCGGATGTCGTAATTCATGTTCATCAGGTTGCGGATGCTGCTCACGTCGTCGGTGATGTTGGCGTCGCCGTGAATCGTGTGCTTGATGACGCTGGAAGCCACGGCGAAGTTGAGCATATCCATCGGCTTGTAATCGTGCAGCATGGCGTAAATCAGGCCGCTGGCAAACGCGTCGCCGCCGCCCACGCGGTCGAGGATCGTGAAGGTGAACAGTTTGCTTTCAAACGTGTGTCCCTCGTACCACATGAACGCTTTCAGGCTGTTTTCGCTGCCGGAATGGGCATAGCGCACGTGCCGCGCGATGCACTTGAGATTGGGATAGCGCTCGACGAACCGCTGAAAGATTTCGTCCTGCTGCTCATAGCTGGGCTGCATCGGCACGCCGTCCTTCACGTCGCCCTGGCTGTGGTCGTCCTCATTGCGCCAGAGATGATACGGCTCGATGCCCAGCAGAATATCGACGTAGGGGAGGCACTGCGTGCAGAAATCGCGCGCTTCCTCCCAGCTCCACAGCATGCTGCGGAAGTTGCCGTCGAAGCTGACCGTCAGCCCTTTTTCCTTGGCGACGCGCAGCATATCCAGCACCAGCCTGGCGCAATTCGGGCTGAGTGCCGGAGTGATGCCGCTCAGATGCAGCCAGTCGAAGCCCTCCAGCAGTGCGCCCAAATCCACATCCGAAAAATCGTATTCGGCCATCGCGCTGTGCTTGCGGTCGTAAATGACCTTGCTGGGGCGGATGCCGTAACCCGTTTCCAGGTAATACGTGCCCAGACGGTGGGTCGGCGTTTCCTCCGGCGAGGTGAGGATCATCGGCGTGCAGTGTACGTCGTTGGAGCGCAGCCAGCGCACGGCGCTTTTGCCGAGACTGTTGTTCGGCACGACGGAAAAGAACGTGCTGTCCACGCCCAGATTGGCCAGCGCAAGGGCGATGTTGGCCTCGCTGCCGCCATAGCTGGCTTCAAACGCGGAAGCCATGCGGATTTTTTCATAGTTCGGCGGCGTCAGACGGAGCATGATTTCGCCCATCGTGATGAATTTTTTGCCGTTTTCCATGTTTTGCAGAAGCGGATTGGAATGAATCATCGGTTGTGACCTGCCTTCCTGCTTGTTTTGATATCAGTATAGCATGGTTTGACGGGGGATTCAAGCGGGGCTTGGACGCAAAAGCCATACACAAAAACGCGCTCCCCGCCGATTGCACGGCAGGAAGCGCATGTGCTTGCCTGTGTCTTATTTTGCGTTATCCGCGGCCTTTTGCAGCGCCTGAAGGAAACCGCCCACGTCGATGGTGCAGCCGGACTTGAGATCCACGTCATCCGGCACCTGCGTGTGGTGGCCGTCGCCCTTGTCATAGGTCGGCATGGCGAGAACCTCCTCCACCGTCTTGCCGATGCACCAGTCCTCCAGCGCGCCGGCCTGCTCATACCATTCCTTGCCGATGGAGGTCGCGGCCTTCATGCCGTAAGCGTCGCCCAGCTCCTTCTTGGTCGGGTGCTCGCCCGTCAGCTCGGTGGTCAGCGCGCCGGCCGCATCAAAGCCGAGCTTGTTCTGCGCGATATCGAAGGAAACGGCGGTGATTTTGCCTGCGTCATCCAGCTCCACCGCGCACATGGTCGTGTTGACGGTCACGCTGCCCGCCTTGTCGGCGGCGGCGTCAGAGCCGGACATGCTGGTGACGGAGCCGAGGCCGGAAGCGGCCAGCGCGCCGGTCGAGAGGGAGAGTATCAGTGCCGCAGTCGCGGCGGAAACGGCAAACTTGTTCATAAACATATACCTCCAAATGTTTTGTTGCGGGTGACATGCGAATCTATGATTTACCGCATCTCCCCGCGGGCGGAGGTGCGATAAATTACTTGATGATGGTGTAGGCGTGGCGGGCGAGCGCATCCCAGATGGCGGAAATCACCTTCGGGGCGCGCAGCGTCGCGCCGGATGAAGCATCCGTGTCGTCGGCAATCTGCCCCGGCAGATACAGGTCGCTCACGCTTGAAACGGGCTTGCCGACCAGATGCGCAAGCAGCTGATTGAACTGACCGCAGATTTCGGCGGCAGCACCGCCCTCGGATGCAAGATAATCCTCGTTTTTATATTGAAGCGTCGTGTAATGCAGCTCGGTAAAGACGTTGCTTTGCAGGGTAAATTCCAGCGCGACCTGCTCGCCGCCATCCTCCATATAGGTGCCGCGGTACACGCCGTCCGCATAGGGCTCGGCTTCGGGCAGCTTCGTCGTATCGACGATTTTATATGGATGGCGGTTCAGCCCGTCCCACAGGGCGGAAATCAGCTTGCCGGATTTCATCGTCGCCGTCGTTACCGCGTCAAGATCCTCTACGATGTCATACGGCGAATAGAGGTCGTCGATGGCGGAAACGTCCTTGCCGATGAGATAATCGGCGAGCTGGCGGTATTGGCGGAGGATGGCCTTCTGCGCGTCGCTTGCGTCCTCGCTCATGTAGTCGCCGTCCTTGTATTTCACGCCACGATACACCAACGAATCGAATTTGCCGTCCCGGAGCTCGAATTGAATGGCAATCTGCTCGATGCCGCCGTCGTAGTAAAACCCGCGGTAAATGCCGTCCGCATAGTCCTGCGCGGCCGCGGAAAGGGCCGGGGCGATGAGCAGAATCATCAGCGTCAAGATGCGTTTCATGTTCGTTCCTCCCGATGACAAGAATCAGTTTAAGGGCTGTCTGTGTCAAAAGTGTGTCAATTTGAAAAAACCTTCGAAAATTCAATTTCGCGCAAAACGTTTGACATTCCTGCCGCCGGATTTTACAATGTGTACAGAGAAAAACAGGGGAGGAATGGTCGTGAACCCGATTCTGGTGGTGGACGACAACGAGCAGATCGTGGATATTTTGTCGCAATATATCAAAAAAGAGGGGTGGCCGATGCTCGCGGCGAAAACCGGGGAGGAGGCGCTTGATCTGTTTGACGCGGCCGAGCCGTCGCTGATTCTGCTGGATATCATGCTGCCGGGGATGGACGGGCTGGCGGTCTGCCGCCGCATCCGCCGTGTGTCCAGCGTGCCGATTTTGATGATTACCGCGCGGGATGAGGACGCAGACCGCATTCTCGGCTTGGATATCGGCGCGGATGATTATATTGTGAAGCCGTTTTCGCCCGGCGAGGTGATGGCACGCATTCGGGCCGTGCTGCGGCGCATTCCAGCGGCGGAGGAAAAGGAGACGCTTCTCATCGGCGAATTGTCGATTCATCTGCCGTCGCTTTCCGTCACGCTGTCGAGCCATAAGCTGAATCTGACTCGGCGGGAGGTCGAGCTGCTTTATACGCTTGCTTCCGCGCCGGGGCGCGTGTTCACGCGGGATAACCTGCTGACGATGGTCTGGGGCTATGAGTTCGTCGGCAATTACCGCGCGGTGGATTCGCATATCAAGCGCCTGCGCGCCAAGCTGGACGCTTATCCGCATGAATCGTTTGCCATCGCAACCGTCTGGGGCGCGGGCTATAAATTTGAGAGGAAACTGCCATGAAGCTGCCGATTCATCGAACGCTCGTCGCGCGGCTGACGGGGCTGTTTGCGCTGCTGCTCGTGCTGTTCACCCTGCTGCTGGGGCTGATTTTCAACGCGATGATGGAGCGCAAAATGATTGCGCATTACAGCCAGACCATGCAGCGCGACGCCTACGCCATTTCGCAGAATCTTTCGGAGATGATCGCGCCGTCGGATTATGAAACGCTGGATGAAAACCCGTTTGTCGTCGGCGAGGATACGCTGGCCCCGTATATGGCGCTCATTGAGCATATCACCAATTGCAGCGTGTACCTCATCGACGAGCAGCACCACGTCACGGGCTATTTTGACGGCGTGGTGCAGACGATGAGCGGCAAGCTGCTCCCCGGCTACATCGAGCAGACGATTGCGCTGGGCTTTATGGGCAAAACGCCGTTTCTTTCCGCCAGGATTGATGGCGAAACGCACCTGACGACGGGCATGCCGATCATGAACGCCAAGAGCCACGTGCTCGGCGTGGTGCTGCTGGAAAGCACGCTTCGTGAGCTGGGCTTTGCGCAGGTTTCCAGCTCGGATATCCTGATGGTCAGCGGCGCGCTGGCCTTTGTGCTGACCGTGCTGCTGGGCGCGCTCTTTTCGCGAATGTTCACCCAGCCGATCACGGCGGTGCAGCGCTTTGCGGGCAGACTGGCGGGCGGCGAATATGAAGCGCGGATGAACAGCGCGCAAAAGGACGAAATCGGCGAGCTGGCGCGGTCAATGGATATCCTCGCCGAGCGGCTTTTTGAAGCGCGAAAGCGTGACGAGCTTCTTCGCGAGCAGCAGAGCGCCTTCTTTGCGACGATTTCGCATGAATTAAAAACGCCTGTCACAGTCATCCGGGGATCGCTGGAAGCGCTGCAGGACGGCGTGGTTTCCGGCGAAAATGACGTGCAGGCGTATTATAATCAGATGCTGACCGAATGTAAGGGCTTGCAGCGGTTGATTATCGATTTGCTGGAACTTTCGCGGCTGCAAAACGCGGGCTTTTCGCTCAATATGGGGGATGTAGATGTGCGAGAGCTGCTGGGCGATGTGGCGATGAGCGCGGGTGCGCTGTGCAGCCGAAAGGGCGTGTGCTTTGACTGCCGCGAACCAGAGAACGCGCTGCAAATCACGGGCGATTATGCCCGACTGCGCCAGATGCTGCTGGTCGTGCTGGATAACGCCGTCAAATTCACGCCGAAGGGGAAACGCGTCAGCCTTGCGCTGGAGGGGCGCGCCATCGTTGTCGCGGATGAGGGAATCGGCATTCCGGCGGAGGAGCTGTCGCACATTTTCGAGCGCTTCCGCCGAACGAGACACAGCAACGAGCAGGGAACGGGGCTTGGCCTTGCGATTTGCAGCGAGGTTGCGCGGCGGCATGGGATTACGATCGATGTGACCAGCCGCGTCGGGGAGGGGACGACCTTCCGCTTTACGCTGCCCGGCGGCGGACAATGAACACGTATCCCGCCAGCACGACGGCCGCAGCAGCGCTCATCAGCATGCCCAGCGTCAGCCCCCGCGTGCGATAGGTGAAGACGATTTCGTGTTTGCCCGGCTCGACCCAAATGCCCATGAACGCCACGTCGCAGTTGACGATTTCGGTCTTTTTCCCGTCAACCGTGGCGGAAAAGCCCTTGTCAAACGGAATCGTGAAGACGAGTATGCCCGCTTCCTTCGCGTCGATGTGCGCGATGAAGCCGTTTGCGGTTGTGTCAAAGCCGTTGCAGGCGTTCTGCTTCAAGCGGGCGACGCTCTCCGACCAGTCGGGGATGTTGTAAACGTCGAGCGTCTGCATGCGATCCCGATAGACGGCCAAATCGTCGTCGCCAAGCGTCACGGCGGCGAGCATCACGGTCGGCACGGTTTCGCTGTCCATCCGCTGATGATATGTGCCCGTGCAGGTCGTCTGCAAAAAGCCCATCGGCACGGCATTGGGGTTGACATAAACCGCAATGCCGTTTTCGTCGTGGTCATAGACGAAGCCCTCCGGCGCGGGCGTATCGTCGAGCTGATAATAGGCGTTCACGCTCAAAAAAGCGCGAAGCGCCGCGCTGTCATCCGGCGGGCAGACGGTTGTGGATTCGTCGTATCCGAAACCCGCCATCGACACAAAGCGGCCGACGGTGGAGGAACGCAGGCTGGTGAACGCGGTCAGGCTGCTGGCCCCGCGCAGAAGCCCGTAATTGCGGAATTTTTTGCCGTAGTCAATGCGCTGCCAGATATCCATATCCGGCGTTTCGGCGGCGGTGAGCGTCGGCTCGGCGATTTCGGAGAGGGTGTAAAGCCCTTCGCCCGCGCTTTCGCCGCCGGAAAGCAGATTGTTGTCACCGACGAGAATATAGCCTGCGTATTGCGCGACGGCGACGGCGCAGGTGAGCGCCAGCGTGACGGCAAAGCGCGGCCTTTTGCAGAGGATAAGCAGCATCGTCCCGCCGCCGAGCAGCGTGGCCAACAGAGAAAAGATGCGGAAAATATCCGACGCATACGCGCCCGTCCGTCGGTTGAGCAGGATTTCCCCGATGCGGCCCATCTCGTTCAGCCAGCTTTCCGGCAGCATGAACGGGACGGTCAGCAGCACAGTCAATGCCGTCAGCATAAGGAACGACTTTTGCCACGCATGAGCGTCGAAATCCTTGAAAGCGGCCAGCGTGGCCAGCGTCAGCATCAGCGCCAGGCCGTACCACCAGCGAGTGTAGGCAATGTTGGTTTCCAGCGCAAACGCGCCGCAGAGCACGGGCGCGACGCAGCACACCGCCAGCGCCAGCAAAAGTCCCTTGAGCCAGCGCGCTTTCTTTTGCGCAAAGGCGGAAAGCACGCCCGTCAGCCCGAACATCGGCAGATACGCCGCCGTGGAAGCCCAGCTCGGCGCGTCGCCGTAATAGGCGTGGACGACGTTGCTTTCAATCGGCATGACGAGCGTGCGCAGGCGTTCGAGCAGGGTGCTCACGCCGTAATGCTGCATGAGCACGGAGGTATCGCCCGCGCCCGTCCGCGTGATGGAGAGCATGAACAGCATCGCGGGCACGAGCAGCACGCCTGCCAGCGCGCAGCCCACACCGCATTCAAAAATCAACATGAACACGTTTTTGAGCGTCCGGCGCGGCTTCCAATCTGCACTGAAAAAGCGGAAGACGAAATACAGCGCCGCCAGCAGTGCGCTGGAGAGCATGAAATAGTAGTTGGTCAGCGTGTTCAGCCCGCAGAATAGCGCCAGCAGGCCGCGCCGGGGATGCTCGCCCATTGCGTCCTCCATGCCCAGCAGAATCAGCGGGAAAAATGCGATGACCTCCAGAAAATGATAAAACTGTGTGTTGACGACGGTGAACGCTGAGAACGTGTAAAGCACGCTGCCCAGCAGGGCGAACCGCTCGTCTTTGACCATCCGCCGCAGATAGCAAAACGAGGTCAGCGCGCAGACGGCGTGTTTGAGCACCGCCATCACGCTGATGCCGAACGGAATCAGCGCCTTGGGCAGAAGCGCCAGCGGCCAGACGAACACGCTGCCCAGCGTATAAAACGCGTAGCTGCCGACGGCAGGCGCGCCGAGGAAGGTGTTGAAGCTGTAACTGTTCAGCCCGCCGCGCAGAATGCGCCGCGTTTCCAGAATGAAGGGGAGCTGCTGCTCGATGAAATCCCCGCGGGTGACAAACCGCCCGCCATAGGGCAGGATGGCCGGGGCGAGCGCGAGCAGCGCCAGAAAAGCGCCCAGCAAAAACGCGTGCGCGCCCGTGATATGGCGCTTTTGAAGCGTGGGAACGGTCATATCCAATCTCCTCATTGATGAAGGGGCGCGCAGAACGCGTCCGCAGAATGAAAACGAAACGATTTCTTCTGTTAGTATAGAGAGATTGAAAGCCGCTGTCAAGGCAGGATTGCGAAGGCACGCAAAGGCGTGTATAATGAAACCAAAGGGAGGAAATGAACGTGAAAATTCTGCATCTTTCCGACTTGCATCTGGGCAAGCGGGTGTTTGAATACAGCATGCTGGAGGAACAGCGGGCGGTGCTTTCGCAGGCGCTCGACATGGCGAAGCGGGCGGATGTCACCGTGATTGCGGGGGATGTTTACGACAGACCCGTTCCGCCTGCGGAAGCGGTTACGCTGTTCAGCGCGTTTTTGACCGATATGAACCGCCAGAAAAGCCCGGTCGTGATGATTTCCGGCAACCATGACAGCGCCGAGCGCGTGGCTTATCTTTCCGGGCTGCTGGATGCGAACGGCGTGTACGTGTCCCCGGTTTACGACGGAAACGTGCGGCGGGTGACGTTTGAAGACGAGTTTGGCGCGGTCAACTTGTATCTGCTGCCGTTTGTCAAGCCGTCGCATGTTCGCGCGGCTCTGGAGGATGATGCCATCGAGGGCTATACCGCGGCGATGCGCGCGGCCATTGCGCAGATGGACGTGGACGAGCATGCGCGCAACGTGCTGGTGGCGCATCAGTTTGTGACGGGCGCGGCGACGAGCGATTCCGAGGAGGTTTCCGTCGGCGGGCTGGATGGGATCGACGCGTCCGTGTTCGCGCCGTTTGATTATGTGGCGCTGGGGCATCTGCATCGGGCGCAGAGCCTTGCGGATGGGCGCGTGTGGTACAGCGGCTCGCCCGTGTGCTACTCGTTCTCCGAATGCGGGCAGGAAAAATGCGCGCTGCTGGTTGAGTTGGGGCAAAAAGGCGCGGTTCGGGTGGAGCGCCTGCCGTTTACGCCCGTACATCGGATGGCAAAGCGCCGCGGGACGTTTGATGAATTGTATCAAATGGAAAACGCCTGCGCGGATTATGTGCAGGTCACGCTCACGGATGAGGACGACGTGCCGGATGCGGCCGCCAAACTCGCGCAGATCTATCCGAATCTGATGCAGGTGCTCTATGATAACGCGAGGACGAATGCCCGGCAGGCGGATTTCTCCGGTTTGTCGGTGCAGCGGCGCGAACCGCTGGAGCTGTTCGATGAGTTTTATGCCAAGCAGAACGGAGCGGGACTTTCCGACGAGCAGCGCGCGCTGCTTCGGGCCGTGATGGAGCCGATTTGGGAGGATGAACGATGAGACCGATTGGTTTGACGCTTAGCGCGTTCGGCCCGTATGCGGCGCAGACGAACGTGGATTTTGACAAGCTGGGGCAGAGCGGCCTGTATCTGATTACGGGCGATACGGGCGCAGGCAAGACCACGCTCTTTGACGCGATCACCTTCGCGCTGTACGGCGAGGCCAGCGGGCAGGAGCGAAAGGGCGCGATGATGCGCAGCAAATACGCGGATGCGTCTGTGTCGACGTTTGTCGAGCTGGAATTTGAACTGCGGGGCAGGCGCTACCGTGTGAAGCGTGCGCCGGAATACGAGCGGCCTAAGCTGCGCGGCGAGGGCACGGTCAAAAGCAGGCCGGAAGCGCAGCTCTATTTTCCGGATGGGCGCGTTGTTGACAGCTATCGCGATGTGACGAGCGAGGTGGAAAACCTGATCGGCCTGACGCGCGAGCAGTTCAGCCAGATCGGCATGATCGCACAGGGCGATTTCAAGCGGCTTCTGCTGGCCGATACGCAGGAACGGCGCGAGATTTTGCAGCGTATTTTCCACACCGAGCGCTTTGAAAAGTTGCAGGTTCGGCTTGGCGAGCGCGCTAATCAGGCGAAACGGGACGCGGCGGAAGCCGAGCGCGCGCTGATGCAGAATGCCGCGATGCTGACTGTGCCGGATGAATTTCATGCGGCGTTTGATGAGATGCAGCGGGAAGCCACGATGGCGAACCTTGAAGCGCGCTGCATGCTGGTCAGACAGGGCATGCAGGCGGACGAGACGCGCACGGCGGAGATTGAAACCCGGCGGGAAGCGCTCCGCATGCAGAGCGCGGCGCTGAACGAACGCATCGGCTTGGCGAAAAAGCGCGCGGAGGAGCAGAAGCAGCTGGAAGTCGTGACGCGGGAAATCGTCTCGGCCGAGGCGGACGCGGCGCAGGCGCAGAAGGAAAGCGCCGCCGCCGAAGCGCTTCGCCCGCGCCGGGAGGAGATTGAGACGCAGGCGGGCCGCTTGCAGGCGTGCATGGCGGATTATGCGCAGGCGGCCGAGTTGGGACGCAGGCAGGCCGCGCTGACGGAGAACATCCGACAGGCAGAGGAAGCCGAGCAGCGCGCGCACGCTATGCGGGCGGAACTGCATCAGAAGCTCGAAACGGCGCGCGAAAAGGTTGCTCAGCTGCCGCAGATTGTCGAGATGAAGGCCGAAGCGGAAAAGGCGGCGGGCGAAGCCAAGCTGCGCGTGGAACAGATGGAGCGGCTGATTCAGGCGCTTGCGGATTTGGAAGCGCGGCAAAGCACTTATCAGCAGGCGCGAAGCGCGGAGACGGACAGGCTGAAGCAATGCGCGCAGGCCAAAGCGGCATATGACCAGGCAGAGACGGCGTTTTTCGGCGCACAGGCGGGCATTCTGGCTGAAGCCTTAAAGGACGGTTCGCCCTGCCCGGTATGCGGCGCGACACATCATCCGCACCCGGCCGAACGGACGGAGGGCGCGCCGACGCAGGCCGAATTGGAAGCCCTCCGCGACCGACGGGACCGCGCCGAACATGCGGCGCAGGAGGCGCACAGCACGGCGGAACGCGCGGCGGAAGCGCTTGGCGCGGCGGGACGGCTGGCAGAAGATCGCGCGCAGGAAGCGGGATGCGCACGGCTCATCGCCCGCCGGGATGCGGAGCAGCTTCGCGGGCAGCTGGATGCGCAGCGGCAGGATGGCTTGACCCAGCAGACCAAACTTGCCGCGCGCGTGCAGGCGCTTGAACGCACGAAAGCGCTCATTCCAGAGAAGGAGGCGGAGGAAAAGCAGCTTGCCGACGAGGAGCAGAAACAGGCGCTTGAAAAGCGCGGTCTGCTCAGCAGTCGGGAAGAACTGATTCAGCAGCTTGATGCGCTCAAAAAAGGCCTGCCGTTTGAAACCGAGCGGCAGGCCCGACAGGCGCTTGACGATTTGCAGGCGGAAAAACGCGACATCGATCGCCGAACGGAGGAAAGCGCGCAGAAGCTGCGCCAATCCGGTGAACGGCTGGCCGCGCTGAACGCGCAGAAACAGACGCTTGCCCGGCGGCTGAATGAAGAAAAGCAGGAAGAAACGCTGGAAGCGCTGGAGCGGCAAAGCAGTCAGATGAACGAGCAGAGCGCCGCGCTGGAAACGGACATGCGTGGGCTGCATACGCGGCTTGCGGGCAACCGTGCGGCGCTGGCGCGCATCGAAGCTGGGCTGACGGATGCGGAGGAAAAGCGTGTAAAGGCCATGCAGCTTGGCACGCTCTCCGCAACGGCGAACGGCCAGCTCATCGGGCGCGACAAGGTAACGCTGGAGGTTTATGTCCAGATGGCGTATTTTGACCGCGTGATTGCGCGAGCCAACCTGCGCCTGCGCGAAATGACGGTGGGGCAATACGAACTGCGCCGCCGCGCCGAAGCGGGCAACCAGCGCAGCCAGAGCGGGCTGGATATGGAGGTCATCGACCATGTGAACGGCAGTTCCCGCGATGTGCGCACGCTGTCCGGCGGAGAATCCTTCATGGCGTCGCTGGCGCTGGCGCTCGGCTTGAGCGACGAGGTGCAGAGCGGCGCGGCGGGCGTGAGCCTGGGCTCGCTGTTTGTGGACGAGGGCTTCGGTTCGCTGGATGCGCAGGCGCTTTCGCAGGCCATCGGTGTGCTTTCCGGCCTGACGCAGGGAAATAAGCTGGTCGGCATCATCTCCCACGTGGAGGAACTAAACCGCAGAATCGATAAAAAAATCATCGTCACCAAGGACCGCGCAGGCACGAGCCATGTGCGGGTGGAGACGGAGGTATAAAACAAAGGCGGCAGGGGAACGAAGGGGTTCGGCCTGCCGCCTTTTGCGTATATCCATATCAAACAAAAAACGCTTTGGCGAAAAACCAAAGCGCTTTGGTGCACCTTCAGGGGCTCGAACCCTGGGCACCCTGATTAAGAGTCAGGTGCTCTACCAACTGAGCTAAAGGTGCATGACAATCCGAACAAGCCGGATTGTATTTGTTTGGTGCACCTTCAGGGGCTCGAACCCTGGGCACCCTGATTAAGAGTCAGGTGCTCTACCAACTGAGCTAAAGGTGCGATTGCAACAATCACTTGGTGCGAGAAAAATTATAGCACGGCTTTTCGAAAAATGCAACCCTTTTTTTACAGAAAAATGCACTTTTACGCGCATTTTGAGCGAAAAAAAGCGAATCCCGCGTTGAAACGGGATTCGCTCGATGGAAAAAGGGGATTACTTGGACTGCGCCGCGGCGGTCGCGCCGGCCAGACGGCCGGAGGTCAACGCCCAGCCGGCAGCCGCGCCGCCGTAGGTCACATAGGCCTTGCCGGATTCCAGCAGCACGCCGATGCTGTCGTTGCCGACGGCGAACAGGTTGGTCACCGCCGTGCCGTCCTGACGAAGCACGTTCATGTTGGCGTCGATGTCCAGGCCGCCGCAGGTGGAATACACATAGCTCGCGCCCTTGACCGCGTAAACCGGGCCGTCGGCCGCTTCAACGGAAGCGGTGAGGTTCGGCATATTCAGCTGTTCGGCCAGCGCCTCAAGGGAGTCTGCCTTGAACACGTCGCCGTAGGTTTCGCCCACGGAGAGGATGGTGTCAAGGTCTTCCACCGGAACGCCGGCTTCCGCGCTGCCGCCCTGCGCCATGAACATCGGAGCGTTGAACGCTTCCAGACCGGAGACCTTGATCGCGTCCATCTGCTCCTGCGTATAGATCACGTAGTAGGTCGGGCCGGCCTGCCACACGTCAAAGGCGATGAACATGCCGATCTTGTCATTGACGGAGGTGCCGTCCGCAGAGACGATGGGCTTGGTGGTATCCAGCACCAGGCTGGTCAGCACAGCCTTCTGATCCGCGGTCAGGTCGTCGTTGCGGATGATGTTGTAAACCTGCGCGATGTGGGAAACCGGGGCGACGTCCGGGTTATAGAGCGCCGCGTCAACGGCCTTCTGCGCCATCTGGATGCCCGCGCCGTCGCACTGGGTCATCGCTTCGGTGCGCCACACGCCGCCGATGTATTCCTCGCACATTTCATCGTTGCCGATGAAGCCACCGGTCGCCAGAATCACGTTTTTGCCGTAGATTTCGTAGGTTGTGCCGTCGTAACGGGTTGCTTTCACGCCCGTGACATTGCCGTTTTCATCGGTCAGCAGATCGGTGGCGGTCAGTTCGAGCATGTAGTCGTTCTTCTCGTTCATGGCCTTGGCCTGCTCGAGCGCCGCAACATAAGCGTCGTCCTTGGTCGCGCCGTCCTTGCCGGCATAGCTCGTCCACACCTGCCAGCCGTGCGCGTCGAAGAACGCGTTCATGCTGTCGCCGAACTGGAACGGATAGTTCTGTTCCATCCAATCCAGCGTCTTGCCGGATTCGGAGACGAACAGGCGGATCATGTCTTCCTTCGCGTCGCCGTCGGTGTAGGCCATCCAATCCTGCACCAGTTCTTCTTCAGGCACAAGATCCACACCGTCGGTCATGCGGGAGGCCGGGTTGATGGCCATCGGGCCGGACGTGTTGGTGCTGTTGCCGCCGACCTTGGCCGCGGAATCGAAGCCGAAGACGGTCGCGCCGTTTTCGGCCGCGCTGACATAAGAGGTCATGCCGGAACCGCCCAGACCCACAACAATGACGTCATAGCCGTCCAGCGTGATGGTTTCGGTGGATTTTTCCACCGGGGTATACCAGGCGGAAACGTCGCCGCCCGCCTGCTCGATGGCCATGGCCACGCAGGTCTTCACGGCGTTGGAGGATACGGTCGCGCCAGTGATCGCGTCCGTGTTCAGGCTCTGGGACGCAATCAGGCGGTCGTAGAGGTTATTCTCCACGGTGGCAAAGATCGCGTCGGTGCTGCCGTTGTTCACGGTCTTGATGCCGGTCAGATTGCCGCCTTCGAAGGTCACGTCCAGCGTCATCTGGTCGGTCACGGAGAAGGACGGGGTGGTGACGGTGTAGGTGCCGTCCGCCACGGTCGCAGCGGAAGCGCCGGTCAGGCTGCTCTGGGCGGACTTGGCCGCGTTCTTCACCGCAGTGGAGGACACGGTCGCGCCGGAAACGGTATCCATCGCGTCAAAATCCGCGTCTGCGATGCTCGTGCCGACATAGGCCGCGAGCGCGCCTGCGTTCAGCGCCTTGATCGCTTCGCCGCCGACGGCTTCGGTCTCGTTTGCGCCTTCCGCGCTGATGGCGGTAATCACGCCGCTTTCGTCGGTTTCGATGGTGACGGTCACATCGCCGCCGAAGCCCGCGACGCTGGCCGCGTCGGTCTCGGCCAGCGCGCTGCCGGACAGCGCCAGAGACAGGCACGCCAGCAGGGCAAGGGATTTCTTCATCATGATGTTATTCCTCCTCATAAATCCAAAGAAAAAAGAGTCGTTTATATTCTAACAAGACCGCCCCTGCGATGCAAGAACCTGTTGTTTCCGGGGTTGAAACCTGCGGTTTCTTCTGCTATACTGTCGGCATGGAGGAATGCCCGATGGATATAAGAAGCATGCGGTATATTCTGGAAGTGATCAAAACCGGAAGTTTCACAAAAGCCGCGCATAACCTGTATATTTCCCCACAGGCGCTGGGCAAGACCGTACGCGCCGTAGAGGAGGAATTAGACACGGAATTGTTTATCCGCGATACGCACAGCCTGCAGACGACGGCATTTGGCCGCGCATTCGGGCGGGAAGCGGAGGCTTGCGTCGCGGCATACGAGCAGGCGTGCATGCGCATCCGCGCGCTGGCGCGGCAGGCGGCGGGCAGCATCAACATCGCCTGCGCTTACGGCATTCCCAGCGCGCTGGGCTATGAAAACCCGTCGGTGCTTCGGCAGATTTTGAAGCAGAGGACAGGGCTTGAACTGGATATCGCCTTTGACGAACTGCCGGATCTGCTGGCAGAGCGCGAATTGAGAGAGGAAACCTGCGATATCGGGCTGCTGATGGGTGCGCCGGAACATGCGGAGGATTATGAAACCGTGCTGCTGCGCATGCATCATCTGGTGGCGGTGCTGCGGGAGGGACATCCGCTGGCAGGACGCGCGTCGATTTCCATGCGCGAGCTGGCGGATTGGCCCGTCGCCAGCCGAAATCAATACTATCGTTCGTATCATGTATTGGAAACCTGTGCCAGACGACAGCAGGTGACGCTGCATTATGCGCTCTGCTCGCCGGATGAAGCCCTCTGGCGGCAGAAGGTGCAGCAGGGCGCGGTGGGCATTGGCGTTTCCTTCCGCGAGGGGAGCGCGAGGCAGGCGGGCTTTGTGCTGATTCCGTTTGAGGAGAAGGATATGGTCTATCCGATCTATTTGGCGCGCAAAAAGGATCACGTGATGGATGAAAATCTGCACGCGCTGTGGGAAACGATTGCAGCCGGATAAAGTTTGTAAAAACGCAAGCGTCTGCGTGCGTGGCCGCTTTGCTATAAAAAATTCCCCGTGCCGGATGACACGGGGAAAAGCTCTCTGGTTTGTATCAGTTTTCCGTCTTGGCCGGCAGCTCGGCGAGCATGCGGGCGGCCTCCTGACCCGGATAGAGATCGGGCGCGAGTTTGACAATCTGCTGGAGAATATTT
Organism: uncultured Clostridia bacterium; assembly: GCA_934636105.1. Lineage (GTDB taxonomy): Bacteria > Bacillota > Clostridia > Christensenellales > Aristaeellaceae > Ventricola. The sequence continues at coordinate 55,592 of CAKTZR010000006.1, forward strand.
TCGGCTTCGCGGCGGTTCTGCTCGGCCAGATAGGCGCGGGCGATCCACAGGGACGTGGTGATGCGGTGGAGCTGCTGGGTGTTGTTTTGCTGCACCTGCGTCTTGAGCGCCTGAATATCGCATTTGCCGGTGGAGAGGAAATTCATGCACTGGTCGTTCAGCGCGCAGGAGAACGCCATGCGCTGCTTGGGCTTCTTCGTCTGCTGAATTTCCTCAAGTTCCTTTTTATAGGTGTGCAGCTGGTCGAGATACTTCTTCGCCGCGTCGATGTCGCCCATCTGCTCCGCGCAGTAGCACAGGTTGCTGGTGACGGCAAAGCGGTTCATCAGTGTCTGCTCGTGCTTTTTGCATTCTTTGATGGGGGTGGAGGTCAGCAGCTTCATGGCCTCGTCAAAACGGCCCTGCGCCGCATAGGCGTTGGACAGGTGCATGCGGATCATGATATACAGCTGGGGATTCTTGGGATTCTGCCGGAGGTGCGGCTCATATTCCTTGAGGAAGCCCTCCACATCCAGCTGATTGTACAGCCGATTAAGCTGGCGGTTGTGCGCGTTTGCGGCGTTGATATACTGCGCGGCGGCGATGAACAGCACGCCGACGATCAGCATCAGCACCAGCGCAATCGGGCTGGCCGTCGGCTTGAGCAGGTACAGCGTCACCATCAGGGCGACATACACGACTTCAAAAATCACTAGCTGTTTTTTGAATTTGGGAAAAAGCGTCAGCATGGGAAACAACTCCTTATTGCATCGTCAGAATGATGTATATAGTATATCTGCCTGCGGCGGGAAAAGCAATTCTTTTTCCGTTTATTTTGCGATTGCGGCGCGCCGAAGCGAAAAAAAGAAAAAAATTTCAAAAAGAACTGGTCAAACTGCTTGAATTATGCTAGAATACTAGTAGACAGGTTCAAACCATAAACCATCAATCGATCCTTTGAAAGGGGAAAATGACCATGAAAATGACGTTTCGCTGGTATGGCAGCGACAGCGACAAGATCACCCTCAAGCAGATCAAGCAGATTCCCGGCTGTTCCGGCCTGATGGGCGTGCTGGATTACAAGGCCGCAGGCGAGGTCTGGGAAGAAGACGAAATCAAGAAATACATCGACGAAGTGCACGCCGCCGGGCTGGAGTGCGAGGTCATTGAGAGCGTCAACGTGCATGAGGATATCAAGCTCGGCCTGCCGACGCGCGACCAGTATATTGAAAACTACTGCAAATCCATCCGCAATCTGGCGAAGTATGGCGTGAAGGTCATCGTTTATAACTTCATGCCGGTGCTCGACTGGCTGCGCACGGATTTGGCACGCGTCATCCCGGAGGACGGCTCCAACAGCCTGTATTATGATGAAGCCGAGCTGGGGGCGATGACCCCGATGGAGATCGTCCGCCGCACGGCCGAAAATTCCAACGGCTTCACCCTGCCAGGCTGGGAGCCTGCGCGTCTGGCCGAGCTGGAGCACGTGCTGGAGCTGTACAAGAATGTGGACGAGGACAAGCTGTTTGAAAACTTCAAATACTTCCTCGACGGCATCATCCCGACCTGCGAGGAGGTCGGTGTGAAGATGGCCTGCCATCCGGACGATCCGGGCTGGCCGATTTTCGGTCTGCCGCGCATCACCCACGATCAGGCGGGTTTTGACCGCATGGTGAAGCTGCACGACAGCCCCTGCAACACGCTGTGTCTGTGCACCGGTTCGCTGGGCAGCAACGTGAAGAACGATATCCCGGCGATGATCCGCCATTTCGGCGAGATGGATCGCATCGGCTGCCTGCATGTGCGCAACATCAAGCATTTGGGCAGCGACCGCCGCTTCCGCGAGAGCAGCCATCTGTCCTCCGACGGCGATCTGGATATGTATGAAATCATGAAAGCCGCGTATGAAACCTGCCCGGATACGTACATCCGCCCGGATCATGGCCGCATGATTTGGGACGAGGTCGGCCGTCCCGGCTATGGTCTGTATGACCGCGCGCTGGGCATTGCCTATCTGAACGGACTTTGGGAAGCCATCGACAAGAATGCGAAAAGGGGATAAGCACCATGAAACTGACGCTTGAAGGAATCAAGGATCGCGCTGCGTGGCAGAGCGTGGGCGTTAAACTGCCGGATTATGATCTGAAAGCGATTTCCGAAAAGGCGAAGGCGCATCCGGTTTGGGCGCACTTCGGCGCGGGCAACATCTTCCGCATCTTCGTGGGCGGGCTGGCCGACGCGCTGCTGACCAAGGGCGCGATGGATCGCGGCATCACCTGCGTGGAAACCTTTGATTTCGACGTGGTGGATAAGATTTATACGCCGTATGACAACCTCGTGCTGGCCGTCACGCTGAATGCGGATGCGACGACCGATAAGCGCGTGCTGGGCTCGCTCAGCGAAGCGATCAAGGCGCAGTCGAATGTGCCGGAGAGCTGGAGCCGCCTCAAGGCCGTGTTCGCCGACCCGAGCCTGCAGATGATTTCGTTCACGATCACCGAGAAGGGTTATGCGCTCAAAAATGCGTCCGGCGATTTCTTCCCGTTCGTGCAGGCGGATATCGACAATGGCCCGGAGAAAGCCACCGGCGCGATGGCGATCGTCTGCGCCATGCTGCTGCATCGCTTTGAAAACGGCAAAGCGCCGCTGGCCGTCGTTTCGATGGATAATTGCAGCCACAACGGCGAAAAGCTGCGCGGCGCGGTGCTGACGATGGCGGACGAATGGCTGAAGAAGGGCTTTGTGCCGCAGGCGTTTGTGGATTATATTTCCGACGAGGCGCAGGTTGCCTTCCCGTGGACGATGATCGACAAGATCACGCCGCGCCCGGCCGATTCCGTCTGCAAGGAGCTGGAGAAGCTCGGCTGCGAGGATATCGCCCCGGTCATCACCTCCAAGCGGACGTATATTGCGCCGTTTGTCAATGCAGAGCGCCCGCAGTATCTCGTGGTGGAGGATCGTTTCCCGAACGGCCGTCCGCCGCTGGAGCAGGCCGGCGTGTATATGACCGACCGCGAGACTGTCAACAAGACTGAACGCATGAAGGTCACGACCTGTCTGAATCCGCTGCATACCGCGCTGGCGGTGTATGGCTGCATGCTCGGCTATACGCTCATCTGCGACGAGATGAAGGATGAGACGCTGGTCAAGCTGGTCAAGCGGCTGGGCTATGTCGAGGGGCTTCCGGTCGTCGTCGATCCGGGCATTCTCAGCCCGAAGGCGTTCATTGACGAGGTGGTGGAGCAGCGCCTGCCCAATCCCTTCATGCCGGACAGCCCGCAGCGCATCGCCACGGATACCTCCCAGAAGGTGGGCATCCGCTTCGGCGAGACGATCAAGAGCTATGTGGAGCAGGGTAAAGACCTGCACGAGCTGACCGCGCTTTCGCTGGCGATTGCGGGCTGGCTGCGCTATCTGCTCGGCGTGGGCGACGACGGCCAGGCCATCGAGCTTTCCGTCGACCCGATGAAGGACGAATTGCAGGCGCAGCTGGCGGGTATCGAGGTCGGCAAGCCGGAAACCTACAAGGGACAGCTTCGCGCGATTCTCGCCAACGCGAATATCTTCGGCAGCGACCTCTGCGCCATCGGCCTGGCTGACCGCATCGAGGAGATGTTTGTCTCCGAGCTGGCGGGCGAAGGCGCGGTGCGCAAAACGCTTGAAGCCTATCTGGGGTAAGCGGCGTGAAGGTTGAAGAAAGGCATTATGCTGAAACCGCCCGCGAATATGCGCGGCGCATGCTCAAGGCGAACATCATCTCCATGGAGCTGAAACCGGGCGCGATGGTCAGCGAAAACGAGCTGGCCGCGCAGCTGGGGCTCAGCCGAACGCCTGTCCGCGAAGCGCTGATGGATATGGCGCAATACGGCGTGGTGGATGTGATGCCGCAGCGGGGAAGCCGCATCAGCCTGATTGATTACAATCTGGTGGAGGAGGCGCGGTTCGCGCGGCAGGTGCTCGAAACGGCCATCATGCCCATCGTCTGCGAAAACGCTTCGTCCGCGCAGATTGCCCAGCTTCGGCAGAATCTCCGCTTTCAGCAGCTCTCGCAGGAGCCGGAGATGGGGGATTCCTTCAATTTTATGGAGCTGGATAACGACTTCCACCGCCTGCTGTTCCACATCGCGCAGAAGGATAACACCATGCGCATGCTGGAAGGCATGACGATCCACTTCGACCGCGTTCGCGCGCTGGCGCTGACGGTCGTGAAGGATCAGAAAGTCATCAGCGACCATATGCAGATTTGCGATGCGATTGAGCGCAAAGACGTTGCCGCCGCGCAGGAGATCGTGGCCAAGCACCTCACACGCGTGAAGGTGGATGAAGCGACGATCCGGCAGGCGTGCCCGGAATACATCAAAAAATAATCATGCACCCGCGCGGGACTTGCAAGTGTTCCGCGCGGGTGTTATAATACTCCTTCAGTCAGCTTCGCTGACAGCTCCCTCAAAGAGGGAGCCGTTATGTATATGTCGCGATAACGAAAGGGTAAAGCCTCCCTCCTTGAGGGAGGTGGCACAACGAAGTTGTGACGGAAGGAGTCGGCTGGCGCAGTTTTGCGGAAGTAAAAGGAGCTTTAAAATGAAAAAAATACTGTGTTTATTTTTGATGCTGGCGCTGCTGCCGCTTGGCGCTCTGGCGGAGGACGCGGGCCTTGACGAACAGGTGGATAAAATTTTCCGCGATGCGCGGACGGTCGGCGGCGCGTTTCTGGTGGCGCAGAACGGCGAAATCGTCTACGAGCGCTATTACGGTGTGCAGCAGAAGACGACGCAGGTTCCCGTGACGGAAAAAAGCTATTTCCGCTGTGCGTCCGTCACCAAGCTGGTTACGGGCATCGGCCTGATGAAGATGATGGACGACGGCCTGCTTGAACCGGATGAGGATATCAGCACGTATCTGGGCTATGCGGTGGGCAACCCGCGCTATCCCGATACGCCGATCACCCTGCGCATGCTGATGAGCCACACGGCGGGGCTGAACGAAAACGCGTCGTATTCCAGCAAATCCAGCAAGCTCAGCGACATGATTGCGCTGGATAAAAAAGCGGCGGCCAATTTCAAAGACGTTCGCCCTGGCAGCCAGTATGCCTATTCCAACTTCGGCGCGGGACTGACGGGCGCGATTATCGAATCCGTGACGGGGCAGGATGTTTCCTCGTTCATGCGCGAATATCTCTTTGCGCCGCTGGATATCGACGCGGCTTACAGCGCAACCCAGCTGGACGAAGCGGAGGAATATCTGACTGCGACTTATCACAAGGACGGCTCGCTCTACCGCGCGCCCAGCTACATCCTGCGCCAACCCTATGACGCGTTTGCCACGCCGGATACGCATTACCGCATCACGGTAGGCAGTCTGCTGATTCGCCCGCGCGACCTGACCCGGCTGGGCATTGCGATTTGCGGCGACGGCACGGTGGACGGCGTGCGCGTGCTCAGTGAGGACGCGATTGCCATGATGCGGCAGGAGCAGAGCGAGGAGACGACCGGCATCACCAGCGATACGCCGTATACCTTCTTCACCATCCATCAGGATACGCTGCTGGAGGGGAAGCGTGTCTACGGCCATCAGGGCACGGACGAGGGCATTGTTTGCAATTTATATGTCGAACCTGAAAGCCAAACCGTTTTTTGCGTGATGACCAACGGCTGCAAGACCACGCGCGAGGACGGCATTATGCGCATTACCAGAAGACTTTGCGCGGCCGCGGCCGAAACGTTCATCGCTGAATAAACAGAATTGACAAAAAATAAATAAACGGATCGTGCAAATGGATTGACAATCGTTGACAGAATGCCCAGGAAGTGATACGCTGTATACAGTATATCAGACAAGACGTGCATGCAAGTCTGAAAAAAGCGTAAAGGAGTGACGAACAATGGGCAAACTGGAAGGAAAAGTAGCGATCATCACCGGCGGCGGCAAGGGCATCGGCTTCGGCCTGGCGAAAGCATTCGCCAAGGAGGGCGCGAATCTGGTCATCACGGGCCGCACGATGAGCCGCCTTGAAGCCGCGAAGGAAAAGCTCGAAGCGGAATACGGCGTGAAGGTGCTGCCGATCACGGCGGACGGCGCGGACGAGGCTTCCGTGGCGAACGTGGTGGAGCAGGCCGTCAAGACCTTTGGCCGCATCGATACCGTGGTCAACAACGCGCAGGTTTCCAAGTCCGGCGTGATGCTCAAGGATCACACCAAGGAGGATTTCGACCTCGCAATTTATTCCGGCCTGTATGCGACGTTCTTCTATATGCGCGACGCGTATCCGTATTTGAAGGAGAGCAAGGGCTCGGTCATCAACTTCGCTTCCGGCGCGGGGCTGTTCGGCAAGCTCGGCCAGTCCTCCTACGCGGCGGCGAAGGAAGGCATTCGCGGCCTGTCCCGCGTGGCGGCGGCGGAATGGGGCCCGGACGGCATTCGCGTGAACGTGGTTTGCCCGCTGGCGATGACGGAGAGCCTGGAACAGTGGCGCGACGCGTACCCGGATCTGTTCGCCAAGACGATTCAAGGCATTCCGCTCGGCCGCTTCGCCGATCCGGAAAAGGATATCGGCCGCGTCTGCGTGTTCCTCGCGTCGGACGACGCGTCCTATGTGACGGGCGAAACCATCACGCTTCAGGGCGGCAGCGGCCTGCGCCCGTAAAACGGCAAATAAGCTATCAAAGGGAGACGGAAGAAAAATTCGTCTCCTTTTTGCTTTATTTAGGAAATTGCAGCAAGTCGGACGCATGTGCGGAAGTTTGAGTTTTTGCAAGCTTTGGCGGATGTGAGCGAAAATGAGAAAAATGGTAAAAGTTTAGAAACCTTTATCATAAAATTTCTCCAAGGCCTTGAACTTTATGTTAGAATGATGTAAAATCTATGTAAAGTCAAACGCAGGAAGGAGAACAGAAAAAATTGATTGAATCGATGCAGGCCTCGCCGGTGGCGCGGGTCATTATTTCTATTTCGGCGATGCTTTTCGCCGGATTCGCAATGACGCGCATCACCAAGCGGCTCCGCCTGCCCAACGTGACGGGCTATATTCTGGCGGGAATTTTAATGGGGCCGTGCTGTCTGGATGTGATTCCGCAAAGCATCATCGACGGCACGGATTTTCTTTCGGATGTGGCTTTGGCGTTCATCGCGTTCAGCGCGGGCGAGTTTTTCAAAATCGATGTGCTCAAGCGCAACGGCGCAAAGGTCATCATCATCACGGTGCTGGAGGCCTGCCTGGCTTCGGTGGCGGTGTTCATACTCATCTACGGCGTGCTGCATCTGGAATTGAGCTTTTCCATCGTCCTGGCCGCGCTGGCTTCGGCGACCGCGCCCGCGTCCACAATGATGACGATTCGGCAGACGGGCGCGCACGGCGATTTCGTGGATACGCTTTTGCAGGTCGTCGCGCTGGATGACGTGGTCGGCCTGATTTTGTACAGCGTGGCGATTTCCGTGGCCATGGCGTCGGAAAGCGGACACATGCAGCTCTCCACGGTGATGAAGCCGATTCTGGCAAATCTCTGTGTGCTGGGGCTGGGCGCGCTGTTCGGCGTGATGCTCAAGCTGTTTTTCCGCAAGCGCTCGAAGGATAACCGCCTGATCGTGTCGATTGCGACGCTGTTTGCGTTCTGCGGCATTTGCGCCATGGCGGATGTTTCGCCGCTGCTGGGCTGCATGTCCATGGGCATGACCTACATCAACCTGACGGGGGACGAAAAACTGTTTCGCCAGCTGGGCTATTGGAGCCCGCCGATCCTGCTGCTGTTCTTTGTGCGCTCCGGCTTGAGCTTCAACCTCGGCGCGCTGACGGATACGCTGGGCACGGGCGGAAGCGTGCCGCTGCTGCTGGTCGGTCTGCTGTATTTTGCAGGCCGCATCGTCGGCAAATATGCGGGCGCGTACTTCGGCTCGATGCTGGCGGGCAAGGGCAAAAACGTCCGCAATTATCTCGGCCTTGCGCTGATTCCGCAGGCGGGCGTGGCCATCGGCCTGGCGGCGATGGGTGCGCGAACGCTCGGCGGCGAAATGGGCGAGATGCTGCAAACGATCATCCTCGCTTCCAGCGTGCTCTACGAGCTGGTCGGGCCGGGGTGCTCGAAGCTGGCGCTGTATCTGTCCGGTTCCTATGGGCAGGATGTGCCTGAACCAGCCAAGAATGAAGCCGAGCCGCCCAAGAGCGGGCTGGAAACGCTGATTGAACGCATGAAAGCGATTGAAGCGCGTCTGCCTGAACCTGCGGAAACCAGCCCGGAGGAGGAATGGGCTTTCACGCAGGCGGCGCAGGAGCAGTTTGATTTGGCACAGTATTATCATAACCGCCGCTTCAAGGGCGGCCGATCGACAGGAGGTATTCACCCATGAACATGAACGATCCCATCGCCAGCCTGCTGGGCGGCTGGGCCAACGAATTGAACCTGTATTCGGCGCTGCTGCGCGTGGCGATATCCGTCATCTTTGCGGCGATTATTGGCTGCGAACGCGCCAGCAAGCGCCACGCGGCGGGACAGCGGACGTTCATCCTTGTTTCGCTGGCCTCCACAATGGCGATGATGCTTGACAAGAGCTTTGCAGGCACAAGCATGCCGCTGATTTCCGCCGCAACGGTGATTGCCGTCGCAATCATCAGCAGCAACTCGATTCTGTACAGCTCGAAGAACCAGATCAAGGGCCTGACGACCTCCGTTGCGCTCTGGGCGTGCGGCATCATCGGCCTGACCATCGGCGCGGGGCTGTACACGGTATCCGTCATCGGCTATGCGGCGCTGATGTGCTGCCTGTCGCTGTTCCCGTCGTTTGAAATCGACCTCAAGAATCGCTCCAACCACTTCGAGGTGCATCTGGAGCTGAAAAACCGCGAGGATTTGCAGCGGTTCATCACCACGATGCGTACGCTGGGACTCAAGATCGACGACATTGAAGCGAACCCGGCGTATATCAACTCCGGCCTGAGCGTGTATTCCGTTTCGCTGACCGTGCGGCAGAAGGACAGAGCGAAATACAGCAGCCATCAGGAGATGATCGAGGCCATCAATACGCTGGATTTCGTCTATTACGCGGAAGAAATCGATTGATAAAAAAATCGGGGAAGCGGCGAACTTCTCCGTTTTTTTGTTATTCTGCGGTTTCCGTGCTGGATCCCAGCGGCGAGGGAATCCGCTGAATCAGGCCAATCAGCTGACCAGAGAGAATCACCGTCAGCAGCGAGCAGGCGAGACGGTTCAGCGGCAGATACGTCGCGGAGAGCGCGAGCACAATCAAATCGCTGGCCAGATAGATGCGCTCAATCGGCTGATGGAGGATTTCATGCAGCGACATCGCCAGCGCATCGTCGCCGCCAGGCGCGCCGCCCGCGCGGACGCTCAAGCCCACGCCGACGCCGACGAACAGCGCGCCGACAATCGCGGCGAGGAGCGGCATATTGGCCAGCTGCGGCCAAAGCGGATCGAACCGCTCAAAAATAGCATAGAACGCGGAAAAGCCGCCGCCCGCGATGACGGAATAGAAGATGAATGAGCGCCCCAGCGTGCGCCAGCCGCCGATGTAGCAGGCCGCGTTGAGCACAAGCCCCGAAATCGACGGCGACAGGCCGAACCAGTGATGCAGCAGCAGCGTCAGCCCCAGCACACCGCCTTCGGTGACGCCGGAAAACGCATGCACATTGTACAGGCCAAATGCGAGGATGGCGCTGCCAATAAGTGCCAGAAAACATCTGCGCAGCGAAAAATACTGCCGGAAAGAATGCAAAATAAAACTCCCTTTCAAAATATTGCAGCAAAAGTGCTTATAGTATAAGGAATAAAAAGAGGATTGTCAAGCGCGTCTGCATAAAATAAAATGGAAAAGTGGATGAATGCGACGAAACAAATTGAAAAAAAGAATGATAAGTGGAGAACATGAGATGAAAAAGGAAATAAAAAGACGGATAAGTGGAGTATAAATGGAGATGAAGAAGGAAAAACGCGCGGCGTTGTGCTTTTGCGCGCACTGTGGTACAATACAGTTAGATTTTACCACATAAAGGAGCGAATGAAGATGAATCAATATGAACAGCGCCGTCGCCGCGTGCTCGATCAGCTGCAATTCGGCGACATGATGGTGCTTTACAGCGGCGAAAGCGTCGCCTGCTCGATGGACGAGGGCTTTGATTTTGAAGCAAATCATCATTTCTTTTATCTGACGGGCCTGCGCCGGGAAAATATGGCGCTCGTGCTGGCCAACACGCATCGCCCGGCGCATGTGATTCTGTTTATCGAAGAACCGATTCCGGATATGGAGCGCTGGACGGGCCGCCGCATGACGATCGACGAGGCGCGCGCCGTCAGCGGCATTGCAGACGTGCGCTATATCGACAGCGTGGATAGTCTCATCAGCCGCTGCGTGGCGCGGGAGACGGTCGAAGCCGCCTATTTTGATTGCTATCGCAACGCCATGGGCGATGTGGACAGCTACAACATGCGCAAGGCGAAGCGCTTTGCGCAGGAATATCCGACCATCACGCTCAAAAACGCGCATCCGATGCTGGCCGCCATGCGCATGGTGAAGGACGAGCACGAGGTCAAGACGCTCGAACGCGCGATTGCCATCACGGACAAGGGCCTGCGCCGCGTGCTTGCGACGCTGGAGCCGGGACGCATGGAATATCAGCAGCAGGCGGAATTTGAGTATGAAATCCGCATGCAGGGCGCGGAACGCGTCTCCTTCCCGACCATCGCGGGCAGCGGCATCAACGGCTGCATGCTGCACTATGGCACGAACCACTGCAGGCTGGAGGACGGCAAACTGTTGCTGCTCGACCTCGGCGCGCGTGTGGACGGCTATTGCGCCGATATCACCCGCACCTATCCGATTAACGGCAAATACAGCCCGCGGCAGAAGGAAATCTATGACATTGTTCTGCGCGCGAACCGCGAAATCGCCAAGGCCGCGCGCCCGGGCGTGACGCTGCGCGAGCTGAACGACCTGTGCAAAAAGGTGCTGGCCGAGGGGATGATTGCCATTGGCAAGATTCAGTCTGCGGATGAAATCGGGAAGTATTACATGCACGGCGTTTCTCATCATCTGGGCATCGATACGCACGACAGCGCGGTGCGCGAGGATCTCGGCCTGCGCGCGGGCATGGTCATCAGCGACGAGCCGGGCCTGTATATCGACGAGGAGGAAATCGGCATCCGCATTGAGGATGATCTGCTGATTACGGAAACGGGCTGCCGCGTGCTTTCCGAAGCGATTCCGCGCACGACGGAGGAAATCGAAGCGCTGATGGCGCGCTGACGCACGGAGGAAGGACGCATGAAGCTGAAAATTCAGGCCAGAGCGAAAATCAACTGGACGCTCGACGTGGTCGGCACGCTGCCAAACGGTTATCATGATCTGGATATGCTGATGCAGTCCGTCACGCTCTGCGACCAGATGACGATGGAGGAAGCGCCGCAGCTCACGCTTTATGTGCGGGCGCAGGGACGCGCGTTTGTTCCGGCGGATGGCAATAACCTTGTGCTTAAGGCGGCGTCCGCGCTGCAAACGGCGACGGGCTGCACGCGCGGCGCGCGCATCACGCTGAAAAAGTATATTCCCGTGGCGGCCGGCATGGGCGGCGGCAGCAGCGACGCGGCGGCCGCACTCGTCGGGCTGAACCGGCTGTGGGGGCTGGGACTTTCGATGGACAAGCTGGGGGAAATCGGCCTGACCGTCGGCGCGGACGTGCCGTTCTGCATTCGCGGCGGCTTGCAGCGGGCGCAGGGCGTGGGCGAGAAGCTGACTCCGCTTGGCATGAAAAAACCGTTGTATCTGGTGGCGTTTCAGCCCTGCCGCGGCCTGTCCACCAAGGAGGTTTTCACCGCGCTGCATGAGGACGGCATTCGCACGGAGGACAGACCGGATAACGACGCGGCGCAGCGGGCGCTGGCGAGCGGAGATGTTCGCGCGCTCGGCGCGGCTCTGGGCAACGTGCTTGAGCCGGTTTCCAGAAGGATGCGCCCGGAAATCGACCGCGCAATCTGCGCCATCGAGGAGAGCGGCGCGGTCGGCGCGCGGATGACGGGCAGCGGCTCGGCAGTTTTCGGCGTGTTCATGCACGCGGGCGCGTGCCGCCGAGCGGCGGACAGGCTGACGGCGGCTTATCCGACCTGCCGCATGATGCGCACGGCGGCGCACGGCATCGTGATCGAAGAAGAAGCGTAAAATCGGTATAATTTCACAGCCGACGGGCGACCCTTGTTCTATCAACCGCTTGAAACGGAGGAATGAACATGGGTCGCTTTTTTGCCGCGCTGCTTTTGTGCGCGCTTCTGCTGACGGGTTCGGCGCTTGCGAGCCGAAAGACGCAACCCGTCTTTTTCAGCCTGTTGTTTGAGCAGCTTCTGCCGGAGTGGATGCTGGGGCAGGCTACGCCGGGCGAGGCGGAGGAGGCGCGGACATGGCTGTAAGCAAAAAAGCGGCGCGGATGATCGCGGCCGGGTTGTTTGTGCTGATGCTGCTGTTTGCGCTCACGCCGACGGCTTTAGCGGCTGTCTATTGGGGACAGAGCGGAGAATCCGTGCGCCGCGTGCAGCAAAAACTGAAGCAGTGGGGCTATTACACGGGCACGGTGGACGGCGTGTTCGGGCAGAGTACCTATGACGCGGTGATCCGCTTTCAGCAAAAAAACGGCTTGACGGCGGACGGCGTGGCGGGCACGGCGACGCTGGCGGCGATGGGCCTTTCTGAAACGGCGGCGGCCTCGGCAGTGACGACGGCGGCTTCCAGCTATGCGTCGGAGGTCGAACTGCTGGCGCGGCTGATTCACGGGGAAGCGCGCGGGGAGCCGTATGTCGGCATGGTGGCGGTCGGCGCGGTGGTGCTCAACCGGGTGAAAAGCAGCCGCTTTCCCAATACGATGGCGGGTGTGATTTATCAATCCGGCGCGTTCGATGCGGTGAGCGACGGGCAGATCAACCTTGCGCCCAGCGAGCAGAGCCGCCGCGCCGCGCGGGACGCGATGAACGGCTGGGACCCGACGGGCGGCTGTCTGTATTATTATAACCCGGCGACGGCCACATCTTCGTGGATTTGGTCGCGCGAGGTGCGGCTGACCATCGGCGACCACAGCTTCGCCATATAAAAGGGGAACGGCATGGAGGAGAAAAAGGGACTACGGGTCATGCTGGCAGCGGTCACGGTGATGCTCTGCCTGTCCATCGGGGCGGGCGGCGTGTTTCGCCTGCGAGAAGCCGAAATGCGGCAGGAAATGGCCATGCAGCAGCAGAGGGAAATGGCGGATATCGTGGCGGCGATGGCGGATATCGAGGTCAATCTATCCAAACTGCTGATTGCATCCGGTGCGCGGCAGAGCGTGTCTCTGCTGGGCGAAACGGCGCTGCTGGCGCAGCATGTGGAAAGCGGCCTGTCCCGCATGGCGGTCAGCGAACAGACGACGGGCGACGCGATGAAGTTTGCCGGGCAGATGGGGCAGTATTCCCTGGCGTTGGCAGCGCAGGTATCGGATGGCGGCATGCTCACCGGGGACGACGAGCGGCAGATTGAAAATATGATGCAGGCCTGCCACGCGCTGGGGCAGCAGCTGGCCGGGCAGGGCGGTGAGGTCTTGTGGCCGGAAGCGGAGACAGACAGCAGCATCGAGTATCCGTCGCTGATCTACGATGGGCCGTTTTCGGATGGCAAAACAGACCGGCAGTCTGCGTTGCTGAACACGAGTCGCTTTTCGCGTCAGCAGGCGCGGGAGAAGGCGGCCAAATACGCGGGCGTGACGGTTGAGCATGTGACGGATGCGGCGGACAGCGGCGGGCGGTTTGAAGCGTTTGGCTTTACTGCGGATACGGCGGATGGAAACATCGCGGTGCAGGTCACGGGCCAAGGCGGCTTTCTGCTCTGGATGATGCCGGAAAATGCGGAATTTGCCCGGCGTCACGGCGAGGAGGAATGCCTGCAAAACGCGCAGGTCTATCTGGCGGATGTGGGCTTCGGTGCGATGGAGCCGTGCTTCGTGCAGCAATATGACGGCATGGTGGTCGCCAACTTTGCCGCCGTGCAGGACGGGGTGACGCTCTATCCCGATCAGGTCAAGGTGCAGGTGAGCATGGACAGCGGGCGCGTGGTCGGCGCGGAATGCTCGCAGTATCTCGCCAACCACACGCGGCGGACGGATATCACGCCGGCGGTGGACGCTGCGCAGGCGCGGGAGATGGTCTCTGACAAGTTATGCGTGAAAAGCGAACGTCTGTGCGTCATCCCGGAGGAGACGGGCGAAATCCTCTGCTGGGGCTTTGAATGCACGGACGGCGCGGTGGATTACTGGGTTTTCGTCAACGCAAAAAACGGCGAAACCGAGCAGCTTCTCCGTGTGATTACGACCAATCAGGGCGAAACAGCCTTATAAAAGATTCTCCTCCCCGAAGGGAGGAGAACGTTTGTTTAACTATTGCAGTACCGACGGCGGCAGAGCCGCTTGCGGTTGACAATGGTGACGACGGTCGGAACGCAGGAGTTGGTCAGTTGGACGACGTTGCCCATGACCGGGCCGGTGATGGTCGTGCAGTATTCATTCGGACGGTTAAACAGTTCCTCGATGGCGTAGCAGCCCGGCTCAAGTCCGCTGATGACGAGCGGTTCGTCAAGCTGGGTGCAGCTGCCCGCGCGCAGGGTGAAAATCTCCCCATTCGGGTAGCTGGGGCCGGTGATGCGCAGGGTGAACGTGCGTTCCGTGCAGCTCTGACTGCCGCATGGCTCCAGCACGATTTTATGAATGACAAGCGTCGGGCCGTTTTCCCAGCCCGCGCAGCAGAAATGAGCGGGATTGCCGCAGAGCGGATGAAGCCATTCGGAATACAGGCAGTTCGGTCTGCATTCACAGTTGCATGACATATCGGACACCTCCGGTTGATATGGAAAGCGCTTTCGCGCGTTTTTTTGATTCATAGGAGCACATGCGGCTTGAGGCCGCGGGGCTGGCTCCACTGTACTGTATGCCGGGCTGTGACCGGAGGTGAAAAAGCCGACGTGAAAAACAAGAATAAATTGCAAAGGATGGAAATGCGCGGTATAATACACAATAGGTTTATTTGCTCTATCAAGTTGCAGAAAGGACTGCGCCCATGAATGTCAAGCGTATCATCCGCCGGGTGACGGATAACGATTATCTTTTTACCATCTTCACCAAGATTCTGGCCGTGCTCATCGGTCTGGTCGCCTCGTTTTATTCCAACCGCTTCCTCGGCCCGCAGCTCAAGGGAGAACTGGGACGGATTTCTTCGCTGCTTTCCATTGTGGCGGTGACGGCAAACTTCGGTCTGTATCAGCCGTATCCCTATTATAAGCGGCAGGGCGAGCCGGATGTGCTCAATAAATTTCTGCGCATCTTTTTGCTGCAATTCATCGCCTATACCGTCATCGGCGTGATCGGCGCGGTCTGTTTTGATTCGTTTGAGCTGACGGCGGTCTGCCTGCTCGCGCCGATTCAGGTGCTGGCCAATCAGCTCAGCTTCATGATGATGGTGGAGGACGTTAAATTTAAAAACGCCATCTTCTTCACCGCGCGCATCACCAATACCGTCATCACCATCCTGGCGTTCTATACGATGGATCGAACGATCCTCGTCGCGCTGGCGCTGATCGTCGTGGGCGACGTGATTACCGTGGTGATGTCGCTGATGCGGATGAAGCGCATGCCCAACCCGATGAAAGCCGACCTGCGCTTTGCCGCGAAGATCGTGCCGTTCGGTTTCGTTTCGATGATTACCACGCTGATGCTGACGCTCAACTACCGCGTGGATACGCTGATGATGGGCTATATGTATCACATCCCCGATACGGAAATCGGCTTCTATTCGCTGGGCGTGTCGCTGTCGGAATACGGCTGGCTGATACCGGATGCGTTCCGCGAGGTGCTGTTCTCCCGAACGGCCAAAGACGATGCGATTGAAGAAGTGACCATGAGCATGAAGGTCAATTTCTATCTGACCCTGCTGATGATTCTGGGCATTCTGGTGCTGGGCCGCCCGGTAATCCGCATTCTGGCGGGCGCGGAATATCTGCCGGCCTACCCGGTGACGGTGATGCTGATTGCGGGCATCATCCCGATGAGCTATTTCAAGATTATCGGTACGCTGCTGCTGGCGCAGGGCAAAAAGGGCGTGTATCTGGGCATGCTCAGCGCGTCGGTCGTGGTCAATATTCTGTGCAATATGGTCACCATCCCGCTCTGGGGCAAGATGGGCGCGGCGGTGGCCTCCGTCGTTTCCTATGCCGTGGCGGGCTTCGTGTTCCTGGGCTATTATCTCAAGACGTATCATATCCCGCTGGCCGCCGTGTTTGTTTTCAGCGACGCAGAAAAGGCCAAGTTGACCAGCAAAATCAGCGCTGTTAAGCGTAAGCTGGGAAAGAAAAAGAGCCTTTAATTCGGGCTTGGGGCAATTAACTCCTTCCGTCACGCCTTTGGCGTGCCACCTCCCTCAAGGAGGGAGGCTTTTGACACAAGCTGCTTTGAAAATAGAAAAATTCTTTTATGTCATGTATTGCGAAGCAATACATGAAGTGGGAAGTCCAGAAACCTCAGGTTTCTGGTGGGAATTGGAGTCATGCGCCCGCTGTGCGGGAAAAAGCATGACGGAAATTGGAAATCGCAAGGAGCCAGAATGGCGACTATGCGAGTTCCCCGGACTTTGGGGCAAAGCCCCAAGAAAGGAAGCCAACATGGACGAGAAGCAAATGACGAAGGGCCGCGAGGCGTATCAAATGATGGACGCGGCCTGTAATCAGCTGGTGCAGAGCGGAAACTGGCAGCGCGTGGGCAGCAGCGATATCAAACTCTTTCTGGATATGTATGTGCAGGCCCTCCTGCTCAAGATGGCGCAGACCACGGGCGAAATTTCCGAAGCAATGCTGACCTATATCGCCAGCGTGCCCGCGCGCGATATTCTCAATATCGGCAAGGCGACTGCCCAGCAGGCGCTCAATATCGGCTTTAAGAATCGCTCCTTTGCGGAGGGAACGCCCCTGCTTCTGCGCTGCTGCGTCGCGATGGATGATAAGGATGGAACGGCCACCGCACAGCAGTTCGTCGATGGCGTGAGCCGCCTGCTCTATGCCGCCGCGGATGTGGACGGCGATATGAGCGGCAACGAGCTGAATTTCATCACCAGCTATGCGGGCGGACTGCGCACGTTTTTGATGACCCGCGCCGCCGGAAGACATTATACCGGCGCGCAGGAAGCGACGCGGCGCGTCGATATCCCCGGCGAAAATCCGAATCCGACGGCCGAAACCAAACAGCCGGAAAAGAAGCCGGAGGAGAAGGAAGAAACGCTGGATGAGCTGATGGAGCAGCTTGACAGCCTGATCGGCCTGGATACCGTCAAGCACGAGGTGCGCTCACTCATCAATCTCATCAAGGTGCGCGCCATGCGCAAAGAGCATGATCTCAAGGTCATGAACATGAGCTTCCACATGGTCTTCACCGGAAATCCCGGTACGGGCAAGACGACCGTCGCGCGGCTGGTCGCGAAAATCTATAAGCAGCTCGGCTTTTTGAGCAAGGGCCAGCTCATCGAAACCGACCGCAGCGGGCTGGTCGCAGGCTATGTCGGTCAGACGGCGGGCAAGGTGACGGACGTGGTGAACAGCGCGCTGGGCGGCATTCTGTTCATCGACGAAGCCTATGCGCTGGCGCGTAAGGGCATGGAGAACGACTTCGGCCACGAAGCGATCGATACGCTGGTGAAGCTGATGGAGGATCACCGTGACGATCTGGTGGTGATTGTCGCAGGCTATACCGATGAAATGCACGACTTTTTGACCAGCAACCCCGGCCTGATTTCGCGCTTCAATAAATATATCGACTTCCCGGATTATACCGACGACGAGCTGATGGCGATTCTGGAAATGAACGCCAAGCGGCAGGGCTACCGCGTGACGGACGAGGGCAAGGCCGTCGTTCGCCATATGCTGACGGCGATGACGCTCAGCGAACGGATGGACTTCGGCAACGCGCGCGGCATGCGTAATACGCTGGAAAAGCTGGTGCAGGCGCAGGCCAACCGACTGGCCGTCTGCAAGGGCGAAATCACGCGCGAAATGCTCGAAGAAATCACCGAGGCGGATGCGAAAACCGCGCTCGTCGGCGAGGAAGAACAGAAGCAGGCGGACAGCGAGAATGTCGCTCAGCTTGCGGAAAAAGGGGAACAGGAATAAACTATGGCCGCGATTTTATCCGCAGAACATCTTTCCAAATCCTATACGCTTAAAAAGCTGCTGACCGATGTGACGATTTACATCGGCGAACACGACCGAATCGGCGTGGTCGGCGTCAACGGCACGGGCAAATCGACGCTGCTCAAACTGC
Source organism: uncultured Clostridia bacterium (assembly GCA_934636105.1). Classification (GTDB taxonomy): domain Bacteria; phylum Bacillota; class Clostridia; order Christensenellales; family Aristaeellaceae; genus Ventricola. Next base: position 73,884 of record CAKTZR010000006.1, read on the forward strand.
TTTCCGGACTGGACGAGCCGGACGGCGGCGTGGTCATGCGCAAAAACGGCCTGCGCGTCTCCTATCTGCCGCAGATGCCGGATTACAGCGTGGCGCGCACGGCGGTTGAGCAGGTGCTTAGCGATGCGCCCAAAGATGTCGGCGCGCCGGACGAATACGAAGCGAAATCGCTGCTCAGCCAATTCGGAATCCATGACTTTGACGCGGATGTGCGCACGCTTTCCGGCGGGCAGAAAAAACGCGTCGCGCTGGCGGCGGCGCTGATCCGCCCGGTTGATCTGCTGCTGCTGGATGAGCCGACCAACCACATCGACGCGGAAACCATCGCCCTGCTGGAAAGCCGATTGGCGAAATACCGCGGCGCGCTGATGATGGTCACGCACGACCGCTATTTCCTCGACCGCGTATGCAACCGCATCGCGGAAATCAGCGACGGCGAACTCTATCTGCACGACGGCAATTTCTCCTATTATCTGGAACAGAAGGCCGCGCGGCTGGAGATGGAAAATGCGGCCGCGCGCAAGCGAAGCTCCATTCTGCGCCGCGAGCTGGAGTGGATTCGGCGTGGCGCACAGGCCCGAAGCACCAAGCAGAAGGCGCGGATTCAGCGGTTTGAGGAAATGAGCGCCATCAGCGGCCCGCAGGAGGAGCAGAAGCTCGCCCTCGGTTCGACCAGCTCGCGGCTCGGACGGCGCATCATTGAGTGCGAAGCCGTCTGCAAGGCCCTGGGCGGGCGGCGGCTCATTTCGGATTTCACGTATACCATTCTGCGGGATGAGCGCATGGCTGTCGTCGGGCCGAACGGATGCGGCAAAACGACATTGCTGCGCATGCTCGCCGGACAGCTCGCGCCGGATTCGGGTACGATTGCCGTCGGCGAAACGGTGAAAATCGGCTTTTTTACGCAGGAATTTCCGCAGGTTGATCCAAAGGTGCGCCTGATTGATTTCATGCGCGATATTGCGGAATACGTGGAAACGCCGGACGGGCGTTTTTCCGCGTCGCAGATGCTCGAACAGTTTCTCTTTCCGCCGGATGTGCAGTATACCCCGGTGGAGCGGCTTTCCGGCGGTGAAAAGCGGCGGCTCTATCTGGCCAGCCTGCTGATGGCTTCGCCGAACGTGCTGCTGCTGGATGAACCGACCAACGATCTGGACATTGCGACACTGGAAATTCTGGAAGACTATCTCGCTGCGTTCAAGGGCGCGGTGGTGGTCGTTTCGCACGACCGCTACTTCCTTGACCGCGTGGCCGGGCGGCTGTTTGCCTTCGAAGCGGGCGGAAAGCTGACGCAGTATGTCTGTCCGTTCAGCGATTATCTGGATGCGCGCATCGCGCAGGAGGCCGAGGAAAAGGCGGAAAAGCAGCCTGCGCAGGCCGCCGCGCCCAAGCGCACGAGGGAACGCGAACTGCGCATGAGCTACAAGGAGCAGCGCGACTACGAAACCATCGATCAGAAGATGGAACAGCTGCAGCGCGAGCTGGAAGCGCTGGATCGCCAGATTGAGCAAAACGCCAGCGACTTTGTGAAGCTGACCGAGCTGACGCAAAAGCGAGAAGCGGCCCAGCAGGCGCTCGATGAAGCCGAAGAACGCTGGCTGTATCTGACGGATTTGGCGGAACGCATCGAAGCGCAGAAAAAGGGCTGAACCGTCGGCATGATTTCCTCCGGAAGGGCATACACTGTATGCGTCATCCAAATTTGAAAAGGGGGAAATTATCATGAAACGCAGAAACAAAGCCATTCTTGCGGCAGGCCTGCTGGCGGGCGCATGTGCGCTGACGGGCTGCGCATCGGGCGGCTCGTCGCAGCCCACGCCCAGCCCGGACGTTGCCCAGCAGCAAAGCGCAGAACCCAGCCCGGAGACGAGCGCCGAACCGGCGGAGGATGTGCCGATACCGCTGTTTATAGACGGCAAAGAAGCGGAAAACGCGGCCATCGAGGAAAACGGCGCGCTGCTCCTGCCGCTCATCGAGACGGGCGAAGCGCTGGGGTGGCAATCGAAAAGCGAGGAGCTGACCGAGGAGACGCAGACCCGCCGAAGCATTGCCCTGACGAAGGAAGAAAGCAAAATCTCCGTCACATGGCTGGTCAGTGACAACACGGCCAGCGCGATTACATGGCAGAAGGACGGGCTGCTCATTCCGGTGGATACGCGCCTGACCACGCTGGAAAACGTCGTCTACGTGCCTGCCGCGTTCTTTGAGGAAGCGATGGGCGCAAAGGTCGAGCGGAAGGAAAGTGCGGTGGAGGTTTCGCCGCCGGAGAGCACGGCTACGCCGGAGACTCAGCCGCAGGAAGAAAACCCCGGCGCATAAGCCGGACAGGCCGCCGCAAAAGGACGCACGTTTGGTGTAAAAAGGCGTTGACAGCGGCGGGGGAGACTGCTATAATAATCCCAGAGATCAGCGAAGGATATTCGCCGGATCAGATGTCCTGGGGTGTGCGCCAGTCGTCTGTATTTTCTCCTACATTTTCATAACAGGAGCTTCGAGTCGGTTCGTGGATGTCATGCCCCCGTCTTAGTACGCCAGGGGACGGCAGAAATGCGCCGCAGGGCACCGACCTACCGCGAGCGGTGGGTGAAAAACGACGACAGCGGCACTTTGGGATTTTATTTTTGCAAAATCAAACGCAGTTCGAATGGGGACTGCGTTTTTTTCTATATCTGTGATATAATATCAGCGATGGCTAACTTCTTCCGTCACGCCTATGGCGTGCCAACCTTCGGCGTTTTTTTCGTCTGAATCCGCCACAGGCGGCGACGTTTCAAACGTCCCTCAAAGAGGGAGGCTTAATTCTTATACTGCTGAGGTTTATGCAAAATTGCTCCCTCCTTGAGGGAGCTGTCAGCGAAGCTGACTGAGGAAGTTGGATTGCGTTCATTTATTAGAAAAGCATCTGAACAGGAGGGGAAACGAATGAAAATCAAGCGGATATTCGCCGTGCTGCTGGCGTTGGCGATGCTTCTGTCGGCCGCGGCGCTGGCGAAGACGATCACCGTGGACGCGGCCAATTACGAAATCAGCAAAGACGGCTGGTATGATAGCATGGAGGAGGTGGCAATCTATCTCACTTTCTTCGATAAACTGCCGGGCAACTACATCACCAAGCGCGAAGCGCAGAACCTTGGCTGGGACAACCGAAAGGGCAACCTGTGGAGCGTGGCGGAGGGCTGTTCCATCGGCGGAGATCGATTCGGCAACTATGAGGGTATCCTGCCGGATCAGAAGGGCCGCAAATGGACGGAATGCGACATCGATTTCGACGGCGGCTACCGCAACGGCCAACGCATTGTGTTTTCAAACGACGGCCTGATTTATTACACGGGCGATCACTATCAAACCTTCGACGAGGTTGAGGTCATCTGGACGGACAAAGACGACAGCTTTCTTTCCGGCGAAGAACTGAAAGACTTCGTGAACTGGCTGTATGGGGAGTGAACGACATGAAAAGAACGGAACTGAATATCGCCAATATCCATACGGTCAAGGCGCTGCATGTGTATTTGGCCTATCGGCTGAACCTGCCGGGGTATTACGGCGGCAATCTCGACGCGCTGTATGATGTGCTGGGGGATATCGCCGAGCCGACGGAGCTTGTGCTCTGCGGCACGCCCGCCAGCGACGAGATGGCGGCCTATCTGCCCAGGCTGATGCGCGTGCTGGAAGACGCGGCGAGGGAGAACCCAAATTTGAAGCTGACGTGTGGATAAACGATAAAACCCGCGGCCTGTCAGAGCCGCGGGCATTTTGTTATTTGTTGGTTGCGCCGCAGGATTTCGCCATGCTCATGGCGCCGTTCGTCATTTCCTTGCTGCCGTCGGGGAACAGCCAGATGGCTTCCACGCCGTCAAGCGAATCGATGAACGCGCGGCTTTCTTCATAAGGCATCAGGAACGCCGCCGTGGAGAGCAGGTCGGCATAGCCGGAATCCTCCGTGATGATGGTCACGGAGCGGAAGGCCGTATCCGGCATCAGCGTATCCGGGTCGATCAGGTGATGATAGCGCTGACCATCCACCACATAATAACGCTGATAGTCGCCCGACGTGACGACCGAGCAGCCGGTGGCATACAGCGTTTCCACGATGTCATTCAGGCCGAGCACCGCGCCGTCCGGATCCTGAATGCCAACGCCCCACTTGGCGCGCCCGTCTGCCGGGGAATTGCCCATGCGCACGTTGCCGCCCGCGCTGATGATGAAGGAAGGCATGTCGCCAGAGAGCAGCATCTGCGCGACGATCTCCGTCGCATAGCCCTTGGCGACCGCGCCGACGTCCAGTTTCATTTCCGGGTCGGCAAAATAAACGGTCTGATTGTCCGCGTCGAGAATCAGGTCGTTGATGTCGGTGTGCTGCGCGGCGGCCTGCAAATCCTCCATCGGCGGGAGCTTGGCGTTCTCCGGATCATCCAGACCCGCTTCGCGATAATCGTGCCAGATGGAAAGCACGCTGCCCATGGCGACGTTCGTCTGTCCCTTGACCAGCTCATAGTTGCTCTTGCAGAAGTTCAGCAGGCCGAACAGAATCGGATCGACTTTCACCGGCTCGCTTGCGGCTTGCCGGTTCACGTCGTACACGCTGACAAGGCCCTCGTCGGCATAGCTGTTGTAGGTGTCAAAGAGCTTGTGCAGATGCAGATACATGGCGTGCGTTTCCTCAGCGCGCGCGTCGAACGTCTCCTGGTTTTCCGCGTAGCCGATCAGCGAAATCACGGTGTCGAACGTATCCATAAACACAGTGCTGTATTTATTCATGTCGGCGCTGCCCGGCAGGGCGAAAGCGGCGGCAAGCAGCACGAGCAAGAGAATACCGGCGGCTTTTTTCATGGTAAGTCGTACCTCCAACGATCAGAATGAACTTATTATAACAAAAACGCGCAAATTCTACAAGCGCCGCATGCTGACAGGGATTGCCACGGGAAAACGATTGTCAACCCGGGCGAAAATGTGATACAATGCCGTTGGTTCCGTGTTTCGCGCTTTTGCGACATGGACGCAGCGAAAACGACGAAAGAGGGATTTTTTCATGGCAATGGTACAGACGAAACGGCTTGCGGCGCTGCTGCTGGCTTTGCTGCTGACGCTTTTTCTGCTGCCATCTGCCACGGCGGACGGCGGCGTGGTCAGCGGAACGACGGTTTCCGGCACGGTTCGCGTGTATCTTTCCTCCATCTCAAGCCTGACGGCGGTGGATGTGAGCATCGCGGGCAGCTATTCTGTCGGCGGGGATGCGAGCCGCGCGTTGGCGCGGGGACAAAGCATCCGCGTGAGCAACAGCGGCGGCACGCTGATGATGACCACAAACGGTCAGACGCAGACGATGGGCAGCCGCTTCAAGCTGCGCCGCCATCAGACCAGCGGCGAAAACGGTGTGCGCATCGCGCAGGCGCGCTACCCGGCGAGCCTGTATCCGGGCGATATCGAGTTCATCGCCAAGGGCGGCAATGTGCAGATTATCGTTCATGTGTATATGGAAGATTACATGCTCGGCGTTCTGCCGTATGAAATGGATAATTCCTTCCCGCTGGAGGCGCTCAAGGCGCAGGCCGTCGCCGCCCGAACCTATGCGCTCAAGAAGATGAGCGCGCAGGCCGCGACGTATGACGTGGTGGATACGACGAGCGACCAAGTTTACAACGGCACGCCCTCTGGCAATGCGCGATGCGCGCAGGCCGTGCAGGAGACGAGCAACATCGTCGGCACGGTGAACGGGGAATACATGGCGAGTTATTATACCGCATCCAACGGCGGCCAGACGGAATCGGTCAAAAACGCGTGGGGCAGCGGATCATACAGCTATTTGCAGGTGAAAGACGACCCCTACGACCTGCGCAACGGCGCATCAATCGCCAAATCGGTTACGTTTTACCGCGACGGCACGACCAGCGTTTCCGCGCTGACCGAGCTGCTGCGCACGGAAGCGGCGATGCTTGTCGGCGCGGACAGCGTGCAGATCACGGCCATCAACGGCGTGACGCTGGCCGAACCGAAGTATGCCGAACCGTCCCGTGTGTATAAAAAGGTGTTGGTGAACCTGACGCTTTCGGGTTACGGCGACGTGACGGTGACGTTGGATTATTTCTCGCAGGTGGAGGGGCTTTGCTCCATGTCCATCAACGTGCTGAAAAACGAGACGCTGACCGTGACGGAAGCCGTCGGCGGCTACAAGCTGACGGCGCGGCGCTTCGGCCACGGCGTAGGCATGAGCCAGCGCGGCGCGCAGCAGATGGCCAACGAGGGCTTCACTTACGACCAGATTCTCGAATTTTATTATCCCGGCTTGACGCGCACGCGCTATACCATGACGCGCACGCTGCTTAGCAGCATCGACGGCACGCCCGCCGCGCCGGAAACGCCCGATGAACCCATTACGGACGCGAAGCCCGCCGTGGTGACGCTTAAAAACCCGCTGGACAGCCTGAACCTGCGCCAGCAGCCGACGACGGCTTCTTCCATTCTGGCGCGCATGCCGCACGGCACGCAGGTCAATCTGCTCAGCCGGGAGGGCGAGTGGAGCCGCGTGCAATACGGCACGCTGACCGGCTATGTCATGACCTCGTACCTGACCGTGCAGGAGGACGGCGTGGACGAAACGCCCTCCGGCGTGGTCAGCCTAGGCACGGCGACGGTGGCGCTCTCCGACGAGAGTCAGACGCTCAACCTGCGCGCCGCGCCGACGACGAACGCCGCGATTCTCTCGCGCCTGCGCCACGGCCAGACGCTGACGGTGCTGGAGCGATACGCCAGCTGGACGTATGTGCAGTATGGCACATTGAGCGGCTATGTGATGAACGACTACATTGTTTATGATGCGGGCGACGGCGGCGCGGACGATAACGCGGGCGACGACGGAAGCGGCGGCCAGACGGCTTCACAGGTGGCGATCGTGCTGCCTTCCAGCGGACTGAACCTGCGCGCGGGGGCGAACACCTCCTCCGGCGTGATTATGGTGCTGCCGCAGGGAACGATGCTGACCGTCACCGGAGAGGTGCGCGACAACGGCATGCTTCCGGTGCTGCTCGGCTCTGTGGCGGGCTATGTCAGCAGCAGCTATGTCTATGTGACGGATGAAGCCCTGGCGACGGCTACGCCCGCGCCGAACGCAACGCCGACCCCGACGCCCGCGCCCACCCAAACGCCGGAGCAGAATCCGACGCAGAGCGAGCGCGAAGCGACGGTTACGGCTTATGGCGGGCTGAAGCTGCGCCAGCTGCCCGATACGTCCTCCGGCACGCTGACGACCATGCCGTATGGCTCGGCCGTAACGGTGACGGGCGAAAGCGTGAACGGCTTTTATGCGGTCAGCTATGAGGAATTGAGCGGCTATGCCAGCGCGCAATATTTGAGCTTTGACGTAAATGAGCTGCAGCCGACCGCTGCACCGACGAAGGTTCCGGAGGCCAGCCATCCCGTCACGGGGCGCATCGGCACAGTGACCGCGCCGAGCGGCCTGAATCTGCGCGCGGATTCCTCGCAGTATGCCAACGTTCTGGCGACGTTAGGGTATGGCGTGCAGGTGACGGTAACGGGCGAGCGCGTCAGCGGGTTCTATCCCGTGCGCATCGGCACGCTCAGCGGCTATGTCAGCGCGGATTACATCAGCTTTGATGCGGAATCCGCCGCGACGACTGTGCCGACGGCCACGCCCGCGCCCAGCACAGGCGGTTACCGTGTTGTTGTGGAAAGCGACAACGGCTTGAACCTGCGCGCAAGGCCGAGTGCAGACAGCGACGTGCTCTACGTGCTGCCCTACGGCATGGTGCTGAACGTGCTGGGCGAAGGGGAGAACGGCTTCCTCTATGTGCAGTGGGGCGGATACACGGGCTATGTCTCCGGCGATTATGTCACGCCGTTCGGCGCACAATAAATCCTTTTTCCGCGGGCTGGTTGCAATCGGCCCGCGGTTTTTGATATAATGAAACTCCTTCCGGCTGCCTTCGGCATCCACCTCCCTCAAGGAGGGAGGCATTTGATATAACTGACCGCTGCAAATGGAATGTTGTTCCATTAAGAATCGTTTTGTATGCTAGACAACAAGCCAAGAAGGCTCCCTCTTAGAGGGAGCTGTCAGCGAAGCTGACTGAAGGAGCTTAGCGATGCAAGAAGACTATGGAGAGAAAAAGATGAAACCCATCGACATGTCAACTTATCCGCGCAAAGACGCGTTCGCGTTCTTTTCAGGCGCGTCCAATCCGTTTTATTCCGTGACGTTCGAGCAGGACGTGACGAAACTTTACGCCTATACCCATGCAAACGGCCTGTCGTTTTATCACGCGATGAGTTATCTGGTCACCAAGGCGATGAATCAGGTACGGATGTTCCGTATGGTGGTGAAGGACGGCGTGATTTACGAAATCGATGGGCGCACGCCGAGCCTGACCGAACTGCGCAGGGGCGAGGAGCAGTATTACTGCGTCAACGTGCCGTTTGTGGACAATATGGCGGCATTCTGCGCGGAAGCGGCGAAGCGCCGCGACAGCCAGCATGTGTTCATGAAAGCGGCGGAGGAGACGAGCGATCTGCTGTTCATCTCCTGCCTGCCGTGGGTGGATATCACCGGGCTGACCAATCCGCGTGATTTTGACAGGGATGACAGCGTGCCGCGCGTCGTCTGGGGCCAATATGTGAAGAAGGATGAGCGCGTCGTGCTGCATATCGCCGTGGAGGTCAACCACCGTCTGGTGGACGGCCTGCATATCGGCCGGTTTGCCCAACAGCTGACCGCGCTGATGGAAGCGCTGTGAACGTGGAAGTGAAGCCCGGCGAGCGCATCGACGATTTGCAGCGCGGCGGTCTGCGCATCATCCAGCGGGAAAGCGGCTTCCGCTTCGGCACGGACGCGGTGCTGCTGGCGGATTTTGCGGCGGTGAAGCGGGGCGAACGCGTCTGCGACATGGGCACGGGGACGGGCGTTCTGCCGCTGCTGCTCAGCGCGCGGGCGGAGGAGACGACGTTTGACGCGTTTGAAGTGCAGCCGGATGTGGCGGACATGGCGCGAAGAAGCGTTGCGCTCAACGAGCTCGAAGGACGGATTCGCGTGCATTGCGCCGACTGCCGCAAGGCCAGCGCCGTCATCGGACACGAAACCGTGCAGCTCGTCGTGACCAATCCGCCGTATGCGGCGCTGGGCGCGGGGCTGGTCAGTCCGGAGATGACCCGCGCGATTTCGCGAAGCGATTTGGATTGTGGGCTGACGGATTGGATGGCGGCGTGCGCGCGCGTGCTGCAAAACGGCGGGCGGCTGTGTGCCGTTTTTCCTGCGCCGAGACTGCTGGAACTTTGCGACGCGATGCGCGGGGCAAAGGTTGAGCCGAAACGCGTGCGCTTCATTGTCTCCCGGCCGGAAAGCGCGCCGAAGCTCGTGCTTGTTGAGGGCAAAAAGGGCGGCAGGCCGGGGCTGCATCTGCTGCCGATGCTCGTGACGCATACGGCGGACGGCGGCTTTACCGACGAGATGCGGCGGATTTACGGCGAATTATAGAATTATAATCGGAACGCCTTTTGATTTTCCCGCGCGCAGAGTATCGAGAGCACGAACGAAACCAGCGCAAAGACGAGCGAAAGCGTTGAATGGAGCAGCAGGTAGAGCATCATCAGCAGAAACGCGACGAGCAGATAGCGCCCCTGTTTGTTCGGCGAAAGCGCCAGCGCGCGGATGCGTCCGCGGGAAAACGGCGTGCGCTGTCGGCGCGCGCGGCGGGCAATTTCCGCATCGGTGGCGGGGTGCTGCTGGCCGAAAAGCAGCGCCAGCTGACGGCCTGCAATCAGGCGGATCGGCGGTTCCATCCACTCGGCGGCGCGTTGGGCGGCAGGGGAAAAGCCGCCTGTTCCGGCTAAAATGCACAATTCTGCGCCGGAAGTTGTCTTGGCGCGGTGCGCGGAGAGCACGTCGCCTTCCCCGGCGGCCGAACCGGGCAGGGTTTGGGCGCAGCGGACGAGATAGGTTCTGCCCGCATAGGTTAGAATCGAATCCTGCGCCGTGCCGCCAAGCGTCTGCGCCAGCAGCAGGCAGACGCGTTTTTCAGCTTCGACGGCGGGCAGAAGCATCAATTCTTCCAGCGCGATGGCGCCGCCGACGCGCACGCGAAGCGCATGATCGCGCCGTGTCAGTGTCCGCCGCTCCAATAAAAGCAGCGTGAGCATGGCCAGAGCAAACAGGGCGCTTCCGGCCAGCAGGCTGAGCGCGCCGCTGTGCCAGAGCATGAAGAAATAACCGACGCTCAGAAAAAACAGCAAAAGGCGGAGCGCCAGACGATCCAGCGCGGTTGCAACGCGGTTTTTGCTGTCGAAAGGGCCTGTCATACCTGAAATTCCTCCCGGAAAAGCTTGGAATCGGCTTTAGATTTTGCGCTTTTTTCAAAATGTATGCGGTTTCCTCTTTTCCGCGCGCGCGGAATTTGATATAATAAAACATCATGCGCCGAAAATGCGAAGGGAGGGGCTTGCATGCCGGAAATCGGATTGATGGGCGGCAGCTTCAACCCCGTCCATTGCGGACACGTCGCGCTCGCCCGCGCCGCGCTTAAAAGCGGGAAGGTGGAGCATGTACTTTTTCTGCCGACGGGCAACCCGCCGCACAAGAAAGAGGGCTTGGCCGACAAGTTCGACCGCCTGCGCATGGTGGAGCTGGCCGTGGAACATGAAGCCGGCATGTCGGTCTGCCGTGAGGAGATCGACCGCAACGGCGTGATTTACACCGTCGATACGCTGGCCGCGCTGAAACGGAAAAGGCCGGACTGCACGCTGACCTATCTCATCGGCGCGGATACGCTGCGCGCGCTGGGCACATGGCGGCGCGTGGAGACGGTCATCGAGCGATGCAAATTTCTGGTGATGATGCGGGAGGGAGAAACGCGGGAGGAGGTCATCCGCCTGGCCGGGCTTTGGACGAGCCGCGGCGCGCAGATTGACTTCCTTGACGCGCGGAAGATGGATATCTCCTCGACGCAGATTCGCGAATGGATACAAAAGGGATTGCCCTTTGAGCGGTTTGTGCCGCAGGCCGTGGCGGATTATATTCACGAACGCGGCCTTTATGGGGCGAAAGTAGGCATGGAGTTGAATCGATGAAACGCGAAAAAATGGAGTACAGGCTCAAAAAAGAGCTGGATGCAGCGCGCTATGCGCATACGCTCGGCGTGGAGCAGACGGCGCGCGAAATGGCGAAGCAGTTCGGCGCAGATGAGGATAAAGCCGCGCTGGCCGGGCTGCTGCACGACTGCGCCAAGTGCCTGCCGCTTGGGCAGATGGTGAAAGCGGCGAAGGATGAGAAGCTTGACCCGGTGATGAAGGAATCCAAGGCGCTCATGCACGCCGTGGCCGGGATGCACATCGCGCAGGACGTGTACGACGTGCATGACCCGGAGGTGCTCGGTGCGATCCGCTGGCATACGACCGGCCACGCAAACATGACGAAGCTCGAAAAAATCGTCTATCTCGCCGATATGATTGAGCCGAACCGCAAGCCTTATCCGGGGCTGGAGGCGCTTCGAAAACTCTGTATGACCGATCTGGATGAGGCGATGCACATGGCGCTGCTGATGAGCCTTGACCATGTGCGCGAGCAGGGAAAGCCCCTGCACCCGGATACCATGGCTGCATTGGCCGAATATGAACCAGGGCTGGTTTAAGAAAGACAACTTGCGGAATACGCATTTGTTCATATTTTGAAGGAGGAAACAACATGGATCAGAAAGCGATTGCGCTGGCTGCGGCTAAGGCGCTGGACGCGAAGCGCGGCAAGGATATTGTGGTGCTCAAGGTGGACGAAATGACGGTCATCACCGATTATATGGTGATCGCGACCGGCCGCTCCGTGCCGCAGGTCAAGGCGCTGGCGGAGCACGTCGAGGAGGAGCTGGCCAAGCTCGACCTGTTTGCCCGCCGCCGCGAGGGCGTGAACGAAGGGCATTGGTGCATCCTCGATTACGGCGACGTGATGATTCACATCTTCCATGAGCAGGATCGCGAATACTATCAGCTCGAACGCCTGTGGAGCAACGGCACCAACGAGGTTGAATTGGAGCTGGACGGCGGCAATGCGGCCGCGGAGGAATAATCCATGCCGAAAAAGAAGGATATCGTCATCATCGTCGTGGTGCTGCTGGCGGCCGTCGTGCTGTTTGCGGGCTCGAAGCTGATGCCCAAGACCGACCTTTCCACCAAGACGGCGGATGTGACGCTCGCACCGGACGCGATTGAATACCTCGACGAAACGCCCGTGCCGGAAGTGACGGCCGAGCCGGAGACGACGGAAGCCCCTGAGGTGACCGCCACGCCGGACGTGACGGAAGCGCCGGAGGTGACGGCCGAGCCGCAGAGCGCGAACATGGTCGGCCCGATGATGCCCCAGCAGACCGATAAGGTGCGCGGCTATGTCGTCATCACCGTGGCGGGGCGGCAGTACGGCGACCCGATCCCGATGGATCGCGACAAGATCATCACGATCAAGCAAGATAACGGCGATATCAACAAGATTCATATCACGCCTGAATACGTCGTCATGGAGTCCTCCACCTGCGAAAATCAGGACTGCATCGGTGAAGGCGAGGTCAATGTGAATACCTATAAGGATCGCATTTTGAGCACCTATATCATCTGCCTGCCCAACCAGGTGACGATTGAAATGGTGCCGGCCGACGAATAAAGGCAATCAGGAAAGAAGGAAATGTCATGCGAAACAAGAGCGCTCAGCGAGTGGCCGTCTCCGGACTGCTGACCAGCCTGATGCTCGTTCTGGGGCTGATCGAGCGCCAATTTCCGCTGACGGCGGCGATTCCCGGCATTAAGCTCGGTCTGGCGAACTCGGTGCTGATTTATGCGCTGTATATGCTGGGCATCAAGCAATCCATTGTGCTGATGCTGCTCAAGGCGCTGATGAGCTGGCTCATCTACACCAACATGCAGGCGATGTTTTATTCGCTGGCGGGCGGCGCGCTGTCGCTGCTGGCGATGATCGTGCTCAGCCGCATCAAGGGCGTGAGCGTCATCGGCGTGAGCGCGCTCGGCGCGGTCTGCTTCAATATCGGTCAGATTCTCATGGCGGTGGTCATGCTCAATACGCCGCAGCTCATCGTCACCTATCTGCCGGTGCTGATGGTTTCCGGCGTGGTGACGGGCGTGCTGACCGGCGTGGTCGCGCAAATGGTCATGAAGCACCTGAAAGTCATCGAAAAAAAAGGATAAAAATCAAGGAGGAGCTGCAATCCGCGGCTCCTCCATTTTATAAGGCTTTGAACAGAGAAATGAGGCGTTATTCGACTGCAATATACGCCACGCCGAACGCGCCGGGGCCGACGTGCGTGCCAATCGTCGGGCCGATGGAAACCGCGTCCTCAATCGCGCAGGCATAGCCCGCCTGCGCGGTCTGGCGGAGGAACGCGATGCAGTTTTCGCGCCCGCCCGTATAAAGCGGAATCAGCGGATAGCGCGGGTCGATGGGGCTGCCTTCCATCAGCTTCATCAGCGCGTCGCCCGCGCGGTGGCGGCCAATCGCTTTGCCCGCCATGGCGACAAGCCCCTCCGGGCTGACGGTGACGAGCGGCTTGAGCTTCATCAGCATGCCCACACCTGCGACGGCCTTAGGAATGCGCCCGCCGCGCGCCAGATATTCCAGCGTATCCAGACAGGCGAATATGCGCACGCGCGGCACGAACAGGCGAAGCGCTTCGGCGATTTCCTGCGCGGTTTTGCCGCCCGCGTCGCGCATGCGGCAGGCTTCCTGCACCAGCAGACGCTCGCCGACCGTCGCGGAGAGGGAATCCACCAGCGCGATATCCAGCCCTTCGGTCAAACCCGCGGCAATCAGCGCGCTTTGCAGCGTGCCGGACAGCGCAGAGGAGATCAGCACGCAAAGCACGCTGTCGCCTGCGGCTTTCGCGGCTTCAAACTCGCGCAGAAAAGCGTCCGGCGAGGGCTGGGAGGTCTTGGGCGTCTGTCCGGCTTCCATGCGCTGCCAGAAGATTTCCTGCGGCAAATCCACGCCGTCGGTATAAATATCGTCGCCGAAAGCGATGGTCATCGGTACGCAGCAAACACAGAGCGTTTGCAATTCCTCCTGCGTGAAATCGGCGGCGGAATCGGTGATGATGCGAATCATAAATCAAAAGTCCTTTCGTTAAACGAGATGTTCCAGCGCGGAAACGGCTTCGTTGATGCCGTTGGTCAGTTCGCGCGCCTTGTCTTCACCCAGGGTTTCAATGAGCTGATCGAGGATGGCTGCGATATGTTCATGCTCGGCCAGATAGGCTGTTCGGCCTGTGTCGGTCAGATGAATGAGAATCACGCGCCTGTCCTCCTTGCTGCGCGTGCGGAGGAGAAAGCCCTTGTCTTCCAGCGTGGTCAGCACTTTGTTCATCTGGCTTTTCAGCAGGCGCGTTTCGGCGATGAGCGTCGTCGCGGTGCAGGCGCGGCCCGTGTCCTCCGCACGAAGCAGGATGCCGAGCACATGCGCTTCGTTATACGTCAAGGTGGAGACGAGCCGCTTGTTCCAAAGCGTCGAGGTGAGGGAGAGCCACGCGGCGAGTAGGCGGTCGCCCGTGGTGGGAATATACGGCATGCGGATTCCTCCTTCAAAAGTTCACAAAGTGAACAACGTGCATCATCATAAACCGCCTGACGGAAATTGTCAAGCGGTTTGGCGAAAAAAGTTCACAAGATGAACGAAACGTCAGATCATCAGCCGCGTTGCGGACATATCTGCGTAGCAATTGCCAAAGGGACTCATATCATTGAGCGTTACCAGACGGCGGACGCCGTTGGCGCTTTCGACGACGGTGATGGAGCAGTTGCTGATGTCAAAGCGGCGGAAGCAGCTCAGTGGCGCACCGAGAATGACGCAGACCAGCGTCTTAATCAGCGCGCCGTGGGAAACCAGCGCGATGCGCGAGCAGTCCGCCGCGTCCTGCTCGCAGAAATGGAGCGCGGCAAGGGCGCGGCGCTGTACGTCGGCCATGCTTTCGCCGCCGGGCGGGGTGATATCCAGCTCGCCGGAAAAATAGCCGGGCGCGATGTCCGGATAAGCCGCGGCGGCTTCTGCGCGGGTCAGCCCCTGAAAAGCGCCGAGCAGCATTTCCTGAAGGTCGGCGCAGGGGATCAGCGGTGCATGACAGGCGTTTGCAACCTTTTCGGCTGTCACCGCCGCGCGGACAAGAGGGCTGTGGTACACGCGCTCAAAGCCGAGACCTTTGCAGGCAGCGGCAAGCGTTTCAGCCTGTGCGAGGCCGTCCGCATTGAGCGGAATATCGGCCGAGCCCTGACAGCGGTGGGCGACGTTCCAATCCGTCAGGCCGTGGCGAAGAAGAAAGATGAGCATGGAAGCCTCCTAAATCATATCGATAACGACAGTATAGCATGGAATTGCGCCGGGGGCAAACCCCGCACTTGACAAAGCAACAAAAAACGGCAATAATAGAAGCAGCAGAAACCATCCGCAGGGCGCGGATGAGATGGAGGAACGACAGATGAACGAGCAATGGGCTTCGTATCAGGATTCCAAGGCGTTTGCCGACCGCGTGGCGACGCTTTACGGCGCGGGAGAAGGCGTGCTGGCGCTGCAAAAGGCGCGTTACGGCAAGCTGGTGGAGCGGTTTGAAAAGCGATTCGGCGCGCAAAAGGGCGGGCTTTGCTTCTTCTCCGCACCGGGGCGCACGGAAATCGGCGGCAACCACACCGACCATAACAATGGCCGCGTGCTGGCGGCGGCGGTCGATCTGGACACGATCGCATGCGTGAGCAAGACGGACGACAACACCATCGTGGTGGACAGCGAGGGCTTTGCGCCGATCACGGTGGGGCTGGATAAGCTCGAAATCCGCGAGAAGGATTTCGGCACGACGCTGGCGCTGATTCGCGGCACGGCGGGGATCATGCAGAAAATGGGCTACAAGATCGGCGGCTTCCGCGCGACGATTTCCAGCTCGGTGCTGCGGGGCAGCGGCCTGTCCTCCTCGGCGGCGTTTGAAGTGCTGATTGCGGCAATTCTCGACGGGCTGTACAACGGCTTCGTCGTGGATGCGAAGACCCGCGCCGTCATCGCGCAGAAGGTGGAGAACGTCTATTTCGGCAAGCCCTGCGGCCTGATGGATCAGATGGCTTCCTCCGTGGGCGGCATGGTGACGATCGATTTCAAGGAGAAGGACGCAAAGGTGGAAGCGATTGCCTGTGACTTTGCGGCGAAGGGCTATGCGCTCTGCGTCGTCAACACGGGCGGCGACCACGGCGACCTGACCGACGATTATGCGGCGATTCGCAAGGAGATGGAGGCCGTCGCGGCGCACTTTGGCAAGCACGTGCTGCGCGAAGTCGAACCGGAGACGGTGGAAAGCCACATCGGCGAGCTGCGCCGCGCCTGCGGCGACCGCGCCGTTCTGCGTGCGCTGCATTATTACGACGAGAACGCCCGCGTGCTCGAACAGGCGGCGGCGATTCGCGGCGGCGATCTGCCCGCGTTCTTTGACGCGGTGAAGCGCAGCGGCGACAGCAGCTGGAAACTCCTGCAAAACGTCTACGCCCGCCCGACGGAGGAACAGATGGCGATGGGTATTGAGCTCAGCCGCCGTTTCCTGCATGGCGACGGCGCGCAGCGCGTCCACGGCGGTGGCTTTGCCGGAACGATTCAGGCTTACGTGCCGCTGGAGCGCCTGGCTGATTACAAAAAGCTGATGGAAGACGCCTTCGGTCCCGGAAGCTGCACCGCGCTGATGGTTCGCCCGGAGGGCGCTGTGATGATGCCGATGGAGAGCTGATAAGGAAAGCGCGAAAAGGGCATAAAAAGATCTTTTCTACTAAAAATGATTAACTTGAGCATAATATAAGTCTAAAACTGCATAAAAAGAGCAAACGCACAGGAAAATGCGTTCGCTCTTTTTATTTTTCCAAGAAGGTTTGAATGGTGAGGTCAATACATCGCTGTTCTTTGGAAGTGAGCGAACGGAAGCGATTCATGATATCCGCTTCGTAGGCGTTTAGACGATAGACTTCCGTATGCTCGATACGCCGTCGGTCATTCGTATGACCAACGATGAAATCAATGGAAGTATTGAAATAATCGGCCATGCGCTTGAGCACTGCGATTTCCGGTTCAATGTTGTGGTTTTCATATTTGTTGATGGAGGGCTGGCTGACTTGAATCGCGTCGGCGAGCGCCTGCTGGCTGACGTGGTATTCCTTGCGGAGCAGTTTCAGATTGGGAAGCATGCTCATCACCCCTTTTTGATGAACAGTTTAACAACCTAACGGAATAATGTAAAAATCCTAAAGTGACTTGACAATAACCTAATAGAATAATATAATCAAGGAAAAGAATAACAGAACGATGGAGGAAAATGCAAATGAACTATGAGGAGTGGGTAAACAGAGCGTTAGAAAAGGTAAGCAAATTGGAAGTGGGAGCAACATTTACATTGAAAAGTTTGTTTCAAGGAATTGAGTGGGAGAAAGAGACAGCACATGACAGGAGAGAGTTGGGAAGATGGTTTAGTAACAAATGCAAGGATAAAAAGCTTGGCATCAAACTTCTTTACAATAAGGGAAACGGCAACGTGTACATGAAAGAAAGGGAGAGAAAAAAATGAAGAAGATCATTGGTTTGCTATTCAGCGTAGTTTTCATTTTAAGCTTGAATATGGCTTGGGCAGACGAAATCAGAACGAGCGGACTATACACCTATAAGATAAAGGGAAACGGAACGGTTACTATAACAAAATTTGATTGGGATAACAACAAAGAGAATATTTACATTCCGAATTTGATAGACGGATATAATGTGACAGGAATTGAAGCGGAGGCTTTTTCAAAGGAAAGCCGCGAAAAAGGCGGATCAATATACAGCGTAACGACATATAGCGTAACGATTCCTAACGGGATTGTATCGATTGGTGAAAAGGCTTTTATGAATGCCCCGATATCGAGCGTTAATATTCCTAAAAATGTTCAGCAAATAGGTGTTGGCGCGTTTGCAAACAGTTTCTTATCGCAATTTTCGGTTGAACCAGGAAATGAAATTTATACAACGATTGATGGCGCGTTGTATAATAAAAAAGAAAAGATGCTTGTTGCATGGCCGACCTGCGGAAAACTGAAAGAAATACCGAATGGAATAATTAAAATAGGCGATTACGCATTCTATGGATGCGAAAATATGAGTGAAATCTATCTGGATTCGCTTATTCCCGAAAGCGTTGAGGAAATAGGGGATTATGCCTTTGCGAATGCAGGGAAAATGACCATGAAAAAGCAGTTCCTTAGCGGAAATCTGAAAAGTGTGGGAAAATATGCTTTCAGCAACTGTACATTTGAATTTCATGATTATTTTACAATCGGAAATAAAAATTTGGTTATTGACGAAGGAGCTTTTGAAAATGTTTTGTTGAGAGATGGCAGTGAGCATAAAGGAGATATACGTCTTCATGGTGTTAATGATGGAGAGGTAAATGTAATTATCGCCAAAGAAATAGGAAAAAGCGCGTTTGAAAACTTGAAAGTATATGTTTTTAGATATTCTTTTACGGAAATTGTGATTGATGGAAACGTAAAAAAGATTGGAGAAAGTGCGTTCTACAATGCTGGAAAGAGAGGTGGAGGGTTTGGCGAAATTGGTAAAATATATTTGTATATGCCTAAAATAAGCGAAGTAACAAATATGGAAAGGGCTGCATTCCAAGAAAGCAATTTTGCACAATATGAAATACGTTCGAAGTATGGCAAAAACGTAACGAGCAATACTTTTGCAACTCCGAACAAACTGGAAAAAATTGAAGATTTTGCTTTTTCCGAAGGTTTAGATTACAAAGTACAAAAAGTCGAAATAAGTGAAGGGGTAAAGAGCATCGGAGAAAAAGCATTTGAAGCAAACAAAGACGTGGAAAATGTGATCATTCCTAAAACGCTGGAGAAAATAGGAAAAGGTGCTTTTGAAGGTTGTTCCAAGTTGGAACAAGTCGTAATAGCGGATGACGGAAATTTGAGCGAAATTGAAGAAGAAGCTTTTAAGAATTGCCCCAATTTGGCTTCTTTATCAATCCCGTCTTCTGTGACAGAAATCGGAGATAACGCATTTGATAAGGAAACAATCACTTTGCAGGTCGAACAAGGGTCTTATGCCGCGCTTTGGGCATCTGAAAACGGGTACAGCTATCAATATTCAGACGCAGCGGAAGATACAAGCTGGCTCAACAACTAAGTAAATTTTATATTCGCACCTCTGCCGACGCGGCTCCCCCTCCGCGTCGGCGTTTCTGTTTTACAGCGAATCCCACCGCTTTTTTTGCCCGTAAGCCTTGCCAATTTCGCAGTTAGAGGGTACAATAGAAACTGTGTAGATAGGAGTATGAGCATGCGGGAAACGTTTGTCAGCGGCCTGAAAGCGGCGTGCGGGGTTTCGCCCGGAGATCACGTGCTGGTTGCGGTGAGCGGCGGCGCGGATTCGACGGCGCTGCTGTGCCTTTTCGATGAAATTCGGACGACGTTTCCGCTTCAAATCTCCTGCGCACATGTGGAGCACGGCCTCCGCGGCGCGGCCTCGGTGGAGGATATGCGCTTTGTGGAAGCGCTGTGCAAACAAAAGAAGATACCGTTTTACGGCAAACAAGTGGACGCGGCGGGCTATGCCAGGGCGCATAAGTGCGGGCTTGAGGACGCGGCGCGGACGCTTCGCTATGATTTTCTTAAAAAGACGGCGAAAGCTGTCGGCGTGGACGCGATTGCGCTTGCGCACCATCAGGGGGATCAGGCGGAAACTGTACTGCTGCATGCGGCGCGGGGCAGCGACGTTCGCGGGCTTTGCGCAATGCGGGCTCGGCGGGGGAATATCATCCGTCCGCTGCTGACCTTCACGCCGGAACAGTTGCGTGATTATCTGCGAAGCATCGGCCAGCCGTGGCGCGAGGACGAGACCAACGCCTGCTTGGATTATGCGCGAAACCGTATCCGTCATCTGGCGCTTCCTGCGCTGGAAACGGCGTATCCCGGCGCACGGGCGGCGCTGGCGCGGCTGGCTTCGTCGGCCGGGCGGGATGAGGATTTTTTTTCTTCGCGGCTTTGCGAACTGGGGCTGAATCGGCCGCTCATGCTGGTGAATGGCGCGGCTTTGCCGAAAGCCAAGCTGGCAGGGCTTCATCCGGCGCTGGCGGGGCGCGCGCTTGTCCGGCTGATCGAGACGGCGGGCGTGCCGACGCAGAACGCGCAGGTAGTTTCGCGGCTGCTGGAGCTGCTGCCGACGGGCGGCGTGGTCAATTTGACGGACGGCGCGCGGGCGGAAATCGGCGTGGGCTATGTCGCCATTCTCCGCAGGGAAGAAACGGTTGCGCCGACGATGCTTAACCCGTGGGGCGAAACCGAAACGCCGTTCGGCACGGTGTGCATTCGCAGAGCCGAAGCGGGCGAGACGGGCGACGGCGTGCGCAGTCAGGCGATGGACGAAAGCCTGCTGCAAGGCGCGGCGCTTTTGCCGTGGCAGAGCGGCGACGTGATGACGCCGTTCGGGCAGAAGCATCCCGTTCGGATGAAAAAACTGCTGGAAAACGTGGAGCACGCGCTGCGAAAAAGTGTGCCCGTGCTCAAGCGGGGAGACACAGTGCTATGGATGCCGGGCGTTCGTCCGGCTGAGATATGCCGCGGTGCGGGCGGCGCGCGCGTGCTGGTTGAAGTGATCAGCCGGTTCGATGGCGATTTCCGCTCGGCGGCTCAAACAACATTGAAAGAATCAGGGGGAACAAAAGCATGAGTGAGCAAAGAAAAACGTATGCCGATTTGAAGGACGAACTGCTGATTACGCGCGACCAGATCGCTAAGCGCGTGAAGGAAATGGGCGCGGAAATCACCCGCGATTTTGAAGGCAAGGATTTGACGGTCATCTGCATCCTCAAGGGCGCGGTGGTGTTTTTCGTCGATCTGGTTCGTGAAATCGATCTGCCGATGACGATGGATTTCATGGCGATTTCTAGCTATGGCAGCGCGACCAAGTCTTCCGGCGTGGTGCGCATCCTCAAGGACCTCGATAAACCGATCAACGGCAAGGACGTGCTGATTATTGAGGATATCGTCGATTCCGGCATGACGCTTTCCTTCCTCAAGGAGAATCTGCTCAGCCGCGGCGCGGCATCGCTGCATATCGCCACGCTGCTGGATAAGCCGGAGCGCCGCCGTGTGCCGCTGCATGTGGATTATTTCGGCTTCACCATTCCGGATGAGTTCGTCGTCGGCTATGGCCTTGACTACGCCGAAAAGTATCGCAACCTGCCGGATATCGGCGTGCTTCGTCCGGAAATCTACGAATAAAATTCTTTTCGCCGCGGCGCAGGCCGCGTCAACTGGAGGTTCCCATTGAAAAAATCATATAAGGGCTTTCCGATTTATGCGCTGATTATCCTCGGCGTGCTGATTGCCGCGCAGCTGTTCTCGTCTTCGTTCAGCAGCCAGCGCGGGGAGCGGATCGAGGCGGCCAAGCTGTTTGAATACATCGACAGCGGGGTGATCGACGCGGTTGCGCTGGAGGACGACGTGGCCTATGCGCACATGAAGGCCAGCACGATTCCGCTGAGCGCATTTTCAAGCTCGGCCTACGATTTCAGCGCGATCATTTCGCGGGACACATTTGTGGAGACCTGCCGTCAGCTGGCCGCGCGCAAGGCGGGCACGACGGCGGATGAAATCACGGAAATCGACCTCGGCTTTGATTTGAGCTATCTGCCGCAGCCGGCCACGCCCTGGCTGCTGGAAATGCTGCCGTATATCATCATGATGGTCGGCCTGATGGCGTTCTGGATGATGATGATGCGCCAGCAGGGCGGCGGTGGCGGTAAGATGATGACCTTTGGCCACAGTCCGGCGCGCGTGTTCGAGCCGGACGGCAACCGCGTGACCTTTGCGGACGTTGCGGGCGCGGTCGAGGAAAAGGAAGAAATGCAGGAGCTGGTCGAGTTCCTCAAGAACCCGCGCAGGTTCACGGCCGTCGGCGCGCGCATTCCCAAGGGCGTGCTGCTCGTCGGCCCGCCCGGCACGGGTAAAACGCTGCTGGCGAAGGCCGTCGCGGGTGAAGCAGGCGTGCCGTTCATGTCCATCTCCGGTTCGGACTTTGTGGAAATGTTTGTCGGCGTGGGCGCGAGCCGTGTGCGAGATCTGTTCGATCAGGCCAAGAAGCATGCACCGTGCATCGTCTTTATCGATGAAATTGATGCGGTTGGCCGCAGGCGCGGCGCAGGCATGGGCGGCGGTCATGACGAGCGCGAGCAGACGCTTAACCAGCTGCTTGTCGAAATGGACGGTTTCGCGGTGAACGAGGGCGTCATCGTGCTGGCGGCGACGAACCGCAAGGATATTCTCGACCCGGCGCTGCTGCGCCCCGGCCGCTTTGACCGCCAGATCACTGTCGGCTATCCCGATGTGCGCGGTCGCGAAGCGATTCTGCGCGTGCATGCGAAGGAAAAGCCGCTGGCAGATGACGTGGATTTGGCGAACATCGCCAAGCGCACGCCGTATTTCGCAGGCGCAGACCTCGAAAACATTATGAACGAAGCGGCGATTCTCTGCGCGCGCGAGGGCAAGGACAAAATCACCATGCGCCATCTGAATGACGCGATTGAGCGCGTGCAGATGGGCCCGGAGAAAAAGAGCCACATCGTCAGCGACGAGGACAAGCGTCTTGTCGCCTGCCACGAAGCGGGGCACGCGATTGTCGGCGAGCTGCTGGACGGCTGCGACGACGTGCATCTGGTGACGATCATGCCGCGCGGCGGAAGCGGCGGCCACACGCTGCTGCTGCCGGATAAGGAGAGCGACTTCACCACGCGCGCCCAGCTGCTGGATTTTGTGGCGATGGCGTTGGGCGGCTATGCGGCGGAAACGCTGGTCATGGGGCAGATGTCCACCGGCGCGAGCAGCGATTTGCAGCGCGCGACCGATATCTGCCGCCGCATGGTGACGCAGTATGGCATGAGCGACGACATGGGGCCGATTTATCTCGGCGGCGACCACGACGAGGTTTTCCTTGCACGCGATTACGGCCAGCAGAGCCGCACATACAGCGAGGACGTTGCCGCACGCATCGACGCGGAGGTGCAGCGCAAGATGAACGATGCGCTCTCCCGCGCGACGGCGATCCTCAAGGAGCATCGCGCCCAGCTCGACGGCCTTGCCGACCTGCTGGTCGAAAAGGAGACCATCGACCGTGCAGAGTTCGTGGCCTTCCTCAAGGGCGAGCCCTGCCCGCCTAAGCAGGAAGAACATGTGCTCAAGGAACCGGAACAGATTTAACAGACAGGCGGACGCCGTGCCGGAACAGGCGCGGCGTCTGCTTTTCCCTATCGCGCGAAAGCCTTGCGCGACATGGAAAGGCACAGCCATGGGAGGAAACGACATGAAAGCGGATTTGCATCTTCATTCCACCGCGTCGGACGGCACGCTGGAACCCGGCGAGCTGGTTGCACTGGCGGCGGAGCTGGGCTTTACCCATCTGGCCCTGACGGACCATGACAGCTTGGAGGGCCTTTCGCGCGCGCAGGACGCGGCGCGGGATTGCGGCGTGACGCTGATTCCCGGCGTGGAATTGAGCTGCGGCGCACAGAAGGAAATCCACATCCTTGGCTATGGTTTTGATCCCTATGACGCGCGGATGCTGGAATTTTGCCGCATGCGCACGCTGGAGCGGCAGGAGCGCGCGGCGAAGATGGTGCGTCAGCTTTGCGAAAACGGCGCGGAGATTTCGCTGGATCGCGTGATGAAGCTGGCGCGCGGCGTTGTGGCGAGACCGCATGTGGCGCGCGCGCTGGTGGAGGCGGGCTATGCTAACTCCGTCAGCAACGCGTTTGACAAATATCTGGTGCCGGGCCGATGCGGCTATGTGCCCAAGACAGAGGTCAAAGTTGCGGAAGCGGCGAAGCTGATTGCGGGCGCGGGCGGCGTGGCCGTGCTGGCGCATCCGATGGAGCTGAAAATGGGCGAAATGGCGCTTGAATCGCTGGTGCACGAGTGGCGTGGGCAGGGGCTTGCGGGTGTCGAGGTCTATCATCCCAGCGCGGCGAACAACAGTCTGCCGTTCCTCAAGCATCTGGCCGAACGGGAGGGGCTGCTGGTAACGGGCGGCAGCGATTTCCACGGCCCGCAGGTGCGCCAGAGCCGAATCGGCGAAGGGCTTGACCGATGGACGACGATGGAAGCGGACGTGCAAAAGCTGATGGATCGAATCGATCTTTGAAATGAAACTACACGGACACGCATAATATAGAAGCAAGAGCGAGGTGATCGAGTTGCCGACGATGACGCAGGCGGGCTATACGCCGCCGCAAACCGGCATGCTGCCAAAACAGAGGCCGCCGAAGAAACCGAAAAAGAGCAAAAAACGCAAAAAGGGAATCAGCGCGGCGGGCGTTGTGTCGCTGATTGTCTTTCTGATTGCGGTGCTGATCGGTTCATGCACGCTGTTCCTCTATGCGCAGACCGCGCCGTATACCGACACGTTTTTGCCCGGAACGACCGTTTCCGGCTATGCGCTGGGTGGGCTGACGGCGCAAGAGGG
This sequence comes from uncultured Clostridia bacterium, assembly GCA_934636105.1. Classification (GTDB taxonomy): domain Bacteria; phylum Bacillota; class Clostridia; order Christensenellales; family Aristaeellaceae; genus Ventricola. Next base: position 98,398 of record CAKTZR010000006.1, read on the forward strand.
CGCAGCGGCGCTGGCCATGCTGACGGATGACGCGGTTTCCGCATGGCGCTACACGCTGACATGGAACGAAAAAACCTATACGCTGGATGGCGCGGCGGTATCGCTGTCGGTGGATGTGGCGGCGACGCTCGATCCGCTCTGGCAGATTGGCCGCGGCGGCAGCATGCTCACGCGCTATCTGGCGATGCTGTCCCTGCGCGGCGACGGGCGGGCGGAAAAGCCTGTTTTGACCTATGATATGGCCGCGGTGGACGCATTTTTAAGCGCAATCAAGGCTGAAATCGACTGCGACAGCGTGGATGCGACCGTAACCTATGTGGCCGGAAACAGCGAACCGTTCCGCTTTACGGATGAGCAGGCCGGGCGGGAACTGGAAACCGACGCGATCCGCGCGCGGATTGAAGCTTCGATTCAGAATCTTTCGCCGGAGACGGAAGCCCTCAAGCCCAAAGAACTTTCGCCGAATGTGTATCGCGTGGAGCTGGAAAACGCGACGGTGCTTCGTGCGCGGGTTGCGACCCAGCTTTCCGGCAGCGCGGCCGCGCAGGAGAACGCGGCGCTTGCGGCGATTCAGTTTCAGGGTGTGAGAATCGAGCCGGGCGAGAGCCTGTCGTTCAATCAGACCGTCGGTCTGCGGACGGAGGAATCCGGCTATGTGCAGGCGGAGGAACCCGCCTATGGGCAGGATGCTGTCGGCGTGGGCGGCGGCGTTTGCCAGGTTTCCACGGCACTGTATCAGCTGGCGCTGACGGGCGGGCTGGATGTCACCGAACGAAGCGCGGCCGTGTATCCGGTCGATTACTGCGACGCGGGACAGGAAGCGGCCGTCTCCGATCAGGGGCTTGATTTGGCGTTTACCAACAACACGGGTGCGCCGCTGTTCCTTATTGTGCGCGTCTATGATGCGGACGGAGGGCGGACAATGGAGATGCAGCTCATCGGTGAAGCGATGGACAAGCGCTTCTCCCTTGTCAGCGAGGTTGAAACAATCGACGCGCCGGAAGACCCTGTCTATGTGCGCGACAGCGATGGACGCTATGCGGCCTATACCGACGAGCGGATTCCGGTCGGCGAAGCCAAGCCGGGCTATCGCGCGGCGGTGAAGCTTGTGGATGAAAACGGGGAGACGGCGCAGGTCGTTTCCGAAGACACGTATGACGCAGTGGCGCAGATTGTCTACGTCGGCGTTCAGCAGAGAAACTAAATACAACCGACAGGGAGGAAAAACATCATGGAAAAGATTTGCTTTAAGACGAAAAAAGGCCCGGCGGCGGTCGGCCCGTACTGCACCGCGACGATTTACGGCGGCGTGATCTACATGAGCGGCATGATCGGCGTGAACCCGCAGACCGGCAAAGCGCCGGAGGGCGGCACGCTGGCGCAGGCGGCTCAGGCGTTTGAAAACATCAAAACCGTGCTCGGCGAGCTGGGCGCAGACACGAGCGACGTGCTCAAGACCACGGTTTATTTGACCAACATTGCGGATTTCGGCGAGGTCAACAAGCTCTATGCCGAGGTCTTCGGCCCGGATTATCCGGCGCGCACCTGCGTGGAGGTTTCCGCGCTGCCGATGGGACTTTCCATCGAGGTGGAGTGCATCGCGCGGGCAAAGTAAGCGGCGGCAGGACGCATCACAGACAGAAAAAAACAGACCGACGGTCTGCATGAAAAGCTGCATAAAAAAGGAGGCGTTCCGCTGTGAGAGAAAGCTTTTCTCCGCAGGAAATCCGCTATCTGAAGCTGCTTCGCAAGCAGTATCGAACCATTCAGGAAGCATCCGCCGAAGTGGCGCACCTTCGCGCCGTGCTGCGCCTGCCCAAGGGCACGGAGCATTTTCTTTCCGATCTTCACGGCGAGCATGCCGCGTTTCTGCACATTCTGCATAACGCAAGCGGCGTCATCAAGCGCAAGATCAACGACCTGTACGGCGACATCCTCTCCAGCCACGAGCGGGATATGCTCTCCACCCTGATTTATTATCCGGATGAAAAGCTGGCGCTGCTTAAAAAGCAGGGCATCGTCACCCCGGAATGGTATCGGCTGACGATTTACCGCCTGCTGGAAGTCTGCCGCATGTGCTCGGTGAAATACACCCGCAAGCGCGTGCGCGACGCGATGCCGCGCGAGATGGGCGCGCTGATGGAGGAGATGCTGCTCAGCGACAACACGCCGGATAAAGAGGGCTATTACCGCGAGGTGATGCAGTCTATTCTGGAAACCGGGCAGTCCGACGCGATGATTATCGCGCTGAGCGGCGTGATTCAGGTGCTGGCCATCGACCGGCTGCACATCATCGGCGATATTTTCGACCGCGGTCCGCGCGCCGACTTGATTATGGACGCGCTGGAAAACTATCATCAGGTCGATGTGCAGTGGGGCAATCACGACATCGCGTGGATGGGCGCGGCGGCGCTCTCCGAAGCCTGCATCGCGCAGGTCATCGTGACTTCCGTCAAATACGGCAATCTGGAAACGCTTGAAGTCGGCTACGGCATTTCGCTGCGGCCGCTGGCAACGCTGGCCGCGGCCTGCTATGCGGATGACCCGTGCGAAGCGTTCCTGCCGCGCGACAACGGCGAGGAGCTGCACGAGGACGAAATGGAGCTGGCGCGCATGCACAAGGCGGCCGCCATTCTGCAATTCAAGCTGGAAGGGCAGCTGCTCAGCCGCCATCCCGAATATCACATGGAGAGCCGCCGGATTCTGCACCGGATCAACTTTGAACAGAAGACGGTCGAGCTGGATGGGAAGACATATCCGCTTCGAAGCTGTTCGTTCCCGACGATTGATCCGGCGGATCCCTACGCGCTTACGCCGCTTGAGCGCGAGGTCATGGAACGCATGGTGCTCGAATTTGCGCACTCCGAAAAACTTCAGCGGCATGTGCAGTTTTTATACAGCGCGGGCGGGATGTACCTGTGCTGCAACGGCAATCTGCTCTATCACGGCTGCATCCCGATGGAGAAAAACGGCGATTTTGCGGTCGTTCCGGTGCACGCGGACGAGGAGCTTCGCGGCCGCGAGGCGACCGACGCGGCGGATGTGAAGGCAAGGCAGGGCTATTTCTCTACGCTGGGCACGCAGGAGCGCCAGGACGGACAGGACTTCTTGTGGTATCTGGGCAGCGGCCCCAATTCGCCGCTGTTCGGCAAGGACAAAATGGCGACGTTTGAGCGCTACTTCGTCGCGGACAAAGTGACGCATGTCGAAAACAAAAATCCGTATTACGACTTCCAAAACGACGAACAGACCGCCCTGCGCATTCTCAGCGAGTTTGGTCTGTCCGATTCTGGATTCATCATCAATGGGCATGTGCCGGTCAAGCTGGGACAGGGCGAAAGCCCGATTCGCGCCGGCGGCCGTCTGCTCGTCATCGACGGCGGCCTGTCCCGCGCCTATCAGCCGGTGACGGGCATTGCGGGCTATACGCTCATCTTTACCTCGCATGAGCTGAATCTGGTCGCCCATCAGCCGTTTGAATCGACGGCCGCGGCGATTTCCGCCGAGCAGGATATCCACTCGGTGCAGAGCCTGGTCAAGCAGATGCCGCGCCGCCTTTTGATCGAGGATACCGACGAAGGCGAGGATCTGCGCTGCCGGATCGACGATCTGATGCGGCTGATTGCGGCTTACAGAAAGGGCGTCATCAAGGAAGCGCGCGGCTGACGCGGCCTTCTGGCGCACAAGCGCAGGCGGCGGAACGAGGCCTTTCGAATGCGCTGCGCACGGATAATCATCTGATCGAGATTCTGACTCAGGGTCAGCAGTTCGCCCGCGGTCGGGACAGGGGAAAGACATGCGCTTTCCAGCTCATAGCGCTGGGCAGAAAGAAGATAAAGTGGCGGCATGAAGTGCTCCTCTCTGAACAGATGGGATGATGGTGCAATGCGGCCGTTTTCATGGAAAACTTTCGCCTTCCGACAGGCTGCGGCCAAAGCCGATTCACCCTGCTTGGATGGGGTACGTGTATGATAACAGAGTTCCCTGGACTGCTCAACCGAAACCTTTGTCGAAGAACGTCGAAGATGATCTTACGTTTAGTTTTTGTTAAAAAATGACAAAAAGCCGAGAAGGAGGACGATTGGGATGGAATGCACGAGAATGCGCGGCGGCGAGGAATGCGGGGCCTATCTGCGCGCCGTCAGGCCGCCCGCATTGATCGTCTTTGATCTGGATGGAACGATTGCCGACAGCCGCGAGCTGGCGCGGGAGAGCTATAAGCGCGTCTTTGCGCTGATGGGCTTCGGGCAGATTACCGACGAACTGGCGGATAGCTTCAACGGGCCGGACGCCGACGAGGTCTGCCGCGTGATGGGCATTGGGCCGGACAGGCGTGAGCTGTATGACGCGCTGGTGGATCAAAACGACGTGGAGCTGACGCGCACAATGGGACACATGTTTCCCGGCACCAGCCGCATGCTCGACAGCCTGTCGCCCCATGCGACGCTTGCCATCCTGACCAACGGCAGTCAGCGCTATTGTGAAGCCTGCATTGAAACGTTTGCGCTTTCGCCGTATATTGCACTGCACAGCGGCTTTGTCAGCGGCGTGACCAAGGCCCGGCGCATCCGCCAATGGCAGAACGAGTTGGGCGCGACGGTGGTGATCGTCGTCGGCGACCGGGCAACAGATATCCAGAATGCGCGCGCGGCGGGGGCCTATGCCGTCGCCGTGACCTATGGTATGGGCGGAAAAGAGGAGCTTTCCGGGGCGGACGCGCTGTGCGACAGTCCGCTGGAGGTTGCGGCCTGCTGCCTGCGGCTGATCGACGCGCAATGAGCGGTTGCTTTTTTATCCGTCCCGCGGTACAATAAGAGACAGATTTTGCCCGGCCGGGCAGAGGAGGAAATCCCCATGGAGAAGAAAAACAAGGCGGTTGTCACCGTCGTCGGCAACGATACCATCGGCATTATTGCCCGCGTGAGCGCGGCGCTGGCGCGGCACGATACCAATATTCTGGATATTTCCCAAACGGTGCTCTCCGGCATGTTTAACATGATGATGATTGTGGACGTTTCTTTGAGCGATTTCGACGCACTCTCCACGGAGCTGGCTGTGCTGGGAAACGAGCTGGGGCTTCAAATCCGCATTCAGCGCAGCGAAATTTTCGACGCGATGCACCGCATTTGACGGAGGCGCGAGATGATTAACACATCCGAAATTTTGCAGACGGTGCGGATGATTACCGAGGAAAAGCTTGATATCCGCACGATCACGATGGGCATTTCGCTCTATGAATGCGTCCATCCGGATAAAAAGACGCTGTATCAAAACGTCTATGACCGCATCACCACGCAGGCGAAGGATTTGGTGAAGACGGGCGAAGCGCTGGAACGCGAATTTGGCATTCCGATTGTCAACAAGCGCATTTCCGTCACGCCCGCAAGCCTTGTGGCGGCGGCCTGCGGCGATCCCGTGGTCGTTGCGCGCGCGATGGATGCGGCGGCGAAGGAAACGGGCGTGAACTACATCGGCGGCTATACGGCGCTGGTGCAGAAGGGCATGACGGCTTCCGACCGGGCGCTGATTGCGTCTCTGCCGGAAGCGCTTTCCACCACGGAACGCGTCTGCTCCTCGGTTAACGTGGCTTCCACCCGTGCGGGCATCGACATGGACGCGGTTCGCCTGTGCGGACAGGCGGTGAAGGATATCGCCGCCGCGACGGCCGATACGGATGCTTCCGGCTGCATGAAGCTGGTTGTCTTTGCCAACGCGGTGGAGGATAACCCCTTCATGGCGGGCGCGTTCCACGGGCCGGGCGAGGGCGACTGCTGCATCAACGTGGGTATTTCCGGCCCCGGCGTGGTCAAGCGCGCGCTGGAAACCGAAGCGAAGGGACAGCCGTTCGATGTGGTGGCCGAAACCATCAAGCGCACAGCGTTTAAAATCACACGCGTGGGTCAGCTGATCGCCAAGGAGGCTTCCGCGCGGCTGAACGTGCCGTTCGGCATTGTCGATCTCTCGCTTGCGCCGACCCCGGCGATGGGTGATTCCGTTGCGCACATTCTGGAAGAAATGGGCCTTGAGGTCTGCGGCTGCCACGGCACGACCGCGGCTCTGGCGCTGCTCAACGACGCGGTGAAGAAAGGCGGCGTGATGGCGTCGAGCCACGTCGGCGGCCTTTCCGGCGCGTTCATCCCGGTCAGCGAGGATATCGGCATGATTAACGCCGCCGCGCGCGGGGCGCTCAGCCTGGAAAAACTGGAAGCGATGACCTGCGTCTGCTCCGTCGGTCTGGATATGATCGCCGTGCCGGGCGATACGCCCGCTTCGACCATCGCGGCCATCATCGCGGATGAAGCGGCCATCGGCATGGTTAACAGCAAGACGACCGCCGTGCGCATCATTCCCGCGCCGGGCAAGACGGTCGGCGACGAGGTGGAATTCGGCGGCCTGTTCGGGCGCGCGCCCATCATGCGCGTCAGCCCGTATTCGGCGGAAGCCTTTATCGCGCGCGGCGGACGCATCCCCGCGCCGCTCCAGAGCTTGAAAAATTAAACGATTTCGCCTGGCTTTGCTGACGAATGCTTTGCCCTTTAATTGGCAGAACGAAGTCTCCCTCTTAAGAGGTGTCGTGTGAAGCGAGACGGAAGGAAAAAAGAAAGGGTGTTTCAAATATGGAAAAGCAGCTGACCCGAGAGACGGTAGACCCGCGTTATACGTGGGATTTGACCCGCATTTATGCCAGCGACGAAGCATGGGAGGAAGCCTTTGCCTCCGTCAAGGCGCAGGCCGAGGCATTTGCCAAGCGCGCAGGCACGCTGAATCAGGGACGCGGCGCGGTGCTGGATGCGCTCTCCGCAATGATGCGGATGGACGAGGAGTTTTCCGCGCTGTATGATTATTCGATGATGAAGACCAACGAGGACAGCACCAACGCGAAGTATCAGGCGATGAACGACCGCGCGGGCACGCTGGCCGGCGTTGTGGCGGCGGCCTGTTCGTTCATGGAGCCGGAACTGCTGGCCCTGCCGGAAGGCGAGGTCGAAGCGATGATGGCCGACCCGGCTTTCGCGGATTATGACCGCTATCTTTCCGGCGCGCTGCGCATGAAGGCGCACACGCTGACCGCCAGCGAGGAAAAGCTGATGGCGATGGCGAGCGACGCATGCAGCGCGGCTTCCAGTGCGTATGAGATGCTGGCTTATGCCGACATGGATCTGGGCAAGACCCGCGGCCAGAACGGCGAAAAGGTGCAGCTCACCGACGCGCGCCTGCTCTCCCTGCTGGCCAGCAAGGATCGCGCCGTGCGTAAGGCGGCCTATACCAACATCATGAATGGCTACAACAAGTTCGGCAACACGATTGCCGCGACTTATGCCGGACAGGTCAAGGCCGATATCTTCAACAGCCGTGCGCATCATTTCGACAGCAGCCGTCAGGCTGCGATGTACCCGGATGAGATCGACGAGAAGGTTTATGACAGCCTGATTGAAGCCGTACACGGCGGCATCGGGACGCTGAACGAGTACCTTTCCATCAAGAAAGAGCAGCTCGGCGTGCCGGTTCTGCACCTGTACGACCTCTACGCGCAGGAGGAGAACGGCTTTGACATTTCGCTGGATATCGAAGACGCGTTCAAGGTGTTCCTCGAAGCGGTGAAGCCGCTGGGCGAGGACTATGTGAAAGACGCGAGCCGCGCGCTTCCGGAGCGCTGGATCGACGTATATGAGACGAAGAACAAGCGTTCCGGCGCTTATAGCTGCGGCAGCGCGTACCGCACCACGCCGTATGTGCTCCTGAACCACAAGAACACATATGACGGCCTGTCCACCCTGTGCCACGAGATGGGTCACGCGATGCACAGCTTCTATTCCAACAAGAACCAGCCGTTTGCCAAGGCGAATTACACGATTTTTGTCGCCGAGGTGGCTTCCACCTGCAACGAGATTCTGCTTTCCGAATATCTGCGTGAAAAATACGCGGACAATAAAAAGGCGCAGATTGCGCTCATCGGTTCGCTGCTCCAGCATTTCCGCACGACGGTGTTCCGTCAGACGATGTTTGCGGAGTTTGAGTACAAGGCGCACTGCATGGCGGAAAACGGCGAGAGCCTGACCCGCGACAGCCTGTGCGCGATGTATTACGACCTCAACAAGCTCTATTACGGCGGCGCGTGCAAGGTCGATAAGGAAGTGGCCTACGAGTGGATGCGCATTCCGCACTTCTATAACTCGTTCTATGTCTATAAGTACGCGACGAGCTTCTGCGCGGCAGTAGCGCTTTCCCGCGGCATTTTGAGCGGCGACAAGGAGAAACTGGCGGCATATCGCCGTTTCCTGACGCTGGGCGGCAGCATGGCTCCGATTGAGGAGCTGAAGGTTGCGGGCGTCGATATGTCCACGCCGCAGCCGGTCTGCGACGCGCTGGATTATTTCGCCGAGCTGATTATGCAGTATCAGAACCTGTTGAGCGAAGAAGGCTGAACATGAGCGAAATCATGCAGGGTTACGACCTGAAAGCCGCCGTCAGTCAGATTGGCCGGGCGATTGGCAAAGCGGCCAAGGCTGCGCCCGATGCGGCGGCGGCCTTTGCGCGGCGCGCCATCGAAGCGGACATGCGCTATATGCACGAAACCGGTGTGCTGGATGACGACGGGCTGATGGGCGACGGCGAATACGACGAGGACGACGCGTTTGAAGCGCTGTTCACCGAGTTGACCGACGGGGTGACGGATGAAGACGAAATCGGGCGGATTGCGCAGATGCTGGACGCTTATATGGGCGCACAGCAGGATTTTATGGAAGCAAACGGCCTGATGGACGATTGACAGGGGGATACGGACGATGATGGAAGAAATTCGCGCGCAGCAGGTGAACCGGGCGCGTCCGATGACGGGCAAGGGCTTTGTGCTGGGCGTGGCTTCCGTCGTGTTTCGGCTCGCGCTGGCGCAGATTCTTTGCAATTTGATGATTGCGGCGACGGGCGTGGGGCTGCTCAACGTGCTGTTTTACCTCTACGCGGTGGTGACGCTGGTGCTGTTCATGCGGCGCACGGTTGCTTCCAGCGCGTACACACTCAAGCAGGAAACCCTGGTGCTGGAACGAAAATTGGGCGACAGCACGACCAGCGTGGTCGAAATTCCGCTCAGCCACATTCTTGCCGTTCGTCCGGTTTGTGCGGGCGAACGGCTGCATGTGTGCTATCGTCAGGTGACAGTCATCGACAACGAAGCTAAACCGACGGCGCGCATGAAAGCGGCGTGGCGCGCAAGCCTGGTTTCCGCCCGGCTGGCGCGGAAAATCGCGGGCCGGCACGTTCATGATGAAATCGGCTGGGTGATCGTATTTGATGAAGCGGATACCCAGCGGCGCGCGTGCGTGTTCTGTCCGGATGACGCGATGTGCGGGGCGCTTCGCGAAGCGCTGGGCGAACGCTTTGGGCTGGACGACAGGCAGACGAGACCGCCGGTGAAGACGCTCTATGCGCAGGCGCTGGAACGTGCGTTCCCGGAACTTTATGCCCATGTGGCGCCGCTGGTCAGCCGCCGGGAAGCGGAAATGGCGCGCGAGGTCATCCGGCAGCAGAAAGCCGCGCATGAAACGAAGAAGACGGACGAGGTTTCCGATAAAAAAACGTCGGCAAAACGCCGCAGGAGTCAGAAATGAAGTATACGACGGTTCTTTTTGATCTGGATGGAACGCTGACCAAGTCGGAGGAGGGCATCACGAAAACCGCGATCTATGCGGCGGAAAAGATGGGCTTCACCGGCTTTACGCAGGAACAGTTCAAGGTGTTCATCGGCCCGCCGCTGTATGATTCCTTCCGTACGGTTGTCGGCATGACGGAGGAGCAGGCCAATCAGGCGATAGACTATTACCACGAACGGTTTGAGCGCGTCGGTTGGGCGGAGAACGAGGTCTATGCGGGCATTCCCGCGCTGCTGCGGAGTCTCAAAAAGAACGGCGCGCGCGTGGCGATTGTCACGGCAAAGCCGCAGATTTTTGCCGAACGCATTGCGAAGAAATTCGGGTTTGCGCCGTATCTGGACGACGTAATCGGGCCGGGGCTGAATAACAAGGATTCCAGCAAAGCGGCACTCGTCCGCCGCGGCGTGGAAGCGTTCGGGGGCGAGGTCGTGATGGTTGGCGACCGCTGCTTTGACATCGAAGGCGGCCAGGCAAACGGCGTGGATACCGTCGGCGTGTGCTATGGTTATGGCTCGGAGGAAGAACTGGTTTCCGCTAAAGCGACGCATATCGCGCACACGGTGGAGGAACTGGAAACCATTCTGCTCGGCGATGCGCCCAGAGCGCGCGGCGTGTTCATCTCGATGGAGGGCATGGACGGCTGCGGCAAGACGACCCAGCGCGCCGCACTCACCGAACATTTGAAGCAGCTTGGCTGGCGCGTCACAACGACGCGGGAACCGGGCGGCGACGAGGTGGCTGAAAAAATCCGTCAGCTTGTGCTTGACCCGGCGAATAAAACCATGTGCGACGAGACGGAGGTCTATCTCTATGCCGCCAGCCGTGCGCAGAATGTCCGCGCGGTGGTGCGTCCGGCACTTGAGCGGGGCGACGCGGTGGTCTGCGATCGGTTTGTCGATTCCTCCGCGGCTTATCAGGGCGGCGGGCGGAAGCTGGGCGTTGAACGGGTGTCGGCGCTCAACGCGATGGCCGTCGGCGAGACTCTGCCGGATATCACCGTGTATCTGCGAATGCCGGCCGACGTGGCGCTTTCCCGTCGGCTCAGCGCGTCCAAGCCGGACAGGCTGGAGCAGGAGAAGGCCGATTTTTTCAGCCGCACGTATCAGGCGTATGAACAGCGTTTCGCGGGGCAGGAAAAGCGCGTGATGACCGTCAACGCCGCGCAGAGCATCGAGCAGGTGACGCAGGAGATGCTGGATCAGCTGGATGAGCGGCTGGATCGTTTGGAGGTTTGAGCCATGGCAAGAATCGTGGTGGGCATGTCCGGCGGCGTGGATTCCTCCGTGGCGGCGCTGCTGCTCAAACGCGCCGGACATGAGGTCATCGGCGTATTCATGAAAAACTGGGAGGAAAAGGACGAAAACGGCGTCTGCACCAGCGAAACGGACTGGGCGGACGTGCGCAAGGTCTGTGAAAAGATCGATATTCCGTATTATTCCGTCAATTTCGTGAAGGAATATTACGACCGCGTGTTTTCGTATTTCCTCGATGAGTATCGCCGGGGGCGCACGCCGAACCCGGATGTGCTCTGCAATCGCGAAATCAAATTCAAGGCGTTTCTGGATTTTGCCATGAAGCTCGGCGCGGAAAAGCTGGCGACAGGGCATTTCTGCCAGCTCGGCGATGCGGCGAACGGGAAAAAGCAGCTGCTCCGAGGCGTGGATAACAACAAAGACCAGAGCTATTTTCTCTATATGCTTGGTCAGAACGCGCTGGAAAAGGCGATGTTCCCCGTCGGCCATCTGACCAAGGCGCAGGTGCGCGAAATTGCCGAGGAAGCCGGATTGGCCAACAGCAAAAAGAAGGACTCCACGGGCGTGTGCTTCATCGGCGAGCGGCATTTCAAGCCGTTTTTGCAGCAGTTTCTGCCTGCCCTGCCTGGCAACATGCGCACGCTGGAGGGGAAGGTCGTCGGCCGTCATGACGGGTTGATGTATTACACCCTCGGCCAGCGGCGTGGGCTGGGCATCGGCGGCGCGGGCAACGGCGAACGCTGGTTTGTGCTTGCCAAGGACATGGAGCATAACGAGCTGATCGTCACGCAGGGCGCGGATCATCCGCTGCTGTACAGCAAAAATGCGATGGGCACGGACGCAACGTGGATTTCCGGCGAAGCGCCGGCAGATGAGTTTGACTGCACGTGTAAATACCGCTATCGTCAGCCGGATCAGGCGGTGCATGTCAGCGTGCGCGAAAACGGACAGGTGCTCGTGACCGCGCAGGAGCGCCAGCGTGCCGTCACGCCGGGGCAGAGCATGGTTTTTTATCAGGGCGAGGTCTGTCTGGGCGGCGCAATCTGCGATACGGTGCTGGACGCGGGGCAGGTGGGCTGATGAACGGTTTTCAAAAATTCTGGGGCCACATGAGTACCGTCACGCGCCATCGTCACAAGGTCATCGCGCATTGCGCCAAGGCGGGCATTCTCTGGCAGGGGCTTCGGCACGACTTGTCCAAATACAGCCCGACGGAGTTCTGGCAGGGCGTGAATTTTTTCGACGGCACGCATTCGCCGACGGAGGACGAGCGCCGCACGCTGGGCTATTCCCTCGCGTGGATGCACCACAAGGGGCGCAACCGCCACCATTGGGAATATTGGACGGATTACAGCGTCGAGGAAAAGCGCTATGTGCCCGTGCCGATGCCCAGACGGTATATGGCGGAGATGATCTGCGACCGGATTGCCGCCAGCAAGATTTATAACGGCGCAAAATATACCGACGCCAGTCCGCTGGAATATTTGCAGCGCGGCAAGATGCACGATCATATGCACCCGGAAACTCACGCACTGCTGACGCGGTTCATGACCCAGCTGCGCGACGAGGGGGAGGACGCGATGTTTGCTTCGCTCCGCAAATGGGTGAAAGAAGCGGAATGATGCGTCGAAACTTGAAATGAATAACAAGACCTCTTTTTCCTTCATAGATTGAAGGGAAGGGAGGTCTTTTGCATGCCTTCAAAACGGGAAGCGATGACAGCCCGCGCTCTGGCGCTTGTGGGCTGTGGTTATATTTACGGCGCGACAGGCTGGATTTGCACGCGCGCACGGATGCAGCAGCAGATGCGGCAATATCCGACTTATGCCGCGCAGATTGAGCGATACGGCCCGAAATGGCTGGGCAAACCCTGTTACGACTGCGCCCAGCTGACGCGGGACGTGGCCAAACGCGCGGGCGTCAGCCTGCCCAGCGGGGCAACGAGCCAATGGCGCGCGGCGGGCCTTTGGAAGGAGAAAGGCGTGATCGATACCCTGCCGAGTGAAGCCGGGCTTTTTCTGTATACGATGCGCGACGGACGCATGACGCACACCGGCGTGAGCATCGGCCACGGGGAAGAAGTGGACGCGCGCGGGCATGCCTACGGCGTGGTGCGCAGGCCGATTTCCGGCACGTCGTTCACGCATTGGGCGCGGCTGGATATCGATTATGACGCGTCGGATACGGCGGAAAATCCCATGCCGGCCGTTCAGCGGACGCTTCGCATGGGCAGCAGCGGGGAGGACGTGCGCGCACTGCAAAACACATTGAAGCGGCTTGGATTTTTGAAAGGCGCGGCCGATGGAAAATTTGGCGCGCAGACGCGCGAGGCCGTCAAACAGTTTCAGCAGGCCAGCGGCCTGACTGCGGATGGCCTTGTCGGCCGGGCGACATGGGCGGCTTTGCCGAAGGAGGACGAAGAACCAAGCACGCCGACGCGAATCTGCCTGACGGGCGACGGCATGCGCGCGCTGACGCAGGCGCTTGAAAAGCCGCAGACCGAGGAAAACAGGCTGATTTTTACGCTGTCGGCGCTGGATTACGGCGAAATCATGCGGCAGATTCGATTGGAAACGTAAGCGAATAAAAAACAGCCTTCCTCCTGTCTGAATTTGGGAGAAAGGCTGTTCCTTATCAGCAATCGGCGTGGAAGAAGGCCAGCACGCGGTCCTCAAACGCATTGATGCGCTCGTGGGCGTATTTGGCGTAGAAATAGCGCTTTTTGCTGCATGTGGCCGCGTCGTATACGGCATTTTGCGCATCCGGCGTGGCAATCGTGTCCATGCCGGAGGTGCCCAGCAGCAACGGACAGGCAAGCTTTGCGGCATATTCCGCGCAGTCGGCATACGCGCCCGTGCAGAGCGGATTCTGCGCCGCGCATTTGACGACGTGCTGCGGCTGCTTCGCGGCGGCGGCAATGGCCAGCGTACCGCCCAAGCCCTCGCCCCATGTCATCAGATTCAGCGTCGTGGGCAGACTGAGCGCGGCGCGTGCAGCGGCCTGCGCATCGGCAAGCTGCGTCTTCGCGTCAGCATCCGCGCGGTTTTCGAGCGCGAACACCGCATAGCCCAGCGCGATGAAGCGCGTCATGTGGTGCCAGCCGCGAACAGGACGGCCCGCGTCGTGGAACATCAACACGGTCGGCACGCGCTTGCCGCCGACAGGGCGGATGGAACGCGCGGAGAGCGTCGCGCCGTCGGCTGCGGCAAGCGTCACCGTCTGATATTCGGCGGTCGGCGTTGCGGCCGGGCAGGGGACGACGGGCGCATCGTCAAAGAACGTCAGCAGCAGGTCGTCGAATGCCTGAATTTCTTCGTGGCCGAAGCCGGGGAAGAACTCGCGGCGCTTTTTGCAGGTCAGGTTGTTGTAAACCGCGTCCTGCGTAATCGGCGGGCAGACCACGTCGGCCAGCCCCGTGCCAAAGAGCACTTCGCAGCGAATGCGCGAAGCCAGATGCACGGCATCCACATAGCCGAGCTTGGTGAACCACTCGTCTGCGCGGCTTCCGTCCGGGTCGAACCAGCGGGCGTAATAGCGCAGGCCCTCGTAGGCGATTTCGTCTGCGCCCAGCTCGAAAACCTTCTGGAAATCGCTCAAAAAGGGATAGAGAATCGCGGCCTTGCAGGGCAGATCCGGGTTGAGCGCCGCGCAGGCAATGCCCAGCCCCGCGCCCTGCGACGCGCCGTTGATGTAAATGCGCCGCTGGTCGATTTCCTTCATCTGACGGACGATGCGGCACAGAATGCGGATGTCCTGATACAGCCGGACGTAATACATGTCCTTCGGGTCGCCGTCCAGCCCGGCGATCAGATGGCCGGAAACGGTCGTGCCGAGGAAGCCGCCGATATCCTGGCTTTTGCCGCCCTGACCGGGGCAATCCATCGCCAACAGGGCATAGCCCATGCCCGCGAAGGAGGATTGCTCCAGCCAGCTTCGGCTCGCGCCGGGATAGCCATGAAATTGCAGCACGAGCGGGAGAGGCTTGTCGCTTTTCGAACGCAGATATTTGGCGTAAATGCGCGCGCCGCCCATGCCCGTGAACCACAGATTGAGGTATTCGCAGGTCGGATAAGCGGGGATTTCAGAGGGCTCGACGGCGTAACACAGCGGCACAGCGTCGGCTTCCGCCATGCGCGCGTTCCAGAATGCGTCAAAATCAGCGGGGCGCGGGGTCGTGCCGCGATACAGAGAATCAGGCATAGGGGCTTCCCTCCTGTTCAAAATGAAAGGCGCGCGCACAGGGAATGAGCCTTGCACGCGCGCCTGATGGCATTGAAAGTGAACCGAAACTGCGCGTAACTTAGAGCGCCTTGAGGAAATCCAGCCCCAGGTCGCCGTGCGCCGCCTTGATCGCGCGGTATTCGGCCTTGAGGGCTTCGTGCTGCTCCTGCGTCAGCTGGAAGAACGGCCTGCGGCTGATGCCGCCATCCACACGACCGCCGAGCGTCAGCGTCGCCTTGAGGGAGGGCATGAGCCCGCGCGCCAGCAGGACAAAAATCAGCTTGTTGGCGATTTTCTGCGTCTCGCGCGCGGCAATCACGTCGCCTGCGGCCATCTGCGCGTTGAGCTTGAGGAACAGCGGAGTCAGCACGTTGTAGGTCGAGCCGATGATACCGTCCGCGCCGAAGGCCAGACCGCTGACGGCCAGCTCGTCGCTGCCGGAATAGACGGCGAAATCCTGACCGAGCGCTTCTTTGATGCGGAAGATGTCAAACACGGTGGAAGAAGTATACTTGATACCCTCCACGCCTTCGATGCGGCCCAGACGCAGCAGCATTTCATAGCTGACCAGCCCTGCGAGGGTCACGTTATAGACGATCATCGGAATGCCCGCGGCCTGTACGAGATCGCTGTAATATGCGGCAATCTGATCGTCGCTGAATTTCCAGTAAATCGGCGGCACGGAGGAAATCGCGGCCGCACCGGCCTTGGCAGCATGACGGGCCAAATCCTCGGAGGCCAGCGTGCTGATTGCGCCGACATGGACGATGACCGGGATGCGCCCCGCGGCTTCGTCGAGCACGGTTTCGACAAACGCCTTGCGCTCGTCGCTCGTGCAGAGGAAGCCCTCGCCGGTGGAACCGGTCAGATACAGCCCCTGCGCGCCATCCTCAATGAGCTTGGCAGTCAGCACGCGGGTGCGGTTCAAATCAAGCGCTTCGTTTTCGTCAAAGGGCGTAACCATCGCGGGAATGACGCCCCGAATATCCTTCACGGAAAAGTTGCTCATAAGCATGTCTCCTTGTTTTTAATCGTGTACACTGTACGACTGTTTTTTTGAAAAGTCAACCCTTGACCGCGCCGAGGGTGATTCCCTTGGTGAAATACTTCTGGAAGATCAGGAAGATGGTGATAATCGGCACGCTGGCCAGCGTTGCGCCTGCCATAATCAGGCCGAAATCCGTGCTGGCTTCCGCCTGCATCTTCGCAATACCCAGCGAGATGGTGAGCTTGCTCTGCGAGTTGAGCATAATCAGCTGGAGGAAGTAGTCGTTCCACGCATTGATGAAGGTGAAGATCGCCAGCGCGCCAACGCCTGGCTTAATCATCGGGAAGACGATATCCACGAACGTGCGGACTTCGCCCGCGCCGTCAATTTTCGCGGCTTCCAGCATCTCGTTGGGAATGCCCTCGGCGAACTGCTTCATCAGGAACACGCCGAACGGCCAGCCGACCGTCGGGAAGATAACCGACCAGAGGGTGTTGTGCAGGCCGAGCCACGCCATCTCCTTGAGCAGTGGAATCATGATGACCTGCTTGGGCAGCGCCATCGCGCAGACAAACAGGCTAAAGATGAAAGTGCGGCCCGTGAATTTCTTTTTCGCCAGCGCATAGCCGCCCATCGCGCCGCACAGGCATGTCAGCAGCATCGCCACGCCGCAGATGAACACGGTGTTGAACATCCATTTCCAGGCCGGGCGGGAAAACAGCTTGGTGTAGTTATCCAGCGTCGGGTTGGTGGGGAACAGGACGGGCGTGCGGGAATTGATCGTGCGCGCATCCTTGACCGAGCCGGTCACAATCCAATACAGCGGAAAGAGCATCATCAGCGCGAGGATGATGAGCAGCGCGATGCTGATGACGCGGTAGGGGGTCAGCTTTCTTACGCTATGATCCATATGTCAGCCCTCCCCTTATTCTTTCGCCAGCCGGAACTGCAAGGCGCTGAAGATTGCGATGATGATCGCGAGGATGATGCCCAGCGCGCAGCCATAGCCGAAGTTGTTAAGTTTTACGGCGTTGTGATAGATGTAGTACATCAGCGTCAGCGTCGAATCGTTCGGCCCGCCGGAGGTCAACAGATCGATCAGCGCGAAGCACTGGAACGAGTTGATCGTGGTGATGATGAGGATATACAGCGTGGTCGGCATGATCTGCGGCCACTTGATGCGCCAGAAGGTCTGGAAATCCGTCGCGCCGTCCACCTGCGCGGCTTCGACGAGGGAATGATCGACATTGCTCAGCGCGGAGACATAGAGCACGATGGGCTGACCGATGGAGGTCGTCAGCAGAATCGTGATGATGCAGCCCAGCGCAGTGTTGGCGCTGCCCAGCCAGTTCAGGTTTTTGCTGATGATGCCCAGCGAGGTGAACAGGTAATTGAGCAGGCCGTAATAGGGGTTGAACATCCATTTCCAGACGACCGTAACCGCGACAGAGCCGGTGACAACCGGCAGATAGAACACGCAGCGGAAGAAGGCCGTCGGAATTTCCTTCATCTTATAGACCAGCGAGGCCACCCACAGCGAGAACAGGCAGGTGAACGGCACGCTGACCAGCACGATGACGAGGGTATTGGTCAGAGACTTATAGAATTTGGCATCCTGAAAAAGAGCGACATAGTTATCCAGCCCGACGAAGGTGAACTCCGCCAGCGTATAGCGGAAGGTGCTGTTGACCAGACACATCACCATCGGGAAAATGACGAAGCCGAAGAAGAACAGCAGCGCCGGAGCCATAAACAGATAGCCGGAGATATTTTCGCGCCGGCGTGTACTGCGCAGCTCGCGGCGGTTGACGGTATGCTGCACGCAAATTCCCCTTTCAGCGGCACAGGGCCGCGCAGTTTTCTGTGTTTCAAGAAAGCGGGCGCCCCGCCCGAAACGGGAGAGGCGCCGCAAGCGTATGAGATTGATGTTGCAGGCTTACAGGTTGACGTTCTTGATGTAGGTCGCGACTTCGTCAGCCACGTTGCCGCCGTCGCCGATGCGCTGGAGCAGGTTCCACCACTCGTAGCGCTGGGTCGTCCAGTTGGTCGTCACCTGATAGATGTCGCCGAGATACTGCACGAACATGGCGTAATCCGCATTGGCGGCTTTCTCGGTGCCGGTATACAGGTCGGTCACGGAAGCGCGGACGGAGAAGTAGCCGGTGTTGTAAACGCTGTTGCGAACCTGGGTCTCGTCGTCGCAGATGAAGCGGATGAATTCCTTCGCGGCCGCGACCTTCTCGTCGTCGCCGTTGTCAAACAGGCCGAAGCCCCAGACGCCGCCGTCCAGACGCGGCACGCCGTCTTCGGAGGGGAAGGCCATCGGGAACAGTTCGATGCCGTCCGCCAGCTTATCCTTGTTGTTGGCAACCTGAGCGGCGTTCCAGCAGAAAGCCATCTGGGAAGTGCCGTTGACGAACAGGGCGATTTCTTCGCCGCCGTTGATGGAGGCGTCAAAGGTGATGAGTCCTTCGTTGGCCAGCTCCTGCAGCTTGGTCAGGCCCTTGATGTTGGCTTCGGAATCCATGGTGTACAGGGTGTGCTCGTCGTTGGTGAAGCGGCCGTCGTAGAGGTTGGTCACCAGCGCGCGGGTGCCCTGGTCGCCGCCCTGGCCGGAGCAGTAGATCAGGCCGGTGGGGAAGTAGCCCGCGTTCACGAGGGCGCGGAGGGCGTTTTCAAAGCCTTCGGTCGTCCAGGTGTGAGTCTCCTGATCGATGTACTGCATCGCGTCGGCAGCTTCAAATGCGGTCTTGTTGATGACCATGCAGTGCGCCGTCATGCACAGCGGATACATGTAGTAGTTGCCGTCCGCACCCTGGCAGGTTGCCACGACGGAAGCGTTGTTGGCGTTGATGTCGGCGATGGTTTCGTCGGTCCACAGATCGTTGAGCGGGAGCATCTTGCCGGCGGCCGCCCAGTTCGCCACCAGGCGCTCCGGGCCTTCCATAACGATGTCCGGGGTGGTCTTGGCTTCGATAGCCGTGGTGATCTGCGCGTCGCCGTTGGTGTAATCGAGGTATTCGACAGTCACCTTGATTTCCGGATGCACGGCGTTGAAGGCGGCGAGCATTTCGTCCACCTTTTCGGAATTGCCCCAATCGCCGATCGGGAACGTCCAGAGGGTGATGTCCGTTTCGGCCAGCGCGCCGGTCATCGTCAGCACGAGCAGCAGGCTCAAAAACAGGGCGGCAATTTTTTTCATGGGATAATCCTCCTTGAATGAAGTAGGGTGTTGATGGTGAGGGGCGGCATCGCCAGCCGACCTTCGTTGAATCAAATGTACTACAAATCAAGCGGTCTGTCAAGAAGAATTTGTAAATTTGCGATAAAAAAATTCGTCAAAAGTTTCAATATACTAAAATTCAAAATGAAAAATTGAAAAAATTGATGACAGATTGACAGAAAAATCGTTTTGCATTATAATGAAAAACGAAAAATGTCATACAAAGACAGGAGGATGGGCGTGAAAAAGGCGGAAAAGCTGTATCTGGAAACCTTTCGGGAGATTCGCAGCTATATCATCACCAGCGGCCTGAAGCCGGGCGACATGCTCCCCACGGAACAGGCCATGTGCGAACGCTGGGGCGTCAGCCGCAACGTGCTGCGCGAGGCGATTAAGAGCATGGAGCTGATGGGCATGGTGGAAGCCTGTCCCGGACGCGGAACGGTGGTCAAGGATTTCAATCTGGATTTCATCTTTCAGAACGTGCTGTTTTTCAAGATGGGTGAGCCGGAGGACGACGCGCGCGTGCGCGAGATGTTCGGCATTCGCAAAATGCTGGAGCTGGGCTACATGCGGCAGGCGTTCAAGGCGCTCAGCGGCGAGGATATCGCCTACATGCGCAAATGCGCCGAGAATATCCGCGAAAGCTGGGAGACGACCGGCGCGTTCAGCGAGGCGGACAGGGAATTTCACATGGCGCTGTTCCGGCCGCTGAAAAACGAAGTGCTCAATTCGCTGATGGAAGCGATTTGGAGCGTGGACCGCGGCTTCCAGCTCGAACGAAAATCCCCGCATCTGGCCTACTCCGTCACCAAGCACGAGGCCATCGTCACGGCGCTGGAGCACTACGATTATCGCGCGTTCGCGCAGGCGATGGAGGCGCATTTCTCCTCCGGCAAATATTTGATGAGCGATTCTTACGAGGAATTTTAAGAAAACGGGAGGACGATACCATGACCAAGGACGAACTGTTTGCTTTGATGAAAGGGACGATCATCGTCTCCTGCCAGGCGACGCCGGGCGAGCCGCTTTATGACAGGGAACGTTCGGTGATGCCGCTGATGGCGCGCGCGGCGAAGCAGGCGGGCGCAAAGATGATCCGAACCAGCTCGGTGCGCGATATCGTGGGCATTAAAGAGGAAACGGGCCTGCCGGTGATCGGCCTGATTAAGCGGGAGTATCCGGGCTATACCGGCCGCATCACCATGACCATGCGCGAGGTGGACGAGTGCATGGAAGCCCTGTCGGATATCGTTTCCATCGACTGCACGGACTGCACGCGCGGCGACGGGCTGACCGCGCCGGAGTTTTTGAAGCAGGTGAAGGCGAAGTATCCGAATATCATCATCATGGCGGACTGCGCGACGCTGGCGGAAGCGAAAGCCGCTTATGCCGCGGGCGCGGATCTGGTCGGCAGCACGATGAACGGCTACACGCCGCGGACGGCGGACTGCAAGGGCGACCCGAACTACGAGCTGGTGCGCCAGATGGTTGCCGAGCTGCCCTGCCCGGTCATCGCGGAGGGACGCGTGCATACGCCGGAGCAGGCGAAAAAGATGCTGGAACTTGGCGCGTGGGCGGTTGTCGTCGGCGGCGCAATCACCCGTCCGCTGGAAATTGCGGCGCGCTTCATGAACGCGGTCGGCCAGCGCTGACACGGAGGTTGCGGCATGATTTTGAGCATAGACATCGGCGGAACGGCGGTCAAAATGGGGCTGGTGGATGAAAACGGTGCGATCCACGCGCGGCACGAGGCCAGCGTCTGCTTTGACGGGTACCAAACGCCGATCCTGACGACGGTGATTCGCGAAGCGGAAGCCTTTCTGCAACGCGAAAATGTGCAGGTTGCAGGCATCGGCGTTTCCGCGACGGGGCAGGTGGACGACCGCACGGGCGTTGTCATCGGCACAAACGGCAAGATTCCCGGCTATGAGGGCGCGCGCATCAAGGACGACATGGAAGCGCATTTTCATCTGCCGGTGTGGGTGCTCAACGATGCGAACGCGGCGGCGCTGGGCGAATGCTTTGCGGGCGCGGCGCGCGGCCGGCGGTATGTGCTGATGCTGACGCTCGGCACGGGCGTGGGCGGCGGCGTGGTGCTGGGCGGCGAGCTTTACGGCGGCGCACGCGGCATTGCGGGCGAGCTGGGGCATTTCACGCTCTATCAGGATGGCGCGCCCTGCTCGTGCGGCAAGCGCGGCTGTTTGGAGCATTACGCGGCGACGACGGCGCTTGTCCGGCGCGCGCAGGAGGCGACGGGAGAGACGCAGCTCAACGGGCGCGTTATCTTTGGCCGCGCACAGCAGGGCGACGGGAAAATGCTCGGCGTTTTGAACGCGTGGATCGACGATATTGCCGCAGGCGTGACGGGCCTTGTGCACATCTTCAACCCGGAGATGGTGCTCATCGGCGGCGGCGTGAGCGCGCAGGAGGAGCTGCTGATGAAGCCCCTGCGCCAGCGCGTGATAAACGGCGTGATGCCGCGCTTCGCCGAGGGACTGACGGTTGAGCGCGCGACGCTGGGCAACGACGCGGGGATGATCGGCGCGGCGCGGTTCTTTATGCAGCATTAAAAAAGGAGCTGAAAAATTTCAGCTCCCTTCATTTTAGCCTTCCAGCGCGTTATACTGCTCGTCCGTCACCGGCTCACACCATTCCGTACTGCAGTTTTCGCCCGGAATGCCGAACGCGATGTGGGCAAACCAGCTGCCCTTCTTTGCGCCGTGCCAGTGCTTCACGTTCGCCGGAATGGCGATCACCGTGCCCGGCACAAGGCTCACGGGCGCCTTGCCCTCCTCCTGATACCAGCCCTCGCCGGCTGTGCAGATAATCATCTGCCCGCCGCCCTGGGTCGCGTGGTGGATGTGCCAGTTGTTGCGGCAGCCCGGCTCAAAGGTCACGTTGGAGAGAACCAGACCGTCCTCCGGGCGGGTCAGCAGGTTGAGAAAGGAATCGCCGATAAAATACTTCGCATAAGCCGTGTTGGCCTCGCCGAGACCGAAAACATTCTGCGCGTCAAACGCTTTTTGATCCATAATTTTCATCATGACAGCCTCCCTGATAAAATGGGCGTTGACGGATGGAGCCGTATACGCTATACTCATATCATATAAGTTAAAGCCGACTTTAAGTCAAGAGGTTTTTGGAAAAAAGGGGGAAAAGATGATGTATACCGTGGGCGAAATGGCGCGGCTGCTCCATGTTCCGGCCTCGACTCTTCGATATTATGACAAGGAGGGGCTTCTGCCGTTTGTGGAGCGCTCCTCCGGCGGCATCCGCATGTTCAAGGATTCGGATTACGAGTGGCTGCAGGTAATCGGCTGTCTCAAAAAGGCGGGCATGTCCATCCGCGATATCCGGCAGTATATCCTGCTGGCGATGCAGGGGGATTCGACCATCGACGACAGGCTTCAAATGTTCTACGCCCAGCGGGAGCGCCTGATGGAGCAGATGGATCAGCTTCGGCAGACGCTCGACACGCTTAATTACAAGTGCTGGTTCTATGAGCAGGCCAAGCAGCGCGGCTCAACCAAGGCCGTGCCCTGCGTCGTGCCGGAGGAATACCGCGGCGCGGTCAGCCGGCTTCGCGACGTGCCGATTTCCAGGGAAATCAACTGATTTTTTGACATAAATCGGCGTGCGTTATGAAAATTGCGCGGCATGAAGCGAAATCCTTTGCAAATGCTGCACGAATGGGCTATAATAAAATCTATACAGAATTCGCAAAAAGGGGCGATGGCTTTGAGCGAGTATATCATTGAAATGCTGCACATCACCAAAGAGTTCCCGGGGATTATCGCCAACGACGATATCACCCTGCAGCTTAAGAAGGGCGAAATTCACGCGCTGCTGGGCGAAAATGGCGCAGGCAAATCCACCCTGATGAGCGTGCTCTTTGGCATGTATCAGCCGGAAAAGGGCGAAATCCGCAAAAACGGAGAGGTCGTCCATATCAAGGACCCGAACGACGCGAACGCGCTGGGCATCGGCATGGTGCATCAGCATTTTAAGCTCGTGGATGTTTTCTCGGTGCTGGATAACATCATCCTCGGCGTGGAGCCGACGGTCACGCCGTTCGGATTCCTGCAAAAGGCGCAGGCGCGCAAAAAGGTGATGGAGCTGAGCGAGCGCTACGGCCTGAAGGTTGATCCCGACGCGATTGTGGAGGATATCACCGTCGGCATGCAGCAACGCACTGAGATTCTCAAGATGCTGTACCGCGATAACGAGGTGCTCATCTTCGATGAGCCGACCGCCGTGCTCACGCCGCAGGAAATCGACGAGCTGATGAAGATCATGAAGGAGTTGACCAAGGAGGGCAAGTCCATCCTGTTCATCACCCATAAGCTCGACGAAATCAAGGCGGTGGCCGACCGCTGCACCGTGCTGCGCAAGGGCAAATACGTCGGCACGGTCGATGTGGCGACCACCAGCAAGGAAGAACTCAGCGAGATGATGGTCGGCCGCAAGGTGCAGCTGGTGATGGAAAAGACGCCGCTCAAGCCGGGTGAAAGCGTGCTGACCGTGCAGAATCTGACCGTCAAGAGCAAAAAGCACGGCAAGCCCGTGGTCAACAACGTTTCCTTTAATGTGCACCGCGGCGAAATCGTCTGCATCGCGGGTATTGACGGCAACGGACAAAGCGAGCTGGTCTATGCGCTCACCGGTCTGATGAAGCCGGACAGCGGCAAAATTTTCCTCAATAATAAGGATATTACGCACATGTCCATCCGCAAGCGCAACGAAGCGGGCTTGAGCCACATCCCGGAGGATCGCCATAAGCACGGCCTGGTGCTGGATTATTCGCTGGAAAACAACCTCGTGCTCAAGCGCTATTTCCATCCGGAATTTGAGCGAAACGGCTTTCTGCAGTTCGGCGAAATCCGCAAATACGCCGACGGCCTGATCGATCGCTTTGACGTGCGCAGCGGTCAGGGCGCGGTGACGAAGGCGCGCAGCATGTCCGGCGGCAACCAGCAGAAGGCGATTATTGCCCGCGAGGTGGATTTGAGCAGCGATCTGCTGATCGCCGTGCAGCCCACGCGCGGTTTGGACGTCGGCGCCATCGAGTATATCCGCAAGGAGCTGCTGGCGCAGCGCGACGCGGGCAAGGCGGTTCTGCTCGTCTCGCTGGAGCTGGATGAGGTGCTCGAGGTGCCGGATCGCATTCTGGTGATGTACGAAGGCGCGATTGTCGGCGAGCTTGATCCGCGCTACACGACCGCCAAAGAGCTTGGCCTGTATATGGCGGGCGCTCAGCACAACGTTTGATAGGAGGAAAGCCAAATGGAGAACAAAAAGGGCAAGCTGGGCAGCCGTCTGGCAGGCTCGGAAGCGTTTCTGTCGGTGGCGGCCTCGCTGATTTGCATTGTCATCGGCCTGCTGCTGGGGCTTGTCGTGCTGGCGATCATCAATGCGGAACATGCGTTCGGCGACGGCCTAATGGTGATTCTGCAAAGCGGCTTCAAGAGCCCGCGCAACATGGGCACGGTGCTGGCCAACGCCGCGCCGCTCATCATGACGGGTCTTTCCGTCGGTTTCGCGTTCAAAACCGGTCTGTTCAACATCGGCGCGGCGGGACAGTACACGCTCGGCGCGTTCGGCGCGCTGTATTGCGCCATCGTGCTGCAATGGCCATGGTATCTGTGCCTGCTGGCGGCGATGCTGTTCGGCGCGGTCTGGGGCGCGCTGCCGGGCATTTTCAAGGCGTATCTGAACATCAACGAGGTCATCACCGCTATCATGTTCAACTGGATCGGCCTGTATATGGTCAACGACATCATGTATGGCAAGGGCAAAAGCCCGATGTATGATCTCTCCTCGACCAAAACATACAGCCTGCGCAAGGCCGCGCCGCAGGCGATGATTCCCAGCTGCGGCATGAGCGAGTCGTTCGGCAAGCTGCAATCCGTGACGATTGCAATCTTCATCGCGATTTTCTTTGCGATTGTCGTTTATGTCGTCCTCAACAAGACGGCGTTCGGCTATGAGCTGCGCGCCTGCGGCTTCAACAAAAACGCCGCGCGCTATGCGGGCATCAACGAAAAGCGCAACATCATCCTGTCGATGATGATTTCCGGCGCGCTGGCGGGCATCGGCGCGGGCCTGTATTATCTTTCCACCGTCGCGGAATGGAATCCGCAGGTTTCCACGGCGCTGCCCGCGATGGGCTTCAACGGCATCAGTACGGCGCTGCTGGCCTGCTCCAACCCGATTGGAACGATTTTCTCCTCGCTGTTCATTTCGTATATCACCGTGGGCGGCACCAAACTTTCCACGCAGTATTACAGCAAGGAAATCGCCGACGTGATTACCGCGCTGATTATCTACCTGTGCGCGTTCTCGCTGCTGTTTAAGAACAAGATTCGTGCGCTGCTGGAGGGCAAGGCCAAGCGGGTCTCCGTCGGGAAGGGAGGGGACGACTGATGTTTCTGCTGCTGAAATATACGCTGCTGTATACGGTCGTGCTGATGATGGTTGCACTGGGCGGCATGTTCTCCGAGCGCAGCGGCATTATCAATATCGCGCTGGAGGGCATTATGGTCATCGGCGGCCTGGTTGGCGTGATTGCGATTCAGATGATGCCTGCCGGATCGAGCGTGTTTTCCATCGTGCTGGTTTCCGTCCTTGCGGGCGGTCTTGCGGGTATGCTGTATGCCGGACTGCTGGCCTTTGCGTCGATTAACCTGAACGCGGATCAAACCATCGGCGGTACGGCGCTCAACCTGCTGGCCACTGCGCTGGCGATGGTCATCGCGAAGGGCGTGAACCACTCCGCTTCGGCGAAGCTGGATTACAGCAACCGAGCGTTTATCTATGATTTCGGCCCGCTGACAGTGAACGTCTTTCTGTTCATCGGCATTGTGGCACTGGTTCTGTCGTATATCGTGCTGTATAAAACACGGCTGGGCCTGCGTCTGCGCGCGTGCGGCGAGCATCCGCAGGCGGCGGACAGCGTGGGCATTAACGTCTACAAGATGCGCTATATCGGCGTGCTGATTTCCGGCGTGCTGGGCGGCATTGGCGGCATGGCGTACATCATCCCGTCTGTGTCGAGCTGGAATTTTGAGGTCGGCGTATCCGGCGCAGGCTTCCTCGCGCTGGCGGTTATGATTTTCGGCCAGTGGAAGCCGTTCCGCATTTTCTTTGCGGCAGTGTTCTTCGCGCTGTTTAAGTCGCTGGCGAACATTGCCAGCTCGATTCCGTTCCTCGCCGAGCTGGGCTGGACGCAGAACATGTATAACATGATTCCGTTCATCGCGTCGATGATTATCCTTGCGTTCACGAGCAAGAAATCCCGCGCGCCGAAGGCGGAGGGCATTCCTTATGACAAGGGATCGCGGTAAACAGAACTGAAATAAAAAAGGCTGCGCAGGACGGAAACCGGAGAGAGGAACGTCACGCGCAGTCTTTTTGAGAGGGGAAACATCATGGATAAACCAAAGGTTGTGGCCGTCGTCGGCACGAACGCATCCGGCAAGAGTGCGCTGGGCGTGCGGCTGGCGAAAACGTTTGACGGGGAGATCATTTCGGCGGACTCACGGCAGGTTTTCCGCGGGCTGGATTTGGGCAGCGGCAAAATCACTGCGGAGGAGATGCAGGGCGTGCCGCACTACCTGATCGATGTACGCGAGCCGGGCGAGTTTTTCTCCATGGCGGATTTTCAGAAGATGAGCTACGAAGCGATTGACGAAATCCGCGCGCGCGGCCATTTGCCGATGATTGTCGGCGGCACGGGGCTGTATGTCGATTCCGTGCTGGACGGTTATCTGCTTTCGGATAAGGAGCCGGATTTGGCTTATCGCGCGGAACTGGAAAAGCTGACCACGCCCATGCTTTATGCGAAACTGGTTTCGCTCGTGCCGGATGTGCAGGTGGAGCGCAACAACCGCAACCGCGTCATGCGCATGCTCGAACGCATCCACGACGGGGATGACGCAGTGCCCGCCAAGCAGGCGCGTTTTGACAGCCTGCGTCTGGGTGTGAGCTGGCCGCGCGACGTGCTGGCCAAGCGCATTGACGAGCGCATCGACATGCGGCTGGAGCAGGGCATGATCGAGGAAGTGCAGCGCCTGATGGACGAGGGCGCAAGCGTGAATTTCCTGCTCGGTTTGGGGCTGGAATATCGATTCATCACGCAGTACCTCATCGGCGAAATCCCCGATAGGGACGACATGCTGGCCCAGCTGGCGCACGCCATTAAGAAGTTCGCCAAGCGCCAGATGACGTGGTTCAGACGCAACCCGGATATCGTCTGGCTGGATATGCAGGGCGACGCATACGGGCAGGCGTGCGAAGAAATAGAGAAGTTTCTGAAAAAATAAAAAACAGATGGTTTTGTCAACCCTCTTGAATGCAGGGAGAAGCGCATTTTTCTCCTGCTTTCAAGAGGGTTTTGCTTTGCAGGAAATTGCAGCGAATCTGCCGCGAGCGCAGAAGATTGAGTTTTTACGAACTGTACCCTTCACCTACTTGAAAACAAGAAGGTGAATATGATATAATCTACAATCAGCGAGACAGAGAGAATTTGCGCGCCTTTTTTGCGCGCATTTAATTGGAGAGAGACAACCGATGAACAAGCTGAAAAATAACGCATGGTTCAGAAAAGCGGGCATGTTCCTGCTGGATATCGTGCTGATCGTGCTTTCCGTGTATTTGAGCATGGAGCTGCGGTTTGAAATGTATATTCCGTCGCGGCACATGCAGACGATGTACGCAGCCATGCCGATGGTGGTTGTGGTGTACATGGCCTGCTACACGCTGGGCGGCATTTATCAGATCATGTGGCGCTATGCGGGCGTGCGCGACGTGGCGCGGCTGTGCCTGTTGAGCGCGATTGCCTGCGGTGTGACGCTGGCGCTGAACCAGTTCCTGACGCTGGGGCTTTTCCGCGGCGTACTGATTCTGATTGCGCTGATGGCGACGATTGCCGTCGGCGGCAGCCGGATGGTCTGGCGCGTGTGTTCCAAGGATCGCATTTCCGGCAGTCTGGGCGACGCGATGCCGGTGATGGTTATCGGCGCGGGCGAGGCGGGCGCATATGCCGTCAACGTCTGCAACAAGAATCCGCGCAAGCTGGGCAAGCCCGTCATTCTGGTGGATGACGCGAAAAACAAGCAGGGTCTCCGCATTCAGAACGTTCCGGTGCGCGGCACGACGAAGGATATCCCCAAGCTCGTTTCCCGGTATGGCATTCGCGAAATCATTGTGGCGATTCCGTCGCTGGGCACGGGTAAGCGCATGCAGGAAATCCTTGAACTCTGCAATCAGACGCATTGTCACACGCGTATGCTTTCCGAGCCGACGGATACCGACCAAAGTTCGGAGGAATCCACGCCGTTCATCCGCGAGCTGAATATTTCGGACTTCCTCTCCCGCGACGAGGTGGAGCTGGATACCGATTCCATCGCGGGCTATCTCTCCGGCAAGGTGGTCATGGTGACGGGCGGCGGCGGCTCGATCGGTTCGGAACTGTGCCGCCAGATCATGCGCTTCAAGCCGAAGCTGCTGATTATCTTCGAAATTTACGAAAACTGCGCGTATGAGCTGATGTACGATCTGCGCCAGCGCTATGGCAAGGATTGCCCGGTGATTACGCTGATCGGTTCGATTCGCGATAAACATCGTCTCGACGAGGTCTTTGATCTGTATCACCCGGAGGTTGTCTTCCATGCGGCGGCGCATAAGCATGTGCCGTTGATGGAGCTCAGCCCGGCCGAAGCCATCAAAAACAATGTCTTCGGCACGCGGAATCTGCTTGAATCCGCCAGCGCGCACGGCGTGGAGCGCCTTGTGCAGCTTTCTACGGACAAGGCCGTGAACCCCACCAACGTCATGGGCGCGACCAAGCGTATCACCGAAATGCTGATTCAGCGTTACGGCGAGAAGACGAACATGAAGTGCATGGCCGTCCGATTCGGCAACGTGCTCGGCAGCCACGGCAGCGTCATCCCGCTGATGGAAAGCCAGATTCGCAAGGGCGGCCCCGTGACCGTCACCCATCCGGATATTACGCGCTATTTTATGACCATTCCAGAGGCGGCGCAGCTGGTTTTGCAGGCCGGCGGCATTGCCAAGAGCGGCTCGATTTTCGTGCTGGACATGGGCGAACCCGTGCGCATCATGGATTTGGCCAAGAAGCTGATTCGGGCTTACGGTTATGAGCCGAACGTCGATATGCCCATCAAGATCATCGGTCTGCGTCCGGGCGAGAAGCTCTACGAGGAGCTGCTGATGGATTCCGAGCGCGACAAGATGACCCGCACCGCGCACAAGAAGATTTTTGTCGCTAATGTGGACAAGATCGACGATGCGCAGTACGACCACATGATGCAGGTTTTGCAGACGGTGGAGGATAAGAACGACGAGCGCGCGGTGGAGGCCATCGCCGAAATCGTGCCGACCTATCACCCCGATCAGAAGAACCGCCCGGATAACAAGGTTGAGCTTATCGAAAAAGACGAGAATCAGGCTGCGGGCTGAAGATTTCCCTCTCCGAAGACATACCGGAGAGGGTTTTATATTTTTTCTGTTTTCTGTTACATTTTTTGCCTTTGCATCCGTCTAATGAGGTGAAAGGAGGCAACAAAAGATGGAATTCGCTTCGGTACCAAGTGAAAATCGGCTGAAAGAGTGGATCAGCCGTTACAGCGACGATGTGCTGCGCACGTGCTTCGTCCTGCTTTCCGATCGCACACTCGCGGAGGACGCCATGCAGGATACTTTCATGAAGGCGTGGAAAAGCATGAGCCAGTTTGAGGGGCGGAAAAACGCCTCGCCGAAAACGTGGCTGATGCGCATTGCCGTCAATACCTGCAAGGATTACCGCCGCACACAATGGCTTCGTCACAGGAGCCAGACCAGCCCGATTGACGAGCTGCCGGAGGCCGTTGTGCCGACGACAAACGTCTCGCGGGAGC
>CAKTZR010000007.1 GCA_934636105.1 uncultured Clostridia bacterium
GGCGCGTTCCCCGCCTCGTCCACGTCGGTATAGAAAATCCGCCTCGGCTTCAAATACTCGCGAACCGCAATGTCGTAGCCCATGTTCGCGTAAACCTTGAAGCTCTCCTCGTATTCGCTCACGTCCTCCGCATCTTCGTCCAGCTGACGAAGCGCCTGCGCGATAATCTGGCTCAGCGTCACGCTCTCACATCTCCCCGCAGCTTTTCAAAATCTCCGCCACCGCCGCGGGCATCTGGCATTCCCTGCCGCGCAGGAAGTAAAAACTCACGCCGTTCAGCCCCGCAAAAACAACGTCGTCCTTGCTGCCCGGCGTCATCGGCAGCGTCGTCTTGACCACCTCGCCGCCCGCACAGCCCGCGTCCGCCATCATCCTGCGCAGATTCTTCTGCGTCTTTTCGCACTTGCCGGAGAGCATCGCGCTCGTCTTTTTCATCGTCGCCGTCGTGTTGATGTTCGCCATCTTTTTTCCTCCCAATCTGCAATTTTTCTTGTTTTTCATTTCAAAGCTTCTTTAAGCGCATCCCCTGCCTCCCTCCTTGAGGGAGGTGGTCGCCGCAGCGGCCGGAAGGAGTTCTCGCCCGCGTGAGCGGTGGAAGGAGTCACGCGCTGAACCCGCACTCAATCCGCACCGCGTATTCCGGCTGAAGCATCTTCACGCCAAAGCCGTCCATCTTCCAGCCCACCGTTGAAATCTGGTCGAGCGGGTCCGCCGTGCCCGCGCTGCCCGCCGGCTTGACGATCACGCGCGGCTTTGCGCCCTTCAGGCTCGTCACGCCGTAAGCGTACTGACCCAGCACAATCACACTCGCCACGTCAGCCTTGTTCGCACCCGCCTCGGCAAAAATCTTCGCTTCGGTCGTCTCCACCAGCCGCACGCCGAACAGCCGGCCGACTTCGCCCGTGTAGATGTTCTCCTTGTCCTGATACTGACTCACCTTCACAAAAGCTTCGTCCTCCTGCAAATCGTACATCGTGTCCGGCCCGACAATCGCGACGTAGTAGCCGCCGAACGTCTGCGCGTGATTCTTCTTGAGCGTCTTCACCGCCTTTCGAAGCTCCCTGCTGGTCAGCTTGTCCTCGGCCGTCAGGCTGGCGCGGCTCGTCTTGCCGTTCGCGTAAATCACGTTCGCGCACTTCGCCAGCTCCTCGCGCACCACTGCATCGATGCTTCGCGCGCCCGCGTCGCCAAAGAGCTTTGTCCGGCGCATGATGTCCATATCCAAATGCGTCAAATCCAGCTTGTCCGTGCATCGCGCGTATTCGCCGTACTGCTGAAGCTGCACCGTCACCTCGGTTTCGGCCAGCATCACGCTTTCGCCCGGGTCGCCCTCACTGAGCGCCTTTGTGTTCGTCTCCAGCGGAATCAGCTTGCGCATGTTCATCACCAAACCGCTGTGCGGCGGCATGCGGTGCTCGTCGCCAAACTGCAAATGCACCAGATTCGGTTCAAACGTCCGCAGCAGTTCGCGGTTGTAATAGGTCTGCATGCCTGCGCTCAAGCCGTTGCTCGTCGTCATGTTCGTATCCGTATTCGTGTAAGCCATCTTCTTCCTCCTATTTGGGTTTATCTCAAATCCATTTTTGATGAAAAAGCTTCATTTTCCATCCAAAGCTTCTTATATTAAAAGCCTCCCTCCTGGAGGGAGGTGGCACGACGAAGTCGTGACGGAAGGAGTTATTCCATCCTCACCTTTTTCCCCATCATCATCGCTTCCTGCGCCCGCTTGGAGAACGCCGCAAACTCCCTGTCGCTCATCTGCTCGATGGCGCTGCCCGGGCGTGCCGCCCCCGCCGCCGTCGTCCGCGTAATCGGCACCGGGCCTTTCCGCGCCGCAGCCGCCGCCAGCATGCGCTTCAAGTACCCGCAGGCCGCACGCACCACGCCGTGGCCGTTTGCGATTTCCTGCCGCACGCCCTCGTCCTGCGTCATCGCGTCCAGCTCGTGCGTCGTCCAGCCGTCCTCAAACAGCTCGCCCAAGCCCTGTCGCAGCGCCGCAATCAGCTCGTCGTTTTCCTCCGCCTGTTGCTGCTGCACCTCGTCGGTCAGGTTTTCCTCCAGCTCGTCCACGCCGATCTCCTCGCCCGGCACAATCATCACGCTTTCTTCCATCCTTTTCTCCTTTCTTCTTTCAGGTTACGCGGCGGTCAAGCCCTCCGGCCTTGCCGCCGAATGACCCTAAGGGCTTTCCGATCGCCCTTAGGAATCCTTCGGGTTCCATCTCTAAGAAGCTAAACTGCCTCTTGCCTCCCTCTTTGAGGGAGGTGTCACGCCGAAGGCGTGACGGAAGGAGTCGCATTCTCCCGAATCGCCCTCAACACGCCTTCCTTGCTTCGATAGCCCTCCATCAGCCGAATCACCGTCTCCGGCGGCAGCGGCGTTCCCGCGTCCGCGCAGATTTTAACCGCTTCCATCAGGAATTCGTTGTCCGCCTGAATCTGGTTCGGGTTGCCGCGCTGCACCTGCACGCGCACGGTGTAAGCGGGTCTGGGCAGCGCGCCGCCGCGCTTGTCGGGCGCAACCAGTTCAATGATCCGCTCCCGCATCCCGCCGTTTGAGTTCCACCCGCCGATGATCCGCAGCTTGCGCCCCGGCTCCATGTATTCGCTGAGTACCCAGAGAATCTGCTCGATCATCCGCCGAAACGCGTCCTTGAATCGCTCCCCGTGCCATCGCGTGATTTTGCCGCCCGCCTCCTGTAAGTAGTGGATGGCCGTGCCCGCCGTCACGTTGAGGCCGCCCTCGCCGCGCGTGAACTGGTTCTGTCCGCAGTCCTGCTTCATCGTGTCGGCCAGATAGCGCATCATCTCGTAAACCTGCCCGTTGATCGGCGCGGCCTGCACCGTCTGCATCACCTCGCGGATGTCGTTGCCCTCCCACTCGATGATGGTCTTGCGCAGGTCGGCCACGTCGTCCGGGTTCACGCCGCTTCCCCGTCGAATGAAGTGCCGCTGTACGCTGCTTTCTCTCGCGTTGTCGTCGATGTACTTGGCATATCGGTCAATCGCCGTCTGCGTGTCGTAGTAGTCGTGGATCAGCCCCGTGCCGAACGGCCTGCGCCATGCGTCGCGATATTTGTACAGCACAAAGGGATAGTCCCCGTGCGCGTACAGCCCGTCCGGGTATGCGCTTTCCGCGCCGTAGCCCGTCTCCGTGCTGAATAGCAGCGCCCGCCCCGCGGCCTGCGCCATGTGGATGTGCGTCCGCTTCGTCGCCGCGTCGTATTTCTTGTACCAGAATTCCAGCAGCGTCACCCGCGTGTCGCCTTCCGGGGTCTGTCGTTCGTCCTCTCTGGCGTATTCGTCGCCCGTCACATAGCCCTTCGCCTGCGGATAGTGCTCCTCCACCCACGCCACGCTCGTGCGCGTCGCCTTGAAGCACCCCCGCCCGTCCTGAATGTCTTCGTACATCGGGTCAGGGTAGAAGTCTTCGGGATGCCACGCCAGCACGTTGACCATGCCCTCGCCGTCTTCCAGATTTTCGTCCCAAAAGACCTGCGCCACGCCCGTGCCCGTCACGATGGCGTCTTCCATCAGCGTCTGATATTTGCCCGGCCACCCCGCGCGGTAAAGCACAAAGCTCACCACGTCGTCCATCTCCTCGGCGCTCTGCGCGGTTTCCTCCCGTTCGGGCAGCATGATGGCTTCCGGCAGATTGTCGATCTGGTCGGCGATCATGTTGTCCACGCAGCTTCCCAGCGTGTTGCCCGTCGGTGCGGTTCGGCTCCGCTCGTCCGGCCGCCGCGCCCGCAGCATGCGCGCCCTGCGCATCTGCTCGTGTTCTTCGCGCAGCTGGTCATAGAAGCAGTCGAACAGCGCATACATCCGCGCCACCAGCGCCCTTTCCGTCATGGAAATCGGCTGGCTTTCCGCCGCATCCCAACGCCGCTTGCTCTCCCGCCTGTCGCCCACCTCGTTCATGCTCATCTCCTCCTTTCTCCAGTAGCTCGTTGTAGGGGCGCAAATGGCGCGTCCGCTTTTTGTACAGAATTTCTTTTTGACTGCTTTGCCGCTTATACCAAAAGCCTCCCTCTTAGAGGGACGTTCCTACATCGTCGCCGCCTGTGGCGGATTCAGACGATGTGGAACGCCGAAGGTTGTCAGCGAAGCTGACGGAAGGAGTCGTCCTCCTCCTCGGCGCAATCGGCCTTGACATCAAAAAATACCGCGTCTCGTCATAGATGTGGTCTTCCCCCGCGGTATCGATGTCCTCCGGCTTCCGCGCGTCGTAAACCAGCGCCGGAATTGTCCTTCGGAAGTCCCTGCAGTTCTCGAAAACGTAGAGCATCGGCCGCCCTTCCTCGTCAAATTTCAGGCGCTCGTGCAGCTGCATCTTGCCCGGCAGCCGCGTGTTGTCCCCCTTCATGAAGGTCACGCCGTTGAATACCCTTCGAATCTGCTCCTCCACGCTCAGGCCCCGGCTTCTGTCCCAAATCGCCGGATCTGCAATGCCGCTGACGTGCAGGCCCTCCTCAAATTCCGGCTCCATCAGGTCGGCCAGCCGCCGCGCAATCTCGCCGGGCGGGCAGGTGATGCCGACGTTCGCTTCCCCCGGCACGCAGCCGTAAAGCTCCTTGTATCGGTAGACCCGCCCCTCCTCGTCCACCGCCCAAACGCCAAAAGAAAAAGGCCGCGTGTATCCGTGGTCGAAGCTGACCACCCGCGTCCAGTGCCATGGAATTTTGAACGGTTTGATGACGTGCGTGTAGAACCCGTCGTCGTAGTGCGTCGGATCGTCCACGAACTCCGGGAAAGCCTGCCCGTCGAACGCGTCCCATTTGCCCAGCAGCAGCGCTTCCCGCAGCGCTTTGGGCTTCTGCTCCAATTCGATGATGTAGTCCCGCGTGATGTGCGGATTGTCCATCGCCGTCGCCGGGATGTATTCAATCCGCCGCACGCTCACCCCGCCGAGGATGCTGCTTTCGACCGTCGCTTCTGCGACGCGCTGCCCCGTGCCCGTCGCGTCCACGAATCGCGCTTTCACCCACGCGTGCCCCGGCCCGCCGGGATTGCTCGCGCATCGCACGCAGGGCGTAATCCCCAGCCGCTTTTCCGCGCGCAGCCTCGTCCTCAGATAATCGTACATGGGCTTCGTGAAATGGGTCAGTTCGTCGAAGTACAGCCAGTGGATTTCCGCGCCCTGGTACTTGAGCAGCCCTTCGCCCTCGTTGCTCAGGTGGCAGAAATGAACCACGCTCCCGTTGGTCAGCCGCAGCTCGTGCGCGCTTGAGACGTATTTGCCCAGCTCCTTCGGCGCAATGCGCAGCATCGTGCGCACCAGCGTCATTTCCAGTTCGGGGTACGTCCGCCTGAACAGATACGCGTGCGTCTGCGGATATTTCAGGCATCGCATCAGCGCGTCCCAGCAGATCGCGTAGCTCTTTCCGCCGCCGGCCGCCCCGCCGTAGAGCACTTCGTCCGCCGTGCTCGCGTGGAAAGCCAGCTGCTTTTCCGTCGGCCGATAGGCCAGCTCAAGCTCCATGGCTTTATTCCTCCTTTCTTTTTTCCGCGCTTTCCGGCATGCCTAAAGGCGGCGCGCCCGATGCAAATCGAATCATCACGTCGCTTTTGCTCTCCTTCGGCACGCGCACGCCCGCCCGGTCGAGGATGTCTTTCGCCGCCCGCTGGCTGATTGTCTCGCTCACTTCGCTTTTCGCCAGCAGGGCCGCCTGCCGCCGCGCCGCTTCCTCCGCGCTCTTGTTCACGCAGATCTGCGCCCGCAGCTTCGCCGCCTCGCTTCGCTTTTTGTAGGTTTCCAGCCGCGCCAAATCGCCCAGCACCGTCTTCACCTGCCGCAGGCTGATGTTCAGCGCCTGCGCAATCTCGTTTTCCTCTCGGTTCTCCTCAAAGTAAAGCCGAACCACCTCGCCCTTCACGCTTTCCGTCATTCTTCCCATCTTCATCCCTCCTTTCATTTTGGGCACGAAAAAAGCCGCTCCCCCTCGGAAACGGCTCATGCCCATCTTATTTTCGCCAAAGAAGCTCCCATTTCCGGGCACAAGGTGTTCCTGCTTTAAGCAGCTTTCGTGCGCTCCTTGCCTCCCTCTTTGAGGGAGGTGTCACACCGTAGGTGTGACGGAAGGAGTTCGCGTCCCCTTACCTTCTTTGACTGATGATATCATACCACATCTTTTTCCGCACCGCAACCTGACATTTGGCGGACATTTTTCTGACCCCGTCCGGACATTCCGCGGACGTCAGCCGGACATTTTTTCCGTCCTCATGCCCCTGTTTCTTCCTTCCCATCCCCCTTTTCAATCTCCCGCTTGTATCGCCGAACCTGCCTTTCGCATCGATCCGTGATCCTCGCCGTGTCCTCCATATTCATCCCGCAAATGTAGTAATATAAGCAAAAAGCATATGCGCCGCTTTTCATGCCGATCATCGCGTCCCGCGCTTCCTTTTCGTAATCGCGCAGCCGTTTTTCTTCCCGCTCCAGCGATTTTTCCAGCGATTCTTTCAGCATCAGCTTCATTTCCAGCCCATGCGGCACGCCGCCTTTCCCTCTGGGCATTCCGTCCAGCTGTACGCCCTGAACCACCGCCGCCCTCGCATCCTCCAGCCGCTCCTTCAATTCCCGAACCAGCCTCGCCTGACTCCTCACGCGCAGCAGCGCCTGCCTGTCCTTTTCCGTCATGCTTTTCTCCCCTTTTGCATCTGCCGGCCTGTCCGGCTCACATCTCAGCGATCCATGTTTCCTCGTCTTCCATCCGTTTCAGCCGCCGCTCCTCGCAAAGCCCGCAGCCGTCGCATTCTTCCTTGAGGTATAGCACACAGGAAAACGCCATTTTTTCCTCCTTGCGTCCGTCGTTTCGTCTCACCGTCTTCATCCCGTTCGCATTCCGGGGCAGCAATGCGAACGTATGTTCCCATTTTACGTGATATCCCCCGCTTTGTCAACCCGTCCCCCTGTCCAATTCCGTCTGTTTTCCCTTCCCTTATCAAAAAAAGACGCAGGATTTTTTCCCACGCCAACTTTCTGCTCGTTTCATCGAAGAATCAACTTTACATTCTAAGCTTCAAACTCGGAAGGAGTTTTCCAGCTGTCTCATCACGTCTTCCTTTCCGACCCCCGCCAGCCTCCATCGATGCGCCCTCTCCAGCATCCGCCCCATCTCCTCGCCGGGCTGCACGCCGCGCGCCATCAGGTCCGCGCCCGTCACATAGGGCCGCGCCATCATCTCCTCAAATTTCGCATACTTTTCCCGAATCGTCCGTTCGCGCTCGTCATAATCCGCCGCGCCGGCCCGCCCCAGATGATCCGCTTTCGCCAGCAGCATCAAGTCCTCCGGGCAGATGCTTTGGTCAAATAACACGTTCCATGCCCGCTGTCTGCTGTTTTGCGCCGCGTATTGGTTCGGCTTCATGTGCAGCTCCACCATGTTCGTCACATAGCGGCAAAGCTCCTTTTCGCTCGTCAGCCGCCTGATGAAATTTCTCGCCAGCGGCACGCCCTTCACCTCGTGCCCGTATGCGTGAATCACGCCGTTCTTCTCCTGCATCGCATCGGCCTTGCCCACGTCGTGCAGCAGCGCCGCCAGCATCAGCCCCAGCGGATGCTTCGCCTTGTCCCGCAGCTTCGCCGCTTCGTCCACAACCCGCATCGTGTGCGTCCACGCGTCGCCCTCCGGGTGATAGTCCATTCTCTGCTTCACGCCCTCAAGCGCGGCGACCTCCGCCATCCACGGCTCATGCTGTCCCGTCATCCGCAGCGCTTCAAAAAAGATCGACGGCTTCTCGCTTTTCATCAGCGCCTTTTCGATTTCGCCCATCACGCGTTCCTTCGCCAGCCCGCCGATATCCAGTGTCCGGCAGACCGCCATCGTCTCCGGCGCAATCGTGAAATCAAACCTCGCCGCAAACTGCGCCGCCCGCAGCACCCGCAGCGGATCGCGCCGAAAGGTTTCGTCGTCCACATGCCGGATGATTCGGTTTCGAATATCCGTCCTTCCGCCGAAATCGTCGAAAATTTCGCCCGTCAGCACGTCCTGCATCATCGCGTTCATCGTGAAATCGCGCCGTCTCGCCGCTTCTTTCCTTCCCATGAAAGGATCGATGTCCGCGTCCTCGCCCTTTCCGCCGCCGCGCCGGGGCAGCGCGATATCCAGCGTATATCCCCGCAGGCCGAACACGCCGAAACTCGCGCCCATCTCTTTCCATGGCCCGATTTTCCCGAGCATCGCCCGCACCGCGTCCGCCGTCATCCCGTGAATTTCAATGTCCACGTCGCCGCTTTTCCGTCCCATCGCGCCGTCGCGGACAAACCCGCCGACAAAGTAGACGCGTCCGCCCCTTTCGGCGGCCATCCGCGCAATCCGCCGCGCCATCTCCAAATCCTTTTCCATGCCGTCCGCGCCTCCTTTGTCAATCGCTTCTTGCCGCTTGCACCACGCCCAAATGGCACGCTCCCCCGCCGTTCTTCACAGCTCCATACTTACCCGCACCCCTTCCCCAAAAACCTTCTCCGCTTCTTCCGCCATCACCCGAAGCAGGCCGCCCCACGCGTCAAACGCGCTCCGCTCCTCGTCCCCGGTCATGCCGTTTGCCCGGCAGATTTGCCGCAGCTTCTCGCGCTCCCCTTCGCCGTTTCGAATGGCTTCACGGATGATTTCGGCAAGCGCCCGCTTTCTTTCGGCGTTCATCCGTTCGTCGTCCGCCATTTTGTCGCAGGAGCGCAGCGCGTGCGTCCTCCCGTCGTAAAGGTACAGCGGCGCGTCCCCCCGCAGAATCGTGTGCATCGTGCCGCGCATCGTCCATGTCCGCACGCAGTTAATAAGCGCCGCGCACCGCATCGCGATGATTTCTTCCGCGTCCATCGTTCCTCCGTCAGTTCTTCGCTTCAACCCGCCGATACTCCCCCTGCGCGAAAATCGGCTTGAATCCCAGCGCCCGATACAGATGGTTGGTCACGGGGTTGCGCCTGTCCACATTCAGCGTCGCTGTCTTTCCCGCCACCAGAATTTCATTTTTGATGGCGTTGACCACCTTTCGGGCATAGCCTTTCCCTCTGTATGCCTCGCGCGTATAGACGTTGGTGATGCGCATGCTTTCCCCGATGTCGCGCACCGCCTTGCCCACGCTGGCGATTCGCCCGTCCGCCCGGATCACGCGGAAATCCCCGATGCTTCGTCTCATCGCTTCCCGGCTCGGCCTGTCCTGCAAATTGCACTCGACCAGAAACCGCTCCATGCACGCATAAATTTCATCCAAATCGCCTTCGTTTGCCGCTTCGACCTCCGGAGACGACGGCTCGGTGATTTCCTTTGCTTCCATGAACTCCATCGCCAGCGCTTCTTCATAGCGAATACCGAACCGCGCTTCCATCTCGCGCGCCGCTGCGTCGCCCAGCGTCTTTTCACAGAGATAGTTTTGGATTTCATATCCCCCGCGCATCAGAAAATCCAGCAACTCGCCCACGCAGTCCGCGTCCCCGAACAGCTGCAAATGATATGGCTCGACCTTCATCGCCAGCAGCGTTTTCCCATCCCTTTCACATTTTGCCGCGTAGTTGATTTTGCCCGTCTCCGTCAGCAGCGGCGCATCCAGCACCATGAACGCAGAAATCTGCGGATTCGTGTCCAAAAACGTCCGATTCTCCGCTAAAAACGCCGCGCCGGATTCGTAAATTTCAATCATCGCTTTTCATTCCTCCACTTTGTCCAGATTCTTCCATCCGAACCGCACAATCGAAACGATCATGGAAACTTCCGTCACCACTTCATCGAGCACGCCCGCCATCGACCCGCTCATCAGGCTGTAAATCATCCAAAGCGGCGAATTGATGAACATGCCCGCCACGCGGATGGTTCGCCCGTTTCGCGTGTAGCCCGCGATCGTCGCCGCAATGTTCGCCGCGACCGGCAGCAGCGAAATCCAGCCTGCCCACGTCAGCGCCAGCGCCGCCAGCTGCATCAGGCAGAGCACCGCGCACATGCCCCAGCTTTTGGCGAATTTCCATCTGCTCCCCAGGCAGAATGACCGAAGCGTGTTGATGATGTAGCTCACCCCGCCCGTCACCGCGCCCAGCAGCATCAGGTGCAGCGTGTACACCAGATACGAATAAAACTGCACCCGGAACAGCTTTTTACTGTCCCTGCATTGATACGAAGAAAAGAACAGCAGCGTCCCGCAAAAGCCGATCAGCTGAATTCCGATGTTTTTCATGCGTATGCCTCAAAAATCCGTTATAATCCCATCACATAAATCTGGCACGGGTTCCATTCGTCCCACAAATGCGGAAACACCTCGAACTCCTTGAACCCCAGCGCCAGATAGAACCGATTCGTCGCGTCGTACTCGGCGTATTTCCCCATCTGCACGGTTTTCACCTGCATAAACGCATAGCCCGCCTCGCGCGCCGCCCGCTTGGCCGCCTCCACCAGCGCGCGCCCGACGCCCATCCTGTGACAGTCTTTCAGCACGCCCATCACATACAGCTCGACCGTGTCGCGCCCCGTCTCTTTCAGGTACAGAAAACCGATGGGCGTCTCCCCGTCCGCCGCGGCAAAAAAGAGCTTGTCCGCGCTCTCGCAGATGTATTCCTCCCGCGCCTCGGGAATGCCGAACCACTCCGGCAGGGCTTCCAAAATCGCGCGGCTGATTGCCTGCTTTTCTTCTGCGTTTTCGATTTGTCGAATTTCAGTTTCCACTTGTCTTTTCCCCTTCGCTGTCATCCACAGCTTCCGTCAAAAACCGATACCGCTTCACATTCGGGAAGCCGGGATGCGGCACAATCCCTTCCAGCTTCCCTCCCGCCTTTTCAATCACCTTGGCCGAGCCAACGTTGTCCTCGTTGCAGGTCACAAGCACGTTCCTCATGCCCAGCGCTTCCGCCTGCTCCAAAACCGCTTTCAAGATTTCCGTCGCATACCCCTTGCCGCGCTCGCTTGGCCGAACCGTGTAGCCAATCCGCCCGGCAAAATTCGCGATAAAGTTATTTTCTTCCAGCCGCAAATCCGCAATGCCAACCATCCTTCCCGTTTTGTCAAACGCAAGATAGATGTTTTCCCGCACCTTTCCGTAGTGCGGCACATACGCGCCGCTCAGCCATTTTGCCGCGTCCTCCGCCTGTTCAAGCCCAACGCCGCCGGGAATTTTCTTCAAGCCGTTCAACGCTTCCGCCCGAAAATCCATAATTGCCTGTGCATCCTGCATATCTGCTTTTTTGAGTGTAATCATCGTTTTTTCCTTTCCAGCGTCCGCCGTACCTTTTGCGGTTGAAACTCGTTTCAATCGTAGGCCGCTTTACTCCTTCAGTCAGCTTCGCTGCCAGCTCCCTCAAGGAAGGAGCCTTTGGTATAAACTGCGATAGCGAGAGGACAAAGCCTCCCTCCAAGAGGGAGGTGGCACGACGAAGTCGTGACGGAAGGAGTTACGCAAAAAGCGGCGCCGCAAAATACGACGCCGCTTTCCAAATGCTGTTTTTACTTCGCGAACTCGGTGCAGCGGGTCTCGCGGATGACGTTGACCTTGATCTGTCCCGGATATTCCAGCTCATTTTCAATGCGCTTGGCAATTTCGCGGGCGAGCACATACGTACCCTCGTCGGAGATGTCCTCCGGCTTGACCATGATGCGCACCTCGCGGCCGGACTGAATCGCGAACGACTTTTCCACGCCCGGGAAGCTGTTGGAAATCTCCTCCAGCTTTTCAAGGCGGCGGATGTAGTTCTCAATGCTCTCGCGGCGCGCGCCCGGACGGGCTGCGGAGATCGCGTCAGCCGCCTGAATCAGCACGGCTTCGACGGTCTGCGGCTCAATATCGTTGTGATGCGCCGCAATGCAGTGGATGACCTCCGGGGACTCGTGATAACGCTTGGCCATTTCAACGCCCAGCTCGACGTGCGTGCCTTCCAGCTCGTGATCGACGGCCTTGCCGATATCGTGGAGCAGGCCCGCGCGCTTGGCAAGCTGCACATCCGCGCCCAGTTCCGCCGCCATCAGGCCCGCCAGATGGCTGACCTCGATGCTGTGCTGGAGCACGTTCTGGCCGTAGCTTGTGCGATAGCGCATGCGGCCAAGCAGCTTCACCAGCTCGTGATGAATACCGTGCATGTTCGTCTCGAAGATGGCCTGCTCGCCGGCCTCGCGAATCTGGTTGTCCACCTCGCGTCTGGCCTTTTCGACCATTTCCTCAATGCGCGCCGGGTGAATGCGTCCGTCGGCAATGAGCTTTTCCAGCGCAATTCGCGCAACCTCGCGGCGGATCGGGTCGAACGCGGACACGATAACGGCCTCCGGCGTGTCGTCGATGATGAGATCGACGCCGGTCGCGGTCTCCAGCGTGCGGATGTTGCGGCCCTCGCGGCCGATGATGCGGCCCTTCATATCCTCGTTCGGCAGGGACACGACGGAAACCGTCGTCTCGGCCACATGGTCGCTCGCGCAGCGCTGAATCGCCATCGCGACGATGTTGCGCGCCTTCTTTTCGGCTTCGTCCTTCGCGTTCTGCTCGATTTCGCGAACCATCACGCCCGCGTCGTGGTAGGCTTCCTTCTGGATGCGCTGCACGATCATGTCGCGCGCCTCGTCCTGCGTCATCTTCGCGACGCGTTCCAGTTCGGCGCGGCTCTTTTCTTCCATCTCCTGCGCGGTCTTTTCGGCTTCCTCGGCAGCGGCCTTCTGGCGCGCGCCGTATTCCTGCGCTTCGGCGGTCAGGCGATCCAGCTCGTTCTGCTTGCGCTCCAGGCCCGTCTCGCGCGCGTCGAGGTTGTCCGCCTTTTTGTCAAGCGTTTCCTCGCGCTGGGTCACGCGGCGCTCGCTGCGCTGCACTTCGGCGCGGCGGTCGCGAATCTCGCGGTCCAGCTCGTTCTTGAGGCGGATGACTTCTTCCTTCGCTTCAAGAATGCTTTCTTTCTTCTTCTCCTCCGCACGGCGCTGCGCGTCGTCCAGCAGATTACGGGCATATTCCTCGGTGCGCCCGATTTTCTTTTCCTGCACGTTTTTGCGATACATATAGCCCGCCGCAAGGCCCGCGGCCAGCGCGGCGACAATCGCTAAAAAGGTAAAAATAAACGCCAATCTGCTTCACTCTCCTTCTTTTTGGATTCTCAATTTCAATCAAATCAATCGTCCAAGAAAAAAGTGTACAGATTGACGCCCGCTTCTGGCGATCCACAACCCATTTAGGCACAAAGAACCATGCCGACGCAGGGGCAGAATCGTCCCTCCGCGGCTTTGCCGCCTATCCAGTTTTGATGTATCAAACGCCCGGAAAAGTCAGCCTAAACGCACACCGCTTCCCCCGGCGCAATGTCCAGCACAGCATAATCTGCACACGCTTTCACTTTGACTAACTCTATTTTACATTTGATTCATCCTCATGTCAAGCGAATTTGTCAATCCGGTGAAATTTGGAGTGCATTTTTGAGCAAAACATATAGAAACGGACGGACATTTCTGCCCGCCCGTTGATATTGTAAAGTGGATTATTCCTCCTCGTCCGCCAAATCGGCCTTATGCGCCTCGATGATCTTGGCGGCGATGGCCTGCGGCACTTCTTCATAACGCTCGAAGCTCATCTTGAACGAGCCCTTCGCCTGCGTCATGGAGCGCAGATCGGTTGCGTATTTGAACATCTCGGCCTGCGGCACTTCGGCGATAATCAGCTGCCTGCCGTCGTTCTGCTCCATGCCGAGGATGCGGCCGCGGCGCTTGTTCAGGTCGCCCATGATATCGCCCATGTACTCGTCCGGCACGCTGATTTCCACGTGCATGATCGGCTCAAGCAGCACCGGGTTCGCGTTGACGCACTGCTTGTAGGCGATGCGCGCCGCCGTCTTGAACGCCATTTCGGAGGAATCGACCGGGTGATAGCTGCCGTCGTAGAGCTTGGCGCGCAGGCCCGTCATCGGGAAGCCCGCGAGCACGCCCTTGACGAGATTCTCGCGCAGGCCCTTTTCGACCGACGGGATGAAGTTGCGCGGCACCGCGCCGCCGACAACCGCATCGACGAACTCGAAGTCCGTGCCCGGTTCGGCCGGGGAGAACTCGATCCACACGTCGCCGAACTGGCCGTGGCCGCCGCTCTGCTTCTTATGGCGGCCCTGCACCTGAATCGTCTT
Source organism: uncultured Clostridia bacterium (assembly GCA_934636105.1). Classification (GTDB taxonomy): domain Bacteria; phylum Bacillota; class Clostridia; order Christensenellales; family Aristaeellaceae; genus Ventricola. The sequence goes on from CAKTZR010000007.1 coordinate 14,062, forward strand.
GCGGATGGACTCGCGATAGGCGATCTTCGGATCCTTGAACACGGCTTCCGCGCCGAACTTGCTTTGCAGCTTCTGGCGTACGATTTCAAGCTCCAATTCGCCCTGGCCGCTGATGAGCGTTTCGGTGGTCATCGGGTCCTTGGCCACGATCACATCCGGCATTTCCTCGCACAGGCGCGCCAGACCGGAGAAGACCTTGTCTTCCTCGCCCGCCTTCTTGGCGTAAACCGCAAGGGAAATCTGCGGCGCAGGGAAATCGATGCTGTCATACTGAACGACCTTGCCGATTTCGCACAGGCTGTCGCCGGTGGAGGTATATTGCAGCTTGCTGAGCGCGCCGATGTCGCCCGCGCAGAGCATGCCGACCGGAATCTGCTTCTTGCCGCGCACCATGAAGATACCCGCGGCCTTTTCGGGTTTATCCGCGTTCGCGTTGAACAGCGGGGTCGCCGGGGTCAGCACGCCGGAGATGACCTTAATCAGCGACAGCTTGCCCACGAACGGGTCGGCAATCGTCTTGAACACCTGCGCGGTGAAGCTCTCGCTCATGTCCGCGTGGCGGATGTGCATGGACTTGGTTTTCGGGTTGATGCCGTGATAGGTGTGCTCCATCGGGCTGGGCATGTACATCGCCAGCTCATACATCAGCGGGCGCACGCCGATGCCGTCCAGGCTGGAAACCGGGGCGACCGGCACAATGCTGCCCTCGTAAATGCCCGCAGACAGGCCGCGCAGCATGTCTTCCTCGCTCAATTTGCCTTCGTCGAAGAATTTTTCCATCAATTCTTCGCTGGTGCTCGCCGCCGCCTCGTTGCAGGCCTCGAGCGCTTCTTCCACCAGACCGGCCATGTCTTCCGGAATCGGGATTTCACGGCGATCCTTGCCCGCGCCGGTGAAGGCCTTGCCCGTCAGCACGTCCACGACGCCGCGGAAAGACGTGCCCTCGCCGATGGGCAGAACCGTCGGGATGATGCAGTTGCCGTAGGTGCTGCGCAGATCGTCGAGCACCTTGCGGTAGTTGATATGTTCACGATCGACCTGCGAAATGGCGATGATGCGCGCCAAACCGTGCTTCGCGGTCGCGTTCCATGCTTTTTCAAAGCCGGTGGAGATCCCCGTTGCGGCGCTCAAAACGATGACCGCGCTCTCCACGGCGTGCAGCGGGCCGGACATTTCGCCCGCGAAATCAAAGTAACCGGGAACGTCAATGAGGTTGAGCTTCTTGCCGTGGATTTCGATCGGCGCCACGGACGCGCTGATGGAGATATGACGCTTGATTTCTTCGGGATCGTAATCACTGACCGTGTTTCCATCCTCGACACGACCCTGGCGGTCAGTCACGCCGGCCGCGTAGAGCATCGACTCAACCAGCGTCGTTTTGCCTTCAGAGCCGTGTCCCAATACAGCGATGTTGCGTATGTCCTTCACCATGTAGTCCTTCATAAATCGTTCCTCCTTTGAAGCCTTGCATCGGCTGTTTTTTCAGGCGGCTTGTTCGCGCCCGCCTGCCTGTTGTTTTCATTATATCAGATTGTATGAAAAAATGGAAGTGTTTTTAGCTAATTTCTTTCCGCTCGTCAGTCAATTCATCCAAATTCGCATCCGTTTTTTACGAACTTTCCGCATATTCTGCCGCCGTTTGATCGTCTTTCCGGTTTTTTTGCGCATCAAAAAAACGCCCGATAGCCGCAGGGAAACAGGCGCGCCGCAAACGCGCCTTTTCCGCTTGATGCATCGAACGTTTAAATGTTTTCTATTTTTTTCGTTTATTTGCAGATTTTATACTGATTTGCGCTCATGGCTCGCTGTTTTCCGTTTCGCCGAGCTGCTCCATGATGGTCTGATAGAGAAACGGCGCGCGGGTCGGCCAGCGCTCGCAGAAGCGCTTTGCCTGCGCCTTGGTGGCGGCCGTCAGCGTCATGGAAAAGATTTCCGCGCCGCTTTCGAGCGCCCGGAGCGTCACGGAAAAGCCGTTATCCGTCTCCTTCCACTCGGCGGGCGTCTGCAATTCGTCGCGGATGCGCTGCTTCCACTCCGCCGCGTGAGCGTCCAGCTTCTCCTGCTGCGAAGCCCGAATGCGGGAGGCAAACATTTCTACGCTTTCGCGTCCCTGCGGGGTCAGAAACAGCAGCGTTCCTTCCATATGGCGCGCTTCGCGGATGAACCCCGCTTCTTTCAGCCCGCCGAGCGCCAGATAAAACTGAAACGGGTTCATGAGCGCGCTCTCGGCCAGAAAGCGCAGCAGCTGTTCTTCCGTACACCCGCCCAGTCGGCTGAGCGAGGAAAGCAGAATCAGCTTATCTTCTTCTTCCGTGGCATGCGCGTCAAGAGCCATGAGCCGCACCTCCGGTTTTATGATTTCGAAGCGTTCTCCCCGTCGTCCTTGACGATGTAGCCATCCAGTTCGCGGAGCAGATCGTCGCAGTCGTCGCTGTAAATCGACATCGTGATCGGGCGGGAGAGGTCGATGGAGAAAATGCCCAGAATGGACTTCGCATCCACCACATAGCGCCCCGAACGCAGGTCCATATCATAGGGATAGCGGTTGACCAGGCTGACGAAATTTTTCACATTATCGGTCATCATCGTCAGACGAATCGTCACTGTTTTCATATTCTCGCTCCTTATCGCGCGGCGGCGCGCGTCACAGTCCACCTTTTGCCAACATGCTACCTTATTATATCCAAAATACATCCGAAATGCAAGGGCGGTTTTTGGTTGATGCACTTCTTGACGCTTCCCATCCGATGTGTTATCCTTTTCGCATTGCTTTTGATTTGAGGTGTTCGCTTTGTTTGCCCATCGTTCTCATCATGTGGAAATGACCGCCGGGCCGCTGCTGCCCAACGTGCTCGCGTTTACCGTGCCGCTGATTCTCTCCGGCGTGCTTCAGCTTCTATATAATTCCGCGGATATCATCGTCGTCGGGCGCTTCGCCGACTCCGTTGCGATGGCTTCCGTCGGCGCGACGACCTCGCTCATTCATCTGCTGGTCAGCCTGCTGATGGGCTTGAGCGTCGGCGCGTCCGTGGCCGTCGCCCGCGCGACCGGCGCAGGGGATCGGGACGGCGTGCGCCGCGCGGTGCATACCTCCATGGCACTGGCCGTGCTTTCCGGCGTGCTGCTCGGCGTGCTGCTGCTCCTCCTCTCCGGCCCGCTGCTGGAACTGATGGGCTGTCCCGAAAACGTCGTGGACGGCGCGAAGCTCTATCTGAATATCTACGCCGTCGGCCTGCCCGCCAGCCTGATTTATAACTATGGCGCGGCGATTCTCCGCGCCGTCGGCGATACCAAGCGCCCGCTGTATTACCTCACCATCAGCGGCGTGGTCAATATCATCCTCAACGTGCTGCTCGTCGCCGGACTGAAGCTCAGCGTTGCGGGCGTCGCCATCGCAACCATCGTCAGCGAGTTCATCAGCGCGGCGCTTGTGCTCGCCAGCCTGATCACCAGCCACGGTGACATTCGCTTTGAGCCGAAAAAGACGCGCATCGAGCGCCGTTCCCTCAGCTTGATCCTGCGCATCGGCATTCCCGCCGGCCTGCAAAGCAGCATGTTCTCCATCTCCAACGTGCTGATTCAGTCCGCCATCAACTCCTTCGGCGCGGCCGCCATCGCAGGCAATACCGCTGCCGCCAGCATCGAGGGCTTCGCGACCACCGTTTCCAACTCCATTTCGCAGGCCGCCCTCACCTTCTCCAGCCAGAACATGGGCGCTGAGAAGTATCAGCGCGTGCGCCGCGTGCTGCTCGTCTGCCTGGCCGCGACCCTTGTCGGCGGCCTTGCGCTCGGCCTGCTGATCTACGCGTTCGGCACACCGCTGCTCGCGCTGTTCAACACCGATCCGGAGGTCATCGCAAACGGCCTCATCCGCGTCAGCCATAACATGCCGCTGTACGTCCTGTTCTGCATGCAGGATACCTTCGTCGGCCAGCTTCGCGGCATCGGCTATTCCCTGCTGCCGACCATTACCAGCCTGAGCGGGATCTGCCTGCTCCGCGTCGTCTGGCTCTATACCGTTTTCGCCGCTTCCCCGACCCTCGATACGCTGTATCTCTCGTATCCCGTTTCGTGGGCCGTCACCCTCGCGGCGCTCGTCATCTGCTATGCCGTCGTCGTGCGGAAACTGCCGAAAGCGTAACTCCTTCCGTCACGACTTCGTCGTGCCACCTCCCTCTAAGAGGGAGGCTTTTTTGGTGCTTCTTCGGCTGAACCATGCAGTCCCTATCGAAAGTAAAGCTTTTTTCTAAAGGTTTGTGCCGTTTTGTTTGGCTTATTATATATAGAGCCTCCCTCCTTGAGGGACATCGAATCTATTGCCGCCGGTGGCGGAAACAAACAGATGAGATGCCGAAGGTTGTCACGCCTATGGCGTGACGGAAGGAGTTCAATTTCGAAATTTTTCTAAATACCTCTTGACGTGCTCCTCCGTTCCTGCTATAATACAGCCATCCTCTATTTAGACAAAATTCTAAATACCATTGAAAGGAGGTCCCGCATGGGCTTTGCCGAAACCTTCAAGGCGCTTTCCGATCCCGCGCGGCGGGAAATTCTGCTGCTGCTTCGGGATGGACGCATGAGCGCGGGCGAAATCGCCGGGCATTTTGAAATGACGGGCGCGACCGTGTCTTATCACCTCAGCGTGCTCAAAAAGGCCGATCTCGTGTTTGAAACGCGCGAAAAAAACTTTATCTATTACGAGCTGAATACCTCCGTCGTCGAAGAGGTCATGCTCTGGCTCTCTCAACTGAAAGGAGACAACCATGAAAGCCATTCCTAAACGCACCCTGCTTGTTACCTGCATCATCATCCTGCTGCCGATGTTTTTCGGCCTCGCCCTGTGGAATCGCCTGCCCGAGCGCATGCCCACCCATTTCGATTTCAGCGGCACGGTGGACGACTATTCCGGCCGCCCGTTCGCGGTGATCGGCCTCCCGCTGTTCATCCTCGCCATGCAGCTCTTCTGCGCCGTCATGCTGCGCGCCGATCCCAAAAAGCAGAATATCTCCGAGAAGATGGCACAGCTCGTCCTGTGGATCTGCCCCGCCGTCAGCCTGTTCGCCGGCCTGTCCATATACCTGAGCGCGCTGGGCTTCGCCATCAACATCTCGCGTCTCAGCATGATTTTCGTCGGCCTGATCTTCATCGTCATCGGCAATTATCTGCCCAAGTGCCGCCATAACTACACCGTGGGCATCCGCCTCCCGTGGACGCTTGACAACGAGGATAACTGGAATCATACCCACCGTTTCGCGGGCTATGTATGGATCATCGCCGGGGTGGTCACGCTGCTTTCCGTCTTCCTCAGCCATGCAGCCGTCGTCTGGGTCGCCGCGATTTTTGTCGCGTCCCTCTCGCCGCTCGTCTATTCGTTCGTTTACGCGAAAAGGCACGGAAAAATCTGAACGCGCCCTGACCGAATGATTGCGTCTAAATAAAACGCCGCCCTTGACGAGCGGCATGGATCATGCTACAATGAAGGCACGACGAGAGCTTTTATAGTTGTTAGCCTCTCGAAACGAACACGATGATGACCTCAACATCACCGTGTTCTTTTGTTTCGGTCGATTTTGAAAGGTCGTGATTGCATGTCCACCCGTTTCATCCCCAAAGAAAAGCTCAGCAAAAAAGCCCAGCGCGAATTGAACGCCGCGCGGCGAACGCTGTGGGTCGTCTCCCCGGTTTCCAAAAAAGTCGAAAGCAAAAAAGTGTATAACCGCAAGAAATCCGCCCGGCTGTATCGCGACGACAGCGGGCGGTTTTTTTGTGGAATTACGGCTGCGTAAGCCAGATGGTCACGGCTTCTTCGTTCCTCTCCTCCGTTCCTGTTTCCGTGTAATAGCTGGGAATCCATTCCAGCTTTTCGGGCAGCTGTTCCGGCCTTGTATAATCGATTTCCATCGTCCAATCGGTCGTTTCCAAGCCTTCGTCCATGCCGAAAATCGGGTGCATGGGCTGACCGTCGAGATAAAGCCCGCCGTCCATCATCTCGCCCGCCTGCAGCTTCTCGCGGCCAAGCGGATGACCGTCCAAACTTGTCAGATGCGCCTTGACGTGTATTTTGACATCCGAAATTGTCACGTCCACCGCCACATGATAGGTTGGGAACGTTCTTTCCGCATGATAAGCCGCCAGCGCTTCGTTCGCGTTGAGCGACACATCGACGCGGATGCGCTGTTCGGTTCGGCCGCCCTCCTGTTCTGCCGCCTGATAGAGCACAAATTCCAAAGCAATCGACGTTTCGTTTTTCAGCGCTTCCGACAATTCAAATTCCTTCATGCCGATCATCGTGCCGTCTTCGCGAAGGGTGTCCTCGCCGGAAAGAATATTCAGATATTCACCGGTTTCGGCCAGATATGCGCTGTCGCCCAGATACATATCAGGCTGCATACCCGTCAGCTCATAAGACACAAACAGACTGTCCTCATCCACATAAGCCTGCGTGAGATGAAACGAAACCGTCTGCCCGTCCGCATTGCTCACATGCTGCACATCGTCAAGCGTCGTGCTCTTTTCATCCAGCACGCGATATAATTCGGAATACCCCTTGTCGCCCGTCTGTTCCGCCAGTTTTCCAAATGCGCCCAGCCCGGCCGCAACTGCCGCGCAGGCCAGCGCCAGCACCAGAATCACCGCCGCCGTCAGCCCGACAGAGAACTTTCGGCTCGTACGCCTTCTGCCTGTATCCGTCAGCCCGTCAAGCGCCGCGCGGATGGAAGCGTCAAACGCGCTGTTCTTCGGCGGGTACATCGCCTGAAATTCCTGTTTCGATGGCATGTTCAATCTTTTTTTCATGCTTCCGCCTCCTCCAGCAACCGTTTGAGCAGCTTTCTCGCCCGAAACAGCCGACTGGTCACCTGCGGCAGACTCTGCCCCAGCGTCCCGGCGATTTCGGCCAGCTTGTAGCCCTCCATGTAGTGCAGCAGCAGCGGCAGACGCAGCTCCTCCGGCAGACGCTCCACCGCATCGCGAAGCGCGCTGTCCGGCGGCTGATATTCGCTCTCCGGCAGTTCATCCACAGGGATCGATTTTTGCCGCGCCCGCTGAATGTCTCGGCAGGCGTTAATCACCGCGCGGGTCAAATACGGCTTGAGCCGCGCAAGCTCCACTTTTTCCCGCCTGACCCAAACGGCCAGCAGCGCCTGCTGCACTGCATCCTGCGCGTCGTGCTCATTGCGCACGACGGAATAGGCGATTCGCCGCAGGGACGGCGCAAGCCGCTCCACCTCGTTCCCGTATTGCTTTTTCGTCATGTTTTCACCTCCGGCCGTTTTGAAAAGCGCTTTCACCTGTTATACGGACGAACGCGATATTTTCTTGCAGCCAAAATAAAAGAAAAGCTGCCCTTGACGAGCGGCCAGGAAGACGCTAAAATGCAGACAAGTAGGAGCCGACCTACAGGGTGGAAAACCACCGCGACAGTTTAAACGGGCGTAGAGCCCAATCGAACCGCCAAGCAGCCGTTATCTGCGAGGCGGTTTTTGTAATATTCAAACATCCGCCCAGTTCTTACGCTGAGCGGATGTTTCATATTCAAGCCTTATTTGTTCAGGAACGCCGCGATTTTCTCCGCGTCCTTCATGCCCTTATCATACATCATTTGCAGCTTTTCGTGGCTCTTGCTGAGCGTGGACAGGCCGCAGATATCATCCGGCGCGACGATGAGCAGCTTGCCGAGTTTCTGATACTCCTTGGCGATCTCCACGCCGTCATTATACAGGCGGTAGCGGTCAAGCAGCCGTTCGGCGGCCTTCGGATAGGACTTGGCCAGCAGGCGCGCGGGCACAACGTCCTTCTTCTGCTCGCGCTTTTGCTCGACCGGGCGCGTAAGCACGAGCACAACCTTGTCGCAGCCATCCTCAAACGCCTTGAGCACCGGCACCGGATCGGAAATGCCGCCGTCCAGACACGGAATACCCTCGACCATGTACGGCTTGCAGAACACCGGCAGGGCGCACGAGCCCTTGAAGATATCGTAGTGATCCTTTTTCAGGCAGCTCTTGCCGAAATAGACGGCCTGCCCGGTGCGCGCGTCGCAAGCGCCGACGTAGAACTCGGCAGGATTTTTCGCCAGCGTTTCATAATCGATCGGGTTCTCGCCGTCGCTGTTGGAGAGCGTGCTGTATACGTAATCCAGATCGACATAATTGCGGGTCTTGAGCCAGTTATCCAGGCTGGCGTATTCCTTGCGGAACACATAATCCATATAGAAGGTATAATTCCGCCCGCGCTGCTTAGCCAAATAAGAAGCCAGATTCGCGCTGCCCGCCGAAATGCCGATACAGTAATCAAAATGCACATCGTGGTCGAGGCACCAGTCAAAAACGCCCGCGCCATAGATATCGCGAAAACCTCCGCCCACGTCGATCACGCCTAATTTCATAAAGCCTCCTTTAGGGGCTGCATGGGGGCGCTGCCCCAAACCCCGGAAGGGAACTGAGTTCCCTTCACCTTCCATTTGTGGATTACTGCGTAATCCACGGAAAATCAATTTTATTTTATTATACGTAAGAAGCAGCAGCTTGTCAAAAATCTTTTCACAAAGTCATCTCATTTTTCCCTTGACCGCGCAGCGGTCAGTACGGGAGGTACAGGAACCTCAGGTTCCTTTGGGGGATTGAAGCCATGCGCCCGCTGTGCGGGATTCAGCATGGCGGAAATCGAAAATCGCAAGGAGCGCGTCTGCCGCAGGCAGAGGACAGCGCGACTATGCGAGTTTTCCGGACTTGGGACAAAGTCCCAGCGTTCCCCCACCCCCACGCAAAAAGGCGCGGAGCCAAGCCCCGCGCCATAGCGGACGAACCGCATTAAATCGCGTTGTATTCCTTGAGGAACTTCTCGATGTCCGTGCCCTGAATCTTCTTGAGCACTTCCTTGAGCGCAATCTTCTCGATGAACGGAAGCTCCATATCGGTGATCTTCTTGCCGTCGCGCAGCTGCACGGTGGCGTTAATCAGGTCGCGCAGGTCATAGGTGCTGCCCCAGACCTCCGGCACGCCGCGATCCACGTTCAGCAGGGTGTAGACCGCCTCCATGCCGGTGCGCATGGAATACTCGGTGGTGAAGATGGTGTCGCGGGCCGTCTCGGCGAACTGGCCGAGGAACGCGAAGTTGACAGCGCCCTTCGGCACGATGTCCGGACGGTCGCCCTTGGCGCGCGGCATGAAGAACGCGTCGATGTACGGCATCATGACCGGCACGGTGTTGGCGCTCTTTTCGGCCAGCTCCTCGATCTGATCCTCCGGCACGCCGATGTGATAGAGCCACTCCATGCAGATTTCCTTGCCGGTGCAGTCGCGCATGGGCTTCTTGACGTAGTCGCCCGGCTTATCGGTGAACAGCGCGTAGACCCAGACGCACAGCTGGTTCTTCGGCTGGTCGTGGAACTGCTGCTGACGGTTGAGCGTCCAGCTCATCAGCCAGCTGGAATCCTTCACGGTGACAATGCCGCCGGTGACGGTGTGGCCGGTGAACGGATCGCGCTTGCAGATCTTCTGGATGTACGGCGGAATCTTATCGTCCAGCGTGGTGATGGTCGCGCTCTCCCAGTTGGTCTGCTCCGCGTCGTAGATGAACTTCTCGGGATGGCCGAAGCTCGGGTCCTGCGCGGCGATCTTCTTCCAGAGGTCCCAGCCGTTGCCCGGCTTGAGTTCCGGATCGAACTTGGCCGCCTCGGTCTGGCTGCCGATGGAGCTGTTTTCCACGCAGCCGCCGTTGGTGATGAACAGCAGGTCGTTTTCGGTTAGGTTGATCGTCTCCTGCTGGCCGTCGCTCTCGACCACAATGCTGCTCGCCTGCTTGCGTTCGCCGTTGATGTCGAACTTCACATCCACGACCTTGGTGTTGTAGAAGAACTGCACGCCGCGGCTCTTGAGGTAGCTGGTCATCGGCAGGATGATGGATTCATACTGATTGTAGCGCGTGAAGCGCAGGGCTTTGAAGTCCGGCAGGCCGCCGATGTGATGGATGTAGCGCTTGATATAGAGCTTCATCTCCAGCGCGCTGTGCCAGTTCTCGAAAGCGAACATCGTGCGCCAGTAGAGCCAGAAATTGGAGGAGAAGACCTCGTCATCGAAGAAATCGGTGATGCGCTTATCCTGCAGCTGCTCATCCGGCGTGAAGAACAGACGCATAATCTCCATCGCGCCCTTGTCGCTGATGGCGAACTTGCCGTCGGTGTGCGCGTCCTCGCCGCGGTTCACGGTCGCGCGGCAGAGGGAGGAGTTCGGGTCCTCCTTGTTCAGCCAGTAATACTCATCCAGCACGCTCTGGCCCTCATGCTCCAGAGACGGGATATCGTGCAGCAAATCCCACATGACTTCGAAATGGTTATCCATCTCGCGGCCGCCGCGCATCACATAGCCGACGTCCATCTTGCGGCCATCGCACGCGCCGCCCGCCACCGGGTCTTTTTCAAAAATGTGGATGTGCTCGCCCTTCATCTGGCCGTCGCGCACGAGGTAACAGGCCGCGGTCAGCGCCGCAAGGCCGGAGCCGATGATGTATGCGGACTTGCCGTCCACGCCTTCCGGCTTCTTGGGATGAGAGAACGCTTCATAGTTGCCGCTGCTGTAATACATAACCGAAACCTCCTTATGATTCAGGCGATACCGCCGGGGGCTTTGGCCCGGCCGGCTTTCGTATCGCTCATTTCCTTTTGATGGTGTTATTGTACCAAGGTCAAGGGGTTTTTAAAACGGGCAGAAAAAAAGCTGTGTCCCGTTTTTCGACACAGCCTTGATTTTGGATGATTTTTGGACACTTCGGGGTTGTTGTGGGATACTCCTTCCGTCAGCTTCGCTGACACCTCCCTCTAAGAGGGAGGCTTTATCCTCACGCCACCGATGCTTATACCAAACGGCTCCCTCCTTGAGGGCGTTTTGCTTACCGCCCGCTGTGCGGGAAACAGGCAGGCAAAACGCCGAAGGTCTGGCACGCCGAAGGCGTGACTGAAGGAGTTTACTTATGCACCTTGCGGAACAGACCCCTGTTCGTCGTGCGGCGCGCAAGCGCGTTGCCGATGCTCTGCAAAATGAACACGACAATCAGCAGCACGACCACGCAGACGTTGACGATATCCTGATGATTCTGGTTCTGACCATAGTTGATGGCAAAGCTGCCGATGCCGCCTGCGCCGACTGCGCCTGCCATCGTCGTCAGGCCGATCAGGCTGATGGCCGTGACCGTCGTCACGCGGATCAGCTCCGGCACGGCTTCATGCAGATACACACGGAAGATCAGCCCCAGCGTGCCGGAACCCATGCTGCGCGCGGCCTCCACCTTGCCCTCGTTCACACCCGTCAGCGCGACCTCGACCTGGCGCGTATAGAACGGCACCGTGCCGAACACCAGCGGCAGAATCGCGCCCTTCACGCCGATGGCCGAGCCGACCACCGCGCGCGTCAGCGGAATCAGGAAAATCAGCAAAATGATAAACGGAATCGAGCGGAACACGTTGATGACGATGTTCACGATCTGGTAGACAATCAGGTTCTGGCGCACGCCGCCCTTGCGCGTAATCACCAGCAGCACGCCAAAGAACAGGCCGACAACAAACGCGATAAGCCCTGCCTTGGCGAACATCTCAAACGTCGCCGCAAAGCTGGTGAAAAAACGATCCCGATAAGCGTACAGATTCGGCGCGAGCTGCTCAACCAGCTGTTCAAATGCTTCCATCGGCGATGACCTCCGTATACACATGGTTTTCGTTCAGATAATGAAGCGCGGCGTCCACCTGCTTTTCCCCGCCGCCGAGCCGGGCAATCATGCCGCCCAGCGGGTTATCCGCAATGACCTCGACGTTGGCCAGCACGATGTTGATATCCACGCCGAAATCGCGGCAGACGGTGGAAATGATGCTCTCGCCCACGCAGTCCTTGTGGAAGGTCAGGCGAACAAGCTTCTCGTTGGCGGCGGGCTTCACCAGCGCGCTCCCCTCCTCGATGAGCTTATCCACCTTGCTCAAGGCGGACGCGGAGGAAACAAACTTGCGCGTGATTGCCGCGCGCGGGTGCGCGAAGATGTCGTATACGTCGCCTTCTTCGACGACGCGGCCATTCTCCATGACGGCCACGCGCTGGCAGATGGACTTGATGACCGCCATTTCGTGCGTGATGAGCACGATGGTCAGGCCGAGCTTGCGGTTCAGGTCGCGAAGGAGGTTCAAAATGGCTTCCGTCGCATCCGGGTCGAGGGCGCTGGTCGCTTCATCAGAGAGCAGCACCTGCGGCTTGTTCGCCAGCGCGCGGGCAATTGCGACGCGCTGTTTCTGGCCGCCGGAGAGCTGGGAGGGATACACATCCGCCTTGTCGCGCAGATCGACCAAATCCAGCAATTCAAACACGCGCGCTTCGATATCGGCCTTCTTCATGCCGGTGTAGCGCAGCGGATAGGCAATGTTTTCAAACACGGTCGAGCGATCCAGCAGGTTGAAATGCTGGAAGATCATGCCGATGCCACGGCGCATCGCGCCGAGCTTCTTTTCGGTCATCTTCCTGCCCTGCGCGTCGTAGGCTCTGCCGTCCTTGAGCGCAATCACGCCGGAATCGCCGACGCTGAGTGTGCCGCTGTCCGGCGTTTCCAGCAGGTTCAGGCAGCGCACCAGCGTCGATTTGCCTGCGCCGGAATAGCCGATCACGCCGTAGATCATGCCGTCGTCGATGTTCAGCGTCACGTTGTCCAGCGCGGTCACGTCGCCGCTCTTGAGGTGGAAGACCTTGTTCATGTTCGCGATTTGAATCATGGGGATACCTCTTTCTATTGCTCCGACGCTTTTCAAACTCCTTCCGTCACAACTTCGTTGTGCCACCTCCCTCTAAGAGGGAGGCTTTAGGTATAATGCGCTGAGCAAATGGTATGTTTTTTCTTCGCCAAAAGAGAAGTTTGTTTGTCCATCAGGCTCCCTCCTTGAGGGAGCTGTCAGCGAAGCTGACTGAAGGAGTAAACAGGAAAAGCCGGTACGGCCTTTTTCGGGCCATACCGGTTGAAAAGAGCCTTTTTGCTTACTTCGCGCCAGCGGCTTCCTTGATCGCGTCAACGGAATCATACTTCTCGGAGTAGATGCACAGCGGAGCGATCAGCGTGTCGCCGATAACGGTCAGGTCATAGCCGTTCGCGCCGCAGTCCTTGGCGAGGTAGGCCTTGTGCTGGAAGGCGTTCAGGTCGATATCGCCGCTGCTCAGCGCTTCGTTCGGCAGGTTGTAGGCATCGAACTCCACGAGGTCAATGTAGATGTTCGCGCCCTCGTCGTCGAGCACCTTCTGGGTCGCAATCCACTGCTCGTTGTTGCTCACGCCGCCGCACACGCCAACCTTGACGACGGTCTTGCCATCCTTGGAGGACTTGTAGCCGGAGATTTCGGAAACGTTGTCCTCGGTGACGGAGAACGCCGCGTCCGCGTCATACGGGAAAGCCGGGTAGAACGTCTCGTGATAATTCACCAGCAGGAACTCGGCGACCAGCTGCGTCTGATAGGCCTCGACGACCTTCTTGTAAACCTCGTTGTCCTTATCCGCGGTGCGGGCGACGATGACGTTCACATACGGGTTCTCACCGTTCTCGTCCTGCTTCTCGATGAGCAGCGCGTCGCGGGACGGGATCAGACCGTAGGGAACGGCGTAGGTGCCGTTGATGGTGGAAGCGGCGAAATCGCCCAGCGTGGAAGGCAGCGTGTTGGCGGCAACCGGGGTCACCTCAACATCGTAGAGGTACTTGGTGATATCCTTGATTTCCGGGGTATAGCCCGCCGCCGGGTCCACCTCGATGAAGCCCGCCGCTTCCAGCAGCTTGATGCCGCGGGAGAGGTTCGTGCCGTCGTCCGGCACGCCGAGCTGAAGGGTTTCCGCCAGCGCGGCGGTGGAGGTCAGGGCCAGCGCGGCCGTCGCGGCCACGGTGATGATTTTCTTAGCGAAGCTGTTCATAAGATGCAATCTCCTTTGATTTGTTCTATATGCTTGACGGCTGGAATCAGCACATTCGGCTTCTGCTCCCGCCCGGATGAAACAGCATGTTCAAATCCTCCCGTTCGGTCTTTCATGATCGTTTTTTCTTTCGATGGATGTATTATACGAGAGAACGGCGCAAAGGTCAAATCCCTGTTTCCTGCCGCCGGTCATAGGTTAAAGCTATGGAAGCGCCATCTGATTTGTTTGAATCAATAAAAAGGGCATGCCCATTTGCGGACATGCCCCCGTTTCAATCGTAGACCGCTTCGCAATCTGCTCTGAAACTACATATTTTTGACTTTATGGGGAACGATGGGCTGCCGCCCATACCCGCCTGAGGGGATAATCCCCTCAGACTCCCTTCTTCGCTTCGCGGCGGCTTTAAGTTACTCCGCGAACAGCGGCGTGGAGAGATAGCGGTCGCCCGTATCCGGCAGAAGCACAACGATGTTCTTGCCCGCGTTCTCCGGACGCTTCGCCAGCTGAATAGCGGCATACACCGCCGCGCCGGAGGAAATGCCCACCAGCACGCCCTCGCTGCGGCCAATCTCGCGGCCAACCGCGAACGCATCCTCATTCTCGACGGCGATGATCTCGTCATAGACCTTCGTGTTCAGCACATCCGGCACGAAGCCCGCGCCGATGCCCTGAATCTTATGCGCGCCCGCAACGCCCTTGCTCAAAACCGGAGAGGTCGCCGGCTCAACCGCAACCACCTTCACGTTCGGGTTCTGCTCCTTCAGGTACTCGCCCACGCCGGTGATCGTTCCGCCCGTGCCGACGCCCGCCACGAAGATATCCACAGCGCCGTCGGTATCCTCCCAGATTTCCGGGCCGGTGCTCGCCTTGTGGACAGCCGGGTTCGCCGGGTTCACAAACTGACCGGGGATGAAGCTGTTCGGAATCTCCGCCGCCAGCTCGTTGGCCTTGGCAATCGCGCCCTTCATGCCCTTCGCGCCCTCGCTGAGCACCAGCTCCGCGCCGTACGCCTTCATCAGCTGACGGCGCTCGACGCTCATCGTCTCCGGCATCACGATGATGATGCGGTAGCCGCGCGCCGCCGCGACAGACGCCAGGCCGATGCCCGTGTTGCCGGAGGTCGGCTCGATGATGACGCTGCCGGGTTTGAGCGCGCCCTTGGCTTCCGCGTCGTCAATCATGCCCTTCGCGATACGATCCTTCACGGAACCGGCGGGATTGAAATACTCCAGCTTGGCCAGAATATGCGCATTCAGGTTTTCCTTCTTCTCGATGTGGGTCAGCTCCAGCAGCGGGGTGCGGCCGATCAGCTGGTCGGCGCTGGTATAAATCTTGCTCATGGTGAAATCCTCCTATTTATAATCGATATGATGAAGATTGTTCTTGAAATCGCGCGCTCTGCGCTTCAACATCGTCTGCTCTGCATCTTGCAAAGCATGCGGCACTTTGGCCCGGTTCTTCTCCTCATCATGCTTCAATCCCTCTTGCTGATTTGATGCGCCGTCCGGTTTAACCTATCTCTCCAGTCGGTAAAAGGATTATACCGCCGTCCTGCCGATCTGTCAAGCGTTTTCGGCGTATTTTTTCTTGAAATTTTCATTTACCCTATGGTATAATAGGTAATAAGAATTCACCCTTCCCCGCGCACGCCTTCTCCTCTTGGAGCGAAAGGCTGGCCGTCATCGTCGGGAGGGCGCAAAGGAGGCAATACCGATGATGATTTCCACGAAAGGCCGCTATGCGCTGCGCATGCTGGTGGATATGGCCGAACATGAGCGCGGGGACAACTATGTGCCGCTCAAGGAAATCGCCGCGCGGCAGGAAATTTCCGAAAAATATCTGGAAAGCATCGTCAAGCTGCTGGTGCAGGAAAACATCCTCATCGGCGTGCGCGGCAAGGGCGGCGGCTATCGGCTCAACGGCACGCCCGACCAGTTCACCGTCCGCCGGATTCTGGAAATCACGGAAGGTTCGCTCGCCCCGGTGGCCTGCCTGTGCGAACCGCACGAGCCGTGCGCCCGGATGGCAAACTGCCGCACCTATCCCATGTGGCAGGGGCTGAATAAACTGATTCGCGACTATCTGGACAGCTACACCATCGCCGATCTGATGAAGCGCGACGACGCAGGGTTTGATTACATCATTTAAAAAAGCGGACGCACATGCGCTGTGCGTCCGTCTTTTTATGCGTTTAATCCGCCCTTCCACGGGCGAATCGGCAGGTTCTCGCTTCGCTTGAGCGACGCGCGGATGTTGCCGTCAAAGAGCTGGCCGATACGGGTAATCATCTCCAGCCCGTCCTCCTTCATCCCCTGCCCGATCCAGTTGAGCACCATCTCGGTCAGCGCGCTCTGATAAAACTGGGCGATGATGTCTTTATCGCCCTGGCTGGCGTGGATGCCCGCACTTTGCAGCTCCACATAGCGGCGCATGACCTCGCCCGCGACATTATAGAGATATTTTTCCAGCGTCTCGCGCTGCATGGAATGATACACGTGATAGACCGCGCGCTTATGCTGCAAAGCGATCTGTACCGCCTGCGCGATACCCTCCTCCCACGTGACATGTTCCTTCACGCCGCCAAGCACCGTTTCCAGCTCGGATTCGAAAATCTCCGCCAGCACCGCATACAAATCCTGATAATAATAATAGAACGTCTTTCGATTGATTTCGCACCGCGTGACCAGGTCGGTCACAGTAATTTCGTCAAACGGGCGTTCGTCGAGCATTTCGATAAACACGCTGTGAATCATGTTTCGGGTATATTTCTGCGCCATGTCTTCCTCCGCATTCCGCGCGCCGCGCTCATTTTTCTGTCATTATACCGATTTTCCGCGCCGAATGCAAGCGCCGAAACGGTTGGGTCAGCACACGCGGCGCAATTTTTGCCGTTTCAGGAAAAAAAGTTGAAAAAGGGGCTTGACGCACATGCCCAAATGCGATATAATATGCAACGTTGACGGGGCATTAGCGCAGTTGGTAGCGCACAACACTGGCAGTGTTGGGGTCAGGAGTTCGAATCTCCTATGCTCCACCATCCCGAACCGAGTGTTATTTTACTCGGTTTTTCTTTTATTTACGATAAAAAAAGCCACAGCATCATTGGCACACAAAGCACCTTCCTTCATTTTATCCCTTGCTGAAACACCTGCTTCATACAAAATCAGGGCTGCCGGACATCCATCCGGCAGCCCTTTTTAAAGCTTTGTTTTTAATTAAACTCTTTTTTTCTTTCTGCGCATCCCCATCATCGCCAGCACCGCCGCCGCGAAAATCAGCCCAGGAATCAGCGGCTTTTGAGTATCGCCGGTCTGCGGCAGCTCCTCCCAGACCGTGAGCGTCGCCGCGTCGGAAATCACCTGCTGGCCGTCGCTGTCGCGAACGACGCAACGCACCTGCATGTCGTCCTGCTCCATCGTCACGCCGGAAAGGCTCAGCGCCGCTTCGGTCGCCCCGCTGATGTTAACCCATTTTCCCTTTTCATCCAGCCGCTGCCACTGATAGGTATACGGCTTGCGGCCGCCGTAAACCTCGATTTCAAAGCTCACGTCCCCGCCCGCGAGGGTGACGACGGATTCCGGCTGCCGGGCGATCACCAGCGGCCTGCCCAGCGTCACGGTGCGGTGGTTATCAAACGAAGCGAACTCGTTCCCCGCTTCGTTGTCGGTGATGGTCAGGGTGACTTCGCCGCTCTGCCTGCCCGCCAGCAGCAGCGCCGCCGGGATATCCAGCGTATAGCCGAAATCCTCGTCGATGGCGCGTGTGAAGCGATAGCTGAACACGGTTCTGCCGTCCAGCTCTGCGGTCAGCATCGGGGCGATCGTGCTGTCCGTTTCGCTTCGGCCGACGATGCTTACGCGCACAAATTCCTCGCCCTCCGGGGAGACGTAAGGCTGGCAGTCCAGCATCAAATCGCCAAGGCCCATGCTCATCGGCTTCTTTGTCTGCGCGTCGTTGACCTTCGCGCGCTTCACGGCCAGCGTGCCGTTGACCGTCGTATTCGTCACCAGATTGCCGTTCTCGTCAAAGCCGACCTCCACCTCGCTGCTGTTGGCCGTGCCGAAAATCGAGGTGTTGACCAGCGCGTAGAGGTGCGAAATTTCCGCCGTCAGGTTTACCTGTCCGTTCCAATCCTCCGGCACCTTGAAAACCGCCTGATAGACGTGTACGCCGCCGGGCATCAGCAGATCGGTGTGCATGATCTCGGTTGTTTCGTCCGCGTTGGCCGCGCCCGTCACGCTTCGGCTCGTAATCAGCCACATATCCTCGTTGTCGTCGTCAAAGATGCTGTCCACGCGGGAAACGGAATAGGCCGAATCCACCGCGTTCGTGCCGAACAGGCTGTTGACGCTCCCATTCACCGGGTTGCGGCAGTCCACCGTGATGGTCTGGAACGGCGCGGTCTCGCCCTGCTTCATCAGGTTCACGCTGAAGCGCGAAACCGGCAGGTTGCCCGTGTTTTTCACCGAGAACAGCAGCGCGGCATAGTCGCCTGCGCACAGGCAGGGATCATAGGGTGCGGCGCCTGTCAGCTCCACGTCGGTTTTGAGCGCGAACGTGAACTTCATCAGCCGCTGGCTCATGGCGGCGTTCTGCATACTCTGGATCTGGGGTTTATCCGTCGTATAGAAACCTGTGCCGTCCGAACGGATATACAGGCTGTTTGGCGCATTCGAGATTTCCACCAGCGGGAACGGCGCGGTCATGGTGTTGCTCTGCCGGTCAAAGCGCACGCACTTGACCCGGTAGCCCTCCTTGCCGCTCTCGCCGTCGGAGACGCTCTCCGTCCAATACAGATAGGGCAGGCCATACATCGATCCATCGTCAATCACGGCGATCTGGAAATGCTCGGCATACATCGTCACGTCGTAATCGCGAACCGTGATGCTGTCATCCCCCGTGGTACTCGGCATCCTCTGCGCACCCATCAGGCGATAACAGGCCGAACCGTCGTCCGCCACGCCGCGCTTGATATAGAACAGAAATTCATTCTGCGCGGTGTTCGCGCCGCGCGCATCCAGCGGCGACATAAAGACGACATCCTGATCGAGCGAATATCGTTTTCCAGCGGTGCTCAATTCCAGCGCAGCGCCGTCCGCCGACTTTGTCGCATACAGGCGGTAATAGCTCGACAGGCTCTGGTTCTCCGAACCCGCCCCGCCAGCCGGAATGGCCGCCATCAGGCTGCGCGTCGTCTGGCTGCCCGCAACGGCTGTGTCCACAAAGGGCGTGTTCATGGCGACCTGCGTGCCTATGGGATTGCCCCACTTCGCTTCCAAATCGACGGAGTTCACGCTCCGCGTCTCGCCGCCTGCAATATCTTCGACGTTGCAGGCCGCGTTCAGGAACCACTTCTCCTGTCTGTTTCCGTTGTTGTAGGTCGTGTAATCGCTGAAAAAGACCGTCGGCATGGTCAGCATCGTCCCGCTCTGCCCCTTCGGCAGCTTTGCATCGTCATTGTTCGCCGCACCTTCGCTGCGGTATGCGCTTGACCGCGTCAGCTCAAGACGCTTGCCGTCAGACGACAGCTGCATCACGGCCAGCGCCATGCGGCTTTCCGTCGGCTTTTCGCTTCCGGCTGCAAACGTGCCGCTCAAAATCGCAAGGGCAACATAATCGTTCTGCCACGACACGGCAAAAGCATAATCCGACGCCGTGTTTTTGCGCCATTCGTCGCCGTTTTGCGACGGATAAACCTTGCCGTTTTGCTTCGGGTCGTCCAGATTATACCAGACCAGCTCAGCCTGACGCGCCTGCCCCGAGACGATCGGCGTGATGAAGAAGGCGAAATTTGCCTTTGTCTTTCCGTCCCGGCTGGTGAGGGTCACGTACTGGATATCCTGCGAAAGGGTGTCGATCTGCGAAAAGACCTCGGCTTCCGTCTCCGCCGTCAGTCCCTCGCCGGAGGAATTCACGATCGTGCCCGATGTGGAAGGGATGTTCTGCCCGCTTTGGGTGATGGCGGTGATCTTTGTGCCTTCCTCGGGCCTGCCGTTGTTTGTGCCGCCGTTCTGGCGGCTGTCCGCCGCATAGGAGCCGTGCCAGAGGTTCTGCGACCACTTCATCAGAATGAACTGCGCCGTCACGTCCAGCCCCATGGCCAGCGTCACCGCCGCGCTGACCGGGTTGGTCAGCTTGAGCTGGGGCGCGATGCTGCCGAAGAAGCGGAGCGCCACGCTGATGAAATTGCGCACGCCCACGCCCGCGCTCACGCCCAGCTCGGTCAGCATGTTGATCGTCACGCCCTGCCCGTCGCCGAACAGGAATTTGGGATTGCCCAGACCGGGCAGGTTCGCTTCCAGCCCCAGCCCGAAGGTCGCGCCCAGCGCGAACGTCATATCCATCGCCGCGAAGACCGGGATGCCGCCGAACACGAGGAACTGCCAGCCGTAGCCGCCCTTGAACGACGCCTCCACGCCGCCCGTGCCCTCCAGCCTGAACCGGGTCGTATCTGCATTGATCCGCCCGACCAGCCCGCCGAAGACCGTCAGCGCCGCCGTCACGTCGCCGAACACCTTCATGCGATCCGATGCGCCCGTGTTGCGGTAAACCTTGTTATCCACGGCGTTCGCGTCGCGCTGATTCTGTTTATCCGCGTCGTCCGCGCGCTGCTGCACGTCGCGCTCGCTCTCCTTCTTCCAATTCAGCTCCTCGCTTTCGAAGCTCTTGCCATAGGCAAACTGCACGTATCCGGTCGGATCGATCACCAGCTGCGCCGGAAGCCCCGGAATATCGAGCGAAAGCGTCGTGCCGCCGATGAACGGAATCGAATCCGGAATTTGCAGGCCGAGGCCGCCCTCGGTGAAGGACAGCGCGCTGGTGTTCTTGAATTCCGGCTCCTCCACGACAGCCTCCCTGACCATCAGCCGCGTGTCATAGGTTTTGGTGAAGCCCGGCGTTTCCACGCGGACGGAAACCGGCGTGCCGATGACCATCGTCCGGGCATACTCGCCGCGGAAGGTCACGGACGTGCCCGTGGTGAAGCTGCGCTTTTCCTCCACGTCCCGCACCACGTGGTCCTCCCCCGCGGTCTGGTAGCAGAGGTACAGCGTGCCGCTGACGCGTTTTTTAGAAAGGTCATCCACCAGAATTTCGATTTCCTGCGTCGCGTTGTTTTTCGGGGTGCTGTAAATGGTGGTGGTCTGGCTCAAAATGTCGTTGCTGTTGTAGCTGGCCAGCCGCAGGAACGGCTTCCCGGCGTATACCTCCAGACGAATGGTTTCCGCCGATCCGCCGCGGATGGAGAGCCTGCGCATTTCCCGCGTGCCATACAGATGCTTCTGCACAACGACATCGACCGTCACGCGGTTCTTATCGTTCGGCTCGAAATCCTTGATGAGAAACGTCGCCAAACCGTCCGCGCCCGTCGTCACCTCGCCGTAGGCGCGCGGATTATCCGAACAGGAGACCTTGACGGATACGCCGGAGAGCGGGCTGCCCTTTTCATCGCGCACCACAAAGCCGAACTGCTTGCCGGAAAGCACCAGCACGTTGAAATCCACGCCGTTCTGCGCGTCGATGGCGTTTTGCTCCGCCTGCGTGAGCTGCCCGGCCTGCGCCAAAAGCTGCCCCTGCGCGGCGTTAGTCACGGCGTTATCGGGCGAATTGATCGCGCCCATCACGCCCTCGAAGCTCGTCTCGTGGTTTTGCAGCTTGGCGGCATAGTCCGCATACTGGCTGGCGACAGTGGAACGAATCGATTGAATCCGGCTTACGTCCTCGCGCACGCGCAGGGCGATTCGAAGCTGTTCGCGCCGGGTCAGACCGCCGCTCTCCAGCCGCTCCAGATCGTTGTAAACGGAAAGGCGCTTTTGCTCCAGCTCGTCGCGATAGACCGCAATCTGGTTGCGGAAGCGCTGGATTTGCAGGCCGACATCCGCCAAGCCGCTGGTTGCGCCCGCGCCGCCCATCTGTGCCAGCTGCACGCTGTCCTGAATGCGGCCGATCAGCCCATCCACCTCGTCGGAGAGCATCCACGTCAGCGCCTGCTGCACCTGCAAGGCGTTCAGGCTCGCCGTCACCGCGTCGCCCTCCTGCCAGACGGCATTCTGCCCCTCCATCGCAATCAGCGAGCGCGCGGCGCGGATTTCCCCCTCCGTCAGCGGCTCAAGGGTTTCAGCCGCCGCATTCGCCGGAAGCGACGCGCAAAGCAGCGCAAGCGTCAAAAGCAGGCTCAAAATTCGTTTCATCCTCGTGCTCCTCCACATGGCAGAATTGATGGCTTTTCCGTGTCTCTCTTACATAATACGCTTGTAGCATTTCATTATATGCCTTTTTATACCAAATCACAAGTTAATTTTTGTTCATGAAATTCAAAAATTGCTCTGACTTCTCCTCTTTTTTGCAGGTTTTTTAAATCGCATTTGTTCGATATCGCACACAAAAAAAGCATCCGAACGCGTCGAATGCCCTGAAAAAAATGTTAATTTTTATTCTCCGGCGGTGATGTCCTTGCCGAAATACTTTTCGGAAATGCGCGTCAATTAAGCACCATCGCCAGCTTTTTTTCGCCCCAGCGCTGCACAAAGGTCAGCACCGTCGAGAACATCAGATAAATCACCGCAACCTCGCAGTAGAGCGGCAGCATTTCATAGGTGCGCGCCCCTACGGGATGGATTATATTTCCCGCCCCAGCTTTCGATAAACGGTGCAGAGCATGGTGATATAGCACGCCAAACCGCCGACGATATTGGAAACCGGCTCGGCCAGAAACACGCCCACCGTGCCGAAGCCCATCATCGGCAGCAGCAGCGTCAGCGGCACGACGATGACCACCTTGCGCAGCAGCGAAAACGTGATGGCGTGCTTCGCCCAGCCCAGCGACTGAAAGACGCTCTGGCCGCAGAACTGGAAGCTCTGGAAGAAGAAACCCGCAAAATAAATGCGGAGCATTCTCACGCTGGTCTCGATCATCGCTTCATCCGGCGTGAACAGCTCGCACAGAATCCGCGGCTGAACCATCGAAAACAGCCACGCGCAGAACGTGTAGATCATCGCCGCGGCAGACATGAACCGAATACCTTCGCGCACGCGCTTCATCTGCCGCGCGCCGTAGTTGTAGCTGAGCACCGGGCGCGCACCCTCGGTGACGCCGCTGACCGGCAGGGTGAACACCTCGCGGATGGAGTTGATGACCGTCATCACACCGACATACAGATCGCCGCCGTAAATCGAGAGCATCTTGTTGCAGGCGACCTGCACCAGCGAGTTGGTGAATTTCATGATGAAGCCGACCACGCCGAGGCTCAAAATATCCTTGAGCAAATCCGTGCAGACGTGAATCCGCCTGATTTTCAGCGGCAGAATCGCCTGCGGGCCGGAGAGGAAGCGCAGCACCCAGATGCAGCTGACCGCCTGGCTGATGACCGTCGCCACCGCCGCGCCCGTCACGCCCATGTGGAAGACATAGATGAACAGCGGATCGAGCACGAGGTTCATCGCCGCGCCGAGCACCGTGGTCATCATGCCGACCTTGGGCCGCCCCTGCGCGTTGATGAAGGGATTCAGCCCCGTGGCCAGCATGGTGAACGGCGTGCCGAGCAGATACACCTTCAAATACGCATCCGCATAGACGAACGAATCCTCGCTCGCGCCGAACAGGAACAGCAGCGGCCGCTTGACCGCGTAGCACAGCGCCATCAGCGCCAGCGACGAAATCAGCAGCAGCGAATACACCGTGCTTTGAATCTGCAAAGCGCGCGGTTCATCCTTCCGCCCGCGCGCCATCGCGAAAATCGGCGCGCCGCCCGAACTATACAGGCTGGTGAACGCCGCCACGATGGAAACAACCGGGAAAATCAGGCCGACGCCGGTCAGCGCCAACGTGTTGCCATCCGGCAGATGGCCCAAAAAGATGCGATCGACAATGTTGTAGAGCAGCTGCACAATCTCGGCCAGGCTGAGCGGGATCGCCTGCGCCATGATGCGCGAGCCGACGCTGCCCTGTGAAAAATCCGCTGTATTTTGCTTGTTCAAGGGTGGTTCCTCCGGGTTGAATGCTTTTGTTTCTTTACATCGTAAAACGTGCGGGCGCGCCATATGCGCCCCTACATTCTCCGCTTTCCGCTGATATGCTGCACGTCGATTTTCCAGACGTTCACCGCAGCCACCGCGCGGTCATCAAACGTGAATGCCTTATCCTTCGCATATTGGCGCATGAGCATGTCAAGCGCATGCCGCTTTTCCTCGCCGGAGAGCGGGGTCATCCGTCCGCTTCCGCAGACGCTTTCATAGGTCACGGAATACGCGCACGCCGTCGCACCCTCCACCACAGATGCGCCCGTATACATGGAAAACGCCACGCGGCTGTCCCGCTCCATGCGCGAAACCTTTTCGCCCTCGCCCGCGCCATGCAGATAGAGCGCCGGATATTCGCCCGCCCATTCAAAACCGAAGCTCATCGGGATGACATACGGCGTTTCGCCCGCAAAGGCCACGCTCACCGCGTCGCATCTGGCCATGATGGCGGCGATTTCGTCTTTCGCCGTCACTTCTCTGTCCGCCCGTCTCATGCCTGAACCTCCAGCTTTTCACAGCCGCGCAGCATCGCGCTGCGGGCGCGCGGGTTGCGCTCGACTTCCTCCGCATCCGGCTTGATGCTGCCGCCGCCCAGCACGCGGACAATCGGCTTCTTGCCGCAGATGCAGACCGGGATTTTCGGCGGGCAGGTGCAGGGATTCGCCAGCCGGCGGAACGTCTGCTTGACGATACGGTCCTCCAAAGAATGGAACGTCAGCACCGCCAGATGGCCGCCGGGGTTCAGCAAATCCACCATGTCCTCCAACGCCTTTTTCAGCGGGTCAAGCTCGTCGTTGACCGCGATGCGAAGTGCTTGGAACGTGCGGCGCGCGCTGTGGCCGTTATCCTGCATGCGCACCTTTTTCGGGATGGCCGCGTCCACGCACGCCACCAGATCGCCCGTCGTTTCCAACGGTTTTTGAGCGCGGTGCTCGCAGATGATCTGCGCGATGCGCACCGCCCACTTTTCCTCCGAATAATCGCGCAGGATGCGGGCGATGTCCTCCGCGCTCCATGTGTTGACGATCTCGCGCGCCGTCAGCGCCTGATCCTGATCCATGCGCATATCCAGCGGCGCATCCGCATGATAGGAAAAGCCGCGCTCGGCGGTATCGAGCTGATAGCTGCTCACGCCGAGGTCGATCATCATGCCGTCGATCTTCGTCACGCCGCGCTCTGCCAAAAGCGCCTTCACGTCGTGGAAATTGCCCTTCACCGCGGTGAAGTTACCCGCCGCGCCCAGCCGCTCCGTCGCCGCCGCCAGCGCATCGTTGTCCCGGTCGATGCCGTACAGATGACCCGTTCCGTTCAGCCGGCGCAGAATCTCCGCGCTGTGGCCGCCGCCGCCCAGCGTTCCATCCACATAAACGCCGCCCTCGCGCACATTCAGCATGTCCACCGTGGGCATGAGCATCACGCTCACATGTTCAAAGTTCATTTGCTTTCTCCCCTCAATATCGTGCGCATTTCGCCGATCAGATAGAGCGAGCCTGCGCAAACCACGTTGCCCTCCGGCCCGGCCAGGCGGCGCGCTTCCTCCAGCGCGTCCTGCACATGGGTGCGCGCATAGGCGCGAAGCCCCTGCGCTTCAAACGCTTCAGCCAGCTCGTCCGCAGGCATGGCACGCGGGATATTCGGCTGGGTGCAGACGACGCAGCGCACACGCGAAGCCAGCCGCTGACACATCTTTTCCGTCTCCTTGTCGCGCATCATCGCGCTGATGAGCACGGTGTTCTCCTTCGGCATCCACTTATCCAGATAGCCGCAGAGCGCGCGCACGCCGGGGTCGTTATGCGCGCCGTCGAGCAGCACGCGGCCGAAGTATTCCAGCCGTCCCGGCCAATGCACATCCGCCAGCCCCGCGCGAACCGCGCTTGTCGGGATTTTCATGCCCTTCTTTTTAAGCGCCAGCAGCGCGCCCAGCGCCGCGCAGGCGTTATCCGCCTGATGCCTGCCGCAGAGGGAGACGGTCAGCCCCTTGAGATGCTCGCCGCCGAAGGCCACGTCAAAGGCAATCTGCGTGCGCCGCTCCACGACGTTTTCCGCCGTCAGCTCATAGACGGGCAGCTCCTTTCCCTTGGCCGCCGCCAGCAGCACGCCGCGCGCGGCCTTCTCCTGCCTGCCCAGCACAACGGGCACGCCGGGCTTCATGATGCCCGCCTTTTCCAGCGCGATCTGCTCAAGCGTATCGCCGAGAATCTGCATATGATCCATGCCGACTTCTGTGATGACGCTGACGGCCGGGCGGATGATATTCGTCGGGTCGAGCCGCCCGCCGAGACCGACCTCGATCACCGCGACATCAACCTTTTCCCGCGCGAAGCAGCAGAAGGCGAGCGCCGTGCCCAGCTCGAACTCGGTGACATGCACGCCCTCTTTTTCGCATTCTTCCACCGCAGGCCAGACACTTTCCACCAGCGCGGCGAGCTTATCGCCCGCGATGGGTTCGCCGTTCAGGCGGATGCGCTCGTTATAGACCTCAATATACGGCGATGTATACAGCCCGGTTCGATATCCCGCCGCGCGGAGCACGCGCTCGATCATCGCGCAGCAGGAGCCTTTGCCGTTCGTTCCCGCGACATGTACCATGGTCAAAGCGTCCTGCGGATTGCCGAGCTTCGCCATCAGGGCGCGCATATTTTCAAGGCCGTTTTTACAGCCGGTCGGGTACACGCTGTGAATTTTTTCGATTGCTTCCTGTCCAGTCATGGGGGTGACCTCCTTGACTCCTTCCGTCACGCCTACGGCGTGCCACCTCCCTCAAAGAGGGAGGCATTCATACATTCTTTCGCCGCCGTTGCTTAAAACAAGGCCATTGGCTCCCTCTTTGAGGGAGCTGTCAGCGAAGCTGACTGAAGGAGTAATTACACCTTAGTTTAACACGAAACAAAGCGATATGCGACATTTTTTTACACGGGCAGCAAAAAATCGCCGCCGAAGTTTCGACAGCGATTCTTGGTGATGTTTTACTTCTTCATCATGCCTGCGCCGGTGTGCCACGCCTGGCCGACCTTTTCGCCGACAGCGTAATAACCGTTCTGAAACTGGTCAAATACGAACGCACCGAGCTTGTTCGGGTCAACCCTCCCCTTTTCATCGAGCACCTTTTCATCTGCCAGCACGCCGACGATTTCGCCCAGCACATGATGGCCGTAGACCTCTTCCTTATCCTCCACGACACGGCATTCCAGCGTCAGCGGGAACTCCTGCACAATCGGCGCGTTGACCTTTTCGCTCTTCACCGCCGTCAAGCCGCTGCGCTCGAACTTATCTTCCACCTTATTGCCCGACGCAATACCGAAGAAATCCGCCGCCTCGATGTGCGCGACATCTGCTACACTCAGCGTGAAAGCGTCCGTTTTCTTGATATTTTTCGAGGTTTTGTGGTCTGTATCGATATTCAGCGAAACCATATTTTCCGCGCAGATACCGCCCCACGCCATGTTCATCACATCAATCTTGCCGTTTTCGTCATACGTCGCAATCATCAACACAGGCATCGGGAACAAATACGGCTTCACGCCCAGCTCTTTTTTCATGTTTCATTCTTCCTTTCCGGTTTTGGATTGACTTTTTTCTGTCCGACTGCTATCATTATACCCATCATACATCTAAAATCAAGTACTGTTCTTTTTGAAATGTACTATCTTAAAAGGAAGTGTAACTATGGGATGCATGGAGCGCTATATCAAAGAGGCCAATTTTGAGGACACGGGATTCAGCTACACCATGTCACTCATCAGCGGCAAACACAAAATGGTCATTCTGTATTGCCTGATGGAATACGAACCCGTTCGTTTTAACGAGATGAAGCGCTATCTGGGGCGCATCACGGATAAAACGCTCAGCAGCAATCTCAAAGAGCTTGAAAACGATCGGTTGATTTTTCGCAAGGAATACCCGCAGATTCCGCCTAAAGTGGAATACAGTTTGACCGAGCGTGGCCGCTCGCTGATGCACGTTTTGGATCAGCTCTGCTTCTGGGGCGAGGAAAACCGGATTTAAGCCAAAACGGGCATTCGCTTTTTTTGCGAATGCCCGCTCTCTTTTTAAATGGCTTACATATTCTTCAAATCTTCGATTCTCGCGTTCAGCTTTTCAAGCTTATCGCGGGAGACGGCCAGCTTTTCGCGCTCCTGCTCGACGAGCTGAGCCGGGGCTTTGCTCATGAAGCCGGGGTTATTGAGCTTGGCTTCGCCGCGCTCGATATCGCGCTGCACGCTGTCGCGCTCCTTGGTCAGGCGCGCGGTCTCCTTCGCCACATCGACGAGGTCGCCCAGCGGGATGAACAGCTCGGCCGCCTCGCTGACGGCGGAAACCGTCTTGGCCGGGGCTTCCTCATCCTGTCCGAGAAGCTGCATGCCGCTGGCCCAGGCCAGGCGTCCGAAATACTCGCCCGCGCCCTCCATGGCGTGCTCCCAGCCCGCCTTCGGGCGGACGATCAGGTGCGCGCGGCGGCCGACGGAGACGTTCATCTCGGCGCGGAGGTTGCGGACGGCGCGGATCACATCCATCACGCCCTCCATCTCGCGCGCTTCCTGCGGGAAGTCCATCGCGTCATCGACCTTCGGCCAGTCGGAAAGCATGATCGTGCCCTCCGTGCCGGGGATGTAGCGATACACCTCGTCGGTGATGAACGGCATGAACGGATGGAGCATCTTAAGCAGGCAGATCAGCACGTGGCGCAGCACGGCCAGCGTCGCCGCGCGGCCCTCGCCGTTCAGGCTGACCTTCGCCAACTCGATGTACCAGTCGCAGAACTCGCTCCACGCGAAATCATAAATCTTCTGCGCGGCCAGACCGAGGTCATAATCCTCAAAATGCGCGCTGACCTCGCGGATGGTGTCGTTCAGGCGGGTGAGAATCCACTTGTCGGCGGCGGAAAGCGTCTTGCCCTCCAGCGTCTCGGCCTCGTCGCCCATGTTCATGAGCACGAAGCGGCTCGCATTCCAAATCTTGTTGGCGAAGTTGCGGGCGGATTCCACCTTGTCGCTGGAGAAGCGCATGTCGTTTCCGGGGCTGACGCCCATGACCAGCGAGAAGCGCAGCGCGTCCGCGCCGTACTGATCGATCACTTCCAGCGGATCGACGCCGTTGCCCAGCGACTTGCTCATCTTGCGTCCCTGCGCGTCGCGCACAAGGCCGTGGATCAGCACGGTGTGGAACGGCGGCTTGCCCATCTGCTCGATGCCGGAGAAGATCATGCGGGCGACCCAGAAGAAGATGATATCATAGCCCGTCACCAGCACGCTGGTCGGGTAGAAATAGGCCAAATCCTCGGTCTTGTCCGGCCAACCGAGCGTGGAGAACGGCCACAACGCGGAGGAGAACCACGTATCCAGCACGTCCTCGTCCTGCGTCAGGTGCGTGCAGCCGCACTTCGGGCAGACGGTCGGCGTTTCGCGGGCGACGATGACCTCGCCGCAGTCGTCGCAGTACCACGCCGGGATGCGGTGGCCCCACCAGAGCTGGCGGGAGATGCACCAGTCGCGGATGTTCTCCATCCACGTCATGTAGTTCTTCGCGAAGCGCTCCGGCACGAAGCGGACTTCGCCGTTTTTGACGCACTCGATGGCCGGCTTGGCCAGCGGCTCCATCTTCACAAACCACTGCTTGGAAACCATCGGCTCGATGGTCGTGTGGCAGCGGTAGCAGGTGCCGACCTCGTGCTTGAGCGGCTCGACGCTCTTGAGGTAGCCGCCCGCCTCCAAATCCTTGACGATGGCCTTGCGGGCTTCCATCGTCGTCATGCCCGCGTACTTGCCGCAGTCGATGACGCGCGGCTCGCCGACGGTCGCCTTGCCGCTGGCAAAGAGCGCGTCGTTCTCCGCCTTCTCCTTCGCGCCGGTCATGTGGCCGTCGTAGGTGAACACGCGGACGATGGGCAGGTTGTGACGCTGGCCGACCTCGAAGTCGTTCGGGTCGTGCGCCGGGGTGATCTTCACCACGCCCGTGCCCTTTTCCATATCGGCATGTTCGTCGCAGACGATCGGGATTTCGATGTTCATCAGCGGCAGGATGACGTGGCAGCCGTGCAGATGCGCATAGCGCGGGTCATTCTCGTTGATGGCGACGGCAGTATCGCCCAGCATCGTCTCCGGGCGGGTGGTCGCCAGCTCAAGCTGTTCGCCCGTCTCCTTGACGGTGTAGAGCAGGTGCCAGAAGTGGCCGTCCTGCTCCTGATACTCCACCTCCGCGTCGGAAATGGAGGTGTTGCAGCACGGGCACCAGTTGACCATGCGGTTGCCGCGGTAGATCAGGCCCTTTTCATAGAGATTGTTGAAGACCTCGGTGACGGCCTTGCTGCATCCCTCGTCCATGGTGAAACGCTCGCGGCTCCAGTCGCAGCTGTTGCCCATGCGGCGGGTCTGGCGGACGATGCGTCCGCCGTACTCGTTCTTCCAGGCCCACGCGCGGCGCAGGAACTCCTCGCGGCCCACGTCGTGTTTGTCAAGGCCTTCCTTGCGCATGGCCTCGACGATCTTCACTTCCGTGGCGATGGACGCGTGATCCGTGCCCGGCAGCCAGAGCGTCGGGTCGCCCTTCATGCGGTGATAGCGCGTCAGGCTGTCCTGAAGCACGCCGTCCATCGCATGACCCATGTGCAGCTGACCGGTGATGTTCGGCGGCGGCATCACGATGGTGAAGGGCTTTTTGCCCTCCTCGCGGTGCGCGACAAACGCGCCGGTCTCCTCCCACTCCTTGTAGAGCTCTCCTTCGATGGCCTGCGGGTTATACACCTTGTCCATCTGAGCGGCTTTGTTTTCCATAAGTCGTTTCCTTTCTATTGATAAATTACACCGTAAACACCATAATTGCGCCGACGACGGCCAGCGCCACGCCCAGCAGCTTCACCTGCCGCACG
Organism: uncultured Clostridia bacterium; assembly: GCA_934636105.1. Classification (GTDB taxonomy): domain Bacteria; phylum Bacillota; class Clostridia; order Christensenellales; family Aristaeellaceae; genus Ventricola. The sequence continues at coordinate 44,866 of CAKTZR010000007.1, forward strand.
TCCTTTTCCTTGTGGCAGAGCTTACCGCCGAAGAACGTCAGCAGCGCGCCGACCGCCAGGGCGCAAAGGCCCGGAACCATATTCGCCTGAAAATTCATGTATCTTTCCCCCTGGATAACTCCTTCCGTCTGCCTTCGGCAGCCAACCTTCGGCATCTTCTCTGCCTGTTTCCGCCACAGGCGGCGGCAGATTCGATGTCCCTCTAAGAGGGAGGCTTTATTCTCACGCTTATGTAGCGTATACCCAAAGGCTCCCTCCTTGAGGGAGCTGGCACGCCGAAGGCGTGACTGAAGGAGTAAAAAAACGCAGGCCGCCTCGCCCCAAAGGACGCAGCAGCCTGCGTGGTACCACCTTATTTCGCATCTCCCTGCGGAGACGCCTCTCTGCGCTGTATCGGGCGCGCCCTGTTCCCTCCAAAGCGACCTTCGGCACGCGCTCTCTCCAAATCGCCTTGCAGCCTGTGGGCGACTTTCTCTGACGGCGGCGCGCGCTTACTCCTCTTTTTCAACGGGAAACACTTATACAATAGATATTATAGGCGGTTTTTGCCGGATTGTCAACCTTCAATCTGCCGATAAAGCGCGTCAATCACATCCGCATCGACCGCGGGATCAAATTTTCGGGCAAAGAGCTTGTCGCTCGCCTCAAGCATCGCCCAATCCGCCATCGTGAAGGTATGCGGCGAACAGCCGTCGTGCTCGGTGCGCTGCCAATCGATCAGCCGCAGGCAGTCGTTGACCACCGGATACGGCGAAGCAGCCGCCAGACACTGAACGAACATCTCGTCCGCGTTCAGGCTGTGATAGAAATACCGCGCAATTTCCTTTCGCCTGCCGACCACATACGCGGCCAGCTCGTGCGTGATGGAAAACCAGTTCGCGCCGCGCACATAGGCAAAGGGCGCGTTTTTCGTTCGATCAACGCCCAGCGCGCGCTGGAGCTTGATGCACTCGTAGGAAAGCTGCTGCAAAGCGCCGTAGACCAAGCCGCCGTCCGCCCGCGGCCTGCCGATTTTCCCTTGCAGGGGATAATAATACTGCACGCGCTCCATCGTTTCCGGGGCGTTTTCGCCGGGGCGGATCTGCAAAAAGCTCTCGCTCCGGTTTTCGAAAAACGCTTCGATCTGCGCCCGCGGCTTGAGCGGAATATCCACGCCGGAAAGCAGATGATACCAGTCATAGCCATCCTTCACGGCGTTTTCCAGCAGAAGCTGCTCGGCGCGAATCTGCGAATCCGCGCCCCACGTGACGGCATATCGGCGATAGACATGAATCTGCCCGCGCACGCCCTGCCGCAGGCGCTGCTCGTCAAGCCCGGCGGCGCGGCGGTCGATATGGATATAAAATCCGGCGGAAGCGCTGTCCAGCGCGCGGACGAGCCGCCCCAGCAGATCAAAATGCTGATGGGCCATAATCAGATAGGCATGCGTTTTCACCGTCATCCCCCGTTTCTTTCGCATCGCGCAGACAGGCTTTTTTACAGAATATACTGCCGCATATCCAGCTTTTTCGCGTCCGTGCCGAGGTGTTCGGCCACGTAGTCGCCGTTGATGGTCACATCCACATCCGGCATATCGCCGCCCGCGTTGAAGGAGATATCCTCCAGCATCTTTTCAAACAGCGTGTGCAGGCGGCGCGCGCCGATATCCTCTTTCGTCTCGTTTTCCAGCTGCGCGGCCTGCGCCAGCGCATCCAGCGCGGATTCCTCAAAGTGCAGATGCACATGATCGACGGCCAGCAGCGCCTCGTATTGGCGGGTCAGCGCATTATCCGTCTGGCTCAAGATGGCCTTGAAATCCTCGCGGGTCAGCGGCTTCAGATTCACGCGCACCGGGAAGCGGCCCTGCAATTCGGGAATCAAATCCGTCACCTTGGCAACGTGGAACGCACCCGCCGCGATAAAGAGCATGTAATCCGTCTTCACCACGCCGTATTTCGTGTTCACCGTGCTGCCCTCGACGATCGGCAGAATGTCGCGCTGCACGCCCTCGCGGCTCACATCCGGGCCGTTGGTAGAGCGCCCGGCCACCTTGTCGATTTCGTCGATGAAGATGATGCCGTCCTGCTCGGCGCGGCGCAGGGCTTCCTCCGTCACCGCGTCCATATCGATGAGCTTGTCCTCCTCCTCGGCGACAAGCAGGCGGCGCGCGTCGGCAACCTTCATGCGGCGCATCTTGGTCTTTTTGGGCATCATGTCGCCCATCACAGAGCCGATGTTCACGCTCGCGCCGTTAATCTCCACATCCTTGGGCGCATCCTCAACCTCGACCTCGATCTCCACGTCTTCCAGCTCGCCGCGCATGAGCTGGGCGCGCAGTTCGTCGGCCTTCTGCGCGATACGCTGTTTCTCCTCGGCGGGCAGGTCGGGCTGCTTGGGCTTGTTGCCCAAAAGCACGTCAATCGGGTTCACCGGCTTGCGGTTCGGGTGCAGAATCAGGTCGATGATACGATCCTCGGCAAGCACGGTCGCGCGCGCTTTGACCTTCTGGCTGGCCTTTTCCTTGCAGATGCGCACGCTGGCCTCGACCAGATCGCGGATGATGCTCTCCACGTCGCGGCCGACATAGCCGACCTCGGTGAATTTCGTCGCTTCGACCTTGACGAACGGCGCGTCCACCAGCTTGGCCAGACGGCGTGCGATCTCGGTCTTACCCACGCCCGTCGGGCCGACCATCAAAATGTTTTTGGGCACGATTTCATCCCGGATTTCCTCCGGCAGCTGCGCGCGGCGGTAACGGTTGCGCAGGGCGACGGCGACGGCGCGCTTGGCCTCGTCCTGACCGATGATATAGCGATCCAGCTCGCGAACGACTTGTTTCGGCGTCAGTTCCATATCAAGCATCCTCCACAATCACGTTATGGTTGGTGAACACGCAGATATCCGCGGCGATATGCAGCGCCTTTTCGGCGATTTCGTGCGCGGAAAGGTCGGTGTTCTCCTTGAGGGCGCGCGCGGCGGCCATCGCGTAGTTGCCGCCCGAACCGACGGCCGCAATGCCGTCGTCCGGCTCGATGACCTCGCCCGTGCCGGAAACGATCATCAGCGTTTCGCCGCTGGCGACGATCAGCATCGCTTCCAGCTTGCGCATGGCCTTGTCGCTGCGCCATTCCTGCGCCAGCTCGACGGCGGCGCGCTCCAGATTGCCGGAGAACTGCTCCAGCTTCGCTTCAAAACGGTCGCAGAGCGCGAACGCATCCGAAACCGTGCCCGCAAAGCCCGTGACGACCTTGCCGCCGAAGATGCGGCGCACTTTATGCGCCGTCGCCTTGAAGATGGTGCTTTCGCCCATCGTCACCTGACCGTCGCCCGCAACGGCGATTTTGCCGTCCTTTTTGACGGCGCAGATGGTTGTGCCCTTGAGTGTCATCTATGTTTACCTCCGATAAGCTGCGTTTTTTACGTCTTTTATTATAACACGCCGCCCGGTGTTTGAACAGGGCGGCGTGCAGGCAGTCAATTTTTCAGGGTCTTGTCAAAATCGCAGGCCAATGGATTGCTGCGGATGGCCTCGATGGTATCCAGCGCGCGCGCGGCGACGTGGCCGTAGCGCTCCTGCTTGTTGCGGATGCGCTTTTCGCAGGGATCGATCAGGCCGAAGTTCGCGTTCATCGGCTGAAAATCCCCCGTCGCGCCGGAAACATGGTGCGCCAGTGCGCCGATGGCCGTGCGCGTCGTGAAATCCACGGGCGGCAGGCCGAGCATATGCCGCGCGAGCGAAACGCCCGCGACAAGGCCGCTGGACGCGCTTTCCACATAGCCCTCCACGCCCGTCATCTGCCCGGCGAAATACAGACCGGGGCGGGCAATCATGCCATACTGCGCGTTCAGGAAGCCCGGCGAATGCAGAAACGTGTTGCGGTGCATCACGCCATAGCGCAGGAACTCGGCGTTTTCAAGGCCGGGAATCATGGAGAACACGCGCTTCTGCTCGCCCCACTTGAGCCGCGTCTGGAAGCCGACGAGGTTATACATCGTCCCCGCTTCGTTTTCCGCGCGCAGCTGCACGGCGGCGTAAGGCTCGCGCCCCGTCCGCGGGTCAACGAGCCCGACGGGCTTCATCGGGCCGAACGCCATCACCATTTCCCCTCGCGCGGCCATGACCTCGATGGGCATGCAGCCTTCAAAGACCTGCGTGCCGTCAAACCCATGCACTTCGGCCTTTTCGGCGGTCAGCAGCGCATGATAAAACGCTTCGTATTCCTCGCGGTCCATCGGGCAGTTGAGGTAATCGTCGCCGCGGCCATAGCGTCCCTGGCGGAACACTTTGGTCATATCCAGCGATTCGCCGGAGACAATCGGCGCGGCCGCGTCGTAGAAATTGAGCGTTTGAAGTCCCGGCAGGGCGGCGATCTTTTCCGCCAGCTGATCGCTGGTCAGCGGGCCGGTGGCGATGACGGCGTTGGTCTGCGGCAATTCGTCCACCTCGCGGTCAACAACCTCAATGAGCGGATGGCTGCGCACGGCCTGCGTCACATAATCCGAAAATTTTTCACGATCCACCGCCAACGCGCCGCCCGCGGGCACGCGCGTCGCATCCGCCGCCTTGAGGATGAGACTGCCGAGCTGGCGCATCTCCTCCTTGAGCAGGCCGACGGCGTTGGTCAGCTGGTCGCTTCGAAGCGAATTGGAGCAAACCAATTCGGCAAAGCCCGCGCTGTGGTGCGCAGGCGTAAAGGCGTGGGGTTTCATTTCATACAGGGTCACGGGCACGCCGCGGCCGGCCAGCTGCCACGCCGCCTCGCAACCCGCCAGCCCCGCGCCGACAACGATTGCTCTTTCCATATCCACCTAAGAACGTTGGGACTTCGCCCCAAACCCCAGCAGGAACCTGAGTTCCCTTCCGGGAGTTTGAGGGCAGCGCCCTCAACGTATTATTCGTTCTCCTCGCTCTGCGGCGCGGGGACGCGCTCGCGGCAGGTCTCGTTCGCACAGACGTAGAAATCGCCCTTTTTCGTGCGGGAAAGCGTCATGTAGCTGCCGCACTTCGGGCATTTCTCCTTCACCGGCATCTCCCACGAAACGAAGTCGCATTCCGGATAGCGCTCGCAGCCGTAGAACTTGCGCCCCTTACGCGAGGTCTTCTGCAGAAGCTTGCCGCCGCACTTCGGACACGGCGCGTCAATCTCGATCTGAATCGCTTTCGTGTTGCGGCATTCCGGGAAGTTCGGGCAGGCCAGGAAGCGCCCGTAGCGCCCCAGCTTGTAAACCATCATCGCGCCGCACTTGTCGCACGGCACATCCGAAACCTCGTCCTTGATCTCGACTTTCTCAATCTTGGATTCGGCGTTTTCCAGCGTCTTTTCAAACGGGCCGTAGAAGTCGGCAAGCACCTTGTGCCAATCCAGCTTGCCCTCCTCCACTTCGTCGAGCTGTTCCTCCATGCCCGCGGTGAAGGCGATATCCACGATATCCGCGAAATACTCCTCCATCATGTTGGTAATCATGATGCCCAGCTCGGTCGGAAAAAGCTGCTTCTTTTCGCGCATGACATAGCCGCGCGCCAAAATGGTGGAAATCGTCGGCGCATAGGTGGACGGGCGGCCGATGCCCTTCTCCTCCAGCGCGCGCACCAGCGACGCTTCCGTGTAGCGCGGCGGGGCCTGCGTGAAATGCTGCGTCGCTTCGTCATCCAGAAGTTCCGCTTTGTCGCCCTCGTTCACATCCGCCATCAGGCTGGACTGCTCCTCGTCCTGCGCGGGCGCGTCGTCCGTGCCTTCCTCATACACGGCCGTGAAGCCCGCAAATTTCAGGCGCTCGGCGCTCGAACGCAGCACGACGCCGCTCTCCGACGCGATTTCAATCTGCTGGGTTTCATAGAGCGCATCCGCCATCTGGCAGGCCATGAAGCGCAGATACACCAGCTTGTAGAGGTTGAACTGGTCGCGCGTCAGCGAAGCCTTGATTTCCTCCGGCCGCAGGTCGATGTTCGCCGGGCGGATGGCTTCGTGCGCATCCTGCGCGCTCTGGCGGCCCTTGTAGACGTTCGGCTTTTCCGGCACGTATTCCGCGCCGTAACGCGCTTCAATCGCTTCGCGCGCGGCGGAAACCGCTTCGTCACTCAAGCGCACGCTGTCGGTACGGATGTAGGAAATCAGGCCCAGCGTGCCGCGCCCCTCAATGTCTACGCCCTCGTAGAGCTGCTGGGCGATCTGCATCGTCTTGGCCGTCGTGAAGCCGAGCTTGCGGCTGGCTTCCTGCTGTAAATTGGAGGTCGTGAACGGCGGGGCGGGGTGCTTGCGGCGCTCGCCGCGCTTGACGCTGCGGATGGCGAAGCCGCCCTTCTCCACGCGCGCCTTGGCCGCTTCCGCCTGCTCCGCATTGCTCAGACTCACGCGCTCGCCGTCCAGCGACAGTAGGCGCGCATGAAGCTGCTTGCCGCCCGCGCGCAGGTTCGCGTCCACAAACCAGTATTCCTCCGGTTCGAACTGCTCGATCTCCTGCTCTCTGTCCACCACCATGCGCGTGGCGACGGACTGCACGCGGCCCGCGGAAAGGCCCTTCTTGATCTTCACCCAGAGCAGCGGGCTGATTTTGTAGCCCACCAGACGATCGAGCATGCGGCGCGCCTGCTGGGCGTTAACCAGCTGCATGTTGACCGCGCGGGGCTGCTTAATCGCGCTCTTGACCGTCTTTTCGGTGATTTCGTTAAATTCCACGCGGCAGGCGCTCTCCGGATCGATGCCCAGAATCGTTGCCAGATGCCACGAAATGGCTTCTCCCTCGCGGTCAGGGTCGGTTGCGAGAATGATGGACTTCGCGCCCTTCGCTTCCTTGCGGATGCGCTCAAGCACCTCGCCGCGGCCGCGGATGGTGATATACTTCGGCTCAAAATTATGCTCAACGTCCACGCCGAGCTGGGACTTGGGCAGATCCCGCACATGGCCCTGCGAGGCCTCAACCTTATAGCTTCTGCCTAAAAATTTCGAAATGGTGCGCGCCTTTGCGGGCGACTCCACAATAACCAGCTTATACGCGGGCTTACGACTATTCAAATCCAATTCCTCCAATGCGGCGGAAAAACCGCCGTATGCTTCACAATTCAAAAACGCTCCTGCGGCCTTTCGCCGCCTAAACGTCAAACAGAATACCAGCCCTTTTTGAATCTGTCAAGGCCGCAATTCGAATTTCGCGGGAAGTTTCTTCATTATTAGCCGTTTTTATGCGCGTTTTCAGCCCATCATCTGCGGTCCGGGCGCATAGCGCGTTCCGGCCAAAGGCGTAACCAGCCCATCCATTTCCATTTCGATGAGCAGCGCGCCCAGCTCGTCGCTCTCCAGCCTGCTTGCGGCGCAGAGCGCGTCAAAATCCGTCTCGCCCGCCAGCAGCGCCGTGCAGACCGCGCGCCGGGTTTCATCCAATCCGCCGGGAATATGCGCCTGCTTCGTTTTTGATTCAACCAGCGGCGGCGCGGCGTTTGGCTCATTCTGCGGCGCGGTCGGCAATGCTTCGGGCGCGCACAGCGTATTTTGCTTCGGCTCGATCACCAGCGCGGAGAGGATGTCGCCTGCGCAGGTCACCAGCTTTGCGCCGTCGCTGATGAGCATGTTCGGCAGTTGGGAGCCGGGGCTGTCCACACTGCCAGGCAGGGCGAAGACTTCGCGCCCATTTTCAATCGTGCGCATGGCGGTGTTGAGTGCGCCGCTGCGCTTTGGCCCTTCCGTGACGAGCGTACCCAGACTCATCCCCGCGATGATGCGGTTGCGCTGCAAAAAGCTGTATTTCGTCGGCGAAACGCCCGGCGGATATTCGCTGACGACGCTGCCGCCGCTTTCCAGAATACGGCGCATCAGCGGCCTGTTTTCCGCGGGATAGGGCTGATCCAGCGCGCCGCCCAGCACGGCGACGGTTCGCCCCTGCGCATCCAAAGCGCCCGTGTGCGCCGCCGCGTCGATGCCCAGCGCCAAGCCGGAGACGACGCAGACCCCGGCATTCGCCAACTCGGCGGCCATCTGCCGGGTGTGGTTCAGCCCGTAAGCGCTGGCGCGCCGCGTGCCGACCACCGCGACGGGGAAGCTGTCCGTCAAATCCGGCCGTCCATAGACATAGAGCAGGTGCGGCGGGTGCGCGATGTGCGCCAGCAGCGGCGGATAATGTTCGTCCCCGCGCAGAACAAGCGCCATGCCCTTATTTTCCAGCTCATCCAGCAGGCGCGCCTGCTCCGCCCATGCGCGGCGGACGAGCGCCACGCCCTTTGCCTGCAGCTGCGCGGTATAGACCTCCGGCTCTGCCAAAATGGCCGACGCGCTTCCCGCCGCGCGCAGAGCGGCTTCGCGGCGGCCATAGCTCACGCCCGCGCCGACCAGAATCGCCATCGCTTCGGATTCCAGCATGGTTTCACCCCCTTTGCTGTCCATTTTAGAGAATTTCATACCTTCCGTCAAGCGGCCTGAGGCCGCTCTCACCTCCGCCAAAGCTCGTAAACCGCCAAAGGGTTACACACGCGAGCCTTTTTTTGCCATTTTTTATAAGGGTTAAAAGAAGGGGCGCTTCCAATCGGAAACGTCCCTTCTGCAATTTGGTTTTTTACTTGGAAAGCGCGTCCTTCACAGCGTCCTTGATGGCGTTGGAGGTCACGGTCGCGCCGGCCACACCGTCCACGTCGGCGCTGTTCGCTTCGACGATCGCGGCAGGCACCTGCGCCAGCGCCGGATCGGAGATACCGGCGGTCTCATTCTGGGAAACGACCTCGACAGCGGCGATCTTGTCGCCATCCATCGTCACCTTCACGGTCACGTCGCCGCCCATGCCCTGCGCGGTGCCGAGCTTCTCGTTCTCGGCCAGCTCGGCGGCAGGCGCTTCTTCGGCGGCTTCTTCAGCCGCTTCGGCGACAGGCGCGTTCTCGTCGCCCTCGAGGATGTAGCTGCCGTCCGCATTCGCGCCGACGAGCTTCTTGCCCTCGGAGTTAATCAGGTCGCCCGTGCCGGAGACCCACCAATCCAGATTCTGGTTCAGGTCATACGCCCAATCCGGGAGCATGGCCGCATCCGCGTTCTGGAGAATCAGCTGACCCGCCTTGTCGCTGCCCTCTGGGTAGCGATCCAGCAGACCGTCGTGATCCATGTCGATGCCGTTGACCTTGCCGCTGGCCTGCTCAAAGTCGAAGCCCAGCTCCTGCTTGTTATTGACGATCTGGAGAATGTTGAAGTGCATGTAGTAGCAAACGCCCGTCATGGCCTCGATCACGTCCGGATCGGCGTTCAGCGTCTCGATGTACGCCGCGCGCTCCTCGTCGGTGTTCAGGTTCTTGGCGGCGTCGTCGCCGGTCGCGCAGCCCCAATACTGCGGGATGGAGAGGAACTTATCCTTCCAGTTTTCCAGCGCGGCCATGCGGCCCGCCAGCAGCCAGCTGGACGTGGTCGGCAGCTCACCGTCATAATATTCCTTCGGCGTGCAGGCGCGCGGCACATAGTGATCCAGCTCGACCTCAACCATCAGGATGTTGCGATACTCCCAGCCGGGCGCAATGCCGTAGTTGCTGGCCATGGACGCGTCGATGTAGAACGAGCCGCGGCCGTTGCGGATGTAGTTATCCACCGTCTGTCCCGGGGACATGACGCTGATCATCTGCCACTTGTCGGACTTCTCATAGCCCTGAACCTCGTTGTTCTCGATGGTCAGGTCGGTGTTCGGCGCAATGCAGGCCCAGTAAGAGCCGACGGAGCTGTTGATGCCGCCGTTGGGGTTGGTGGTCAGCCAGTTGACCGAACGGGTCAGCGGGTCATAATACGGGCCGCGGTAGCCGCGTCCGTTCACCGGGGAACGCCACTGGGTATCAAAGCCCGTCTCCGGATACTTGGTGAAGTTGCCATAATACGGCGTAGCGCGGTTGATGTACCAATAGTGGGAGGAATCGACGAGGAACTGGAGCGCCTCGTCAAGCTGCTCGCCGGAAAGAACTTCCTTGGAGGAAGCATCCGTCGCATGGGTGTACGCATCCGGCCACTCGGTCTCCTCGGCCACGCCGACAACGGAAACCGCGCTCGCGGCGACCATGACCATCGCGGCCACGCCGGTCAGCAATCTACGCGTGTTTTTCATGTTCTTTTTTCCCCTTTCGAAAAAGCATATCCGTTATTTTGACGACAGAGTTCACAGCCTTGCCTTTATTTCTCGACCTTTTTATCGAAAAAATCCGGCTTGCTTTGTCTCTCTCGCCCTTGTTATTGACAATTATACATCAATATCATCAAAAGCGGAATGACCGATTTCGAAACAGGTATTTACCCTTTGGTATCATACCTCTGAACGGCCTGCACGAAGCGCTTCACCTTTTCGGGCGGGTTCTGCGCAAAGATCAGGCCGTAGGGCATGCAGTAGGGCCAATCGACGGGAATCGTCTTCATCAGCGGATAAATGCCGTTCCACGGTTCGATGGAAATCATCAAATGGCCGTTGTTGGCGCACTCGTTGAAATAGGTCAGATCGAAGCGCGGGAAATCCTTGAGCTGGACGAGCGGATGATTCTGCGTCAGCTCCTGCCGAAGCGCGTCCACATCCGCAATCCACCCCGGTTCGCAAAGCATCAGCGTTTCATGCTGCAAATCGTCGATGCTCAGCCGCTTCCGCTCGGCGAGCGGGTGGTTATACGGCACGGCGCAGCAGATGGGATAGCGCCGCAGGACGAGATTGCCGCACGCGCTGCGCGACCTGAACTCCTCGCTGGCAATGCCCGCAATCAAATCGATTTCGCTGCCGAAGCTCTTGAGAAAGAAACCGTAATGCTCGGAATCGGTGTCGAAGGAGACGAGCTGAATGTCGATATCCTCCAACTCGCGGTACACCTTCTGCCAGTATTCCAGCAGAAACGACGCGGGATTGAGCACCGACGTGCCGATGTGGATGATCTCCTTCCGGCCGCGCGCCGCGTTGCGCACGCGCTCCTCCACGCTGCGCGTCTCCCGGATCAGTTCCTGCGCGTCGTGATAGAGCGTATGCCCGGCGCTCGTCAGGCGAAGCCCCTGATGGGTGCGCTCAAAGAGCTGCACGCCGATTTCCTTTTCCAGCAGATTGATCTGCTTCATCACCGCCGCCGGGGTGATGTATTCCTCTTTCGCCGCCTTGGTGAAGCTCCCGGCGTTGGCCACGTTGATGAACACATCCAGCCTTGGGTTATAGAGCATCGCTTCCGTGCCTCCCGAAACTTATTTCCAGTAATTCCCTTCCAGATTCCGATACCGCAGCGCTTCGAGCAGATGCGCCCTGCCGATTTCCTCTGCCCCGGCGAGGTCGGCAATCGTCCGCGCGACCTTGCGCACGCGGCTGACAGCGCGCATGGAGAGGTTGTACGTATCGCAGGCCTTGCCGATCAGCTCCCGGCCCGCGTCGTCCAGCGGACAGAATTGTTCCAGCTGGCGCGCGGAAAGCTCCGCGTTGCTGCTGATGCCCTCGCCCGCATATCGCTTCTGCTGGCGTGCTCTGGCGGCCTGCACGCGCTCGTGAATGGCGCTGGACGGTTCCTCCGGCGCGCTTTCGGTGATCTGACGCACGGGCACGGCGGTGACCTCCAGCTGCATATCGATTCGATCCAGCAGCGGCCCGGAAATGCGTCCCAGATAGCGCGCGATCTCCTTGGGCGTGCAGCGGCAGGGCTGGGTTTTGCTGCCGTAATTGCCGCAGGGACACGGATTCATCGCCGCGACGAGCATCGCCCGTGCGGGATATTTCGCCTGCGCGCTGACGCGGACGACGCTGACAAAGCCGTCCTCGAGCGGCTGGCGCAGGGCTTCCAGTGCGCCGCGGTCATATTCCGGCAGTTCGTCGAGGAACAGCACGCCGTCATGCGCCAGACTGATTTCGCCGGGCCGCGCCTTCGCGCCGCCGCCGACCAGCGCCACCGCGCTGACCGTGTGATGCGGCGCGCGGAAGGGGCGTTCGGCCATCAGCCCCGCGTCCGCCGCCAGTGTGCCCGCCGCGCTGTGGATGCGCGTCACTTCCAGCGCTTCCTCCAGCGTCATATCCGGCAGAATACCCGGCAGACAGCGCGCCATCATCGTTTTGCCGCTGCCCGGCGGGCCGATCATCAGCACGTTGTGGCCGCCCGCCGCCGCAATTTCCAGCGCGCGCTTCGCGCCCTTCTGACCGCGAACGTCCGCAAAATCGCAGGTGATCTTGCGCGCGCCCAGCAGCTCGGCGTAGGGCTTGGCGCGCAGCGGCTCGATTCGCTTTCTGCCGCTCAGGTGAGCGATCGCTTCGCTCAAATGCGCGACCGGCAAAACGTCCAGCCCCTCGATGCAGGCGGCTTCCGCCGCGTTGGAAGCGGGGAGCATAATCGCATGCAGCCCGCTTTCCTTCGCCGCAATGGCCATCGACAGCGCGCCGCGCACGCCCATCACACTGCCGGAGAGCGACAGCTCCCCCACCGCCGCCATGCCCGCCATCGCTTCCGGGGCAAGCCGCCCCATCGACGCGAGAATCGCCAGCGCAATGGGCAGGTCATACGCCGGGCCCTCCTTGCGCACATCCGCCGGGGCGAGGTTGAGCGTCAGCCGCGCGACGGGGAACTGCATATGGCAGGCGGACATCGCCGCGCGCACGCGCTCCCGGCTCTCCTTCACCGCCGCATCCGGCAGGCCGACGATTTCAAACATCGGCATGCCGTCTACGCAATAGGCCTCCACCGTCACCGGATACCCCTGTATGCCCGTCAACCCCATACTCTGCACGCTTGCAAGCACGGCAAACACTTCCATTTCGTCATGATATATGCTCAGTATAGCATACTCTCCCCCGCGCCACAACGCCCTGCCGCGCCCTTTCGTTCGCAATTCCTTTTCTTTTTCCTTTTTTTGTGCTACAATGGGGGCAACATTTTGACAACCGGGGAGGTTTGTTCATGACGTATATTCCTTCTCCCACCCGATACGATTCCATGAGCTACCGCCGCTGCGGAAAAAGCGGTCTCCTTCTTCCCGCGCTGTCGCTGGGCTTGTGGCACAATTTCGGCAATATCACGCCGTTTGAAACCCAGCAGGCCATTCTGCGGATGGCGTTTGACAACGGCATCACCCATTTCGATCTGGCGAACAACTACGGCCCGCCCTACGGCGAGGCGGAACGCAATTTCGGCGTTCACATGCTGCGCGACTGGAAGCCCCACCGCGACGAGCTGGTGATTTCCACCAAGGCGGGCTATGACATGTGGCCCGGCCCATACGGCAACTGGGGCAGCCGAAAATATCTGATGGCCAGCCTCGACCAGAGTCTCAAGCGGATGAATCTGGATTATGTGGATATCTTCTATCACCACCGCCCCGACCCGGAAACGCCGATTGAGGAGACGATGGGCGCGCTGGATCAGATTGTGCGTAGCGGCAAAGCGCTCTACGTCGGCATTTCGCGCTACACGCCGGAGCAGACGGAGGTCGCCATCCGCACCCTGCGCGAGCTGGGCACGCCGATGCTGATTCATCAGGAAAATTATTCGATGCTGAACCGCAAGATCGAGTACGGCTTGACGGACGTGCTCACGCGCGAGGGCGTCGGGCTGATTGCCTTCGGGCCGCTGGCGGGCGGACGGCTGACGGGCAAGTATCAATCGGGCATTCCGGCGGACAGCCGCATCGGCCACGACCCGCGCTATCTGAAAGCGGACATGCTCACGCCGGGGCTGCACGCGGCGATTGACGCTTTGAGCAAAATTGCCGCCGCGCGCGGGGAGTCGCTCTCCCAGCTGGCGCTGCAATGGACGCTGCGCGACAAGGCTGTAACTTCCGCGCTGATCGGCGCGAGCCGCGCAGAGCAGATCACCGAAAACGTCGCCGCGCTGGCCCTGCCGCCGCTCACCGACGAGGAGCTGACGCAGATCGACGCCGCGCTGGCGCTGAACGAGGAAGAATAACTCCTTCAGTCAGCTTCGCTGACAGACCTTCGGCATTCCACTTGCCTGTTTCCCGCACAGCGGGCGGCAAGCTCCATGCTCTCAAAGAGGGAGCCTTTGGGCATAAGAAACTCACAATAAAATAAAGCCTCCCTCTTAGAGGGAGGTGGCTGCCGAAGGCAGACGGAAGGAGCGCAGGAGCGCACATCTATCGAATTTTCGGCAGGCCGCTGACCAACTGCGAGGTAATTTCATGATTAACGAAACCTACAAGGCCATGCTCACCGGCAAATCGGTCATTCGAGAACTGAACGAATACGCCAACGACATCAAGCAGCATCCGCACCTGAAAATGGAGGATATTTTCGATTACAGCCTGGGCAATCCGTCCGTGCCCGTGCCAGAGGCCTTCAACACGCGTATCAAAGAGCTGCTGGACAGCGGAGACCCGATGCTCGTGCACGGATACAGCCCCAGCCTGGGCATTCCCTCCGTGCGTGAAAAAATCGCGGCTTCGCTGAACCGCCGCTTCGGCATGCACTACACGATGGACGATATCTTCATGACCAGCGGCGCGGCGGGCGCGCTGGCGCATGCGTTCCGGCTGGTGACGAAGCCCGGCGATGAGATTTTGACCTTTGCGCCGTTCTTCCCCGAATATCGTCCCTACACGGCGGGCGCGGGGCTGACGCTGCGCGTCGTGCCGGCGAATACGGAAAATTTCCAGATCAACTTCGACGCGTTTGAGCAGATGCTGACCCCCGCCGTTCAGGCCGTGCTCATCAACACGCCGAACAACCCCTCCGGCGCGGTCTATTCCGCCGAGACGCTCACGCAGATGGCCGAACTGCTGCTCCAAAAGGAAAAGGCATTCGGCCATGAAATCTGGCTGATTTCCGACGAGCCGTACCGCGAAATCGCCTTCGACGGCAAGCAGGTGCCTTATGCGTCGCTGTTCTATCCGCGCACGATTTCGTGCTATTCCTTCTCCAAGAGCCTGTCCGTTCCGGGCGAGCGCATCGGCTATGTGGCGGTGAACCCGGAAAGCGGCGTTTCCGCGATGCTGGTCAACATGTGCGGCCAGATTTCCCGCGGCATCGGCCACAACTGCCCCTCCTCCGTGATTCAGCTTGCGGCGGCGGATTGCTGCGACCTGACCAGCGATCTTTCCGTATATGAAACGAACATGAACATCCTTTACGATGCGCTGACCGCTCTGGGCTTTGACATCGTGCGCCCCGGCGGCACGTTCTACCTGTTCCCCAAGGCGCTGGAAGAGGACGCGGTGGCATTCAGCAAAAAGGCGCTCCCCTATGGCCTGATCCTCGTGCCGAGCGATTCCTTCGGCATGCCGGGCTATTTCCGCATCGCCTTCTGCACCGACACCGAAAAGGTCGTCCGTTCCATCGACGCGTTTAAAAAATTCGTAGCGGCGGAGTACCGCTGATTCACACCGTCTGTTCTCAGCCCGTCCTTCCATCGAAGGGCGGGTTATTTTTTGTGCATATCCGCAAAGTCTTACAAAAATTCTCCTTGTATTTATTCCAGTTATGCTGTATAATGAATCCACTTGAGGTTGGGGCGCGCGGCTTTGCGTCCCTTCTTCGTGCCCAGCAAACAACAAGGAGGTGTCCGTTTTCGTGTCACTTCATGCGGACGAAAGCAAACATATCAGCTTTTCTTTGGGGCAAATCGAGCGCCTGTGTCAGGTCGCCAAGGCTCTTTCCTCCCCCCAGCGGGTGAAGATGATCGGGCTGCTCGCTTCGCGCTCCATGAATGTCAACGAGTTGGCTGAGGCGCTGGGCATGCCGGTCTCCACCGCCGCGCTGAACGTGCGCCAGCTGGAGGAATCCGGCCTGATTTCCACGGAAATTCAGCCGGGCATCCGCGGGGCAATGAAGCTCTGCTCCCGGCGCATCGATTCGGTCAGCATGCACCTTGTGCCGGAAACGCAGGAGGGCGTAAGCGCGCTGACGCTCAAACTGCCGCTGGGCAGCTACGCCAGCGCGCGGGACATCAAGCCGGAATGCGGCCTGGTTTCGGAGCACGCGTGGATCGGCGAGAGCAACGCCCCGCGCGCGTTCTATCACCCGGACAGGCTTTCGGCCCAGCTGCTCTGGTTTGAATCCGGCGAGGTGGAATACCGCTTCTCGCTGGGCGAAATCGACCCGGGGCAGGTGGAGTGGCTGGAAATCTCGATGGAGCTTTCCTCCAACGCGCCGATGTACCGCGAGGATTTCAAGAGCGATATTTACGTCGGGCTGGGCGAGCAGGAGTTGGGCGTATGGACGAGCCCCGGCGACTACGGCGCGCGGCGCGGGCGCTTTAACCCGTCGTGGTGGAGCGACACCTCCTCCCAATACGGCCTGCTGAAAACGTGGCGCGTGGACAGTCTGGGCTGCACGCTGGACGGCGAACCGCTGTCGGATGTGACGATTGCCGATTTGAACCTCGGCGGTCAGGATTATCTGGCGCTTCGCATCGGCGTGCATGCGGATGCGGAGCACGTGGGCGGCATGAATCTGTTCGGCGAGCAATTCGGCGACTTCGCGCAGGGCATTGTGGTGCGCGTGGGCTACGCCAAAGGATAAGATTTTGAAAAAATTTTCCAAAATATGAAATTTCCTCCCGGTTTACTCCGTCTTTAAGATAGAAGCAAATCGGGAGGAATTGTTATGCGATGTTTTAGTTCGCTTCGCTCGTGCTCAGGCAGCCCACGGAATTGTCGTCCAACAGCACGTAATAATAATTGCCCTTGGTGCCGATGACGCGCACCTCGTCGCCGACCTCCAGCATCGTCACCGCGTCATAGGAATTGCTGGGCGTGTCGCGCACGACGACGCTCTGCGTACCATAGGGCGAAACAACCTGCATTTCCTTGGTCGCGTCCTGCACGGAAGAAGCATCGGTGGAGAGATATTGGCTCATCATATAGCCGCTCAGGCTGTTCGAGCCGCCGCCGACCGTCACCTCCGACCAGCCGCCGCCCGCATCCGAAACGATTTCAACGGGCGTACCCGTGTAAAACTGGCCGACGGAATCCGCGTCCCGGCTGGGCTGTTCGCGCATGTTCAGTCGGCTGCTTGGGTCAGACCCGTTGTTGACCACCGCGCTCTGCGCCATCGCCTGACTGCCGCAGAGCATCAGCAGAAGCATTCCCAAACAAACCGCTCTCTTTTTCATCGCAACCACCCCTTCCCGCGGCCCGTCCGCGGGATTTTCTTTTCTGCCATAAAGACGAATCAGCGCCGCATATTCTTCCTGTTTTTTGAAAAAAAGCGCGATTCTTTCCGCAAATTCCACTTTGTAGGTATTGTACCACGATTTGTCCTCAGAAAAAAGGAAAAATCCGCGCCGAAACTGCACAAAAAAAGCCGTAGGACTCCCATTCTTTTTGACAAAAGCAAATTCCCGCCTTGTTTGCGGGTTTACGCTTTTCCTTTTTTGTACTATACTATTCATTAACCATTCTGTTTTTTCGCGGGGGAGGAAGCGGCGGTATGAAACTCTATTTGACGGGTGAGCCCTGTACCCAGCAGCGCCACTGTTATTTTGTGGAGGGCGAAAGCGCGTCGTTCATCATGGACTGCGGCTATCAGCGCTGCTATCGCGGGGACGAACTGCCCCATCTGCGGCCCGAACAGATTCGCGCCGCGCGCTATCTGTTTCTCTCCCATTCCCACGAAAACCAGTCCGGCGCGCTGCCCTATCTGCTCTCCAACGGCTTCACGGGGCGCGTGGTGCTGACCACGGAAACGGCGCGCCAGCTTCCGCTGGGCATCGATGACCCGATTGTTTTGGAGGGCTTGAGCGTGCCCTATGCCGAAGCGCCGCTCCCCGGCGGCCTTTCGCTGACGTGGGGACGCAGCGGCCACTGTTCCGGCAGCGTGTGGTATCGCATGGCGGAAAACGGGCGCTCGCTGTTCTTTTCCGGCGATTATTATGACTGTGCGCGCGTGCATGCCCGCGACCCGATCGAGGGCATCAGCGCGAATCTGGCCGTACTGGACTGCGATTACGGCATGCAGCCCGGCGTAGTCTCGCGCGATGCGCAGGTGGATGCGCTGATCGCCGCAATTTCGGAGGCGCTGGCGGACGGGCGGCCCGTCATTCTGCCTGTGCCGCGTTACGGGCGCGGGCTTGGCATTCTGACCTACATCTGCGAGCGTCTGCCGGAGACGGACATCTTTGCCGACCGCCATTTCATGACCGAGCTGGGACACATGGACGCAACGGCGATGTGGGTGCGCCCGCAGGTGCAGGACATGCTGGCGGGCAAGTTCATCCGCGCCATCCCGGAGGATTTTGTCGCGCTGGGCGTGTATTTCGTCTGCGACCCGCAGCTCGACGACATCAAGACGCGGCGGCTGGTTCGCCGCCTGCTGATCTGCGGCGGCCGCGTGATTTTCACCGGCACGGTCGAGCCGAACACGCACGCCTCGCTGCTGCTGCACGCGGGCAAAGCGAAGCTGCTTCGTTACAGCGTCCACTGCACGCAGGCGGACATGCTGCGCATTGCGGCGCAGAACCACTTTGATCGAATTATCGCTTACAATTCGGATTACGCGCCGACGCAGAAGGTATACGAGGTCTGACTCCTTCCGTCTCGCTTCGCTCGACACCTCCCTCTAAGAGGGAGACTTTTATATATGCTTTTTCCCATCTAAAAGCAAACTCCCTTATCAGCGTTTCGCTAACAAGAGAGTTTGCTTATATTTGTTTGCTGTGCTTTCCTAAAGCTCCCTCCTTGAGGACATTTTGCCTGCCGCTCGCTGTGCGGGAAACAGGCAGGCAAAACGCCGAAGGTCTGGCGCGCCGAAGGCGCGACTGAAGGCGTCACTTCACCGCATCCAGCACGGCCTGCGCCATTTGATCCTTTTCGCAAACGGCGGTGTGGCGGATCGGCAGATTCGGCAGCGCGAGAATCTGCGCCGGCTCTTTCGTTCCGGTCAGCTCGGCCAGCGCGCGGCAGCAGGCAAAATCGTCCAGCCCGCTGCAGGCTTCCTGCCCGGCGACAGCGCCCAGCACGGACGCGCCGAACTTATACGGGCTGGCGGTGGAAACAATCACGCTTTGGCGCGCATCGCCCGTCTGCTGCTGATAGGCGCGCAGAACGGCACTGGCCACGGCGGTGTGCGTATCCATCAGGTAGTGATCCTCCGCCCACGTCCGCCGAATCTCCGCGCGAATGCCGTCTTCATTGACACAGCCCGCGAAGTAGCGCTTCTGCAAGCCCGCTTTCATCGCGTCGTCGATGGCATAGCGCTTCTGGCCTGCCAGATCGCCCATGAACTTCGCGATGCGCGCGCCGTCACAGCCGCTCAAATCGAACAGCAGGCGCTCAAGGTTCGACGAAACGAGGATATCCATCGACGGGGTGATCGTCTTATAGAACGGACGATTCTCGATATCGTATACGCCCGTGTTGATGAAATCGGTCAGCACGTTGTTTTCGTTGCTGGCGCAGATCAATCTGCCCACCGGCAGGCCCGCCTTGCCCGCGTAATCCGCCGCCAGAATATCGCCGAAGTTGCCCGTCGGCACGCAGAAATTCACCTCGTCGCCGAGCTGAATCGCGCCGGATTTCAGCAGATCGGCATAGGCGGAGAAATAATAGACCACCTGCGGCACGAGACGACCGAAGTTGATGGAGTTTGCGGAGGACAGCACGCGCCCCTGCGCATCCATCGTTTCGGCAAACGCATGATCCGAGAAGATACGCTTGACCCCGGTCTGCGCGTCGTCAAAATTGCCGTTGACGGCGATGACGTGGGTGTTCGCGCCCCCGGTCGTGACCATCTGCAAACGCTGCGCCTGGCTCACGCCCTCGCGCGGATAGAACACGCAGCAGCGCGTACCCGGCACATCGAGGAAACCCTCCAGCGCGGCCTTGCCCGTGTCGCCGCTGGTCGCCACAAGGATGAAGATTTCGCGCTGTTCGCCGTGCTTTTTCGCACTGAGCGTCAGCAGATGCGGCAGAAGCTGAAGCGCCATATCCTTGAACGCGAGCGTCGGCCCGTGCCAAAGCTCCAGCGCGTGCGCCCAGGCGCCGACCGGGCGCACCGGGGCAATCTGCGCGTCGTCAAAGCCCGTGCCATACGCCCCGGTGATGGCGTTTTTCAGCTCATCTCCGGTGAAATCGGGCAGAAACTTTTGCAGCACCGCCAGCGCGCGCGCCTGATAATCAAGCCCTGAAAGCGCGGCGATTTCATTCAGTGAAAAGTGCGGGAAGGTCTGCGGCACATACAATCCGCCGTCCGGCGCAAGGCCGCGCAGAATGGCCATCGATTCGGAAACCGCGGCCGCGCCGCGGGTGGAAAGCATCGGCATGGAAATTCAGCCTCCTTTTGGGGGAAACGCTTGGGGCTCTGCCCCAAACCCTGCCAAGAACCTGATGTTCTTGGATTTCCCAATATCATAAAAACAAAGAAACCGCTTCCCGATAAACGGCAGGAAGCGGCGTCAGAAAAACGGGATCAGATCTGGTACTTGCGGATGCTCTCCGGCACATTCTCCGCGTCCTCGCTGAAGCTGATGACCAAATCGCACTGGGCGTTGGCCACCAGGCGCTCAAGCTGCGCAAAGAAATCCACCAGCTCGGCCGCGTCGGCCTTCACCAGTTTGAGGAACGCATCGACATAGATCACGCTGATATCATAGTTGCCTGCCAGAATGCCGGCCAGGAAGCCAAAGAACGGCTCCTTGCCCTTGACAGCATACTCGCCCGCGTCAATGAAGCGGATCTGCGGCTTCAGGCTGAGCGTATAGCTCTTATCATCGTCGATGAACAGAACGTTGCCCTTCGCTTCCTTCACGGACGCGTTCGCCATATCCAAAATGCGCTTGGTCTTGCCGGAACCCTTCTTGCCAAAGATAACCTGGATCACGGTCAATCCCTCCCTTTCTTGTTTTCTGATTACCCACATTATAGCTTAAAACCCCCGCTCTGCATAGCCCCCAAATTGTTTTTTTCTCCAAAAAAGGTGCAGGGTCAACCAAGAATTTTGTCTTTTTTGTTGGATTATCTTGCTTTTTTCCCGCAGGCATGCTATAAATATTTCATACACTTTGCCAAAAAGAGAGCGCCTTTCGGCAGGCAACCATGCCAAATCCGGCCGCATGCGCAGGGAGCAAAGTGCTTGGCGAAAGGAGCGACTTTTCCGTATGAAGCGTCTTGTTTCCATTTGGCTGCTGCTGATGGCGTGCCTGCTGGCCCTGCCCGCGCTGGGCGAGACGGCGCAGCCCTGCTACTGGCAGCTCACCGACGTCAGCGTCGCGCAGGTCTGCGATAACAAGCTGGGCGATACCGAGGTTTCCACCAGCGCCGCGCCGCTCTCCGATTTGAAGCCGATTGACATGATCGGTGCGCTGTCGCAGGGGCACACCTTCTCGCTGGATGTGACGCGCGCCGCAACGGGCGCAAACGCGCATGCGGATTATGCGTTTTCCGGCGTGCCTGCGCTGATTCCCGGCGCGGGCAGCGCGCGGCTGTCGCTGACCTCCGCGACGGCCAACCCGACCAGCTCCTTTTACCTCTATGCTTCCGTCTACGCCAATAAGACGCGGGTGCTCCGCGTGCGTAGCACGGGCGCGTGGGTCTTCCGGGTCTCCTTCCCGCGCACGGCCGTTGCAGGCACGACGCGCACGCTTCGGCTGGATACGAAGGAGATTCAGGGACACGCCAGCGTCTCCGTCGTCTATACCTATACCGCCATGCCGGGCAAAATGCTGGTGGATGTGAACGGCGACACGGTGCTCTATGATGCGCTGGGCAACGAAATCGACCGCATTCCCCGCGCACTTGCGGACGTGATTCCCGTCTTTGCCGCCGCTTCCGGCGGGGACGGCGACATGCTCTTTTCCGCCGAAGTGCAGAGCGACGGCGGCCTGCTGGTGCGTTTCCTGCCGGACAACGGGCTGACGCTTGAGGAAATGCTGACGCTGATCCGCAACGCCCTTTCCGCCGCGAAAAACGACGCGGCCAGCGGCGCTTCGATCGTCTCCTCGCTGACCTCCGATCCCAGCAGCGCGACGCTCTACCTCGCGCCCGACGCGAATCTCTCCGACGAGGCGTTGTCGCTGCTGATGAACGCGGCGGCCGGCAACGCCGTCAGTGTCGCTTCGCTTCAGGAAGCGGTGGATGCCGGCGAAGCCGCGCTTGACGCGCAGGCCACCGCTGCGCCGCAGGCGCTGACGTATCACCAGCTGAAAGAAATGATTGCGTCCGGCCACACGCCCGCGCCGACGGCAACGCCTTTCTACCTTTCCGCCGCGGAAAAGGAAGCGCAGGATGCGCAGGCCGTTGCCCTGTACGGCGAAAACGGCGTGGAAGCCATCGCCCTTGCACCAAACACCGCCGCAGACGGCGCGTCGCTCCACGAAATCGCCGAAGCGCTCGGACAGGCGCGAAGCGATGCGGAAGTTTATGAAAAGCTTTTTGGCGAAAGCGCCGAAAACCACGGCCTGACCGACACGGATTCCGCCCTGCGCTTCACGCCGGAGGACAGCGACGCGGCGGCGGTTTCCATCGCCAAAATCGATGACAACACCCTGATGATGATTCAGCCGGGCAGCGTTGCGCAGCTCAAAAAGGCGCTCGAGCAGCTGTTGACGACGCTCCGCGCCACGCCGACTCCCACGCCGACTCCTACCCCGACGCCGGAACCTACGCCCACTCCGACTCCTGTTCCGACCAATACGCCGGAACCTACGGCCACGCCGACTCCCGTTCCGACCGACACCCCGGAACCCACGCCTACTCCGACTCCCGTTCCGACCGACACCCCGGAACCCACGCCTACTCCGACTCCCGTTCCGACCGACACCCCGGAACCCACGCCTGCCCCGACTCCCGTTCCGACCGATACCCCGGAACCCACGCCTACTCCGACTCCCGTTCCGACCGATACCCCGGAACCCACGCCTACTCCGACTCCTGTTCCGACCGACACCCCGGAACCCACGCCCACTCCGACTCCGGTGCCGTCCCCGACCCCGCTGATGGCCACGACCATCAACGGCGTGCCGCTGAGCATCGTGATTCTGCTGGTGCTTCTGCTTCTGATCGTGCTGGCGATGATGATTATCGTGGTGCGTAAGAAGAAGGACTAATGCCCTTTGCGTCCCCCGCTTTCCGGCGGGGGATGTATTTTTTTGCCCGTCCGGCATAAGGTGTAGGGAAGTTTTGCCCAATGGGAGGGATGCGTTTGAATACCGCCAGAACCCTTTTCCCCGGCGCGATGGGCCCAAACGGCTTCATCTCCTGCTTCGATCATTTGATCGATGAAGCCGTGCTCAAGCGTAAGCTGATTCTCAAAGGTGGGCCGGGCGTCGGCAAATCCACCTTCATGCGGCGCATTCACGCGGCGCTCTGCGCCAATGGCGAGGCGTCCACGCTGTATTTCTGTTCCGGCGACCCGGACAGTCTGGACGGCGTGGCCGTTCCCCACGCGGGTCTGCTCATCCTCGACGGCACGGCGCCGCACATCGTCGATCCCGAAATTCCCGGCGCACGGGACAGCATCATCAACCTCGGCGAAGGCCTTGACGAGCCTGCCATGCGCCCGCGCCTGCCGCACATCCGCGCCTGCATGAGCGATCATGCCGCCTGCTCCCGCCGTGCCCGCGCCTGTCTGGCCGCCGCCGCCGCACTGGCGCAGGAAAACGCCGCCATGCTGCAAGCCGCCATGGATGAGGAACGCCTTTTTCAGATGACGCGGGCGCTGATTCAGGCCGTTCTCGCAAACGACGCGCCCAAGACTGCCGCGCCCCGCGTGCGCCCCATCATCACCGATGCGGTCACGCCCAAAGGCGAAATCAGCCTGATTGCCGAAAACGCCCAGCCGCGCGTCATCCGCCTGCTGTTCCACGGCGGCATGGATGGCACGCCCGTCCTGCGGCAGGTCAGCGCCGCCGCCCGTGCAGCCGGATACAGCGTGGAGGAGCACCTCTGCCCCACCGTGCCGGGACGGCTGCTCCACGTCACCATCCCCGCGCTTGCAACCCTCGTCACCACGAGCGAACAGCTTTCCGCAGAACAAACCTTCGATTTCGCCGCCTGCATCCCGCAGGGCGCGCTTCTGCGGCATGAATGCGCATTGGAACAGGGCCGCGCCGGGATTCAACTCCATCTGCACCGCGCATGCGCCGCGCTCGCGCAGGCCAAGCAGCTGCACGACGAGCTTGAATCCTTCTACGTGCCCAACATGGATTTTGCCAAGTGGCAGACGATGCTCGATCGGACGCTGGAAAGCCTGAAAAGCTGACGAATTTCAGCCGCAACGCAGGCTGCAATTGAAACGGGTTCAAATCATCAAAAAACAGGCTGTTCCGCTTCGTTCAAAAGCCGGAACAGCCTGTTTTTACGCTTTTTCTTACTCCCACGCCTGATCGATGCTCACGCCGTTAAAATAATGCGTCACAATTTCTTCGGCGGTCTTTCCTTCCTTCGCCATTGCATACGCGCCCCACTGGCTCATGCCCACGCCGTGTCCGTATCCCTTGCCGCTCATCTTGACCTGCCCATCCTCGACATGCAGGCTCTCGATCAGGCAGGAGCGCATCTTCGTTGAGCCGATGGCGATTCGAAACGCGGGCGCGGAAACGGACTGCCCGGAAATCAGCAGCGTTTCCGCCCGGCCGGATTCGCCGCGCTCGCCGATGGCGATGCTCTCCACCTTGTCCACCTTTGCGCCGGAAGCCTTTGCCGCGGTGATGACCTCATCCATGGAGAAGCTGGCTTGCCAGTTGGCGGCTTCCGCCGGGGCTTCGTCGTTCTCCATGCCCTTGACACACTGGGTATAGCCTGGTTCGGCTTTTTCGTAATCCAGTCCCTCTTTGGCGCGCGCCGTCAGCCCGCCGGAATGCGCATGAAACCACGCATACGGCAGCTCGCCGCCCGCATTGAGCACCTCGCCGCGCGTCTCCTTCACGGCTTCGCGGATGCGCGCGTTCACGCCCGCCGCATCGTAAGCCTGCGCCTCCTTGATATCGGTGGAGATATCCGCGCCGTCATACATGGATTCTTTTTGGGAGACGAATTGCAGCACAAACGTGCGCGCCAGAATCGCCTGCGCCTTGAGCGCCTCCAGCGGCCAGTCTCCCGCCATCTCCCCGGCCAGCACGGCGGGCAGATAATCCTCGACGGACAGGGTTTCCAGCTTCTCGTTTTTCACATCATAGACCTTGAGCATCGGCACGCCGGATTCGTTTTTATCCAGCCTGTCCGGCACGAGCTGCGCCGCGCTTTTGCCCTTCGTTTGGCCTGCCGTCTGTTCCGGCTGCGGCAGGGCTGGCTTATCCCCTCCGCCGCTTTTCGCCGCGCATCCGGCCAGGCTCAGGCAGGCGGCGCACAAAAAAATCAGCCATCCTCGCTTCATACGATCCCTCCGGGAGATACTATGCGCGAAAATAGCTGAAATATGCTTAATAGTTCACGTTCCAGGTCGAGACGTAGGCCACGCCGCCGTCCACCAGAATCATGCAGACGCTGTCGCCATAGCTGAGCATCGTCGCCCGCTTGCCGCCGGTATACGTTGCCTTGAGCGAAGTCATCGCCTGATCGTAATAGACGTTGATCGTGTTGCTTGCGCTGCCATAAGCCGCCGCAAGGGTGATCGCCGTGCCCGACGTGGGCGCGGCGGGTTCAGCCGGCTTCGGCGTGATATACTCCACCAGCGGCGTCGGGGTCGGCGTGACATAGATGACCTGCGGGGTCGGCTTGGGCGTCACATAGACATAATTCGGCGTGGGTGTGACATACGTGCCGTCAAAGCTCAAATAGCGCGTCATCATGTAGCCGTGGCGCGTGCCGACATAGACCTCGCACCACGTCGCGCCGTAGGAAACGACCTTCACCTGCGTGCCGTTGGCGTATTGGCCGAGCGCGCGCGCACTCTGCGACGGCGATTCGCGCAGATAGAGCAGCTGCGTGCTCTTGGGGTTGTTGACATAGGCGGTGCGGGTCGTCACCGTGCCGGAATTGTTGTTGTTCGAGCCGCCGTTCGTCGTGCCCATGTTGCTCAAATAGTTCGTCGCCATGAAACCCGTCAGGCCGCCGCCCGTGATCTGGCACCAGCCGCTGCCCTTGAGCAGAACGGTCACGCGCGTGCCGGATTTGAGCGAACCAATGCTGCCGTAAGAGGAAGACGGGCCGCGGCGCACGTTAACCTTACCGCCGTTTCGGGTGGAAACGGTCGCGGTCGTCGTGCTCTTGTTAATCAGCGAATCGTGCATATAGCCCGTGTAGGTCGCGCCGCCCACGTTCACGCTGACATAGTTCCACTCGTAGGACGCATCCAGAATGCTGATGGTCGTTCCGCTCGTCACGCGCGTCACCACCGCGTAATCCAGCGACGGGCCGCGGCGCAGGTTGACATAGCCGCCGTTGGCATAGGCCACCGTGCCGGTGCTTCCGCTCTGCGCAAAGGTGAGATAATTGCCCGCCATATAGCCGGTTTTGCCGTCCATCGTGCGCACGGGATACCAGCCGGAGGTGCTGGCCCCCTGCACCACCACCCACGAGCCGCTGTCGTATTTGCCAAGGCTGCGGCTCGTTCTGCTGGCATATTGGCGCAGGTTCAGCCTGCCTCCGCGCACCACCGCATAATCCGCGGCCAGTGCCAGCGTCGGCAGCATGACCAGAAGCATCAGTGCCGCGATCAGTTTGATTGTTTTCCTCACTTGATTTCACCAACCCTTTTATCCTGTGCATACAAGACGAACGAGCATGCCGGATTCTTCCTGTATTTTTGAATTTTGGGAAAAAACGTTGGGACTCCGTCCCAAGTCCGGGAAACTCGCATAGAAACGCACGGCGTTTCTTGCGATTTCCGATTTCCGCCATGCTAATTCCTGCACAGCAGGCGCATGGCTTCAATCCCCTGCCAGAAACCTGAGGTTTCTGGACTTCCCTCCTTCATGCCTATATCGCGTTCAGTATACCATACTCCGCCGTTTTTGACCAGTATCCAACAGCACTTGCAAACTTTTCTTGTTAGTTTTCTAAAACACACAATTTCCACTCTTTCCCTGATGGAAAAAGCGTGGTACAATAATCATCGAAAGCAACACAATCAAAAGGGGGCTTACCCATGCACAAGCTGGATCGCAACATGCCCTGCTGGTGCGGCAGCGGCAAGAAATACAAGCATTGCCATTATGATTTTGACGAAAAGCTCGATGACATGCACCGCCGCGGCGCAATCATCCCGACCCATGACATGATTAAAAACGAAGCGCAGATTGCGGGCATCCGCGAAAGCGCGAAGATCAACGTCGCGGTGCTCGATTATGTCGCCGCGCACATCCGCGCGGGCATTTCCACAGCGGAGATCGACCGCTGGGTTTATGAGCAGACGACGGCGATGGGCGGCATTCCCGCGCCGCTGAATTACGAGGGCTTCCCCAAGAGCGTCTGCACGTCGATCGACGATCAGGTCTGCCACGGCATCCCGTCCGAAGACGACATTCTCTGCGACGGCGACATCATCAACGTCGATTGCTCCACGATCTACAAGGGCTATTATTCCGACTCCTCCCGCATGTTCATCATCGGCGAAACCACGCCGGAGAAGAAAAAGCTGGTGGAGGTCACGCGCGAATGCGTGATGGCGGGGCTGGAGCAGGTCAAGCCGTGGGGCTTCCTCGGCGACATGGGGCAGGCCGTACACGATTTGGCGAAGAAGAACGGATACAGCGTCGTTCGCGACGTCGGCGGCCACGGCGTGGGCATTCAGTTCCACGAGGAGCCGTGGGTCAGCTATGTCACCAAGCGCGGGCAGGAAATGGTGATGGCGCCGGGCATGATGTTCACCATCGAGCCGATGATTAACATGGGCACGGACGACATTTATGTGGACGCGGACAACGACTGGACGATTTACACCGAGGACGGCATGCCCTCCGCCCAGTGGGAAATCCAGGTGCTGGTGACGGAGACGGGACACGAGGTCATCTCCTGGTAAGCGGCCACTCCTTCAGTCTCGCTTCGCTCGACAGCTCCCTCTAGGAGGGAGCTTTGATGTACAAAAATCCCAAGTGTATTTTTCGCCCGAAACAAAGATATAATTTCTTCTTTCGGTATCGTATACAAAAGCCTCCCTCTTTGAGGGACATTGAATCTGTTGCCGCCGGTGGCGGAAATAAACAGATGAAATGCCGAAGGTTGGCACGACGAAGTCGTGACGGAAGGAGTTAAAAAAAGTTCTTTCTATAATCTGCCTTTCCAAACTGCTGCTTCTCGTGAAAAAAGATGCTTGACAAATTTCTCACGCGGGCTTACAGTATTAGCGAAGTTCAAAACTGAATGGTCTTTGGGGCAGGGTGAAAATCCCTACCGATGGTATAGTCCATGAACCCTTGAGCAATCAGGGGCCGATCTGGTGCAATTCCAGAACCGACGGTGACAGTCCGGATGGGAAAAGACAAGCGTGTTATCCAGTTTTTGCGGCATGGCTGTTTGCCATTCTGAAAGAAATGGATTTCCCGAGGCCAATCTCTTGTTTGGCTTCGGGAATTTTTTACTTTCAGGAGGAAAAAAACATGAAACGCACACAAACCCGCCGCCTGACCCTCGCCGCCATGATGGGCGCAGTCTCCTTCGTGCTGATGTATTTCAGCTTCTCCGTGCCGGTGCTCTCACCGTTCGCGGATTTCGACCTGTCCGCCCTGCCGGATTTGATCGGCGGCTTCGTGCTCGGCCCGGTCGGCGCGGTGGAAATCATCGCGGTGAAAGTGCTGCTCAAGCTGGTGTTCAAGGGCACTTCGTCCATGTTCACGGGCGAGGTGCAGAAGTTCCTGCTCTGCACGGCCTACGCCCTGCCCGCCGTGCTGTATTATCAAAAGCACAGAACCAAGCACGGCGCGGCCATCGGGCTGGTGCTCGGCACGATCTGCGGCGTGGTCGTCGCGGTGCTGACCAACGTGTTCCTGATTTTCCCGGCCTATATGGCGCTCTACGGCATGGATTGGGCGGCGATTGTGCAGATGTGTACCGCGGTCAACCCGTGGATCACGAGCGTGCCGACGATGGTCGCGTTTTCCATCGTGCCGTTCAACGTCATTTCCTTCAGCGTGACCTCGATTCTGGCAATGCTGCTCTATAAAAAGATCAGCGTGCCGCTCAAGAAATTCGCTTTGATCGGGTGATTGCCGCGAAGCATTCTACGACTGAAACGGATCGGTTTTGATAAAGCAACAATACGAGAGGAGATTCATCACCATGCAATTCAGCACAGAACAAAACCTGACCTTTGAGCAGGCCGTCGCCAAAATGTTTGAAAAGCTGGGCGACAGCAAAATCATGGCGCTGGCCAGCGCGGTGGGTACGCACGTGATGGTGCGCAACGTGAGCTGCCTGTTCTACAACAACAAAATCTATTTCAAGACGGATAAGAATTTCCGCAAAACCCAGCAGCTCTTTGAAAACCCGAACGTTGCGCTCTGCTGGAGCGGCGTGCAGGTCGAAGGCGTGGCGGAAAACAAGGGCCTTGTCGTCGATGAGCCGGGCCGCACGTTTGAAACGCTGTACAAAAAGTATCTCTGGGGCAGCTATAATAAGTATTCCCATGAGGACACGGAAATCCTGATCGAGGTCACGCCGAAGTTCGTGGAGATTTGGGATACCAGTTTGGATAATTACGCCTATCAGCTGTTTATCGATTTTGACAAGCAGGAAGTCACGTTCAAGCCGTATGACAAGCAGTAAATAACAAAAGCGAAAAAAAGGCCGTCGCTTTGCCCTTCTGTCAGACGCTCTGACAAAGAAGGACATCGCAGCGGCCCTTTTTGTTATTCCACGTTTTCAAAGAAATCCCCGCCGACGGTATCCGGCCCGACGTTGGTATACACGAGCGAAAATTTCGCGTTGCCCGTCTGTCCTTCGTCGGTGACGACATAGCTCGTCTTCTGCTGGGTGACGTGCAGCAGGAATGCTTCCTGGGCGAGCTGCTCGCCCGTTTTACCGCCCATGCTGGTGAGCGGCACGTTCCAATCCATGTGGATGGCGTTTTCCTCGCCCATGTGCAGATACAGCTTCTTCACCGTCCACGTGCCGTATTCCTTCGCCAGCGCGGGCAGAACGGACGCGTTCGCCGCATTCTCCACGCAGTAAACGCTCGCGTCGGAGGTGACTTTGTGCGCGCCGTGGCCATATTCGCCGCCCTTGTCGTGGGTAACCATGACCTCCGGCTTATACCTGCGAATCAGCCCCATGACGTATTTGCGCACCTTTTCCTTGCCCCAGCGGTCGTACATCTCGGCCATGTTGGTGGAATAGGAATCGCCGAACGTGCCGATGACGGGATAATTGCGCACGCCCATGTGCCACAGACCGTTAAGCAGCTCGCTCCGCCGCGCCGCGTTCGCATAGCTCATGTAGGCGACAACGACGTTTTTCTTCTGCTCGACCGCATAGGTCGGAATCGCGCCGCCGAAGAAAATCAGCTCGTCGTCCGGGTGCGTCGCCAGCACGAGCAGATCCGCCTTTTCCACCGTCGGCTCCCAGCGCTGCACCCAGTCCGGCAGATCGCCCGCGCCGAGGACGAAGACCTCGCTGATTTTGAGCCGCGTGGTGATGCCCGAATTTTCAACAATGCGGAAATGGTTCTGCCCGTTCAACTTGACCAGCGCGTGAATATAATCCGTGCTACCGTCGGCGATGACCTGCCATTTGCCGTCGATTTTCTCCTCAACCGCCCAGGATTGGGGCATTTCGGCGAAGCAGACGTACAGCCAGCCCGCCGTTTCACCCTCCGGGAGCTGAAATTCCAGATACGGCCTTCTGACCCGCTCGCTGCGCCACGCCGTCGTATAGTCGTTGTCGTGTACGGACGTGGTGCGAACCTTGCCGGAGGTGATGACGCAGTCCGCCGTTAGTTCCTTCGCCTCCTGCGCGGCCGCGCAGACGGGAAGGAGCAGCAAAAGCAGCGCCAGCAGACATTTGATCGTTTTCATCGCTTCTCCCCTGCTCACAGCTTCAGCGCCGCGATGGCTTCTTCGCCGTCCATGTCGCCCGTTTCCACGAACCCAAAGCCGTTATACAGTTTCCTGGCCTTCTGGTTATCTGGATCATAGGAGAGCCAGCAGTATTCCGCCGGGCCGCACGGGAACGTGCGCACATATTCAATCAGCTTTTCGATGGCCTGTCTGCCATAGCCGCGCCCCTGCCAGCGCTCGTCGATCATCAGCCGCCAAAGGCAATAGTTGCCCGCGGAAATCGACGGATTTTCTTCGTTCGGCAAATCCCCGTAGCCAATCATCGCGAAGCCGACGAGCGCCGCGCCGTCATACAGCGCGAACGGCTCGGCCACGCCGCCCTCCTCGCGCGTCGCAAACGCTTCCAAAATGCTCTCGATATTGGAAGCCACGTAATCCGCCTGCGCACGCTTAACCTTAAGCCGTGCAGCCTGCCAGACGTTCTTTCTATCAATTTTCTTGAGTTCCAACATAGTACCTCTCTTTTGGGGAACGCTTGGGACTCCGTCCCAAACCCTGCCAGAAACCTGAGGTTTCTGGACTTCCCACTTTTTTATTTGCATTTATCGCAAAGCGATAAATGAAGGAGGAAGGTGAAGGGAACTCAGTTCCCTTCCGGGGCTTGGGGCAGCGCCCCAACGTCCCCCGTTTCCCCGACTCTCACGCTTTTCACGCCGAAATATAGCGCCATCGATTCGTTCGTCCAAACCGTCGCATCCTCGTAGGCCGTCGGCTTGCCGGTCACGGTCTGCACCGTCCACGCGGGCAGAACCACGTCGTCCTCCGGCCCGGCCGCCTCGCAGAGCGCATACTCGCGCTCAAACTGCGCGATGTACGCATCCTGCGTGCCGTCCAGCTGATCGCTCACCAGCTTTTCATAATGGCCCAGCTGACCGCCCAGCAGACAGCCCGCAAACGCCAGCGCCGAAAGCGCGTAACAGACGGCTTTCCCGCGTCCCGCCGCCAGCGCCGCGCGTTTTTCGGTCTTCACGCGCATCAGCGCCATCGCCAACACAATCGGCATGAACAGCAGAACATAACTGTGATACATGTTGATGACGCGTCCCGAACCCGCATAGCCGGAGGAATACATGTGCGGAATAATCATCGCGCAGAGCATCAGATAGCCGCCCAGCAGCGTGAAGCCCAACTTCGGCGCGCATTCGCCCTTTTCCCCGCGCGCGTTCATCTCCCGGCAGGCCGTCGGCAGAGCCAGCAGCAGCAGCGCCAAAAGCGGCGTTTTGAGCATGAACCGCACGATGTATTTCACCGCGTCGCGCAGCGTCCAACCCACCGAAGCCAGCAGATAGCCAAGGCCGCTCTCGTGCGCGCCGTCCGTCGCCATGCGGACGCTGTTGCCCGGCGCAATCACCGAAAGCAGCAGCCCCGCGCCGATGGGAAGCAGCAGCATCGCCGTTCGAAGCGTCGCTTTTCTCTCGCGCGCCGCAAGCCGCCAGAGCGCCAGCATCAGCAGCGCCGCCGCCGTCATCATCGCGGTGATGTAGTTATCCATGCCCAGCGCAAAGAGCAGCGCCCAGCAGAGCGCAAAGCCGAGCAGCGTTTTTGCGCCGCGGACGGGGCGCTCGCTCAAGCTGTCCCCCAGCGAAAGCGTCATCAGCGCGACGGCCTGCGCACCCATGTAAAACCACGCGCCGTTGAACCAGTACACGCCTTCCACGATATCCGGCAGGAACAAAAGCTGCGCGGCGGAAAGCCCCAAAAACGCCGCCCGCCACGGCAGGCCCAGCCGTTTTTTCAGAAAATGCCGCAGAAACACGCCCGTTCCCAGCAGAATCAGTCCCAGCAGCACGACGGCATGCACGCCGTAATGTGCGAGGGAAAACACGGCTGGGTTCAGCGTCATAACGATCACGCCCGTCACCGTGCCCTGCCAGTCGCGCCACGTGCGCAGCGCATAGCTGACGGCGTCCTTGAGCACGTGCAGCACGCTTCCGGTTTGCACCCATGTCGGGTGGGTATAGACGGCGAAGGTGAAATCATCCGTCGCCGGGTGCGCCGCCCGCGCGCCGAGAAAAAACGGCGCGAACAGCAGCGCCCACAGCAGCACCAGCGCCATCGGAAGCGCTTTTTTCAAGGTTTTCATGGTTTTCCTTTCCTAAAAAAGGGTTACAGAGCCGCTTACCGTCTGCCGTCCTTCATGTCGATATCCTTGAAATCGGCCATTTCCAGGTTATCGGCAATGCTGCGATCGTCGGTGCTGAGCATCAGCTGCTTGCGCATGCCCATGCTCTCGCGCACGTCGGTGATCTTCGCCGGGCCGTTGACACAGCCGCCCTCGCAGGCCATGCCCTCAATGATCGTCTCATTCAGCTTGCCCACGCGCAGCAGCATCAGCGCCTTTTTGCATTCCGCCGCGCCGGAACACTTGAGACAGCTCACCGGCATATCAAATTTCTCCTCGGCCAGCACCTCCTGCACCGCCGCGGACACGCCGCCCGACGTGGCGAAGTTCTTGCCGTATTTGCTGCCCTGCTGCACGCCGCTGGAAGCCATCGCCTCCGGGTCAATGTTTTTCGCGACGAACATCGCGTACAGCTCGTCGAACGTCAGCACGAAATCCGCGCCGACCTGCCCCGCGTCCTTATACCGCTTGACCTCGCTCTTTTTGGCGATGCACGGGCCAATGAACACGACCGCTGCGCCGGGGTGCTGCTTCTTGATATAGCGCGCCGTCGCCACCATCGGGGAGACGGTGTGGCTGACCTTATCGAGCAGCGCCGGGTAATGCTTGGCGACCATGTTATAGAAAGCCGGGCAGCAGCTGGTGGTCATGTGGCCGCCCTCGCGCGCGACCTCCTTCGCCTCCTGCGCTTCATAATAGGCCGTCGCGTCCGCGCCGAGGGAAACCTCCATCGCGTCCGTGAAGCCCAGATGCTGAAGCGCGCGGATCATCTCGCCGACGCTCACACCGCCGAACTGGCCCTCGATGGACGGGGCGAAGCAGGCGTAGACCTCCTGCTTTTCGTCGCGGATGGCTTCAATGACGTCCGTAATCATGGAAACGTCGGAGATGGCGGAGAACGGACAGGCCACGGTGCAGTTGCCGCAGGAAATGCACTTATTATAATCGATGAACGCGCGGCGATTCTTTTTATCGACAGAGATCGCGTCCACCGGGCAGGAGCGCACGCAGGGACGGCGCGCATCGGCGATGGCGTTATACGGGCACGCCTGCGCGCACATGCCGCACTCGCGGCACTTATCCGGGTTGATGATCGCGCCCTGATGGGTCATGGTAATCGCGCCGAAGCGGCAGGCCTGCAGGCAGCGCTTAGCCATGCAGTGCTGGCAGTTGCTGGTGACGGTATAGCGCTGCAAGGGGCAGCCCTCGCAGGCGCTGTTCATGACGGCGACGGGCTCATCGGTGAAGGTATAGTGATTTTCGCCATCATAGACGGACGCGCGGCCGCAGGCCCAATCCACGCGGTTACGCAGCACCTCGCGCTCGCGGTAGACGCAGCAGCGATGCGTGGGCTGGCTTCCGTGCGGCACGATTTCCAGCGGAATGAACTCTTTATGGGCTTCCAGCGTGCCTTCAAAGCAATATTTCGCGACGTGGACGAGCACCTCGCGCTTACGGTCAATACGCTCGATCATATATTTCCTCCCTGATAAGGATACGTTTTTTGGGGCTTTGCCCCAACCCCCACCAAGAACCTGAGGTTCTTGGATTTCCCGCTTCCTTTATCGCTTCGCGATAAAGGGGACGCATAGTTTCTTTGACTCCCTCAGTCAGCTTCGCTGACAGACCTTCGGCATTCCGCTTGCCTGTCTCCAGCACTGCGGGCGGCAAGCTACATGCCCTCTTGGAGGGAGCCTTTTGGTATAAGCAACCGTAACAAAAGGGTAAAGCCTCCCTCCTTGAGGGACATCGAATCTGTTGCCGCCTGTGACGGAAACAGACAGATGAGATGCCGAAGGTTGGCACGACGAAGTCGTGACGGAAGGAGTTTAAGCCCCAAACTCACGCTTACATCTTGCAAGCATCTGCCGGATCGGCAGCTGATACGGGCAGCGCTTCTCGCACGCGCCGCAGCCGACGCAATCCCCGGCCTTTTTGCCCATGGCTGCATAGCGCTGCTTGGCCCAATCGCCCAGACCATAGCGATTGAGATAGCCTTCCAGCACGAAAATGCCGCTGATGGAGATGCCCGCAGTGCAGGGCTGGCAATAGTTGCAGCGGCGACAGAACTGCGTGCCCAGTTCCTTTCGAATCTCGTCGAGCTTGGCGGTTTCCGCTTCGGTCAGCGGGGACGCATCCTCCATCGCTTCCAGATTCTGATCGATTTCGCGCACGTCGTACATGCCCGGAATCACGACCGAGACGTTTTCATTCTGCCGGATGAAACGAATCGCGAGCCTTGCATCCTCCAGCGCTCCGCCGGCCATCGGCTTCATGCAGATAAAGCCGACGTTCTGCTCACGGCATTTCTGCATCAGCGCTTCGCCCTGCGTTTCCACGATGTTGTACGGAAACATGACGGTCTCCACCCAATCCATCGTCAGCGCCTTTTCAAACACGCCGGCCATGTGCGCGGTCACGCCGATATGGCCGATCCGCCCCGCCGCCTTGGCTTCCAGCAGCGCTTCCAACGCGCCGCCGGGCTCAGTCACCTGCTCCAGCTCCTTGAGGGACGGGTTATGAATCTGATACAGATCGATATAATCCGTGCGCAGGTTGTGCAGGCTGATCTCGATATCCTTTGCCATCGCTTCCTTTGTGCGTGACATGGACTTGGTCGCCAGCACAAATTTTTCGCGCAGACCGCCCTCCAGCGCCTCGCCCAAAAAGGACTCGCTGACCGTGTAGCCGCGCGCGGTATCGATATAATTCACGCCGCGCTCGGCGAGCCGCTCCATCAGCTTGCGCGTGACGGACGCATCCACCTTCTGAATCGGGATACCGCCGAAGCCCATGCGCGACACGCGCAGGCCGGTCTTGCCCAAAGTCGTATATTCCATGCTGTTCTCCCCTGTCTTTTCGCTTGACGCTTGCGAAAGAAATTGAATCCTGAATATCCATGATCTATTATAGCGTTTTTGGGCAGACTTGGCAAGGCGGGCTTGCAAAAGCCGTCGAAAAGGGGTAAGCTGTGGATAGGTTCAAGCAAAGGAGGCTGTTTCATGGCTTCGTCCACCCGCGAAAAAATTCTGGCCGTCTCGCTTCGGCTTTTCAACGAGCAGGGCTATCGCAGCGTCACCATGCGCGCGATTGCCGATGCGCTCTCCATCAGCGTGGGCAATCTCACCTATCATTTCGCCAAAAAGCAGGATATCGTCTCCGCGCTGATGGACGACGTTTTCGCGCAGATGGCGGCGACGGCGGATCTGCCCGTGCAATCCCTGGCGCAGATCGACCACATGTTCTCCATGATGCTCGATACGCTCCAGCAATGCGCGTTTTTCTTTCTGGATAACGACCTGAAGAAGGAAAACGAGCCGCTTCATCAGGCGCACCACGCCCACCTGCGCGCGCGTTTGATCGACGGCCTGAACGGTCTGGCCCGGCAGGGACTCCTGAACGAAGCCTTCACGCCGGAGGTCTGCCAAACGCTGGTTCAAATCCTGCTGATGAGCCATATGACGTGGCTCAATCAAACCCTGCGCGGCGCGGAAAAAGACGCGATGAGCAAGGAAGCGTTTCTGCAAGCGCACTGGCTCGTGCTGGGGCCGTATCTGACCGAAAAGGGGCGGAAAGCCTATCGCGCCATGTGCCGAGCCGCGGAATAATACCGCCCACACACGACTTCCATCACTTTTCGCCTATATAAAAAGCGTTGTCCGCGTCCGATTACAATCGGATCAGCAGACAGCGCTTCTTTGTATTTTTCGGGTATCTTACTTGCCCTGCGCGTTCGCATAAGCGCGCTGCGCGATGAGCAGATAATTCTTCGTACCCGCCAGCGTCGCCCCGGTGGTCACATCCGCAACGGCCCAAATGCCGTCCTCGCCCTTGGCAATCTGATCCTCGGTGTAGTTCACGCCGTTCTCGGTCAGATAGTTCTCAATACGCTCGATGTTGCCCGGAAACTTAATGTCGCTCGGCCAGAACGCCACGCCGTGCTCGATAGAGGCCTTCGTGCCGATTTCGACCTCCGCCGCCGCTTCGCCCTGCGCGTTTAGCAGCGTCGCCGGATTGCTCTCGTAATACCACGCGCCGCCCTCGTCGGTGCAGATGTAATCCATCAGATTGACGCTTTCGCCGTTCACCTCGCCGGTATACGCAAGGCCGCTTTCCTCCGCCGCGCCGCAGGCACTCAAAGCCAGCGCCAGCACCAGCGCAAGAACCATCTTTTTCATCGTCAATCGCTCCTTTTATTTTTAGTACATCTGTACTAGTTAAAATTGTAACACGTTTGATTGCGTTTGACAAGCCTTTTCCGCGCATTTTTTGATTTTTTTCCGCCATACTAAGCCGCGAGCGATAAGCTCGAAGTTTGACATGGAGGGATTGCATCATGGAAAATCAGACGATCAACTGTTCCGTTTCTTCCTGCCGCCACCACAGCGCGCAGAACCGCTGCGAACTGCGCAGCATCAACGTCTGCGCGAACTGCAACTGCCATTCCGGCAAGAGCGACGAGAGCATGTGCGGCTCCTACGAATGCGGCTGCAAGTAATGAGGAAACGTCGAGGTGATTTCCGTCACGCTAAATCCCGCACAGCGGGCGCGTGACAGAAATCCTCCGAACCCCGGCAGGAACCTGAGGTTCCTGCACTTCCCGCTTCTGTATCGCTTCGCGATACAGACAAAATAAAAAGGCGCGGCTTTCAATCAAGCTGCGTCTTTTTATGCTTAAAAGCTCTTTCCTCCGATTTATCGCAAAGCGATAAATCGTGTGGAAGGTGTCGGGAACTCAGTTCCCGACTGGGGCTTGGGGCAACGCCCCAACGTTCTCCCCCCCTTAAACGTTGAAGCGGAAAAGCGTCACGTCGCCGTCCTGCATCACGTAGTCCTTGCCCTCGCTGCGGACAAGTCCCTTTTCCTTGCAGGCGGTCATCGATCCGTTCGCCTTCAAATCGTCGAAGGAAACGATCTCCGCGCGAATGAAGCCGCGCTCAAAGTCGCTATGAATCTTGCCCGCGGCCTGCGGCGCCTTTGTGCCCTTGCGAATCGTCCATGCGCGGCACTCGTCCGGACCGGCGGTCAGGAAGGAAATCAGGCCGAGCAGATCATAGCATTCGGCAATCAGGCGGTCAAGGCCGCTCTTGCCAATGCCCATCTCCTCCAGGAACATGTTCTTTTCCTCGTCGTCCATCTGCGCGATGTCTTCCTCAATCTTCGCAGAAATGACAAGCACCTTCGCGTTCTCGCTATTCGCAATGGCCTTCACATCGGTCACGCCGGGAATGCTGTCCTCATCCTTGCCAAGGTCATCTTCCTTGATGTTGCAGGCATAAATCACCGGCTTGGTGGTCAACAGGAACCACTCGCGGGCGATTTCGCGTTCCTTGTCCGTCATCGGGCAGGTGCGCGCGGGCTGAAGATTGTCCAGATGCGCCAGCAGCTTTTCGCCCAGCGCGGCTTCGTCAGCAAAGCGCTTCTCGCCGCTCTTGAGCATCTTTACGGCGCGCTCTGCGCGCTTGGCGACCGTCTCGCGGTCAGCCGCAATCAATTCCAAGTTGATCGTCTCGATATCGTGCTGCGGATTGAGGCTGTCCGCATGACGGATGATATCCGGGTCTTCAAAGCAGCGCACGACATGCACAATCGCTTCGCACTCGCGGATATGGGAAAGGAACTTGTTGCCCAAGCCCTCGCCGTGGCTCGCACCCTTGACCAGACCTGCGATATCGACAAACTCAATCACCGCCGGGGTCGTCTTCTTCGGATGATACATCTCGGAAAGCTCATTCAGCCGCTCATCCGGCACGGCCACCACGCCGGTGTTCGGCTCGATGGTGCAGAACGGATAATTCGCCGCTTCCGCGCCCGCCTTGGTAATCGCATTAAACAAAGTGGATTTGCCGACGTTCGGCAGACCGACAACGCCCAATTTCATCTATAATCACAACTCCTTTAAATACTCGACACGATTACTGATTATAACACAACCCTATTCTTTTCTCAAGGCACGCCCCGATTTTCCTGATGATTTCCGCCTTAAATCGCAGCTTTTCCGCGGATATACTGTTCAAATTCCACTCTCTTGACCAGTTTCCGCGTTCCAATGTACAAAACGAACGGGCAATTCGGCATTTTCAGCAAGGAGTCGATTTTGTTGATGCCAATGTTGCCGTATTCCGCCGCTTCGCGAATCGTCAATGCCATTTTGCACTGAATCGGGACGTCTGGAATTCGGGTGCTGGAATCTTCTGTCCTTCTAATCCATAAATCGCATGGTCATAATCCTTGCGCATCACTTTTTCCGTTTGTTTATAATCTTCATCTGACCATGCTTTCCAGCGACGAAATTCTGCTTCACTGGCAAAATCACTTTGAGCCAAAACAACTTCATC
This sequence comes from uncultured Clostridia bacterium, assembly GCA_934636105.1. Taxonomy (GTDB): domain Bacteria; phylum Bacillota; class Clostridia; order Christensenellales; family Aristaeellaceae; genus Ventricola. The sequence continues at coordinate 84,137 of CAKTZR010000007.1, forward strand.
TGCCGCGCCCGCATAAATAATCGCATCTGCCCGTTTCTTATTTCGAGCAGCATCGTTTTTCTTATCAAACATTGCTTTTTCCTTTCTGTCGTGCGAAAAATTGCAAAACAGAAAGGCGGCGGATCGCGGCAATGTCGATCTCTTTTGAGCAATCAAAACCACCGGCTACGCCGGTGGCTTGATTAGGCCCTATAAGGGCCTGATACCGGCAAGCGCTACTCGCGCTCTGAAGACTCTGGCAATCGCACCTTTTGCTCTAAGCCAAGGCTTATTTAGTGTACACTTTTTGGTTTCTGAAAATTTTTTGATTTTCTTCACTTTAGGGCTTGATTTTCATTAGCAGGTTTCTTACTGCGTCACCTCATACGTGTAAACCATCGGCTCCCGTTCCGTATTTCCCCTCGCCCTGGCCCAAACCTTGACGCACTGAATGCCCTTTTCAAACTGCGCTTCGTCCAGCTCCACCACGTCGGTTTGGCCGTAATCGCTGACGACGGTCTGCGTTCCGTCCGTCTCCTCGACCACAAAGCGATATTCCGGCTCGACGTTCGGCCCGCAGTTGCATTCAGCCCACACCGTCAGCACGCCGTCTTTTTCCTCGCCCTGCGCCCAGGCATTGGTGATGAAATCGACGTGGCTCAGCCGTTCCTCCTGCGTCGCGTAAAAGAGCGAATCGACCGACTCGCCCGCCTGGTAGCGCATGAAGAAATCCGCCAGAAACGTACTCCAGATCTGCGAACCATCCGAGGACATGTGCTGCGTATCATAATAATAGCCATCCAGACAAGCGAGTGCTTTCGCTCTTGAGAAATCAAAAAACTCGATGTCGTTCGCTTTGCAGAACGCTTCGAGCACTCCCCCAGTCAGCGTATATCCGCCGATTGCGAAATGATGAACGGGCAGATCATACGGCAGAGCGACAATCGGCTTCACGCCGTGCGACTTGCAGAGTTTCACAAATTCAAGAATTCTTCTCTGATTCTGGGCCGTCAGGCTGTCCCGGTCAGTCAGATCATAGGGCCGGGTGTCCTCTTTGGCCGCCGCGTTGTTTTGGCCGCCCATGTCCCGGCTGACGCGGATGTAACCCCGTCCCGAATACACCTGAATCATGTTCGCCATGTCATGTTCCACGTAATAGGCGGCAGGGTCGCTGTGGAGCGCCCACATGCCTTTCACATCGCCCCACGACGTATTTGGCCTGCACTTGAACAGCAGCAGGCGATCCAAAATCTTTCCATCCGAACGCACATAATTCATGTATGTGGAAAGCGCGTGAAGCGGATTCTGAATAAACGGCGTCATGTTGCACTGCGGGGTAAGCCCCTCGCTCTCGGCGAGCAGCGTGTAGATATCCGCCATCAGCACAACATATTGCGGCTTGTTCTTTTCCAGCAGCAGCCGGGTCATCTCCACGTCGCCCGTCAGTCCGATCAGGCCCATGCCCACGTCAAACGCCTGCATCCCCGTCTTTTCCGTGAGCACTTCGGGATCGATGTTATAGGTCACAACGGAGTCGCCCACCAGCGCCAAATCGATATCGTCGCGCGACGTCATTTCCCGCAGGGTGTAATAGGAATAGAGGTCCGGCGCCAAAAGCACGCGGTTGGCCAAGGCAACGACCAGCGCCGGAACCAGAAAAAACGCAAGCAGGCGAAGCCACTCTCCCGCCCACCGCTTTTCGATTTTCTTCATCAGGCAGCTCCCTCCCGCTTAAAACGCCGCATACATGAAACTCGCCATCGCATTGGGTACATAAAACAACATCGTGAAAAACAGCAGACCGTACAGCAGCAGCCACCGTTTCACCAGCGGCTGAGCCATCACGCGGCTTCTCACGTCCGCCCCGCGTTCCCCCACCACGGAAACCGCGAACAGAATCAGCGCCGCCGCGGCCAATATGGCATAATCCGCGCCGGTCACGCCCAGCGTGAACAGCGTTCCATCCGCCAATTCGGCAACCATCGGCTTTGTGATCGTCCGTCCAAGCATCACCAGCGCGTCCCCGACGTGCGCGCTTCGGTCAAAGAACCAGCCGACATTCACAATCCAGAATGTGCGGAGGATTCGGAACACATGAAAGCCGCCGCTTTCGACAAGCTGCGGATGCCGCTCGCCGAAGCGTTTCCAAATCGGCTCGGCCAGCGCGCTGGCGGCCAGAATCAAGCCGTTGTACAGGCCCCACGCGACGTAATTGCTCGTCGCCCCGTGCCAAACGCCCACCAGCAGAAAGACAAGCACGTTGCCCAGCGCCGCAGGCAAAGCCCGCCCGAAGTTCGTGCCGAAGCGCTTTTTCGCCGCCTTGGAAAGGCGCGCAATCGGCTTGCAGAGCGCGAACGGATAAAAGACATAATCGCGCATCCACGCGCCCAGGCTGATGTGCCAGCGCCGCCAGAAATCGCCCAGCGACACGGCAAAATACGGCCGTTTGAAGTTCGGCGCAAGATGAATGCCCATCAGTTCCGCGCCGCCCGTCACCAAATCGATTCCGCCCGAAAAATCGGCGTATTGCTGTAAGGAATACATGAGCACCGCCGCCGTGATAACCGCGCCGCCGTATGCGGAAGGCTGCGCGAACACGGTTTCGACCATCGCCGCCGCGCGATCCGCAATGACCTTCTTTTTGAAAAAGCCCCACAGCATCAGCATGAGTCCGCGCCGGATATTCTCCGCTTCCAGCCGATGCGGCGTCATCAATTCCGGTTTCAGCGCGTCATAGCGTCCAATCGGCCCCTGAATCAACTGCGGAAAGAAGGAAACGAACAGCGCATAGCGCGCCGGATTGCGTTCCGCCCGTATTTTTCCCTGATACACGTCGATCAGATAGCCGACCGATTGAAAGGTGTAAAACGAAATACCCATCGGCACAATCAGCGAAAATGGAAGCCGCGCCGCAGCGCTGTCAGGCAGATATTTGACCATCGCCAGAATGCCGACATTGAGCGCCAACACCGCCCAGAAGATCATTCGCTGGCGGCTTCGGATGCGCTTTTTGCGTGCCTTTTTCTCCTCCGCCGAAAGACTGCCCTTCTCCGCCGCCAGCTTCCACTTTCCCGCTTCGGCCAGATGATCCATCCCCAGCGCGCCCAGCCATGTGCTTGCCGTCGTCAGCGCGATGAACGCCAGCGCGCGTCTTCCGTTTTGCGCATAGAGGATGAAGCTCATGCCCAGCAGCAGAATCCACCGAAACCGCATCGGGCAAAGATAATAGAGAATCGCCGTTCCGATCAGCGCATAAATCAGCGTAAATGTCGTCATGCCTGCATTGCTCCATTGTATGATAGATGGTTTATATATACCATTCTTTTTCTGTACTGTCAAGGAATACCACACGCCGAACGCCTTGTTTCGGGTAAAAAGAAAAAGGCCTTCGATTTTCTCGAAAGCCTTTAAAATGGCTAATCCCACTGAGGTTAATACAATATGGGGGAAATAATCGTTCGGCGTTCTGGCGCGGCAGGGGTAAACATATCCTTTACGCCTCGATTTCTCAGTTCATTCAGCACGGACAGCCAGTATTTGGCACTTTCATTTTCGCCAGTCTGGATGGACAGCACTTCCTTCCGACCCTCGCAGTTGATTCCCAGAATGACATATGCAGCCAGCTTCCGGATTACATTGTTATCCCGAACCGAGTAATGAATGGCGTCGATGAACACTACTGGGATAAGACTGTATCAAGTAAAGTTCGCAAAAAGGGCTCCTGAAAAATAAAGTTAAGCAGCAATGAGCAGCGTTGCCTGAATGGATTCCTGGCTGAGGTATGCTCCGGAGACAGACCAGTCCTCGGCATACTCCATCAGGTATGTCGTTACCAAACGGACATAGGACGCCTCGTTTGGGAAGATCCCAACCACACTTGTGCGTCTGCGAATCTCACGATTCAATCGCTCAATCATGTTTGAGGAAGAAATTTTCCGGGCGTCCAGCTTTGGAAATGTGTAAAATATCAGAGAATCTTCCAGGCCGTTTTCAAGACACTGAACCGCCTTTGGGAAGCGTTTGGCATAGGTGTCCATCACATCATAAGCCCGCTTTCTGGCTAGTTCCGCAGTGGGAGCCAACCAGATTTCCTTCAGCACGCAGGCAAAGGATTTCTTCTCTTTCTGCGGTACATAGGCCAGGATATTCCGCATGAAATGCACCTTGCAGCGCTGCCAAGAGGCTCCGGGGAAGGACGCCCGGATCGCCGAAACCAACCCGGAGTGAGCATCTGAAATGATCAGCTTGGGTGTGACAAGACCACGGTCCTTCAAGTGCTGAAACAGCAAACCATACGAGTCACTGGATTCCTCGGTCATAGTTTCCACAGCGATGATGTCTCTGTGGCCATTTTCATCCATACCACACACGATCAGTACTGCCATACTGACAATTCTGCCATCTACACGAACCTTTTCATACAGTGCATCCACCCACAAAATGGGGTACACAGTATTGGAAAGAGGCCGATTCCGAAACTCATTGACCTGCTCGTTGAGTCCTTTGGTCATCTCGCTGACCTGACTTCTGGACAAATTTTCAATGTCAAGACTCTGTGCCAGCTTCTCCATTTTCCGAGTGGAAACGCCCTGTACAAATGCCTCTTGAACGACCTGAATGAGCGCAGCCTCACTGCGCTTGCGTTCCGTAACAAAGAACGGGATATAACCGCCCTGACGAACCTTGAGCACCATGAGGTACATCGTTCCCATGCGGGTATCCAGACGACGAGGACGGTATCCGCTGCGGTAGCCGCTTCTTCCGTCTGTGCGCTGACTTTTCTCCGCGCCCAGCTGCTGATCCACCTCAGTTTCCATGAGCTGTGTGCAGAGCCATTCCAGCATGCTCAGCATGGGATCCGGTTGCGTGACACATTGCAATAGCAATTCCGTGAGATTTGTGTTATTCTTTTTGTGAGCCATTAGGGTCTCTCCTTTGCATTATGATTTTCTGGACAACTATCATTTTATAGGAGCCCTAATGGCTTGTCTATTTCTGATTCTCTTTTGCGAACTTAATTATACGCTATCTGCTTTGGTCTTGTTTCTTGTGCTGTTTTAAGCATTTTACTTTTCATAACAAAGGCACTGTCTCCACACGGCGTATCCGGCCATGTGAGGCAGCGCCTTTTCCTGATTTTATCCGGGCGGGTACAGTCTTCTTCCCATGCGCAGCCCGCCCTTCCTCCGCTCCGCACAAACGCTTTTCTCCCAGCGCTCTGTGTCGCTTATCCGTCGTGATCCATAACCAGGACAAAAATCAGATCCTGTATGCTGATGTTGTGAATCGACCACACGCCGCAGTCCAGCTCCCAAAGCGGTCTGGATGAATCATGTCTTTGGAGGGCTGCGTCGATATCGATTCCCTTTTGTGCAGCTTCCTCCGCCGTGTATCCGTCCACCATGCCGCCAGCCAAGCAATCGCATCCCAGCTCTGTTGCTTGCGCATGAAACGCTCCGCCAGGCCCATCCGTTCCGTCAGTGTCCACAGCAACCGCGACGATGCGCTTGTTTCCCCGAATCACTTCGGACGCGCTCAGCGAAAACTCCTGATTGCGTCCTCCGATACCGCCATGCTTATTGACCGCCACCACCATCTCGCCCGTGAGCAGCAGCATACAGGGCGCCTGAAACGGCTCGTTTTTCTCCGCAACATTGACCGCCATTCTGCTCACCAGCGCTCCGGCAGCGGACGCCTCCACGAAGGTTCGGCGCATCAGAAAATGCGGAGCATATCCTCGCTGCCTCGCAGCGTTCATGGCTGCGTCGACAAAGCCATTCTGATCCGGCATCAGGCCAAAGATGCGCGCGTCCATCTGTTCAAATTCTTCCGGCGTCAGCACAGCATTTTCACTTGGTGCATGCATCAGATAGTCCCGGACGGATTCTCCCATGCGGTCCCATGCATCGTTTTCCCGGAGGATCTGCACAGCCATCTCCGGCGTGCTGATATCGGGCAGCGTATGCAGCCAAAAGTTCTTGTGAACATGGCCGTAGTATCCGCCATATCCGAAGGCGTTGGGCTCGTTCAGGTCGATGGGAATCAGATGAACCATCTTTGCAGGCACAAGATGACGTGTGATTCGCCCTCCTTTCAGACGATCTAGCTGATTCCGGACAATATTCAGTTTCGGCGTCGTCAACCCCATCTCGATTTGCAGAATGCGGGTCACTTCCATCACGTCTTCAAGCTCAATCCCATCCCACGGATACGTCAGCATGGAGGATACACCGTTGCCCACAATCGTGAACACCATGTCGCGCTGCGTCAGGCAAAGGCCGTCGATCATCTGCATCAGGTCACGGCAGGCATCGACGCAGTCCTGCTCAGGGACGGGATGGCTGGCATACCGCACCTGAATGCGTCTGAGTTGATGAAGATCCTGATGCTTGATCAGCACCATACCTCCTGTCAGTCTGTCTCCCAGCACATCCTCCAGGGCCTGGGCAACGCGCTGAATCCCCTTGCCCACTCCAAACACAAAGATCCGGTCAATGTCTTCCCCGAATTTGTAGCTGTCAATTCCCGTTCGCGGCGATCCCTCCGGAACAAACAGGTCATTTCCGATATGAAGCGTATCCCCCTCAATCCGCAGCAGTCGTCTTGTGTTGTCATAGGGATCGGCCGCCTGCAGGCCGGCTTCCAGTATTTCCGCCGCAATCCGTCTGCCTTCTCGATTGCCATGGGATGTGAGCCGATCAGAATTCAAAATCCTCACTCAACGTCCTCCTCAATCTGCAGATGCTATCTGAAAACGCTTGCCCTGAATGCCCGCTTTCCCCAGGAAGCGTGCGCGCCGTCCCAATTCCTTTTCAATCTGGAGCAGCCGGTTTCCAGAATAGCACATGCCGTATTCGTGCGCACTCCCCGCATGATAGGCAACCGCATAATCACATGCAGCCAGCCCTTCGCCGCGCTCTCCGCACGGCACAACGCCAAAGTGATGCTCCTGGGCAAGCTGTACCACGGCGGCACACTCGGAAACCGTTCCGATCTGGCTTGTTACAACGCGCAGCGCATTTCCCGCTTTCATCGAGATCGCCTTTTTCAATCTCTGCGGCTGTGTTGCAATCAGATCATCGCCGGTGATCTGAATGTCCGTACGGCGGGTGATCTCCGCAAAGCCCTCAAAGTCATCCTCAAAGAGCGGATCCTCGATGATCACAAAGGGATATTCCTTCGCCATCCGGACAACAGTCTCGATCATTGTCCGCCGGTCCTTTTCCCCCTCGGAAAACAGCCCACGATATGTTTCGCGTTCCGCATCGTAGAAGCAATTGGCCGCCATATCGACCTGCAGGCCAACCCGTCCGCTGTATCCCGACTGCTCGATGACCTCAGCAAGCATGTCCCAGAGCATGTAGTCATCTCTGAGCTTTCCTTGCGGGATCGCCATCCCGGCTATCGGCTGCATTTTGATCGACAAGCGCTCCTGCATGAGATCCGACCAGTTCATATAGACTTCCCAGAGCGCGTCAGACGCTTCCGTATAGGTTGGAAAATCATACGCAACAAAGCAATAGGTGGGTTTATAGCCACAGGCCACGCTATTGCCGTACCGGTTGCTTCCGCTGACCGCCAGAGCCGCGGGAATGGGCAGCGTAATTGCGCGAATTCCGCCCAAATGCCTGTACACAGGAATTCCCCGTGCATTGGCTCCGGCAAAAAGCACAGCCGTCGACACTGCCGCTGTTGCATTCGCTCCTGTATCGTTCTTGCCGCAGGCCAGAATCGCCGCATCACAAATCGCCTGATTGTCCGCTTCCAGCCCGATCAGCCTGGGCGCGATCACCTGATTAATTCTCTCCGCTGCGCAGGTCATCCCCCGGCCTGCAAACCGCTTTCCACCGTCGCAGAGAAACGGGCTTTCATGACTGCCCACCGAGATTCCGTCGCCGATCAGCGCTTTGCCGACGGCCCCGTTTTCTGTTGTCACTGTGGCCTGAACGGCTGCGCGCATCCGATCGGAGTAAACCTCCCGGGCCGTAACCGATACGATTCTCGTCCCGCTCATTTCAGTGCCTCCTCACGGAATTTTCTCCCCTTCAGTCCTGCCGCACCTGCATAACGCGCCCGGCTTCCCAGTTCGGCCTCAATTTCCAGAAAACGTGTTCCCGGCGTGCCGAGGCTGCTCTCCCGAATGCTGCCCGCATTGATGCCGACACTGTAATCACAGATATCCAGGCCCTCGCCTCTGCTCGAGCAGGGCATCACGCCATATCCGTTCTCATACGCGAGCTGGATCATCTCCAGCGATTCGCTGATCGAGCCAATCTGGTTGACCTTCAGCAAAACGGTGTTGCACGCCCCCTTTTCGATTCCATGGCGCACACGCTCCGGATTTGTGGTAAAAAGATCGTCGCCTACGATCTGGATGCCAGATTCCCTCGTCAAATAGGCATGTCCTTCAAAGTCATCCTCCGCAAGCGGATCCTCCATAATCACAAACGGGTATTCCCGGGCCAGCCAGAGCATCGTTTCGATCTGCTGTTCCCGGGTTCGCGGTTCATCGTTAAAGAGGCCGCAGTACACCTGCTTTTGCGGATCAAAATAGCAGTCCGCCGCGAAATCTCCCTGCAATCCGATTCTTCCATCATAGCCGCACTGGCAGATGGTCTCCGTCAGCGCGTCCCAGAGCACTCTGTCGTTTTTGACCATGCCGCGCGGAATGCTGAAAAAGCCGCAGCAGGTATAGTAAGGCGAAGGTTCCTGAGAGCGCAGGCCGTATAGCCGGTTCATCCGTTCCTCCCACCGAACAAACACCTCGTAGAGCGCATAGGAGGCCTCCGAAAAGGTGTCAAAACCATGTCCGATAAAGGAATAGGTCGGCTTACTGCCGGACTTCTTTCCGTCGCTGTACCGGATTCCGCCACTGATGCAGCCATACGACGCGCAGGGCAGCGTTACTGCGGTCGCGCCGCCGATATGGCGGTACAGCGGAATGCCCAGCGCCTCCGCACCCGCTTTGAGTACCGCAGCCGAAACCGCCGCGACGGCATTTCCGCCGAGCCGTTCCTTGGCGTTCTCCCCGCCCAGCGTCAGCATGGCATGGTCCACCTCAAACTGATGCGCGCAGTCCATGCCGATGATGGCCGGAGCAATGATATCCTGAATATGATGCACTGCGCGGGACAACCCCTTGCCCCGCCAGGCCGCTTCACCGTCGAATGCAAACGCAACCTCATGCGTGCCGACCGACAGCCCCGCAACGACCTGCACTGTCCCCGATTTTCCGTTTTCCGTTGTGACCGTTGCTTCGATCGCCGGCTGCCCCCGTCCCGAAAAAACCTGGCGCGCAGAAACGGATTTGATGTTGGTCCCCCTCATATATGTCGCCTCCATATGCGTGTTGCACTCCGGTTATGCCGCCTTCCGCACCTTTCTGCTGCGCAGCTCCACAATGATTTGCGGAAGCACGACAATCAGCATCACAGTCAGGCCGATCATGTCTGTCGCCGTTCCGGAATCCACCAGACAAATCGCCGCAGCGATGAGCAGGAGACGTTCCCAAATATGCTGCTTGCGATAGAAGAAGCCTTCTGCCGCAATCGCAAGGAAGAAAATGCCAACGCAGGAGGTCACAATGGCCTGCAGAAGCACCAGAACGCTGTCAAACTGGAACAGCAGCACGGGATTGTACACAAACAGGAACGGAACGATATAGGACGCACAGCCCAGTGCGAAAGCGCGGTATCCGGTTTTGATCGGGCTAGAATTGGACAATCCTGCCGCCGTATAGGCCGCCAAAGCAACCGGCGGTGTGATCGCCGACACATTGGCAAAATAGAAAGCGAACAGATGAGCCGCAATATTGGGCACCCCAAAGGATCGGATCGTCCGAACCAGAAGCGTGGCCACGATGATATAGGCCGGCGTCGTCGGCAGTCCCATGCCCAGAATCAGAGCGGCCACCGCCGTGAGAATCAGGGCCAGAATCAGGTTATTGCCTGCCACGATGGAGAGCATCGAGCTGAAGCGCGTGCCCAAACCGGTGTAGTTCACAATACCCACAACGATGCCGGCACAGGCGCAGGCCAGCGCAACGCTCACAGTCCCTTTCGCGCCCTGCACAAGGCAGTTGAGAATCCTCCTGGGGCTCAGCCGGGTTTCCTTCTTGAACAGCGATACGATAAAGATAGCCACCAGCGCACGCAGCACGGAGAAGGTCGCAGAGTATCCCATGATCAGGCAAACGACAAGCACAACCAGCGGAAGGAAGAGATACATATCCTTCAGCAGGTTCTTGAACGTCAGCGCACCATCCACCTCGGATGCCGGTTTGAGACCCAGTTTCTTGGCCTCAAAATGCACCATTGTAAATACAGCCAGATAGTACAGGATGCCCGGAATCAGGGCCGCCAGAATGATTTGTCCATAAGGGATTCCCGTGTACTCCGCCATGACAAAGGCGGCAGCGCCCATTACAGGCGGCATGATTTGTCCGCCGGTTGAAGCGACTGCCTCGACCGCTCCGGCAAAGACCCCCGAATATCCGCTGCGTTTCATCAGCGGAATGGTGATCTGACCCGTTGTCGCGACGTTGGCGATCGTGCTGCCGGAAATCGAGCCAAACAGACAGCTGGAGATTACAGCGGCCTTTGCCGGTCCGCCGACAGACGTCTTGGTCAGCGTACGGGCCACACGGATGAAGTATTCACCCACGCCCGATTGCTCCAAAAAGGCTCCAAAGATGACAAACAGCACCACAAACGTCGCCGACGCTCCCAGAGCGATGCCAAACGGGCCCTCTGTGGTCATATACAGGGTGTCTACGAAGGCGATCATGGAAAAGCCGCCATTGCCGAGGAAACCCGGCAGGTATTTGCCAAAGAGCATGTAGCCCATGGCGACGCAGGCGATGATCGGCAGAGCCATGCCCATTTTTCTGCGCGTGCCCTCCAGGATCGCCAGAATCAGCATGCCGCAAAACAGGTATTCATACCACTCTAGCTTTTGAATGTAGTAGAAACGGTTGATAATTCCCTCCTGATTGATCAGCAGATAGAGCACCGGCACAACGGCACAAAGAACGAGAATAACGTCCCAAACGTGGCCCACAGCGCGCAGCTTCGGATGCTTCCACTGAGATGGGCAAGTCAAGAAAACCAGGATACCCGCAAAAGCAAAGTGAATTGAACGCTGATACAGTGCAAGCAAAGACCCGGTCATAGCTGTATAAAGATGGAAACAAGCAAAGGCCAACGCCACAATCCAGATAATCCAGTCTTTCGCCCGATGGGGCATCGCCTCGCTGGGCCTCGTTTCCGGCGTCTTCGTTCCTTCCGCAGCCCTGCGCTCGTCAACCGGTTCCGGTGTGTATGTATTATTCACGGAAATCCTCCTCTTACTCAAGAGCGGAATTTTCATCGACGCCCTCATAAATTCTGCAGGTGCATTGGATCGCTAATCCAACACACCTACAGAGCCCTTTTGTCCGATCAGATCCTGCTGAAGATCACTTGATTGCACCAATCTCCCTGTAATAGCGCTCCGCACCGGGATGCATGGGGATACCCAGATCCTGTGCCATATCCTCAACCGTCAGATTGGCATACACTGCGTGACCCTGACCAATTACGTCGAGTTCTTCAACGATTGCCTTCGTCATCTGATAAACAAATTCCTCGTCCAGATCTGCAGAAACGATCATATGCTGCGCATTGCCAATGGTCAGGCAGTCCTCATCCACGCCCTCATAGGTTCCCGCCGGGATAACCTGGCGCATGTAGGCAGGAGACACCTCGCGCAGCGCTTCCATCTTGTCGTCAGGAATGCTGATGAGGCGGATATCTCTGCTGCTGGCGATATCCAGAACCACAGAAACCGGCAGAGCGGAGGCAAAGCACAGGCAGTCGGTCAGGCCGTCCTTAAACTGCTCGCCCATATCGTTCAGGTTGGAATAGTTGATGCTGCCCAGGTCAGCGTAGGTCATGCCATAAACGGAGAGAATATCGCGGAAGATCACCTCTGCGGTATTGCCCTTTGCAAAGGTGGTGCAGTTCTTGCCCTTGAGATCCTCGACACTGTAAATGTCGGAATTCGCATTGACGATGATATGGGTGTGCTCATTGTAAAGGAAGCCCATATTCATCACCTTGTCGGTGGGCGCGCTGAAAGGCGCCTTCGCATTGTAGCCGTCGATCGTGGTAGGCAGTTTCGACACGGCGAGCGTGATGGTTCCATCATTCACGCCCTGCACGTTGCTCAGCGCCGCGCCCGGGGAAACCGTGCAGCGGATGTTCTCGATATGCTTGGGAAGGAATTCCCCAATGACCGTCGTGAGGATGTTCCAGGAGCCGCCTGTCGTTCCACCGTAGATGACGACGTCCTTCGGCCATACGCCGTCTGCCACAGCTCCGGTGCAGACCATCAGGAGAACGAGTGCCAGCGCGACAGCAACCAGGTTCTTTTTCATTGTGTTTTCCTCCATTCTTTTTCTTGTAAACAGCACGCACAGCTGTTATACAGACGTAATCACAGTATTTTTCAGCGTCCCGATCTTCTCGACCGTCACGCAGACAGTCTGTCCGGGTTTCAAAAAACGGGGTGGATTGAACTGGAGCGCTGTTCCTGCCGGCGTGCCGCTGGCTATCACATCGCCCGGTTCGAGTGTCATGAAAGAGGAAAAATAGCAAATCATGTCCCGGATATCGAAAATCATCTGCTCCGTCGAGGCATTCTGCCGGACTTCGCCATCGACCTCTGTCCGGATCATCAGCCGGCCTGCATCGCCGATTTCATCCGCCGTGACGAACACAGGTCCCATCGGCAGGAAACCGTCCAGATTTTTGCCGCGCATCAGCTGCACATCCTCCTTCACATAGTCGTTGGCCGTGCAGTCGTTGACCGCTGTATATCCGGCGACAAATGAAAGCGCATCTTCACGAGTCGCTCTGCGGCATGTCTTGCCGATCACTACCGCCAGCTCGCCTTCATAGGTTACGTTGCGGCCCTGGATGTCGATTTCGCCCATGTGACGGTTGACTGCCGTTGCGTATTTTCCAAAAACCTTGAGTCTCTCCGGCAGCGGCAGGTTTCCCCTTGCGCAGAAATCCCGATAATTGAGCGCGACCCCCAGAACCTTCGGCGGATCCATGATGGGCGCCTCCAGCCTGGCCTCCTGCATCGTTACAGTGGGAAGCTGCAGATCGCCAATCCGCATCTCCACCTGCTTCAACTGCTCCAACCCATTCGGGCGTTCCAAGACACGGCGCAGAGAAGAGTAATCCCCCTGCACGCCTGCGGCCTGCGCCGCCTGCGTAGCGTCATATATGCGGTCGCTTAGAACAATGCCCAGCCTCAGCTCACCGTCTGCGTGAAATGTTGCTGTTCTCATACGTCCTCCTTAAAACACCGGGCCAAGGAAGTAGGGCTCAATCTGATCCTGATAGTTTATCGTCTCGCCCTTGGCGAATTCTCCGTTTGCGACGCTGATGATCTTTTCAAGCAGCGCTTCTCCGGCTTCTTCAAGCGTGCACTCGCCCTTCAGAATACCGCCAGAAGAGAAGTCGATGCTCCTCTTCGCCTTCTCTGCTGTGCGGAAGTTGCCGGTAACATACATCAGCGGCGCAACCACAGCCGTATTGGTTCCCAACATCGGGGGATCATACTGCGGCAGATCTCCTCCGCCCAGCTGATAGAGCGTAATCACGCATCCGGCAGCCGCCAGACTCGCCGGCAGCGAGAACGCTGATGCCCAGCCGTCCATGAAATGCAGGCCATGTCTGCTGGGACGCTGACAGTATTCCAGCACGCCGGTTATGGGCCGGCTACCGGCCTTGCGGATCGCACCAAGCGACTTTTCCTCCAGGGTTGTTATGCCCGCGGCGATATTGGCCGGAATGGGGTTGATGGTCCGAATGTCCTCGCCCGTCGCCTTGGCCGCAGCCTCAACTGCGGCAACCATTTCGAGCAGGCGCTTCCCGTCAGCCGGGTTGACGCAGCGCTGTGCCACAAGTTCTTCCGCGCCAATCAGTTCTGTGGTCTCAGAGAAGAGCACCGTGCCGCCGGCATCCACCAGCATATCGGCTGCTGCGCCAAAGGCAGGATTGCCGCTGATTCCGCTTGTCGCATCCGACCAGCCGCATTTGACGCCGATCTGCAGTCTGGAAATCGGCACCGGCTGCCGGCACATGCGTGAAGCCTCCTGAACTAACTGCCTTGCCTGCGCAATTCCTTCCTCAACAAGCCTGTCCTGACCGCCGCATTCATCCATGTACAGGATCACGCAGGGCTTTCCGCTTTCATCGATGCGCGCCTTCAGCCGCTCCGCCCGCACCTCCGGATAGCCGTTATCCTTTTTCAGCGCCAGGATGATCGTCGCATACACATTTGCGTTGCGCGCAAGGCCCACATAGATGTCTGACAGCCGCTGGCGATCCTTGCTGTGCCTGCAGACCTCGCCGGTCGTAATCACTGTCCTGACACCAACCGCATACGCAGCAATACGGTTCGCGATGATGTTGCAAACCCGGCAGGAAGGAATCACAAGCACATGATTCCGCACACCGGCTTCTCCATTGGGACGAATATAGCCATAGAATGAATCCTTCATCGCTGCCTCCTCATTTCCCCTCAAGATCCCCGCGTCCGCGCAGTCCCTTCATGTTGTTCTCCCGAACGAGCTCGCCCTGGCGGATGTCCTGTGTCGCATAGCCGATCGGGCAGCCGTATTTGATGATCTTTTCTCCGCAGGCAATGTCCCGGAGCGCGCATTTATGACCAAACGGAATGTCGTTCTGGCATTGCACGGTGATATCACCGCAGATCCTTACCTCTCCCGCCTTGCACTCCTCAAGGCAGACAGCCACATTGTCCAGCGAATCCAGCCGCATCAGCATGTTTTTTCCTCCCCGCTATTCTTTTCAGACCCCTTCCAGAGCTCATGCTCATACACATCTTTGCGATAGACATTCGGCCACCGCTCTCCATGAAGAACGGCCAGCGTCCCCTCAACAGCCATCACAGCAGCCCTGGCAGACCCTTCCCGCGTCAGCGCAGCCATGTGCGGGCTTGCCAGAAAATTCGGCAGTGTCAGCAGTGGGCTTGACAGATCAAAGGGTTCACTCCTCATCATATCTTCCGCCGCGCCGCCAAGCTGACCGTCCCGGAGGGCTTCATAAAGCGCGTCCTCGCACACCAGATCCCCCCGCGCGCAGTTGACAAGCAGCGCACCCCGACGCATCGCCGCCAGCTCCTTCGCACCGATCATTCCGCGCGTCTGCGCGTTTGACTGCATGTGCAGGGTAATCGCATCGCAGATCGGCAGAATTTCATCCACAGAGCCGCAGACACAGTAGCCCAGCGCGCGAATCGTCTCTTCCGGCACAAAGGGATCGTACACCTCGATTTTCATGCCAAACGCACCCGCAATCTGTGCGGTAATTCTGCCGATGTGTCCAAACCCCAGCACGCCCAGTGTTTTCCCTTCCAGCTCAAACGACGCATATTTGTTGCGGATATCATACTGTCCCAGTTTCGCCTTTTCCAGGCTTTCCGGCAGGTTTTTTGCAAGTGCAAGCAGCAGCGCCATGGTGTGTTCCGCCACAGAGCGGCTATTCGCACCGGGCGTCACCACCACGGGAATTCCATGTTCCGCGGCATAATCCACGTCGATCGTGTCGACACCGACACCCGGCCTGGTTATGACCTTCATCCTGGGGCAAAGCCGGATCATCTGTGCATTCATCTTGCCAATGCGTAGAATGAAAGCATCCGCATCCTTGAGCATCGGCATCAGTACCGACTCGTCTGCGGTGTCCGCCACCACCGTTTCCACATCCGTCTGTCTGCGCAGCGCCGCCATGCCTTCCTCGCAGAGCGTATGGGACAAGACCACCTTAAACATGCGAGCCTCCTTTCTCACTTCACGCGGTATTGTTCGATGATTGCTTCATTGATGGTGAATCCCAGGCCCGGCCTGTCAGGAATATTGACCTTTCCATCTTCCCGTCTGACCGGCTCGTAGACGAGCTGCTCGCGGAATGGGCTTTCCGTTTGCTCATATTCCATCCACATCGGCGCAGGTTTCCAGCTGTGCGGAGCGGGAGGCAGTGCCGCCATCACCTGCAGCGCCGCATGCAGTCCGATGGCAGATCCCCAGACATGCATCATCAGCATCGTTCCGCCGGCTTCCGCCAGCGCGGCAATCTTCATTACCTCTGTAATGCCGCCGCAGCAGCACAGATCCGGCTGAATGATATCCATCGCGCGGGCATCAATGATGTCGCGGAAGGCATACCGCGTGAAGTTGTTTTCGCCGCCGGCAAGCGGGATGGACGTCTTCGTCCTCATATCCGCGTATCCCTTGAGATCATGCGGGGAAATCGGCTCCTCAAACCAGCTGATTCCGAGCTTCTCAAATTCCCTGGCAAACCATTGCGCATCGTACAGGTTGTATCCGTGGTTGGCATCCACCATCAGCTCCACATCGCTGCCGATCGCCTCGCGAACAGCGGCTACGCGCTCGAGCTCATCCTTGCGTTTGAGCGCGATTTTCATCTTGATGCCCTCAAAGCCCAGCTCCTTGTACCTGAGCGCCTCCTCCACGGCAGGTGTAACAAATTCGCCTTCCTCTTTCGTGAAATACAGTCCCGTCGCATACGGCGTAACGAATTTGCGATGCGCGCCGCCGAGCAGCTTGTATACCGGCATGTCCAGCGCCTTGCCCTTGATATCCCACAGCGCCATATCAATCGCACTGATCGCCGCAACGCCGAATCCCTGCGGAGCATAATCCTCAATGCGCTGGTACATCTTCTCCCAGAGTACGTCCGTATCGAACGGATCGCACCCGATCACCTGAGAGGCCAGCAAAGAATCCACCACTGCCTTGGTGCACTCCGCCGGGCCATAGGCTTCTCCCCAGCCCGTAATGCCCGCATCGGTTTCCACCTTCACCAGCATGGCATTTTTTGTCTTGTACCACCATCCGCGCGCAGATGTAAAAGGTGTATGCATCGCAGTACGCAGAATCATGGCGGTTACAGAAGTAATTTTCACCGAACACCCCTCCTCATTCGTCTCAGTCCACGCTGTATCGTTCAATAAAGTCCGGCTTCAGTTCGTTGCCCATGCCCGGAACCGTCGGAAGCTGAACCTCACCATCGATCATCTTCAATGGATACATGAGCATTTCATTGTCATGCCTGATCCCCTCGCACTCCAGATACAGCACATGATCGATTGCACACATGACATTGACGTTGCCGGATCCGCCCAAATGGCTGGCGAGTTTGAGTCCGGCCGCCTCCGAGATTGCCGCGATATCCATCCATTCCGTTACGCCGCCGGCGCGCCGATTGTCCGGCTGGATAATGTCCGCACATCCCGCCCGGATGACGTCATAGAACTGGTAACGTGTATAATAGTTTTCTCCAATGGCAATCGGAATGTGCAACTTTTCCCGCAGCCTGACATGCGCTTCCTTGAAATGTGGAGCAACCGGTTCTTCAAACCAGAACACGCCGAGATCCTGATATGCGAATCCCCTTCTCAGCGCTTCCATCTCATCAAACGCGCAATTCGCGTCAACCATGATGTGGAAGGAATCACCCAGTGCCGAGCGGACCGCCCGGATGCGGCTCAGATCGTCCTCCAGGCTACCCCGGCCAACCTTGATCTTGACAGCGGAGAATCCCTCCTCCGCAGCCTGTACGCAATGCTCAACCAGGCCCTGATTGCCGTTTTCGAAATACCAGCCGACCATCGCGTAAGCCGGCACTGAGGTCCGGCTCGCCCCCAGTACCATGGCGGTCGGCAGATTTGCCGCCTTGCCAATCAGGTCCCAGCAGCAGGTGTCCAGCGCGGAGACCGCCATCGTCGCCACGCCGACCGTTCCGTAATACTCGATCCGCTTATGCATCTGCCGGCGAAGCGCGCGGACAAAGTGCGGATCCTGGCCGATCAGGACGGGCGCCAATTCGCAGTCGATGATCTGTTTCACCGTCGCCATGCCGGAAGGAATCAAGCCAAAGTATGTGGTCGCATGGCCAGTCAGGCCATCATCCGTGTATACGCGTGTCAGCAGATAGCCTCCGACGTCATAGTTGTACTGCGAACTGCCAAACCGCGTGTCCACCGGCTTTCGCAGGACAGTCGTCTCCACCCGTTCAATCTTCATGTTCTCCTCCCTGCGTCTGTGCGCTCTGGGCAATCATCTCTTCAACCCGCCGGATATAATGGTACTTTGTCTCAATCGTATGGCTGCGGATATACGCCTCTGCAAGCTCTGCATTGCGCTTTCTCAGCGCATCGACAATCTGATAATGCTCATCAACGGAATTCCTGAGCTCTTCCTGCCGGGTATAATAGGCCGGATATCTGCGCGAATAGTCGAACATCTCGGTCAGCAAACGGATCAGCACGTCATTGCCGCAATGCTTGTACAGCTCAAAATGCCACACGCGGTTGTCCAGCCAGTAAGCGTGATAATCCTGGCTTTCGATATACTGCTCCATACGCACAGCCAGGTTTTCGAGCACATCGATGTCGGCGTCGGTCATGCGTCGGACAGCTTGCCTCGTTGCAAGGGCTTCCAGTTCAAGACGAACCTGAAAGATATTTTCAACATCCTGCCTGGAAACCTGGCTGACGACAAAACCGCTGTTGGGGCGTGTCTTGAGGAACCCCTCTTGGGTCAAAACCTGAAACGCCTCACGCACAGGGATTTCGCTGACTCCGTATTGTTTGGCCACAGCCGAAATCAGCAGGCGCTCTCCGGGAGCAAAAACTCCGCTGACGATATCTTCTCTAACGCGATGATATACCATATCGCTTTTGGTCTGAAAGCTTCTCTTCATTTCTCCGCTCACCGCCATAAAATATATTTTCTATTCGCATTCATTATACACACATCGTCCATCAATGTCAATATCGTTTCGAAATAAAGCAAAAATAATCGAGAAAACTATGCATTACATCCAATCCGGTTCATTCAGCAGATCCGTATAAATATATTTTTAGTGGGCATTTCGTCCTTCACCCCCGCATCTGTCCAGGCTTGCCCAATGAACAGGGGGGGAGGATTCCGAGCGTCCTTTCTTCCTTGCAGCAGTTAGCGCCCTCCCGTTTGACGGCGAAGAAGCCGATTCTGTATGCGCAGAGGGGAGCAGGGAAATCCATCGCATCCGCGGCAGCAAACCCGCGAATCGGCCCAGCCATGCACCCGAAGAAAGGCTCTAAATGGCCGTTTGCAAAACCAAACAGGAATCCGGAAAACGGTTCCCGGATATCCACCGCAAAGCCAATCCAAAGCTTCCGTACATCCCCGTATCACAGGTTTTTGGGCAAAAAGAAAACACGACAGTTTCAGACATCCCGGTATCAACACCATCGTTCTTACAGGACAATTTCCACGAGAGGAACCCCCTGTTCTCATATTCAAATCATCCCTGCAATCAGCGAAACAGTCTCCATAAATCTGATCGCTTCATCTGCACCCAACCAGGACGGCATAATCGGAAAATCCAGCATAAGACGCCCGTGTGAACCCATGGAATACGTGGGGAACCACTTTTATGCACCCGGACAAACGAAAAGCCCCGCAGCGCAAAGCGTCCTGCTCACAGCGTGCTCCTGCCATTGCTCCTTTGGACCGGAAGCTGAATCTTGTAAATCAGCTGGTCAGCCTGATGGACAGGGAACTGCGTCAGCCCCTCGCAGAGATAATCGCCGCAGGGCATCATTCCGTTTCTCTTGATCTCCTCATGCAGATGCCTTGCATACGTGGATTCCAGTGCGATGCTGTCGGAAGCGACCGACATATATGTATTCTGCGGCAGAATCCGGATGCTGTCCTTCTCCGGGTAGAGGTCATCGACAAAGATGATCGCGGAATGCGAGGAATACGTTCCCCGGATGAAGTCTTCCCTCTCCATGATCGTTTCCACATTGATAAAGTACGATGGCGGGAGCTTGTTCTCATGATGATAATTCTGCATGTGCCGGAGCATCTTCTCATACCCCTCATGCCTCAAGAAAGCACCTGATATTGAGTATGTGCAGATTCTGGTCAACCGTGAGCAGAAAAAGCTGGTGATTCGCCCTTGCACAGAGGACGACTGGGATTCACTTAGGTAGTGTACTGCTGCGCGCAAGACGAAGGTTATCACCTGCCGCATGTTTTTTGCCATGATCATAGACATGATGAAATAGTATCCCGCGAACAGATATAATACTACTGGTAAGCCCTGTCAGCCGATACACTCCACTTTCTTAAATTATAGCAAACGCAACCCGACACCCATTCTCAAACCGTCATCTCTATCCCTTTCCTAAAGGCCACCTTCACGCTGCCGTCCAGATTGACCGTCATCCTGCCAATCGTTGCGTTCCAGAGCTCATTTGAGAAAACCGTGACCGGCTGGTCGTTTGCCAATACAGTATCCCAGAAGGTTTCAATTTCCCTGCGTTGTCCCTTGCGTCGGGCACATTCCGCGTCAATCTCCTTGACCCGATCCGCCGCCTTATGAAAACGCTCCGTCAAGCTGTCGTACTTTCGGTTGTACTCCGCTTGGTCGAGGGCAACGTTGGCATTTTGACTCACGACCTGCTGGATGAGTTCGGATACGATACCCATCTCGACCTGCAAGGATTCCTTTTCTGCATCCAGTTCCGCCGTGTTGGTCAGCTGCTGAATAATCGCCTGCATATCGTCCGCGATGAAGTCCCGTTGCGCCAGCAGCTGGTTGAATGCCGCCAGAAACTTCTGTTCAATCATCGGTTCGCTCAGGTGCGGCGCTTGGCATCCAATTTTCTTGACAAACCGGGCGTTGCATTGCCAGACGGTGCGTCGGTATTTGTCGTTGGAATGCCAGACCTTGCTGCCGTACACGCTGCCACAGCAGCCGCAGTAAATTCTCCCGGAGAAGCAATGCTGGCTGTTGTGTTGGCGGCCTAGCTTTCTTCGTCGCTCCAATTCCAGCTGCACCTCCTCGTAAACATCGTCGCTCACGATGGCCGGGTGGCTGTTTTCAACGTAGTACTGCGGCACTTCGCCCTCGTTGATTTTCATCTTCTTGGTTAGAAAATCCGTACAGAAGGTCTTTTGCAGCAGTGCGTCGCCCTTGTATTTTTCGTTGGTAAGGATACTCAGAACGGTTCTGGGCTGCCATGTGCTTCGACCGGATGGCGAAAGAAGGCCCTCGCTCTCCAAGGTCAGCTTGATTTTGTAGGGAGTCATCCCATCCAAGAACAGGCGGTAGATGCGGCGAACTGTCTCCGCTTCCTCAGGCACAATTTCCGGTTCCCCGTTTTCGCCCTTACGATAGCCGAGAAACTGCTTGTAGGGCATGGAGACCTTGCCGTCCGCAAAGCGCTTGCGCTGCCCCCACGTCACGTTTTCGGAAATGCTGCGGCTCTCCTCCTGCGCCAGTGAGGACATGATGGTCAGCAGCAGCTCACCCTTGGAATCCAGCGTGTAGATGTTCTGTTCCTCAAAGTACACCTCCACGCCATGCTCCTTGAGCAGGCGAATGGTGGTCAGGCTGTCCACCGTGTTGCGGGCAAAGCGGGAAACGGATTTCGTAATAATCAGGTCGATCTTCCCGGCCAGCGCGTCGGCGATCATTTCGTTGAAATGCTCTCTGTGCTTTGTGCTGGTGCCGGTGATGCCCTTGTCCGCGTAAACCTGTACGAAATCCCAGTCCGGCTTGGCGCTGATGTAATCCGTGTAGTAGCTGACCTGCGCCTCATAGCTGATCTTCTGCTCGTCGCTGTTGGTGGAAACACGGGCATAGGCCGCCACGCGGCGCTTGCGCTTTTCTGTAATGGGCGTGGCTGTGAAACGGTTGAGCGTAGCCGGGAAAACGGTAATCCGTGGGCTTGCAGCGTAATTTTCACTCATGTTCATATCTCCTTCTGGTGTGGGCGGCAGCCTGCATTCGCATATCGTCTGTCCAGCTGTCGCGGCGAGAATGATCCTGCCATACGGCTTCCCGCTCCCGCCCATCTCGGAAAATATAGCGCAGGCTGTTGGGGCCGGTCACATGGATGCGCTCAATGGCGGCTGCAAAGGCTTCCTCATCAAATTCTTCAAGTTCCAAGACATTGGCAGTCATTTGCTGCAGGATGTTTTCAGAAATTTGCTTGCTGGCGCAATACTTTCTCCCCTTCATATTGTAGGTGGCGCATATCCACACCGGTTTGGAATAGGGCGTTCCTGCCATGGTGATTTTACGGCGGTAATAGTTGCCGCACTGATCACAGCGGAGAATGCCGCTGAATGGGTAACGCCTTGACTCCTTCCGATTGGGATGATAATGAGCGATGCGAATTACTGTCAGACGCTGTACTGCATCAAAGGTCTCCCGGTCGATAATCGGTTCATGGACATCATGTACCAGATATTGCGGCAGCTCGCCACGGTTGGGCAGTTGCTTCTTTTGCAGATGATCGGCAACAAACGTTTTCTGCAATCGCAGATCGCCCACATAGCACTCGTTTTTCAGCATGGCTGCAATGACGCTGGGCCACCATTGGTCGCTGGTCATCGGCGAGATTTTCATCTCGTTCAGCTTTTTGCTGATCAGCTCACAACCCATGCCGTCCAGATAGTCGTGGAAGATCATCCGGATAACTTCCGCTTCCTCCGGGACAATTTCCAGCCTTCCCCTTTTCATTTTGTACCCGTAAATGCGAAAGAAGCTGGGTTTTCCCCGCTGAAAGTCGTTGCGGATGCGCCACTTGCAGTTTTCCGAAACGCTGCGGCTTTCCTCCTGCGCAAAAGAAGCGAGGATGGAAAGCATCAACTCTCCATCCCCATTCATCGAGTGAATATTCTGTTCTTCGAAAAACACATCCACGCCCAGCGCTTTCAGCTCCCGCACCGTTTCCAGCAGCGTCACCGTATTGCGGGCAAAACGACTGAGACTTTTGACGATGATCATGTCGATCTGACCGTTTCTGCAGTCCGCCAGCAGCCGTTGGAAGTCCTTTCGTTCCTTTGTTGTGCCGGTCACTTCATCCGCATAAATGCCAGCAAAAATCCAATCGGGATTTCGCTGAATCAGATTACTGAAGTAGCTGACCTGCGCGGAGAGGGAATGCAGCATCGCATCCTTTACGCAGGAAATTCGCGCATAGGCGGCCACGCGCTTTTTCCCGGCCTTCCTTCTGCCGCCCGGCATGGTTTGATGAATGATTTTCGCCACTCGGCTCACCTCCTTGGTAGCTGGCATATTACCTCTGAAGCCCGGACAAAGCAAGTTAAATTGTATCAACAACGAGCCGAAAAAATCGGCTGATACTTCTCCCGCAAAAGCCGTTCTGCGCTGCGAAATTCATCCACGGAGATCACGCCGCTTTCCAGCATAGCGCGGCAAATAGAGAGCATCGCCTGATACCGAATTTCCTTTTCAAAGCCTTTCTGTGTCATATGTTTATCCTCCAATACAGCACCAAGGAAAATCGCCGCAATCGGGCTGAGCCCGCCCTCACCTCCACCGTAGTCTGCAAAACGTCAAAGTCTTGCTCACGCGGGCGATTTTACGCAGTTTTCTTTGCGTTAAAAAAGCACCTCATTTCTGAGATGCTCCAATCTGCTGTTTCTGTTCAATTAGACGCGGCGCTGTCTCTTTCTCTGATGCAAAACACGCCAGATTTCTACGATCTTATTCGCTTCATCGACGACATAATGGACATTGTAGTTCTTGACAGGGATAAACCGTACCTCACGTTTCATCGTGTACAGCGTCGGATAGATGGCATAGCGATAAGGCATTTCCATAAGCGACCTTACGGCTTCGTCTACCGCGTCCAAAAGGGCTGCGGCTGCATCGGGCGAACACAATTCTTCCGCGATATAGACAACCGCTTCTTCGAGCTGCCGACGCGCCGTAGGAAGATAGACAACCTTATACATGGCGTGGCTTCACCTTTCCAATCCGCTCTCTGAGATCATCCATCACGTCCTCGTGCGCATACCGTTCGGTGGTGGTTTCAGCTTCCAACTCTGCCGCCTGAAGCTCGCGCATTACGCCCATTTCATACTGGATTTTCTGATACTCGTCATAGGACATGACAACCATGTCCCCATAGCCGTTCTTGGTCAAGATCACGGGTTCTCTGGTCTCGTGGACGGTATGCGAGATATCCGCGAAATTATTTCTCAGATCGGAAACAGGTCTGATTTGCGACATATCATCAGCTCCTCTCATAATCTCCACTGATATTTTAGCATAATTATGCTAATTCCGCAAGACCAGTTTCTGTTAAAGCCCATGCCCGATCTTATGGTCATGGCAGCTTTCGCAAAGCGCTTGCCAGTTGCTTTCATCCCAGAACAGTTTCATGTCGCCCCTGTGCGGGATGATGTGGTCAAGATGACAGGCGTGAGCTTGCCCTGCTCCATTTTCTATGCAAACAGCCGTCCGAAAAAGGGCGGCTGATTTTGATTTTTGGGGCGATACCCCCACCCCGGAATTTTGCGAAAATTCGCACGAGAGGGGGCCGCGGTCTCCTGCCGGTACAGCCCAAGGATTCGATCCCCCCTTGGGGCCACACCGGAACGCGGCGGGCGCAGCGCGGGCGGTTTGCGCCGGAGTCAAGCGGGCGGCGGCGCACTGGCGGCGGTGTGCCTCGGCGGGCGCGGCGCGGGCGGTTTTCGCCGGGGCGGCGCGGGCAAGGTGCAGTGCCGGGAGACGCGGCGGGCGCTTCCGGGCGCGGGGAGCCGGAGCCTTCCTTCCGGGCGGCGGCGGGAAGCCGGGCGCGGGCGGGCTTGGCCGCGTGAGGCGCACAAAGGCCGCATGGCGGGCGCGGCGGCGCGGGGCGGGCACGTGGCCGGGCAGCGCGGCGCGGGCGGTTTTCGGGGCTTTCCGGGGCGGAAGCGAGGAAGGCGCTGCGGGCGGCGGGCGCGGGGCGGCAAGGCCGGGGCGGCTGCCCGTTGCCGGGGCGCGGCGGGCGGCGGCGCGGAAAAATGGCTGCACCCAGCGCGGCTTGTGTAGGGTTCCAGGCCACCTCTGCGATAGAGGCGGCAGGCGGGCGAAAAAGCCCGTTTTTGCCTTATAAGGAAGCGCTTTTTTCCGGGCGCGGCTCTTGTCAAATCAGAGCTGTTTTACGCCCGAATCCTTGTCGCTTCGGTCGGGTTGCTTTTTCGGCGGCGCAGAGTGATGAATGTGTCACGCCGGGCGGGGCGGGCGAAAAGCCCCGCCGGAAAACGAAGCGACCAAGCGAAAGGAGCGAACCCCATGAAAAACCAGACTTTCGGTATCGAGATTGAAACCACCGGCATAGGCCGGGAACGTACCGCCAAGGCCATCGCCGCGCACTTCGGCACGACGGCGCGGCACATTGGCCTCCACCTTGACGACTGGAAGGTGCCCATGCCCGACGGGCGGCACTGGACGGTCGAGCGCGACGGCTCGGTCACCGACCCCTCGGCGGAGGTGGTCAGCCCGGTGTGCCGCTACGAGGACATCGAGATGGTGCAGGCGGTGGTCAGAGCCATCCGGGCGGCGGGCGCAAAGGCCGACGGTTCCTGCGGCATCCACATCCACATCGGCCTCGGCGAGCACACCCCGCAGAGCCTGCGGCGGCTGGTGAACATCGTCAACGCCAAGGAAGACCTGCTGACCATGGCCTTGGGCATCACGCCCGAACGCCGAGAGCGCTGGTGCCGCCCCGTCGAGCAACGTTTCCTCACCGAGCTGAACCGGCGCAAGCCCGCGACCATGGACGAATTTGCGCGGATTTGGTACAGGCAAAGCGGCGGCACAAACTCCGACTGGCGGGTGTGTGCCCGGCAGCACTACGACTACAGCCGCTACCACCTACTCAACCTCCACGCGACTTTCTCCACCGAGCGCCCCGCGCACACCATCGAGTTCCGCGCCTTCAACGGCACACTCCACGCGGGCGAGATCAAAGCCTACATCCAGCTGTGCCTCGCCATCAGCGCACAGGCGTTGAGCACCAAAGCGGCCAGCTCGACGCGCCCGGTCACCGACAATCCGAAGTACACCTTCCGGTGCTGGCTCCTCCGGCTGGGCTTCATCGGAGACGAATTTTCCACCGCACGGGAACACCTGCTCAAGAAACTCCCCGGCAACGCGGCATGGCGGCAGGCTTCCTGACACAGGGAGCCTCCGCACAGCTTTCAAATCAAGCAAGGAGGTACACACCATGAACATCACCTACACCCTTCGCATCACCCACAGGGACGGCACACACCATACCCACGACTACCGGGAAGCACAGCAAGCATGGGCGGAATTCAGAGCCGCCGCCTCTCCCTCCGGGTTCGACCTGTACGCCCGCGCAGAGCTCATCGAGTTCAACGCGGAAGAACAACAGGAATACCCGCTAGCCGAGCTGACCTTCCCCGTATAACCCCGCCCGGCGCGGGAGCCACAGCTTCCAAATCAAACCGCGCACAGCGCAAGGAGGAACACCTTATGAAACCCAAACACATCCGAGCATTTTACATCGGTCGTCAGCGCTTCCATGTAACCGACCGGGGCGACGGCACACTGCAGGTCAGCAGCATCCATCCCTACGACGAAACCGACTACCATTGGGCGTTTCAGGCTTCCAAATCCTGCTGGCACATCTGCCGCGAAGGCAGGAAGGTCATCGTGGTGGCCAGCATGGACGGCTCTGAAATCACACCGGAAACGGCCGCGCAGTTTCTGCTGCAAGCGGACAACGACGCACAGCTGAAGCCCCGCCGCGCCATCTGGTGAGCTTTGAAATCAAGGAGGGACACACATGAACCCCACCGACGAAACCATGGAGCTTATCGCCTGCCTGTACACCCACATGGACGAAGAGGATTATGCAGGCTGGTCGATTCAAGAAGCACAGAACATGGTCAAAGACCAGTACCGCTACGAAATCGAGCGCGGGCTTACGCCCGGTCGGTATGACCCAGTTGCTTTCTACGAAATCATCGCCGAGTTCATTCGGCAGAACACAGCGCTTTGAAATCAAGTGAGCGGGAAACACAGGCACCGCTTGACTTTCCCGCCCCACAGAGTGATGAATGTCACACCCCATCACGAAGGAGGATACCATCATGTGCATCATTTGCGTTTCCAAATCCGGCGTTCGCCAACCCAGCGACATCACCCTCCGCGCCATGTTCCGGCGCAATCCCCACGGCGCAGGCTACATGTACGCCCGCGACGGTAAGGTCACCATACACAAAGGCTTCATGAACATCGAGGATTTCCTCGCGGCGGTACACGCCGAGCAGTTCACCCCGCAGGACAGCGTGGTCTACCACTTTCGAATCAGCACACAAGCGGGCGTGAACGCGCCCATGACGCATCCGTTCCCGCTCTCAAATCAGCCGAGGCTGATGCGCTCGCTCGACCTGACCTGCCGCTGCGGCGTCGCACACAACGGAATCATCCAACTGACCTCCGACCCGGACAACAAGCGCTACAGCGACACAGCCATTTTCATCACCGACTACCTCTCCAAAATCATCCGCAAGAAGGCCGACCTCAGAGACCCGGTTACACTGGAGCTCATCTGGCAGCTGGCCAAGTCCAAGTTCGCCATCATGGACAACTCCGGGTACGTCGCTACGGTCGGACACTTCATCGACGACCACGGCCTGCTCTTCAGCAACGACAGCTACCAAACCGGCTGGTGGTATTGAGCCGCCAGCTTTCAAATCAAGAATTGCCGCCTGCGGGCGGCTTTTCTTGTTGCGCACGTTTGCCGCACGTTGGCGCGTGTCGGGCTTTCAAATCAAGGGCGGGGAAGGCTTCGACTTCGGCGGCTTTGGCCGCACGTGCGCCAACGTCGGGTGCGACGCAGGCAAGGAAGGAACGGGCGCTGCACGACGAAAAAAGCGCCGGGCAAATTGCCTGACGCTTTCAAATCCTGTCGCGCTTACTTGTCGATGACACACTCGGCGATCTGTACCCTGCCGTCTGCGCCCGTCTTGAACATGAGAATCACCGCGCCGTCTGCCGCTTGATACTTGGCGTAGAAGGGCTGTGTCCACAGCTCCGTAAGGCCGGGGCAGCTTTCAAATGCCTCGCTGCGGTACTCGCCGCCGTTCTTCGGATCGTCCCGGCACATTCGGTACAGGTGGATCAGTGTGTTTACCTGCTCTTTTAACACGCGCTGGAGCACCTCGGCGGCGGGCAGCGCTCCCAAATCGGACGGCGGCCTGACCGGCTGGAACGCCGCCCAGCTGGTCAGCGGGTACTCCTGCTTCATAAAGGCCAGCATCGCCTCCACTGAACCGCAAGCGTCGCACACATACAAATCCGTCGCCCGGCTCAGGGCGTTGGTGTGGATCGGTTCCTTCATGGTGTCCGCGCCGCACCTTGGGCACAGCATATGTTCCCCGGCCTGCTGGCGGGCTTTCAAATCCAGCAACCGCCTTTCCATGCGCTCAGTCATGTGTCTTCCTCCCTTCAACCACGGCGCAAGCGTCCTCGGTCGCCTCCTGTGCTTCTTCAGCCCGCTCCGCTCGCGCTTCCCTGTGCTGCCTGCGAATCTCCGCCCAATGCTCCTGATGGCGCTTCGCCTTCTCAGCGTCGGGGAAAGCGCTGCACCCTTTCAGGTTCTTGAGCAGTGCCTGCCGGGCAGCTTTGAAATCGGAGCCGCCAAATCCCATCCTGAGCAGCCAGCCGCGCATGAAGTATTTTTCAGCTTCCGGCTGCTGGCGCTGCGGGTATACGCGGTGCGCGGCCTTGGCGAAGGCGACCATCTTGGTCATCAGCAGCATCCAAAGCGTACTGTCCTCCGCCATCGGGAAGTCCATCCGCAGCTGTCCCTCTTCCAGCTCCAAGCCTTCAAGGTCGCCCAGCGCTTTGAAATCCCGCAGCAGCTCAGCGTAGGCTTCGAGGTCTTCCGGCGTGTATTCCTGCAGCCGGGTAATGACCGCGTCCTCGATGCGGACGCAGGCTGTGCCGAGGGCTTTGCCCAACAGGTGCTGTTTGCTGTAGAGCATGTAAATCAGGTTTGTGATGTTCGCCACTGTCAGGTCTTTTGCCGGTACGCCAATCTGGATGCGCGGCTGTTCCGGTTCAGGCTCCGGCTCCATCCAGCCCTTGGAAATCAGGAACGCTTTCACATCGGTGGCCTGTTCGTCGGGTACGTCGACATAGCCCTCGCGATCAATGGTGATCGTGCCCACCGTGTAGTTGAACGTGGGCGGGCCAGCGTAGTTCGGCTCCATGCCGGTATGCTCTGCAATAGCTTTGACCAGCGTGCGCCGGTCGGGTGCGGTCGTGGTGAATTTCATATTCACGCCTCCTTTTCTTTCGGTATGCCATTCATCACTCTGAAGGCGCAAAAAGTCAAGCGGATGCAGGCATATTTATCATTCCGAGGCACAGCTTCCAAATCGGTGCTCGATATAGCATGGGTGGCAGCAGTAGCGTCGGTGATTGTTTCCGTAGGCCGTGAACACCTTCCCGCAGTTCAGGCAGGTGCTTTCGTAGAGCGCCTCCGGGCTTTGGCGAATCGCCTGCGGATTTTCCGACCACCATTTCCGGCAGCACGCGTCCGAGCAAAATTTTCGCTTGCGTCCACGGCTGGGCTGTACCAGCTCCGCGCCGCAGCACAGGCAGACCTTCGGAGGTTTGGAAGCCGTCCCGGCGCGTACCCCGGACAGTTGATGCGCGACACAGTAATTTCGAACCGTATCGCGGCTGATTCCCATCTGTGCCGCAATCGCCCGGTAATCCAGATTCCTGTCTCGCAGCGCCTGAATCTGCTTGCCCTGCCGAAACGTAACAGACACTGCCAACCCTCCTTTACTTTTCCCACGGAAGCCACGGTTTTCCGAAGTGCCCGTAGGCGGATGTTTCCGTGTAGTCGACCGCTTGCAGGTCGAGCGTTGAAATGATACCAGCAGGGGTCAGGTCGTACTGCCGCCGCGCCATACGAGCCAGCTGTATCTCCGGCACCGATGCAGTACCGAAGCAGTTCACGTTCACGGACACAGGCTCCTTCATCCCAATGGCATACGCCAGTTGAATCTCACAGCGCCGGGCGTAGCCGTAGCGCACGAAGTCTCGCGCAATCTTCCGCGCCATATAAGCTGCGGAGCGGTCTACCTTGGTGGGGTCTTTGCCGGAGAACGCGCCGCCGCCATGATGCGCTGTGCCGCCGTATGTGTCGCACATGATTTTGCGCCCGGTGACACCTGTATCGGCAAAGCTGCCGCCCAGCACGAACCTGCCGGTGGGGTTCACTAGCGCTTTGAAATCTGTGTTCAGGCAGTACGCTGCCGCAGCCTGTTCCATGGCGTTGCGCACAGTCTCCTCGATCTGCCGGGGATGTGCGTCCGCACGGTGCTGTGTGCTGATGAGGAACGTGTCGATCCGCCCAGCGTCGTAATCGAATGTGACCTGTGCCTTAGCGTCCGGCAACAGCAGCGGCGAGCGCAGCTCCTGCAGCGCCAGCAGCGCACGGGTCGCCAGCATAAAGGGAAGGGGCATCAGCTCCGGCGTTTCATCCGTCGCATAGCCGTACATCATCCCCTGATCGCCCGCGCCGCCTTCGTCCACGCCCAGCGCAATATCCCGGCTCTGGTTTGTAATAAAGGCAGCGGTCGCATAGCTTTCGGCTTCGGGCACACCGATCTTCCTGAGCACCGCATGCGCCAGCGCTTCGGTATCAGGAACGTGCTCCGAGGTAATCTCGCCCGCCAGCACAATGATGTTCTCCTTCACCAGACACTCGACGGCCACGCGGCTTTCCGGGTCGTGACGCAGGCAGTCCGTCAGCACAGCGTCCGCGATCTGGTCGCAAATTTTATCAGGATGCCCACCGGACACCTGCTCGCTTGTAAACAGCATCTTCCAATCCTCCCTGTGTATGTAAGCGGACGGGTGAAAGGAGAAAGCCCCGCCCGGCCAACAAAAAAGGAGCGGGATGTTTTCCCGCCCCTCGTCTACTGTTGGCATGGTACACTATACCACAGAATTCAGTTCATGTCAGTCTACAACCAGTCTACTCTTAGTCTACCATTTCGGGAAAATCCCCAGCTGAAGCTGCAAAACCTGCGCCACCTTTTCCATCAGGCTATCGTCCAGCACACGCCCCGCATGGCTTAGGAGCTGCGCCTTGTCTATTGTGGTGACCTGCTCGACCAGCGCAACGCTGGTGTGCTTCAGCCCCGTCACCGCCTGCTTGGGCAGCAGCACATGGGTCGGCATATACATGGCCTTGTGTCTTGACGTAATGGGCACCACGGTAATGACGGGTGCATGAACATTGACGGTATCGTTGCTGACCACCAGCACCGGGCGAAGGCCGCACTGGCAGCTGCCGGTCGGCGCTCCCAGATCCGCGTAATAAATATCCCCTCTGCAGCACATATCAGCCCTCCGTTTCCAGCATATACGCCGTCGTTTCCAGATCGTGACGGGCATAGAGCATATCCAGCTCCAAAATGGCTTTCTTGCGCAGTTTCCCAATATTGGCGCGGCTCATGTGCAGCGCGTCCGCCGTCGCGTCCCATGTCATGCCGTCCAGCACAAGACAGACCATAACGCTGGACAGCTCGCCGGACAGGGCGCGGATCGCGCTTTCAAAGAAATTCAGCTCGTCCGACACACAGCGCAGCCGCCATTCCAGATGCTCGTACCATTCCCGGTTCATCTGGTTCAGCCGTTCGCGGTAGCTCATGGCGATCTGCGCCGTCTTATCCGAAAGGCTGCTGGTCTGCACGCGCTCGCCGTCCTGCTGGGGCGTGTACATGCTTTCAATGACCTCCTCTGCAGATAGCCCTCGAAAGTGTGCAATCTGGTAGGCCAGGCACTTCCTGTCCCGCACCATGTCCGGGTACTCCGCAATCAGCTTTTCAATCCTTACGCTCATGGGACACCTCCATCTGTGCCTTGACCGCCGCGATCAGGGCGGCTTGTCCTACGTCCTTTCGTTCCAGCGCCTGCATCACATCCTCGTCGTGTGTGCCAACGGCGACGATGTGGTGAACGACCACAGCGCCCGCGCTCTGTCCCTGCCGCCAGAGACGGGCATTGAGCTGCTGGAACAGCTCCAGCGACCATGTGAGGCCGTACCAGATCACCGTCGATCCGCCCTCCTGCAGGTTCAGCCCATGCCCGCCGGATGCGGGATGCAGCAGCCCCATGGAAATGCGCCCGGCGTTCCAGTCAGAGATGTCCCTGCTGGTGTCGATGACGCGGCTTTCCGGGAAGCGCTTCTGAATCCGGGCAAGGTCATGCTTGAACCAGTACGCCACCAGCACAGGCTTGCCGTTGGCGGCCTCTGCCAAATCTTCCAGCGCGTCCAGCTTTCGGTCGTGAATGGTGATCGCCCGGCTCTGCGAATCGTACACCGCGCCATTGGCCATCTGCAGGAGCTTTCCGGACAGGGCGGCGGCGTTCGCCGCGTCAATCTCGCCTTCCTGCAGCTGCAGAATCATTTCCCGTTTCAGGGTATCGTAGAGCTTCTGTTCCTGTGCACTTAAATGTACCTCCACCCGGTTCATGGTCAGCTCCGGCATTTTCAGGTGATCCGTGGCCTTCATAGAAATGCAGATGTCGCCGATCAGCTCATAGATCTTCTGCTCCGCGCCCTCCCGCAGCTTATACGAGTACACGATCTCCCGGTTCCGCTTATCCGGCACAAAGAACCGTTCCCGGTAGTGGGTCAGGAACCGACCGAGGCGCTGCCCCATGTCCAGCAGGTACATCTGCGGCCACAGGTCGATCAGGGTATTGGGCGCGGGCGTGCCGGTCAGCCCGATCACCCGGCTGCACAGGGGACGCACCTTCTTGAGCGCCTTGAATCTCTGTGCCTTAGAGGATTTAAAAGAGGACAGCTCGTCAATCACCAGCGCGTCAAATCGCCATGGGGTGTGCTCCACCAGCCAGCTGACATTTTCCCGGTTGATGATATAGATCATGGCTTTCCGGGCAAGAGCCGCCCGGCGCTCCTTTTCGCTGCCCATCACCAGCGAGTAGGTCAGTCCCTTCAGGTGTTCCCACTTGGCAATCTCTCTCGGCCATGTGTCCTCGGCCACGCGCTTGGGAGCAATCACCAAAACGCAGCCCACATCAAAGCTATCCAGCAGCAGATCCCACAGCGCCGTCAGCGTAATGACGCTCTTGCCAAGACCCATATCCAAAATCAGACCGCAGTACGGATGAGACAGCACAAATTCCGTCGCATATGCCTGATAATCATGAGCACAGTATTTCATCCAGTATCCCTCCAATCGCTTCCGGTCTATCCAAGCAGTACACCAAAAACCCAAGCCCTTCCAGCTGCCTTTTTCTGTGTACCTGCAGGGTACGAAGCTGTTTACCGGGCGCTTTACACTCCACAAACCCGACTTTGCCGCCCGGAAGCAGAATCAGGCGGTCAGGCACACCATCCAAACCGGGAGACACGAACTTGGGCGCGATACCGCCCATATGCCTGACCGCTGCCACCAGCTTTTGCTCAACCGTTTTCTCTCTCATGCGCTTCTCCTTTTTTGGTTGTTTCCGATTGCTGTTGCCGATAAGCCCTAAACCTTCTCTCGCGTGTACGCGGGTATATGTGCCTGTGTTTCTACTATTCTTTATCTCTCAACCTTTAAGAAGAATATTGGAAACACAGGCAACAAAGCAGGAAACTTGCCTAACGGCGTGGGCTTGGTCTGTTTCTGATCAGGTTGCCAATCCCCGTCATAGGCTACAGCGGCAACAAGAATCAGGTAGCCGGTGTTGTCGAATCGGCAACACGAACGTAGGCTTTCTGCACTCCGTAACCGGGAATGCGCATCTTTCCATTGGCATTACCGTCGTACTTTTTCCAGCCGCCCAGCTTATACAGAATCCCCTCGATCTCGTAGGAGTCGGCCTTCTTCAGCGCTTCGCGGGCTTTACCAAAACACTCGCACCAGATTTCCATGGCGCACACGCGGTCGCGGCGCATTGTGCCCTCCGCAGGCGTTCCGAAATCGCTGCCGCCAAAATAGCTGCGGCGCTGGTACAGGTCATACTTGTCCCAATCCGCAGGCAGCAGCCGGTCAAGGTAATCCTGCACCACGCCCTCGCGGTCGTCCGACTCCATCGCCTCTCGCTGCTGGGCATAGGCTTCCGCTGCCACATCGTCCTTGAGGAACAGTTCTTCACCGTTGCGATAGGCATAAACCGCCTCCGCCCAGATCTGGTCAATGTCCTTCATATCCCACGGGTGCAGCTTGCCGCCGCCCGATACGCGCACAGGCCAGAAGCGCCGGTTGCCCGTGATATCCCGCAGGAAGCCGCCGTCACTGTTGGTTGTGCCCACGATGATACAGAATCGCGGATGGCTCTCCACGGACACACCATAGGACTGACGGTACTTATCATCTGTGCGGGTAATGAACGACTTCACCGTCTCCACGTCCATCTTCTTCATGCCCGCAAGCTCTGAAATCTCCAGCAGCCAATAGCCCTGCAGCTTTTCCGGCGCGGTCTTGTCCTTCATATCCGCGATGGTCAGGCTGTCCGAATACCACTTCTTGCCCAGCCGGGCAAAGAAGGTGGATTTACCAATGCCCTGCGGGCCGTTCAGCACCAGAATGGAGTCAGACTTCACGCCCGGCTCATAGATGCGAGCCACGCCTGCCGTCAGCGTTTTGCGCGTAGCCGCCCGCACATAGAGCGTATCATCCGCACCAAGGTAATCGATGAGCAGCGTATCCAGCCGGGGCATGCCGTCCCACACAAGGGATTCCAGATAATCTCGCACCGGGTGATACAGCCGCTCCGCAGAGGTGACGGCCAGCAGCGCGTCCTTGAATTTCGTCGGCGACCAGATGCCATAGCAGCGCTCGAAGTACAGCTTGGCGCAGGCCAGATCGGTATCGCTCCAGCCGGGCTTTACCTGCTGCCACGGGAGTGTTTCCCGCACATCCAGCAGATTGCTGAACTGGTTGTACACGATGCCCTGCAGATTCGGGTCATGGCGCAGGATGGCGCTGATGTTGGCCATGGTGTCCTTGATGGTGCCGTTGCGCTCCAAATCCAGCTGTGCCTGCCAGTTATCGTTCTCTTTGAAATCCTCCTGAGCCTGTGCCACACGATCCTCTGCCAGCATTTTCTTTACGCCCTCGTCCTGCACCGCAAAGTCGCACATAGCCTTATAGGACGGCAGCTTACTGGGCGCTGTGTCGGCTGAAGCCTTATCGTCAAGATCACGGAACTTGTGAATGCGCACCAGATCAAAGGCGTTGAGCAGCTGTCCGCAGGCCGGGTCGGTGGCATGGTGGCTGTAAGCGAACTTGCCGTCGTAGAGCACCACGCCCGCCGAGGAATCCGCAGGCACATAGTCATAGCGGCCTGCCATAGCGCTGGGCTGGTACACGTCGGACAGGAAGGTATCAATGGCTTCTTCAATCGAGTACGTCCGGCAGAAAGCGCCCACGATGCCGGGCTTTTCCAGCGGATCGGCTTGCTGCTTGCGCTGGCGGTCGATGAGTGTGCTCTCACGGGACGAAGTTGGAAGAAGACTCACATCCTGCCAGCCGGGATGTACGGAAAGAAAAGCGTCCGGGTTGAGCCATGCGCCGTCGAAGCGCTCGAACACGTACTCGCCGTTGCTGGGCGTGGTGGGCCAGTACATCAGCTGGTGCGCCCGGTACGAGCAGCTGTCTACGCAGTCGATGCCCCATTCCTTAGCCAGCAGACGGGTCAGCGCCAGATATTCCTCCGGGGACACGTCCCGCGTCAGCGGCGTGATGATGCGATACCTCGGCGCTTCCGGCATGTGGCTGTGGGTGGAATACAGGCAGGAGGCGCACTGGTTCAGCATCCGATAGCGTTCCAGAAAATCCGGATCGGCGCTGTCGATGTCGTGGGTCAGCATGGAGCGGCATTCCACATTGGCCGCTTTTCGCCGTCCCTGCTTGAGCCATCCGCCGACCATGCCGCCCTTGTCCTTGGCTCGGTCGCGCTCGGCCTTGGACAGCTTCGGGTATTCCTCCACCGTTTCCGGGGTGCGAATCGTGTTCTTCAGCCGCTCGCACAGTGCGTCAAAGGTGATGGTTTTATTCGACCAGACCTTGGCAAAGCAGCTGCTGCCGTAGGCGATCTTCAGTTCTCGCATGATACCTGTACCTCCTGACAGTCCTTCGTGAAGTAGCGGATGGTCTTATTCCGACTTTCGGCCTTGCGGATTTCCGAGGCCATGCCCTGTGAAATCGTCTCGCCGAACACCCAAACCTCGTTGCATTTGGTGAGCAGCAACCGGCTCATAAACAGCGCCTGCTGCCGCTGCACCGGATCTGTGTCGTCCATGAACTGCGGGAACAGTAAGTGGGTAGCGATGGGCACGCAGTTTTTCTGCACCGCAAACCGGCAATACGCCTGTGCCCGCCTGATGTTCTGCTTTACGTCGCCCGCGTAAGGGGAACAGATATACACGATAGGCCGGTAGACGGCATAGCTTGCCCGCAGCTGCTTTACCGCCTGCTTTTCCTGCCTGCTTTCCTTTTCGATGCCGGTGAACGCCTCGTACACCGTGGGGTCATGGTAGCCTTCGTGGTTGTATTTTGAAAATCGCATGTGCGCCTCCTTAATCCTTCTTGTAAAATGCACACTCATAGCCGTCCGCCCGGAGCACCAGCCCTTTCGCCCATGGCGGCGTTCTGCCCATCTGCTCACAGACAGTGTCCAGAGATACACGGGGATCGGCTTCGAGGATGATTTCATCGTGAACATGTGCCACAATATCGCAGCAGCGCAGCGTGCGCATGGCGTAGCACAGCAGGTCGCGGCTGATGCCCTGCACGATGTTCTCCACGAACTTGGAGCCGTAGGACTCGATGCGTTCCCACTTTTTCGTCGCGCCCACGCCCATATAGGTCACAGCCGGAGAGCCGAACTGGTTCTCGCCGATCCGGGGCTTGGCGTAACACAGGTCTCTGCCGGAGGGCAGGTGAATGAACAGCATTCCGGACTGCACATGGAAGCGGATGCCGTGGGCATAGGTGGAGGTTTTATCACGAACTGCCGTCATAACCGCTTCGTCCACGTCCCACCACAGCCGGGTGATGTGCGGGTTGGCGCTGCGCCACTGCCTGACCAGCGTAGGAAGCTCTTCTTCAGTCAGGCCCATTTCCAATGCGCCCATGGCCTTCAGCGCACCCACCGAGCCGCCGTAACCGAGGGCCAGCTCGGCAATCTTGCCCTTTTGGCGGAGGTGTCCGTTGACACCGTGCTTTTCCACCGGCACACCGAACATCTGGCTGGCGGAGGCGCAGTAAATATCGCCGCCGCGCTCAAATACGTCCATGCGCCACTGCTCACCGGCCAGCCATGCGATCACGCGGGCTTCCACCGCGCTGAAGTCGCTGACGATGAGCTTTTTGCCCGCGCCGGGGATAAAGGCGGTGCGGATCAGCTCGGACAGCACGTCCGGCACGGAGCCATACCGCCTTTGAATAGTATCGTAATCGCCGTACCGCACACGTTCTCTGGCTTCAGCCAGCTCCTCCATGTGGTTCTGGGGCAGGTTCTGCAGCTGCACTTTACGCCCAGCGTCCGGAGCGATTGGCCCCATAGAACTGGAACGCGCCGCGCACACGCCCGTCCGCACAGGCAGCGTTGCACATGGCGATATACTTTTTCACGCTGGATTTAGCCAGCTGCTGCCGCAAAATGAGCACATCACGCAGCTCCTCCGGGCAATCCTTGAGCAGCGCCGTCACCTGCTTTTTGCCGAGGCTTTCGGTGAGCACATCATGCTCAGCCAGCCACTTTTTCATCTGCTGCACGGAATTGGGGTTTTCGAGACAGGTCAGCTTCTGCATCTGCTCCGTCAGCTCGGCGCGGGAGCGCATATCCATCTGAATGGCGCTTTCCACCAGCTGCCGGTCGATGGCGATGCCCTGGTCGTTGATCTCCTGATCCTGATGGTACTGCTCCCACACGTCCTCCGGCACGGGATATCGGCGCAGGCGCTTTTGAATGCCCATCTCCGTTTCCACGTCCCGCAGGTTATATGCTTTGAAAAGCGTCCATTTTTCCGGCGCGCTCTGCGGCAGGTTACGGGTACGACCGCCGTTTGCTTTGGTAGCGGCACAGGGCTGGCAGAAATAGCGGATCAGCTCCTTGCCTTCGCTCAGCTTCTGCTTATCCAGCGCCAGCGCCGCGCCCACACCCATCAGGGACAGAGGCAGGCCGAGGTATGCCGACCAGATCATGGTGCAGCGCCACTGTGCCGGGTCGAGGAACTCGTCGTTCGGCATTCCCAGATACCGGGACAGGCACACGCGCTCAAAATTGGCGTTGAATGCCCACTTGATAACGCGCTCATCCGTAAGCGCCGCAAGGATTTCTTCCGGGATACGCTCGCCACTGGCCAGATCGACTACCTGCACAGGGCTGTCGTCCACCGAATAACCAAGCAGCAGAATCTCAAAATCCGGCGCTTCGCTGTAGCGATACACAGACGACTTGCTCAGATCGATGCTGGAATAGGTTTCTATATCAAGGCTGATGTAGTTCAATGAGGTTCACCTCCATAGAAAAGGACGGCGGGAATACCGCCATGGGAAACCCGCCGCCTCGGTCGTGTGTCAGCTGAGGAAATCCTCATCGTCGTCCACCGGCTCAAACTCCTCGCTGGCCTTGGCTCTGCCGCCCAGCGAATCGCCGTCCTTGAGCTTCTGAATGTTCCCCAGCCCGGCAGCGACGCCGCGATTGCCGTTGGAGTTATAGCCATAGAAGGTGACGGTGATCCTGCCGTAGCAGCCGGAGTACACCTCGGTCTGGTCAAGAATGGGCTGCACCTGCTTGTCCACCACCTGCGGCTTCTCACGGCTGTTGGCGTTCAGGAAATAGCAGCCTGCATACGCTTCGTCCTCCGGGCGGTCAATATCGCCGTCCCGCAGAGGCAGCTTCAGGTTCGGGGGCACCTTGTCGCCCCACTTGGGCAGGGATTCCTGCTTAGCCACCTCGATGGCCGCCTTGATGGCGCTGACCGTCTTGGTATCGGATTTCGGGATAATGGCGCTGACGCTGTACTTCGGTTCACTGCCGTTGACGCTGTCCGGCGCCCAGCAGTGCAGAAAAGAAAAGCGGCACGGGATCATGACCTTCTTGGGATTGGAAAAGCTACTCATCTTCTTCATACCTCCGTAATCTCCGGATGCGAATTGCCTTAAGTCAATCCGCACCTACACTCGGCAAGTTTTCAATTTGCTCTCGTTAGTCAGGGCTAAAGCCCTTCCCTCCGAAGTCCTCTTGGGCGGTGCTGGCAGTGACGGCCTCGCGCCGGTCGGATTCCGGCACCAGCGTCAGCTTGCCATGGGGTTTCGTAACATACTGGCCGAGGATGGAGCGGAACTGCTCCTTGCCCATGAGCTTCTCCATCTCGCCAATACCGATCAGGGTTTTCTTATAAATGTCCTTGTAACCGGCGGCGGTCGCTGCCTGCACCACGTCGGCTTCGTCCGTGTACTTGCGGATGCTGCGGCCTTCGACCACCTTGAAGCCGGGCCACGCCTTTCCGTGGTTGACAGCCTCGTCCTGCGCGAAGGCGTACACGTCCGCCGCCCACTTTGACAGCTCGTCCGCCTTGCCGATGATCTCGGAAATCTCCTCGTCGGACAGCAGCGCGGGCTGACGGAAATCCATCTTGGCCAGCGCCAGATAGCTTTCCGCACGGGCGCGGCACTGGGTTCGGGCACGGCAGAAGCGGCACCATGTGCCAGCGGAGAAATCGCCTGCGCCGATGAGCGCCTGCGCACCAGCAGGACGGAGCACTTCGTCGCCCCAGCGCTTCAGGTATTCGGGCGAAACGCTCCATGTGGAGGAATTGCCGAGTCGCGGCTGGAAGATGGTCATGCGTACCGTTTCGATGTCGTAGAGCGCCTCGGCCATGTGCAGCACGCCCAGCCCGTAGATCATAAGCTGCGGGTTTTCCTCCGCGTGAACCTCCACGCCCTTGCCCAGCTTCAGGTCAATGACGTGAGCCACTTTATCGGTGATGATGACCATGTCCGCTGTGCCGAAGCAGCCGTCCACATACTCAGAAGCGTCGATGCGCTGTTCCACCAGCAGTACGGGGCTGTGGCATTCCCGGCGAGCGTCCTCAATTTCGCCAATGACGAAGGACACATACTCGTCCACCGCTTCCAGCAGCTCGTCCTTGTAGTATTCGGACGTGGGTCGGGTGGTGCGCTGCTTTAAGTGCTTGCGAATCAGGTGCTCGGCCAACGCGTGACCCGCCGTGCCCTCGGCGGCGTATACGCTCTCGCCCTCTTCAAACTGTTCTTCCAGCAGCAGGGAAGGCGGGCAATGGATGCGGCGGTTGGCCGCCGAGGGAGAAAATCTTGCGTGTGTATCCGGCATTACAGTTTCCTTGCCTCCTCCATGAGCGCGGCGTAATCCTCCGGCTTCACCCCGGAGAGCTTGCCCGCGTCGTACTTATACAGCAGCGCCTTGACGGCCTGCGTCTTACCCTCGCCGCTCTTTTCAGCCAGCAGCGTGCGCACCTGATCGATGGTGATCTGATGCGCGGTGTGCTTGGGCGGCGTACTGTCAACCGGCTGTGCAGGCGTTTCCTCCGGCGATGCCGTGCCTAACTGAATGAAATCCGCAACAGCCTGAAGGCTATCTGCCAAAGCACGTACATCCTGCACCACATCCAGAAGGAGCTTGATTTTGCTCATATTCTTTCCTTTCTGCACCAGCGTCAGGCTGGTACCTTCGGCATTCCAAAGCTGGTCAGGATGCTTTGCATCGTTTTTTGCTCATCCGGCTGCAGTCCGGGCATGAGCTTGCGAAGCAGAGCTTCCTAATCACTGTGCAGGTAGCGGCGGCCATAGTAGTATCCGTCCGCGACACGAACACCGCCGCCGTTTCCCTGTACCGTAAAGATGGGTGCGGAGCAGCTGAGCGTCTCGATATCCCGAAGGACAGTGCAGCGACTAACGCCGAATTCTGACATGAGATTGGCGACGGTTTCCTGTCGCCGATCCGACAGCAATTCCAGCATCGCCTGCCGCCTGTCGAGCGCACTCTGCATTTCCACCCCCCTTTCGCTTTGGTAGCTTCATGATAGAAAACAAAGGTCGCACCTAATGAGATATTTGAAAAACTTCTTTTTTGGGCTTTGAGCCGCAGTCAAAGGATGAAAAAAGCCGAAATAATGCTGGACATACTCGTCCAGTCATTACTCCGGCCTTAATGGTGGCGTTCGCCCCGGCGGTCAGTCAATAGAGGGTAACCGCCCAATAATCCCCCGACACAAAAAAGCCGTGGTTCCCAACACTCACACTGCCGAGAACCACGACTTCATTTCTTCTGACCAAGGGAGCAAATCATCAACCTCAAAGTCCTTGTTCCGCTCCGCGCGCTCAGGCGATATGCTGAGCAGATGAAGCAGATCGTCATCCAGCCGCAGGCTGTTGGCTTTTGCCGTTTCCATCAGCGAATAGATGATTGCACTCGCCTCCGTAATGGCGGCTATGTTTGCCACAGCCGTGGTCACCGCAGGTGTGACTTTCCTCGCC